>CAVULP010000004.1:0-131983 GCA_963742375.1 uncultured Alphaproteobacteria bacterium
CGGTTTCGGCGATGCCTTCGATGCCGCCGATGCCGGAGCCGATCAGCACGCCGGTTGTGGTCTGCTCTTCGTAGGTCTGCGGCTGCCAGCCGGCGTCGTCGAGCGCCTGGCGCGCCGCGCACATGGCGTAGACGATGAATTCGTCGACCTTGCGCTGCTCCTTCGGCTCCATCCACTGATCGGGATTATAGGTGCCGTTTGAGCCGTCGCCGCGCGGGACCATGCAGGCGATCTGGCAGGCGATGTCGGAGACCTCGAAGCGGTCGATCTTTTTGGCGCCGCTCTCGCCCTTGATGAGGCGGGCCCATGTCGTCTCGACGCCGCAACCAAGCGGCGTGACCATTCCCATGCCGGTTACGACAACACGTCTCATGGCCACTCCCAGCCAAATTGAGGGGGCCTAGGCTCCGCTATAACGGGCATAGCCGGCAAGCAAACGACAATTGTTGCGTTTCGAGCGGTGCGCGCGGCGCTGGCTCAGCTTTTCGCGTTCTTTTCGAGAAACTTGACTGCGTCGCCGACGGTAAGAATGGTTTCGGCGGCATCATCGGGAATTTCGCAGCCGAATTCTTCCTCGAAAGCCATCACGAGCTCGACGGTGTCGAGACTGTCGGCGCCAAGATCATCGATGAAACTGGCCTGCTCCGTCACCTTGTCGGGTTCCACGCCCAGGTGCTCCACGACGATCTTTTTCACCCGCTCGGCAATATTACTCATCGTTGCAACCTCTTGCTTTTTAGATTGGGCCGCAACCGGGACACGATTGCAACCATGGCGGCTTGGCCTCGTCGTGGTTGACGCTGGTGGAGCGAAGGATCGCGGAACACTCGAAACGACTTCCGTTGTCGGCCGCCCCAGCCGGGCCGAAATTCGGTTACCACACTTCAATTCGGTTGACTAGCAGTGTGAACCTAGCCCTCTACCTCCTGAAAAGCCAAGCATTTCGGCTCATATCATGGCCATCCCGCCGTTGACATGGAGGGTCTGGCCGGTGACGTAGGCGGCCTCGTCGGAGGCGAGATAGACGGCGGCCGCGGCAACATCGCGCCCGCTGCCGAGCTTGCCGGCCGGAACCCGGGCCAGAATCGCTTCGCGCTGCTTGTCGTTGAGCCTGTCGGTCATCGGCGAGGCGATGAAGCCGGGCGCGATGCAATTGGCGGTCACGTTGCGCTTGGCATATTCGGCGGCGACCGACTTGATCATGCCGACCATGCCGGCCTTGGCGGCGGTGTAATTGCCCTGCCCCGGATTGCCGGTGACGCCGACCACCGAGGTGATGCCGATGACGCGGCCGCAGCGCCGGCGCATCATGGTCCTCACCGCCGCGCGGGTGAGCCGGAAGGTGGCGGTCAGGTTGACCGCGATGACGGCATCCCAGTCCTCGTCGCTCAGTTGCACGAACAGATTGTCGTGGTTGACGCCGGCATTGGCGACCAGGATGTCGAGCTTGCTCCATTTCGGCTTCGGCGTCGGGCACCAGCGCCTCGACCGCGTCCTTGTCGGCGAGATCGCAGGGCAGCACATGGACGCGCGCCGCCGAGCTCGGCGGCGAGCGCGTCGAGCGCGTCCTCGCGCGTGCCGGAAAGCGCGACCGTCGCGCCCTGCGCATGCAGCGCGCGCGCGATCGCGCCGCCGATGCCGCCGGTCGCGCCGGTCACCAGCGCGGTCTTGCCGGTCAGATCGAACATCATGCGGCTCCTAACGTTGCGCTGATCTATCGAAACCGGTTCCAGTGTCAGGCGATGCGCGCGCCTTGAAGGCCGCAACGTCCTCGGGCGTGCCGATGGCGGTCGCGCTCGCGCCCTCGGCGATGCGCTTGACCAGGCCGGTCAGCACCTTGCCGGCGCCGACTTCGTAGAAGCGCGTGACGCCGGCCTGCGCCATGACGGCGACGCACTCGCGCCAGCGCACGGTGCCGGTGACCTGCTCGACCAGCGCGCGCACGATCTCGGCCGGATCGCTGGATCGGCTTGGCCAGCACGTTGGCGACCACCGGCACGACCGGCGCGCTTGATGGCCACGTTCGCCAGCGCCTCCGCCATCACGTCGGCGGCCGGCTGCATCAGCGCGCAATGGAAGGGCGCGGACACCGGCAGCAGCATGGCGCGCTTGGCGCCTTTGGCCTTGGCGATCTCGACCGCGCGCTCGACCGCGGCCTTGTCGCCCGAGACCACCACCTGCCCGCCGCCGTTGTCGTTGGCGGCCTGGCAGACCTCGCCCTGCGCCGCTTCGCGCCGCGACCGCGGCGCGCCGCGTCGAATTCGAGCCCGAGCAGCGCCGCCATGGCGCCGACGCCGACCGGCACCGCCTTCTGCATCGCCTGGCCGCGCATGCGCAGCAGCCGCGCGGTGTCGGCGATGCGTGAAGGCGCCGGCCGCGGCCAGCGCCGAATATTCGCCGAGCGAATGGCCGGCGACGAATTGCGCGTCGCGCGCAAGATCGAGGCCGGCTTCCGCCTCCAGCACGCGCATGGCCGCGAGCGAGACCGCCATCAGCGCCGGCTGGGCGTTCTCGGTGAGCGTCAGCGTCTCGGCCGGCCCTTCGCAGATGATGGCGCTGAGCTTCTCGCCGAGCGCGGCATCGACCTCGTCGAACACCGCCCGCGCCGGCGGCGAAATGCATCGGCCAGCGCCTTGCCCATGCCGACCGCCTGGCTGCCCTGGCCCGGAAATACGAATGCGACCGCCATGCCCGCTCTTTATCCCGTTTTTGCCGTGAAATCGGGGCCGAAAGACACCGCGTTGCGTCATTCTGTCAAGTTGAGCCGCCGGCGGTAACGAAGCGACAAGAGTTTATGGGCTAGGCTTTCCGTTAACCTTTGAGAGGCGGACGTGATGAGCGACCTGGTGAGCGAGGACGATCTCGCGCGCGCGCGCCATGACCCGGCCTTCCGCCAGCAGATGCTGGCGGATCATCTCGAACGCCTGCTGGAAGCGCTCAACCGGATGCGCCGGGGCAATAGCGACAGCCCGGAAGCCGCCCGCCAGATCCGCGAAGGCGTCGATCTGGCGGTCAAGCTCGCCGACCGGCTGCAGCAGAACGGCAGCTTCCCGGCGGCCACGCGGCGGCCTGAGCCAGCCTTGCGTTTTCCGCTAAAACCCCTATAAACCGCGCGTTCCGTCGATCCTGGTTGGGAGCTGAACGGACGGCCGTTTTTCCAGCGAAGAACCGGTAGGGCCCTTGGCCCGACGTCCCGTGTTCCCGCCTTCAGAGCATTCGAGCCTTTCCCGAAGGGCTCGAGGGGCTAGGCGCCGGGTCGAGGACGTTGGGCTAACCAAGGGAAAGGCAATCCATGCCGCTCTACGAACACGTCTATCTGGCGCGCCAGGATCTCTCCGCGCAGCAGGTCGAGGAATTGACCGCGCAGTTGACCGGCGTCATCGGGCAGATCGGGCGGCAAGGTCACCAAGACCGAATATTGGGGCCTGAAGTCGCTCACCTACCGCATGCGCAAGAACCGCAAGGCGCATATGACGCTGCTCAATGTCGACGCGCCGCCGGCGGCGCTGACCGAGATCGAGCGCCAGGAGCGGCTCAACGAAGACGTGCTGCGCTATCTCACCATCCGCGTCGAGGCGCTCGAGGAAGGCCCCTCCGCGATGATGCGCAAGTCCGACCGCGACGATCGCGGTGACCGTGGCGACCGCGGCGATCGCGGGCGCGGCGAACGCCGCCCGCGGCGCGACGAGGGCGAGGACGATGTCGCGGTCGTGGTCGCGGACGCTCCGGCGGTGGAGGAATAGGCCATGGCATTCGGATCGCAAGTCCGGCGGCGCCCGCCGTCCGTTCTTCCGCCGGCGCAAGACCTGTCCGTTTTCCGGCGCCAATGCGCCGAAGATCGACTACAAGGACGTCAAGCTGTTGCAGCGCTACGTGTCGGAGCGCGGCAAGATCGTGCCGAGCCGCATCACCGCGGTTTCGGCCAAGAAGCAGCGTGAGCTTGCGCAGGCGATCAAGCGCGCGCGCTTCCTCGGCCTGCTGCCTTACGTGATAAGGTAGCGACGCACATAACGAGGCCGCCGGGGGCACTCCGGGGGCCGATGGTTGGGGCGGACTTGCATCCGCCTCTAACCGCTCAAAGCAGCGGGACAGCTCGTGATGATGCAGTTCGGATTGATCGGGATCGGCGCCGGCGCGGCAGCGGCTTTGCTGTTCGCGTCGGTGACGTCGGGCTCGCTGTTGTCGGTGCTGCTGTTTTATCTCGCGCCGCTGCCGATGATGATCGCCGGCCTCGGCTGGAGCCATTGGTCGGCGCTGATCGGCGCCTGGCCGGCGCGCTCGCGCTCGCCGCCATGTTCGGCCCGGTGTTCTTCTTCGCGTTCCTGGCGAGCGCCGGCCTGCCGGCCTGGTGGCTCGACTTATCTGGCCATGCTGGCGCGTCCGGTCGCGACGAGCGGCAACGGCGCGGCGCCCGCGCTCGAATGGTATCCGCCCGGGCGGCTGGTGATGTGGGCCGCGATCCTCGCTGCGCTGGTCGTCGTCGTCGCCATTCCCAATTTCGGCACCGACGCGGAAAGCTTCCGCGCCGCCATGCACCGGGCGCTGGCGCTATTGCTGCAGGTGGAAAGCGGCGAGCCGGCGGGCGCGCCGCTGAGCGTGCCCGGCGTGTCCAATAGCCGGCCGGCTCATCGACTTCCTGGTGAGCGCGCTGCCGCTTGCCGCAGCCGTGCTCGCCACCGTCACCAATGTGCTCAACTTGTGGCTCTCCGCGCGCATCGTGAAATTCTCCGGACGGCTGACGCGGCCGTGGCCGCAGCTTGCGGCCATGAGCTTCCCGCGCCCGCTGGCGGCAGTCCTCGTGCTCGCCGCGATCGTGAGTTTCTTCGGCGGCATGCTCGGCATCGTCGCCGGCATCGTGGCGGCCGGCCTGCTGATGGCCTTCGGCGTGCTCGGCTTCGCGGTCCTGCACGCCATCACTCAAACCATGAACGGGCGCGGTTTCCTGCTCGGCGCCGTCTACGCGGCAGTGCTGGTGCTTGGCTGGCCAGTGCTGGCGCTCTGCCTGCTCGGGCTGATCGAAACGGCAATCGATTTGCGCGCGCGCGTCGCGCGCACGCGCGGGCCGCCGCCGGCCCGCACGTAAGAGACATCCAACGAAACCTGAACGTTCAGATCAAGGAGAGACGAAAATGGAAGTGATCCTACTCGAGCGCGTCGGCAAGCTCGGCCAGATGGGCGACATCGTGCGCGTCAAGGACGGTTTTGCCCGCAATTTCCTGCTGCCGCGCGGCAAGGCGCTGCGCGCGACCACCGACAACAAGGCGCGCTTCGAAGGCATGAAGTCCGAATTGCAGGAGAAAAATCTCGAAATGAAGGGCGAAGCCGGCAAGCTGGGCGCAACCATCGACGGCCGGGCTTACGTGGTGCTGCGCCAGGCGAGCGAAGCCGGCCAATTGTTCGGCTCGGTGACGACGCGCGACATCATCGGCCTGCTCAAGGCCGACGGCGCCGAGGTGGCCCGCGCGCAAGTCGCGCTCAACGCGCCGATCAAGACGATCGGCCAGTTCAAGGTGCCGCTCGCGCTGCATCCGGAGGTCGAGGTGTCGATCACGGTCACGGTCGCGCGCAGCCAGGACGAGGCCGAGCGCATCGCGCGCGGCGAGAACGTGCTGATCGCACGCACCGACGCCGAAGAGGAAGCAGCCGCTGCAAAGACCGCTGCGGAGGCCTTCTTCGAGCCGGAGGCGGCCAAGGCGCTCCAGGAAAGCGAGCAGCCGCAGACCGAGGGCGAAAGCGCCGAGCCCGCCAAGAAGCCGGCGAAGGCCGCACGCAAGAAGGCCGCCGACGAGACGCCGGCGGCCGAGGACTAGTCGGACTTCTTCTCCGTCTCCGGCTTGGCCGGCGCGGGAGGCTTGGCGGCGTCGGGCTTCGGCGCCTCGACCTTGGCCTCGGCCGGCTTAGGCGCGGCGGGCTCGGCCGGCTTGGCCGCGGCCGGCTTGGCGCCGGTATCGGCAGGAGCGGCTTCGGCCGGCTTGGTCTGCTTTGGCTCGGACGATTTGGGCTCGGACGATTTGGGCTCGCCGCCCTTGGCCTCGCCCTTGGCCTCGCCTTGTCCTTGGCCGGGTTGGCGGACTTCGCCTCGCCGGGCTTGGTCTTGTCCTTGGACTTGTCCTTGGGCTCCTTGGGCTTGCCCGACCGCTTGGACGCGCGCGTGGGCGGCGGCGCCTCGCGATCGACCGCGATCAGATAGGCGGCGATGGCGGCCGCCGTTTCCTTGCTGGCGGTATAATGCTCGCGCAGGAAGCCCTGCAGCCCGGACATGCCGCCGACCCTCGACAGCCCGTGCGGCGTTTTATGGCAGATGGCGCAGTCGGCGGCGTAGAGCTGGGCCGGCGACTTGCCCTGGTCGAGATTTTCTTGCGCCGCGGCCGGGCCCGCGACAAAAAGCGCCAAGGCTGCCAAGACTGCCAAGACTGCCGCCCCAACAGCTATGCGGCGACTTGAAGCCATCATTGCCCACGCCCTTTCGAATGCATGCTTTCGCATTGCCCGCCGAAACCCGCAATCCACCCCTGTTGATAGGCCATTACGTCAGGATTGCGACATACGACCAATTCGCAGGATTTGCCTGCCGCGCAAATTTCCAAGGATTGATGGGGCGATAGAACTTTGATTTAATACTAAAGTCCGAAACGAGTTTTGTTCCGCTACGTTCTCGGTGGCGGGCCAAGAAAGGCGCGTAGCGCAGCTTATTAGTGACGGGGGCGGCCGATGGATCGGTTGCTTCGATTTCTGCTCAAGACCTTTGTCCGGCGGGGGACATTTAGAGTCACCACCTCGCGCGGCACGGTCTTAACCTTCGGCGACGGGACCGGCCAGCCGGTATCGGTTCGTTTTGCCACGCGCGCGGCCGAATGGGGCATCCTGCTCGATCCCGAACTGAAATTCGGCGAAGCCTATATGAACGGCACATTCGTGGTCGAGCAAGGCTCGATCGCCGACGTGCTCGCCATCATGCTCGGGCAGAACACCGACGTGCCGCATTGGGCGCGGCTGCAAGGATTGCTGCGCTACCTCGCCCGGCGTCTGCGCCAATTCAATCTGCGCCCGCGCGCACGCCGCAACGTGGCGCATCATTACGATCTCGACGGCCGGCTCTACTCGCTGTTCCTTGACGCCGACCGGCAATACAGCTGCGGCTATTTCGAAAACCCCGGGCAATCGCTCGACGACGCCCAGCTCGCGAAAAAGCGCCATCTCGCCGCCAAGCTTTTGCTCGAGCGCGGCAGGCTTGCCAAGATTTGCCCGGCAAAGACTTGCGCGTTCTCGACATCGGCTGCGGCTGGGGCGGGCTCGGGCTCTATCTCGCGGAATTGACCGGCGCCGACGTGACCGGCGTGACGCTGTCGCAGGAACAGCACGCCATCGCCAATGAGCGCGCGGCCGAAAAGGGCTTGAGCGCGCGCGCGCGTTTCAATCTGCAGGACTATCGCGACGTGGCGGGACCGTTCGACCGCATCGTGTCGGTCGGCATGTTCGAGCATGTCGGCGTCAATCACTACGGCACCTTCTTCCGCAAGAGTGCGCAACTGCTCGGCGACGACGGCGTGATGGTGCTGCATTCGATCGGCCGCTCGGAGGGCCCGAGCAGGACCAGTCCATGGATTTCGAAATACATCTTCCCGGGCGGCTATATCCCCTCGCTTTCGGAAGTGCTGCCGCGCGATCGAGGCGTCCGGCTTGCTCGTCACCGATATCGAGATTCTGCGCCTGCATTACGCCGAGACGCTCAAGCACTGGCGCGAGCGCTTCCTCGCTCACCGCGAGGAAGTCGAGCGCATTTACGACGAGCGCTTCGAGCGCATGTGGGAATTTTACCTGGCGTCGTCGGAAATGGCGTTCCGCGAGCAGAACATGATGGTGTTCCAGATCCAGCTCGCCAAGCGCCAAGGCCTGGTGCCGATGACGCGCGACTACATTGCGCGCGAGGAGCAGCGCCTGCGCGCGCTCGAGGGCAGGCAGCGCCAGCCGCTGCGGCTGGCGGGCGAGTAAAAGCGGCGCGCTGTCGCGCTGTCACACGCATCGTCAAGTCTAACGGCGCGATCGAACCTCAATTTTTTCAGCCGGTGAATTGGTGTGGACAGCGGCGATTAGTGCCGCGCCGCCATCGCAGCGCTCGTTAAAGCGGTGTAAGCCATCATCCAACAAAGTTTCGTCAAATTGACGGAACCAGGAAGTCCGATGGCTCCGCTCGAATCAGTTGCCCGCAAGCCGGCCGAAGAGCCGGCTCCGCTCTATCGCGCCGCACCGCACAATATCGAGGCGGAACAGGCGCTATTGGGCGCGATCCTGGTCAACAACGAGGCCTTCTACCGGGTTTCGGATTTCCTGGAACCGCGGCATTTCTTCGAGCCGATCCACCAGAACATCTACCAGCTCGCGCGCGACCTGATCCGCGCCGGCAAGCTGGCGACGCCGGTGACGCTCAAGACCTTCCTCGACGCCACTATCGACATCGGCGGGCTCAATGTGAGCCAGTATCTGGCGCGGCTCGCCGCCGAAGCCACCACCATCATCAATGCCGAGGACTACGGGCATACCATCTACGACCTGTCGATCCGGCGCGACCTGATCCAGGTCGGCGAGGACATGGTCAATGTCGCCTACGACGCGCCGGTCGATTTCTCGCCGCGCAACCAGATCGAGGACGCCGAGCGCAGGCTGTACGAATTGGCCGAGACCGGCCGCTACGACGGCGGCTTCCAGCGTTTCGCGCAGGCGCTCACCACCGCGGTCGACATGGCCGCGCACGCCTATCAGCGCGACGGCAAGCTGTCCGGTCTCGCCACCCACATGGACGATCTCGACCGCATGATGGGCGGCTTGCAGCCGTCCGACCTGGTCATCCTCGCCGGCCGTCCCGGCATGGGCAAGACCGCGCTCGCCACCAATATCGGCTACAACGTCGCCAAGGCCTGGCGCGGCGAGGTCAAGCCCGACGGGCACACGGTCACGGTCAATGGCGGCATCGTCGGCTTCTTCTCGCTCGAAATGTCGGCCGAGCAGCTGGCCACCCGCATCATCGCCGAGCAGACCGGCATCCCCTCGAACCAGATCCGGCGCGGCGGCATCAGCGAGGCCGATTTCGAGCGCATCAAGGATCACTCGATCGAATTGCAGGGCTTGCCGCTTTTTGTCGACGAGACCGGCGGCCTGTCGGTGGCGCAACTCGCCGCGCGCGCGCGCCGGCTCAAGCGCCAGCGCGGCCTCGATCTGATGGTGATCGACTATCTGCAACTGCTGTCGGGCTCGACCAAGCGCTCGTCGGAAAACCGCGTGCAGGAAATCACCGAGATCACCACCAAGCTCAAGGCGCTGGCCAAAGAGCTCAACGTGCCGATCCTGGCGCTGTCGCAGCTCTCGCGCCAGGTGGAGAGCCGCGACGACAAGCGCCCGCAGCTTTCGGATTTGCGCGAATTCGGGATCGATCGAGCAGGACGCCGACGTGGTGATGTTCGTCTACCGCGAAGAGTACTACCACCAGATGCGCAAGCCGCTGGAATCCAACCGCGAGAAATTCGCCGAATGGCTGGCGGATGCCGATAAGGTCCACGGCAAAGCGGAAATTATCATCGGCAAGCAGCGCCATGGACCCACCGGCACGGTCGAGTTGCAGTTCGACGCGGCGGTCACCCGCTTCTCCTCGCTGGTGCGCGAAGAGCGCCTGCCGGAGCGCATTTAGCCGGCTTTGCCCATCAAATCGGCCGCGATTGTCTGCCAATCGATTGCAATCGGTTGCAATCCCGCGCCGCCAGCTGCCTTAATTCGCAGCCGAAGGTGCAATGCGGCAACAGGTGCGCAGTTATCCGCAGCAAGCGCTTGACTGGCAAATTGGAAACCGCGAACCTTACCGCCTTCAGTTTTTGTCTGTTGTTGGAGGGCTAAGCCCATGTCGATCAAGCTCGCTGCCCGATCCGCACTCGCCGCCGCTGCGGTTATTGGCCTCTCTTTGACGGTAACCGCGCCCGCCAGCGCGAGCGAAGTGGGCCTGCTGACCTGCCGAAGCCCGCAGACGATCGGCTATGTTCTCTGGTCGTCTACGGCCTATGACTGCGTCTTCCAGTCCACCGTTGGCGGTGGGACGCAGCATTATACAGCCACCATGAACCGCGCCGGTGCCGAAATCGGCTGGAGCGGCAATACCACCCTGGTCTGGGCCGTGTTCGCGGCCAGCACGAAAGTGGGTCAAGGCACGCTGGCCGGCGGCTATGGCGGCGCATCGGCCGGAGCCGCGGTCGGTCTCGGCGCCCGCGCCAATGCTCTGTTCGGCGGCATGCCGAATTCCTTCGCGCTGCAGCCTGTCAGCGTCGAGGGCGAAACCGGGCTCAACGTCCGGGCGACCGTGACGGGACTTTGGCTGCAATCGGCGGTCACCCATCACGCGCGCAAGAGCCGCAAGCATCGCAAATAATAAGACGCGGACCTCAGCGATTAAGCGGACCGCCTGGCGCAACGCCGGGCGGTTCGTTTTTTGCTCAATCGTTTCCCGCATGGACGGTTGCTGTCCGGCCCGCTAAGACCTAGCCGCCATGGCCGACGCCCAGACCGCAGCCCAACAGGAGCAAAGCCCGCCCGAGGCGGCGCCTGCCGAGCCCTCCTTCACCGCCGGCCCGCCGGCGGCGCATGCGGGCGGCATTCTCACCGTCGATCTGGCCGCGCTCGAAGCCAATTGGCGCGCGCTGACGCGCCGCGCCACACCCACCGAATGCGCCGCCGTCATCAAGGCCGACGGCTATGGCTGCGGCATCGAGCCGGTCGCCCGCAAGCTCGCGCGTGCCGGCTGCAAGACCTTCTTCGTCGCCGACTTGGCGGAAGCCGCCGCCGCCCGCGCCATGGCGCCGGAGGCGGCGATTTACGTGCTCAACGGCCTGCTGCCCGGCACCGCGGCGGCCTTCCCCGAACTGCGCGCGCGGCCGGTGATCGGCAGCCTGGTCGCGCTCGCCGAATGGGACGCCTTCTGCTCCGCCAATGACTGGCGCGGCGGCGCGGCGCTGCATGTCGACACCGGCATGAACCGGCTCGGCATCTCCGCCAATGAAGCGGCGGCGCTGGCGCCGCGCATCCGCTCCGAGAACCACGGCATCACGCTGCTGATGAGCCATCTCGCCTGCGCCGAGCTGCCCGAGCACCCGCTCAACGACCGCCAGATCAAGCTGTTCCGCGAGGTGCGCATGCTCTATCGCGGCATCCCCTCCTCGCTCGCCAATTCGTCCGGCATCTTCCTCGGCAATCCAGCGCATTGCGACATGGTGCGGCCGGGCGTTGCGCTCTACGGCGTCAATCCGACGCCGGGCAAGAGCAATCCGATGCGGCCGGTGATCGAATTGCAGGCGCGCATCGTGCAGCTGCGCAGCGTGCCGCGCGGCGAGACCGTCGGCTATGACGCGCAATGGACCGCCAAGCGCGCGACCCGCATCGCGGTGGTGGCGGTCGGCTATGCCGACGGTTTCCTGCGCGCGGCCGGATCGTCGGACACGCAGCCGGGCGCCGACGCCATCGTCGCCGGCCAGCGCTGCCCGCTGGCGGGGCGCGTCTCCATGGACCTGATGGCGATCGACATCACGGATTTGCCCGACAACGCCGCCCGCCGCGGCGACCTGGTCACCTTGATCGGCCATGAGATCAGCGTGGACGACGTGGCCACCATCGCCGGCACCATCGGCTACGAGGTGCTCACCAGCCTCGGGCGGCGGTATCACCGGGTTTATCGGGGCTGAGGGGAAATCCCCCAAAATCAGCACTTTCTTAAAGAATGTTCTTGTATTGTTCTCATGGCCGCTTTAGCGTCCAGAGAGCATTCAAGGGCGATTCCCATGTCCAAGCGCAGCCTGACCTTCATCTGCCAGAACTGCGGGGCGGCCGCGCACCGCTGGCAGGGCAAATGCGAGGGCTGCGGCGAGTGGAATACGCTGGCCGAGGAAGGCGCCGAGCGCCCCACCGGGCCCGGCCGGGCGCCGCGCAAGGGCCGCCTGTTCGCGCTCGAGCCGCTGGCCGGCGAAGCGCATGACGCGCCCCGCCTGCCCTGCGGCATTGCCGAAATCGACCGCGTCACCGGCGGCGGCTTTGTGCGCGGCTCGGTGCTGCTGATGGCCGGCGATCCCGGCATCGGCAAATCGACGCTGCTGATCCAGGCCGCCGGCGCCATGGCGCGCGCCGGCCACCGCGCGGTCTATATCTCCGGCGAGGAGGCGGTGGCGCAGGTGCGGCTGCGCGCCGAGCGCCTGGGCTTGAGCGATGCCGCCGTCGAGCTCGCCGCCGAAACCGCGGTCGAGGACATCATCGCCACGCTGTCGGAAGGCAAGACGCCGCGCCTGATCGTGATCGATTCGATCCAGACCATGTGGACCGACATGGTGGAAGGCGCGCCCGGCACGGTCTCGCAGGTGCGCGGCTCGGCGCAGGCGCTCATCCGCTTTGCCAAGCGCTCGGGCGCCGCCATCATTTTGGTCGGCCATGTCACCAAGGACGGCCAGATCGCGGGCCCGCGCGTGGTCGAGCACATGGTCGACGCCGTGCTCTCGTTCGAGGGCGAGGGCTCGCACCAGTTCCGCATCCTGCGCGCGGTGAAGAACCGCTTCGGCCCGACCGACGAGATCGGCGTGTTCGAGATGACCGGCGCCGGCCTGCGCGAGGTCAGTAACCCGTCCGAACTGTTCCTGTCCGAGCGCGAGCTCGGCACGCCCGGCACCGCGGTGTTCGCCGGCATCGAGGGCACCCGGCCGTTGCTGGTCGAAATCCAGGCGCTGGTCGCGCCCTCCACGCTCGGCACGCCGCGGCGCGCGGTGGTGGGCTGGGACCCGAGCCGGCTGTCGATGGTGCTGGCCGTGCTGGAAGCCCATTGCGGCGTCAAGCTCGGCGGTCACGACGTCTATCTCAACGTCGCCGGCGGCCTGCGCATCCAGGAACCGGCGGCCGATCTCGCCGCCGCCGCCGCGCTCGTGTCTTCGCTGGCCAATGCGCCGCTGCCGGCCGACGCGGTCTATTTCGGGGAAGTGTCGCTGTCGGGCGCGATCCGCCCGGTGGCGCAAGCGCCGGCGCGTCTCAAGGAAGCCGCCAAGCTCGGCTTTACCCGCGCCGTCGTGCCCGAGGCCGCGCGCGGCGAGGCGGGCGAGCCGGGGCTCAAGGTCAGCGACGTTGCCAGCCTTGCCAGCCTGGTCGCCGACATCGCCGCGCGCGGAAACCACGCCGGCAAAAGGGCCGGACAAGACGGGTGACGGGCGGGTGAGGCCTCGCTATATACGGGGCGCGCGCTGAACCCCGTGCGGCACCGGACCGGGTGCCGGAGCAGAAATGGTCGTAAAATTAAGCACTTAAGAGCGATCACGCCGCCCCCGACCGGAGCCGCCGCAGCCACCGCGGATTCGCCGCGCGGGCGCGGGCGCGTTTGCAGCCGGAGCCGCTAGAGCCGCCGATGCCGATCACGCTGCTCGACATCATCCTGCTTCTGGTCATGCTGATCTCAGGCCTGCTGGCCATGATCCGCGGCTTCATGCGCGAGATTTTATCGATCGGCGCCTGGATCATCGCCGCGCTGGTCACGCTCTACGGCTATTCGCGCTTGCTGCCGGTGGCCAAAGGCTACTTCAACAGCGACATGGTGGCGGCCGGCGTCACCGTCGCCTCCATTTTCCTGCTCACGCTGCTGATCGTCTCGGTCATCACCGTGCGCATCTCCGACATGATTCTCGACAGCCGCGTCGGCGCGCTCGACCGCACGCTCGGCTTCCTGTTCGGGCTCGGCCGCGGGCTGATCATCGTGGTGGTCGCCTTCCTGTTCTTCGCCTGGCTGGTGCCCGACCGCAGCCAGCCGACCTGGGTGCGCGACGCTAAATCGCGGGTGGTCCTTCAAAGTACGGGACAATGGCTTATCTCTATGTTGCCGGACGACCCTGAAAAGACCATCTTGCAGCGGTTAAAGAAGCGGAAGCCGGAAGATCAGGAGCCGTCCGATAGTGGGCCCGACCAGCGCTCGGAAACGCAACCGGCAACCGGAACGCGATAGCGATGCAGCAGCTTGAGCTCAACCTCGCGCCAATAACCGAGCCCGAATTCGATCCGGATGCCGACCGCCTGCGCGAGGAATGCGGCGTGTTCGGCGTGTTCGGACACCCGGACGCCGCCGCCATCACCGCGCTCGGCCTGCACGCGCTCCAGCACCGCGGCCAGGAAGCCGCCGGCATCGTCTCCTTCGACGGCAAGCGCTTCCATTCCGAGCGCCGCCTCGGCCTGGTGAGCGACGCCTTTGCCCGCCGCGACGTGATCGACCGCCTGCCCGGCAATTCGGCCATCGGGCACGTGCGCTATTCGACCACCGGCGAAACGATCCTGCGCAACGTGCAGCCTTTGTTCGCCGAGCTCGAAGGCGGCGGCTTCGCCATCGGCCACAACGGCAACCTCACCAACGGCATCGCGCTGCGCAAGAACCTGGTGCACGAGGGCGCCATGATGCAGTCGACCACCGACACCGAGGTGATCCTGCATCTGGTGGCGCGCGCGCGCCGCAACCGCTTCGTCGACCGCTTCATCGAGGGCCTGCGCCAGCTCGAGGGCGCCTATGCCTTTGTCGGCCTCACCAACAAGAAGCTGGTGGGCGCGCGCGATCCGTCGGCATCCGCCCGCTGGTGATCGGCAAGCTCGACGGCTGCCCGATTTTGGCGTCGGAGACCTGCGCGCTCGACATCATCGGCGCGCACTATGTGCGCGACGTCGAGAACGGCGAAGTGGTGGTGTTCGACGAGGACGGCGCGCAATCGCACAAGCCGTTCCCGCCGATGGCGCCGCGGCCGTGCATCTTCGAATACATCTACTTCTCGCGGCCCAACTCCATCGTCGGCGGCCGCCACGTCTACAATGTGCGCAAGACCATGGGCGCCGAGCTTGCGCGCGAAGCCCCGGCGCAAGCCGACGTGATCGTGCCGGTGCCGGACTTCAGGCGTGCCGGCGGCGATCGGCTACTCGCAGGAACGCGGCATTCCCTACGAGCTCGGCATCATCCGCAACCACTATGTCGGCCGCACCTTCATCCAGCCGACGCAGGCGATCCGCGACCAAGGCGTGCGCATGAAGCACTCCGCCAACCGCGCGGTGGTCGCGGGCAAGCGCATCGTGCTGATCGACGACTCGATCGTGCGCGGCACCACCTCGCGCAAGATCGTGCAGATGATGCGCGATGCCGGCGCCAAGGAGGTGCATTTCCGCATCGCCTCGCCGCCGATCACGCATCCGGACTATTACGGCATCGACACGCCCGAGCGCGACAAGCTGCTGGCCGCCACCCACGATCTCGAAGGCATGCGGCAATTCATCGGCGCCGATACGCTCGCGTTCCTGTCGGTCGACGGCATCTACCGCGCCATGGGCTTGGCCGGCCGCGATCCGGTGCGGCCGCAATTCACCGATCACTGCTTCACCGGCGACTATCCGACGCCGCTCACCGACCTCGCCGCGCAGGAAGCAAGCCCGCGGCAATTGTCGCTGCTGGCGGAAGCGATCTGATCCCTTTCCCCTTGGCGTCTTGTGATGAGTAAACCGCTCGCCGACCGCATCGCGCTCGTCACCGGCGCCTCGCGCGGCATCGGCGCGGCGCTGGCGCTCGAGCTGGCGCAAGCAGGCGCGCATATCGTCGCGGTCGCGCGCACGGTGGGCGCACTGGAAGAGCTCGACGACAAGATCAAGGCCGCCGGCAGCACGGCCACACTGGTGCCGCTCGACGTCAAGGATTCGCGACGGCATCGCGCGGCTGGCGCTCGCGCTCAACGAGCGCTACGGCCGGCTCGACGTGCTGGTCGGCAATGCCGGCGTGCTCGGCGTGCCGTCGCCGCTCGGCCATGTCGAGCCGAAGGACTGGGACAATATGATGGCGGTCAACGTCACCGCCAACTGGCAGCTCATCCGCTGCATGGACCCGCTGCTCAAGCGCGCGAGCGCCGGGCGCGCGGTGTTCCTGACCTCAGGCCTTTCCTGGATGGCGCGTCCCTATTTCGGCGCCTATGCCGCCTCGAAAGCAGCGCTGGAGGCGCTGGTGCGCACGTACGCTGCCGAATGCGCGACCACCAATGTGCGCGTCAATCTGTTCAGCCCCGGCCGCACGCGCACGCGCATGATGGCGACGGCGTTTCCCGGCGTCGATCCGCAGACGCTGCCGCGCCAGAAGTGGTGGCGAAGGCGATCGTGCCGCTGTGCCTGCCGGACTGCGCGGAGAGCGGCAAGCTTTACGATTTCCGCGCACGGCGAAGTTTCTGGAGTTTCAGCCGCCGGCCTAGTGCTTGCGCTTGGCGCGGCCTTTGAACGGATTGTCCTTCTCGCGCAGCGTCAGCCGGATCGGCGTGCCCGGCAGGTCGAAGGCCTCGCGCAGCGAATTAATCAAGTAGCGTTTGTAGGCATCGGGCAGCGCGTCGGCGCGCGTGCAGAACAAGCACGAAGCTCGGCGGCCGGCTCTTGGCCTGCGTGATGTAATTGAGCCTGAGCCTTCGCCCCGACACCGCCGGCGGCGGATGCGCGGCGAGCGCGGCCTCGAACCAGCGATTGAGCGCGGATGTCGGCACGCGCCTGTTCCAGACTTCGTAGGCGTCGACCACCGCCTGCATCAGCCGCTCGAGCCCCTCGCCGGTCAGCCCCGAGACCGCCACCAGCGGCACGCCCATCAGTTGCCTGAGCTTGTCCTCGGCCTGCTCGCGCAGCTTGGAAATGGCGCCAACTTTCTTTTGCTGCAAATCCCATTTGCTGACCGCGAGCACCAGCGCGCGGCCCTCCTGCTCGACCAGATCGGCGATGCGCTGGTCCTGCTCCTCGAACGGGCGCTCGACGTCGATCAGCACCACCACGACTTCGGCAAAGCGTATGGCGTTGAGCGCGTCGGCGACCGAGAGCTTCTCCAGCTTCTCCTCGACGCGCGATTTGCGGCGCAGGCCGGCGGTGTCGTAAAGGCGGAATTGCCGGTCGTGCCATGCGAGATCGACCGCGATGGCATCGCGCGTGAGGCCGGCCTCCGGCCCGGTGAGCAGCCGCTCCTCGCCGACGAGACGATTGATCAGCGTGGACTTGCCGGAATTGGGACGCCCGACAATGGCGACGCGGATCGGATGCGGCCCGGACGGCTCGGCGGCCTCTTGCGCGGCCACGGCCGTCTGCTCGGGCAGCGCCGCGCGCAAGGCATCGTAGAGATCGGACAAGCCCTCATTGTGCTCGGCCGACAGCGGGATCGGTTCGCCGTGGCCGAGCGCGTAAGCCTCAAGCCTGCCCGGCTCGCCCGCCGTTCCTTCCATCTTGTTGGCGATGAGCACCGTCGGCTTGCCGGACTTGTGCACGATCGCGGCGAAGGCGCGGTCGGCCGGCGTCGCCCCTTGCCGCGCGTCGATCATGAAGAAGATCGCGTCGGCCTGCGCGATCGCCGTCTCGGTCTGCGCGCGCATGCGGCCGGACAGGCTTTCCGGCGCGGACTCCTCGAAGCCCGCGGTATCGATGACGGTGAATTCAAGATCGCCGAGCCGCGCTTGGCCTTCGCGGCGGTCGCGCGTCACCCCCGGCCGGTCGTCGACCAGCGCAAGCCGGCGGCCGACCAGCCGGTTGAACAAAGTCGATTTGCCGACATTGGGCCGGCCGATGATGGCGACGGTGAAGCTCATGGACGATCCAACCCGCGCAATACAAGCGAGGCTCTCTTAGCGCGGCTAAGGCGTCAGCGCGAGAAGGTGCCGGCGGGCGGGGCCGAGGGCCAGGCGGGATTCTGCTGCTGGCTCGGAGCGGGCGGCGGCGGCTGGCTGGACTGTTGCTGCGGCTGAGCGGAGTCCGGCCAGGGCGCCTGTGGCGCGGGCTGGCTGCGCGCCGGCTGCACCGTCACTTGCGTCGGCGGCTTGGGCTTGCTCACGACTTTGCGCTTGGGTTTCGGTTTGGGCTTCGGCTTTTCCGCAGCTTCCGTTGCGGCGGTCTTCTTTGCCGCCGCCTCTGCCGCCTTCGCCGCTTCTTCCTGCTGCAGCGCTGCGGCAGCCGCCGCTTCCTCCTGCTGCTGCTTCTCCACGTAGCTCTTCTGGTACTCCGGCGGAATGCCCTGCGTGACGCCGGGCACGCCGTTCGGGAACACACTATGGCGCTCGCCCGGCAGCGGCTTCTTCTTGTTGAGGCCGAGGAAGTCCCAATCGTCGGGATCGAAATTCTCGCAGCCGGCAAGCACCGGCGTGAGCGCCACCAGCGCGGCCAAAAGGACAATGCGAGGATAACGGCGCATGGCTCGCTCTCAGCTCTTGCCGCCGGCGGCGATCAGCGCCGAGAGCACTTCGGCGCGCGCGCGCGCGCCCGGCGGGGTCTCGGCGTCGGCCGCGATCATGTCGATATATTTGCGGGCGGCGGCGGCGTCGTGATTGTGCCAAGCCGACAACGCCAGCAATTCGCGCGCGCTGGCGCGGAAGCTGCGGGCAGGCTCGGTGAGCGGCTGCAGGCGCTTTTGCATCTCGGCAAGCGGCGCGCTATCGGCCAGCAGCATGGCGGCGCGCAAAGCGGCGAGGTCCTGCATGGTCGGGCTGAGCGCGCTATCGGCGGCGATCGCATCGTAGGCCTTGACCGCCTCGGCGGGCTTTGACTGCGCCAGCTCGGTGGCGGCGCGGAAGCGCGCCAGCACGCGATAGCCGGCGGGCGCGTCGGTCGCGATCTTGGCGAAGGCTTGCTCGGCTTCGGCGTGCTTGCCCTGCTCGCTCAGCGTCAGCGCCGCTTCGAATTTGGCACCGGCTTCGGCGGCCTGCTTTGCCTGCCAATATTCGTAGCCGCGCCAGCCGCCGATGCCGGCGACGAGGAGCACGGCGAGCGCGATGATGTAGATGCTGTAGCGCTCCCACAGCTTTTGCAGCCGTTCGCGGCGGACTTCCTCGTCTACTTCGTGAAAAATATCGGCCAAGAAGCGCTCCACACCCGCCCGCATGACCCGCCTTGGGGCACGGCGCGGGGCGTAACCTAACGATGTGGCGGACGCAAGGCAAAGCTAGCCCGGCAATCGTTAAGATTCGGGAAATCTTACGGCTTTTTCGCCTTCATGGCGTAGACATGCTCGGGGCCGGGGAAGCTGCGCGCGCGCACTTCGGCGGCATAGCCGGCGATCGCCTTCTCGATGCCGGGGCCGACATCGCCGAAGCGCTTGACGAACTTCGGAACGCGCGGCGACAGCCCCAGCATGTCCTCCATCACCAGCACCTGCCCGTCGCAGGCGACGCTCGCGCCGATGCCGATGGTCGGGATTTCGACCGCGCCGGTGATCTTGCGCGCCAGCGGTTCGGCCACCGCCTCGATCACCACGGAGAAGGCGCCGGCCTTGGCCACGGCAAAAGCGTCCGCTTCGATGCGGCCCCAATCGGCCTCCTCGCGCCCCTGCGCGCGGAACGAGCCGATCGTGTTGATCGACTGCGGGGTGAGGCCGACGTGCCCCATCACCGGCACACCGCGTTCGACCAGGAAGGCGATGGTCTCGGCCATGCGCGTGCCGCCTTCCACCTTGATGGCGCCGCAGCCGGTTTCCTTGAGCACGCGCGCGGAATTCATGAAGGCTTGTTCTTTGGAGGCCTCGTAGGAGCCGAACGGCATATCGACCACCACCAGCGCGCGCTGCGAGCCGCGCATCACCGCGCGGCCTTGCACGATCATCATCTCGAGGGTGACCGGGACGGTGGTCTCCAGCCCGTGCATCACCATGCCGAGCGAATCGCCGACCAGGATCACGTCGCAATGCTTGTCGGCGATGGCCGCGGTGTGCGCGTGATAGGAGGTGAGGCAGACGATCGGCTCGCCGTTCTTGCGGGCGCGAATGTCGGGGGCGCTGAGACGCCGAACTTCGGACTGCACCGACAAGCGCTATCTCCCGAGCACCGGCACGCCGATCACGTAGGGGTGGAAGTAGTAGCCGACCAGCAGGAAGAGCACGACGCCGACCACGACGACGATGACGTCATTGGTCCAGCCGGCGGGCGGGCTGGCAAAGCCGCGGTCGCCGCGGCGCTTGGCGGCGATGCGGGCATAGACGCCCCAGGCCAGGAACGCGCCGAACAAGATGATCGAGCCGAGGTCGCCGTTGGAGAGCAGATGCGCCAGCGCCCAGGTCTTGATGCTGGCCAGCATCGGATGCTTCAGCCAGGCCTTGATGTGGCTCGGGATATAGGTGGCGGTGATGAAGATGCCCGCCAACAGCATCAGGCCGACGGTGACGTGCCGCATGAACGCCGGCGGCGACCACACCGCAATCATTTCATGCGCGCGGTATTCGCCGTAGCCCCAGACGATCAGCGCCAGCCCGGCGATGGCGACCAGCGCAAACAGCGCGCGGTAGCCGTTCTGGCCGAGGCGCGCGATCGCATTGGCTGCGCGTGTCGCGGAACGTCACGAAGACGTGGGTTCCGAGAAAAACGATCAGCCCGATGATGAGGACCAGCAAGCCCATGACTAAACTCCCGGCGGCGCTGCGCGGGGCGCAGTAGAGGCGATGGCTAACGCCAAGGCAAGAGCGATCAAGAGCGATAAATGGCCGCTATGCCGCAACAACATCCCTGTTCTTCACGTCCTTGATATCGGTGAAGTCGATGCCGGACGCGCGCTCGCTGGTGTAGTCGAGGATGAACTGGTTGCGCGCCATGAAGACCTTGTCGCCGTCGAGGTCCTCGGCGACGCTGGAATAATTGGCCTGCACGAAATCGTCGATCTTTTTCGGATCGCCGCTGGCGATCCAGCGCGCCAACTGGAATTCCGGCGTCTCGAAGCCGATGTCGAGGCCGTACTCGTCCGCCAAACGCACTTTGAGCACGTCGAGCTGCAACGGGCCGACGACGCCGACCAGCGCCGGCGCGCCGTCGAGCGGGCGGAACACCTGCACCACGCCCTCCTCCGCCATCTGCTGCAGCGCCTCTTTCAGCTTCTTGGCCTTCATCGGGTCGCCGAGCTTGACGCGGCGCAGGATTTCCGGCGCGAAATTCGGCACGCCGAGGAAGGCGATGTCCTCGCCTTCGGTCAGCGTGTCGCCGATGCGCAGCGTGCCGTGATTGGGGATGCCGACCACGTCGCCGGCATAGGCCTCGTCCGCCACCGAACGGTCCTGCGCGAAAAAGAACTGCGGCGCCGACAGCGTGATCGGCTTGCCGGTGCGCGCGAGCTTGGCCTTCATGCCGCGCGTGAGCTTGCCCGAGCACAGCCGCGCGAAGGCGATGCGGTCGCGATGGTTGGGGTCCATGTTGGCCTGGATCTTGAAGACGAAGGCGGTCATGGCGGTCTCGTGCGCGTCGATCGTGCGGGCATTGGCGCGTTTGCGCGCGCGGCGGCGGCGCGAACGCGGCGAGCGCGTCGAGCAGATCCTTGACGCCGAAATTCTTCAGCGCCGAGCCGAAGAACACCGGCGTCAGATGGCCTTCGCGGAACGACTTGAAATCGAAGCGGCGGCAGGCGTCCTTGACCAGCGCCAGTTCTTCCGCGACGGCCTTGGCGTCGAGCATCTTGTTCTTGGCGGCGAGCGCGGGGAGATCGAGCGGCACCCGGTCGGCCGTCTTGCCGTCCTCGCTGAGCAGGCGCATCTCGCCGGAGGCGATATCGTAGGTGCCGGCGAAGTCGCGGCCGCGTCCGATCGGCCAGGTCATCGGCGCGGTGTCGAGCGCCAGCGTCTTCTCGATCTCGTCGAGCAATTCGAACGGGTCGCGGCTCTCGCGATCCATCTTGTTGATGAAGGTGATGATCGGGATGTCGCGCAGCCGGCAGACCTCGAACAGCTTGCGGGTGCGCGCCTCGATGCCCTTGGCGGCGTCGATCACCATCACCGCCGAGTCGACCGCGGTGAGCGTGCGGTAGGTGTCCTCGGAAAAGTCCTCGTGGCCGGGCGTGTCGAGCAGATTGAACACGCGGCCGTCGTATTCGAAGGTCATCACCGAGGTGACCACCGAAATGCCGCGCTCGCGCTCGATCGCCATCCAGTCGGAGCGGGTGGCGCGGCGGTCGCGCTTGGCCTTGACCTGGCCGGCGAGGTTGATGGCGCCGCCGAACAGCAGGAGCTTCTCGGTCAGCGTCGTTTTGCCGGCGTCCGGGTGCGAGATGATCGCGAAGGTGCGCCGGCGCTCGACTTGGCGCGCGAGCGGCGTTTGGGGCACGGAATCAGCGGCGGCAAGCTGCCTGTTCATGGGCGGCATGTGGCAGGGAAAGCGGGCAGGATCAAGGGGCGGCGGCGCCGCGTCTATAGCATGCCGGGGCGGAAATAGCGCGCAGGTTGAGCGAGCGGCCGGCCACCAGGAACATGCCGTGCCGCGGTAGTGGATGGTCTTGGGATATTTCGGCGCCATGGCGGCGTGCGTCTTGACCACCTCGAAGATGGAAACATTGATTTGCCGCGCAGGCGCCATGACCAGCCGGCATTCGAGATTGGCGTAGCTTGCGCGATCAGCGGCGCCTTGATCTCGACCGATAGACGACGATGGCGTAATTGTCGCGAATTTGTCGACGTCTGAGCGCGAGCTATATTGCCGATCTATGGCGACGATTGCCGCAAGCTCCAGCGTCGGCACATTGATGACGCACTGCTTGGCGTCGCTCACCAAGTTGTAGCCGTGCTTGCCGCTGGAAAAGGCCGCTCCGACCGCTGGGCGTGAACGTCCATTCACCATGTGCTAGCCCATGGTCATGATGTCGCGCGCGCCCTTCCAGGCCGAAGCACCAGCACCACCGGCCCAGAGTCTCGAGGAAGCGGCGGATGTCGGCGACCGGTGATAACCGCTCAAGCGTCTTCTTGTCGCTCTTCATTGGCGCCTCACGCCTGCACGGCAACGACCTCACTGTATCGCTCCGGCTTGAAGCCGACCAGCAGCTTGCCGCCGCCAAGCTCGAGCACCGGCCGCTTGATCATCGAGGGCTGCTTGAGCATCAGCGCCAGCGCCTTCTTCTCGGTGACGTTGGCCTTGTCCTTGTCGGGCAGCTTCTTGAAGGTGGTGCCGGCGCGGTTGAGCAGCGTCTCCCAGCCGGCTTTCTTCGCCCAGGCCTTCGAGCTTGGCGCGCTCGATGCCGGCGGTCTTGTAGTCGTGGAAGGCGTAGTCGACCTTGTGCTTGTCGAGCCAGGCGCGCGCCTTCTTCATGGTGTCGCAGTTCTTGATGCCGTAGATGGTGATGGGCATGAGTTCACTGTTCCTTCGCACTCAGGTCGATTGGACGCCGTGCCGACGTCGACATTGGCAACGAGCGATGCCGCAGATAACGAAACACAGGCCGAACGTGCCAGGATCGCCGTCACCGTTTCGCCGAGCATGAAGCTGCCGAGCAGCATGCCGAGATCGCGGTTGCAGCGCCAGATAGATCACGACGCGGCTATGGCGCAGACAGCGCAGCGCCTAGTTGAAATCGAGACTGCGACGACAGAGCCGACGGTTCCGAGGAAGGCGAGCGCGAGCCAGCCTTCGCTACTGAAATCGTGCAAGCCGCCAACGGCGCCCTTCGCGGTGGCCACGGCGACAGCGCCAGCATGCCGCAGACCATGCCGATCGCCGTGATGAACGTCGGCCCGTAGCGCGCTGAACACCGGACGACTGAACGCGGAGTAAACCGCGGCGCTGAACGCGCCGAGCAGCATCAGCCCGTCACCGATCAGATAACTTTGCCGCTGCCGCCCAGGCCGCGGGCCCGAAGACCACGGCAATGCCGGCGAATGCGAGCCCGACGCTTACAGCTTGCGCCACGTTGAGCACGCTCGCGGCCGAAGATCGCGGCGACGATCAAGGTCTGCACGGGAATGGTGGCAAGCCGATCGCGTCCGCGCGCGGCTGTCGTGTATTGCAGCCCGGCGCTACAAGGCCCACGTGAGAAGCCGAAGAACAGCACGCCAGCAGGACGATCTTTACCCATTCGCAAACCGGTATGCGCAGCCGTCGGCCACAGCATGCGGCATGAACGCGCAAAGCACAGCGTGCCGATGAGGTAGCGAAAGATGGCCAGTCGTGAAGGGATCGGCCTCAACGACCGCAATGCGCGTCGCCACCACGCTGGCGCCGGCGCGAGCGCGCCGGCCGCCGCGGCGATATTGGCGAGCACGGATCGTGTAAGGTCGCGCCGGTACCATCGTCACTCCCACTCAATCGTCCCCGGCGGCTTGCTCGTCACGTCATAAACCACGCGGTTGACGCCCTTGACCTCGTTGATGATGCGCGTCGCGACCATGCCTAAGAACCGCATGTCGAACTGATAGAAATCCGCCGTCATGCCGTCGGTCGAGGTCACGGCGCGCAGGCCCACGACGTACTCGTAGGTGCGGAAGTCGCCCATGACGCCGACGGTCTTGACCGGCAGCAACACGGCAAAGGCCTGCCAGATGTCGTCGTACTGGCCGGTGCGGCGGATTTCCTCGATGTAGATTTCGTCGGCCAGCCGCAGGATGTCGCATTTCTCTTTGGTGATGGCGCCAGGAATGCGGATGGCCAGCCCCGGCCCGGGGAACGGATGGCGGCCGACGAAGCCCTCCGGCAGCCCGAGCTCGCGGCCGAGCGCGCGCACCTCGTCCTTGAACAATTCGCGCAACGGCTCGACCAGCTTCATGTTCATGCGCTCGGGCAGGCCGCCGACATTGTGGTGCGACTTGATGGTGACCGAGGGCCCGCCGGTGAACGACACGCTCTCGATCACGTCGGGATAGAGCGTGCCTTGCGCCAGGAATTCGGCGCCGCCGATTTTCTTCGCCTCGCGCCTCGAACACGTCGATGAACAATTTGCCGATGGTCTTGCGCTTCTGCTCGGGGTCTTCGACGCCTTCGAGCGCTGTCAGGAAGGTGTCGGCGGCGTCGACGTGCACCAGCGGGATGTTGTAGCTGTCGCGGAACAGCATCACCACCTTCTGCGCTTCGGCGAGCCGCAGCAGGCCGTGGTCGACGAACACGCAGGTGAGCTGCTCGCCGATCGCCTCGTGGATCAAGACGGCGGCGACCGCCGAGTCGACGCCGCCGGACAGTCCGCAGATGACGCGGCCCTTGCCGACCTGCGCGCGGATTTTCTCGATCGCCTCCTGCTTGAAGGCGCGCATGGTCCAGTCGCCGGAAAGCCCCGCGATCTTGCGCACGAAATTGCGCAAGCAGCGCGGCGCCGTGCGGGGTGTGCATGACTTCGAGATGGAACTGGGTGGCGTAGAACTTGCGCGCGTCGTCGCCGATGATGGCGATCGGCGCGTTGGGCGAGGTGCCGAGCACCTTGAAGCCGGGCGGCAGCTTGGTGACGCGGTCGCCGTGGCTCATCCAGACCGGATATTTTTCGCCTTTGCGCCAGACGCCCTCGAACAGCGGACTATCGGCGGCGACCTCCACCTCGGCGCGGCCGAATTCGCGGTGGTGGCCGCCCTCGACCTTGCCGCCGAGCTGCTCGGCCATGGCCTGCTCGCCGTAGCAGATGCCGAGCACCGGCACGCCGGCCTCATAGATGGCCTTGCGGCGCGAGCGGCGCGCCCTTGTCGAGCACCGAGGCCGGCCCGCCCGAGAGGATCACCGCCTTCGGCCGCATGGCGAGGAAGGCTTCCTCCGCCTTCTGGTAGGGCACGATCTCGCAATAGACCTTCTCCTCCCGCACCCGGCGCGCGATGAGCTGGGTGACCTGGGAGCCGAAATCGACGATCAGAACCTTGTCGTGCAATTTTTCTGGCGATTTTTCTGACATGGACGGCGCTTTGGCCCGAACAGCATCGGTGACGGGTCGGAAAGGCCGTTCGGGACGGGTATTTGCGGGCATTGCGGCCTTAGGTCAAGCCAGTTGTGCGCACCCAAGTAACGCAATTTTAGCGCCGAACGTGCTTAGAAAATGGCTCGAAACCGGCTTGTGCACAGCCGGAAATGCCGGAGCCGCCAAAGGTTACCAACCATGGCCTATGAGACGCAGCGCATGAGCCTGCACGTGCCCGCTTCGGCGCGGGCGGGCCGCGACGCGCTGTTCCGCGAGAGCGCGCCCGCCATGGCCGAGCGCTGGGCGCTGGGGCTGGCCTGGGCGCTGATGCCGTCACGCATCGCCGGCGTGCCGAACCTGTTGCGGCTGTGCTTGCGCGAATTCCTCGCTCCCGACTACGCCCTGCCCGATCCCGAGCGCACGCTCGACGCCCCGCCAGGCCTTGCCGGCATCGTGCACGATTTGACGCCGCCGACCTTGCTCGCCGGCTACCGGCGCGGGCTCTACCCGTTCGCCCATGTCGGGCCGCTGAAATGGTGGTCGCCGCCGCAGCGCTCGCTGCTGTTCTTCGAGGCGCTGCACATCGCGAAAAGGCTGCGCCGCCAGATGCGGCATGGCGGCTACACGGTGACCTTCGACCGCGACTTCGAGGGCGTCATCGCGGCCTGCGCCGGCCACCGCGCCGGCCGCTGGCATCTGACCTGGATCACGCCGAGGATCATGCGGGCCTATGCCGAACTGTTCGACATCGGCCACGCGCATTCCTTCGAAGTGTGGAACGCGCGCGGCGAACTGGCCGGCGGCGGCTACGGCGTCGCGCATCGGATCGAGCTTCATGACCGAGTTGCAGTTCTCGCGCGAGCCCAACACCTCGAAGATCGGCTTCACGGTGCTCAACTGGCATCTGGCGCGTTGGGGCTTTGCCTTCAACGACGGCAAGCTGATGACGCCGACCTGCCGCGACATGGGCTTCCGCGACATCCCGCGCGGGGAATTTCTCTCGCGCCTGGCGCAGGCCGAACGCTCAGCCGGACGGCCGGGACGCTGGCAGGTCGAAGCGGATATGTCGGCAGTCGCGGACTGGCAGCCGCAGATGGGCCAGCCTTAGACGATTATTGGCCGACGACGCGGTTCAATAGCGGAATTTTCGATAACCACCCGCCGCTGCCTGAATGAGCGGGCTTCTCGGCCGCCGCGGCCAGCGGCAGCGGGACTGAATCAGGGATCGATCCCGGCGGCACCGGATGATTGGAGGCCGGCGCGGGCGCCGGCGCGGCAGCCACCGAGGCGGCAGGCGGCAAAGCGGGCGCCGCTACGGGCGGCAAAGCCGGTGCGGCTGCCGGCGGCGTCAGCGACGGCGCCAAAGACGGCGCCGCGACACGCGGTTCAACCGGCACAAGCATTTGCGGCGCGACCGGCTGCACGGCGGGCGCAACCGGCGCGGCGGACTCAGCGGGCTTGTCTTGGGCCGCCGGCGAATCCTGGGCCGCCGGCGAATGGATCAGAGCCTCGCGCACCGAGGCGACCCAATTGGCATCGGACGTCGCGGCGTCGCGCCGCACCGGCTTGGCTTCGACCACGGGCGCAGCTTTCGGCTCAGCCGGCTTTGCCGGTTCGACTGGCATGCACCGGCTCGCGCGCCACCAGCTTCGGCGGTGACACCACGGACACCGGCGCCGGCGCCGCCGTCTTGCGGGCCAGCAGCATCTTGAACGCCGCCACCGCGTCGGGATCGACCGCGCCGCAGGTGGTCTCGAACACCTCCACGTCGCGGCGCACCAGCATGCGCAGGGTGGAGGCGTCGGCGCTCTTGTCGAGCATCGCAATGATATTGCCGCGCAAGCTCTGGCATTGCGCCTCGGCCGAGAAATTGGCGTGATAGATCGAATAGGCGCTGGCGAGGCCGACCGGGATCGCCAGCAGCGAGCCGATCACCTGCAAGGCCGTCATGAAACGGGTCGGATGCGCGGCGTGGCCAAGGTGCAGGCCGGACGCATGCGAGGCCTCGTGCGCCCCGGAATGAAACGGGGGATCGCGTCTAGCCACCAGCATCGGGAGGGACCTCGGGGGTTAAAGTGCTCAAGTTCCCTCAATCACGAAATCATCGCGGGGAAAATTGGCCGGGATTGCGGCGCAATCGGGGTTTTCGCGTTAATGAGGCCTTACGCGCGGCGCAGCAGCGAAACGAAGAACCCGTCGGTCTCGGTCGTGCGCGGCGTCATCGTTATCCCTTCGTCGGATAGCCGTGCCGCCTTGCCGAACATGAAGGCGTCCTCGCCCAGCGCCGTGATGACCTCGGCCGGCGGCTGGACGGAAAACCCGGCGTGGCGGGTAAGGAACGCGCGCACCTGGTCGCCGTTTTCCTCGTCCAGCACCGAACAGGTGACATAGGCGATGCGGCCGCCGGCCTTGAGCAGCGGCACCGCGCGGTCGAGCACTTGCGGCCTGCTCCTTGCGGCGCTGCTCCAGCGCGCCCGGCCGCATGCGCCATTTGGCGTCCGGATTGCGCCGCCAGGCGCCGGTGCCGGTGCAGGGCGCGTCGATCAGCACCAGGTCGATGCGGGAGGCCAAATCGTCGAGCTCGCTGCCGACCGATTTCGGCGTGCGCACCTGCACATTGCGCGCGCCCGAGCGCTTGAGCCGCTCGTGGATCGGCGCGAGGCGCCGCTTGTCGTCGTCGGTGGCGTAGAGCTGGCCCTTGTTCTGCATCATGGCGGCAAGCGCCAGCGTCTTGCCGCCGGCGCCGGCGCAGAGATCGAGCACCTGCTCGCCGGGCTTGGCGCCGGCAAACAGCGCGGCAAGCTGCGAGCCTTCGTCCTGCACCTCGATCATGCCTTTCAGGAAGGCCGGCTCGGCATGGATCGCCGGGCTCTTGGCGTCGGCGGCAAGACGGATGCGCAGGCCCCAAGGCGACCAGCGCGTGGGCTCGGGGCTCAAGTCCGACAGCATGGCGGCGGCCTTGTCGCGCTCAGCCTTCAGCGTATTGACGCGCAGGTCGAGCGGCGCGCGCGAGGACAGCGCCGCGCCCTCCTGCGCGCGCGCGTCTCCGAAGGCGCGCGCCAAATGCGCGTCGAGCCATTCCGGATAATCGCCGGCGACATGCGGCGGCGCGCCGTCAGGTCTGCCGGCATCGAGACGTCCGCGCTCGTCTTCGCTCAGCGTCTCGGGCGCATATTGCGCGCCGTCGGCGAGCTTGCGCGATCGCCTCGCGTGTCGAGCCCGCGCTCGCGCCTGAGCATGCCGAGCAGGACGGCGCGCGGCGTATCGGCGCCCATGAGCCAGGCGCTCGAGGCGCGCCGGCGCAGCGCGTCGTAGACGAGACCGGCAATCGCCGCGCGGTCGCCGGAGCCGGCGAAGCGGTGCGGCAAGGCCCCACGCCTTGAGCGCGTCGGCGGCCGGCCGGCGTTCGGACTCGATCGTCGTGAACACCTCGATGGCGGCGGCAAGCCGCGCGCCCGGCGTCATGGCAGGCCGAGCAAGATGCGGATGATGAAGATGAGCCACGCCACGATCAGCACCAGCGCGCCGACGCCGTAGCAAGCCGCCGCGCCGGCGCGACATTGTTGCTGGTGACGTGGACGTAGCGCTGCAGCGATGCGCGACGATCACGAAGATCCAGGCCAGCACGACGAACACGACATCGGCGTGGCGCGTGATGATCGACAGGATCGTCAGCACGTAGAACAGCACCGGCAGTTCGAATTGGTTGGCGAAGGCAATTGCCGACCTGCTGCGTGCGCACCGGCCAGTTCGGCTCGCGCAGCGCGATCTTCGCAGGCGCGTTTCGCCGCGCCTGACGCGATCGTGCGTCGCGGTAGAACATCATGCCGAACATGCAGCAGCGCCAAGGTGAGCAGCGACCTCGACGAACAGCGGCAGCAGTACGAATTGAATGGACATCGGTAACCTCGGATTTGGCGCGACCGGTCACAGCTTAATGCTGAGTGCGGTCTCGCGCTCCTCGTCGATGAAGGCGGTAAGCCATGCCTTCTTGTCTTGCAAGGCGGCAAGATAGGCCTCGGCGCCGGCATGGGTGAGATTGGCGCTGATCAGCAGGCCGCGCGCGCGCAGCAATCGACGCAATTCGCGCAGCAGCGGCCGCGACGGCGTGCGGCCGTCGAAAAAGGCGACATCGTAGCCGGGATCGAGCTGTTTCATCACGTCGGCGAATTCGCCCTCATGCACCACGATGTGGCCGGCAAGCCCCTGCGCCTCGACCTGCTCACGCGCCAGCCGCACGTGCTCGGCGTCGCGCTCGACGGTGTCGATCACCGCCTCCGGCGCGCCGCGGGCAAACCACAGCGCGGTGTAGCCGAGCGCGGTGCCGAGTTCGAGAATGCGCCGCGCATTGGCCGCCGCCGCGAGCGCACCGAGCAGCGCGCCGTTCTGGTACGGGTAGGCGCTGCAGCCGTGCTGCGCGCGATGCGCCAGCGTCGCCTCGCGCAAGGCGGCGAAGGGATCGGCGGGCGGCTTGGCGGCGGGCATACACGACCCTCCGTTGTGGGAGGGCGATGAGACTACACCCTGCTCGGATAATTCGGGCTCTCGCGCGTAATCGTCACATCGTGCACGTGGCTTTCGCGCAGGCCTGCGCCCGAGATGCGCACGAATTCGGCGCGGCGGTGGAATTCCTCGAGCGTGTTGGCACCGACATAGCCCATGGCGGCGCGCAGGCCGCCGGTGAGCTGGTGCAACACATTGGCGACCGGGCCCTTGTAGCCGACCTGGCCCTCGACGCCTTCCGGCACCAGCTTGAGCGCGTCCTTGATGTCCTGCTGGAAGTAACGGTCGGCCGAGCCGCGCGCCATGGCGGCGACCGAGCCCATGCCGCGATAACTCTTGTAGGAGCGGCCCTGATAGAGGAACACCTCGCCGGGCGTCTCGTCGGTGCCGGCGAGCAGCGAGCCGACCATGGCGCAATCGGCGCCGGCGGCCAGCGCCTTGGCGAGGTCGCCGGAATATTTGATGCCGCCGTCGGCGATCACCGGCGTGCCGGACGCTTTGCGCCGCTTCCACGCTGTCCATGATCGCGGTGAGCTGCGGCACGCCGACGCCGGCCACCACGCGCGTGGTGCAGATCGAGCCCGGGCCGATGCCGACCTTGATGCAGTCGGCGCCGCAATCGATCAGCGCCTTGGCGCCTTCGACGGTGGCGACATTGCCGGCCACCACTTGCACCGCGTTCGACAGCTTCTTGATGCGGGTGACGGCGTCGAGCACGTAGCGCGAATGGCCGTGCGCGGTGTCGACCACCACGAGATCGACGCCGGCCGCGATCAGCGCCTCGGTGCGCGCGAAGCCCTTGTCGCCGACGGTGGTCGCGGCGGCGACGCGCAGGCGGCCCTGCTCGTCCTTGCAGGCATAGGGATTGGCCACCGCCTTCTCGATGTCCTTGACCGTGATCAGGCCGACGCAGCGGTACTGTTCGTCCACCACCAGCAGCTTCTCGATGCGGTGCTGATGCAGCAGGCGCTTGGCCTCGTCCTGGCTCACCCCCTCGCGCACGGTGACGAGCTTGTCCTTGGTCATCAGCTCGGAGACTTTCTGGCGCGGATCGGTGGCAAAGCGCACGTCGCGGTTGGTCAGGATGCCGACCAGCTTGCCGGCTTTGCCGTTGCCGGCGCCCTCCACCACCGGCACGCCGGAAATGCGGTTCTCCTTCATCAGGTCGAGCGCTTCCTGCAGCATCGCCATCGGCTCGATGGTGAGCGGGTTCACCACCATGCCGGATTCGAATTTCTTCACCTGGCGCACCTGGGCGGCCTGCGCGTCCGGCTCCAGGTTGCGGTGGATGACGCCGATGCCGCCGGCCTGCGCCATGGCGATGGCCATCTGCACCTCGGTCACCGTGTCCATGGCGGAGGCGATGATCGGAATATTGAGCGGGATCGAGCGGGTGACGCGGCTGCGGATATCGACGTCGGCGGGCATAACCTCCGACAGGCCGGGCTTGATCAGCACGTCGTCGAAGGTGAGCGCTTCGCGCGGATTACCGTTGTTTTTCGGCGCCATCGCCAACTCCATCTCCCCAAAGGGTGTCGGGGCCGGCGACCGGGGCTTAAAAAACGCCCGTGGCGAGGGGGACCTCGCCCGGTTCACGGCCCGCTTTTGGGTTGGCGTGGGTCAGTAGCACGGTCAGCGGCCGATTCCTAGAGCAATCGCCGATGGCTGTTATGAACCCTCATGGAGGCGCACCGGCTTCCTTCGGCTGCCGCTTTGCGCTTCAAGGAGCGCGGCGACAAACACCCTTGGCCTGCCGGGTTCCGACATGCGCCCTGACCGCATCGTTCCGCTGATCATCGCGGTCGCCTTGTTCATGGAGAACATGGATTCGACCGTGATCGCCACCTCGCTGCCGGCGATCGCGGCCGATATCGGCAGCAACCCGCTGGCGCTCAAGCTCGCGGTCACCTCCTATCTGCTCTCGCTCGCGATCTTTATCCCCGCCAGCGGCTGGACCGCCGACCGCTTCGGCGCGCGCACGGTGTTCCGCGCCGCGATTGCGGTGTTCGTGCTCGGCTCGATCGGCTGCGCGCTGTCGAGCTCGCTCAGCGATTTCGTCATCGCCCGCATCGTGCAGGGCATGGGCGGCGCCATGATGACGCCGGTCGGCCGCATGGTGCTGGTGCGCGCCATCCCCAAGCGCGAGCTGGTCGGCGCCATGGCCTGGGTGACGACGCCGGCGCTGATCGGGCCGGTGCTGGGACCGCCGGTCGGCGGCTTCATCACCACCTACGCCACCTGGCATTGGATCTTCATCATCAACGTGCCGATCGGGCTCATCGGCATCGTGCTCGCCACCCGTTATATCGAGGACATCCGCGTCCAGGACCATCAGCGTTTCGACGTGCTCGGCATGGTGCTGGCCGGCCTCGGCATTGCCGGCATCGCCTTCGGCGCGTCGGTGCTGGGGCTGAATTTCGTGCCGTGGACGGTGGTGGCGGGACTGGTGGCGGGCGGCGCGATCTTTCTCATCGCTTATCTTGTCCATGCCAAGCGCACGCCCGTTCCCGCGCTCGATCTCACGCTGCTCAGACTGCCGACCTTCCGCGCCAGCCTGTTGGGCGGCTTTACCTTCCGCCTCGGCGCCGGCGCGCTGCCGTTCCTGCTGCCGCTGATGCTGCAAGTCGGCTTCGGCATGACGCCGTTCCAATCCGGCCTGATCACCTTCGCCTCCGCCGTCGGCGCCATGACCATGAAGATGGCGGCGGCGACGGTGCTGCGGCGTTTCGGTTTCCGCACCGTATTGGTGGTCAACGCGCTGGTGAGCGCGGGCTTCCTGGCGGCTTGCGCTTCCTTCACCCAGGCGACGCCGGTGGCGGTGATGTTGCTGCTGCTCCTGGTCGGCGGCTTCTTCCGCTCGCTCCAGTTCACCAGCATCAACACCATCGCCTATGCCGAGGTCGAGCCGGAGCGCATCAGCCGCGCCACCTCGCTGGTGAGCGTCGGCCAGCAATTGGCGGTGTCGGCCGGGGTGGCATTCGGCGCTTTGGCGGTGCAGCTCACGGTGCGGTTTGAGGGTCACGAAACCTTGGGCGCGGCCGATTTCCCGCCGGCATTCCTCGCGGTGGCGGCAATTTCGGCCGTTTCGGCCGTCATTTTCGCCAGGCTGGCGCCAGATGCGGGTGCCGAAATGGCTGACCGGACCCCCGCCCCAACCGAACCATCGGACCATCGGGTCGTCTAAAATTTTATCTATTAACCATGTCGCAAGCTTTGGTTAACGAATGGGGACCCGCGCCCATGGACAAGTCATTGGTGGACCGGATATTTTCGGGAAATATTATAGTTAACATTTAAGGTGGCGTATGCGTGAGGCACGGCCTGCAAGGCTGCTCCGGACCGCGCTTTTGGCGGGCGCTACGCTTATTCCCCTGCTCGGGCCGCAGCAGGCCGCGATCGCCATGCCGCGCGAGGTGCGCGTGTGCGCGACCCAGACCGAAGACCTTGCCGACCAGCGCATCGCCGCCTGCACGACCGTGCTCAAATGGGGCCGGCTGCACGGCAAGCCGCAGGGCGTCGCCTATGCCCTGCGCGGGCTCGCATATCTCGACCGCGGCGACATCGCGCACGCCATCGGCGACCTCAATCAGGCGATCACGCTGGCGCCCGACTTCGCCCCCGCCTACCAGAACCGCGGCAATGCCTGGTACGCGCGCGGCAATTACGGCCAGGCCATGGCCGACTACGACGAAACCATCAAGCTCGATGCAAGCTCAGCCTCGCCCTTCGTGAACCGCGCCACGTTGCGGCGCGACCTCGGCAATACCAGCGGGGCGCTCGAGGATTTCGCGAAGGCGATCAGCATCAATCCGCGCCACGCCGGCGCCTATAGCGGGCGCGGCGAGCTCTTTCTGCGCCAGCACAATTCCGCCCGCGCCATTTCCGATTTCGATCACGCGCTCAAGCTCGCGCCGAACAGCGCTAACTTCATGCTGCGGGCACAGGCGCGCGTTGAAGCCGGCGGTCTCGACCAGGCGCTCGCCGATTACCGCGAGGCCGAGCGGCTCGACCCGACAAGCATTGCCGCCATGACCGCCGAGGCCGGCCTCTGGCGCAAGAAGGGCGACTTCGACAAGGCGATCGCAGTCTATGACCGCGCGCTCTCCGCAGATGCCAAGCGGCCGGCAACCTACAAATTGCGCGCCGAGGCCTATGCCGCCAAAGGCGAGCGCAAGCGCGCGATGGCCGACATCGGCCGGGCGCTCAAATTCACCTGGAGCGTCGATCTGCTGAAGACGCGCGCCGCGCTGCGGCTCGACGACGGCGACATGGCCGGCGTCGTGCACGATACCGACGCCATGCTCAAGGCCGAGCCGAACAACGCCGCCGCGCTGGCGCTGCGCGGGGCCGCGCTCGCCCGTAAAAAAGATTATGGCCACGCGCTCGTCGATCTCGACAAGGCGATCGCCGCCGACGGCAAGGATGCGCTGGCGCTGGGCGAGCGCGGGCAGGTCTATCTCGCCAAGGGCGACGCCAATCGCGCGCTCGCCGACCTCGATCGCGCGATCTCGCTCGGCACCATCAGCCCGGCGCCCTATCGCGCGCGCGCCATGATCTACAAGCAAAAAGGCGACACCGCCAAGGCGCTGAGCAACCTCGATGCCGCAATCAGCCACGACCCGCGCCCGGCCGACTTCTATTTCGAGCGCGCCGCGCTGCGCCAGGCCAAAGGCGACACGGTCAAGGCGTTGGCCGACCTCAATGACGGCCTGTCACGCGACCCCAAGAATGTCGCCGGCTTGCGCGCCCGCGCTATGGCGCTGATGGAGACCAAGAGTTACGCCAAGGCGGTGGACGATCTCGACAGCGTCATTCAGCTCGATCCGCGCAACGCGCAAGGCTATTACCAGCGCGGCCTGGCGCACGAACATGACGGCGACTACAGCCGGGCGATCGCCGACTACAAGACCGCGCTGACGCGCAACCGCAATTTCGGCGACGCGCGCAAGGCGCTGGCGCGCGTCACCATCGAGGCAAAGCACGCCAAGCCTTCGCAAAAAGTTGACAAGCCGAAGGTCGCCAAGCGCGAGGACGACAAATCGTCCGCCGCCGAAGCCGATCTAAAGGCGGCTCAGAAAGCGCCGCAGAAGGATGTCGTATTGCCGGCGCCGGCGCCAAAGCGCGCAGACAAGCGCGACACGCCTGTGACGGCCGCTTTGCCGCCCCCTCAAGTGGGCGCCCCCGCCAAATCGCAGGAAAAACGCGCCAACGAAAAGCCGGCCGCCGTCGCAGCCGCGCCGGCGACCGAGAAGCAGGCCAAGGCGTCCGCCCCCGAGCCAGTCGAAGCTCCACTAAAGGCGCGCACCCCGCAACCGCGGGATCGCGAGCACATCGGCCACAAAACCCAAGCGCGCAAGGCGGCGCCGCGCGAACGCGCATCGCACGCCACCAACTCGCTGTGGACCGACGAGCATGGCCGGCCGCTGAGCGCGCGCGAAGTTCAGGAAATCAAGCGCCTGATGCAAGAGAACGATCGTCACGGCTCGCGCCGCTCCGAACAAGCGCCGGTTCGCACCCGTCGGGCCGGCTCCAATGCGACCTTCGAAGAGATCTGGCGCTAGCTTCGCGAACTGGGCGTTCGCAATCCCGTCGCCAGCAGATAAAGCTCGGCTGAGTCCGCGCGGCTCGCCGGCGGCTTGACGTGTTTGACCTGACGGAAGTCGCGCTTGAGCGCGGCCAGCAACGACGCCTCGGTGCCGCCTTGCAGCACCTTGGCGAGGAAGCTGCCGCCCGGCGCCAAGACCGCGCGGGCAAATTCGGCGGCCGCCTCCACCAGCGCCATGATCTTGAGATGATCGGTGCGGGCGTGGCCGGTGGCGTTGGCCGCCATGTCGGACAGAACGACATCGGCCGCACCGCCGAGCATGGCTTTGAGCTTGGCGGGCGCCGCTGGATCGAGGAAATCGAGCTGAACGAAGTCGACGCCGGTGACCGCCTCCATCGGCAGCACATCGATGGCGACCACGCGGCCGGCCTGCGGGCTGCCGACGCGCTTGGCGGCCAGTTGGCTCCAGCCGCCGGGCGCGGCGCCGAGATCGACGACGCGCGCGCCTTTCTTCAGGACGCGCGCCTTGTCGTCGATTTCCATGAGCTTGAAGGCTGAGCGCGAGCGATAGCCTTCGCGCTTGGCGCGCGCCACATAAGGATCGTTGAGCTGACGCTCGAGCCAGAGCTTGGACGACAGCTTGCGGCCTTTGCCGCCCTTGACTCGAACTTTCAACGCGCGCGACCCGCCGCTTTTGCCGGTCACGGCGCGGCCACCTGGCTGCCGCCGCCCCACACGCCGTCGTCGCGCATCATCTGCACCAGCATGCCTTCGCGCAGGCCCGCGGTCGGCGACGCGCAGGCGCGGACAGGGGAAGGCGCGGCGGATCGCCTCCAGGATGGCGCAGCCCGCCAGCACCAGGTCGGCGCGTTCGGCGCCGATGCAGGGCGAGGCGACGCGTTCGTCGTAGCTCATGGCCAGCAGCCGCTCGATCACGCCGCTGATCTCCTGCTCGCTCATCCAGCAGCCGTCCACCCGGTTGCGGTCGTAGCGCTTGAGATTGAGATGCACGCCGGCGATCGTCGTCACCGTGCCGGAGGTGCCGAGCAGGTGGACGCCGTGCACGCCGCCATGCGCGCGCGCGAACGGCGCGATCATTTCCGCCACTTCGCTAACCATGGCTTCGTAGGTGTCGCGGCCGACGCTGTAGCCACCGTGCCGCTCGGCCAGCGTCACCACGCCGTGCGGCAGCGAGATCCAGCCGGCGATCTGCGGCAGCGGCGGGCCGCCGGGCGTCTTGCGCGAGCGATTGAGCCGCACCAGTTCGGAGGAGCCGCCGCCGATATCGAACAGCACGACGCCCTCGGCGCGCGGGTCGATCAACGGCGTGCAGCCGGTGGCGGCGAGCGTCGCCTCGGTCTCGCGGTCGATGACCTCGAGATCGATGCCCAATTCCTGTACGACGCGGCTGCGGAATTGCTCGCCGTTTTCGGCCGCGCGGCAGGCCTCGGTCGCGATCAGGCGGGCGCGCGTGACGCCCTTGTTGCGCATCTTGTTGCGGCAGATCGCCAATGCCGAGAGCGCGCGCTCGATGGCGGCCTCGCTGATGCGGCCGGAGGCGGAGATGCCCTCGCCGAGCCGGATGATGCGGGAGAAAGCATCGACCACGCGGAAGCTGTCGCCGGTCGGGCGCGCCACCAACAGACGGCAATTATTGGTGCCGAGATCGAGCGCGGCATAGGTCGGCCCGCCCCGGTCGCTGCCGAGGGCGCCGTTGAGCCGTCCGGGCGACCGCCGACCCCACTGGGCGCGCGCAGGCTGCGCCCGATCAAGCACGGGGTCGAGGCCTGGGTTGTCCCCGGCCTCGCCGTTCATTTTTCAAAGCCTTCCTGCCGCTCCCGGCAGCCCGCAAGCGCTCAGGGTGCGGCAATGTTTCACCAATCGCGAAAAGTCTAACAGCGCCTGTGCGCCACGCAAGCCTCGCCCGCACAATGGGTTCTTGTGGAAGCGGCTCTGCTGCTTTATCTGGACGTTCCGCCTCGCCAACCGCGAAAAGCTGAACGCATGGACGATCGAGCCGCCGAAACCGCGCTTTCGTTGACCAAATTCGGCGTCGGCCAGCCGGTACGCCGCAGCGAAGACCCCACGCTGGTGCAGCGGCCTCGGCCGCTACACCGACGATGTCAGCCGGCCGGGGCAGGCCTACGCCGTGATGGTGCGCAGCCGCGAGGCCCATGGCGTCATCCGCGCAATCGATACCGCCGCCGCCAAGGCGATGCCGGGCGTGCTGGCGGTGCTGACCGCGCGCGGATCTCGCCGGCTATGGCGGGCTCAAATGCGGCCTGCCGCTGAAGAACCGCGACGGCTCGCCGATCCATTACGTGCCGCGGCCGGCGCTTTCCGGCGACAAGGTGCGCTTCGTCGGCGATCCGGTCGCCTGCGTGATCGCCGAAACGGTGGCGCAGGCCAAGGACGCCGCCGAGGCGGTCGCGCTCGACATCGAGCCGCTCAAGCCGGTGCTCAGGCCGGCCGACGCGGTCAAACCCGGCGCGCCGCTGGTGTTCGACCAGGTCGCCAACAATATTGCGCTCGATTTTCATTATGGCGACGCCGAGAAGGTGGCCGACGCGTTTGCCAAAGCCAAGCACGTGACGCGGCTGGAGACGTCCAACCAGCGCATGGTGGTCAACGCCATGGAGCCGCGTGCCGCGATCGGCGAATTCGACGCCGCATCGGGCAAGTGGACGCTTTATTCGTGCAGTCAAGGCGTGCACGGCTTGAAGACGTCGCTGATGGATGTTCTCGGCGCGCCGGCCGACAAGGTGCGCGTCATCACCGGCCAGGTCGGCGGCTCGTTCGGCATGAAGGCCTCGGTCTATCCGGAATATGTCTGCATCCTGCACGGCGCCCGCATGCTCGGCCGGCCGGTGAAATGGACCGACGAGCGCTCGGGCAGTTTCGTGTCCGATCATCACGGCCGCGCGCAGGACATGACGATCGAGATCGCCTTCGACGAAACCGCGCATATTCTGGCGATCAGGCTCTCAGGCTACGGCGACATGGGCGGCTACCTCGCCCAGTTCGGACCGCTGCTGCCGACCGGCAACCAGGTGAAAAACATCGCATCCGTCTACCGCACGCCGCTGATCGAGGTGGCGACCAAATGCGTGTTCACCAACACCTCGCACGTGTCGGCCTATCGCGGCGCCGGCCGCCCCGAGGGCAATTATTATGTCGAGCGCGCGCTCGATGTGGCGGCAAGCGAGCTCGGCATCGACCGCATCGAGCTGCGCAAGCGCAACATGATCCGCAAGGGCGACCTGCCGTTCAAGGCCGCCTCCGGCATGACCTATGACTGCGGCGATTTCCTCGGCGTGCTCAAGCAGGCTCTGGAGATCGCCGACCATGCCGGCTTCAACAAGCGCAAGCGCGAAAGCAGGAAGAACGGCAGACTGCGCGGCTTCGGCGTCGGCTGCTATCTCGAAGTCACCGCCGCGCCCGGCAAGGAAATGGGCGGCATCCATTTCGAAGCCGACGGCACGGTGACGATCGTGACCGGCACCATGGATTTCGGCATGGGCCACGCGACGACCTACGCGCAGATGCTCACCGACATGCTCGGCGTGCCGTTCGATTGTATCCGCATGGTCGAGGGCGACAGCGACCGCATGGCCTTCGGCGGCGGCTCAGGCGGTTCGCGCTCGGTGATGTTTGTCGGCGCTGCGCTGACCGAATCGTCGAAGCTGGTGATCGAGCGCGGCAAGCAGATCGCCTCGCATGTGCTGGAAGCCTCCGTCAGCGATATCGAATTCAAGGCCGGCCGCTTCACCATCGCCGGCACCGACCGCTCGATCGGTCTCATCGAACTCGCGCAACGCCTGCACGGCGGGCTGAAGCTGCCGGAGGGCGCGCCCAATACGCTCGACGTCGATCACGTGGTGGACCAGCCGGTGCCGTCGGCTTTTCCGAACGGCTGCCACATCGCCGAGGTGGAGATCGATCCGCAGACCGGCCACGCCCAAGTGGTGCGCTATTCCGCCGTCAACGATCTCGGCACCATCGTCAATCCGCTGCTGGTGGAAGGCCAGATCCAGGGCGGCGCGGTGCAGGGCTTGGGCCAGGCGTTGTTGGAACAAGCGGTCTACGACAGCGACGGGCAACTGGTGACCGGCTCGTTCATGGACTACGCCATGCCGCGCGCGCACGATGTACCGATGATTACGGTTGCGAGCCACCCGGTGCCGACCAAGAGCAATCCGCTCGGCGCCAAGGGCTGCGGCGAAGCCGGCACCTCCGGCGGTTTGCCGGCGGTCGCCAATGCGGTGATCGATGCGCTGTCGGAGCTCGGCATCAGGCATCTCGAAATGCCGATGACGCCGTCGCGCATCTGGCAGGCGATCGAGGAGGCCAAGCGCAAGCGGCCGGCTTGAGCCGCTCTGCCGGGGATCAATGAGCCAGGCGACCGAAATTCTGGGCGTGAAGCCCGCGTCCCACACCCGCATGGTCGGCGCGGTGAGCGCGGCGCATTTCGTTTCGCATTATTACATTCTGCTGCTGGCGCCGCTGCTGCCCTTCGTTCGCGCAGACTACGGCGTCAGCTATACCGAAATCGGGCTGGCGCTTGCTGTGTTCAATACCGTGTCGGCGCTCTTGCAGGCGCCGGCCGGATTCTTCGTCGACCGCCTGGGCGCGCGCATTCCGCTGATCGTTGCGCTCATTCTCGGCGCTTGCGCCTTCCTGGTCGTGGGTCTGACCAATTCCTATTGGATGCTGGTGGCGATGTTCGCGGTCGCCGGCATCGGCAACGCGGTCTACCACCCGGCCGACTATGCGCTGCTCTCGCAACACGTGCCGGCCGAGCGCATCGGGCCGGCGTTCTCGTTCCACACCTTCGCCGGCATGGCTGGGTCGGCGGCGGCGCCGCCCACGCTGCTGATGATGCAAACTTTGTGGGGCTGGCGCGGTGCCTTCATCGGCGCCAGCCTGCTCGGCTTCGCGGTGGCGGCGGCGCTGATCGCGATGCGCGACCAGGCCGATACCCACGCCGGTGCGCCGCGCGCCAAAGCGGGCGACGGCGCCGCCGGCTGGCGGCTGCTGCTGACGCCGGCGATCCTGCTCAATCTCGTTTTCTTTGTGCTGCTCGCGATCATCAGCGGCGGCGTCTACAATTATTCGGTGGTCGCGCTCGGTGCGCTCTATGCGACGCCGGTGACGAGCGCCAATGCCGCGCTCACTGGTTTTCTGGTGCTGTCGTCGATCGGCGTGCTGGCCGGCGGGCTGCTGGTCACGCGCACCGCGCGCCATGGCACGGTGGCGGGCCTCGGCCTGTTCGCCATCGCGCTGTTCACCGCGCTGATCGGCGAAGTCGATCTCGGTTCGCTTGGTGTGATCGCGGCGATGACGGCCGCCGGCTTTTTCTCCGGCGTGATCATGCCCTCGCGCGACATGATCGTGCGCGAAATCACCCCGCCCGGCTCGTTCGGCAAGGTGTTCGGCTTCGTGACCACGGGTTTTAATATCGGCGGCATCATCGCGCCGCTGATTTTCGGCGCCATCATGGACCAGGGCTCGCCGCGCCTGGTATTCCTCGGCGTGGCGGCCTGCAGCCTGATCGCCATCGCGACGGTGGCGGCGCGGCCGCGCCGGCCGGGCTGAGCGGTCGGCGGCCAAGGACTTGTCAAATCAGCCGGATTGCCCCATGTCAGGGGCCTCCGGCACCAACGGCCGTAATTTCCGCGTCGGCACTGTTGGGGGATCGTCCAACGGTAGGACTCCAGACTCTGACTCTGGCTATCTAGGTTCGAATCCTAGTCCCCCAGCCACGCGCCTTTTAACAATTCGCCGCCTTCAGCCGGAGCTCTCATTGCATGACGGACAAATTCGGGCGGCTCGCTTTGCACATGTGGACGATCGACACCACGCCTCTGGCGACCGCGCTCGATGCGGCCAAGCTTGGCGGCTTCGATGCGGTCGAGTTGCGCCGCACCGACTTCAAGCGCTGCTTCGATGCCGGCATGACGAATGAGCAAGTGCTCGACCTCATCAAGACGAGCGGCATTCCGGTCGGCGTCCTGGGCGTCGAATATGGCTGGCTGTTCGCCACCGGCGAGGAGAGCAAGCGCCTGTTCAACGTGTTCCGCGAGAGTTGCGAGAACGCCAAGGCGCTCGACTGCAAAACGCTGATGAGCGCGCCCGGCCAGGTCAACGGGCCGATCCCGCAGGCGATTGAGTTTCTCAAGCGCGCCGGCGACATCGCCGGCGAATACGGCCTCAAGCTCGCGATCGAATTCAATTCGCAGCACGACGTGCTCAACAGCGTCGCCGTTTTGCGCACATTGATCGAGGGGGCGAACAAGCCGAATTGCGGCTACCTGATCGACACTTATCACTTCGCGCGCAGCGGCGCGTCCGGGCGTGGCTTCGAAGAGCTGCCGGCGGAGAAGATCTACTGCTTTCAATACAGCGACCTGTCGGCCGATCCGGTGACCGGCGTGCGGCGGCCGACCGATCGCCTTGCCCCCGGCAAGGGCGTGGTGAAATGGCGCGAGGTGCTCGGCCTGCTCGCCGAGAAAGGCTATACCGGCTATCTCTCCTATGAGGCGCCCAACCCCGAGCTGTGGGCGCGCTCGCCCTACGATGTCGCGCGCGAAGGCGTCGCGCTCACGCGCCAATTATTGCGGGACGCCGTCCCGGGCTACGTCAATTGAGGTCAGTCATGGCACAAGACGAACTTCCGCTCTTTCTCGGCTTGAACGACAAGTCGATCACCGAAATCCCCAAGACGGTCGAGAAGCAGCGCTACATGACCAGCGTCGCCCCCAAGGCCGCCAACCCCGGCAAATGGGTCGAACAGCCGCGCATGCCGATCCCGACCGGCGAGCACGCTGTGATCGAATGTGGTGGCAAGATTCACAGCGTCGCCGGCTATGCCAAGCATCGCGTCGACCAGAATTTCCATCAGGTGTTCGATCCGAAGAAAGGCACGTGGGAACTCAAGGCGCCCTTCCCGCTTCCCTGCAATCACGTCGCGGGCTGCTCGCTCGACGGCAAAATCTATACCTTCGGCGGCTTCATCGAGCAGAACCGCTGTCCGCATTCCAAGTGCTTCGTCTATGACGCGACGAGCGACCAATGGGCCTCGATCGCGCCGATCTCGCGGCCGCGCGGTGCCATGTCCGCGATTGTGCTCGACGGAAAAATTCATCTGCTCGGCGGGCGCGACGTGCGTTCGGTGGAATGGCATGAGGTCTATGACCCCGCGACCAATAAATACTCGGACCGCGCCAGCATGCGCGGCTCGACCGGTACGCAGCCCTTCGTCGGCCAGCGCGACCATATGGGCGTCGCGGTGGTGGACGGGAAAATCCACGCCATCGCCGGCCGCATGGACAGTTACGACTTCAACACCTCGCTCAACGCCGTCTACGATCCCAAGACCGACGGCTGGTCGTTCCGCGCCCCGCTGCCGACCGCGCGCAGCGGGCCGTCTTGCGTCTATATCAACGGCAAGATCGTTGTGTTCGGCGGGGAAGCCACCGGCCGGGTGTTCGGCACCAACGAGGCCTACGATCCGAAAACCGACAGCTGGGAAGCGCTCACGCCGATGGCGATCCCGCGCCACGGCCTGCACGGCGCCACCTGCGCGGTGATCGGCAACATGGTGCACGTACCCGGCGGCGGGCCGGTTCCCGGCGGCCAAGTGCAGGGCGCCTATCACGACGCCTTCACCTTCGGCTAGGCGGACTTGCTCCGATGGTCGATGTGGAGTAGTCCCTGTTCATCACCACTCTGACCGCGAGGCCACTCGCGGTTTCGACTTTTAGCCGACAGGCGGACGATGCCTCGCGCGCCGCGGTTGCGCCGGCATCGGTCATTGGCAGTGATAAGCGGCTTGCATGCGACCTAGGGATTTCAGAACCGGCGGTATCGGCCTTCTCGGCTTATCGCTTCTCGCCATCGTCGTCGGCGGCGTTACCGGACTCGGCGCGGTCTTTTTCCGCGCGCTGATCGCGCTCATCCATAATGTCGCGTTCCTCGGCCAGTTCTCGATCGCCTATGACGCCAATCAGTTCACGCCGGCGAGCCCGTGGGGCGCCTTGATTATTCTGGCGCCAGTCATCGGCGGGCTCATCGTCACTTTCCTGGTCGTCAATTTCGCGCCGGAAGCGCGCGGCCATGGCGTGCCCGAAGTGCTCGACGCGATCTACTACAAGGAAGGCGTCATCCGCCCGGTGGTCGCGGCGATAAAATCGCTCGCCTCCGCCTTCTCGATCGGCACCGGCGCCGCGGTCGGACGCGAAGGGCCGATCATCCAGATCGGCGCCACGCTCGGCTCCTCGCTCGGCCAGTTCATCGAGATGGCGCCGTGGCAACGCATCACGCTTGTTGCCGCCGGCGCCGGCGCCGGCATTGCCGCCACCTTCAACACGCCGATCGGCGGCGTGATGTTCGCCATCGAGCTGATGCTGCCGGAACTGAGCGCCCGCACCTTCCTGCCGGTGGCGCTGGCGACCGGCACCGCCACTTTCATCGGCCGGATTTTCTTAGGCCTGCAGCCCGCCTTCGTGGTGCCGTCGGCGTTCTACCTGCACACCGAGCAGGCGCCGATCCAGGCCCTGTTGTTGTTCGCGCTGCTCGGCGCGCTGATCGGGCTGGCGGCGACGGCGTTCATCCGCGGACTGGTCTTTGCCGAAGATATCTTTCCCAAGATCAAGAACCCTTACTTGCGTCACATGGCCGGCATGCTGATGGTCGGCCTGCTGATGTATGCGCTATTCTATTTCCAAGGCCACTATTTCGTCGAAGGCGTCGGCTACGCCACCATTCAAGCCATCCTGGAAGACAATCTGGTCGGCGTCGCCCTGCTGCTCGGCCTGTTCGCCGCAAAGCTGTTCGCAACGACAGTCAGCTTGGGCTCGGGCGCCTCGGGCGGCATCTTTTCGCCGTCGCTGTTCATGGGCGCCACCTTGGGCGCCGCCTTCGGCGGCTTTGTCTCCGCGGTCGGCCCGGTGCACGGCGTCGATCCGGTCACCTGCGCCATTATCGGCATGGCGGCGATGGTGGGCGGCGGCACCGGCGCGGCCATGACCGCCGTCACCATGATTTTCGAAATGACGCGCGACTACGACATCATCATGCCGATCATCGTCGCGGTCGCGCTCAGCATCGGCGTCCGGCGTTTGCTGTCGCGCGAGAATATCTACACCGTCAAGCTGGTGACCCGCGGCCATGTGATCCCCAAGGCGCTGCACGCCAATATGTTCCTGGTGCGCCATGCCGAAGAGGTCATGGACCGCAGCGTCTTGGTGCTGCCGGCGGAAACCGACTTCGCCGCCTTTTTGCGCGAGACCTCGGCCGGCGGCTTCAAGCACATCGTGGTGACGAGCGGCGAGCGCATCGTCGGCGTGCTGCGCGTCAATACCGAGCTGCGGTTGGGGCTGGAAAGCGCCTATTCCGGCGTGCGCCTGGGCGACATCGCGCAGAAGAATTTCACCGTCTCGCGCGCCGAGGACGTCGTCTTCGACGTGGTCGACCGCATGTGGCGGCGCGGCGCCAGCATGTCGGTCGTCACCAAGGGCGACCGCCGGGTTCCGCGCGCCGGCAACATCGTCGGCATGATTTCGAAGGAGCACATCGCGGATTCGGTCGCCGACAGCATCAAGCCCTACAGCAGCGACTTGAGCAAGCCGGATTGACGAAAGTGCCGCCGCCGACCTAAACCGCCTTGCGGCGCGTGGGGGGTCAAGGCGCGATGGCGCTCATCGATATAGACGGCGTAACCAAGACCTATGCGCTCGAGAACGACCGGGAGCTGCGGGCCGTCGACCGCATCAACCTGTCGATCGCCGACGGCGAATTCGTCTCAATCATCGGTCCGAGCGGGTGCGGCAAGAGCACGTTGCTGCACATGATCGGCGGCTTCGTACCCTGCTCGAGCGGCGAAATCCGCGTTCGTGGCGCCGCGATCCGCGCACCGGGTCCGGACCGCGGCATTGTGTTCCAGCATTTCGCGCTGTTCCCCTGGAAGACCGTGCTCGGCAATGTCGAATACGGGCTCGCCGAGCGCTCAATCGGCAGGGCCGAGCGCCGGCGCACCGCGCAAGCCTTTATCGACATGGTCAAGCTCAGCGGCTTCGAGAACACCTACCCGAACCGGCTGTCCGGCGGCATGCAGCAGCGCGTCGCGCTGGCCCGCATGCTGGCCTGCGAGCCTTCGATCTTGCTGATGGACGAACCGTTCGGCGCGCTCGACGCGCAGACCCGCAAGATCATGCAGGAAGAACTGCGCGAACTCTGGCAACGCTTCCGCAAGACCGTGGTCTTTGTCACGCACGACGTACGCGAGGCGGTGTTTCTTTCCCAACGCGTCGTGGTGATGAGCGCGCGGCCCGGCAGGATCAAAACCATCGTCGAAACCGGGCTCGGCCCGGACGCCACACGCGCGGCAATCGACGAGAAGGCCGATGAGCTCTGGGAAATGCTGCGCGATGAGGTCGTGCGCACGATTGCCGAAGAAAGACGCGGCCTATGAGCAAGGCGCTGCGCGTTGCTATTTTTTATCTGCCGATTTTTGTCGGGCTGATCTTATGGGAGCTTGCTGCCCGTGCCGGCGTGCTTAACCCCTCGCTATGTCCCTCGCTGAGCGACACGCTGGCGGCCTTCGCGCGTCTCGCCGAAAAAGGACATCTGCTTGAAAACGCCGAGGTGTCGCTCTTTCGTCAGTCGAGCGGCTTTTTTCTGGCCGCATTTTTCGGAATCCTGTCCGGCATGCTGATGGCGGAAAGCCGCTGGGTGTACAACGTGCTCGCGCCGCTGCTGCGCGCGACTTTCCCGTTGCCGAAATCGGCGCTGATCCCGCTGTTCATTCTGTGGCTGGGGATCGGCGATTCCGCCAAAGTCGCCGCCGTATTTCTCGGCTGCCTGTTGCCGATCGTGATTTCCACCTACAACGCGGCGCGCGGCATCAATAAGCAACTGGTCTGGTCGGCGTGGAGCCTGGGGACGCCGAAATGGCTGATCCCTTGGAAGGTCGTGCTGCCGGCGGCGCTGCCCGAGATCATGAGCGGATTGCGCATCGCGCTGGCACTGTCCTTCACGTTGATGGTGAGCGCCGAATTTCTGATCGGCCAGCGCGGGCTCGGCACATTGATCGGCACGCTCGGCGAGGATGGCGACTATCCCGGCATGTTCGCCGCGGTTCTGGCGGTGACGCTCATCGGCTTCACCGCCGACCGGTTGCTTCTCTGGTTGAACTATAAACTGTTGAGCTGGCAGGACCGATGACCAAATATGCGCATACTTTGCGGCTGTGGCGCGGCATCGAACGCAATCTCTCGGTCGTCGTCGTGCTGGTGTTGTGGGAAATCACCACCCGCACCGGCATGTTCAACAATTTCCTGCTGCCGCCGCTGAGCGACGTGCTGTTGCGCGGCTGGCGCGACCTCATCAACGGCGAAATTCCCCGCCAAGCGCTCGCCACCGCCACCATCGCCTTTGTCGGCTTCGCCCTCGCCGCGCTGGCTGGCGTCGCCGCCGGCGCGCTCATGTCGATGTCGGCGGTGGCGCGGCGGATCATGGAGCCGATCATATCGGTTGCCTTCCCGATTCCGAAAATCAGTTTTCTGCCTATTTTCATTCTCTGGTTCGGCCTCGACAATTTGCCGAAAATCATGATGATCGCTTTCACCTGCGTGGTGCCGATCGTGAGCGCCACTTATCTTGGCACGGCCATGGTCGATAAGTATTTCCTCTGGTCGGCGCAGAACCTCGGCACCCGGCGGCACGCTTTGTTCTGGAAGGTGGTCATTCCGGCCGCCGCGCCGCAGATCATCAGCGGGCTACAGGTCGCGTTTCCGCTTGCCTTGATCATTGCGGTCGTCACCGAGATGCTCACCGGCGGCGACGGGCTCGGCGGCTACATGATCCACGCCGTTCGCTTTGCGCAATCCGACAAAGTTTTCGCCGGCCTGTTGGCGACGCTGCTGCTTGGCATGTTCTTCATCCAGGCGTTCGCGCTATTGCGCGCGAAATTGCTGGTCTGGCACGCCGAAACCGCGCTCGCAGCCGGGGGCTGACCCGCGATGCGGACCGGCGTGATTATTCGAGTTTCAACCGCTAAAACACGCTAAGCTTCCGCACCGGCCGAACAGACCGCCGACGAAACGGCGGCGAACAATACTGGGGAGGATCAGCATGCTTCAATCGACGATGAAACGTGGGCTGTTTGCCGCGGTCGCGGCGCTCGCGCTCGCAGCCATGACGCCCGCGTCCGCCGAGCCGTTCAAGTTGCGGGTCAGTTACGACACCATTCCGACGCATCTTGCACCGATCATTTTCAAGATGCCGGATCAGACCAAGTATTTCGGCAAGGACTACACCATCGACTTCATCCGCTTCAAAGGCTCTTCGCTGGTGCTGCAGGCGCTCGCCGCCGACCAGGTCGACGTCGGCGTGCTGGCTTTTTCGACTTTCGCCACCGGGATCCTCAACGCCAATCTGCCGATCAAGGGCATCGCCGACGTGGCGCAAGACGGGCCGAGTTTCTCAACGGTCTACGGCGTGGTTGCCTCGTCGCCGATCAAGTCGGTGAAGGACCTCAAAGGCCAAACCATCGCGGTCAATGCCATCGGAGGCGCCGTGGACATGGCCGCGCGCAGCGTGCTGCGCAAGAACGGGCTGACACCCGATCGCGACGTGCGCATCATCGAAGCGGGCTTCGGCGCCATGGAGGCGATGACCAAAGAGAACAAGATCCAGGTCGGCGCCTTCCTCGCGCCATTCTGGTGGAAGGCACAGAAGGATGGCGGATTCCGCCAGCTGTTCCTGCAAAAGGACGGCATGGGAACCACGCAATTTTTGTTCTTCTGCGCCAAGGACGCTTTCATCAAGCAACATCGCGATGTGCTGGTGAAGTTCCTGGCTGACTATGTGCACGGTATCGGCGTGGTGCACGAGCCGAAGAACCGCGAGCGGGTGCTCAAGATCATGGCGGAGTTGACCGGGCGGCCGGCCTCCGCATTCGCCGAATGGACGCTGCTGCCCGGCAAAGATATCTATCATGATCCGCACGGCCTGGTGAATGAGCAGGCGCTGCAGAGCAATATCGACACCTTGGCCGAGCTGAAAATGATTCCGAAGAGCTTCGACGTGCGCGCGCACATCGACAACTCGCTGGTCAAGGACGCGCGCAAGAGCATGTAAAAGAGCATGTAAGAAGAGCATGTAAGGTTCGCGCAATAACAACGGCCGCCCTCGCCATGAGGGCGGCCGCTTATTTTGCGTCATGGTCGGCGCGCTAGCGGGCCGGCCGCAAGGTCAACTCTGCGACGCCGGCGGCGACATTGAGGCCGGCCTGTCCCTGCACCGAGACCGGCTGCAGCGAGACCGTGCGGTTGGAGCCGCCGACCAGAACATTGGCGCCAGCGCCGGCGCCGACCGTTGCTTCGGCGGCGGCACCGACGTAATGGCCGGCCAAGGCGCCGAAACGCCGGCTGGTCGGCGCATAGACCGCCCAAACCATCTCGCCGCCCGAAGTCGCGCCCAGATCGAGGCCGAACTTGCTGATGTTTCCGACGTAAACCTCACGCGGACCGCGAAGCGACGGCGTGAACATGCAGGTCACGCGCTTTTTTGATGCGATGATGACGCCGACGCCGGCGGAAATATCGCAGTTCAACGTGCCGGCCTTCGTGCGCTCGGCCCGTTGCGCCATGGTTGATGTCGGCACACGCCAGCGCCGCAGCCAGCGCCACGGCGGCAAAACCGATCAAACGCCTGTGCATGTCGATCTCCCTCTTGCAGTAAAAATCGGCCATAGAACGCTGGTGCGGTGCTGTTAGTTCCACCGAGTTCCACGTGTTCGTCAATTGGTAAATTTAAGCGACGCAGCGCCCCGAAATATTCGGTCGGCTGGACGCGACCAGCGGGCTGAAGGCCGGCTCGCAGCCCACCAGCACCGCCATCGGCTGCTTCGTCACCGGCCGGTTGCCGACTGTCCTGTGCAGATCCAGGCGGTCACCTTTGTGCGTGCGGTCGACGTGCTGAATGATCGCGCCGCGCTCCGCCACCGGCCGCGCGCCGACCGCCAGCCCGACGCCGGCGACCGTCACCAGCCCCATCGCCAGCGCCGCCAGCACGCCAATCAGCAGATAGCCCGCAAAACCGCGCATCGCCGTCTTCCTGCTGCCATTACGACACAACGGTGCCGCGCTGGCGTTCATGATTGCAGAGATAACGGCGGGCGACGAAAAACGTTCCGCGGCTAGCGCGCGTCAAGCACCTGGCTCGCCGGTATGGCGCGGCTGGTCTGATTTCCGCGATCGTCCGTCAGCTCGCCCGCCGCTCGCGCCGCTTGGCGTTGCGCTCGAAGAACAGCGCCTGGCTGAGCACCGCCGACACCGTCGCCGGCTGGAACGGCTTGGCGATCAGGAAGGCCGGCTCCGGCCGCTCGCCGGTCAGGAAACGCTCCGGATAGGCGGTGATGAACACCACCGGCACCTGGAACGAAGTCAGCAGCTCGTTGACCGCGTCGAGGCCCGACGAGCCGTCGGCGAGCTGGATGTCGGCGAGGATGATGCCCGGGCGCTTGGCCTTGGCCAGCGCCACCGCCTCCTTGTGCGTGCGCGCCACGCCGAGCACGCGGTGGCCGAGGCTCTCCACCAGGCTCTCGAGGTCGAGCGCGATGAAGGTCTCGTCCTCGATGATCAGCACGTCGGTGGCGATCTCGGCGGCGAGCTCGCGGCCTGAGTCCTCGACCAGCGCGCGCAGCTTGGGCACGTCGATGTCGAGCACCTTGGCGGCGTCGTCCTCGGAGAGGCCTTCGAGCGCGACCAGCAAGAAGGCCTGGCGCGGCATGGGCGCGATCTGCGCGAGATGGCGCTCGACCGGCTGCTTCAGGTCGCCGGACGGCGTTGCGGGCTTGCCGTTGAGCGGCACCGAATTCCACACCTTGGTGAACAGCCGGTAGAGCGCAATGCGGGTGGAGGCGCCGGTTTCCAGCACCTTGGGGTCCTGGACCACGGCCTCCAGAGTTTCGGCCACATAGGCGTCTCCCGCCGGCTGGCTGCCGGCGAGCGCGCGGGCATACCGGCGCAGATAGGGCAAATGTTGAGCAACCGCTTGAGATGTCGACAAGAATCCCTCCCGAACTTATGCGAATCCTGCGTCTGACAGGCGCTGCCCCCGAAAGATTCGTTCAACCTTACCCCACTCAACGCCACCATTTGCAAAAAGTTCCCGATGGGCGGAACCATATGGCCCTGCTTGGGTTTGCATGTAAGGCATAAGGGGACCCGCACCCGGGCGCTTTAAGGCCCGAGCCGGAGGGGTTTGGGACTGACAATGAACGAGCGAAAGCCCTTTGGGCAGCAGAATCCGATGGAAACGGCAACGACCAATCGCAGCAAGAAGAGCAACGCCACGCACGCGAAGCTCAGCCGCGAGGTGCAGGCCCGCCTCGGCCAACAATTGCGCGCCATGTACGACGAGGTCATGAACCAGGGCGTGCCGGACAGGTTCACCGATCTGCTCAATCGTATCGATGGCGCCGGGAATAATAAGGACAGGCAGTGATGCCAATGGACGAGTCTGTCCGCAAAGTCATCCTTGGCGCGGTGCCCAGCCTGCGCGCCTTCGCCATTTCGTTGTGCGGCAATGTCGACCGCGCCGACGATCTGGTGCAGGAGACGCTGTTGCGCGCGCTCGCCAATATCGACTCGTTCCAGCCGGGCACCAACATGTCGGCCTGGCTGTTCACCATTCTGCGCAATCATTTCCGCTCCGAATACCGCAAGCGCCGGCGCGAGGTCGAGGACAGCGACGGGCATTACGCCGACAGCTTGAAGTCGCAGCCCGACCAGATCGGCCATGTCGAATTCGGCGAATTCCGCGAGGCGCTGGCGCAATTGCCGGCCGACCAGCGCGAGGCGCTGGTGCTGGTGGGGGCGTCCGGCTTCTCCTACGAGGAAGCAGCCCAGATCTGCGAATGTGCCGTCGGCACCATCAAGTCACGCGTCAATCGCGCGCGCACGCGGCTGGCCGAGTTGATGAACATCGACAGCGCCGACGAGTTCGGCCCCGACCAGCAGACCCGCGCCGTGATGGCGGCCGGCGAGTAGCGCCCTTTCGGCGCGTCCAATGAAACCATTGCCGCGGTGACGAGCCGAGCGCCTCAGAATACCGGCGTTTCGCGATAGCTGCCCCACAGCTTCTTCAGCGTGTCGACGATCTCGCCCATCGTCGCGCCGTTTTCCACCGCCTCGATGGTGACCGGCATGATGTTCTTGCCGTCATCTTTGGCCGTCGCCACCAATTTCTCCATCAGCATTTTGTGCCTTGACGCATCGCGTTCGGCGCGCACGCGCCGGGTGCGGGCGATCTGCCGCTCCGCGGTCTTGGGATCGTAGGGGTGCGTCTCGATGTCGTGCGTTTCCTCGTCGTCGATGAAGCGGTTGACGCCGATCACCGGCTTGTCGCCGCTCTGCTTGCGCAGCGCGGTCTCGTAGGAAAAGTCGGCGATCTGCTTCTGGAACCAGCCCTCCTCGATCAGCTTGATGGTGCCGCCATTGGCGTCGACATAATCGAGGATTTCGAAAATGCGTTTCTCGTATTCGCTGGTCAGGCTCTCGAGGAAATAGGACCCGCCGAGCGGATCGACCACGTTCGACACGTTGATCTCCTCGGCGATGATCTGCTGCGTGCGCAGCGCCATGCGCATGGCCTCCTCGGTCGGGATGGCAAAGGCCTCGTCATAACCGTTGGTGTGCAGCGACTGGCAGCCGCCCAGAACGGCGGAGAGCGCCTGCAGCGCCGTGCGCACGATGTTGATCTGGTATTGCGGCTTGGTCAAAGTCGCGGCCGCGGTCTGGCAGTGAAAGCGCAGCCGCATCGAGTCCTGGTTTTTGGCGCCGAACCGCGTCTTCATGATCTTCGCCCAGACGCGCCGCGCCGCGCGGAACTTGGCGATCTCCTCGAAGAAATCGCCCTGGCTCACGAAGTAAAACGCAAGCCGCGACGCGAACGTGTCGACGTCCATGCCGGTCTTGAGCACCTCCTCGACATAGACGATGCCGTTGGCGAGCGTGAAGGCGGCTTCCTGCAGCGGCGAAGCGCCCGCTTCCGAAATGTGGTAGCCGGAAATATTGATCGGGTTGTAGCGCCGCATGTTTTCGGCGCAATAGGTGATGCAGTCGCGCACGATGCGCACCGATGGCGCGATGGGAAAGCAATACTCCTTCTGCGCCATGTACTCCTTGAGGATGTCGGCCTGGATCGTGCCGGACAGCTTGTTGAGATCGAGGCCGCGCTTTTTCGCCAACGCGACATACATCGCGAGCAAGATCCACGCCGATGGATTGATCGTCATCGACACCGAAATATTCTCCAGGTCGATGCCGTCATAGAGCGCTTCCATGTCGGCGAGGGTGTCGACCGCCACGCCCTCGCGGCCGACTTCGCCGTCGCTCATCGGATTGTCGCTGTCGTAGCCCATCAGCGTCGGCATATCGAAGTCGGTGGAGAGGCCGGTCTGGCCCTGCTTGATCAGATATTTGAAGCGCTTGTTGGTGTCCTCGCCGGTGCCGAAGCCGGCGATCTGGCGCATGGTCCAGTGCCGGCTGCGGTACATGGTCGGGTACGGCCCGCGGGTAAACGGATAGCGGCCGGGCAAGCCGATATCCTCGAGCGGGGTGTCGGCGACATCGGCCGCCGTGTAGACGCGTTTGACCGGGATGCCGCCGGTCGTGAAGAATTGCTCGCGCCGCTCGGCCTGCTTGCGCAGAAAGGCCGCGACTTCGTTGCGCTCCCAGTCGGCAACGTCGGCGGCGACCATCTCAAGCGATTTTGGATCGAGCATTCGATTCATGATGTGCTCCCTGAGATTGGCGCAGCGTTGTCTTTTCGAGGAATTCGGTTGCAACCGAATACGGATCAGCCTCGCGGCGCGCGAGCCGCGCCGCAAGCGAGCCGTCCTCGTTGGCGAAGTCGGCGGCGAAACGTTGCAACAGCAGGTTTTCCGCGGTCTTGCGCAGCCGGAATTGCGCAATCGACAGCGCGCGGTTGCGCCCGAGCGGCGTCTCGAACGCAATTTTGCGATGCTTTTCGATCGCCTCGACAAGCGCGTCAAATCCGCTGCCGTCGACCGCGCTGGTGCCGACCACCGGCGAGGTCCAGAGCGCGGCCGGCGCCGCCATGCCGAGCATCAGCATTTGCTTGAGGTCGACGATCGTGCGGTTGGCGTCGCTGCGGTCGCATTTGGAAACGACGTGAATATCCGCGATCTCGAGAATGCCGGCCTTGATCGCCTGCACCTCGTCGCCGAGACCGGGCGCCGAGACGACGACCGTGGTGTGCGAGGCTTTCACGATCTCCACTTCGTCCTGACCGACGCCGACGGTCTCGACGATGATGGTTTCGAAACCGGCGACGTCGAGAATGTCGACCGCGTCCAGCGTGGTATGTGCCATGCCGCCGGTCGCGCCGTGCGTGGCCATGGATCGGATAAAGACGCCGGGATCGCTCGCCAACTCGGTCATGCGGATGCGGTCGCCGAGGATGGCGCCGCCCGAATAGGGGCTCGACGGGTCGATCGCGATCACGCCGACCTTGCCGCCCTTGGCGCGCAATTTTTCGGTCAGCTTGGCGACCAGCGTGGACTTGCCGCTGCCCGGCACGCCGGTGATGCCGACGACGTGGGCGCGCCCGGCGAGCTTGTAGATGCTGGCGAGAGCGCCGCGAACTTCCGGATTGGCATGCTCGGCGCGCGAGATCAGCCGGGCGACGGCGGCCTGCTCGCCGGCCGCAACCCGCGCCACCAGATCGGATGAGGATGCTGTCCGGCTCACGATTGCGCCTGTTCGATCTGGGCATGCATGTCGGCGAAAATCTTGCGGTCGTCGATGACCCGGCGGGCCTTGAAATCGGTGCGCGCGATCGAATTCGGCTCGACCACCTCGACCAGCGCGCGCAGGCCGAGAACCTTTTGCAGCTTGCGCTCCACCTCGGCGCGCAAACCGGCAATCGCCGGCGCGCCGGCCCGGTGGGTCGCGGCATCGGCTTCCACGCGCAGCAGCAGTTCGTCCATCGCCGTGTCGCGGCTGATCAAGATGCGGTGCTCGCCGCCGTAATGCGCAAGCTCGTTCAAGGCCGCGTCGATTTCGCTCGGGTAGACGTTCTCGCCGCGGATCGTGAACATGTCGTCGATGCGGCCGAAAATTCCGTGCGGCAGGCGCGGATATGTGCGCCCGCACGGATTTGCGTCGTTGGTCCAGAGCGTCAGATCGCCCGACAGCAGGCGGATCATCGGCTGCGAGGTGCGCTCGAGATGGGTATAGACCGGCGTGCCGCGCGCGCCGTAGGCAACGCGGCGCATGGTGTCGGGCGCGCAGACTTCCGTGTAGACCACGTCCTGCCAGCACAACAGGCCGGAGGTCTCGGCGGTCCCCGCCACGTTCATCCACGGCGTCATTTCCGCCATGGAGCCGCAGTCGATGACCTTGGCGCCGTAGAGCTCCTCGATTCTGCCGCGCACGCCGGGAATCGAGGCGCCCGGCTCGCCGGAAAAGAACATGATCTTGAGGCGGAAATCGCGTGGGTTCAGGCCCTCGCCGGCGGCCACCTCGGCAAGATGCAAGGCATAAGTCGGCGTGCCGTAAAATGCGGTCGGCTTGATCATGTTGAGCCAATGCACGCAGCGCGCCGACATGCCGGCAACGCCCGCGCCGAACGGAAAGCAGCGCGCGCCGATGCGCTCGGCGCCGGCGAGCGCGCCCCAGCTCCCCATATAAAGCGAGAAGATCGCCGCGACGCAGATGGTATCGCCCGGCCGCAATCCCATCGCCCACATGATCCGCGCGTGCGCGTTGGCGATCGCGCGCCAGTCGTGGCGGCCGATGGCGAAGGCGGTGGGCCGGCCGGTGGTGCCGCTGGTGCCGTGGATGTGGAAAATCTCGGCTTCCGGCACGCAGAGGTAGTCGCCGAACGGCGGCGCGCGCTCCTGCGCGGCGCGCAGGTCCTTTTTCTCCACGACCGGGACTTTCGATTCGAAGTCTTCCAGCGATTTGAGCTGCGAGGGATGAAATCCGGCCGCATCCCATTTGCTTCGGTAGAACGGCGCGCGCTCGTAGGCGTAGTTGCAGACGACCTTCAGGCGCTCGAGAATGAGAACCTCGCGCTCGGAGGCGGCAAGCGTCTCGCGCGCGCGAAACCAGTAGCGGCTGGAGGGCTCGGGGACATAGCCGTCATCGTAAGCGGGCGGAAAGGACCACGACTCCATTGCGCTCACCGCGCCCCGCGCTGGGCGACCAGTTCGCGCAAGCGTGCGACGATTTTTTCGGGCGGCGTGTCCTGCAACAGCACCTCACTGACGCCCATCTCCTTCAACGCCGCGACATCCTCGTCGGGCATGACGCCGCCGGCGACCACGATCATGTCATCGGCGCCTTCCTGCTTGAGGCGGGCAAAAATTTTCGGGAATACCGTCATCTGGACGCCGGACAGCAGGCTGACGCCGAGGATGTCGGCGTCCTCCTGAATGGCGGCGATGACGACCTCGTCCGCAGTCCGGTGCAGGCCGGTATAGATCACGTCCATTCCGGCGTCGCGCAAGGCGCGGGCGACGACTTTGACGCCGCGGTCGTGGCCGTCGAGCCCCACTTTGGCCAGCAAGACGCGGATCGGTGACGCCATGGGCCTGCTCCCGGGATTTTCCAGAATGTCGATTATAGTATACGGTATTCCATGCTAGGCAAGAGCGGCCGGCTTGGCCTGAGGGAGATCGCGCCTTGAAAGCCTTGGTCAATCCGCAGACGCTGGTGGAGCAAGCCTATGCGGCCCTGCTCGACGCGATTTGCGACGGCACTTTGAGCCCGGGCGAGCGGCTCACGCAGGCCAACGTGGCGGAGCGCCTGAAGGTTTCGCGCCAGCCGATCCACAACGCGCTGCTGGTGCTGAAAGCGCAGGGCTTCGTGCGCGAGAGCGGCCGCCGCGGCCTCGCGGTCGCCCCCATCGATCAGAAGCTTTTCCATTCGATCTACGAATTTCGCTCGGCCATCGAGCCGCTCGCCGTGCGGCTTGCCGCCGCGCGCGTGACGGACGAGCAAATCTCGGCCGCCCACGTTTTGGTTGCCAAAGGCGAAGCCATGGCGCGGCGTAAAGATATCCGCGGCATGATCGAAGCCGACATGAATTTCCACATGTTTCTGTATGAACTGTCCGGCAACCCGCTGATCGTCGATGCCATGCGGTTGAATTGGCGGCACTTGCGCCGGGCGATGGGAGCGGTCCTGCAATTCAAGAATATTTCGACCCGCGTTTGGAAAGAACACGCTTCGGTCATCGATGCTCTGGCGGAGGGCAAAGTCGAGACCGCGGTGGCGCGAATCCAGGCGCATATCGTGCGCGCCCATTCCGACGTGACGGCCCATTTCGGCGATCAGCCGCCGAATTTGCGTTAACGGCTGACGCGCGCGTCGCCGGTGGCGCCTGCTCAGGCAACGCGCGTGATCGGTCTTAAATCGCGACGGTTAAAAGGTTAGCTTAATCCGCGATTCGCCTGTGCACTGCTCCCACGTCGCCCTAAACCATGCCTTCGCGACGTTGAGAGCCGAAACGATCGGAACTGCCGAGGGGCAGCGACCATGCGAAAGTTCATCGCCGCCGCTTGTGCCATCCTTGCCGTTATGGTCGGGGGCCTCGCGGCAGGACCGGCGCTGGCACAGGCCCGTGCTGCACCCGCCGCGGGCTATTTCGTCGATTTCCGCAGCCGGCCGGCCTATCTGTTCGGGCATTCCTTTATCGTCTATGGCCGGCTCGACGAGCACGGCAAACCTTACGACACCCATCGTGCCGGGATTTACCCGATTGACGGCCAGGCCGGCCTCATCATGGGATCGGCGGTGTTCCCGGTGCCGGCCTCGGTCCGCGCCGTTCACGGCGACTACCAGGAACGCCCCAGCAATATCTACCGGCGGCGTCTCACGCCTGCGCAATATGCAAGGCTGGTGCGTGTCGTGGGTGGCTTGCGGCACAGCGAGCGCGAATGGAACCTGCTATTTAAGAATTGCAACGATTTCGCGATCGATGTCGCCAAAGGCATGGGCATGACGGCACCGCCGTCATGGCTGCCACCGTATTTTTTCGTGGCCCAGCTCCGCCTGCTGAACGGCCCTTAAAGCCACCCATATTGTCTAGCGCCGGGGATTTGTGCTGAGTACGTCCCGGGGGCACGCAACTCATATGCGGCAACGGCGCGCGATCCGTTGTCCGGCCTGAAGTCTATGGAAATCTACCTCCCGGTCGCGCAACTCGCGGTCAACTCCTTCGTGGTGCTGGGCATCGGCCTGGCGGTCGGTTTTCTGTCCGGCATGCTCGGGGTGAGCGGCGGCTTCATCACGACGCCGCTGTTGATCTTCTACGGCATTCCCTCCGGCATCGCGGTGGCGAGCCAGGCAAGCCCGATCGCGGCGGCCTCGCTGGTCGGCGCCATCCGGCAAGGCGGCAAGAAGTCGGTCGACTACAAGATGGGGCTGTGGCTGCTGGCCGGCGGGCTTGCCGGCTCCGCCGTCGGCGTTTCGATTTTCCGCGTGCTGCAGCAGCGCGGCCAAATCGATTTCACCATCAAGGTGAGCTACTTCGTGCTGCTCGGCACGATCGGCGCGTTGATGCTGGCCGAGAGCGTGCAGGCCATCCGCGCCGCCCGCAAGGGAACGCACATCGACCGCAGGCCCGGCCAACACACCTGGATTCATAATCTGCCGTTCAAGATGCGGTTCTACCGCTCGGGGCTCTACATCAGCGTGATCCCGGTGGTGGTGCTCGGCTTCCTGGTCGGCATCATGACCGCGATCCTCGGCACCGGTGGCGCCTTCATTCTGATCCCGGCCAAGGTCTATCTGCTGCGCATGCGGACCAATCTCGCGATCGGCACCTCGCAATTCCAGATGTTCATCGTGGCCTGCATGGCGACGGTGTTGCACAGCGCGGTCGACCACACGGTGGATATCGTTCTGGCCCTGATCCTGGTGATCGGCGGCGTGGTCGGCGCGCAATTCGGCGTGCGCGCCGGCGCGCGGCTGCGGGCGGAGGAACTGCGCACCGCGCTCGCGCTGCTGATCATCGCGATCGCGGTCCGGCTGTTCTTCGAACTGGCGGTGACGCCGGACGATTTGTTCTCGGTGATCTCGACGTTTGGCTGACGCGCGGGCTGCGCTATTTCATCTTCTTGGCCACGCATTCCTTCACGAAGCGGGCGCGGTCTTCGGTCCTGATGTTCTGCTGCATGGCGAGTTTGTCGCATTCGCGCATGGCTTGGCCGCCGCCGGCCGGCATCATCCTGTCCGGTGCGGTCGCCTTCATGGTGTCGGCGCTGGCGGGAGCGAAGGACAACAGCACGATGGCGAATGCGATCAGAACGCGCGGCATAGCGAGCCTCCTTGCGCGAAATGATCGCGCAACACCCGCCGCGGGACAAGCAGCAAGAGGCCCCGCGCAGCCAAAACGTTCCGTCCAGGCCGAGGGACATAGAAAACAAGCCGGTGAGTCCCCCGGGGCTTGCTCGCAACTGTGAACGCGATGCCGCGCGATCAGGCCGCGGTCTCTTCCTTGTAGTCGGTATTGTGCTTGGGAAACCAGACATAACCCTTGAGCATATAGTTCCAATACATCAGCGGCAGGCCGGTGAGCTTGATCCACCAGCCGATCCATCGCTCTTTCGAGGGCGTCAGCGGCAGCGTAGGCGTGACTTTGCCGCCATAGCAGAATTCCGCGAGAATTGTCTTGCCGATCGCCGTGGTCAGCGGGCACGAGGCGTAGCCGTCATAGGCGCCGGGCACGAGCTTGCCGGCGACTGCGCTGATGATCTCATTGGCCACCACCGGCGCCTGCTTGCGCACGGCTGCCGCCGTCTTGGAGTTCGGCGTCGAGCAGACATCGCCGAGCGAAAAGATATTGGCGAAGCGCACGTGCTGCATCGTGTTCTGGTTCACCTCGATCCAGCCGGCGGCGTTGACCAGCGGCGACTTCTTGATTTCCTCGTGCGGGCTCTGCGGCGGCGTGACGTGCAGCAGCTCGAACGGGACGATTTCCTTCTCGCCCTTGCGGTTATCGCCGACGAACTCGAAGGTCGCGGTCTTGGCGTTGCCGTTCACGGACACCAGGTTTTGCTGGTAGTTGACGTTAATGCCATAGCGGGCGGCAACTTTGACCAACGCGCGGGCGAAATACGGCACGCCGAATATGGCGGGTGCGTGGGTGTAAAAGCCGAGCGTGCATTGGCTGAGAATGCCGCGGCGGCGCAGCCGGTCGGCGATCAGATAGATGATCTTCTGCGGCGCGCCGGGGCACTTGAAGGGCATCGGCGGCTGCGTGGCAATGATGCGGTCGCCCGCCTTGATCTGCTGCACGCATTCCCAAGTGTAGGTCACGCTGGTCGGCGAATAGTTGCTGCACACGCCGTTTTTGCCGAGCGTTTCGGCAAGGCCGGAAACCTTGTCCCAGTCGAGCCGCACGCCGGTGCAGACCACCAGATAGTCGTAAGTGAGCGCATCGCCGTTTTGCAGCACGACGGTGTTCTTGTCGGGCTCGAAGCTTTTCGCAGAGCCGCGGATCCAGTTGACGCCGGACGGCATCACGCTCGCCTCCGGGCGATGGGTCTTGGCGAGCGGATAGACGCCGGCGCCGACCAAGGTGAACGCCGGCTGGTAGTAATGCTCCTGATGCGGCTCGACGACGGTCACGCTGATGGTGCGGGCCCGCCGCCGCAGGATCGCGGCGACCGTGATGCCGGCGGTGCCACCGCCGATGATGAGGATCTGATGGTGGCTGTCCGCCATGGCCGCTCCCTCCCTGATTTATTCTTGGCGCCCGGCACGAAGACGCGGGCGTCCGTTTGAGCCGGCCAATAACCGGCTGCGGGCAAGTTCGGCCACATATCTCAAAATTGCAATATGTATTTGCCGCCGCCTCGACAGGTTTTGAAAAACAAACGATTTCAGCCGCTTGTCGCAGATCACAGCCGCCGCTTATGGGAACCGGTTCAATTCGCCGAGAGTTCAGTTCATTGTTAGACGTCCGCGCCTTTCAGGAGCAGCGTCCATGGCACCTCACTTGGGCATGGCGGGCCTGCGAACCTACCGGGCCAAACGGAAATTCGGCGTCACCGCCGAGCCGCGCGGCAAGATCGGAAAACGTGGGCATGCCTTCGTCATCCAGAAGCACGCCGCGACGCGGCTGCATTACGATCTGCGGCTCGCAACTCGACGGCGTGATGAAAAGCTGGGCGGTGACGCGCGGCCCCAGCCTGGTGCCCGGCGTGAAACGGCTGGCGGTGCGGGTCGAGGACCATCCGATCGAATACAACAAGTTCGAGGGAACGATCCCGAAAGGCGAATATGGCGGCGGCACCGTGATGGTGTGGGACCGCGGCCATTGGACGCCGGACGGCGATCCGCACAAGGGACTGCGCAAGGGCCATCTCGCGTTCCGCCTCGCTGGCAAGAAACTGCACGGCGGCTGGCATCTGGTGCGCATGCGCCGGCGGCCGGGCGAGAAGCGCGACAATTGGCTGCTGATCAAGCAGCATGACGCGGCGGCGCGCAGCGCGCGCGGGCGCGATATTCTGCTGGAGAAGCCGCTGTCGGCGAAGACCGGCCGCACCATGGAAGAGATCGCGCAGCATAAGCGCAAGGCCAAAAGCAAACCCAAGCGTAAGATCGCCCGACGAGCTAAGCGCAAGCGCAAACGCAGCAAGCGCCGATGAAACGTCGCCGCAAAACGAAACGCAGCAGGCGCGCAACGCGCAAGGGCCACGCCTCGGCCGAGCGCCAAGGCGGCAGCGCGCGCGCTCAAGCAGGCCCCGCACGCCGCCTTGCCCCGCTTCGTGACGCCCTGCCTCGCCACCCTGGTCGCCAAGGCGCCCGACGACAAGCGCTGGGAGCACGAGATCAAGTTCGACGGCTACCGCATCCAGGCGCGGCTCGACCACGGCAAGGTCAAGCTGATGACCCGCAAAGGGCTCGACTGGACCAAGAAGTTTCCGAGCGTCGCTGTCGCCATCGGCAAGCTGCGCGCCAAGACCGCACTGATCGACGGCGAACTGGTGGCGCATGACAGCAAAGGCATTTCACGGTTTTCCTTGTTGCAGCAGGACATAACCTCAGGCCGCCAGGGCCGCATGGTGCTCTGTGCCTTCGACCTCCTGCATCTCAACGGCGCCGATCTCAAAGCGCTGCCGCTTTATGCGCGCAAGGCGGCGCTCGCAGGTCTCTTGCGGCGCGGCCATAGCCGCCACCTGCGCTTCAGCAAGTCGCTGCACGGACACGGGCCGATTCTGCTCAAGCACGCCTGCCGGAGGGGGCTCGAGGGCATCATCTCGAAACTCGCCGACGCGCGCTATCATTCCGGGCGCGGGCGCGACTGGCTCAAGGCCAAGTGTTCGGACCGGCAGGAACTGGTGGTGGCGGGCTTTACGCCCTCGTCGGCCGACGCGCCATGCGGTCGGCGCGCTGGTGCTCGCCTTCTACCAGCGCGGCAAGCTTTGCTATGCGGGGCGCGTGGGCACCGGCTTCACCCATGACACGGCGCGCGCGCTCTACCGCACGCTCAAATCGCGCGCGCGCAAGACCTCGCCATTCAAGCCGGTGCCGAAGGAGGAGCGCGGCCGGCGCGCGCCCGTCTGGGTCGAACCGAACATGGTGGTGGAAGTTGACTTCCACGGCTGGACCCATGGCAACCGCGTGCGGCAGGCTTCTTTCCAGGGCCTGCGCCGGGACAAGTCGGCGAAAGAGGTGGTGCGCGAGGTGAAACACTGATGGCCGGAAAACGAGAAAGCTTGGCAAAGCGGCGCGCCGCGCGCGGCAAGCGCAGGAGCGCCATGATGGGCACGGTCGTGCTGACCCATCCCGACCGCGTCTATTGGCGCGACGCCGGCATCACCAAGGAGCAGCTGGCGAAATACTACAAGAAAATCTGGCAGCGCATGCGCCCGCACGTTGCCGGCCGCGTGCTGGCGCTGGTGCGCTGCCCGGAGGGCGCCGAGGGGCAGTGCTTTTTCCAGAAGCACGCGCGCATGGGCATCCCGACCGAGTTTCTTCATCTGGTGCAGGAGAAGGGCGAAAAGATCATCTCGATCGACCAACTCGACGGGCTGATCGCGCTGGTGCAGGGCGGTGTGCTGGAAGTGCACGCGCGCGGCTCGCAGGTCGACGACCGCGAGCGCGCCAACCGGCTGGTGTTCGATCTCGATCCCGGGCCGGGCACCGACTTCAAGGATGTGATCGACACGGCGCGCGAGGTGCGGGCGCGCCTGCGGCGCGTCAAGCTCAAAAGCTTCGTCAAGACCACCGGCGGCAAGGGCCTGCACGTGGTGGTGCCGATCAGGCCGACGCCGTGGGCCGTGGCCAAGACTTTCGCCCACACGGTCGCGGCCAGCATGGCCAAGGACGAGCCGGCCCGCTACACCGCCAACCCGATCAAGGCGCGGCGCCACCACCGCGTCTTCATCGATTATCTGCGCAACAGCCGCGAGGCCACCGCGATCGTGCCCTATTCCACCCGCGCGCGTGCCGGGCGCGCCGGTGGCGGTGCCGTTGTCCTGGGACGAACTGTCCTCGCTCAAGGCCGCCAACCAGTACACGGTGAAAAATATTTCGCAGCGGTTGTCGAAGCTGGGCGCGGACCCGTGGGCGGGCATGGGGCGCATCAAACAGGCGCTGCCGAAGCTCAAATAAGAAGCCACGGAACAGTGGAACCGGCCTGCGCGTTGATGCGCACGGGTCCATCCGCGTTCGGAGGTGCTCTATGCATCGGAAAACCGCCCAATACGAGCATCGCGCCTACGCGAATGCAGCGCCAAGCCTCGCCGCGCGGTTTTCCAAATTCGCCCAGCTGACCGCGCTGTGGACCGGACATCCGGCGGCGTTCTTGCTGGCGGTCGCGGTTATCGCGGTCTGGATCGTGACCGGGCCGATCTTCAATTACAGCGATACGTGGCAGCTGGTCATCAATACCGGGACCACCATCGTCACCTTCCTGATGGTGTTCCTGATCCAGAACACGCAGAACCGCGACACGCTGGCGATCCAGATCAAGCTGTCCGAGTTGGTGCTGGCCATGAAGGGCGCGCAGAACAAATTCGCTGCTATCGAGGACTTGACCGACGATGAGCTGCAAGAACTGCACGAGGAATGCCGCGCGCGCGCCGAAATGACGGCCTCACATATTGAGCGTCGCCGTCACAAGCCCAAACGCACTGCCGCCCGCCGCGCCAAGGCGCCCAGCCGCCAATCGCAAAACAACCGCAAGGCTTAAATTTCTTAAAACCGGAACCATTATTCCGGCCCGCGGTTGTCCAAAGCGAAATCAATCCGACGAGGTTTGACGTGAAGGCCGGGGGCCGCGCCACGGGGTGCGGAGCACCGGCCTTTTTTCAACCAGAAAGCATGCCAATTTCAATGGCCAACAGCGGTCAGCTATTTGTCATAGCAACGCTGGCAATGGCGGCGTGCCTGGCCGGCGCACCGGCGTGCGCGCAGGAGGCGGAGCAATTCAGCGGAATAGCCTCTTTCTACAGCGCCGATTATAGCGGCGCGACAGCCGACGGCGAACTATACGATGCGAAACAATTCACCGCCGCTCACCGAACGCTGCCGTTCGGCACGCTGCTACGCGTCACCGACCTTTCCAATGAACGCAGCGTGACCGTCGTCGTCACCGACCGTGGCCCCTTCGTCGGGGATCGCGTGCTCGACCTGTCGATGGCGGCGGCCAATGCGCTGGACATGGTCGGCCGCGGCATCATCCAGGTAACGGCGATCGTGCAGCACCCGCGCGCCATTCATTTGCGGGAACTGTTGGCCGGAGACTAGGCCGGCGGACGGCCGCGCAAGGCGCTGGTGGTCGGCGAGCATCGGATCCAAGTCTCCGGATTGGCGGCGGTTTGCTCGCCGAGCCGCAGATGCACGGTGTTCTCGTCGAGCAATTGCATGAATACGGTCTTGCCGGCGCCCGGCTCGGGCGCGGGCACGATATAGTTGAACCAGTGGCGGCTGTAGTCGCCCGCCATGTGCTTGCCGCCGGGCGTGACGATCTGCGGACCGCGGATGGAGAAACGGCGGCCGCTGGCCTGATGGCACCAGTCGCCGTCGATGGCGTCGGCCAGCGCCGGGACGGCGCACAGCATGAGGCCGAATGCGGCCGCCGTGATTTTCAGTGTCGTGCCGAACATAGTGCGCCCCCTGCGCGCGGTAATTTCAGTCCACCTTGGCTTCGTCGCGGTACATGACCTTGTGGCGGGTCTCGCGCACCCATTCGTCGATCTGCGCGACGGTCATGAAATTCTTCATGTCGAACTTATCCCAGCTCATGATCTGCGGCAGCGTCTTCTTCCAGCGCTTGTAGGGCGCTTTCGCCGGCACGCCGAACAGCATGATGTCGATAATGGCGAGCTCGTCGGGCACGCCGAGCAGCGGGCGCAGCGCGTTCTGCGCACTCTCCTGGCCGATCGCGGTCACCCACCAGACCTGATAGCCGAGTGCGGCGGCGGCCAGATGCGCCGACATGGTGGAGGCGGCGACGCTCTGCAACAGGATACGCTCGGCATTGGCCTGGTATTGCTTGTCGAGGTCGGAGCCATCGAGCAGCACCGGAAAGGCGCGCACGAAACGGAAATCGGCCGCGATCACCACGAAACCCGGGGCGGTCGCCAGCCCACGATAATTGGGCGTGGGGAATTTCATCTTCAGCTTGGCGCGCGCGGTCGCCTCGGCGACGAAATAGTCGGCGATCTGCTGTTTCACGGACGCGTCGGTGACGACGATGTAGTGCCAGGGCTGGGCATTGGCGCCGGAGGGCGCGTGGCGGGCGGCCTCCAGCACCATCTCGATATGCTGGCGCGGCACCGCGATGTCTTGGCGGAAGGCGCGCGTGGTCAACCGGTTGCGCACCACGTCCATCAGCGTCTCGTAGCGCGCGATATTGGGCGTAAAGGTCGTCAGATCGTCCATCGGGGGTCCTCCCGGCCATTTTGGGCTATATTAGACGCCTCAAGCGGCTTTCGTCACACCCCCCGTTGCCCCCTTGCCTCCCGACGTCCCAGGACATGATTAGGACATGATTCAAGGACATGCCATGCCCCAAAAGCGTCCGACGCCCCGCCTTGCCCTGATCGAAGAAGCGCGCATGAACGAGGCGCAACGCGCGCTGCTCGCCTCGCTGCGCGCAGGGCCGCGCGGCCAATCGATCACCCCGCGCGGGCCCTTCGCGGTCTGGATGCATGCGCCGGAGTTGGGCGAGCTCGCCCAGAAGCTCGGCGCCCATTGCCGCTACAACAAGACGCTGCCGCCACGGCTGTCGGAATTCGCCATTCTGTGCACCGCGCGGGCTTGGCGGGCGCAATATGAGTGGTACGCGCACGCCCCCATGGCCGAACGCGCCGGCGTCAAGCCGAAGACGATCGCCGATATCCAGGCCGGACGCGAACCGAAATCGGCGCCCAAGGACGAGCGCGCGATCTACGCTTTCGTGCAGGAGCTCTACAAGACGAGGCGCGTGAGCGACCGCACCTACAAGCGCGTGCAGGCGTTTCTCGGCGACGCGGCGACCGTCGAACTGGTCGGCATCCTCGGCTACTATTCGATGATCTCGATGACGCTCAACGTGTTCCGCATGATGCCGCCGGCCGAGGCCGGACTGCCCTTTGCGGAGCCGGCGAAAAAATAGCAAAGCCTGCGCAAGCTCCCAAACCGGGGGTTGCCGTCAAAGACCTGCGATTTGACTTCGCATTGGGCACTGACCACGATGTGGGCAGTCGCCGCCTAATTAGGCAGCGACGGCGTAAGGGGGGCGATCGACTCCAAGAAATTCCTTCAAAAACAAAGCGCCCGAGGGGGATGGCACGTCGCTTGCTCCCTTCCTGCCCGCAAGCCCACACAACAAGGGAGGTTTCCATGCGACGTCGAGATTTCACCAAATTGGCATTGGCCGGCGCTGCCGGCACGGTCGCGGCGCCCGCCATCGTCAAGGCGGCAGACACGTTCAAATGGCGGATGACCAGCTTCTACGGGCCCAACGCCTATTTCTATTCGACCGGCCCGGGCAGCGCGAAAGATCTCTGCAAGCGCATCGACGAGATGTCGAACGGCCGCCTCAAAATCCAGTTCTACGGCGCCGGCGAACTGATCCCGGCCAATGCCGGCTTCGACGCGGTGTCGGCCGGCACGGTCGAGATGAACTACGCCAATTCCTATTTCTGGACCGGCAAAGTGTTCGCCGCGCAATACTTCACCGCGGCGCCCTTCGGCTTGAACTTCGTCGGCTATAACGGCTGGATCTATGACGGCGGCGGCCTCGAACTGTGGCGCGAGATCTACGACAAGTTCAATCTGGTGCCGTTCCTCGCCGGCAACACCGGCGTGCAGATGGCCGGCTGGTTCAGGAAGCCGATCAATTCGGTTGCCGATCTCAAGGGCCTGAAAATGCGTATTCCGGGTCTTGCCGGCCGCGTCCTGCGCGAGCTTGGCGTCGACGCGCTGCTGCTGGCGCCCGGCGACATCTTCCCCTCGCTCGAGCGCGGCGTGATCGATGCCGCCGAATTCGTCGGCCCCTATCTCGACCGCCAGCTCGGCCTGCAGAAGGTCGCCAAGTATTATTACACGCCCGGCTGGCACGAGATGGCGACCGGAAGCGAGGTCATCATCAACAAGAAGGCCTGGGCGACGCTGCCGGCCGACCTCACAGACGATCGTCGAGAACGCCTGCATGGCCTGCAACACGCGCGGCGAGGCCTGGCTGCAAAAAGTCAATGCCGACGCGTTGGAAGACCTGGTCAAGAACCAGGGCGTGCATGTGCTGCCGCTGCCCGACTCGGTGGTCGATGCGTTGCGCACCGCAAACAAGAAGATCCTCGACGAAGCGATCGCCAAGGACCCGGTCACCAAAAAGGTCGCCGACTCCTACGAGAAATACCTGACGAGCTACCGGCAGTGGGCGAAATACAGCGAAAAGCCCTATTACGACCGAGTCCTGGGCGCCTGACGTGAACGATGCCGGAAGACTTGCCGACGGGATCGATTGGTTCATCGATCTCGTCGGCCGCGCCATCTCATGGCTCGCGCTCGTGGTCGCGCTGGTCATGGGCACCAACGTGTTCCTGCGTTACGGTTTCGGGATCGGCGAAATCTGGGCGCAGGAGCTGGAGTGGCACCTTTTGGTGCCGCTCACGCTGATCGGCATATCTTACGCATTGAGGCATGGCGAGCACGTGCGCGTGGACGTGCTGTTCACCAACTTTTCCGACCGCGGCAAGCACGCCGTCAACGTGATCTCGGCCGTGCTGGCGATGATTTTCTCGTTGCTCGTCGTGTGGCTTTCGCTCGCTTACGTCGCGCAATCCTGGGCGATGGGCGAGGGCTCGCCCAATCCGGGCGGCATCGGCGCGCTCTATCTGATGAAGGCGATGATCCCGCTCGGCTTTGCGCTGCTGTTCCTGCAATCGCTGGCGCAAGCCATCCAGTCTTCCATTGCGTTCCGGAGCGCGGCCGATGAGCCTTGAGGTTCTCGCCACGCTGATGCTGGTGGCCTTTTTCGTGCTGCTGCTGGCCGGCATTCCGGTGGGCTTGACGCTCGCCACCACCGGCTTCGTGTTCGGCTATCTCGGCTTCGGCATCGACCTGTTCAACCTGCTGCCCGGCGCGCATTTTCGGCGTGGTGACGAACTACACGCTGCTCGCCATCCCGCTGTTCGTGTTCATGGGCGTGATGCTGGAGAAGTCCAAGCTCGCCGAGGAGCTGATGGACGTGATCGGGCTTGCCGCCGGCAGCCTGCGCGGCGGGCTCGGCATCGGCATCATCCTGGTCGGCGTGCTGATGGGCGCGACCACCGGCATTGTCGGCGCCACCGTGGTGACGCTCGGCCTGCTCACGCTGCCCGGCCTGTTGCGGCGGGGCTACGACAAAGGGCTTGCCTGCGGGATCATCTGCGCGTCGGGTACGCTCGGGCAGATCATTCCGCCCAGCCTGATCCTGATTTTGCTCGCCGATATCACCAACCAGTCGGTCGGCACGTTGTTCGCCGCGGCCATGTTGCCGGGCCTGCTGCTGTCCGCGATTTACGTTATCTACATCCTGGTGCTCGGCATATTGCGGCCGCAGTTGGTGCCGGCGATCCCCCCGGAAGAGCGCGCCGCAATCTCCGGCGCCCAGCTTGCCGGCAAGATGGTGCGCGTGGTGGCGCCGCCGATCGGGCTGGTAGCGGCAGTGCTCGGCTCCATCATTGCCGGCATCGCGGCGCCCTCGGAAGCCGCCGCCATGGGCGCGCTCGGCTCGATCCTGGTTGCCGCCTTCGGCCGGCGGCTCACCTATCGGGTGCTGCGCGATACGGTGCAGGCGACCACGCGCATATCCGCCATGGTGCTGTTCATCCTGATCTGCGCGCAGGCCTTCTCGCTGGCCTTTCGCGGGCTGCACGGCGAAGTCCTGGTGCAGGATGCCTTCAAGCTGCTGCCGGGCGGGATCAATGCCAGCATCTGGTTCCTGATGCTGCTGATCTTCGTGCTCGGCTTCTTCATCGAGTGGATCGAGATTTCCTACATCGCGGTGCCGCTGTTCCTGCCGATCTTCATCAACGCCAATACCGATCTGGTGTGGCTGGCGACGCTGATCTGCGTGAACTTGCAGACCTCGTTCCTCACCCCGCCCTTCGGCTGGTCGCTGTTCTTCTTGCGCGGCGTGGCGCCGCCGGAGGTGACCACCAACGACATCTATCGCGGCATCGTGCCGTTCGTGGCGATGCAGATTCTGGCATTGGTCCTGGTCTTCACCTTCCCCGGGATCGCAACCTGGCTGCCGAAGGCGATCGGCTGGTGATGCGCCTTCGGCGCCGGTCATTCAGCGCACGCTACTTCATCTTCATGCCCGGCATGGCGTCGCCGCCGCCGCCCTGCATGGCGCCGAGCCCTTCGACCGTGAAGTCGACATCGACCTTGCCGGCTTTGGCGAACTCGAGCGTCGCCTTGAAATGCTCGCCCGGCTTGATCTGCTGCTTCATGCCGACGAACATCACGTGAAAGCCGCCCGGCTTGAGCATCGACCGTTTGCCCCGGCTTGATTTCGAGACCGTTGGCAACCGGGCGCATCTTCATCACGCCATTGTCCATGCTCATTTCATGCACTTCGAAACGGCTGGACACGCCGCTTGAACCGCCGATCAGGCGGTCAGGCTCCGTGCCCATATTGGTGATGGTCATGTAACCACCGCCAACGCTGGCGCCTTTCGGCGTCGCCCGCGCCCAGGGCGCGGAGATTTTGAGTTTGCCGGCCATGACGTCGGCGGCCTGCACCGGCAATGCCAAAAGGCCGAGCACGGCGGCGGCCATGAGAAAAGTGCGGTTCATCTGGAGCTCCTGATTGCCCGATTGCCACGCGCGCTGGTCGCGCGGCGCGGCGGACATGGTGATAACGAAAGGTGGAAAGGCGCTAAGTCAGGCGGCCGGCGGCGCGCGCGCAAGCTGCGGGCTGCGCAACCAGGGCCGCGAGACTTGCGCGAGGGCGGGCGGCGGCGCCAGCTGGGCGGCGCTTGTCAGGACAAGGACGATGACCGCCTGCGGCGGTTCGGCCAGCGCTTGGACGCAGCATTGCATCCCGCAGCCGGCGGCGCAGGGGCAGCCGGTGTCGTGACCGGCACCCGATTGCGGGCTGGCCGCGGACGCGGCCGCCGAACAGAGATTGAAATCGGGCGACGCGCCGGCCGCCAGCGACAGCGGCAACAGCAGCGCCTGCAGCGCGACCACATAGGCCGCTGACCAGGGCGATGATTTGCCGGGGTCGGCGCGGTTGACTCATCGGCTCAAGCCTACGCGGAACCGCAAAAAGCGTCCACCGGCGAGCCCCGCCGGTAAAGCCGCCCGCCGCCGTCGAATGGCCGCCAAGGCCATGCTAGAATTGCCGCCATGACCGAACCCGGATCGTCTTCGTCCGATCGCGAACGACGGGTGCTGCGGTTCCGCCGCGGCCCGGCCGGCGCGCCCAGGCCGATCCCGCCGCCGGATGACGATCTCGCCAAGTACGAGCGCGGCAACGAAACCGACGATTACCGCCACCGCATGATCGTGAACACGGCGGCGTTCGTGTTCGTGATCGCGCTGATCGGCGCCGGGCTGTGGCTCGCCGACACCATGGCGCAGCTGCGGCGGAACCAGGACTGCGCCCTATCGGGCCGGCGCAATTGCGTGCCGGTCGAGGTCAACAAAGACCGTTTTTGAGGCGGCGCCGGCCCGATCCGGCCCGTTAGCCGGTTTTTCGCTTCAAATCCCCGCCGCCATTGAACTTGACCCCTTGCTTCGCTATACGGGCAGCCGACCGCTACCGGTGGAAGGCCGGCTCCAGGGGTGTTCGCGCAAAGCTTCCCAGCGCGGGCCCGAGATTACCAGAACTCCTACCCAATCAGAGAGTTACCGATGTCCTCGACGTTCGATACCATCGCCAATATTATCGCCGAGACGTGCGATATTCCGCGCGAGCACGATCAAGCCCGAAAGCCACGCCATCAACGATCTCGGCATCGACAGCCTGGATTTCCTCGATATCGCCTTTGCCATCGACAAGGCGTTCGGCATCAAGCTGCCGCTCGAGCAGTGGACGCAGGAAGTCAACGACGGCAAGGCGACCACCGACCAATATTTCGTGCTCAAGAACCTCAGCACCCGCATCGACGAGCTCGTCGCTGCCAAGGGAGCCTAACCCACGCGGCGCAAATGCGGCTCGAGTATTTTCAGCTGATCGACCGGATCGTCGACCTCGATCTCACCGGCCGCACGATCCGCATCGGAAGCCACCGTTCCGACCACCAGCACGATCTTCGAAGGGCACTTTCCCGGCTATCCGCTGATGCCCGGCGTGCTGCTGATCGAAACCATGGCGCAGACCTCCGGCTGGCTGGTGGTGGCGCTCAACCGTTTCGAGCGCATGCCGTTCCTGGCGGCGGTCAAGGACGCCAAGCTGCGCACCTTCGTGACGCCCGGCCAGGTGCTCGCGGTGACGGCCCAGTTGCAACATGACGGATCCGGTTACGCCATGACCACGGCAAGCATCGCGATCGCCGGCAAGACGGTATGCGATGCCACGCTCACTTTCACGCGTGGTCGCGTTTCCCAATGCCGAGATGAACAAGCAGATGCGCGAGCGAGCCGCCAAGATCGGTTTCCCGATGGGGGCGCCCGCCGATGGCTGAGGGCGCACGCGAAGCCTGGATCACCGGTGTCGGCATCGTCTCCTGCCTCGGCGAAGGGCCGCAGGCGCACTGGCAGAAGCTGATGGAGGCGCATCCGAGCGCCGACACCGGCACTTTCGCGCCCTTCATCGTGCATCCGCTGGCGGCCATCAATTTCGACACGCAAATCCCGAAGAAGGGCGATCAGCGCCAGATGGAGCCGTGGCAGCGCATCGGCACCTATGCCGCCGGGCTCGCGCTCGACAGCGCCGGCGTCAAGGGCAAGGCCGAGATCCTCTCGCATATGGACATGATCGTCGCCGCCGGCGGCGGCGAGCGCGACCTTGCCGTCGACTCGACCATCCTGTCCGGCATGCCGCGCGCGCAAAATCCCGCCGCCTTCCTCAACGAACAGCTGATGAGCGATCTGCGGCCGACTTGTTTCTGGCGCAGCTGTCCAATCTGCTCGCCGGCAATATCTCGATCGTGCACGGCGTGACCGGTTCCTCGCGCACGTTCATGGGCGAGGAAGCCGCCGGCGTCGATGCCGTGCGCGTCGCGCTCGCGCGCATCACCTCCGGCCAGAGCGACATCGCGCTGGTCGGCGGCGCCCATAACGGCGAGCGGCCCGATCTGCTTCATGCTTTACGAATTCGGCGGCCTCAATCTGAAGGAGCGACTTCGCGCCGGTGTGGGAGCGCGGCGGCGGCAAGCCGGGCGGCTTCGCGCTCGGCTCGCTCGGCGCCTTCCTGGTGCTCGAGGCGCGCGCGCATGCCGAGGCGCGCGGCGCCAAGCCGCTGGCGCGGCTTTCCGCGGTGCTCTCCGACCGCAGCAAGCGCGCGCCCGGCACCGTCAGCGCGGCGCTGGCGCGGCTTTGGGACAAGCTCAAGGACAAGGTCAAAACAGGCCACGCCGCGGTGCTCTCCGGCGCCACCGGCGCCGCGCCCGCCACCGCCGAGGAGCGCGCCTTCCTGGCGGCGCATGGCGACCTTGCCGTGCGCGCCACCGGCTCCTATCTCGGGCATGGGTTGGAGCCGCAATTCCCCATGAATATAGCGCTGGCCGCGGTCGCGCTCGGCCATGGTAGTCTGTTTCCGCCCTGCGACTCGACCGGCTTCGAGCGGCCGATGAGCGGGCCATTGAGCCAAGTCCTGGTGACCGGCGTCGGGCATTGGCGCGGCGAAGGCCTCGCTCTGGTCGAACGGGTCGGCTGAAGGAGTTACGCGCCATGTCATCGAGCAAGGACAAAATGGGCCGCCCGATCGTCGTCGTGACCGGGCTCGGCGTCGTCACCTCGCTCGGCGCCGGCAAGACCGACAACTGGGCCAAGCTCACCGCCGGCGAATCCGGCATCCGCACCATCACCCGCTTCCCGACCGACGGGCTGAAGACCCGCATCGCCGGCACCATCGATTTCCTCGGCGCGCAGCCGTCCTCCGCCGGCGCTGTCTGAGACGGTTCGCCGACCTCGCCGCCGAGGAAGCGATCAGCCAATCCGGCATCGGCAGCCGCGGCGATTTCCCCGGGCCGCTGTTCCTCGCGGTGCCGCCGATCGAGATCGAATGGCCGCAGCGCATCGCGCTCGCCGCCAAGTCCGGCGCCAACGACACCGTCACCTATGCCGACCTCCTGCGGGTGAGCGCGCAGTTCCCGGACTATCACCCGCGCTTCCTGTTCGGCTCGGTCGCCGACACGCTCGCCGAGAAGTTCGGCACCAAGGGCTCGCCGATCTCGCTGTCGACCGCCTGCGCCTCGGGCGCGACGCGCGATCCAGCTCGGCGTCGAGGCGATCCGGCGCGGCGAGACCGACGCCGCGCTGTGCATCGGCACCGACGGCTCGGTCAATCCGGAAGCGCTGATCCGCTTTTCGCTGCTCTCGGCGCTGTCGACCAGCAACGACGATCCGCAAGGCGCGGCGCAAGCCCTTCTCCAAGAACCGCGACGGCTTCGTGATGGCGGAAGGCGCCGGCGCGCTGGTGCTGGAAAGCTACGACGCCGCCAAGGCGCGCGGCGCGAAAATCCTCGGCGTGCTGGAAGGCTGCGGCGAGATGGCGGACGCCTTCCACCGCACCCGCTCGAGCCCGGACGGCAAGCCGATCATCGGCTGCATCGCGCAATGCGCATCACCGATGCCGGCCTCGACGCCCGACGAGATCGACTACATCAACGCCGCACGGCACCGGCACGCCGGAGAACGACAAGATGGAGCATCTCGGCGTCGTCGGCGGTGTTCGGCGAGCGCGCGAAGGGCATCCCGATCTCGTCCAACAAATCGATGATCGGCCACACGCTGTCGGCGGCCGGCGCGGTCGAGGCGGTGTTCTCGCTGCTGACGCTCGAGCACCAGCGCATCCCGCCGACCATCAACTAGCAGGTGCCGGACCCGGCGATCCCGCTCGACGTCGTGCCGAACGACGGCGCGCGACGCCAAGGTGCGCCACGCGCATCTCCAATTCGTTCGGCTTCGGCGGGCAGAACGTCTCGCTGGTGATGGGCCGCGAGCCGGCGTAGCCCGCCGGGCCGCCCTCCCCGCCATGCGCGCGCTCCCACTGATCGCCGACCGCAAGCTCGAACTGGCCGAGGTGCCCGCCCCGCCGCCGCCCGGCGCCGGCGAGGTGCAGAGTGCGCGTCAAGGCGGTCGCGCTCAACCATCTCGACCTCTGGGGCTTTCGCGGCATGGCCTTCGCCAAGCGCAAGCTGCCGCTGGTGGTCGGCGCCGAAGCCGCCGGCGAGATCGCCGCGGTCGGCGCCGGCGTGACCGGCTTCAAGCCCGGCGACACGGTGGTGATGTACGGCGCGCTGACCTGCGGCAACTGCCAGGCCTGCCGCGAGGGCCGCGACAATCTGTGCGAGAACGTCGCCGGCATCATGGGCTTCCACATCGACGGCTTCGCCCGCGATCTGATCAACATGCCGGCGCGGCTGGTGATCCCGGTGCCCGCCGGCGTATCGCCTGCGCGACGCCGCCTGCGCGCCGATCGCCTTCTCGCACCGTCGAGCACATGCTGTTCGACAACGCCAAGCTCAAGCCGGGCGAGACCATCCTGGTGCATGCCGGCGGCTCCGGCATCGGCACGGTCGCGATCAAGATGGCCAAGGCGATCGGCTGCACCGTCATCACCACCGTCGGCGACGACGCCAAGGCCGAGAAGGCCAAGGCGCTCGGCGCCGATCACGTCATCAACTACCAAGACCGAGCGCTTCGAGGGCGTCACGCGCAAGCTGACCGCCAAGAAGGGCGTCGACGTCGTGTTCGAGCATGTCGGCGGCGAGGGCTTCAACGGCTCGCTGCTCTGCCTCAAGCGCGGCGGCCGGCTGGTGACCTGCGGCTCGACCTCCGGGCCGACCGTCGACGATCAACCTGATGCAGCTGTTCCAGCAGCAGTACAAGATCTTCGGCTCGTTCGGCGCCTCGATGCGCAACATCCGCGACAGCCTCGCCAAGATGGCCGCCGGCATGCGCCGGTGATCGATACCGAGGTCGCGCTCGCCGATTTCGAGCGCGGCCTGGCGCGGCTGGAAAGCCGGCAGGTGTTCGGCAAGATCGTCGTCAATTTCTGATGCCAAACGCCGCCAGGCGATCGCTCCGGCGCTTCGCAGCGCGGCCTCAATCGCGCCGGCAACATGGCGCTGGGCGCGCTGGCGGTCGGACTGCTCAAGATCCTGCGGCTGATTCGATCCCGACAGGCTTGTCCGATTTCGCCGGCTGGCTGACGCGCACGCTCGGGCCGCTGGCTGCCGGAGAACAAGATCGGCCGCGCCAATCTCGCCGCCGCCTTCCCGGAGAAATCGCCCGCCGAGATCGAGGCGATCCTGCGCGGCGTCTGGGACAATCTCGGCCGCGTCGCCGCCGAGTTCGCCCATCTCGACCGCATCTGGGATTGCGACCCGGCCATCCCGACCGCATCGGCCGCATCGACATCACGCCCGCGCACATCGACCGCTACATGCAGCTGCGCCAACGACGGCAAGCCGGCGCTGGTCTTCGCCGCGCATCTCGCCAACTGGGAGCTGCCGGCCATTTGCGCGGCGGCCTACAAGCTCGACAGCGCGGTGCTCTACCGCCGCCCGAACATCGCCGCGATCGACCGCTGGCTGCATCGAGACGCGCGCCGCGCAGCATGGGCACGCTGATCCCGACCGGCCTCGACGCGCCGGTGCAAGCTCGCCGACGCGCTCGCAACGCGGCGCCCATGTCGGCATGCTGGTCGACCAGTATTACGTGCGCGGCGTCGAGGTGACGTTCTTCGGCCGCAAGACCAAGGCCAATCCGCTGCTGGCGCGGCTCGCCCGCCATTTCGACTGCCCGATCCACGGCACGCGCGTCGTCCGGCTGCCCGGCCACCGCTTCCGTCCGCGAGCTGACCGAGGAGATCACGCCGGCGCGCGACGCCGACGGCAAGATCGACGTCGCCGGCACCATGCAGATCATCACCACGTGGTCGAAGGCTGGGTGCGCGAATATCCCGAGCAGTGGCTGTGGCTGCACCGGCGCTGGCGGCCGGAAGACCAGAAGCCGACTGGGCTAGCGCCCGGTCTTGACCCGCGTCCACAGCCGGTTCATCAGCCGCTGCGTCTTCTGGTCGCGCGCGTTGACGGTGTAGAGGCTGCTTCATCGTCGCCGCGTCCGGATAGATGCCGGGATCGTCGAGCACCGCCTTGTCGATGAATTTCTGGCTCGCCAGATTGCCGTTGGCGTAGGCGACGAAATTCGAGTTCTTGGCCGCCACCTCCGGCCGCAGCAGGTAATCGATGAAGGCGTGCGCCTCGGCGACGTTGCTGGGCGTCCTTCGGGATGGCGAGATTGTCGAACCACATCTGCGCGCCTTCCTTCGGGATCGCATAGCCGATCTCGACGCCGTTCTTGGCTTCCGCCGCGCGCTTCTGCGCCTGCTTGATGTCGCCCGACCAGCCGACCACCAGGCAGATTTCGCCGGTCGCCAGCGCGTTGAGATATTCCGAGGAATGGAATTTGCGCACGGCCGGCCGGATCTTCGATCAGCAGCTCGGCGCGCTTTCGAGGTCGGCCTGCTTGGTCGAGTTCGGGATCGAGCCCGAGATAATGCAGCGCCGCCGGCATGATGTCGTCGGCGGAATCGAGCATGTGCACGCCGCAGTCCTTGAACTTGGCGAGCAGCTCCGGCTTGAACACGATGTCCCAGCTGTCGATCCGGCATTCGGCGCCCAGCCGCTCGTGCATGGCCTTGACGTTGTAGCCGATGCCGGTGGTGCCCCACATGTAGTTGACGGCGTACTGATTGCCGGGATCGTAGACGGCGAGCCGCTTGGCGATCTCCGGCCAGACATTGACGAGATTGGGCAGCTTGCTCTTGTCGAGCTTCTGGAACACGCCGGCCTTGATCTGGCGCTCGAGGAAATAGGCGGTCGGCACCACCACGTCGTAGCCGGACTTGCCGGCGAGCAGCTTGGTCTCCAGCATCTCGTTGGAATCGAAGGTGTCGTAGCGCACCTTGATGCCGGTCTCCTTGGTGAACTGCCTCGAGCACCGGCGGGTCGATATAGTCCGACCAGTTGTAGACGTTGACGACGCGCTGTTGTGCGGCGGCGGGCGCGAGCCCAAGAACGCTGGCGGCCGCGGCCAGGACGGCGATGGCAATGACACGGCGCATGGCAATGCCTCGGGCGAGGTCAGCTCGGCGTTCAGGTCTTGGTCGGAAGGCCGGCCGCCTTCCAGGCGAGGATGCCGCCGGCGAGATGCGCCTTGTAAGGGTAGCCCTGGTCCTGCGCGGCGAGCGAGGCGGTGACCGAGCGGCGGCCGGAGCGGCAGGCAAACACCACCTGCTTGCCTTGCGGATCGGGAATGGCGGCGGGATCGAACACCGACAGCGGCACGATCACCGCGTCCGGATAGCTCTCGACCGCGGTCTCGTTCGGCTCGCGCACGTCGACCAGCAGCATGCGTCCGGCGCGGCAGGCCTTCGGCCACCTCTTCCGGCGTGAGATTTTCAACTTCGTCGGCGCGCGCGATTTCGTCGGCCATGCGCAACTCCGTGATCCCGCTCTGTCTAGCCGGAATTGCGGCGCCTGGCACCTGGATTTCAGGTCACAGCGCAACCTATATCGTCACCTGCGTTCCGACCTCGACCACCCGGCCGGTCGGGATCTGGAAATAGTCGGTGGCGTCGTTGGCGGCGCGCGGCAAGCCCGATGAACAGGCGGTCCTGCCAGCGCGGCATGCCGGACTTGCGCCGCCGGCTTGAGCGCGCGCCGCGACAGGAAGAACGACGTCGACATGATGTCGAACTGCCAGCCGAGCTTGCGCGCGATGGCCAGCGCCTTCGGCACGTTCGGCGTCTCCATGAAGCCGAACCGCAGCGACCACGCGCGAGAAGTCTCGCCGATCGGCTCGATCTCGCACGCGTCCTCGTCCGGCACGCGCGGCGTGTCGGCGGTCTCGATGGTGAGGATGACGTTCTTCTCGTGCAGCACCTTGTAGTGCTTGAGGCTGTGCAGCAGCGCGGTCGGCGCGAATTCGGGATCGCTGGTGAGGAACACCGCCGTGCCCGGCACGCTCGGCGGCGGCTTCTTCTCCAGCCTCGCCACCAGCGTTTCGAGCGGCATTTCCTGCCGGCGGGTCTTCTCGAACAGCAGCCGCGTGCCGCGCCGCCACGTGTACATCACCACCATCACCAGGCCGCCGAGCGCGAGCGGCACCCAGCCGCCTTCGACGACCTTGAGCATGTTGGCGGCGAGGAAGGTGAGATCGATGAACAGGAACGGCACGATCAGCGCCGCCGCCGCCCACAGCGACCAGTGCCAGACCCGCCAGATCACGACGAACGCCATCATGGCGGTGACCACCATGGTGCCGGTGACGGCGATGCCGTAGGCGGAGGCCAGCGCGCTCGACGAGCGGAACAGCACCACCAGCAGCAGCACGCCGACCAGCAGCAGCGTATTGACGCGCGGCATGTAGATCTGGCCGAACAGCGATCTCCGAGGTGTGGCCGATTTCCAGCCGCGGCAAGCAGACCGAGCTGGATCGCCTGGCGGGTGAGCGAATAGGCGCCGGTGATGACCGCCTGGCTGGCGATCACGGTCGCGGCGGTGGCGAGCACCACCATCGGCAGCAGCGCCCAGTGCGGGATACAGCAGGAAGAACGGATTCTCGATCGCCTTCGGATTGGCCAGCACCAGCGCGCCCTGCCCGAGATAATTGATGGTGAGCGCCGGCAGCACCACCGTCGAGCCAGGCGAAGCGGATCGGCCCGCGGCCGAAATGGCCCAAGATCGGCGTAGAGCGCTTCCGCGCCGGTCACCACCAGGAACACCGCGCCGAGCGTGAACAGCGCGACGATGCCGTGATGGATGAGGAAGCTGACGCCATGCCAGGGATTGAAGGCGAACAGCACCACCGGATTTTGTCGCGATATGCCAGAGGCCGGCGGCGGCAATGGCCGCGAACCAGACCAGCGTGATCGGGCCGAAGAAGGCCGCCACCTTGGCGGTGCCGCGCGACTGCACGGCAAACAGCGCGATCAGGATCACCACCGTGATCGGCACCACGAAATCGTCGAAGGCCGGCGTTGCGACCTTCAGGCCCTCGACGGCCGAGAGCACCGACAGCGCCGGCGTGATGATGGCGTCGCCGTAGAACAGCGCGCCGCTGATGATGCCGAGCAGGACGATAAAGCCGGCGCGGCCGGCCGAGCGCGCGCGAGGCGAGCGCCATCAGCGCCAGCGTGCCGCCCTCGCCGTTGTTGTCGGCGCGCAGCAGGATCAGCACGTATTTGGCGGTGACCACCAGGAGCAGCGCCCAGATGATCAGCGACAGGATGCCGAGCACCACCGGCTCGCTCGCCGGCGCATTGGGGCCGACCGCGGCCAGCACCGACTCGCGCAAGGCGTAGAGCGGGCTGGTGCCGATGTCGCCGTAGACGACGCCGATGCTGCCGAGGGTCAGCGCCCAGAAACTGGGCGAAGCGGAAGCCCCGCCGGCGCCGTGCGGCGCGGGTTCGGCGATAGCGCTGGGGGACATGGGAGGGGCCTGATAATTGCTGCGGTGCAAAATCAAAATAAGGACGCGGATATAGCGCCGCCGGCCTCCTGCCAGCAGCGCAATTTGCGCAAAGCAGCGCTTCGAGCCATGCGTAAAGCGCAAGGGCGAAAATGAAATTACATCTGATATTTCAGTAGCTTATTTCGGAAAGCCGAAGGCCGGCGCGTTTACACCGCCACCTGGGTGCCGACCTCGACCACCCGCCCGGTCGGAATCTGGAAGAAGTCGGTGGCGTCGCTGGCCGAGCGCGCCAGGCCGATGAACAGGTGATCCTGCCAGCGCGGCATGCCGGAATGCGGCGACGGCTTGAGCGCGCGCCGCGACAGGAAGAACGAGGTCGACATGATGTCGAACTGCCAGCCGTGCTTGCGCGCGATCGCCAGCGCCTTCGGCACGTTGGGCTGTTCCATGTAGCCGAACTTCAGCGACACGCGCGTGAAATGCGGCGACAGCGGCGTGATCTTGACGCGGTCGTCCTCCGGCACGCGCGGGGTGTCGGCGGTGACGATGGTGAGGATCACGTTGTGCTCGTGCAGCACCTTGTTGTGCTTGAGGTTATGCAGCAGCGCGGTCGGCGCGAATTCCGGATCGCTGGTGAGGAACACCGCGGTGCCCGGCACGATATGCGGCGGCTTCTTCTCCAGGCTGCGGAACAGCGTGTCGAGCGGCACCTCGGTGCGCCGGGTCTTGTTGGCGAGGATGCGCGTGCCGCGCCGCCAGGTGAGAATGATCAGCACCATGGTGGTGCCGAACAGAATCGGCACCCAGGCGCCTTCGAACAGCTTGAGCAGATTGGCCGAGAAGAAGGTCACATCGACCACGACGAACGGCACGATCAGCAGCCGCGGCCTTCCAGAGCGGCCATTGCCACAGTTTCCAGATGACGATGAAGCCGAGCAGCCCGTCGACCACCATGGTCGTCGCGACCGCGATGCCGTAGGCGGAGGCAAGCGCGCTCGAGGTGCGGAACAGCCCGACCAGCAGCAGCACGCCGACCAGCAGCGCGATCGTTCACGCGCGGGATGTAGATCTGGCCCGACATGGGACGCCGAGGTGTGCAGGATGGCGAGCCGCGGCAACAGGCCGAGCTGGATCGCCTGATGCACCAGCGAATAGGCGCCGGTGATGACGGCCTGGCTGGCGATCACGGTGGCGGCGGTCGCCAGCACGATCATCGGCAGCAGGAACATGTCCGGCACCAGGCGATAGAACGGATTTTCGATCGCGGCCGGATCGGCCAGCACCAGCGCGCCCTGCCCGAAATAATTGATCAGCAGCGCCGGCAGCACCAGACAGAGCCAGGCGGTCTGGATCGGCTTGCGGCCGAAATGGCCGAGATCGGCATAGAGCGCCTCGCCGCCGGTGACGCACGAGGAACACGGCGCCGAGCGTGACCAGGCCGATCTCGCCGTGCTCGAGCAGGAATTCGACGCCATAGAGCGGATTGATGGCGGCGAGCACACGCGGATCGTCGCGGATGTGCATCGCGCCGGCGATGGCGATGGCGACGAACCACACCACCATGATCGGGCCGAAGAACGCGGCCACCCTGGCGGTGCCGCGGCTTTGCACGGCGAACAGGCCGATCAGGATGACGACCGTGAGCGGCACCACGTAGTGCTCGAAGGCGGGCGTCGCGAGCTTCAAGCCCTCGACCGCCGACAGCACCGAGATCGCCGGCGTGATGACGGAGTCGCCGAGGAACATGGCGGCGCCGATGACGCCGAGGATGAAAACGAAGGCCGTGCGCCGGCCGAGCGCGCGGCTGGCCAGCGCGGTCAGCGAAAGCGTGCCGCCCTCGCCGTTGTTGTCGGCGCGCAGCAGGATCAGCACGTATTTGACGGTGACGACGATGATCAGCGACCACAGGATCAGCGACAGCACGCCGAGCACGATCGCGCGGCTGACCGGCATGATTATCGCTCGCCGCGATCACCGCCTCGCGGAAGGCGTAGAGCGGGCTGGTGCCGATATCGCCATAGACGACGCCGACGCTGCCGAGCGCCAAGGCCACGAAGCTGGGAGCGGCTTCTTTGCCGACCGCGAGATCGGCCTCGGCGGAAGCCGCTGTCTCCTTCACGCCATCGTTCATTGAGGTTTGTTCGGTCCGCCGTGGGGCTGAAAGGCGGGCCTTATATCACCGCTTCTCGCGAGACAATACCGCGGTTTTACGCAACCAATTGGCGGCCAAATGGCCGGTTTTCAGGCGCTTTAGGGCGTGAAATTGGCCGGAAGCGGCGGCGCTTCGCGCATCAGGGTGATGGTCACCCGGCGGTTCGGCGACATATAGGGATTGTCCGGGAACAGCGGCTCGGTATCGGCCTTGCCGGCGACCATGAAGACGTGGCCGGACGGCAGGCCCTCGGCCGTCGAGAATCTGGCGGACCGCATTGGCGCGATCGGCGGAGAGTTCCCAGGCGCCATAGCCGGGCTTGCCGGGCACCTTGCTGGCGGCGGTGTGGCCGGTGATGGAGACGCGGTACGGCATCGCCTTGAGCGCCGGCGCCAGCTTCTCGATCAGCTTACGGGTGCGCTCGTAGGGCTCCTTGGCGCCATCCGGGAACATCGAGCGGCCGTCCTGGTCGACGATCTCGATATTGAGGCCCTCCTTGGTTTCCTCGATCATGATGTGCTTGGAGACTTCGGTGATTTCCGGCATGTCCTGCAAGGCCTGGCGCAGCGAGGCGGCGGCCAGCGCGAAGTCGCGGTCCTGCTTGAAGCGCGCGCCGTAGGTGCGCTCGCTGGTCGTGCTCGTCGGGCGCCGGCGTGGCGGAGGCGTCCTTCGGATCGATATTGGCGGCGTTCTTGAGCTTCGGCCGCGTCGGCAGACCCATCACTTCGATGATGCCGGAATAGCGCACGCGGTCCTGCACGCCGAAGGCTTCGCGCATCGAGCCGGCGACGATCTGCAGCTTCTGCTGGTCCTGCGTGGAGAACGCGACCAGCATCACGAAGAAGCGACCAGCAGGCCCATCAGGTCGGCGAAGGTCACGAACCAGCCGTGGCCGCCGTGTGCTGCTTCCTTGCGTCTGGCCATTGTCGGTTTTCCGGATGCGCCGCCTTAAGCGGCCACGGCCTTCACCTCTTCCTCGTCTGCGTCGGCTTCGCGGCGTGACGATGCTTCTCGGGCAGGTAGGCGAGCAGCATTTCGCGCACCAGCGTGGGGCTCTTGGCCTCGCGGATCATCAGGATGCCGTCGATGATCAGCGTGCGGTTGATCTCCTCGTCGACCAGCTTGAGATGCAGCTTGTCGGCGATCGGCAGGCAGAACAGATTGGCCAGCGCCGCGCCGTAGAATGTCGCCAGCAGCGCGACCGCCATGTAGGGACCGAGCTTCGACGGATCGGTCATGTTGGCGAACATCTGCACCATGCCGATCAGCGTGCCGATCATGCCGAAGGCCGGCGCGCAGTCGCCGATCGCGCGGTAGATCTTCTGGCCCTCGTCGAGATGGGTGAGGAAGTTGTCGCGGTCGCGCTCGAGATTGTCGCGGATGAAATTGCCGTCGTAGCCGTCGGCGACGAAGCGGATGCCTTTGGCGAGGAACGGGTCTCGAGTCTCGACCTTCTCGAGCCCGACCGGCCCCTGCTTGCGGGCGATCTCGGCGAGGCCGGCGATCTCGTCGACCAGATCGCGCTGGGTCATGCGGCGCATCGAGAAGGCGAATTTCGCCCCGAGCGGCAGGCCGTGGAAGATCGAAGAAAGCGGAAAGCGGATCAGCGTGGCGGCGAACGACCCGCCGAAGATGACGATGAAGGCATGCTCGCCGACGAACATGTGCAGATCGCCGCCCATCAGGATCACGAGGCTGACCACGGCGACGCCGCACAGCAGGCCTAGACTGGTCGCAATATCCATAACTTGACCCCACTCAACGCCTGCGACTTTGCGCAAAGGCTTTACGCAATCCGACCCTAGACGGGGCCCGTTAAGGGGCGGTAAAGCCTAACCGTTGGTGAAAGAATATCCGGCCCGCCAAAGGCCCAAGGGGCCGTGACCGGCCGCCAAAATGCTGCAACTATCGCCGCAAATGGCCTCGCCGCGTCCGGTTAAGAGCCATTAAGAATTGGAGGAGTGCGACCATGCGTGAGATCGGCCATTTCATCGGCGGCAAGACGGTCAAGGGCACCTCCGGCCGCTCCGGCGACGTGTTCAACCCGAATACCGGCGAGGTGCAGGCCAAGGTCGCGCTCGCCAGCAATTCCGAGGTCGAAGCGGCCATCGCCAATGCCGCGGCCGCGCAACCGGCCTGGGCCGCCACCAATCCGCAGCGCCGCGCCCGCGTGATGTTCAAGTTCCTCGATCTGGCGCAGAAGGACTTCGAGAACCTCGCCCAAGCTGCTCTCCTCCGAGCACGGCAAGACCATTCGCCGACGCCCACGGCGACATCCAGCGCGGCCTCGAGGTGGTCGAATTCGCCTGCGGCATCCCGCATCTGCTGAAGGGCGAGTACACCGAGGGCGCCGGCCCCGGCATCGACCTCTATTCGATGCGCCAGCCGCTCGGCGTGGTCGCCGGCATCACGCCGTTCAATTTCCCGGCCATGATCCCGATGTGGAAATTCGCGCCCGCGATCGCCTGCGGCAACGCCTTCATCCTCAAGCCGTCGGAGCGCGATCCGTCGGTGCCGATGCGGCTCGCCGAACTGTTGATCGAGGCCGGCCTGCCGCCGGGCATTCTCAACGTCGTCAACGGCGACAAGGAAGCGGTCGACACGCTGCTCACCGACCCGCGCATCAAGGCGATCGGCTTCGTCGGCTCGTCGGCGATCGCCGAATACATCTATGCGACCGGCTGCGCCAACGGCAAGCGCGTGCAGTGCTTCGGCGGCGCCAAGAACCACATGATCGTGATGCCGGACGCCGACATGGACCAGGCGGTCGATGCGCTGATCGGCGCCGGCTACGGCTCGGCCGGCGAGCGCTGCATGGCGATTTCGGTGGCGGTGCCGGTCGGCAAGAAGACCGCCGACATCCTGATGGAGAAGCTGATCCCGCGCGTGGAGAGCCTGAAGATCGGCCCTTCGACCGACGACAAGGCCGACTACGGCCCGATGGTCACCAAGCGCTGCTCGACAAGGTGCACGGCTATGTCGACATCGGCGTCAAGGAAGGCGCCAAGCTGGTCGTCGACGGCCGCGGCTTCAAGCTGCAGGGCTACGAGAACGGCAATTTCATCGGCGGCTGCCTGTTCGACGAGGTGACGCCGACGATGCACATCTACAAGGAGGAGATCTTCGGCCCGGTGCTCTCGGTGGTGCGCGCCAAGGACTACGAGGAGGCGGTGCGGCTGCCGTCCGAGCACGAATACGGCAACGGCGTCGCGATCTTCACCCGCGACGGCGACACCGCGCGCGATTTCGTCAACCGCGTGCAGGTCGGCATGGTGGGCGTGAATTTCGCGATTCCCGTGCCGCTCGCCTATCACACCTTCGGCGGCTGGAAGCGCTCCGGCTTCGGCGATCTCAACCAGCACGGGCCGGATTCGATCCGCTTCTACACCAAGACCAAGACCGTGACCTCGCGCTGGCCGTCCGGCACCAAGGAAGGCGCCGAGTTCGTCATCCCGACCATGAAGTGAGGGCGCATGATCCAGAAAAGCATGTCCTCGACCCCGATCGGGGATGGGAACCGCCGCTTTCGGCGCAAGCGCGTCATGCGCAAGAAAAATTGATATGGGCGCGCTGCGCATCGCGGGAGCCTTGTCATGATCCTGACGCTCGGAGCTTGCGCGAGCGAGCGGCCCTACGCCGCCGACGCCGCTGCCGCAACTCGGCATGGCCGGCCGCTGGATGCTGTCGGCGCCGAATGCGCCGCCTTGCGCCATGAAGTTCGAGGGCGAGCCCGGCCGGCAGGACGGCGCCATCCGCCCCGAGGGCGGCTGCCCGGGCAATTTCTACACGAGCCGCCACTGGAGTCTTGCGCAGGACACGCTCACCATCGTCGATCACAACAACGCGCCGCTGGCGCAGCTCAAGCTCGCCGGCGACCGCTTCGCCGGCCAATCCACCGCCGGCGTGCCGGTCACGCTGGCGCGCTGAACGAAGGGATCCCATGCCCGAATATCAGCTTTATTGCTTCGCCCAGTCCGGCAACGCCTATCGCGCCGCGCTGATGCTCAATCTGATCGGCGCCGACTGGAAGCCGGTCTGGTACGACTTCTTCGGCCAGGCCCCGCAGCGCACGCCGGAGTTTCGCGAAACCATCAACGAGATGGGCGAAGCGCCGGTGCTGGTGGACGGCAAGAAGAAACTCAGCCAGTCGGGCGTGATCCTCACTTATCTCGCTGCGCAAATCGGGCAAGTTCTAGCCGCAGGGCGAGGATGAAGAGCTTGAATCGCTGCGCTGGATCATCTTCGACAACCAGAAGGTCAACGGCTTTCTCGGGCCGTTCCGTTTTCTCAAGAATTTCGCGCCCAAGCCCGGCGATCCCGCGGTGATGGCCTTCCTGAAGGCGCGCATCGACGCCAGCCTCGCGATCGTCAACAAGCGGCTGACCGGCCGGCAATTCCTGGTGGGCGACAAGCCGACCATCGCCGACATTTCGCTGACCGGCGTATCTGTATTACCCGCCGGAGGAGTTCGGCTTCGATATCGCCAAGGAGCACCCGGCGATTGCGGCCTGGCTCGATCGCATGAAGGCGCTGCCCGGCTGGAAGCATCCTTACGATCTGATGCCCGGCTATCCGCTGGGCACGCAAGGCTATCGCAATCAATGATCGTGGTGATGGCCGTGCGCGTGGCCGTGGTCATGGTCATGCGCGTGCGCTGAGGCGTAAGCGCCGCCTTCCGGCTCGAACGGCGCCTCGATCAACGCGACCTTGGCGCCGAGCGACGTGAGCAGCGCCTCGATCGCCGGTTCGCGCCGCGCGCGGATGCGGTTGGCCAGCATCTGCGACCGGAACATGGCGGTCGCCGAGATGCCAGGCGAGCCGCGCCAAGCCCGCCACATCGGCCGCGCGCGCCTCGATCAGCGGCTCGGGCGCCGCCACCACCTCGACCAGCGAGCCGTCGTCGAGCACGAGCGCGTCGTCGGTGCGCAGGCGGGCGGGCTCGGCGAGAGCAATCTCGACGCGGCCGCCCTTGACGCCGGTCACGACAATATTCTGCGCGCTGCGCTGGGCGTAATCGAGAATGACGGTGTCGACGACCGTCCGGCTGCCGCGCTCGGCGGACTTTAGAACGCTGGTCGCGCGCGGCATCGGCATCAGTTCAGCCGCGCGGGACGGTCGTCGTCGCCGGCCATGCCGGGCGGCCGTTGCGCGAGCGGCGTCGTCGCCGGATTGCGCCGGGGCCGTCGCGGCGGCCGCGGCGGCCTGGGCATCCTTGCGCTGATACTCGCGGTACGACACCAGCCGAGCGGCAGGCAGGCGAGATAAGCGAGCGTGCCGATGGTCAGCACCTCCCACGGATAGCTGATCAGCAGCGCGAAGAACAACACCACCACGACGAACACCGGCAGCACCATTTCCGGCGGCACGCGCTTGCCGACGCGCTTGCCGGAGAACACCGGCAGCCGCGACACCATCAGGAACGCGATCAGCAGCGTGTAGAGGAACGCCAGCCACACCGTCACCAGCCCGTTCGGCACACCGAGCAAAGCGAGATAGATCGGCAGCAGCACGGTGATGGCGCCGGCCGGCGCCGGAATGCCGGTGAAGAAATTGGCAGCCCAGACCGGCTGGTTGGGATCGTCGATCATCACGTTGAAGCGCGCGAGCCGCAGCGCCGCGCAGATCGCGAACACCAGCGCCGCGATCCAGCCCGCCGACTTGAGCTCGTGCAGGCCCCAGAAATACAGGATCAGCGCCGGCGCCACGCCGAAATTGACGAAGTCGGCCAGGCTGTCGAGCTCGGCGCCGAAGCGCGACGTGCCCTTGAGCATGCGCGCGACGCGGCCGTCGATGCCGTCGAGCAGGGCCGCGAACACGATCGCGGCCAGCGCCGATTCGAGCTTGTCCTCGACCGCCAGGCGGATCGCGGTCAGCCCCGCGCACAGCGCCAGCAGCGTGATCAGATTGGGCAGCAGCATGCGCACCGGGATCGGCCGGAAGCGGCGGCGTGGCGGGACGACGGCGGGGTCGGATCGAAGGGCGGAAAGACCATGGCGGACAATATAGGCGTTTGGGCGCGCGCGCGCCACGCCGGAGCGGGCCAAATTCGCCAGCCTCGTTAACGATTTAAGGGCTAGCCGCTGCGGAAGGCGCGGCCGGCGATCGGCGGCCGCAGGTCGGCGAGCACGGTTTCGCCGGCGATCGCGGTCTGGCCCACCGCCACCAGCGGGACGACGCCCTCCGGCAGATAGACGTCGAGGCGCGAGCCGAAGCGGATCATGCCGAAGCGCTCGCCGGCGCCGACCGGCTGGCCCTCGCGCACGAAGCAGACGATGCGCCGCGCGACCAGCCCCGCGATCTGCACCACGCCGATGCGCGCGCCGGCGGTGGCGATCACAAGCGAATTGCGCTCGTTGTCCTCGCTCGCCTTGTCGAGGTCGGCGTTGAGGAACTTGCCGGGCTGATAGACGATTTTCTCGATGCTGCCCGCGACCGGGCTGCGGTTCACGTGGCAGTCGAACACGCTCATGAAGATGGAAACGCGCGGCAGCGGCGCGTCGCCCAGGCCAAGCTCATGCGGCGGGGCCGCCTTGGTGATCTGGCTGACGCGGCCGTCGGCCGGCGCCACCACCAGGCCGTCGCGCACCGGCGTCACGCGCGGCGGATCGCGGAAGAAATAGGCGCACCAGACGGTCAACACCGTGCCGAGCCAGCCGAGCGGCGTCCACAGCCAGAACAGGATCAGGCTCACCAGCGCGAAGGCGCCGATGAAGGGATAGCCCTCCGGCGTGATCGGGACGATTTGCGAGCGGATGGAATTGGCAATGGACATTTATGCTCACTCCGCCGCGTCGGCCGGCAGGTCGACCGGCGCGGCCGCCGCGGCGAAGTTCGTCGATCAACCGGCGGCGGATTGCGGTTGGGCGCAATCGGCTCTTCGCCGGCCAGGGCGAGCTTCTCGCGCGCCTCTTCCGCCTCGCGCTGCCGGTTCCACATGCTGGCATAGAGCCCGCCTTGCGCCAGCAGCTGCGTAATGCGTGCCGCGCTCGACGATCTCGCCCTGGTCGAGCACGATGATCTCGTCGGCGCCGACGATGGTGGAGAGCCGGTGCGCGATCACCAGCGTGGTGCGGCCGCTCGAGACGCGCTCGAGCGCGTCCTGGATTTCCTTCTCGGTGTGGCTGTCGAGCGCGGAGGTCGCCTCGTCGAGCAGCAGGATCGGCGGCGCTTTGAGGATGGTGCGCGCGATGGCGACGCGCTGCTTCTCGCCGCCGGAGAGCTTCAGGCCGCGCTCGCCGACTTCGGTTTCGTAGCCCTTGGGCGCGATGCGGATGAAGCCGTCGATCTGCGCCAGCCGCGCCGCCTCCTCGACCTCGGCGTCGCTCGCCTCCCAGCGGCCGTAGCGGATGTTGTAGCGGATGGTGTCGTTGAACAGCACGGTGTCCTGCGGCACCATGCCGATCGCCTGCGCGCAGCGATTTCTGCGTCACGTCGCGGATGTCCTGGCCGTCGATCAGGATGCGGCCGCCGGTGACGATCGTAGAAGCGGAACAGCAGCCGCGAGATCGTCGACTTGCCGGCGCCGGAGGGCCCGACCATCGCGACCGTCTTGCCGGCCGGCACCTCGAAGCTGATGCCCTTGAGGATCGGCGCTCCGGCTCATAGGCGAAGACGACATTCTCGAAGCGGATGGTGCCGCGCGTGACCTCGAGCGGCGGCGCCCGGCTCGTCCTTGATCTCCGGCTCGCGCGACAGAATCGCGAACATGATCTCGATGTCGATCATCGCCTGCTTGATCTCGCGATAGACCATGCCCATGAAATTGAGCGGCTGGTAGAGCTGGATCATCATGGCGTTGATCATCACGAAGTCGCCGACCGTCTTGGTGCCGGCCTTGATGCCGTAGGCGCACATCACCATGGTGGCGGCGAGCCCGATGGTGAAGATCACCGCCTGCCCGGCGTTGAGCACGGCGAGCGAGGTATAGGCCTTGACGCTGGCGTCCTCGTAGCGCGCCATCGACGCGGTCGTAGCGCCGCGCCTCGCGCTCCTCGGCGCCGAAATATTTCACCGTCTCGTAGTTGAGCAGCGAATCGATCGCCTTGATGTTGGCGTCGGTGTCGCTGTCGTTCATGCGGCGGCGGATGCCGATGCGCCATTCGGTGGCGTAATAGGTGTAGACCATGTAGACCGCGACGGTGACGAGGATCACCACCACGTAGCGCCAGTCGAACTGCCAGATCAGCACGCCGACGATCAGCGCGAGCTCGATGATGGTCGGCACGAGCTGCAGGATGACCATGCGCACGATGGTCTCGATGGCGTTGCGGCCGCGCTCGAGCACGCGGGTCAGGCCGCCGGTCTTGCGCTCGAGATGGAAGCGCAGCGACAGCTCGTGCATGTGCTCGAAGGTGCGGATAGGCGAGCCGGCGCACCGCGTGCATCGCCACCTTGGCGAACACGCCGTCGCGCATCTGCGTCAGCGCCGCCATCAGGATGCGCATGCCGCCATAGGCGATCGTCATGGCGATCGGCGCGGCGAGCACCCAGACCAGCCAGTCGGAGGCGGCGACCGGCGCGCTGCCCTGGCCGGCCAGCGCATCGGTCGCCCATTTGAAGGTGAAGGGAACCGCGATGGTGGCGAGCTTGGCGGCGAGCAGCAGCACCATCGCGCCCAGCACGCGCAGCTTGCAGGTCGCGCCGGTCGGCCGGCCAGATATAGGGCCACAGGTGGAGCAAGCGTCGACAGCAGCGCCCCGCGGCTGGCGGAGACGGCTGGCGTTTCGCTGTCGGAGTCTTGGTGGTGGCGGTGGTGGTGGTCGCTCATTGAGCGCTTCATATAGGCGGATTCGCAGGCGTAATCACCCCGGGCGGGGATAAACCGCGCTAACCACCGAGGATTCGATCGTCGGCTTGACGTCGCCGCCGCCGATGTGCACATGCACGAGCATGAACAGACACGAAAAATCGAGCAAAATCCGCAAAATCTGCGTCTATTGCGGCTCCGGCCCGGGCACCGACCCGGCCTTCGTGCAAGCGCGCCCGCGATTTCGGCAAGATCCTGGCCGAGAACGGCATCGGCCTGGTCTATGGCGGCGGCTCCGTCGGCCTGATGGGCGCGCTCGCCGGCGCGGTGCTCGCGCACGGCGGCGAGGTCACCGGCATCATCCCCGAGTTCCTGATGGCGCGCGAGCACGCGCTGCACGACGCGCAAGGACCTGATCGTCACGCGCGACATGCACGAGCGCAAGCGCAAGATGTTCGAGCTGGCGGACGCCTTCGTGGCGCTGCCGGGCGGCGTCGGCACGCTGGAGGAGCTGGTCGAGCAGATGACCTGGGCGCAGCTCGGCCGCCACAAGAAGCCGATCCTGCTCGCCAATATCGAGGGCTTCTGGGACCCGCTCTGCGCGCTGCTCGATCACATGAAGACGCTGGAATTCATCCGCGGCGATCTGAGTTTCGACCTGCTGGTGGCCGACAGGGTCGAGGACATCCTGCCGATGCTGCAAGACGCGGCGGACACGGTGCCGGAAGAGGCAAAAAAGATGACGGCGGCGGAGGCCGACAAGCTTTAACGGCTATTTGCCGACAAACGTCACCGCCTCGATGCGGTTGCCGTCCGGATCGCGGATGAAGGCGGCGTAGTAGCCTTCGCCGTGCTGCGGGCGCAAAGCCCGGCGCGCCGTCGCTGGTGCCGCCCGCCGCAAGCGCCGCGGCGTGGAACGCATCGACCGATTTCGGTCGAGCGCGCGCGCAGGCAGACATGCGCGCCGTCTGTCGGCGCGACCGGCGCCATGTCCGGCGCGCAGATTGATCCAGAACTCCGCGATATTTCTTGCCGAAGCCGACCGTCGCCGGCCGCGTTTCCAGCTTCGTCATTCCGAGGGGCGCGAGCACCGCCTCGTAGAACGCGGCGGCGGCGTGCGAGATCGCGCACGGCGATGGAGACGTGGTCGATCATGGCGATCGTGCTCACGCCGGCGCGCCGGATTTCACCAGCTTGTAGACGATCGAATCCATCAGCGCCTGGAACGAGGCGTCGATGATGTTGGGCGAGACGCCGACCGTGGTCCAGCGCTCGCCGGTCTCGTCCTCGCTCTCGATCAGCACGCGCGTCACCGCCTCGGTGCCGGCGTTGAGGATACGCACGCGGTAGTCGGTGAGCTTCAAGCCCGTCGATGTATTTCTGGTACTTGCCGAGGTCCTTGCGCAGCGCGACGTCGAGCGCGTTGACCGGGCCGTTGCCTTCCGCCGCCGAGATCAGCGTTGTCGTCGCCGACCTTCACCTTCACCACCGCCATGGCGACGGTGACGCGCTCGCCGCGCGCATTGTTGCGCTGCTCGACATTGACGTCGAACTGCGTCGACGTCGAAATAATTCGGCACGGTGCCGAGCATGCGCCGCGCCAGCAGCTCGAACGAGGCGTCGGCCGCCTCATAGGCATAGCCGATCGCCTCGCGCTCCTTGACCTCTCGAGCAGGCGGGCGATGCGCGGATCGTCCTTGTCCACCTTGAGGCCGATGCGCTCGAGCTCGGCCAGCACGTTCGACCTGCCGGCCTGATCCGACACCAGCAGCTTGCGCCGGTTGCCGACGCTGTCCGGCGCCACATGCTCGTAGGTCGCCGGGTCCTTCACGATGGCCGAGGCATGGATGCCGGCCTTGGTGGCGAAGGCGCTCTCGCCGACATAGGGCGCGTGGCGGTTGGGCGCGCGGTTGAGCCGCTCGTCGAGCGCGCGCGAGACCTGCGCGAGCTTCTTGAGCGCGGCGTCGGAGACGCCGATCTCGAAGCGCTCGGCGAAATTCCGGCTTGAGCTTGAGCGTCGGGATGATCGAGACGAGATTGGCGTTGCCGCAGCGCTCGCCGAGGCCGTTGAGCGTGCCCTGGATCTGGCGCGCGCCGGCGCGCACGGCGGCGAAGCGAATTGGCCACCGCCTGCTCGGTGTCGTTGTGGGCGTGGATGCCGACATGATCGCCGGGGATGACCTTGCACCACCTCGCCGACGATCGCCTCGACCTCGTGCGGCAGCGTGCCGCCATTGGTGTCGCACAGCACCACCCAGCGCGCGCCCTCGTCGTAGGCGGCCTTGGCGCAGGCCAGCGCGTAGTCCGGATTGGCCTTGTAGCCGTCGAAGAAATGCTCGCAGTCGAGCAGCACTTCGCGGCCTTTCGCCTTGGCGGCGCGCACGCTGTCGCGGATCGAGGCGAGGTTTTCCTCGTCGGTGGTCTCGAGCGCGACGCGGACGTGATAGTCCCAGGACTTGGCGACGAAGCAGATCGCGTCGGCCTTGGCGTCGAGCAGCGCGGCAAGGCCCGGATCGTTCGAGGCCGAGCGGCCGGGCCGGCGCGTCATGCCGAAGGCGGTGAAGGTCGCTGTTGAGATCGCGGTCTTGCGCGAACAATTCGCGTGTCGGTCGGATTGGCGCCGGGATAGCCGCCCTCGACATAGTCGATGCCGAGCTCGTCGAGCATGCTGCGCGATCGCCAGCTTGTCGGCGAGCGTGAAATCGACGCCATTGGTCTGCGCGCCGTCGCGCAGCGTGGTGTCGAACAGATAGAGGCGTTCGCGGGCCATCGAACTGGCCTCACATCGACACCCGGTAGAAGATACATAGAGCGCGAGCAGCGACTGGCGACGCGCGAGCACGCGCGATATTTCAGCACGATGTAATAGAGCCAGTGGCGCGGGAACGGCGTGTCGGGCTTATCCATGGGACGCCTCCTTGGCAGCAAGCTGTTTTTCCATCGTGGTGTTGGCGAGCCATTCGCCGCCGAGCGACACGGTGTTGCGCTGCTGGGCGACATAGCCGCGCTTCTCGAAGAAGCCGCGCGCCGTGTCGCTGGCGTCGACGCTGAGCTTGGCGACGCCGCGGCCGCCCGCGAGCTTCTCCAGCGCATCGACCAGCATGCGGCCGACGCCCTGCCCGGCCACGGCCGGATGCACGTAGAGCATGTCGATCTTGTCCTTGCCTTCGAGCGAGGCAAAGCCGACCGGCGAACCGTCCATCGTGGCGATCAAGCGTGAGCTGGCCGGCAAGGTCCGCGCCGAAGGCGGCCTCGTCCTCGGCGGCGGCAGCCCAGGCCTCCTGCTGCGCCTCGCTGTAGTCGTCGACGGTCAGTTCCTCGATCGCTGGCGCGGAAGATTTCGGCCAGCAGCGGCGTGTCTGCCGGCAGGAACGGCCGCAGCGCCAGCTTGGGATGCGCGCGTCGCCATCATCGCGCGATCTCCCAGGTGGTGCCGTCCTTGGAGTCCTTCAGCACGACGCCCATGGCGGCGAGCTCGTCGCGGATGCGGTCGGATTCCTCGAAGTTCTTGGCCTTGCGGGCGGCGTTGCGCGCGTCGATCAGCGCTTCGATCTCGTTCGCGCATCGCTCGACGCTGATGCCTTGCGTCACTGCCAGTCTTCGAGCTCGTTCGCGCGAGAAGCCGAAGAAGCGCCAGCGTCAGCCTGCGCGAGCGCCTTGTCGGCCGGCTTGCGCGCTTCTGCAGCAGCCGATGCAGCTCGGCGATCGCCTTCGGCGTGTTGAGATCGTCGCAGCAGCGCATCGAGCACGTCCGGCGCAGACGCGTGACCTCGGCTTGCGGCCGAACGCCGTCAGTCGCAAGACCAGCCGATCAAGCGTCTTCTCGGCTTCCTCGCAGGCCCTTCACCGTCCAGTCGATCGGCTGACGATAGTGCGTGCGCAGCATGCTGAAACGCGCAGCCACCTCGCCCGGCCAATCGGCCAGCACTTCGCGGATCGTGACGAAATTGCCGAGCGCTCTTCGCCATCTTCTCGCCTTCGACCTGCAAGAAGCCGTTGTGCATCCAGTAATTCGCCATCACCGTGCGTATGGAAGGCGCAGCGCGATTGCGCGATCTCGTTCTCGTGGTGCGGAAACACCAGATCGATGCCGCCGCCGTGGATGTCGAAGGTCTCGCCGAGATGCTTCCAGGCCATCGCCGAGCATTCGATGTGCCAGCCCGGACGGCCCGGCGCCGCGATGCCGGCCGGCGACGGCCACGCCGGCTCGCCCGGCTTCGACGGCTTCCACAGCACGAAGTCCATCGGGTCGCTTCTTGTAGGGCGCCACCTCGACGCGCGCGCCGGCGATCATCTCGTCGAGCGAGCGCTTCGACAGCTTGCCGTAATCCTTCATCGACGGCGACGTGGAACAGCACGTGCTCTTCGGCCACATAGGCGCAGCCGGCTTTCACCAGCCGCTCGATCAGCGTCTTTCATCTCCTCGATATGCTCGGTCGCGCGCGGCTCGACCGTCGGCGGCAGGCAGCCGAGCGCCGCGACGTCGGCCTTGAAATTCTCGTAGGTCGTCTTCGGTCAATTCGCGGATCGAAATGCCGCGCTCGGCCGCGCGCGCGTTGATCTTGTCGTCGACGTCGGTGATGTTGCGCACGTAGGTGACGTGCTCCGGCGCCGTAGAGATGGCGCAGCAGCCGGAACAGCACGTCGAACACGATCACCGGCCGCGCATTGCCGATATGGGCGAAGTCGTAGACCGTCGGCCCGCACACATACATGCGCACGCGCGCCGGATCGATCGGGACGAACACCCGCTTCTCGCGCGTCAGCGTATCGTAGAGCCTGAGCTCCATAGACGGACACCTATCGGCCCGCTGGCCGGGCGTCCTGGTATCTCAGAGTTTGAGAAAAGACGGCCGCAGCCAGCGTTGTGCGCTAGCGAATAATCTCGCGGCAAATGCCGGAGATATGGTTAAGGCCGTTCATCGAGGCGCACAATGCTTGAGTTGGGCGCGGGCCGTCAAGAGGCGCACAAGTGCCGGTAAATAGCGGGAAATTGACGGTTAATCGCCCCTTAACGCTTTTGCTCGCATTCTAGCCATCGGCGCCCAAGGCGCCTCCAAGAAAGCGGGCGATTATCATGCGGACACTCGTGGTCAGTCTTGCGGCCGTTCTGTGCTTCTGCCTCGCCAATTCCGCGCAGGCCGAGCGGCGCATGTTCATCATCGGGGCCGATGCCGGCGGCTACGGCGTCGACCGTTGCCTGGAATCCGGCGCCAAGTGCGGCGCCGTCGCGGCCAACGCCTATTGCAAGTCGCACCAATACGCCGCGGCCACGTCCTACCGCAAAGTCGACCGCGACGACATCACCGGCGCGATCCCGGCCGGCGGCGGCTGCAGCGGCAGCAAATGCGACAATCTCGTCGCCATCGTCTGCACGCGCTAGAGACGGCAAGACCCTCAATTTTGTAGTGCCGCCCACATCTCGCGGTCGCGCTCGGCTGTCCAGATCACCGGCCATTCGATGCCGCGCGCCTCGTCATAGGCACGCGCGACGTTGAACGGCAGGCAATGCTCGTAGAGCGCGAAGCTTTTGAATTTCGGGTCCATGGCCAGGCGCGCGAAGTCGAAGGCGTCCTTGAGCGAGCGGCCCTTGGCAACGCTTTCCTGCACCGAGCCGTAGAGCGTCGCGATGAAATCGCCGGTGACTTCGATGGCTTCCTTCACCAGGTCCGGCGTCGCAAGCGCCGCGCCCCGCCCCGGCACCAGCGCGCTCGCCTGCAATTCGGCGAGATTGTCGAGGGTCTGCGGCCAGTCGGAGAAATGCGCGTCGCCGCAATAGCAGGCCGAATTGTATGCGACGAGATCGCCGGCGAACACGACGCCCGCGTCCGGCACCAGCGCGATCACGTCGCCGGCGGTGTGGCCGCGCCCGATATGCATGACGCGCACCTCGCGCCGGCCGAGCCAGACGGAAATCTCGTCGGGAAACGTGATGGTCGGCCAGGTCAGGCCGGGAATGGTCTCGGCCGCGCGGAACAGGCGGGGGAAACGGCCGATCTCGGACTCCATGTCCTGCTGGCCGCGCTCCGCGATCAATCCGCGCGTGGCATCTGAAGCGAGGATCTCGGCGCCCTTGAAGGCGGCAGCGCCCAGCACGCGCGCCGCATGATAGTGCGTCAGCAGCACGTATTTGATCGGCTTGTCGGTGACCTTGGCGACGCGCGCGATCAATTCGCCGGCCAGCGCAGGCGTTGCCTGCGCGTCGATCACCATGACGCCGTCGTCGCCGACGATGACGCCAGAATTGGGATCGCCTTCGGCGGTCAAGGCATAGAGCCCGGAGCCGAGCTGGTCGAAAGAGACTTTCTTGTCCGCCAGATCCTCGGTCGAAGCGAACGGCTTCGGCATTCTCAGACTTCCCATCCGATCATGCGGTCGACCGACCAGGCGCCGCCGCCGCGCACCAGGAAGTGCAGCACCACGATCGACCAGAACAGCGGGTATTCGATGCCGCGGTTCTCCCATTCGAAGCCGAATTGCCAGTGGTAGGTGAGGATGGTGATGACCAGGAAGCCGATGATCGGAGCGGCGACCACGCGGGTCAGAAACCCGACCGCCAGGCACAGACCGCAGACGAATTCCACGAGGCCTACGACATAGGCCCAGAACAGCCCGTTCTGGAAGCCGATGCTCTCGAAGAACTTGGCAGCCGCGGCGGTGTGGCCGAACAGGATCGGATAGCCATGAATGGCGAGCGAGCCGCCGGCAACAAGCCGGATCAGCGGCTCGGTGATTGGCGCAAACGTGCGGTAGATGGCGCCGAAGACCGGAAAGACGAGACGCTGCTCCGCCATGATTGCCTCCCATCATGTGTGCGCGCTCAGCCTATCACGCGGCGAATATGTAAAACGCCCGACATTGGGAACCCACCCGCACGGCTCGCGTTGACCGCACGAATTTGTCAGTGACACCGGCCATGAAAATCCTGCTGCTGAATTGTTTCGGAACGCTCCTGGTCCTGATCGCGCGCCAGCCCGGCCCCTTGTCGCACCGGCTTGCGGCCTTGCGCGACTGGCCATCACGCCGAAATCTCTTTTCAAGCCAATAACTTACAATAGTTACAAACTTCGTTGTGCCCGGTCGCAACTTCGGCCAAGGTTTGTCCTTCGCGTTCGCGCGCCGCGCTAGATTGCCGGCGCCATTATCCTACCGGGACCTGTGTCTTGAAGCTCTATACTTACTTCCGCTCGTCCGCCGCCTATCGCGTGCGCATCGCGCTTAACCTCAAGGGCCTGCCCTATGAGATGGTGCCGATCCATCTGACCAAGGACGGCGGCCAGCAGCGCAAGCCGGAATTCGTGGCGCTCAATCCACAGATGCGGGTGCCGGCATTGGCGCTCTCGAGCGGCGACGTGATCACCCAATCGCTCGCCATCATCGAATATCTCGACGACATCCATCCCGAGCCGCCGCTGCTGCCGGCCGACGCGCTTGAGCGCGCGCATGTGCGGGCGATCGCGCAGACCGTCGCCTGCGACATCCATCCGCTCAACAACCTCATCGTGCTGCAATATCTCAAGCGCACGCTCAAGCACGAGCAACCGGAGATCGATGCCTGGTACCATCACTGGGTGATCGAAGGCTTCAAGGCGATCGAAGCGATGATTGCGCCGGCGCCCTATGCCTGTGGCGCCCAGGTCACGCTCGCCGATCTCTGCCTGGTGCCGCAGGTCTTCAACGCGCGGCGGCTCAAGGTTGCGCTCGACGCCTTCCCGAAGATCGTCGCCGTCGATGCCGCCTGCCTGAAGCTTGCGGCCTTCGACAAGGCGCGGCCGGAGAAGCAGCCGGATGCGGAGTGACGGGCGGGCTGAAGGCTGCTAGACCCCGCCTCCGTCATCCAACCAGCGCAAACATCCCGTGGCCAAAAGCAATATTCCTCGTGTCGTCCTCTGGATGGTCGGCACCCTGCTCTCGTTTTCGACCATGGCGGTGTCGATCCGCGAACTGTCGAGTGCCGGCTTCACTATTTTCGAGATTCTGGCGATCCGCAGCGGCGGCTCGCTGGTGGTGCTGATCGCGCTGCTGATCGTGCGTCCGGACTTGCGCGTGCACGCGCTGCCGCGCCGGATGGGCCTCAACACGCTGCGCAATACCGTGCACTACGCCTCGCAATATGCCTGGGCGCTCAGCCTCACAATGCTGCCGCTCGCCATGGTGTTCGCGCTGGAATTCACCATGCCGGCCTGGACCGCGCTGCTCGCTGTCTGGCTGCTGCACGAGCGCATGACGCCCAGCCGCCTCGGCGTGGTGGTGTTCGGGCTGATCGGCGTGCTGGTGATCTTGCGCCCCGGCCTCGCCGACTTCAATCCGGCAGCCTTGCTCGTGCTGGGCGCCGCCTTCGGCTATGCCATCACCATGATCGCCACCAAGAAGCTGACCATGACCGAGACCACCTTCGGCATCATTTTCTGGATGGCGGTGATGCAGTTTCCGCTCTCGCTCATCGGCAGCGACCCGCACGTGTTTTTCCACCTGGAGGCGCGTCATGCGCTGCCGCTGCTCGGCGTCGCCATCGCCGGATTGACGTCACATTACTGCCTCAGCAACGCCTTCCGCGCCGGCGACGCCACGCTGGTGGTGCCGCTCGATTTCATGCGCATTCCGCTGATCGCGGTGGTCGGCTGGGCGTTCTACGGCGAATCGCTCGACATTTTCGTCCTGCTGGGCGCCCTCATCATCGTCGTCGGCGTGCTCTGGAACCTGCGGTCAGAAGCCATAAAACTGCACTGACCGTCACCCTCGCGCTGCCATAATTGAGTGGCTAGAGTGCCCGCCATGAGGGGAGCCGTCCGCACGTTCATTCGCCGCCGCCATCGCCGTGTCGGCGGGCACGGTTACATGGGCGCAGTCGCCGCCGTCGTCGAACCCGGCCTGCCAGCGGCTGGAGGGCCAGCTCACCTCACTCGACCGCGGCAACAGCGATCCGGCCCGCGCCGACCAGATCCGCGCCGCCGACGACGCAGTGCACCGCCAACAATTCGAGGTCGACAAGCTGGTCGCGCAAGCCCGCCAAATGGGCTGCGGCAATACCGGCTTCTTCTCGATCTTCAGCATTCCGCCGCAGCAATGCGGCCCGCTCAACCGGCGCATCGAGCAGCAGCGCGACGCCCTTGACCGCATGCAGAACCAGCTCGAGCAGCTGCAAGGCGGCACCGCGGAGCGCGCGGCGCAGCGCCAGTCGCTGCTGATCGCGCTCGCCGACAATGGCTGCGGTCAGCAGTACCGCGCGGCGGCACGCGCCGGTGAACAGGGTGGCTTCTTCGACCGGCTGTTCGGCGGCGGCGGCATTTTCTCGCCGCGGCCTTCCGGACCGATGGGCGGCACTTACCGCACCGTCTGCGTGCGCACTTGCGACGGCTATTATTTCCCGATTTCGTTCGAGACCACGCCCGATCATTTCCGCGACGACGAACAGGCCTGCCAGCGCATGTGCCCGGCGACGGACGTGCAGCTTTTCACCTATCACAATCCCGGCGAGGAAATGCCGCAGGCGGTTTCGCTCAACGGCCGGCTCTATACCGAGCTGCCGACTGCGTTCCAATACCGCAAGGCGGTCAATGCGGCTTGCAGCTGCCGCCGGCCGGGCGAAAGCTGGGCCGAAGCGCTGAAAGTCAACGGCACCGACGATACGCTCGCACCCGGTGACGTGGTGGTGACGGAGCAAAACGCCAATCGCCTGTCACAGCCGCGTGTCGGCCCAAACGGCAAGCCGCTCGTCCCCGATCAGGGCGCCAAGGCGGCGCCGGCTCCCGCCGCGGGCTCGATGGTTGATGCGCCGGGCGAGCCCGATCCGGCCAAGCGCAAGGTGCGCGCGGTCGGGCCGACCTTCCTGCCGCAGCATTGAGCGCCGGCGGCGCCGTCAAAAATCGAAGGCTTCGCTCTTGGCCGGCTTGCCGGCAATCAGCGTCGTATCGGGCGCCGGCAGCGGCGTGCCGGGATCGCGGAAACGGTTGGTGATCGGATAGCGGCGGTCGCGGCCGAAATTCCGCAGCGTCACCTTCACCCCCGGCGCCGCCTGGCGGCGCTTGTATTCGGCGATGTTGACCATGCGCTCGACCCGCATGACGGTGTCGCGGTCGAAGCCGGCCGCAACAATCGCCGAGATCGGCTCCTCGCGCTCCACCAGCCGTTCCAGGATCGGATCGAGCACGGCGTAAGGCGGCAACGAGTCCTCGTCCTTCTGGTTCTCGCGCAGTTCGGCGGTCGGCGGCCGCGTCAGCATGTTTTCCGGGATCACTCGCCCGTCCGGCCCCATCGCCCCTTCCGGCTTCCAGCCGTTGCGCAGCCGCGCCAGGCGGAACACTTCCGTCTTGTAGAGGTCCTTGATCGGGTTGAATCCGCCGTTCATGTCGCCATAGAGCGTGGCGTAGCCGACCGACATTTCCGACTTGTTGCCGGTGGTCACCACCATGACATTGAACTTGTTGGAGATCGCCATCAGCATGGTGCCGCGCGTGCGCGCTTGCAGATTTTCCTCGGCCACATCGCGCGGCAAACCGGAAAAGACCGGCTTGAGCGCCTGCTCGAAACCTTCGACCGCCGCCGCGATCGGCAAAATTTCGTAGCGCACGCCGAGCGCCTTGGCGCAGGCCGCGGCATCGTCGAGTGATTGCTGCGCGGTGAACCGGTAGGGCATCATGATGCAGCGGACGCGCTCCGCGCCCAGCGCATCGACCGCCATGACCGCGCACAGCGCGGAATCGATACCGCCGGACAGGCCGAGCACGACGCCGGGGAAGCCGTTCTTGTTGACGTAGTCGCGCAGACCGAGCACGCAGGCCGTGTAATCGGCTACGTCGCCCTCGACCGCCGCGATCTTCGGGCCATCGTCGCAGCGCCAGGTCTGGCCGTCGCGCCGCCAGCGCGTGGTCACGACCGCTTCCTTGTAGGATGCAAGTTGGAAGGCCAGCGAGCAGTCGGCGTTCAAGCCGAGCGAGGCGCCATCGAACACCAGTTCGTCCTGGCCGCCGACCTGGTTGGCGTAGATCAGCGGCAGACCCTGCTCCTTGACGCGCGGCAGGATGACGTTGAGCCGCTCGTCGGCCACGCCGTGCCGGTAGGGCGAGCCGTTGAGCACCAGCAATATCTCGCCGCCGGTCTCGGCGATGCATTCGACCGGCTCGGGTCCCCAGATGTCCTCGCAAATCGGCAGCCCCAGCCGCACGCCGCGGAAATTCACCGGGCCCGGCATCGGCCCCGGCACGAACACGCGCTTCTCGTCGAACACGCCATAGTTCGGCAGATCGACTTTGTAGCGCAGCGCCGCAATCGCGCCGCCGTCGAGCAGCGCGGCGGCGTTATAGAGCTTGCCCTCGTCGAGCCAGGGCGTGCCGACCACCAGCGCCGGGCCGCGCTCCGGCCGTGTCGCGGGCCAATTGCTCGACCGCCGTGCGGCAGGCGGCCTGGAAGGCCGGCTTGAGCACCAGGTCCTCGGGTGGATAGCCGGAAATGAAGAGTTCCGGGAACACGACCAGATCGGCGCCTTGCGCGGCCGCTTCCGCGCGCGCGCGGCGCACTTTCTCGGCGTTGCCGGCAATGTCGCCGACCGTGCAATTGAGCTGCGCCACGGCGATGGCAAGCTTATCGGCAGGACGCGCGTTCATGATAATGATCTACCGCCTGCCCTTCCGTGGGGCAATCAGGCAAGCCGCATGGCTGCCAGAATGGACGCTAGTCCCATGCAGTGCGGATGCCGGACGGACCTCCGTTGACCTTGATCGAGCCGGTCTTTTTCAGCGTCTTGCCGTTGAATGAGAAGACATCCAACGCCTTGTCGAGCATCGATTGGGCAAGCAAGGTCTTGCCATCTTTGCTCCACACCACGCCTTGGCCCCAGCCGCCGAACTCGGCTCTTGCCGCGAGCGTAAGATTTGTGCCGTTAACGCGGAAGATCTTCAGCACGCTGCCCTTGTGGTGGTTCGGATGCGCCTTCGGCTTGTTCGAGCCGTTTTGCATGACGGCCGCGACGTAGTTTCCATCCGGCGACATGGTCACGCCCTCGGGAATTTGCTCGACGGCGATAGTGTCGACAATGCGGGGCGGCGTCACCTTGAGGTCGATCACCGAAAGTGCATCGTTGTCGCCCTGCCCACCGCCCTGGTTGCTCAGCACCGCCACGGTGCCCTTCGGGCTGATGGAGACGCTATAGGGGCGGAAGCCGGCCACCATGAATTTCTTGGTATCCTCGACCTTGTTGCCGTCGACGCTGAGCACCGAAATTCGATGATCGCCGTCGCGCGTCACCAGCGCCATCTTGCCGTCGGGCGTGAAAGCGACATGGCTCGGGCCGGACTTCGGATTGCCGAAATCGATCTTACCGGCCGGCGTGACCGTCTTGCCGGAAATGGTGAAGATCGAAACCGTGCCGTCGTTGCGATTGGCAACGAGCGCCAACGTCCCGGCGGGATTGATCGACAGCCCCGACGGTGCGAGGCCGGCTTCGAGCGTCGCAATGACAGCCGGCGGCTTGGCCTTAAGATCGATAACCGAAACTTGGTTGTTGGCGACGGTCTTCTTCGGGTCGGCCGGATCGATCTTGATGGCCCCGTCACCAGCGCGATGCTTTCATCGCGCGATATGGCGACGCTTTGCGGCGGGCCGACCACGCTGGTCGGCACCTTCAGCTCTACGATGACCTTGGGCGGCTTAGCGTTCGAGGTCGATGACGGTAACCGTATCCGGCTGCACGTTTTCCGGAATCGTGTTCTTACCGTCGATGTTGACGACCTTGTTATCATTGGCGGTCACGACGAGCTGCGCCGCAGCGGTGAACGTAAAAATCGGCACGGCGAGCAGCGCGACAGCAAGTCTCGCCGGCCACGAATGATGGCGTTGCATGATGTCTCCCCCGCTCGGTTTTTGTTGTATCAGGCGGATGTGCGCACCGAGCCAGCGCCAGGAGCCTGTCTAGCCAAAGACTAACACCGATGCAGCGGGAATGCTTCCCGGCCTAGAGCCCGGCCACCGCCGGCATCGGCACGGCCCGCCCGGCCCGCACTTTCTTGAGCAATTCGGCCAGCAGGAAGGCAAGATCGATCGCCTGCTCGGCATTGAGCCGCGGATCGCAGACCGTGTGATAGCGATCGTTGAGATCGGCCTCGCTGATGGCGCGGGCACCGCCGGTGCATTCGGTGACGTTCTGCCCGGTCATTTCCAGGTGCACGCCGCCGGCATAGCTGCCTTCGGCCGCATGCACGTCGAAGAAGCCGCGGACTTCCTTCAGGATCAGGTCGAACGGCCGCGTCTTGTAGCCGCCGGCCGACGTGATGGTGTTGCCGTGCATCGGGTCGCACGACCAGATCACCACCTTGCCTTCGCGCTTGACCGCGCGAACCAGCGCCGGCAGGTGCTCGCCCACCTTCTCGGCCCCGAAGCGGCCGATCAGCGTGAGCCGGCCCGGCTCGTTGTCGGGATTGAGGATGTCGATCAGCCGCAACAGGTCGTCGGCCTTCAGCGACGGCCCGCATTTGAGCCCGATCGGATTCTTGATGCCGCGCGCGTATTCGACATGGGCGTGATCGGGCTGGCGCGTGCGGTCGCCGATCCACAGCATGTGGCCGGAGGTGGCGTACCAGTCGCCGGTGGTCGAATCGACGCGCGTGAAGGCCTGCTCGTAGCCGAGCAGCAAGGCCTCGTGGCTGGTGTAGAAATCGGTCGTGCGCAGCTCGGGATGACTTTCGAGATCGAGGCCGCAGGCCTGCATGAAGCCGAGCGCTTCCGAGATGCGTTCGGACAATTCGACGTAGCGCCGCGACTGCGGCTGAATCCTTGACGAAGCCGAGCATCCATTGCCGCACGCTGGCGAGATTGGCATAGCCGCCCTGCGCGAAGGCGCGCAGCAGATTGAGCGTCGCCGCCGACTGGCGATAGGCCTCGATCTGGCGGCGCGGATCGGGACGGCGCGCCTCCTCGGTGAAGGCGATGTCGTTGACGATGTCGCCGCGATAGCTCGGCAGTTCCTTGCCGTCGCGCTTCTCGCTCGGCGAGGAGCGCGGCTTGGCGAATTGACCGGCGATGCGGCCGACCTTCACCACCGGCGAGGCGGCGGCATAGGTGAGCACCACCGCCATCTGCAGGAACATGCGGAAGAAGTCGCGGATGTTGTTGGGTCCGTGCTCGGCGAAGCTTTCCGCGCAGTCGCCGCCTTGCAGCAGGAAAGCCTGCCCAGCGGCGACGCGCGCCAGCGCCTTCTTCAGATTGCGCGCCTCGCCCGCGAACACCAGCGGCGGGAAGCTCGCAAGCTGTTTCTCGACGTCGGCCAGCGCCTGCCGGTCCGGGTAGTCCGGAACCTGCTGGATCGGTTTGCTGCGCCAGCTATCGGGCGTCCAACGCTCGGGCATCACGAAATTCTCCAACGCTCGGCCGGGTTTATACACGAGAGCCCGCAGCCCTTGCCAGAGATTCGAAAAGCTTAGGTTTACGGCCTATTCCGCCGCCGCGCGGCCGTAGCTCATGGCTTTTTCGCGCAAGGTGACCAGTTCCTCGGCGGCGGTCGGATGCACCGCCATGGTGGCGTCGAAATCGGCCTTGGTCGCCCCCATCTTCACCGCGATGCCGACGATCTGGATCAGCTCGCCGGCGTCGGGCCCGACGATATGGCAGCCGACCACCCGGTCGCTGACGCCGTCGACCAGCAGCTTCATGAAAGAGCGGGTGTCGCGGCCCGACAGCGTCGCCTTCATCGGCCGGAACATGGTCTTGTAGACGTCGAGCTTGGCCAGCCGCTCGCGCGCCTGCGTCTCGGTGAGGCCGATGACGCCCACTTCCGGCTCGGAGAACACCGCGGTCGGCACATCGGTGTGATCGACCGGCGTCGGCTTGCCGCCATAGACCGTGTCGGCAAAGGCATGGCCCTCGCGGATCGCCACCGGGGTGAGATTGACGCGGTTGGTGACGTCGCCGACCGCATAGATGTTCGGCACCGATGTGCGTGAATACTCGATCGACGTCGATGCCGCCATGCTCATGGATTTTCAGCGTGCACCGACTCAAGCCCCAGCCCCATGACGTTCGGGCGCCGGCCGATGGCGAACATGACCTTGTCGGCTATGATCGTGCTGTGGTCGGAGAGCCGGGTCACGAATTCGTCGCCGGATTTCTCGACCGCCGCGACGGTATGACCACACGTGACGGTGATGCCGCGGTTTCGCATCTCGTTGCGCAAATGCTCGCGCACGTCGTCGTCGAAGCCGCGCAGGATATTCTCGCCGCGATAGACCAGCGTCACTTCGCTGCCGAGGCCGGCGAAGATGCAGGCGAACTCGACCGCGATATAGCCGCCGCCCTGAATGACGATGCGCTTGGGCAACTCTTCGAGATGAAACGCCTCGTTCGAGGAAATCACGTGTTCGAGGCCCGGGACTTTCGGCCCAGAATGCGGCCAGGCGCCGGTCGCGATCAGGATCGTTTCCGCGCGCACGCGTGCGCCGTTTCCCAATAGGCGCACGGTGTGGGCGTCTTCGAGCACCGCACGGCTCTTGATCAGCGCGACATTGAAACGTTCGAGCGTATTGGTATAGGCGGCCTCCAGCCGCGCGATCTCGCGGTCCTTGTTGGCGATCAGCGAGGGCCAATGGAAGGTCGGCGGCGCAACCGTCCAGCCGTAGCCGGCGGCGTCCTCGAATTCCTCGGCAAAGCGCGAGGCATAGACCAGCAGCTTCTTCGGCACGCAGCCGCGGATGACGCAGGTGCCGCCGACCCGGTGCTCCTCCGCGATCATCACCCGTGCGCCATAGGAGGCGGCGACGCGGGCCGCCCGCACGCCGCCGGAGCCGGCGCCGATGACAAAAAGATCGACGTCGTGGTCCGCCATCAGCCGCTGCCGCCCCGTTCGGCGACCGCGCCGGACGGCACCTTGGCCATCACAGCGCGTGCCCTTTCTTCTTCATTTCGTCGCGCATCGTCCTGATGACTTCGTCGGAGAGCTTGTTCGCCCAGGTCTGCGCGAATGCCATGCTCGAGTCGATGACCTGCGGCTGCACCGCCAGCAGCTTCTTGCCGGCCGGCGACTTGTAGAACACCAGAATGTCCTTGAGCTCCTGCTCGGTGAATTTGCTGGCATAGAGCTTGGCGACCTCGTCCGTCAGTTCGCTGAAGCGCGGCTGCAAATCCGTGCGGATCTTGGCGGCGACCTCGTTGAGATCATTGGCTAAGGCGGGGTTCTGTTGCAGGTAGAGAAGCTTGGCTTGCTCGACCACGCCCGCGATCAATGGGTTGAAGACGGCGGTCGCGCCGGTGGTGACGATCAACTGCTTGGCGACCAGCATCGAGGCCGCGGACGGCTGCTGGGCATGAGCGGCCGGGATGAAGGCGGCCAGCGCGACGGCGACCGCGGCTGGGCGGGCGATGCGTTGAATGGCCTGGATAACGCTCATGTCACAACTCCATTTGTTTCGAGAAATCACGGCCGCTCGACGATCTTGACCCCGTCCGGGCCCGCCACGATGGCCATCTGCGCAAGACCGATGAATAGTCCATGCTCCATGACGCCGGGAATACCGGCAAGCGCATGCGCCATCGCTTGCGGCTCGTCAATCCGGCCGAGGGCGGCATCGATAATCCAGTGGCCTCCATCCGTGACGAAAGCATGGCCGTCGCGGCCCTGCCGCAGGCTCAGCCGGCCGGGCCGCTGGATCGCCGCGATGGCCCGTTCGATCGCCCGCTGGGTGGCCGTCAGGCCGAAGGGCGCCACTTCGACCGGCAGCGGAAAACGGCCGAGCGCATCCACCCATTTGCTCTGATCGGCGATCACGATCATGCGTGCGGACGCAGCCGCGACGATCTTTTCTCTCAGCAGGGCCCCGCCGCCGCCCTTGATCAGGTTCAGATCGGGAGCGATCTCGTCGGCCCCGTCCACGGTCAGATCGAGCGCCGGCACCTCGTCGAGCGTGGTGAGCGGTATGCCACAGCGCTCGGCATCGCGCCTTGGTGGCTTGCGACGTCGGCACCGCGACAATGTCGAGACCGCCGCGCACGCGCTCGCCGACCAGCTCCACGAAATGGCGCGCGGTCGATCCGGTGCCGAGCCCAAGCCGCATGCCGGGACGCACGAATTCGACGGCGCGCGCGGCGGCTGCGCGTTTTTGGGCTTCAGCATCCATCGTCAGCCGTCCGGCATCGATCAAAGTCTGCAATGCCAAGCCTATCTAGCGTCGATCGCATTGCCTGGATAGTCCCTTGGCGCGCACGGCCTTGCTTCGGCTGCCGGCGGGCATTAACGGTTTCGTCATGGCCACCCCGACAATCGTCTTCGACCTCGACGGCACGCTGATCGACACCGCGCCCGACCTCGTCGATACCCTCAATGTGGTGTTCGCGCGCGAGGGCTTGCCGCCGGTGCCCTACGAGGCGGCGCGCAAAATGATCGGCGGCGGCGCCCGAAACATGATCGCGCGCGGCATCGAGGCCGAAGGCCGCAAGCTTGCCCCGGCCGAGCTCGAACGGCTGTTCGCCGAATTCATCGCGCAATATTCCGAGCACATCGCCGACCGCTCGCGGCCTTTTCCCGGGCTCACCGAGGCACTCGACGAATTGGCGGGCAAAGACTTTCGCTTTGCCGTCTGCACCAACAAGCTCGAACGTCTTTCGGTGCTGCTGCTCAACCGGCTCGGCCTTGCCCACCGCTTCGCGGTCATTTGCGGGCAGGACACTTTCGGCATGCAAAAGCCGGATCCTGAAGTGCTGCGCCGGACGGTCGCGGCCGCCGGCGGAACCTTGCAAAGCGCCATCATGGTCGGCAATTCGCTCACCGACATCCGGACGGCTCGCGCGGCGGGCGTTCCGGTGATCGCGGTCGACTTCGGCTATACCGACCGCCCTGTATCGGAACTCGGCCCCGACCGCATAATCAGCCGATTTGCACAATTGCCGGCGGCGGTGGCCGAGCTTTGCGTCGCAAACTAATGATGCGCCGCGGAATTATGGTTAACTCGGTTAACCTTAACGGCGGGCGGCCTGTTGCGCCACCATGCCCGCACCCGTATCCTTTCACGCTGGGCGGGCGGCAACTGGCGCCTGATCGTACGGGTTAATGACAATGTATCGCGTGATCGCAATCATCTGCGCGGGGCTGCTGCTTGCCGCTTGTGAGTCGAATGCCGACTGGATGAAAACGCCCGACTGGATGAAAACCAACATGTTCAAGTCGGAGCCGCAGCTCGAAACCATTCGTTTCGAATCCGAGCCGCCCGGCGCCGAAGCCAAAACGTCCAACGGTCAATCCTGCCGCACGCCCTGCGCGCTCGCGCTGCCCGGCAAAGAGGGGATGACCGTCAACTTCACCCTCAACGGCTATCAGCCGGACACTGAAAAAATCGAACTCGTCGGATTGGGTGACGGCACATCGCAATTGCGCCCGAACCCGGTGCTCGTCGAGCTGACGCCGGCGGCACCGCCGCCGAAGGTCAAGAAGAAGGTGGTGCACAAGAAGAAGACCGCCGCCAAGCCGGCGTCTAAGCCGGCGCCCAAGCCGGCCAGAGCGGCCGCGCCTGCGCCGATGTCGCCGCAGCCGCCGCAGCAGTCGCCCTCGCCTTGGCCGAGCCCGCCGCCGGCATCACGCTAGCTAGCAAGCCAGCTTAGGTTCGCGCGCACGCAAGGCGCTGTTTTTGCGCGCAGCCTCGCCGGATGGACGCCGTGGCCATAATCCGCCACTATGCCTATATGACGAGAGCGGACTGTTGAGAATCCGCCGTCCACGGGATGGATTATGGCAACGACCAACGGAACATCCATGCTTGAACTCGATCGCACGGCGGGCCGCCCGCAGCCGCTGATCGATCCGTTTCAGCGCGCCATCACCTATTTGCGCGTGTCGGTGACCGACCGCTGCGATTTCCGCTGCGTCTATTGCATGTCGGAGAACATGGCGTTCCTGCCCAAGGCCGATGTACTGAGCCTTGAGGAACTCGACCGCTTGTGCAGCGCATTCATTACCAAGGGCGTGACCAAGCTGCGCTTGACCGGCGGCGAGCCGCTGGTTCGCCGCGGCATCATGACGCTGGTCGCCTCGCTGTCGCGCCACCTGGCCACCGGCGCACTCAAGGAGCTCACCCTCACCACCAACGGCTCGCAATTGGCGAAATATGCGTCCGAGCTCAAGTCCTTTGGCGTCGAGCGCATCAATGTCTCGCTCGACACGCTCGACCCGGACAAGTTCCGCGCCATCACGCGCTGGGGCGAGCTCGACAAGGTGCTGGCCGGCATCGATGCGGCGCTTGCCGCCGGTCTGCGCGTGAAGATCAACGCCGTCGCGCTCAAAGGCGTCAACGAGGACGAGATCGCCGACCTGCTGGCATGGGCGCACGGCCGCGGCATGGATCTCACGGTGATCGAGGTGATGCCGCTGGGCGACATTGGCGAAGCCCGGCTCGATCAATACCTGCCGCTGTCGATGGTGCGCACGCGGCTGGCCGAGCGCTACACGCTCGAAGACATCGACTACCGCACCGGCGGTCCAGCCCGCTATGTGCTGGTCAAAGAGACCGGCGGGCGGCTCGGCTTCATCACGCCGCTCACCCATAATTTCTGCGAGTCGTGCAACCGCGTGCGCATCACCTGCACCGGCACGCTCTATATGTGCCTCGGCCAGGCCGACGCCGCCGATCTGCGTGCGCCGTTGCGCGCCTCGGAAAGCAACGATCTGGTCAATGCCGCCATCGACGAGGCGATCGCGCGCAAGCCCAAGGGCCATGATTTCGTGATCGATCGCCGGCATCAACGACCGGCGCTGGCGCGCCACATGAGCGTCACCGGCGGCTGATTACGCGGCTTGCGAGGGTTTCGTCACGAGATCGCGCAATTCCTCCAGCCGCAGCCGGGCCGGCGTGAAACTAATGCCGACATGATCGCCGACGCGCACGACCTGACCGACAATCGCCTTCATCCCCGAGAACGTCAGCGCGACCTGATCGCCGATGCCGAGCAGTTCCAACGCCTCGATGCGCGCGCCGCCTTGGCTGACATCATGCACCGCCACCTCGACGGCCTGGTCGCCGAATTCCAGCCGAGCGGTCAGGGTTACGTCGTAACGCGGGAATTCACGCAAATCGGCCTTGACCGCCTTGCGCACGATTTCGGGAATCTCCCGGCACAGCATATGCGACGTCGATTGTATCGCCGCCGCCACCGCCGCGACGTCCTGCGCGGTGGCGTGGGTCCGATGCACCATGTCGGCGATGCCGCTCATGCGTCCGGCGAAATCGGCCACCACGGCGCTGGTGTCATTCGCGCTCGATGCGAAATTCTCGGTCGCGGCGCGCTGCTGCTCGATTGCGGCCGATACAGATGCCGTCACGCCTGAGAGCTGCTCGATTGCTTCCGCGACACTTGTCAATGACGCCACAACCTCGCGGGTGGTCGATTGAATTTCGACGACTTTGGCGCCGATCTGCTCGGTGGATTTTCCGGTTTGCGTCGCCAGCGTCTTCACCTCCGAGGCGACCACCGAAAAGCCGCGGCCGGCCTCGCCCGCGCGCGCCGCTTCAATGGTGGCGTTGAGCGCGAGCAGATTGGTTTGTTCCGCGATCTGATTGATCACCGAGACGATATCGCCGATCTGATCGGCCGCCTTGGCGAGCGCGTGGATGGTCGCGCGCGAGGCGCTGGCGCGCTGGACGGTTTCGCGCCCAAGCCCGCTGCCGCGGCGCATCTGCTCGGCAATCTCGGAGACCGCGTGGATCATCTGCTCCGACAATTGGCTGGCGGCCTCGGTCATGGCGCGCGAGCCTTCCGCGGCGCGGGTGGCTTCGTCAAATGCGACGCGCACCGCCTCGAGCGCGGTTCGCATGTCTTCGGCCTTGATCTCGAGCGTTGCCGCGCCATCGACGACCGGCCGGATGCCGATATCGGTAGCGGTCTCGACCTGGCCGGCCAGGTTGGACAGATTGACGCGGCGTGAGGCCTGCCACGTGCGGTCGAGGTCGCTATGGACGATCTCGCGGCGCTGGCGCTCGCCGAGCACCTCGGCAAGGCGGTCGCCGGCGGCGGTCAGATACGCGAGTTCGCCCCGGCTCGCCGGCAGCGGCGGCGCGGAGCCGAGTTCAGCGCAGGCCATCGCATCCATGCTCTCGGCGGCGTCTGCCAGCGGCCGCGCGATCGCGCGCGCCATCGCCCACAAGGCGACAGCGGTCAATGCGATTGCGACGAGCCCGACCGTAAACGCGGCATAACCGGCGATGGCCGGGCCGAGAAATGCCGCCAGCGCGACCGTCACAAAATGGACCGTGAATAGCGCCGCCAATGGCAGCAGGGCGGCCGCAATCAGCCGTTCGGCGATTGTGAACTGCCGCATGGTCTTATCCTCGCGTGCCGGCGACGCTTGCCAGCCAAGGGCTGGACCCGTCGCGGCCGGCGCCCCCCGAAGGCGGCGAAGCGCCTTTTGTAGCGCCGGGCTGGTTAACCGAGGGTTTAGATTTCATTAACCATGGGTTTCAGGGGCCGGCGCTGGGGCAATCCCGCTGCAACCATGCCAATTCGCTTCAGTTAGGGCCTATCCAGCGGCCATTTATCGCGATTTACCGACCAACTTCGCCTTGACGCCTCATGGCGGCATCGGATTAAGGTGGCGGGCTTGGCGCTTAAGCCAGGCCTTGGGGCGTGACGCAACGACAACAACAAGGCCGGCCGAACGCGTCGGCGCCGCAGAGGGGAGGACTAAAAGTGAGCGCGCTCGACGCCTTGCTCAAGGCATTACTGCCGGCCACGCGCGTTGTCGACGCCGCCACGATCTGGATCGGCAAGCGGGTGGCATGGCTCATCATCGCCGCCGTCGTGGTCTCCGCGGCTAATGCCACCGTGCGCAAGGTCTTCGACACTTCGTCGAACTCCTGGCTCGAGCTGCAATGGGTGCTGTTCAGCATCGTGTTTCTGCTGTGCTCGCCATGGACGTTGCTCGCCAACGAACATATCCGCATCGACATCGTGAACCAGTTGCTGCCGCAGCGCGTTCGCAACACCATCGACGTGATCGGTCATGCGTTTTTCCTGCTGCCGCTCACGATTGTCATGATCCTGACCGGCGTTCCCTTCTTCCTGGTTTCGTACGGGCAAAACGAGCAATCGTTGAATGCCGGCGGCCTGCCGCAATGGCCATCGAAGGGCCTCATTATGATTGCGTTCGCAATGCTGCTCATCCAGGGCCTATCCGAACTTGTGAAGCGCATCGCCATCATGCGAGATCTGATCCCGGACCCGCATGCGAGCCAGAAAAGCTCGCTTGAAGTCGAGGCCCAGGAAATAATCGAGGCAATGGAAAAGCACTAATCTTCTGCTGGGCAACCGGGGTTTCGCATGGAAGCGTTCTTCATTGCAAACATGGCTCCGATCATGTTCGGAGCCCTGGTGGTCTTCCTGCTGCTCGGTTATCCGGCGGCATTCTCGCTCGGCGCCATCGGACTGATTTTCGGACTGATCGGTATCGAGCTCGGCCAGTTCCAGCCCGACTTCCTGCAGGCTTTGCCCGACCGCATTTACGGCGTGATGGGCAATGAGACGCTGCTGGCAATTCCCTTCTTCACATTCATGGGACTGGTGCTGGAACGATCCGGCATGGCCGAGGACCTGCTCGACACCATCGGTCAATTGTTCGGCACGGTGCGCGGCGGCATTGCCTACGCGGTTGTGTTCGTCGGCGCGCTGCTCGCCGCCACCACCGGCGTGGTCGCTGCCTCGGTCATCTCGATGGGCTTGATCTCGCTGCCGATCATGCTGCGCTACGGCTATGACCGGCGTGTCGCGACCGGCGTCATCGCCGCCTCCGGCACGCTGGCGCAGATCATTCCTCCGTCGCTTGTGCTCATCGTCATGGCCGACCAGCTCGGTCGCTCGGTCGGCGACATGTACGAGGGCGCGTTCGTTCCCGGGCTGGTGCTCGCCTGCCTGTATGCCGGCTATGTCTTCATGGTGACGGTGTTTTTCCCGAAGGCGACGCCGGGCCTGCCGCCGGACGCCGTGGGCTTTCGCGAAGAAACCGGCGGCCGAGGAGTCTGGCAACTTGGAGTTCTCGTGCTACTGGCGGGAATCGTCGGCTATTACGTCATAAAGCAGGCGGAGGTGAAAGCTGGCGCGGACTTTGTCGTTTTGACAATGGGCGTTTCAATCTCCGCCGCGTTCGTTTGCGTTGTCCTCAATCGGTTTTTTGGCACAAAATATTTCTATGCGACGGTCGTGCTGGTGGCGCTATTGGCCGGCGGTTGGTTTTATCTAAGCGGGCAAGGTCACGAAAATTGGGCGCTCTTTTTAATCACGCTCCTTTCCGGAGCCATTTATGCGCTCGTCTCAGCGTTGATTGAAAATACGACTGGTTTTCGTGTCATTTCGAAGCTCGCCGAGCAGGTCATCATCGTAATGGTGCCGCCCTTGGCGCTAATCTTCCTGGTGCTCGGCACCATCTTCATCGGCGTCGCTACACCGACCGAAGGCGGCGCCATGGGCGCAAGCGGTGCGCTGATCCTGGGTGCACTAAAGCGGCGGCTGACCTGGGACCTGGTGCGTCAAGCCACCGAGGCTACCGCCAAATTGTCGGCCTTCGTGGTCTTCATCCTGATCGGTGCGCGCGTGTTCTCGCTCACCTTCTACGGCGTCAGCGGGCATATCTGGGTCGAGAACATGCTGACATCGCTGCCCGGCGGCCAGGTCGGCTTCCTGGTCTTCGTCAATCTTTTCGTCTTCGTGCTCGCCTTTTTCCTCGACTTCTTCGAGCTCGCCTTTATCGTGATTCCGTTGCTCGGGCCGGCCGCCGAGCATCTTGGCATCGATCTGATCTGGTTCGGCGTCATTCTCGGCGTCAACATGCAGACCTCGTTCATGCATCCGCCGTTCGGATTTGCGCTGTTTTATCTGCGCTCGGTCGCGCCGCGCGAACCGTACAACGATCGTGTCACCGGCAAGCTGATGGACGGCGTGACGACCGGGCAGATTTACTGGGGCGCGGTGCCGTTCGTGGTGATCCAGGTGATCATGGTGCTGCTGGTGATTTTTTTCCCGGCCATGGTCATGCATTACAAAGGCGTCGGAACAGGGATCGATCCGAACAAGGTGAAGATCGAAGTGCCGCAGATCGAGCTGCCGCCGCCGCTCGATTTCAAATAGCGCCGGCACGGCAGGCAACTTCGGAAGCAGACAAAAAAATAACCCCGGAGCCGTAGGCTCCGGGGTTTTTTCATCGCCCGAACGGTCAGGAGATGCCGTGGCGGATCATGAAGGAGTCGTAGTTGATCTCGGCGACATTGAACCACGGATAGGCCGGCTTCATGGAAGGCGTTCATCGAATCGTAGACCTTCTTGAAGCTCGCATTCGTCGTCGAGATTTCGGTGTGCAGTTCGATGCGCCGCCTTGTAGGCAGGCCTCCATGATCGCCGGCGAGAACGCGTGCAGCTTGGTGCCGTCGGCAATCAAGCGCTTGAGCGCCGGCGGATTAAGCTTGTCGTATTTCGCGATCATGCGGTCGTTGGCCTAGGCGGCCGCGTTGCGGAAGACCGCTTGATAGGACTTCGGCAGCGAGTTCCACTTATCGTTATTGACGAAAGACATTGATCATCGATCCGCCTTCCCACCAACCCGGGGTAGTAGTAGTTCTTGGCGACCTTGTAGAAGCCGAGCTTTTCGTCGTCATAGGGACCGACCCATTCGGCCGCGTCGATGACGCCCTTCTCCAGCGACGGATAGATGTCGGGGGCGCCGATCAGCTGCGGCACGCCGCCGAGCTTCTGCGATCACGCGTCCGGGGAAACCGCCGATGCGGAATTTGAGACCCTTAAGATCGGCGACGGTCTTGATTTCCTTGCGGAACCAGCCGCCCATCTGGCAGCCGGTATTGCCGCGCCAGCATGGCTGTGACGTTGTACTTCTTGTAGAATTCGTTGAGCACTTCGTTGCCGCCGCCTTCATAGAACCAGCCTTGGTTGCATGCGCTGATTGGGACCGAAGGCGATCGACGTGCCGATACCGAAGGTCGGGTCCTTGCCGAAGTAATAATAGGACGCGGTGTGCGCGATCTCGACCGTGCCGTTGGACGCGGCGTCGAGCGCCTGCAGCGCCGGCACGATTTCGCCGGCGGCAAAGGTCTGAATCTGGAATTTGTTGTCGGTGGCCGCGGCCACGGCCTCGGACAAATCCACGACGCCGCCGTACAGCGTGTCGAGCGATTTCGGCCAGCTGGCCGTCAAGCGCCACTTCAGTTCCGGCATCGATTGCGCGATGGCCGGGGCGGCAACCGCACTCGCGGCGACGCCGAGACCCGCGGCTTTCAAGAATTGACGACGTTTCATCCCGGTATCCTCCCTCTGGTCGTTATGACCCTATAAAGCGGGGCCCTCCCCCGCCGAATTTCGACCCCTTTTTGGGGGCTTGGCCGAAATCATGGCGGAGCTTACCGCCTAATTCCAGTCTGCACCCGTTCGACGAAAGTTGTAAGTGGGGAAAAGGCCCAAAAATCGCCGTCCAAACGACAGCGGGGCCGGCATTGCGGCCAATGCTTAGGCCTCGATCACGATCTTGGGCGCCACGCGCCCGGCATCTGCGCCGCCCTTGATCTGATCCCACACCCTGGCGGCGATCTCGCGATAGATCTTGGCATGCGGGCCGTCCGGTTCGGTGGCGACCACCGGCAGGCCGGAATCCGACTTCTCGCGGATCGTCATATGCAGCGGCACTTCGCCGAGGAACGGCACGCCCTGCCGCTCGGCTTCCTTCCGCGCGCCGCCATGGCCGAAAATATCCGAACGCTCGCCGCAGCTCGGGCACAGGAAATAGCTCATGTTCTCGACCACGCCGAGCACCGGCACGTTGACGCGACGGAACATGGCAACGCCGCGCCGCGCGTCGATCAGCGCCAGATCCTGCGGCGTCGAGACGATGACCGCGCCTTTCAGCGGCACCTGCTGCGCCATGGTCAGCTGCGCGTCGCCGGTCCCCGGCGGCATGTCCACCACCATGATGTCCAATTTGCCCCACTCCACCTCGCGCAGCATTTGCGTGATCGCCGACATCACCATGGGGCCGCGCCAGATCATCGGCGTCTCTTCGTCGATCAGAAAACCGATCGACATCACGGTCAGACCGTAACGCTCGATCGGCTTGAGCCGCGTGCCGCCGATGGTCTGCGGCTTCTCCTTGATGGCAAGCAGCTTGGGCAGCGAGGGGCCGTAGATATCCGCATCAAGCATGCCGACCTTCAGCCCAAGGTCGCGCAGGCCGAGCGCGAGATTAACCGCGGTGGTGGATTTGCCGACGCCGCCTTTGCCGGAGGCGACCGCGATCACCGCGTCGACGCCGGGCACCCCCGGCTGCACCTGGTCGGCGGGATGCGCGGGGCGCGCCGCGGGCTTGCCGGCCGCGGCCGGCGGCGGCGCGCGCAGCGCCGCCTTTGCGTTCCGCGGTCAAGGCGACCAGTGCCGATTGCACGCCGGGCACGGCGCGCACCGCCTCTTCGGCGCGTTTGCGCACCGATTCCCAGGCCTTCACCGCCGCGGCATCGACCGTGATCGAGAAGAACACCTTGCCGTCGCTGACGACGATGTCGGACAGCACGTTGGACTCGGGCAGCGCGGCGCCGCCGGGTGCCGGCACCTTCGCCAGGGCCGCCAGAACTTGTTCCTTGGTTGCCGCCATGATTGTCCCTATCGCCATTTCCACCGCGATGAAGCGCCCACCATAGGCACGTCGGCGAGGCGGTCAATGCGGCGGCGCATGGGTTGACGCGAGCGGCCTCGCAATGACCTATTGGGGGAGATAGGCATTGGCGAGAGCCCGCCAAGGCGGAAACGGACTTTCAGGGAGGAAGACGATGGCGAAGGTGGCGTTTTTGGGTTTGGGCGTCATGGGCTACCCTATGGCTGGGCATCTCAAGAACAAAGGCGGGCACGACGTGACCGTCTATAACCGCACCGCCGCCAAGGCCGACAAATGGGTCAAGCAATATGGCGGCAAATCGGCGCCCACCCCGAAGGCGGCGGCCGAAGGCCAGGATTTCGTGATGTGCTGCGTGGGCAACGACAATGACCTGCGAGAGGTGACGCTCGGTCATGAACGGGGCCTTCGCCGGCATGGGCAAGGGCAAGGTTTTCGTCGATCACACCACGGCCTCGGCCGAGATCGCGCGCGAGCTCAACGCGGCCGGCAAGAAAGCCGGCTTCGACTGCATCGACGCGCCGGTGTCGGGCGGGCAAGCCGGCGCCGAAAATGGCGTGCTCACCGTCATGTGCGGCGGCGAGGCGGAGCCGTTCGGCCGCGCCGAGAAAGTGATCGCGGCTTACGCGCGCGCCTGCAATTTGATCGGTTCACCCGGCTCCGGCCAGCTTACAAAGATGGTCAACCAGATCTGCATCGTCGGACTTGTGCAGGCGCTGGCCGAGGGCATCCATTTCGCCAAGATCGCCGGCCTCGACATCGAGAAAGTGATCGCCACCATCTCCAAAGGCGCGGCGCAATCATGGCAGATGGAGAACCGCTACAAGACGATGGCGGCCGGAAAGTTCGACTTCGGCTTCGCTACTGACTGGATGCGCAAGGACCTGTCGATCTGCCTCGGCGAGGCGCGACGCAACGGCGCACATCTGCCAGTCACCGCGCTGGTCGATCAGTTCTATTCGCAGGTGCAGAAGATGGGCGGCAAGCGTTGGGATTCGTCCAGCCTGATCGCCGTGCTCGACCGCTGAACGGCTGCTCTAGAAGTCCATCACCAGCCCGTCCTCGGCGATTAGCACGCCGGCGTGTCTCAACTCGTCGAGCTTGGCGAGCACGGTCGGGTTCATGTGCGTGACCATCAGGCGCTTGGCGCGCAGCGCGGGAATTTTCGGTTTGAGGATTTCCCAGCTCAAGTGTCCGGTCAGTTTGCCGGCGTAGGCATAGCATTCGCAGACGAAGAGATCGGCGGCGGCCGCGATCGGCAGCAGAGCGTCGGTCCATTCGGTGTCGCCGGAATAGGCGAAGACTTTCTCGCCATCCGACAGGCGCAATGCGGTCGATGGCGCGCCGGATTGATGGACCACCTCCGCCGTCAGCAGCGAATGGCCGAGCACGTCGCTTGCCGCGCCAACCGCGATTTCCTGCACGCGCCAGGGAAAGCGCCAATTTATTCCGGTGGACTTCGGGAATACCACCTCCATCGCAGCTTCAAGCCGCGCGCGCGTGCCGGGCGGACCCGCGATCGTGAGCGGCCGCTCGCGCCGGCTCAGGAACTGCGCATCGAGCAGCAGAAACGGCAGCCCGCCGAAATGGTCGCCGTGCAGGTGCGACAGCACGATGCCGTCGATCTTGTTGATGTCGAGCTTAAGCGCCTTCAGCGCCGGCAAAGCCGACGCGCCGAAATCGACGGTCAACGTGCCCTTCGCCGTTTCCAGCCAAAAGCATGTATTGGTCCGGCCGCCCGAGCCGAACGCGTCGCCGCAGCCGACAATTCTGACGCGCATCCGGCTTTATGCCTTCGCGCTCGGCCGCGCCGACACGTCCGCGTGCCAGCGGTTCAGATTGTCGAGACCTTCCGGCACCGGGATCTTCGCCGGCTTCATGAAGTCGATCGCGACCTGCGCGGTGATGTCGGCGACGGAAAAGCGATCGCCGGCGATGAACTTGTGCGACTTCAATTGCCCGTCGAGTATGGTCGAGGAAATCGGCCACCCGCGGCCTGTTGGCCTCGGCCCAGGCGGGGACCTGCGGCACTTCCAGCTCCTTCATCGCCGGATGGGTGTGGCGAAAGATATGCGCCACCCCGAACAGCAGATTGAGCTCGCAGCGCCGGTTCCACATTTCCACCAGCGCGATCTCTTTGGCGCCGACCCCGAACAGCGGCGGCTGCGGTTGCAGCGCCTCGAAATAGCGGCAGATCGCGATCAACTCGGTGATCACCGTGCCGTCGTCGAGCACCAGCGCCGGCATCCGCTGCAGCGGGTTGATCGCCGTGTATTCCGGCGTCTTGTGCGCCATGGCCATCATGTCGACCTGCTCGGTCGGCACGCTGATGCCCTTTTCGGCGAGGAAAATGCGGGCGCGGCGCGGATTGGGTGCCCGGCCGCTGTCATAAAGCTTCATCGAAGGTCTCCCGGTCCGTTTTCCACCCGACCATGGGCGAAAAGCCCTGTCAAAGGGGCCGGTAATATTCGTTAACCACTGTCTTTAGCCGGCCCTTAAGCTTGGTCTTAAGGATTTTGGGCGAGTTTGACGCTGGTTTTTCAGCGTAGACGCGTCGTTTTCATGCCGATTCCAGGCGAACAGCCCGATCTCTCCGCGCTGCCTCCGGAAAGTTCGCCGGTCAAGCGCCGCCTCGCCGCGCAACATGTGCGCGAGGCGCGCGACCGGCTGACCTCGATCGAGCGGCACGCGTCCCGCCTTCGACTACGAGCTGCTGCGCCAGTACGCGCAGAACCGGCTGTCGGCCTCGCTGGTGATCCTGCTGCTGGTCGCCACCGTCGGCTTCCTGTCGAGCCTGTGGACCGGCGCGGTCGCGGCCGGCGCCTGGACCGCATCGGTCCTGGTGATCCATGCCGTCATGATCACCAAATGCCGGCAGTTCCTCGATCTGCCGATGGCCGACGTCAGGGCACGCACGCTGGCGGCTGCGCTTCATCATGCTCGACCTGTTCTACGGGCTGGCCTGGATGTTCATCCTGATCAATCCGGTCGGCATCGATGAGAGCTCGGGCACCTTCATGCTGTTCGTGATGCTGCTGGTGGTGGCGGTGTCCAGCATGCTGGCCTCGAGCCTGCCGATCGCGGTCTTCGCCGCGACCTTTCCGGTCACCGCCGCGATCGCGCTGCATTTCGCCCTGCAGGCCACGCTGCACGACTACATCCTCGCCATCATGGCGCTGACCGCGCAGGGCTATTTCGCCGTGCTCGCCTACCGGCTCTATTCGACGACGCTCGCCACGCTGCGAGGCGCGCGCCGAAAAGGACGCGCTGATCGGCGAGCTGGAACAGGCCAAGGCGATTTCCGACGAGGCGCGCCAGCGCGCGGAAGCCGCCAATATCTCCAAGTCGCGTTTCCTCGCGCAGATGAGCCACGAGCTGCGCACGCCGCTCAACGCCATTCTCGGCTTTTCCGAGGTGATGAAGAGCGAAGTGTTCGGCGAGCACGCGGTGCCGGCCTACAAGGAATATTCCGGCGACATCCATAATTCCGGCGTGCATCTGCTCGGCCTGATCAACGAGATTCTCGACCTGTCGCGCATCGAGGCCGGCCGCTACGAGCTCAACGAGGAATCCGATCTCGCTGGCCAGCATTGTCGAGGACTGCCACCACCTGCTCAAGATGCGCGCCACCAACCGCGGCATCACCATCCACGAAATGTTCGAGCCGGACCTGCCGCGGCTGTGGGCGGACGAGCGCGCGATTCGGCAGATCTGCCTGAACCTGCTGTCGAACGCGATCAAGTTCACGCCCGCAGGGCGGCGAGATCTGGCTCAAGGTCGGCTGGACCGCGTCGGGCGGCCAATACATGAGCGTCAAGGACACCGGCCCCGGCATTCCGGAGGAGGAAATCCCGATCGTGCTCGCGTCCTTCGGCCAGGGCTCCAATTCGATCAAATCGGCCGAACAGGGCGCCGGCCTCGGCCTGCCGATCGCCAAGAGCCTGGTCGACCTGCACGGCGGCACGTTCACGCTGAAGTCCAAGCTGCGCATCGGCACCGAAGTGGTCGTGACCTTCCCGCCCGAGCGGGTGGTGGCGGCGATGGCGCCGATGACGGAGCACGCATCGCCGCCGCTGGCGCCGCCGGGCGAACCGGTGCTCACGCCCGAGGAAAGGCAGCGCCTGAGCCGGCGCCCGCTGTTCCGGGCCGGCACCTGAAACTAAAGCTTGTGCGACAATCACAACGATTGCGTTCCGGCGCGCGCTATCTATGTTCGAAGCCGATTCGACCGAGACCGATGATGATCGAGAGCCCCTGCATCAAAATCTGCACGCTCGAGGCCCGCTCCGGGCTGCTGCCTCGGTTGCGGGCGCACCGTCGACGAGATCGCGCGCTGGAGCAGCATGAACGATGCCGAACGCGCCCGCGTGATGGCCGAGTTGCCCGCCCGCCTCGCCGGCCATGCCGAACCCATCAGCGCAGCGGGATGACGCCGTGAGCCGCCGCCTGACCTGGTCATTCGTGGTGGGGGTTGCGCTGTCGCTGGCGGTGCTGATCGTCACCAGCGGCGATCATGACGCCATCGCCAATCTGCTGCACCACGACATGGGTTCGCTGCTGCTCAAGATCGCCGTGGTGGTGTTTGCCGGCGGGCTGGTGCTGGTGCTGTTTCGCGAGCGGCTGTCCAAGGCGCTGGAAGCGATGCTGTTCTGGGCCGTGCTCGGCCTGCTGCTGGTGGTCGGCTACACCTACCGCTTCGAGCTGCGCGACGTCGGCGACCGCGTCATCGCCGAACTGGTGCCGGGCCACGTGGCGGGCCATGGGCGCAATGTCGAGGTCGTGCGCGGGCACAGCGGCGATTTCGCCGTGGCCGCGCGCATCAACGGCGTGAAAGTGCCGATGGTGCTCGACACCGGCGCAAGCTCGGTGGTGCTGACCCAGGAAGCGGCCAAGGCCGCCGGCCTGCCGATCGAGGTGCTCGACTATACGGTCAATGTCGACACCGCCAACGGCCGCACGCGCGCAGCGCCCATCACGCTCGACCGCCTCACCGTCGGCGGCCTGACCGAGCGCGCCGTGCCGGCGCTGGTGGTGCAGGAGGGGCAACTCAAGAACAATCTGCTCGGCATGAGTTTCCTCAACCGGCTGCAAAGCTGGGAGGTGCGCGGCGACAGGCTGCGCATGCGCGGGCAGCCTTAGAGTCAGAGACTGATCGAAAACCGCAGCGCGACCAGCAGCAGAAAGACAGCCGAAGGCGATCTCGAGCTTGCGGCGCGGCATCCAATGCGCGAGCCGCACGCCATAGCTGGCGGTAAAGCTCGACACCGGCGCCATCAACACGAAGCCGATCAGCGACACGAAGCCGATCGACAGCGGCGGCAGCTCGGCCATGTGGCGCAGGCCGGCCAAGCATGTAGCCGATGGTGCCGGCGATGGTGATCGGCACGCCGACGCCGGCCGATGTCGCGACCGCCCGTTGCATCGGTCTGGCCGTAGAGCGTGAGTACGACGTTCGACACCGCGCCGCCGCTCACGCCGACCAGCGACGAGAACAGCCCGGTCACGAAACCGAAGAACGGCAAAATGGGGCCGCTCGGCAATTCATTGCCCAGGTTCCAGCGGTCGCCGCCGAAAAACATGCGCGTCGCGATGAAAAGGCGCAAAGATCACGAAAGCAGATCTTGAACACGAACGACGGCGCATAGGCCGCCGCCACCGAGCCGATCGCAACGCCGATCACCGCGGGCAGCGCCCAGATGCGCACCACGTCGCGGGATCACCGCGCCTTTTTTCTTGTGCGCGATATAGGAGCGCACGGTCGTCGGCACGATGATGGCGAGCGAGGTGCCGATGCATAGTTGCATGCGGACGTCTTCCGGCACATCGAGCGCGCGGAAGACTTCGTACAGCACCGGCACGATGATGGCGCCGCCGCCGATGCCGAACAGGCCGGCGAGAATGCCGACGACGATGCCGGCGCCCGCAATCAGGAGCGCGAGCCATGCGAGCTCGCCGATCGGATATCCCAGCAGCATGTGCCCCCGGCGCGCGGCAGAAAAAGGTCAGGCGGCGATGTGCGCCAAATCCTGTTTGCGAGTCCAGCACCAGGGCAAGCGCATCAGCCATGACTTGCGCGCTGGCGCCGGGCTTGACCGCTTCGACCGCCAAATGGCGGCGGAAGGCGCGCGCGCCCGGGCACGCCGCGGAACAGGCCGAGCACGTGGCGGGTGATGGCATGCAGCCGCACGCCTTGTGCCAACTCGCGCTCGATATAGGGCATGAGCGCGCGGGCGGCGTCCTTGGGCGAGGCGAATGGCGCGGGCTGGCCGAACATCAATGGATCGACCTCCAGCAACCGCCACGGTTCCTGATAGGCCGCGCGGCCCATCATCACGCCGTCCACGGCGCCGAGCTCCGCCTGTGCCTGCTCGATACTGGCGATGCCGCCATTGAGCACGACCGCGAGATCGGGATGCGCCGCTTTCAGCCGGCGCACGAGCGCATAATCGAGCGGCGGCACGTCGCGGTTCTCGCGCGGCGACAATCCCTTCAGCCAGGCCTTGCGCGCGTGCACGATCAGCGCATCGCTGCCTGCCGCCTTCACCGCCGCCGCAAAAGCAAACAGCGCCTGCTCGGGGTCCTGCTCGTCGATGCCGATGCGGCATTTCACCGTCACCGGAATTTTGACCGCGGCCTTCATGGCGGCGACACAGTCGGCGACCAGCGCGGGCTCGGCCATCAGGCAGGCGCCGAAACGGCCCTCCTGCACGCGGTCGGAGGGACAGCCGACATTGAGATTGATCTCATCGTAACCGAAATCCTCGCCGATGCGCGCCGAAGCGCTGAGCGCTTCCGGCTCGCTGCCACCGAGCTGGAGCGCCACCGGATGCTCGAATGGATCAAACGCCAAGCAGCCGCGCGCGCTCGCCGCGCAGCACCGCCCCGGTGGTGAGCATTTCGGTGTAGATCAGCGCCCGGCGCGTGAGCAGGCGATGGAAGAACCGGCAATGCCGGTCGGTCCACTCCATCATCGGTGCAATACTGAAGCGTCGTTGCTGCATTTTTGTGGTTTCACTTTGTGCCACTAGCGTCTTGATACCGCCCCGAAGCGGGCTAACCTGAACTTATTTCTTCTTATTGCCACTCTTTCTATATTTTGCAAATGACGCACATCACCCGGTCAGCGCCGACCTCGATTGCTTTGGCGCTCACTTCGTCGGCCGGTCACACTGCGGATTTTGCCCGGACACCATCATTTTTCAATTCTCGACGAGCTCTCCAAATCCGATGGAGTTCTAACTTCCGAACTGCTTCAAACTAATGTCGTTAGAACGGGCTAACGTAATAACTCATTCCCGCTCAATCGGTGAGCTGCTAATGCAGCAATTGCGCAACCGCAGCCTGTCCGGCCAAACGGCCAAACACGGTCGCGGTCAGCAGACCATTGCCCGATAGATAACCCGCTGCCGTCTCGCCTGATATGCCTGCCGCCGCGCCGCCAGCCGCAAAAAGATTGGGAAAGCGGGCCCCGTCCTTGCGTTTGACGCGCCCACCCGCATCGATCGCGAGTCCGCCCTGGGTGTGAAACAGCGCGCCAGTTACTTTGACCGCATGCAACGGCGGCACGCAACGTTGCTCGGCGGCGAATTTTCGCCCGAAACGATCTTGTGCGTTGTTGGCCTTGAGGCTTTCGACTTCCGCCCACTCGGCGGCGAAAGCCTCGGCCGGCACATGCATGGTGCCGGCAAGCGCCGCGATCGTCTGTCCGGTCAGCACAGCGCCGGCCCGTTCGGCGTCGCGAAAATCCTCGAACTGGCGCGCGATCGCGGCAATCCGCGCGTCAAAAACGTCATAAGCGATGCCGCCTGGCTGCCGTAGCACGTCGGTCGCCTGCTCGGAATATCCGCGCGAACTCGTCGCAAAAGCGGCGGCCTTCGCTGTTGACCTGAAATCCCGCCCTGCATAATCGCCGCCCAGCTGATTAGAATATTATGTGGGGTGGCGACCGATCCGTGGCCCTGATAGCCGCCGAGATGCGCCAATTGCGCACCGAGCGCTTCGCCCCAGAGCACGGCATCACCGCGGTTGCCCGGATGACCGAAATAGAGCGCGTTGGCCATTTCTGGAATGAAGCGGCGGACCAGATCCGGATTGCCGCCATAGCCGTTGCAGGCCAGGATCAAGGCCTCGCAGCCGATCCGTTCGTGCGTGCCGTCGCCGCGCAAGCTCTCCACGCCGCGAATGCGGCCGTCGCGCTCCGTCAGCAGCCGCTCGGCCACGCGTTCGGACAGAAAAACGATATCGTTAACCTCCGCGGCATGGCGCAGCGCATCGATCAGCTCCCGTCCCGTGCGGGACGGCAGGCCATGCATCCGCATGGTGGAATGTCCGGGATAATTGAAATTGTCGATCACGTCGAACGGCAATCCGTAGCGGTCCGCCAGCCATTCGACGAGCGGTCCCGAACCTTTCGCGACGGCGTTGACGACCACGGCGTCGGCCTCGCCATGCGCCTTACGCTGAATGTCGGCGGCGAACAGCTGCGGGTCGTCGGCGATGCCCTTGGCGCGCTGGAACCGCGTCCCCGCCGCAGGAATGAGACCGGCCGACAGCGCGGTCGAGCCGGCCGGCACGGCGTCGCGCTCGATCAGCACCGGATCGATGCCGGCTTCCTTGGCGGCGAGCGCCGCGCACAGCCCGGCGGCCCCGGCGCCGATAATCAGCAGCGGCGCTTCGGCGTCGAACTTTTCGTCCGCTGCAACTGCCACCGTACTCATCATGCCCCGATGTCGCGCATCAGCGAATATTAAAATGGTTCACTGTTTGCGAGTGGCGGTGGACCTCCGCAGATATTTGCCGCGAGCCGGCCCGACAATGCTCCCGCTGTCATAAACGAGAGCCCCTCGTAAAAACGTGCTCTTCACGCGGCCGCTGAGTTCGACACCTTCGAACGGTGAGTAGCCTTGCTCGGAACTTCAATTCGGCGGCACGCACCACGAAGCTATCGTGCGGATCGACGATCGCGATATCCGCGTCATAACCGAGCGCGATATCCCCCTTGCTCGGTAGCCCGAAACGTTGCGCTGGTTTCCAGCTTAAAAGCTCGGCCATGTGATTGTATGACATGCCACGCTTGCTGCCCTCGCTTAAAACGCCTGAAAGGAGATACTCAGTGCCGCCAAATCCAGATTTGGCCAGCCAAATATTGGTTGGGTCGTCTTTTGACCATTTCTGCTCGGCTGAACAGCAAGCATGATCACTGACGATCCAATCGATCTTTCGGTCAAGCACAGCCTGCCACAGCGCCTCGACGTCCTCTCGTGGGCGGATTGGCGGATTAACTTTGGCATGCACCGCGCATTCGCAATCAGTATCGAGAAGAAGATGACCAACTGTCACTTCTCGGCGGAAAGCAATATGCGGAAAAACCTGCTGCATAGTCCACGCCGCATCGACTGCTTTGCGTGAGCTCAAGTGCAAAAGATTGATGTTCAAGCAATTGGTTTCATTTGCCAGATAGGATGCAATCCAGATGGCAAGGCCCTCGGAATGTGGCGGGCGGGCGGCGCTGTAAGCTTGCAGGCCGGTCAGCTTGCCCTCTCGTTCCACAATCTTTGTATATGCATTGAGAATCTCTGCGAGTTCGCAATGCAGACTAACGCTGATGTGATCCGCTTTATCGGGGAATTTCTCCATCAAGCGCTGTGCGGACCGCATAATGAACTCGAAGTGCGCGATGTCATATTGCTCGTCGGGGCCGATCATCAAAAACTCATTTTGCTGCGATGAACGCCCGTGCAGCCCATAGCCTCCGTAAAACATGAATATCTTAAACGAGGTCACCCCATGTTCCGTGACCAGAGGTTCCATTTCATCGATATGCCGCGCTTCGATCGGTGCAAGATGGAAGCCATAGTCGACCCAAAACCGGTCCGCCGACTGCTTGAACACTTCGGGCATAAACTCGAGGTAAGAACCACCTCGATTGAGATAGTAGTGTCCTGTGCGTAGGTAATTCAGGCTTGAGGTAACCCCTCCCATCGCTGCGGCCTTGCTCTCCGAAACTGCATCCTGGGCGAGCGGCGCATATATGCCAATATGCATATGCGCATCGACGCAACCCGGGAACGCGAGACGATTCTTGGCATCAAAGACTTGGCTAGCGAGATCGGCCTGAATTTCCGGCCCGACGCGAGCGATCTTTCCATCCTTGATCGCAATATCAAGGCAATCGACCGAGGTCTTATTCGGGCGGACCACTCGGGCATTCTTGATGACGGTATCGAAAAGCTTGTCCATGCGAGTCATTCGTTAGCTTACTGGCGGCCTATGTATCGCGCGCCGGTTGGTGCCATTTCATGTCAGGGTCTTTCTTAGTTCTTGACGCCGGCCTCCTCGACTTCACGTGCTGTGACCTTTTTTGCTATTCGGCGCGGCCGCCGTTTCGTATCGTTTGCCGAGCTCCAACATCTCCGGTGTCCCGATCAGGCGATTGAGCGCGTCGAAATCGAACATGCGCGGTCGGAATTGATCGGTGCTACCATTGGCCTTCAACGAGCCGTAGAACTCCTGGGCCGCCTTGGCGAGCGCGCGCACGATGGCGCCGGGGAAGATAACGAAGGAAAAGCCGAGCGCTTCCAGCTCGCTCGCCGCCAAGATCGGCGTCTTGCCGCCCTCCACCATGTTCGCCATCAGCGGGAGTGATTTACCCATCTGCGCGCCGATGCGGCCGAGTTCTGCGCGCTCACGCGGCGCCTCGATGAACAGCATGTCGGCGCCCGCTTCGCGGTAAAGCGCGGCGCGCGCAATGGCGCGGTCGAAGCCCTCGACGGCGACTGCGTCGGTGCGCGCTATGATCATCGTGTCGGACGAACGACGGGCATCCGCCGCGGCCTTGATCTTGCTGACCATTTCCTGCGCCGCGACCAGCGTCTTGTCGTCGAGATGGCCGCAGCGCTTGGGGAAATCCTGGTCTTCGATTTGGATGGCATTGGCGCCTGCGCGCTCAAGGAGGCGGACAGTGCGCTGGACATTTAGCGCATTGCCGTAGCCGGTGTCGGCATCAACGACCAGATGGGTACGCACGCGGTCGCGGATCAGGCCAACCGTATCTACCACCTCGTTCATGCTGACCAGGCCGATGTCAGACCGCCCGAGGCGGGTATAGGCGATCGCCGGCGCGGAGACGTAGAGCGCTTCGAAACCGGCCTGTTCGGCGATCAGCGCGGTGAGCGGATCGTAGACGCCGGGCGCGATCAGGATCGGCGGTCGCGACAGGCGGGCGCGCAAGGTGTTTTCGGTATGCGTCACGTTCCCAAGTAGGCGCGTTTCAATTCCGGATCGGCGCCGATGTCAGCGGCATTGCCCGACATGACGAATTTTCCCTCGGCCAGGATATAGGCGCGATTGGCGACTTCGAGGCTCTGTACTACGTTCTGCTCGACCAACAGTACCGCCATGCCACCGGCATTGATGCGCCCTATCAGCGCGAACAGTTCCTCGACCAAAATCGGCGAGAATCCGAGCGAAGGTTCGTCGAGAATGATCAGCTTCGGTTCAGCCATTAGCCCGCGGCCGATAGCAAGCATCTGTTGCTCGCCGCCCGACAGCGTGCCCGCGCGTTGCGATTGCCGTTCGAACAGCCGCGGGAAAGTTGCGAATACGCGCTCACGATTTTCCGCCCGCCGCGCTTTGCCTCGCCGATAACTGCCGAGATCGAGATTCTCGCGCACGGATAGATTGGGAAAGATGCGCCTGCCTTCCGGCACGTGGATGAGCCCGCGGGCGACGATCTGCGCCGGCTTTGCGCGCTCGATTGCCGCGCCGTCGAAATAAATCGAACCGGCGCGCGCGTGCACGACGCCGGAAAGCGCGCGGTTGAGCGTCGACTTACCGACGCCGTTGGAGCCGAGCACCGCGACGATCTCGCCCGGCCTCGACGCTGAGGTCGACGCCGCGCAGCACCTCGGTCTCGCCGTAGCCGGCGCAGAGATCGCGCACAGTGAGCAGCGGCTCAGCGCCCATGCGTGGCCTCTAGCTTCGCGGCCGCGCCATGGCCAAGATAGGCCTCGACCACGGCGGGATCGGCCGACACCTGCGCCGGGCTGCCGGCGGCGATGATGCGTCCTTCCGCCAGTACGAACACGTGCTCCGACAGCCGCATCACCGCCTGCATGACGTGCTCGATCATGACGATGGTGATGCCGCGCGCGCACAGGCCGCGGATGACCGGCAGGATGTCGCGTATTTCGGACGGGTTCAATCCGGCTAGCACCTCGTCAAGCAGCAGCAACTTCGGCTCGGTCGCCAGCACGCGCGCGAGTTCGAGCCGCTTGCGCGCGGCGACGGTCAGCGTGTCGGCGGGTCGGTCGAGCATCTCGGTCAGGCCGAGATCGCGGCCGACACTGCCGGCGACCGCGAGCGCGGCGTCGCGCGAGCGGTGCTGAAGATATGCGCCCACCAGGATGTTGTCGCGCACCGACAGGCCGGCGAAGGGCTGCACGATCTGGAAGGTCCGCGCGATGCCGTGCCGCGCCAGCCGGTGCGGCGGCTCGCCGGTAATGTCTTTGCCGCCGTAGCGGATGACGCCCTCGTCCGGCGTGAGGAAGCCGGAGATGATGGCGAACAGCGTGGTCTTGCCGGCGCCGTTCGGCCCGATCAAGCCGGTGATTTGACCAGCCGGCGCCGACAGCGACGCCGCACTCACCGCCAGCAGACCGCCGAAGCGGACCGACACGCGCACGACTGACAGCAAGGGGCTCAGCCATGGCTAGCCTCCTATGCCGGAGAAGGGGAGGGACGTGGCGCGGCGCGTCATCCACTTGCGCGCATCTGCGATGGCGCCCATCACGCCGCGCGGCGCGAAGGCAATGACCAGCACGAGCGCGCCGCCATAGGCGATCAGGTCGAGCCCGGGGGCATCGCCTGCGATCAGTTCGGCGCCTTCGCCGAACGCCTTGACCAGCAGCGCGCCTAAGAGCGGCCCGAACACGGTGCCGACGCCGCCGATGATCGGCGTCAGCAGCGCCTCGATCGAGATCCAGGTGCCGTAGGCGATGCCGGCGTCGATGAACAGAAAGTACTGCGCGTAGAAGCAGCCGGCCGCGCCGGTGATGGCGGGCCGACAGCACCATGGGCGCCGAGCTTGACAACGGTGGCGTCGACGCCGAGCGCTCTTGCCGCGTCCTCGTTCTCGCGTATCGCGATCAGCCATGCGCCGAAGCGCGAGCGCTCGAGCAATTGCGCGATCACTAGCGAGACCGCGACCAGCGCGAGGATCGCCCAGTAGAATACCGCGCGGCTTTCAAATTGGAAGGCGCGCGGCCGCAGGTCGACCTTGATCAGCGTCGCCGACGCCGCCCCGGGTGATCGGCCCAAGTTGGCGACGATGCGGAAGACTTCGGCGAAGGCCAGGGTAATCAGCGCGAAGTAGGAGCCGCGCAGGCCGGCGCGGAACACCAGCCCGCCGATCATACGCGCCGACCGCGGCGGCCGCCGCAATACCGACGCCGAACCCAACCCAGGGATTGACGCCGTAGGTCACCTGCAGGATGGCAGTGTAGGCGCCGGTGCCGAAGAACGCGACGTGGCCGAACGAGGATTGGCCGCCGAAACCGCCGAGCGACGTTCCACCCCTGCCCGATGAGGGCGATGAGGAGCGCCATCATGCAGGAAATTGAGCGGTAGTTCGAGGGACGACCAGCGGGAAGCCACGAGCGCGGCGACCACGATGGCGATTGGGCGAAGCGCGCTCATGCCTTGGCCCGAACAGGCCAGTGGGCGGAGCAAGATCACGGATGAAGATCAGCGAGATGCCGATCTGGCCGAGCGATTCGCCGAGCAAGTCTGGCCGAGCAGCCATTCGATGATGCCGATGATCAACCGCCGACCACCGCGCCCGAACAGCTGATCCCATGCCACCCAGCACGACGATGGTGAAGGCGACGAGGACAAAGGCGTGACCGGACAGGCGGTTTGACGTAATAAGTCGGCATCAGCAGGCAGGCGGCCGCGCCACGCAGGCGGTGCCGATGCCGTAGGTGATCGCGAAGACATGCTCGACGTCGATGCCGAACCAGTCCGCCCCGAGCGTTCCTTGGCGACGGCGCGGATCGCCTTGCCGGATCGGTCCAGCTCATGATCAGCCAGAGCACCAGCGCACGTCAAAGGCCGCCGCAAAAGCGATGATCTTCGGCACGGCGAGGAAGGCGAAGCCGATATCGAGGAGGCGAACGGCATAAGGCACGTCGATGGTGTGGGTATCGGCGCGGAAGGCGAAAAGCAACGCGTTCTCGATCACGATGGCGAGGCCAGCGTAATCAGCAGGATGTTGTCGTCGCCGCCGTGCAGAAGCGGGCCGATCACGCAACGCGGTAGGGCGTAGCCGAAGACGAAGAAGCCGGCGTCACCAGGAAGCGGCGAGGTAGGGGTCGATGCCCGAGCGCGACAGGCAGAAGAACGCCGCGTACATGGCCGGCGCTCAGGAGTGCGCCGTGCGGCGAAATTTATGATGTGCAGGACGCCGTAGATCAGCGTCAGGCCGACGGCGACAAGCGCATAGACCGCACCCTATCAACAGACCGTTGAGGATCGCAGGGATCAGGATGACGGGCGAAAGCACGGACTCGATGCTTTGAAACATGCGGCAGCGGACGGCGCCGAAGCGCCGTCCGCGACCGCCGTCATCAGACCTTTGGCAGCGGATAAACCGGCTTCGCCGAAGCGA
>CAVULP010000005.1:0-955112 GCA_963742375.1 uncultured Alphaproteobacteria bacterium
GGCTCGCGCCGACACCGTCACGCTCTACGCCGCCGGCAGTCTGAAGGGCGCGCTGACCGACGTGGCCAAGGTCTACGAGGCCAACAAAGGCCACAAGGTCACGATGACGTTCGGCCCCTCCGGCCTGCTCAAGAAAGAGATCGCCGACGGCGCCAAGGCCGACGTGTTCGCCTCCGCCAATATGGAGCATCCGCAGGCGCTGTTCGACGACGGCACCGGCGGCCCGGTGGTGCGTTTGCGCGCAACAAATTGTGCGCGCTGGTCAGACCGGGGCTCGACGTCACCAGCGCCACGCTGCTCGCGCGCATGCTCGACCCGAAGATCAAGCTCGGCACCTCGACACCGCGCACCGACCCTTCCGGCGACTATGCGATCGAAGCCTTCACCAAGGCCGAGGCGCTCAAGAAGGGCGCGCAGGAGACGCTCGAGAGCAAGGCGCTCAAGCTCACCGGCGCCAAGGACAGCGCGGCGCCGCCGGCCGGGGCGCGTCGTCTATGGCTGGCACGTGGCGGAGGGCCGCGCCGATATTTTCCTCACCTACTGCACCAATGCGCTGGCCGCGCAGAAGCAATATCCCGGCCAGCAGTCGGTCGAGTTGCCGGCGGCGCTGTCGGTCGGCGCCGACTACGGCTTGACCGTGATCAGCGGCGCGCCGGCGGCGGCGCAGGAATTTGCCGAATTCATCCTGTCGGCGGAGGGACAGAAGATCCTGGCCGGCTACGGCTTCGCGCCGGGGGAATAGAGGAGGCAGCTATGAAATTCAGCGCGCGCAATCAGCTCAAGGGCAAGATCGTCGAGGTGAAGAAGGGCGCCACCACCGCCCATGTCCGCATCGACATCGGCGGGCAGATCGTCACCGCCTCGATCACCAACGAGTCGGCGGACGAGCTTGGGCTGGCAGCCGGCAAGACACGCTTACGCGATCGTCAAGGCCAGCAGCGTGATGATTGGGGTGGACTGAGCATGCGTCGGTTCGCCCTTGCGGCCGTATCCGCGATCTCGCTGACCGGCGCCGCCGCGGCCGAGGACGGCTGCGACAAATTCGGCTGGTCCGTGGCGCGCGACCGCGCCTTATTCGCCGCGGCGGGCAAGCCGGAAGTCGCGGCGGGCGGGGCGCTTGCCGCACTGCCGGACGGCGCTTTCGTGTTGCATCTGCAGCCGGATGCCAACACCGTCTTCGCGATGCCGCCCGAGCGCAAGCCGAAAGCGGAGCATTGGTTCGGCCGGGTGAAAGGGCATAGTCACTCTCGAAAGGAACCTGGCTCGACACCCGGCTGCGCTAAAGCGTGCGCTTTGAGCTCGGCACCCTGGTGCCGCAGGTCAGCGGGAAGCGGCGGCGACGCCATGAGTGGCGACTTTCAGCCGCGCCGATTCATAGCACCGGCCAGCGCCGCGCCGCGCCGGGAGAGTAGCTCGGGCGGTGACCGCCGAGTATGGATAAAGGCTATGCCCCTCACCCGCCGCACATTGCTCGCCACCGCTCCCGCCGCGCTGCTGGCGCCGCGGCTCGCGCGGGCGCAGACGGTGACCGACGATGCCGGGCGTCATGTGACGGCGCCCGGTCGCGTGCGCCGCGTGTTCCCGGCCGGCCCGCCGGCCGCCATCCTGCTCTACACGCTGGCGCCCGACCTGCTGCTCGGCTGGCCGCGGGCGCTTGCGCCGAACGAATGTGCCTACCTGCTCCAGAACATATGCGACCGGCCGGAGTTGGGCCGACTCGTTGGCCGCGACACCACCGCGGATTTAAAAAGCATGATCGCGCTCAAGCCCGATCTCATTCTCGATGTCGGCGCGACCGGTGGAAATTATGCCGCGCAGGCGGAACGCATTCAGAAAGAGACCGGCATTCCCTATGCATTGCTCGACGGCGGCATCCTGTCGTTATCGACGAGCTATGAGAAGCTTGGAAAACTGACCGGCCGCGCGATCGACGGCGCCGATTTTGGCGACTACTGCAACCAGACGCTCGCCGTCATCACCAACCGCCTTGCTTTTGTGCCGCCGGAAAAACGGCCGCGCGTCTATTACGCGCGCGGGCCGCGCGGGCTGGTGACCGCCCTCGGCGGCGCCAGCCAAACGGAGTGCATCGAGCTTGTCGCCCGTAATGTCGCCGGCGGCAGCACGGGCAAGCTTGCCGATGTGACGGTCGAACAGGTCCGGCAATGGGCCCCCGACATTATTCTCGCGACGGAGCCCAGCTTCGCGGTCACGGTGCGCGAGGATTCGTCGTGGGCCTCGATCAAGGCGGTGCGCGAGGGACGCGTTTACGCGATGCCGCGCGTGCCGTTCGGTTGGGTCGATGCGCCGCCTTCGGGCAACCGCCTGATCGGACTGTGGTGGCTGGTGAAGATTTTTTATCCGGAGATTTTCAAAGACGATCTGCGCGACCTGACGCGGGACTTCTACGCCAAGTTCTACCACGTCACGCCGACCGACCTGCGGATCGATTACGTGCTGGCGGGACGGGACTGAAAAGCAGCTATTTCGCCGGCACCACCAGCGAATAGCGCGGGTCGGCGGCCAGGCATTCGGCCTCGCGGCAGCCCGAGCTCCTTGCGCACCATGTTGGTGCCGAGCACCAGCGCCACGATCTTGTAGTAGGCGTGGCGCCGGCTCATGCCCTCGCGGCCCATGCCGCAGTCGGACGAGATCACCAGCCGCTCGGCCGGGATGTATTTGAGCGCGCGGCGGATGTGCTCGGCGATCTCGTCCGGCCGCTCGACCTGCAGCGAATGGTGGTCGATGACGCCGATGCAGATTTTCTTGTCGGTGATGATCTTGCCGAAGGCTTCCAGATCGGCGCCGCCGGCGCTGACCGATTCGAAGGTGATCACGTCGGCGTCGACCTTGTTGAGCATCTCCAGCGCCGCTCTTGTAGCTCTGCACCTCCGTGAACATGCGTTGCTGCGATGGATTGCCCCAGCAGGTGTGGCACCACACTTCCGTCTTGGCGCGCAGGCCTTTGACGGTGCGGTTGAACACCTCGACGCTGAAGGCCGGATTGATCACATCGTCGACGATCTTGCGGATCGCCAGCAGATGAATCTGCGGCTCCTCGAACTGGATCACCGGGCAGCCGGCGTCGGCCAGCTCGTGCAGCTCCGCGTTCGAGCGCGTCGGTGATCGCCAAGATGCGGTCCTTGATGCGTCTTGTAGTGCCGGTCCTGCACCGCGAAGGCGACCAGCTCCGGCCCGATGGTGCCGAACTTGACCGGCTTCTTGGTCATGCGCTGCGCCACCTTCCACATGGCGGCGTATTGCAGGTCGCCGCGCGTGACCGGGCCGTTGATCCCCGGCATCACGCGCGATTCCAGATAATCGTGCAGGATGTGGCCGGGCGGGAACGCCAGCCCGCCTTTGCCGGCCGGCGTCGGCTGCGGATTCTTGTCGAAGCCGCCCATGTGGCGCGGCGGATAATTGGTCCAGCTCTGGCCGCCGACGTCGCTATCGAAATGCGCGTCGCCGTCGGTGACGATGTCGAGGCCGGCCATTTCCTGCTCGTGCAGATAGACCGAGACCGTGTCGACGTACTGCTCGCGGAATTGGTTGTTCACCATGGCGTCGAGGAAGGAGCGCAGCGCCGAGATTTTCGGTGTACCAGCTCGGCCGCGGCAGCGAGCCGGTGATGGTGGTCGGCAGCATGACGTCTTTGGTGGCGCGAAGCATGGCAGGCGTCTCCCCGAGGCTTGTTCGTTGTCGTTGCCGCCATCTTACGGCGCGAACGTGCAAACTTGCAATTTCGCCTTATATGATGGGATGAAAATGCCCACTTGAGTGGGCAGCGTGGGGCCTGTGAATCTGATATAAATAAGCAATGACCAAAGACCGCGACAGCTACATCATCAAGCCCGATCCCGCCGATCCGCGGCTGACCGAGCGCGTCACCGGCATCGACCAGACCGGCAGCCGGATCGAGACCTCGGTGACGGTCGAGCGCGCGCTGACGATCTTCCTCAATTGCGCAGGAAATCGTCACCGCCATGACCATCGGCGATTATCCCGAATACCTGGCGATCGGCTATCTGCTCAACCAGCACATGCTGCTGCCGGACGACACGGTCACCGGCGTCGATTACGACGAGGAACTGGCGGTCGTCGTGGTGCGCACCAAGCGCAAGACCAATTACGAGAAGAAGCTGAAGAAGAAGGTGCAGACCTCCGGCTGCGCGCAGGGCACCGTGTTCGGCGACCTGATGGAAGCGCTGGAGAACGTCTCGCTGCCCAAGGCCGACGCTGCGCACGTCGTGGCTTTACGCGCTCACCCACAAGATCAACACCACGCCCTCGCTTTATCTCGAAGCGGGCGCCATCCATGGCTGCGTGCTGGCGCAGAGAAGATCAGCCCGCTCGTTTATATGGAGGACGTCGGCCGCCACAACGCGGTCGACAAGATCGCCGGCTGGATGTTCAAGGAGAAAGTTTCGCCAAGCGACAAGATTTTCTACACCACCGGGCGGCTCACCTCGGAAATGGTGATCAAGTGCGTGCGCATGGGCATCCCGATTTTGATTTCGCGCTCGGGCTTCACCGCCTGGGGCGTGGAGCTGGCGCGCAAGGCGAACCTCACGCTGATCGGCCGCGCGCGCGGAAAACGCTTCGTCGCGCTCGCCGGCGAGGACCGCATCGTGTTCGACCAGGACCTCGCCTCGGTCGAGGAAGAAAGCTCAAAGCATCGGCGCAAGGCCGCGGTGCATGACGAGTGATTTCTCTTCACCTCCCCCGCTTGCGGGGGAGGTCGGCGCGCCAAGCGCGCCGGGGGGGGCGCTGACGCAGCGGTTCCCCCTCCCCACCCTCGCAGCGGAGGTGCATCCGCCCGCGGGGAAATGCGAATCGCCATGACTGACACCCCCATTCCCCCCACCCTCGGCCTCGTGCTTGCCGGCGGTCTGGCGCGCCGCATGGGCGGCGGCGACAAGGTGCGCATCGAGATCGGCGGCGTCACCATCCTCGACCGCGTGCTGGCGTGCCTGTCGGCGCAATGCACCGGCATCATCATCAACGCCAATGGCGATCCCGAACGCTTCGCCGATACCGGCGTGCCCGTGATCCCCGACAACGTGCCGGACTATCCCGGCCCGCTCGCCGGAATTCTCGCCGGGCTCGACTGGCTGGCCGCGCAGGACAACGGCGTCGAGTGGATCGTGAGCGTGCCGGGCGACTGCCCGTTCCTGCCCGACGACCTGGTGGAGAAGCTGCACGCAGCCCGCCGCAAGATGGGCGCCGGGGTGCCGCTCGCCTGCGCGCGCTCGGGGCAATGGCGTCACCCGGTCGTGGGCCTGTGGCCGCTGGCGCTGCGCGCGGACTTGCGCAAGGCGCTGGTTGAGGAAGGCCTGCGCAAGATCGAGGTCTGGACGGCGCGGCACGGCGCGGCAATCGCCGACTGGCCGGATCAGCCGATCGATCCGTTCTTCAACGTCAACACGCCCGAGGACGCCGAACGGGCGACGCGCATTGCACTGCAACATGCGGCGAATTGACTGAGCGCGGCATTGACTTGCATCATTGACCGCCCGCGCCGGTTTTTTTATCTGTTATAATCAGAAACTATGGGAGAGGAACCAACACCATGAAGACGTTCATCATCGCCTGCGCGGCCGCCGTCGTCATCGCCCTTGTCGGCGGTGTGGTGCTCAGCAGCATGCCGGATAGCGCGGCCAGCGCGTTCAGCACGCCATATGTCAGGCTGGGCGTAGCGCTTCGCTGCGGGGCGCGGCGGAAGCGCGCGCTCGAACGTCGGCTAGCCGATGAGCGCCGCGTAGGAGAGGAAGCCGACGCGGGCGCCCGGCTCGATCGCCGTCACGTCCTCGGGAAATTCCAGCAAGCCGTCGGTCTCGGTCAGCGACGTCAAGATGCCGGCGCCGTCCTGCGGATGCTTGACCGCCTCGATCTCGCCGTCGCCGGCGCGCCGCAGCGCCACCCGCACATATTCGCGGCGGTCTTTTTTCTTCTTGTAGGCGAAGGCCGCGCGCACCGGCAACGCCATCAGCCTCTCGGGCCGCGCGCCGGAGAGCTGGCGCAGCAGCGGCTTGACCACGCGCACGAAGGTGACGAACACGGCCACCGGGTTGCCCGGCATGCCGACGAATGCGGCGCTGTGTCCCGCCGCGCCGGGGATGACGCCCATGGCCACCGGCCGCCCCGGCTTGATGGCGACGCGCCAGAACACCAGACTGCCGATGCGCTCGACCGCCGCGCGCACATGGTCGGATTCGCCGGTGGAAACGCCGCCCGAGGTCAGCACCAGGTCGTGATGCACGGCGGCCTTCTCGAGCGCGCGCGCGAGCGGCACGGGCTCGTCGGCGAGAATGCCGAGATCGGTCACGATCGCGCCCAGCCGTTCCAGCAATTCGGCGATCAGGAAGCGGTTGGAATCGTAGATCGCCGCGCGCGTCAGCGGCGCGCCCGGCTCGACCACCTCGTCGCCGGTGGAGAAGATCGCCACTTTCAGCCGCCGGCGCACCTTAAGCTCGGTCAGGCCGAGCGCCGCCGCGAGCGCGACGTGCTGGGCCTCCAGCACCGTGCCGGCCGGCAGCACGGCGCGGCCGACGGGCACATCCTCGCCGGCCAGCCGCCGGTTGGCGCCGAGCTTCAAGCCGCGCGGCACCACGACGGCCTCGCCTTCGACCTGCACGTCTTCCTGCATGAACACCGTGTCGGCGCCCTTGGGCATGGCCGCGCCGGTGAAAATTCTGACGGCCTCACCGGGCTTGAGCGCGATGTCCGCGCGCGCGCCCGCGGTCAGCCGGCCGGCGATGGTCAGCTTGCTGTCGCCATCGGGCGCAAGATCGGCATGGCGCACGGCATAGCCGTCGACCGCCGAATTATCGAAGGGCGGCAGATTGACCGGCGCCTTCACGTCGAAGGCCAGCACGCGCGAACGCGCGCCGTGCAGCGGCACCCGCTCGGTTTCGGCCACGGCCGCGACGCGCTCGCCGATCAACCGCTCCATGTCGTCGAGCCGCAGCAGCGGGCCGGAAAACGCGAAACAGTCGTCGGTGAGCTGCGCCATCACGCGCTCGCCATGACGGGAGCATCGCCGAGCGGGACGGCGTATTTCAGCAGCAGGTCGGCAATCGCCTCGATGTCGTCGAGATCGACCACCGGAACCTTGACGGCGGGCAAGGCAAGATCCGACGCGATCGCGACGATATATTTGTCTTCCGGATAGATCAGCGGCTTGCCGTTGGCGGCGCGGTGGATCTCCAGTTTCGGAAAGGCATCGCGCTTGTAACCCTCGACCAGCACCAGATCGACCGGCGACATCTTGCCGACCAGATTGGGCAGATCCCATTCCGCCTCGCCGCGCAATTCGTGCAGGATGGCAAAGCGCTTGGCCGAGGAGATGATCACCTCGGTGGCGCCGGCGGCGCGGTGGAAGAAGCTGTCCTTGCCGGGCTGGTCGAGGTCGAAGCCGTGATGGGCGTGCTTGAGCGTGGACACCGTCACGCCGCGCGCGAGCAGGCGCGGGATGACCTTGGTGATCAGCGTGGTTTTGCCCGACCCGCTCCAGCCGGCGAGACCGATGATGCGCATGCTTGGTTATGGTATAAGTTTACGGCGAACGCGTCGATTAAATCATGCGTGCGCCGCGGGCCGCCGGCGTGCCAAGCGCGCCCGGATTGAGCCGCGGCTCGGCACCGATCCAGTACAATATATTGGCCAGGATGCAGAGGCCGGTGGCGGCAAACCAGACCATTGCCGCGCCGACGAAACCGATGAACAGGCCCCACCACGGACTGTGCAGCAGGAACAAAATCGACCCGAGCGTAATATTGACCCCGACCGTGACGTAGATGCGCCGCTCGAGATACCAGCTGTCGGTCTGCAGGAAATAAAGGTTCCAGCGGTTCGGCGCCCCCAGCCTCGGCTTGAAGCCGAGTCGATACAGCACATTGCCGATCGGACAAAAACCGGTCAGCGCGACATTGATGGAGACCAATCCGGTGGCGATGACGCCGAAAATCCAAAGCGGATCGACCAGCACCGCCAGCAGCGTGCTGCACAAAAGAACGATGCCGGCGATCAGCCACACCGCCCGCTCGATGTACCAGCGGTCGGTGGGGACGACGTAGATGCCTTTGCGCATTGTCATGTTTGCTGAGCGTATACCTGACGGCGGCCGACGCAAGATCACGCGGCGCGTCTCTGTTTAGGCCGCTTTTTACCAAATGTATTGATCCACATCAGAGGGCCAAGCCAAGGCCGAGCCAAGACCGAGCAACAGGCCAAACAATGAATTGGATTTCCACGGTATAGGCGAGAATCCGGTCGAATGGCCGGCCTCTTGGAGCGCGGATGGAGCGCCAAGGCCGGCGGCAATGCGATGAGCGCAGGCCAGACATGACCCTGCGGCGCCGCAACCGCCAGCGTCCGTCGCCTGACGCGCGCGTTGCCTTCGGCGTTAATTGGCCGCTTCCATGGCAGCCTGTTTTATGCTTTCAAGCGACGACGGCTTCGGACATCACTCCGGTGGACAGGCTTTCCTGTCCAAAGATCGAGAGACGGCAATGCCAAGCATCCGGTCGTCGACGGTTTTCGCGCTCATCGTTGGCGTCGTGCTCGGCGCCGCCGGCATTATCGCCAGCCTCGAAATCAACCGCGCCACCTCGACCGACGCCCTTTGCACCTCCTGCCACAGCATGGCGCAAATCGCGAGCGATCCGCTCTACCTGAATGCGCCGCACCAGGCCAATAAAGCGGGCGTGCGGCCGACCTGCGCGGATTGCCATATTCCGCGGACCAACTGGTTCGTCGAGACTTACGTCCATCTCCGCTCGGGCATCGGCGATGTGATCGCGGAATCACACCCACAATTTCAGCGATGCCAAGATCTGGGAAGCGCGCCGGGCGGAACTCGCGCCCCTGGTGCGCGCGAAAATGCACGCCCAGGACAGTGCGACCTGCCGCAGCTGCCACGACGCCGCCGCCATCAAGCCGCAAACCGAAGCCGGTCGCGCCGACCATGCGCTGCTGGCCAAGGGCACCGCGACCTGCGTCGATTGCCACAGCAACATCCATGGCCGGCTGCCGCCGAGCCACGGCTCCGCGTCGCGCGGCAAGACACAATAGTGCATCAAACGCAAAACGCCCGGCCGCGCGGCCGGGCGTTGTGCGTTTCGAAAAGACCGCCGGCTATTCGGCAGGCCGCATGGCGCCGCGGGCGCCGCGGGCGCCGCCGCCTTGCATTTCCTCTTCATACCAGAGGCTGTGCCGCTCCTTGGCCCAATTGACGTCGACATTGCCGTCGGCCATCGCTTCGAAGGCGCCCTTCCACGCCGATGCGTGCCCATATAGATGTGGACCAACATGGCGGCGACATAAAGCACCGCGACCACGCTGTGGCACGATTTCGGCCAGTTCCATGTTCGCCGACGGTGGTGCCGTAGAACGGGAACAGCAGCACAAAGCCGCTGACGATAACCAAGCGCGCCGCCGATCATCGAGACCCAGAAGATCAGCTTTTCGCCGCCGTTGAACTTTTCGGCAGGCGGCTCCTTGCCGCCAAACATGCCGCCGCCATTCTTAAACCAAACGACGTCGTTGCGGTTCGGCAGATTGCGTCCGACCCAGATCAGGAACATCAGCACGACACCGATGGTGAAGGCGAAGCTGAGATAGTTGTGCGAATACTTCGCCCATTCCGACCAGTTCGCTGAACGCCGGCGCCCCCAGCCACGGCAGGATCAGGCTGCGGCCGAAGGTGATGTTGAGGCCGGTGATGCCGAGGATGACGAAACTGACCGCGGTCAGCCAATGCACGAAACGCTCGAAGGCGTTGAAGCGCAGGATGGTGCGTCCCGAACGGCCGCCCTCGATCTCCATGGTGCCGCGCCACATGATAGAAGATGGCGAGCAGCGCGAGCATGCCGATGATGGCGATGGCGCCGATCCACTTCAGCGTGACGGTATGGAAGGTGCGCCAGTCGCGCCCGGCGGGATGTTCGAGCACGTAGGACTTCACGTCCGGTATCGTGCCGCGGCCCTGGATCACCTTGAATTGCTGGAGCAGCTGCTGCTCGCTGGTCGCAGCGGTCGGCGCATTCTGCGCGGAGGCCGGCGTGGCCGGCACGGCGGTTGCGACGATGAACGCGAGCGCGAGCGCGCCGGCGATGAAGCGGATCTGAGCGAAAAACTTCGCCATGGCATCCTCTCCCTTCTTAACCCCGAGTTTCTTGTTATCGAAACCGGCGGCGCGCGAAGCGTAGTCCGGCGCGCCGCCGGCGTGATTCAGGTCGCGATATTTTCGCGATAGGCCGTCTGCCAACCCCAGGCGCCGGAGCCGTAGCCGCGCTTGGACACGCGCTCCTTGTAGATTTGGGCGATGACGTCGCCGTCGCCGGCCAGCAGCGATTTGGTCGAGCACATCTCGGCGCACAGCGGCAGCTTGCCTTCGGCCAGCCGGTTGGCGCCGTATTTCTCGTACTCTTCCTTGCTGCCGTCGGCTTCCGGGCCGCCGGCGCAATAGGTGCACTTGTCCATCTTGCCGCGCGAGCCGAAGTTGCCGACCTTCGGATATTGCGGCGCGCCAAACGGACAGGCGTAGAAGCAATAGCCGCAGCCGATGCACAGATCCTTGTTGTGCAGCACGACCGCGTCCGCCGTGGTGTAGAACACGTTGGTCGGACACACCGCAGCGCAAGGCGCGTCGGTGCAGTGCATGCAGGCCATGGAGATCGATCTTTCGCCCGGCTTGCCGTCATTGAGCGTGACGACGCGCCGGCGGTTGATGCCCCAGGGCACTTCGTTCTCGTTTTTGCAGGCGGTGACGCAAGCGTTGCATTCGATGCAACGATCGGCGTCGCAAAGGAATTTCATGCGTGCCATGTCAATTCTCCCTTACCGGCGCCTTAGGCCGCCTCGATGCGACACAGGGTGACTTTGGTTTCCTGCATCTGCGTGACCGAGTCATAGCCGTAGGTCCCGCACATGTTCGATGCTTCGCCCAACACGATGGGGTCGTTGCCGTTCGGATATTTCGAGCGCAGGTCCTTGCCCTGCCAGTAGCCGCCGAAGTGGAACGGCATGAAGGCAACGCCGGCGGCGACGCGTTCGGTGACGAGCGCCGCCACCAGAACCTTGCCGCCTTCCGGGCTATGCACCCAGACCTTGCCGCCGTCCTTGACGCCGAGCTTGCCGGCGTCGGTGGGGTTGATCTCGCAGAACATCTCCTGCTGCAGCTCGGCGAGCCACTTGTTGGAGCGCGACTCGTCGCCGCCGCCCTCGTATTCGACCAGACGGCCGGAGGTGAGGATGGTCGGGAACTGCTTGGAGTGATCGACCTTCTGGATCGACGCGTACAAGGTCGGCAGCCGCCAGGCCTTGCGATCGGTGTAGGTCGGATATTTCGGCAGCAGATCGCGCCGCGGCGTGTAGAGCGGCTCGCGATGCAGCGGCGTCGGATCCGGGAATTCCCACACGATGGTGCGGGCCTTGGCGTTACCGAACGGCGCGCAGCCGTGCTTGATCGCGACGCGCTGGATGCCGCCCGACAGGTCGATCTTCCAGTTGATGCCGCCGATCTTCTTGTCGTAGTCGGCCATGGCCGTGGCGGCGGCGTCAGCGGCAGGCTTCGTCGCCGCCGCCACTTTCTCGATCGCCGCGAGCTCTGCAGGCGTGAGGTCCTTGTCCCAGCCCAGCTTCTTGAGCATGGCCATGGTGAACTCGGGGTAGCCGTCCTTGATCTCCGAGTCCTTCGAATAGGAGCCTTCGGCCAGGATGTTGGTGCCGTTGTGCACGACGCCGAAGCGGGCGCGGAACGTCAGCCCGCCTTCCGCCACCGACTTGGAGGTGTCGTAGAGCACCGGCGTGCCGGGATGCTTCATCTCGGCGGTGCCCCAGCACGGCCACGGCAGACCGTAGTAGTCGCCCTTGGCCGGTCCGTCCTTGGCCAGCAGCGTGGTCGGGTCGAAGGTGTGCTGGTTGGCCATGTGCAGCTTCAGCCGCTCCGGCGACTGGCCGGTATAGCCGATGGTCCACATGCCCCTGTTGTATTCGCGGGTGATGTCCTCGATCACCGGCTCGTTGTTCTTGACCTCGATGTGCTTGAACATCTCCTTCTCGAAGCCGAGCTTCTTGGCGAACAGGTACATGATCTCGTGGTCGACTTTGGCTTCGAACCAGGGCTTGAACACGCGCGTCGCGCCATTGCAGCGAGCGGTTCGAGGCGGTGACCGAGCCGGAGGTTTCGAACTGCGTGGTGGACGGCAGCACATAGATGCCGTCCTTGCGGTCGGGAATGACCGCGGCGAAGGTCGGCACCGGATCGACCACGACCATGAGGTCGAGCTTCTCCATCGCCTTCTTCATCTCGGGCAGACGGGTCTGCGAGTTGACCGCATGGCCCCAGTACACCATGGCGCGGATGTTGTTGGGCTGGTCGATGTTTTCTTTCTTCTCGAGCACGCCGTCGATCCAGCGCGACACCGGGATGCCTTTGCTCTCCATCAGCTTCTGGCTGGCGAAGCGGCCCTTGATCCATTCGTAGTCGAGGTCCCAGACGCGCGCCCAGTGCTTCCAGGAGCCGGCGGCCAGGCCGTAATAGCCCGGCAGGCTGTCGGCCAGCAGGCACATGTCGGTGGCGCCCTGCACGTTGTCGTGGCCGCGGAAGATGTTGGCGCCGCCGCCCTGCACGCCGATATTGCCGAGCGCCAGCTGCAGCGCGCAGTAGGCGCGGGTGTTGTTGTTGCCGTTGGTGTGCTGGGTGCCGCCCATGCACCAGACCAGGGTGCCGGGCTTGTTGTCGTGCAGCATCTTGGCGACGCGCTCAAGCTGCGCGCCCGGCACGCCGGTGACCTTCTCGGTCTCTTCCGGCGTCCACTTCATGACTTCCTTCTGGGTGTCTTCGAAGCCGTAGACGCGCTGCTTGATGTATTCCTTGTCTTCCCAGCCGTTCTTGAAGATGTGGTAGAGGATGCCCCACACCAGCGCGACGTCGGTGCCGGGACGGAAACGCACGAATTCGTCGGCATGCGCCGCCGTGCGGGTGAAGCGCGGATCGCAGACGATCAGCTTCGACTTGTTCAATTCCTTCGCGCGCAGAATGTGCTGCACGGCGACCGGATGCGCCTCGGCCGGATTCGAGCCGAACAGGATCATCGCCTTGGAATTGTGCATGTCGTTGTAGGAATTGGTCATCGCGCCATAGCCCCAGGTATTCGCGACGCCCGCGACCGTGGTGGAATGGCAGATGCGCGCCTGGTGGTCGCCGTTGTTGGAGCCCCACATCGCGTAGAACTTGCGGAACAGGTAGGACTGCTCGTTGCTGAACTTGGCGGAGCCCAGCCAGTAGACCGAGTCGGGACCCGACGCTTTGCGGATCTCGAGCATCTTGTCGCCGATTTCGTTGATCGCCTGCTCCCAGGAAATGCGGTGCCACTGGCCGCCGGCCAGCTTCATCGGATATTTCAGGCGGCGTTCGTTGTGGGCGTGCTCGCGCACCGATGCGCCCTTGGCGCAGTGCGAGCCGAGATTGAACGGGCTTTCATAGCCCGGCTCCTGGCCGACCCAGACGCCGTTCTTGACTTCGGCGATCACGGTGCAGCCGACCGAGCAATGCGTGCAGACCGATTTGACGCGCGTGGCGCCGGACGACAGCGGCCCGGCCGCTGCGGCATCGGCTTTCTTGACGGCGCCCGGCATCAAGCTCGCGACGGTCACGCCGCCGGCGAGCAAACCGGAGCGCGCCAGGAACGCGCGGCGATCGAGGCGGCCGCCGCCGACCGACGCCAGTCCTTGCGTCAAACGCGCGGTCTTCGCGGTGCCACTGGTTTTTTTCCTGAGCATGTCTTCCTCCTGAAGTCGGGTCGGACGGCCCGGCGCGTCACGCGCGCGGGCGGTGGAGATGAACGGTCAGAAGCGGGCGGTCTTGTAGTAGGTTTTCACGTCTTCGCTTTCGCGATAGCCGGCGGACTGCGGCTTGGTCTCGTCGACCGCGGCGACGGTTTCGCTGGCAGCCGCGGAGGTCGCTGCCGCCGCGCCGACGGCCAGGCCAGCGCCTTTCAGCAGACGACGGCGATCGATCTGGCCCGCTTTTTCCTTGTCTGTGCGCATTGTCGGTCCTCCGATGATCGTTGTGTGCAGCCGGTTACGGCGCATGCGAAATGGCGAGCCGCGGCGAAAAAATTTCGCGCAGCCTCGGTGAACGGATTGCCGCTTCGTGTATGCGCCCGCCCCACGCGGACTTGCCTGCTGGCATCGACCCTCCCAGAAAGACGGGAACTACGGCTCTTCGAGCCTTGTTAGTTTCTCACTCACGCGCCCGTCTCAAAACGTTCACAAAGTATAGCTTGACCCTATGGATTAACAATGCGCATTCGGTCGCATTCCGTGCCCATCGTCTGCAACTTATCGGGAATATTAATGTTGCACTGCAATAGAACGCGAGTGCGAACGTAACTATCGCTATGTCTTCACTTGCCCACCCGGGCTGTCGGTCGTCAGCCGCACTCGCCCACTGCCGCGGCGCGGCAGCGCCGTCATCGCGCAGTCCGCGACAGCATTTCTGTCGTTTTCCGCAGCGCTGATCTCCAGTTCGGCTGGCCGGCGCGCACGGCATTGCCGGTTGGTGCGACTGCGCTCAGGCGAGTCGTCCGCGGCGGGTTCCAGTTTCTCCGCGATCTCGTCGAAATAGCCCTTGCCGACCTTGTAGGCGGTTTGCGCCAGCGTGATCGGCGTCATATGTGGCGTTGAGGTCTTCGCAGTAGTCGTTGAGGCCGTCGAGATTGGCGAAGACCGGATCGCTGGCCCACAGCTTGCGCAGCGCCGCGTTCTTGAGCGCCTGCGGCACGTTCTTGGCAAGGAACACAGTGTAGTCGGAATCGCTGGTGAGTTCCTCGATCGACGGCAGCACCGGCGTCGCTTCGGCGTCCGCGGGAGCTCGCCTCCGCCGTCGGTGCAACGGGCGTCGCAGGCGCGGCCGGCTTCTCGTCGTCGCGCGGCGCCTCTTCGACCTTTTCGTCCGCTTCGCCGCGGCGGGCGGCGAGCTTGCGCTGCGACCAGCGCGACAATCGTGTGCCGATGTCTTCGCTCACGACAATTCCTCTTCGCGCTCGGCGCGGCGCTGCTTGCCGCCATAGTCGTCCTGATGCCGCTTGTTCTTGCGCTTCAGGAATGGCTCGTCGACGTGGTAGAGCGCGACGAATTCCTGCACCCAGGCCGTCACTTCCGGCGGCATCGGCACGCCTTCGATGAGGTCGTCGCCGCCGGACGTATAGCCCATGGCTTCATAGGGGCAGGCGGTCGCCAGAAAGGGCTCGTATTCCAGCTCGCCGGCGTCCTCGCTGCGGCGCAGGACGACGAAAACGACCGGCGGGGTTTGCGACAGATTGGTGAGATAGCCTTCGGTTTCGCCGCGGAACAGCTCGAGTTCGAGCGTGCCGCCCTGGAATTGCGCCCAGCCTTCGCCGGAGGCCAGCAATTGCCCGCGCTCGGCGGCGGCCTTCGGCAGGACGCCGACCGCCCGCCACACGTGATCCTGCCAAGGGCTGTTGCTCGCGCGCCGTTCAATGACGACGCTGATCGGCATTACGGCGTCGGCCGGCATGCTTGCTCTCGTTGCGGCCGCGGGCGGTCCGTGACCGAGCCGCGCGCCTAGTAACGATTGACGCGATAGAAGTTCTTCACGTCCTCGGAATTCGGCCTTATAGCGGGCCTTCTTGGCTTCCGCTTCGGATTCGGTTGCTTCCGCTTGGCTGGCGAGCGGCACGACCGCGGTCGCCGCCAGGCCTGCGCCGACGCCCATGACGCGCAGGAAGTCGCGGCGGGCGAGCTTGTCTTTACGTTCCGATGTCATCGGCAATCCTCCTTGGCCGGATGCAGTATGACTCTTATGCGGGCAGCGCGAAAGCCTCAGTTTCGATATCGGTGAACACGCGTCCCAGCAGGGCGACGCGCCGGTAGAAATCCGCGCTTTTGGCGCGCTCCATATCGTCGAACAGGCGGCCGATCCAGGGCGCCAGGTGCTTCTCGAAAATCTGCTGGTCGGCGCCCTTGGGCGCATCGAAGGCGCCGCTGATGATGCCGGACATGATCTCGAACAGAATGGCGGCGTGATCCTCGGGTTCCACCACGCCCTCGCTGCGGGCGATGCCGATGGCGGCCAGATCGTCGCGCAGCCGCGCCAGCGGACGTTCCTGCAGGAAGCCGGAAAGGTAATAAGAACCGTAGGGCAACAGCTCGCCACGGCCGACGCCGATGAACAAGTCGAAATATTCGCGCTCGATTTTCTCAGGCTCGGTGCGGCCCGCCGCATCGGCCAATTCGACATGGGCGAGGCCAAGCGGGCTCGGATCGCCGCGCAGTTCGGACAGGCGCTTGAGCATGGCGGCATCGGGCGCGCGCGCCAGCAGCGCCGCCAACAGCGCGTATTCGCGGGCGCGCGCGAGATCGACCTCGTCGACCGCCGCGTCCTTGCCCTCGCCGTAGAGATCGGGCCGCAGCACCGAGCGCGCGACCCCGGTCACCGCCTCGACCGCGAGCACGCGCTCGGCCGGAACGCGGGTCCAGTTGGAGACGGAAGGCTGCGAAATGCCGATGCGGCGCGCGAGCTCGGTGACGCCGCCGACGGCGCCGATGGCGGCCTCGAGCCCGCGGTCGGCCTTGCCATCTTGTTCTTGTTTCATATCGATCATTTTAGTGCCCGCGGCTGCCAAGCGCCATATTGCATCGCAAAATCGATGTTCTTGCCGCGACCAAGGGCCGCATTCAGCTCACCGCCTCCAAATGGCGGACCGGCAGGCCGGTCACCAGGTTCTGCGGCTTCATGCGCAGCAACTTGTCCGGCGTCATGGCGAGGATCAGATAGACCGGCTCGCCTTTGACTTTGTCGAGCATGACGGAAGGATCGCGGAATGTCAGGCGGAACAGGCCGGCCACGCGCGCCATCGTGGGCTCGTCGAGCCCCTCGCCGTTCCACAGCAGATCGCCGATGCGGGTGGCGTCGGCGTCGAGCCCGACATACCAGGTGAGCTGCGCGTCGCGCAGCTCGGTCAACGGCTCGATGGTCACCGCAACACCGAGCAGATGCGCGATCCAAAGCCGCATGGCTTCGGCAAGCGCGGCGAGGCCTCCGCGGCCGCCGGTCAAATCGAGCGCCATGTCGCAGCGGTCGCTGCGTTCCCAATAGCTCTCGGCATTGTCGTCGTTGAGCACGTCGATATTGGCTTGCGCCGGCAGGCCCAACATCGAGACCAGCGGGGTCACCGGCGATTGGCTGGCGCCGCCGACGGTCTCCTCGTCGGCCGCGATCAAGGAGCCTTCGTGCAGCGTGACGCGCTGGGTGCGGAAGAACAATTCGGCGGCGCGCACGACGCGGGGCTCGGTGACGCCGTCGAGCGCGTTGCGCAGGATCACATGCACCAACTGGTTGACGAACAGCGGCGGCGTGTTGCCGACCCCGCGCCGCACCAGGTCGACATAGGCCGCTTCAATCGTCTTGTGGCGCAGCAGATGGTCGCGGAACGCGATCAGCATTTGCCAGTTCTCGCGCGCGTCGGCATCGGCGATGGCCGCGACATCGGCGGCCGGCACGGCCAGGCGCGGGTCGGCGAGCAGCGCGCCGTGCAGCGTGCGCTCGACCGCGCAGGCCTCCGGCGGCGGGATCAGCTCGGGCCGCGCCAGATAGACTTTGAGGAAATCGTCGGTGACGACGAGGCCGCCGCCCTCGTCGCGGTCGAGCAGATGATGGCCGCAGGAGAGCCAGAAGTCGTTCATTTGCGCTCCCGCTCGGCAAGCCCGATGAGATCGACTGCATCGCCCGGCTCTTCGTCCTCGCCTTCGACCTCCATGAACGAGAAGGCGCGCGCCGGCTTTTGCCCGTCGCGCGGCCGCAGCGTGCGGAATGCCTCGCGCACATTGCCGTCCTCGTAGGAGCGATGCACCGCGATCAGCGTGTCCTGCGGCTGCGTGCAGAGCGACTCGACGAAGGCGACTTCCTCTTCGGCGGCGGCGGCCGCCACTTGCATATCGGGCGCGCCGAAGCGCTTCGACCAATTGCGCGGCAAGCGCTGCGACCAGATTGGCGCGGTCGTGCTCGCTCGCCTCCACGATCTGCACCAGCGTCGACCAGCCGAGCGAGCCGACGCCGAGAAAGCCGCTGCGGAACGCCGTGCGCGCCTTGCCTTCGAGCGCCGCCGGATCGCCGCCCCAGAACGCGAAGGCGCCCGACACCGCCCATTCGCCCGGCTCGGCGACGGGATCGAAGACGAACGTGTCGGACGGATCGAGCCTTATGGTGCGCAGCAGCTTCATGCGCGCGGTCCCTTGCTCTTGGCGGATCGAACCAAGACGGCTGCTTGAGCACGCGGCAACAGCGTCGCGGCGCTCGACATCGCTCGAGGCCATGCGGCGGATCAGCAGATCGCCGTTGTCGTCGATGTCGCGGCGCACGCCCTTCTCGCGCGCGCAGCCGCGTCGAGATAGATCTTGCGCCACCGCGCCGAAGCCGCTTTGCCTGCCAGGCGTCGACCGCGACCATGAAATTGCGCGCGAAGCTCTCGATCACATCGGCCGGCAGCGTGTCGGCGAAGCCTTCCTCGATCGAGCGCGGTCGACATGCGGGTTCGCGCCCGGCTCGGCGCCAGCCATCGAGGCGGTGCGGATCATGGCGCCGAACACCAGCCAGGGCGGAACCTCGTCCTCGCCGACGCCTTTCGGCCAGGCCAGGCGTCCGCCGCCGACCAGCCCAAGATTGACGTAGACGGCGTCCGGCCACTCGACCTGCAGCGAGGTTTCCGGCTCGCGCGGTGGCGGCGAGCGCGTCGATCAGCGCCGCCATGCCGGCGTAGAAGACGCGCCGCGCCGTGCGCAACGGCTCCTCCGGTTCCAGCACCAGCGCGAATTCGGCGAGATCGAAGCGGCCGACATGGACCAGCGTGCCGGCACCGCGCTCGGGCGCCAGCGCTACGGCATGCGTGAAAGCGTCGCCAAATTCGCGCAAGCGCACCGCGCTATAGGGCGGCGGCAGCCGCAATTCCGGCGCTACGTTCAGCCCGCGGTCTCCAGCGGCATCGATCCTCGCCCTACCATTCTTGTTTGAATACATATAATTATAACCCGGAAGGTCCCGTGGCCAGTCCCGCCGCCACGCGGATGCTTGCGAAGGCGAATTCGGCATTCGCTCTGGAATGGCGGGCCAGCACAAAGGTTAATGTCGAAGATGGCCGAGCGGCCGCGCAAAGTCCTGATCTGTTCCTGCGAAGACACCATGCCGCTCGACGGCGCGGCGTACGCCGCGCCTGCCGCGGCGCCGAGGTGCTCGAAGGCCGCCAGCTGTGCCGCGCCGAACTCGAGCGCTTCCGCCAGGCGGTGGCCGGCGGCGCGCCCGTCACGGTCGCCTGCACGCAGGAAGCGCCGCTGTTCTCGGAAGTTGCGGGCGAAACCGAAGGCGCGGGCGAGCTCTCGTTCGTCAATATCCGCGAGACCGCCGGCTGGTCGAAGGACGCCAAAGACGCCGGTCCCAAGATGGCGGCGCTGGTCGCGGCGGCCGCCGAGCCGATGCCGGATGTCCCTTACGTCAGTCTGTCGAGCGAAGGCGCGACGCTGCTCTACGGCAAGGACGAGCAGGTCATGGAGGCGGCGCAGCTGCTCAAGGACCATCTCGATCTCACCGTGCTGATCAAGGACGCCGGCGCGGTGCTGCCGATGCGGGTGACCGAGTTCCCGCTGGTGAAGGGCGCGATCAAATCGGCACAAGGCTATCTCGGCGCCTTCGAGGTGACGATCGACGGCTATGCCGCGCCGGCGCCGTCCTCGCGCGGCGGACTGCAATTCGGCCCGGCGCGCAACGGCGTGGTCACGCGCTGCGACGTGCTGATCGATCTTTCCGGCGGGGCGCCGCTGTTCCCGGCCGCCGACCTGCGCGACGGCTATCTGCGCGCCGATCCGGGCGACCCGGCCGCCGTGCTGCGCACGGTGCTGAAGGCGCGCGACTTGTCCGGCGGCTTCGAGAAGCCGCGCTACATTACCTTTACCGAAGACCTGTGCGCGCATTCGCGCTCCGGCATCGTCGGCTGCCGCCGCTGCCTCGATCTCTGCCCGACCGGCGCCATCGCGCCCAACGGCGACCACGTGCGCATCGACGGCTTCATCTGCGCCGGCTGCGGCCAATGCGCCGCCGCCTGCCCGACCGGCGCGGCCGCTTACGCGCTGCCGCCGTCGGACGCGCTGCTGCGCAAGCTGCGCACGCTGCTGACGACCTACCGCGACGCGGGCGGCGCGCACGCCGCGATCCTGTTCCATGACGGCGAGCACGGCGCCGAGACCATCGACGCGCTGGCGCGCTACGGCGACGGACTGCCGGCCAATGCGCTGCCGGTGCAGGTCAACGAGATCACGCAAATCGGACTGGAAGCGATTGCCGGCGCCTTCGCCTATGGCGCGTCGGCGGTGCGCTTCCTCGTTCGCGCCAAGCCGCGCCACGATCTCACCGGCCTGCACCAGACGATCGCACTGGCGCAGCCGATTCTCGCCGGCCTCGGCTTTGCGGGCGCGCGCGTCGCCACCATCGAGACCGACGATCCCGACGCCTTGGGAGCAAGCCTGCGCGCCATCGAAGCCATGGACGGCGTCGCCAAGCCCGCCACCTTTGCCGCCGTCGGCAAGCAAGCGCGAGGTGGTGCGGCTGGCTTTACGCGAATTGCACGGGGTCGCACCCACGCCGGTCGATATCGTGGCGCTGCCCGCGGGCGCGCCGTTCGGCACGCTCGACGTGAAGGTCGAAGGCTGCACGCTGTGCCTGTCCTGCGTTTCGGCCTGCCCGACCGGCGCGCTGTCCGACGATCCGGAGCGGCCGATGCTGCGCTTCGCCGAGGACGCCTGCGTGCAATGCGGGCTGTGCAAGGCGACCTGCCCGGAGAAGGTGATCAGCCTCAAGCCGCAGATCGATTTCCGCGCGGCGACCGCCGAGCGCCGCGTCATCAAGCAGGAGGAGCCGTTCCTCTGCATCCGCTGCAACAAGCCGTTCGGCGTCAAGAGCTCGGTCGAGCGCGTGGTGGCGAGCCTGGAAGGCAAGCATTGGATGTTCAAGGACTCCAAGAAGCGGCTCGACGTGGTCAAGATGTGCGCCGACTGCCGCGTGGCGGCGATGGCGGAGGAGAATTTCGATCCCTTCGCCGGCCCCGGCCGCCCGAAGGTGCGCACCACCGACGATTATCTGCGCGAGCGCGAAGCAAGCGAGCCGAAGGGCGAGAGCTGAGCGCCTTACTTCTTCGCCGTCACCCGCCCGAGAAAATCCACCAGCGCCTTGCGGTCTTCCGCGGAGCCGATGGTCTGCTCCGGCATCTTGGTGCCGGGCGTGTAGTGCGCGGGGCCAATCTCGAACAGCTTCGACACCGTGTCCTTCGACCATACGATGGTGAGCTTCTTCAGCGCCGGCGAGAAATTGTAGCCCGGCAGCGTGGCGATGCGGCGGCCGAACACGTGCCAGAGCGTGGGGCCGGCCTTGTTGCCCTCGTCGGGCGTCAGCGTGTGACAGGCGACGCAATGGCGGAACACGTCGCGCGCCGTGGTCGCCGGCATATTGCTTGAGCGGATCCTCGGGCGCGCCGGCCACCGCGGAATCGATCGGCTCGCCTTTGATCGCGTCCCAGCGCCGGATCATGCGGTCGGTGCCGCCGGTCAATAATGTACGGTTGTCGGGAAAGAAGGCGACCGACCACACCGGCAGGCCGGGGCCGATCAGCGTGCGCACGAGCTTGCGCGCCTTGCGGTCGATCACCGCCACCGAGCCGCGGATGCCGGCGGCGGCGATCGAGCTTGCCGTCGCGCGAGATGGCGAGCTGGATGACCGGCGTCGGCGCGGCTTCGACCTCGCCGCGCATTTCGCCGGCGGGCGAGAGGAAGAACACCTTGCCGCTGGCGCCGGCGGCGGCGATCTCGCCGTCGGGCGCGACCGCCACCGAGTTCAGCGGGCTCGGCAAATTGCGCACGATGACGCCGCTGCCGTCGACTTGCCAGATGCGCAAGGTGGCGTCATAGCCGGCGCTGATCACCTGCTTGCCGTCGGGCGAGAAGGCGACGCCGTTGACGTTCTGCGCATTGCCTTCGAGCACGCGCGGCGCGCCGCCGGCAAGCGGCCACAGCCGCACGCTGTGATCCCACGAGGCCGAGGCGAGCGTCTTGCCGTCCGGCGAGACGGCAAGATCGACGATCGGGCCGGTATGGCCGTCGAGCACCTGGTCGGGCGCCTGCTTGCCCGGGCGTCCAGATCGCAATGTGAGCGTCGCCGCCGGCGGTGGCGATGCGGCCGTCTTTCAGAAAAACGACCGCATTCACCGCGGCGTCATGGAAGCGCATCACCTGCTCGGCGACGTTGCGCTTGAGCGACCAGCGAATGGCCGAGGTGTCGAAGCTGCCGGAGACGGCGCGCGTGCCGTCGGGCGAGATCGCCAGCGCGCGCACCGGCCCGCCATGGCCGCGCAATTGCGCCTGCGCCGCGCCGGCGACAAGCGGCAGCAGCAAAAGCAGGGTGCCCAGGCGTTTGATAAAAAAATTCATGGCGGTGCAAGTGTCATCTTAGGGCGGAGTTTAGAACAATGTCAGGCGGGCATGAGCGCCTCAGTGCGCGGCGATAGGGGCGCGCGTCGTTTGGTCGCGCAAGGCAAAACCCCGGCTCCTACCGCGGCCGCATCAGTTCCGGCAGGCTCCAGGCCATGGTCTGCTTGCCGTTCTTGAATGCCGCGACCGGCTGCGCGATCTCGGCCACCGCCTGCTCCGGCGTTTGCGCGTTGATGATCACGACGTCGGCCGGGTTGCCGACGGCGAAGCCGTAATCCTTGAAATTGAGCAGCCGCGCCGAACGCGTCGGTGACCAGCTCGAAGCACTGCCGCAATTCGGCCGGGCGGTCGAGGAACAGCAGATTGGCGTAGAGATTGGCGATGCGCATCAGCGAGCAGTCGCCATAGGGCGTCGCCGGGTTGAGCACATTGTTGGTCGAGAGCGAGCACTTGACGCCGTGCGCGCACAGCACATGCGCGTCGGCCACGCCGCGGCGCACGCTGTGGTCCTGGTCGCGGCCCATCAGGAACAAATCGGTCGCCGGCAGCACGGTGACGGCGATGCCGCTATCGGCGAGGCTTTTGGCCTTGGCCGCCATCTGGTCGGGCGGCAGCAACGAAAGCTTAGCGACGTGACCGGCGACCACGCGGCCGCCGCGCTTGTATGTGTCGGTCAGCTCCTGCACCAGATCGATGTCGAAATGCTCAGGCGTGGGGCCGACGTCGAGATGCATGTCGATGTCGACGTCGAACTCGCGCGCCAATTCGAAGATGCGGCGGATCTGGCCGGGCCCGTCCTTGTCGTAGCGCGGCGCGCCGCCGATCACCTTGGCGCCGCGCTTCAGGCCCTCGACCAGCAATTCGTCGGTGCCGGGAAAGCTGATGAGGCCCTCCTGCGGGAACACGCAGAGCTCGATGTCGATCGCCCATTTGTATTCCGCGATCAGCGCCTCGACGCCGTCGAAGCCGCGCATGCCGATGCCGGGGTCCACTTCAACTTGCGTGCGCATGCGCGTGGTGCCGTGCTTGATGCATTCCTCAAGCGTCGCCGCCGCGCGCGCGTGCACGTCCTCGACCGTCATGGTCCTTCTTGACCGGCGTGACGCCGAACACCGGGCTCAACTTGGCGCGCTCCTGCGGCGCGCAGCGGTCGATGATGCGCGACTTGTCGAGATGGATGTGGCTTTCGATCAGGCCGGGACAGGCAAGCAGCCCCTTGGCGTCGTAGGCGGGCGCGTCGGCCGCGATGGCGCGTTCGATCGCGGCGATGCGGCCGTTGGCGATGCCGATGTCGAGCGGCTCGCCGGGCCGGTCGTAGAGCCGCGCGTTGCGGATGAGAAAGTCCATGGGGTTTCAGTCACCGTCCGGCTGCATGCCGAGCGCGGCGATGCGCGCGCGCGTTGCCGGATCGCGCAAGGCGGCGAGGAAGGCCTGCACCGCCGGACGCTCGCGACGGCTTTCGACGACGAGGAAATCGTAGTGCTCCGGCGCGACGGGCAGGAAGCCGAGGCCGTAGAGCTTGGCCACCGGTTCGATGGCGAGGCCCCAGTCGGCGCGGCTCTGCGCGATGGCCGCGGCGACCGCGTTGTGCGACTTCGGCTGGTTGGCGTAGCCGGCGCGGGCGCGCGCCTTCGAGCAATTTGTCGACCAGCACGCGGGTGCCGGAACCGGCATTGCGGTTGACCATCAGCGTGGACGGATCGGCGAGCGCGGCTTGCAACGCCGCGGCGGCGCTCTTGCCTTGGAAGCGCGCATCGCCTGGACGGAACAGAATGCCCTGCATGCGTTGCCAGCCGGGCACCAGCGTGAGCCCGGGGCCGGCGAGATGCACATTATAGTGCCCGCTCTGCGGATCGATCAGATGCACCGGCGCGATATCGCATTCGCCGCGGCTCGCCGCCGCAACGCCGCCCAGGCTGCCGACCGCCAGCACGCGCGCCGAGAAGCCGCGCTCGTTGAGCGCGCCCACCACCACGTCGAGCGCCACGTCATGACTGCCCATGATGACCAGGTCCGGCGCGCGCGCGGCGGACCCGATCAGCGTCACCTGCACCTCGCTGTCGGCATCGAGCGAGGCGGCGAGCGCGTCGATCTCGATGAAGCCGTCGGCCTGCGAGAAGCTGGTCACCGAGCCCGAGCCTTTGCCGGTCGGGAACGCCACCGTGCCCTTGCCGCTCTCGACCAACGACACCAGCAGGAATTCCTTGCGCCCGAGTTCCGAGGCGACGCGCAGCGGCACATTGGCGGAGACGGTCCGCGCCGCTTCCGGCGGCAGCCCGGCGCGCGCGCGGATCACCGGCGCAACGAAAGCGTGGAAGGTGAAGATCGCCGAGGTCGGGAAAGCCGGGCAGCACCACGATCGGCTTGTCGCCGACGACGCCGAGACAGAGCGGCTTGCCCGGCTTGAGCGCCACGCCATGCACCAGGATGCCGGGCGCGCCGAGCCGCGAGACGATGGCGTGCGACAGATCGCCGGCGCCTTTCGAGGTGCCGCCGGACAGCACCACCATGTCGCTTTGCGCCAAGGCCGCGCGCACGGCCTTTTCCAGCGCGGCCGCATCGTCGGGAAAAGCGCCGAGGCTGAGCGGCTCGCCGCCGGCTTCGGTGACGGCGGCGGCGATGATGGCGCCGTTGCTGTCGTAGACGCCGGCCGCTTTCAGCGGCTGGCCGGGCGCCACCAATTCGTCGCCGGTCGACAGCACCGCCACTTTCGGCCGCCGCACCACGGCGATCTCGCTCAAGCCGCACGCCGCCAGCATGCCGATCTCGCGCGAGCCGACGCTCGCGCCGCGCCGCAGCAACGTCTCGCCGCGCGCAATGTCGGAGCCGGCGTAAGACACGAACTGCCCGGGGGCGGCGGCGCGGCGGATTTCGATGCCCGGGACATGACCTTCGGTCATGTCCGTGTGCTCGATCATCACCACCGCGTCGGCGCCGCGCGGCATGACGCCGCCGGTGGCGATGGTGGTGGCGGTGCCGGGCGCAACCTCGATCGTCGGCGCGTCGCCGCAGGCGATCACTTCGGCGTTGAGCGCGAGCAGCTTCGGATTGCCGTCGCTGGCGCCCAGCGTGTCGGCGGCGCGCACGGCGAAGCCGTCCACGTTGGAGCGGTCGAAGGGCGGCGCATCGACCGCCGCCACCACGTCGGCGGCGAGCACGCGCGTCAGCGCCGCCGACAGCGGCACGGTTTCAGGCGCAAGCGGCGTAAGATCGAGATGCTTTTCGAAGCGGGCGCGCGCATCCTCGGCCGACAGCACTTCGAGGAACTGCTCCTGGCGCGCGGCGGCGCGCACGCGCGCGAGCAATTCCTCCTGCGGCCGCGTCCCGCGCTGCCCGCTCATGTTGCATACCTCATGGCCACGGCCTCACTTGCACGGCGCTGCCCGCGGCAAAGCCTTCGCTTTCCGCCGGCACCAAAAGCCAGCCGTCGCTGCGCGTGAGCGAGGACAGCGGCAAATAGCGCGTCGCCAAGGGTTCGGCCTGGCCGTCCGGCGTGCGCCGCACCGGCACCAACTCGGCCAAGCCCACAGTGGAGGCGACCTTGCGCGCGAGCGTCAGCGTTTCCACCGGTTCGCTCTCCTTGTGCATGCTGGCGGCGAGCCGGTCCATGAGCCTGCGCCCGACCACCAGCCAGACGGCAAGCGCGGCGTCGAGCCGTCCCGGCAGCAGCAGCACCGGCCGGGAGCCGGCAAAGCCGAGCGCGGCGGTCTCACCCGGCGCCAGCGCGAGCCCATGCACCGCGACGCGGCCCTCGCGCGCCAGCACATGCACGCTGCTGTCGTTGCGCCCGCTGCCGGTGCCGCCGATGGCGATGACCGCGTCGATGTTGTCCGCGGCCAGCGCGACGTCGAGGCCGCGGCCGGCTTCGTCGAGCCGCGCCGCACCGCCGCGGCGCTCGATGTCGGACGCCACCAGGCGCGCGGCGGCGCTGACGATGCCGCTGCCGCGCAACGCCAGCACGCGGATGCGCGGCTCGCGCACGGTGACGCGGGCAAGGCCGGCGGCGGCGAAGGCGGCAAGATCGGTGGCGCACAGCCGCTCGCCGGCGCGGCGCAATGGAATGGCGGGATCGCAATCGCCGCCCGCCGCCAGCACGCCGTCGCCGGGATTGAGCGTGACCAGCGCTTCGGCGCCGTTCGCGGTTTTCTTGACCGCGTCGAAGGGCGCGACGCTGTCGGTGTCGGGCGGCATGGCCTGGCCCGCTTCGACCCGCGTGGGAAGCTGTGGCAGCAGCGCGGGCGCATAGCCGCCGGCGCCGAGCGTTGCGTCGGCGGCGAGCGCCCAGCCGTCATGCAACGCCGTCGCCGCGCTCGGACGCGCCGGCGCCGAAGCGTCCGCCGCCAGCGTGCGGCCGGCCGCCGCCGTCACCTCAAGCGTGCGCGGCGTGACCGCTTTGACCTCGCCATCGATCAGCCCCAGCACCTCGGCGAGCGGCGTAAGGCGCTGAATCACCTGCAAAACTTCGGTGTTGGCGGCCATCGTGCAGACCTTGACGCGGAGCGGCGGCGGAATGTCCAGTCTAGCGCAATCAAGGACTTAGGTCGCGCGCGAGGACGCCGATGACGGACAAGATCATGAACCTGCGCGGCCTGAAATGCCCGCTGCCGGCGCTGCGGGTGAAAAAGGCGCTTGGCAGCCTCAAAGCCGGCGACCTGATCGTGGCCGAATGCACCGACCCGCTGGCGGCGATCGACATCCCGAACTTGCTGCGGCAGACCGGGGATAAGATGGAGGGCAAGGAGGAGGCGGAGGGGGTGATGCGGTTTCGGATTAGGAAGACGTGAGGCGGGTGGCAAGGCGGGCGAGCGTATCCCGGTGCGGGGAAATTTGGCAAAATACAATCGTCGACCGCGAACTGCCCGCGGCGGTGTTCACGTCGATCCTGCCGCATTTCGGCATTGCATGCAGCGCGCAAGAACGCGGCCGCATGGCGCAAGCCGCGCGCTTCGACGCCAAATCGCCCAAGGTCGAATTTGCCGGCGACAGCGCGGCCAAGCGGCGGCAAGCGAGCGAGCGCATCAGGGCCATGGCCGAACGCCATCTCGGCGACATCTACCGCCGGCTCGAGGCCGCTAGCGGTTCAGCCAGCGCCGCGCGAAGCCGAGCAGGCCCTGCGGCAGGAAGATGATCATCACGATGAACACCACGCCGAGCGGGATCAGATAGGGGAACTGGTCGCCGAAAATGCGCGCCAGCAATTCGCGCAGCAGCTGGAAGAAGCCGGCGCCGACGATCGGTCCGACCAGCGTGCCGATGCCGCCCATGACGTTGAAGATGACGGTGTCGCCGGAGGTGGTGAAGAACACGAATTCGGCCGCGGCAAACTGGTTCTGCACCGCGTAAAGCACGCCGGCGAGCCCGGCGAACAGGCCCGACAGCATCACCGCGACGATCTTGTAGCGCTGGACCGGATAGCCGATGGCGCGGGTGCGCGGCTCGTTCTCGCGGATCGATTGCAGCACCATGCCGAACGGCGACTGCGTGATCCGCCGCAGCAGGAGATAGCTGCCCGCCACCACCGCCAGCACGAACCAGTGCATGGTCGCGGTGGTGAAGCGCACGTCGTAAAGCAGCGGAATCGAGAAATGCGGCCGCGAGAAGATCAATCCATTCTCGCCGCCGGTCACCGCCGTCCAGGTGAAGATGATGACGTAGAAGATCTGCGAAAAGATCAGCGTGGTGATGGCGAAATAAATGTCGCGCAGCCGCGTCGAGAAATAGGCGACGAACAATGCCGCGGCGCCGGCGCCGGCAAGCCCGAATAGGATCGCCAGCCACAGATTGGGCGGGTCCACGATGATGAGCGCGGCCGCCGCGCCATACATGCCGAGGCCGAAAAAGGCCGAGTGGCCGAACGAGACCATTCCGGTGTAGCCGATCAGCAGATCCGACGACATCGCCAGCAGGCCCCAGATCAGGATTTCGGTCAAAAAGCGCCGCCAATATTCCGGCAGCACCAAGGGCGCCACGATCAGCAGCGCCATGACGACACTAAATCCGATCCAGTAAACGGCGGTGTGGCTCAATTTCGCTTTGAGCGGCGTCGTTTTATCGAGCGGGGCGGTTGTCATTTTGGCGTCGGGACGAACAGGCCGGTGGGACGGAACAACAATGTGAGGATCAGCACGACGAACGAGACGATCACCGCCTGCGAGGGGTTCACCCAGATCGCGGCGTAGGATTCCAGCAGGCTGATGAAGATGGCGGCGGCGATGGAGCCGCCGAGATTGCCCATGCCGCCGACCACCACGACGATGAAGGCCTTCAACACCCAGTCGAGGCCCATGGTGTGGTTGACGCCGACCAGCGGCGCAAACAGCACGCCGCTTGCCGCCGCCATGGCGGCACCGATGGCGAACACCGTGGTGAACACCCACGGCACCGGAATGCCCATGGCCTGCGCCATGACGCGGTCTTGCGTGGTGGCGCGGATCCAGATGCCGTATTTGCCGTATTTGAGGAACAGCCAGAAGCCGCCAATGATCGCGGCAGACAGGACGGCGATCAAAATGCGGTACCAGGGATAGATCAGGTAAAACAGCGTGAAATGGCTGGTGATCGGCTCGTCGATCTTGCGCGCCACCGGGCCGAACTGCCAGAGCGCGTAGTTCTGCAAGATCAGCGACAGACCGAAGGTCGCCAAGATCGTGTTGAGCGGATCGCGCCCGATCAGCGGGCGCAGCGTGACGATCTGAATGCCGGCGCCGATGATGGCGACGATCAGCGAGGCGAGAATCAGCGCCAGCCAGAAACTACCGGTCGCCGTGATGACGAGGACGCCGACATAGGCGCCGAGCATGAACAATTCGCCGTGGGCGAAGTTCACCACATCCATAATGCCGAAGATCAGTGTCAGCCCGGAGGCGACCAGCGCCAGAATCATGCCGGTGACGATGCCGTTGATCGTCTGGATGATGAACAGATCGAGCGGAAAATTTTGGAAAAATTGGATGAGCGCGTTCATCGCTCACACTCCCAGATACTGCTTGATGACCGGGTCGTCGACCTTGATCTCGGACGCCGCGCAGTGGTGACGCACGAGGCCTTTCTCCATGATGTAGATGCGCTCGCTCGCGTCCAGCGTCAGCGGCACGTTCTGCTCCACCAGCAGGATGGCGACGCCGTCGCGATGCAGCACGTCGATGATCTGGCGGATCTGCGAGACCATCCTGGGCATCAGCCCTTCGGTCGGCTCGTCGAGCAGGATGATCTTGGGCTCCAGCATCATGGCGCGCGCGATCGCCAGCATCTGCTGCTCGCCGCCCGAGAGCGTGCCGCCGGCCTGGTTGCGCCGCTCCGCCAGCACCGGGAAGAAATTGAACACCTTGTCGAGCAGCGCGGCTTTGCGCTCTTCGGTGACGCCGTGACGGTCGAGGCCGGTGCGCAGGTTCTCCATCACCGTCAGCAGGCGGAAGACGCGCCGGTCTTCCGGCACGTAGCCGATGCCGAGGCGGGCGAGCTTGTGCGCGGGAACACCGGTGATGGCGTTGCCGTCGAACAGCACGCTGCCGTGGCTCGGCTGCACCAGGCCCATGATGGTCTTCAGCGTGGTCGATTTGCCGACGCCGTTGCGGCCGAGCAGCCCGACCACCTCGCCGGGCGCAACCTGCAAGGTGACGCCATGCAGAATGTGACTCTTGCCGTAATAGGTGTGCACGTCCTCGACCAGGACGAGCGGCGTGGCGCTGGCGGCGGCGGCGCTCATGTCTTGAGATACACTTCCTGCACCTTCGGATTGCGCTGGATTTCCTCCGGCGTGCCGTCGGCGAGGATTTCGACCGTAATGCAGCACGACGATGCGGTGGCAGAGCTCCATGACCACCTGCATGTCGTGCTCGACGATCAGGATGGTCAGGTTCTTGGCGATGCGGCGCACAAGCTGCATGGTGTCGTGCGTCTCGGCCGCGCTCATGCCGGCGGTCGGCTCGTCGAGGCAAAGCAAGGCCGGTTCGGTCGCCAGCGCGACGCCGATTTCGAGATTGCGCTGCTCGCCGTGCGAAAGATTGGCCGCCAGTTCGTGCGCCTTGCCCAGCAGGCCGACCGACTCGAGCGCGGCTTCCGCCTTGTCGGTGACGTCGGCGAAGGCGCTGTGGTGGCGCAGCATGCTCCAGCCGTGCCGGCGCGACTGCGCGGCGATGCGCACGTTCTCCAGCGCGGTGGCGTTCGGCATCAGGTTGGTGATCTGGTAGGAGCGCGCGATGCCCCGGCGCGAGATCAGGTTGGACGGCAGGCCGGTGATATCCTCGCCGTTGAAGACGATGCTCCCGCCGGTCGGCCGCAGCACGCCGGTCAAGCAATTGAAGAAGGTGCTCTTGCCGGCCCCGTTCGGCCCGATGATCGCGCACACCTCGTCGCGCCGAACCTCGAAATTGATCTGGCTAAGCGCCGCCAGCCCGCCGAAACGGACGGTCAGCATTTCGGTCCGTAGCACAGGAGCCGACGCCGCCCCCCGGCTGCTCGCCGGGGAGCGTTCGTCGATAGCCGGTTCCGCGCTCACTTACGCAGCGGGGAACTTGCAGGCCGGCGGAACGATGGTCTTGTCCTTCGACACCGTCTCGAGGATGCTTGTACTTGCCGTCTTTGACCTCGAAGATGAACTCGCTGCAGGAACGCCTGGTGGTCTTCCTTGCGCAGCGTCTTGTCGCCTTGCGGGAAGTCGTCGCTCAGCTTCATCTCGAGCCCTTCGAGCGCCTCGATCAGCTTCATGGTGTCCTTGCGGCCTTCGAACTTCGACTTCTCGATGCCGATCTTCAAGGCGTTCATCGCCTCGTAGTTCGACTGCACGTAGCGGTCGGGCAGCGGGCCGGACGGATCGACCTTGGCCAGCCGCGCCTTGGCGTCGTCGAAGAAGCTGATGGTGATAGGGCGTGTCGAGCGGCGCCCTCGAACACCGGGATGTAGCGGTTGATGCCGACGAAGCCGTCGATCTTGTTGCCGAGCGCCGGCAGGTTGGTCGGATTCGCAGATCGCGCCGTCGCCGGCCCACTTGTACTTCTTGGTGAGGCCGAGATCGAAGGCCTGGTTGCCGATGGTCACGCCGTCCTTGCCGAAGAAGATGCCGAACAGCCCGTCGAAATTTCCGGAGATTTTCGACAGGAACGGCGTCATGTCGGCGGTGCCGAGCGGAATGCCGGTGGTGCCGACCACTTCGCCGCCGCTCCTTCTTGATTTCGGCGGCATAGGCGTCGCGCGTCGACTGGCCCCAGGAATAGTCGGCATAAGCGAGGTGCCACTTCTTGCCCATCTTGGCGAGCGTCGGGCCCGAAGGCGACCGCTTGCGCCGGCGCGTAGTCGTGGACGCGGAAGCTGTAGCGGTTGCACTTGGATGTGGTGAGCGTGGTGTCGAGGCACACGCTGATCATGTTGACGATCTTGGCTTCTTCCCAGACCGGCATGCAGGCGAGGCAGATGTTGGACAGGAAGCCGCCGACGTGAACGTCGATCTTGTCCTCTTCCACCATCTTCTGCGTCTTGCGGCGCGCCGACGTCGGGTTTGAACTCGTCGTCCGCGATCACCAGTTCGATCGGGCGGCCCATGATGCCGCCGTTCTTGTTGATGCGGTCGACCGCCATCTGCAGGCCGACCAGCGCGGTCTTGCCGCCGGCGGCGCCGGCGCCCGACAGCGGCTGCTCGGAGCCGATCTTGAACGCCTTGGCTGCGCCGAAAGCGGCGCGCCACGGCGCCGGCACCAGCATCATGGCGCCGATCGCACCGCCGCCCCATCCGACGACGCGGCGGCGCGTGACCTTGCCGCTGTACCAGACGTCCTGTGCCCAGGCCTCGTCTTTCCATTTTTCAGTCATTGCTCGTCCTCCCACTGGATTTCATGTGCTGATGGAAATGCAAATCGCCCGCGCGAACGCGCGGGCGCCGAAGCAACGTCCCCAATTGTCCGTCCGAAGAACGGGTACGGCCGCCTGCGGCGCGCGCTGCCGGCTTCACGCCGGCAACAAACGCCACCGCACGCCAGCTATTGCCGGCACGACGCGGCATTGCCCAGTCCTCCCTCTGCTGGCCCTTCGCGGGCTCTTGGCAAGCGATTATGCCCACTAGCAAACGCGGTCCGTGGGCAAGTTTCAACCGCTATTTTCGTCTTGTTGTCGGCGTTTTCACCCCGTCGTAGGTTTGCCGCGGAAATGGGCACGGGTGCCGTGCCCAGGGAACAGGATGGCGCTCATGACGGTCAGTCCTTTGCGGCGCGACGAAATACCGCCCGCCGGCAGCGGGCTTGCGGCGCGGCTTGCGATCCGCGCCGGCCTGCATCGTGGGCCGACCGCGGGGCTGGCGCCCGGCTTCGTGCAGGGCAATCTCGCCATCCTGCCGCAGGCGTTGGCCGGCGATTTCATGCAGTTCTGCCGGCGCAACCCCAAGCCCTGCCCGCTGATCGGCACCTCGGCGCCGGGCGATGCGCGCGTGCCGGAACTGGGCGAGGACCTCGACATCCGCACCGACCTGCCGCGCTACCGCGTGTGGAAGAACGGCGAGCTGGCGGCGGAGCCGGAGGATATCGCTGAGTTCTGGCGCGACGACCTGGTGAGCTTCGTCATCGGCTGCTCGTTTTCCTTCGAGGAAGCGCTGATGGCGGAGGGCATCGCGCTGCGCCACATCACGCAGCGGTGCAACGTGCCGATGTACCGCACCTCGATTGCCACGCATGCGGCGGGCCCGTTCCACGGACCGCTGGTGGTGTCGATGCGGCCGATGAAGCCGGCCGATGCGATCCGCGCGGTGCAGATCACGACACGATTTCCCGCCGTGCACGGCGCGCCGGTGCATATCGGCAAGCCGGAGCTGATCGGCATCAAGGATGTGATGAAGCCGGACTACGGCGACGCCGTCGAAGTGCGCGAGGACGAGCTGCCGGTGTTCTGGGCCTGCGGGGTGACGCCGCAATCGGTGATCGCGACGGTGAAGCCGGACTTCTGCATCACGCATTATCCCGGCAGCATGCTGGTGACGGACCGCAAGAATACCGAATTCGCGATTATGTAATGACGGCGCGCACGCGCGATTTTATCGAGACGCGCGGTCGATGAATTCGACACCAAATTCGCCGCCGAGGCGCCAGACCACGCGACATTCTCGCCGGGTATTCGCTCCTTCGCCGAACACCGACAGGGTAAATTTCTGGGGCATTTCAGTTTCTGAATAGAGCCGCGCGCCGCCATCGGAAATGTCCGTAATCATACAGGTCCGGGGTAGCGATCCATCCTCGCATTGGAATTGAGCCACGCGATTGATGACCCGGCGCTGAATTTTGCGTCGTTCTTTAAACACGAGCCCTGCTCCTTGCGAACTGACGGCATGATGATACCGGTCACTTCGTTCAGCGAGATTTAACGGGCGAATTAGAATTTTAAGGAATTCGACAGCACCGCCCTAGGCGGCGTCGCGGGCGTTCTTGTCGAGCAAGCCCGCCTCGATCAGCGCGACACGGATCGCCGCGATCTCGCCGCGCTCGATCTTGACCAGCGGCGGGCGCACCACCGCGCGCGGCAATTTGCCGAGCAGCACCAGCGCCTCCTTCATGCGGTTGTGCATGTCGACGAAGGGATCGGCGTAGAACACGCGCATCAGCGGCTCGATGCGGTCGTTGAGCCGCTTGGCTTGCGCCAGATCGTCGGCCTGCACCGCGCGGAAGAGTTTCGCCTGCAGGTCGGCGATCACGCTGCCCGAGCCCGACAGCAGGCCGTTGGGGCCGAGCACCAGCGACGACAACAGCCAGGACGAGTGCGTGGTCAGCACGTTCACCGGCCGCGACAGATTTTGCAGCGTGCGGATGTGCCATTCGTGATGCGGGACGTTGCCGATCCAGTCCTTGATGGCGCGGATGGTCGGGATGTCCTCGCACATGCGCAGCAGCGTGTCCTTGGGATAGCCCTGGCCGGTGGCGAGCGGATACTGGAACACGATCAGCGGCAGGTCGGTCGCATCCGCGATGCGCTTGAAATGCGCCAGCGCCATTGCGGCGACTGGCCAAGCGTGAACGGCGCCGGCGGAAACACCAAGAGCGCCGAGGCGCCGCCTTGCGCCGCCATGCTGGCGATGCGCGCGGCTTCGATGCTGCCGTCGGCCCAGATGCCGTTGATCAGCGGCAGCTTAGCCCCGATCTCGTCCTGCGCGATGTCGAGCACGCGGCGCTGCTCGTCGAAGGTGCAGGAGCCGACCTCGGTCGAATGCGCGTTGATGGTGATCGCGGACAAGCCTTCGACCGCGGCCACGTCGCGCAAATGCTTGCGGAAGCTCGCCTCGTCGATCGACAGGTCGTTCTCGAACGGCAGCAGCACCGCCGGGATCACGCCGTGGGGGATGTAGCTTGCGTGTCGTGGCATCGGTCCTTCCTCCGTTCGTTCCCGCGTAAGCGGGAACCCAGGGTACCAAACTCCGTGCCCGGCCGCACTGGGTCCCCGCTTGCGCGGGGACGAACGGTTAGTTTGCTATTTCACCGGCGCGACATCGGGCAGGAAACGCTCGCCGAACACCGGCTCCTTCCAAGGCGTCGGCGGCAATTGCCAGGCGCCGGTCGAAGGCGGCCGCACTTCGGCGTCGACATGCACGTCGAGCACGTAAGGGCTTGTTGGCTTTCACCGCGTGCTCGAGCGCGCCCTTGAAGTCCTGCGACTTGGTCACCGTCATCGCCTCGACGCCGCATGAGCGCGCCATGGCGGCGAAGTCCGGATTGTACGGCTTCTGGTTCGGCGCCTTCGTGGAACATGGTGCCGTGCTCGCGCCCGCCGAACATGCCCAATTGAATGTCGCGGATCGAGACCCAGCCGAAATTGTTCCAGATCACCCACACCACCGGGAATATTGTATTCGACCGCGGTGCACAGCACGTGCGGCACCATGGTGAAGCAGCCGTCGCCGGTGACCGCGACCACCGGCCGGTCGGGCGCCGCGAGCTTGGCGCCGAGCGCGCCAGAGGCGCCGAAGCCCATGCCGGAGAAGCCCCACGAGTTCATCATGGTCTGCGGCCGGCGCGCCTTCCAGAACTGCATGTACCAGTTGTGGCTGACGCCGACGTCGCAGCACAGGATCGCGTCGGGCGGCAGCACGTCCTGGCAATCCGGCGACGATGCGCTCGGGCCGGATCGGCGAGGCGTGAATGTCGAAATTCGGCCGCGTGAACTTCTCCCACTCCGCCTGCCATGTCTTGATGTCGGCGTGCCAGGCTTTGAGCGCGTCGCGCTTGCGGCTTGCGCCGCTCGACTTCGGCCAGCAGCTGCCGCAGGAACGTGCGCGCGTCGGCCAGCACGCCGATATCGGGCGGATAATTGCGGCCGAGCTCGGCCGGATCGACATCGGCGTGGATCAGCTTGGTCTGCGGGAAATTCCACGAATAGCCGGGCAGCCAGGACGAGGCCGAGCGGTCGTCGAAGCGCGCGCCGATGGCGATCACCACGTCGGCGTGGCGGCCGGCTTCGTTCGCAGGGTAGGCGCCGTTGCGGCCGATGAAGCCGAGCGACAGCGGGTCGGTCATGTCGAGGCAGCCCATGCCGTTGGGCGAAGAGATCACCGGGATGCCGAGTCCGTGGACGAATTCGGTCAGTTCGCGCGAGGCTTCCGACAGCGTGACGCCGTGGCCGATGAAGATCACCGGGCGCTCCGCCTTCAGGATCAGGTCGACGCAGGCCGTGATCTCGTCGGGCGAGGCGCCGCTGCGCTGCGCGTTGAGCGGCGGCGCCGGCGGCGGCAGCTCGACGTCGTCTTCTTCCTGGAACACGTTGAACGGCACGTCGAGGTTCACCGGCCCCGGCCGGCCCGACAGCATCGTGGTCATCGCCTGGCGCAGCGCCAGCGGCAGCATGTCGACGCGCGTCGGCTGGAAGCTGCGCTTGACCACCGGGCGGATGATGTTGGGGAAGTCGGCCTGGAAGTGCTTGTTGATTTCCTGGAACGGCGAGCGGTTGAACTGCGAGGTCGGCACGTTCGCCGTGATCGCCAAGCAGCGCCGAGGAGTCGGCGATGGCGCAGGCGAGCGGCATCACGATGTTGCAGGAGCCCGGCCCGCAGGAGGTGAGCGTCGCCACCGGCTCGTGCCGCACGCGGAAGTAGGCGTCCGCCATGTGCGCGGCGACCTGCTCGTGGCGCGGCGACACCATCTTGATGCGGTCGCGCGCGGCATGCAGCGAATCGAGCATGCCGACATTGCCGTGGCCGCAGATGCCGAACACGTAAGGGATCTTGTTGGCGATCAGATAGTCGGTGATGAGGTCGGCGCCCTTGGTCCGCGGCATGTCACCCATCACTGGTTTTATGGTTGCAATATGCGCCGGGGACTTTAACGATGTCGCCGCGGATCGACAATATCGGGCGTGTTTCAGTAGGGCTTGGCGCGTCATGAAAGCAGCACCGTTTGCCTATTCGCGCCCGGCCGATATCGAGGAAGCCTGCGCATTGCTTTCGTCTGATGAAAGTGCGCGCGTGATCGCCGGCGGGCAGACGCTGGTGCCGATGATGGCGATGCGGCTGGCGCGGCCGACGCGGCTGGTCGATATCGCCCGCATCGCCGCATTATCCTATGTGCGCGAGCGAGGGCGAAGCGCGGCATCGCCATCGGCGCCGCACGCGGCAATGCGCGGTCGAGCGCGATGCGCTGGTGCGCAAAACGCGTGCCGCTGCTGGCGCGCGCCATTCCGTTCATCGGCCATGCCGCCACCCGCGCGCGCGGCACCATCGGCGGCTCGCTCGCCCATGCCGATCCGGCGGCCGAGCTGCCGCTGATCGCGGTGACGCTCGATGCCACGCTCAGTCTACCGCGCGGGCGGCAAGACCGGCGACATCGCGGCGCGCGATTTCTTCACCGGGCCGATGATGACCGCGCTGCCGGCCGGCGCCTGCCTCACCGGCGTGCGCTTTCCGGTTTGGCCGGGCAAGGTCGGCAGCGGTTTTCACGAGGTCAATGCGCGGCGCAGCGATTTCGCATTCGTCGCGGCGGCGGCGCAGGTCGAACTCGATGACGCCGGCAAGTGCAAGCGGATCGCCATCGGCATCGGCGCGGCGACCGACGTTCCGATGCGGCTCGCAAGCGCCGAGCAGCAACTGACCGGCGGCGCGCTCGACGAGAAGAGCGTCATCGAGGCCGTTGCGCGCCGCGCTCGCCGACATCGAGCCGCTCGACGACCTGCACGCCTCGGCCGATTACCGCCGCCGCGCCGCGGCCACGCTTGCCGCGCGCGCCATCGCCGACGCCAAAGCCGACGCGCTCAAGGGTAAAGCCCATGCGCATTGAGCTTGCCGTCAACGGCGCGCAGCACGCGCTCGACGTCGAGCCGCGCACGACGCTGCTCGATTGCCTGCGCGACCAGCTCGCGCTGACCGGCGCGCATGCCGGCTGCGAGCATGGCGTCTGCGGCGCCTGCACGGTGCTGGTCGACGGCGCGGCGGTGCGCTCCTGCCTGATGTTCGCGGTGCAGGCCGAAGGCTCACGCCATCACGACCATCGAAGGCGTCACGCCGGCGCCCGGCGAACTGTCGCCGGTGCAGGACGCCTTCTGCGAGACGCACGGCATGCAATGCGGCTATTGCACGCCGGCCATGATCCTGACCGCGCACGCGCTGCTCGCCGGCAACCCGCAGCCGACGCGCGAGCGAGATCGTCGAGGCGATCTCCGGCAACATCTGCCGCTGCACCGGCTATGCGCAGATCGTCGAAGCGATCGCGCTCGCCGCCGAGCGCATGCGCGGCGCCAACCGGCCGGTGGAGCCGCGGCCATGAGCGCAACGCCAATTCCGCTTCGTCTCCACCGACCGCCGCGTGCGCGAGGACCGCCGCTTCGTCGCCGGCAAGGGCAATTTCGTCGCCGACATCGACCTGCCCGGGACGCAGCACGTCGCGCTGGTGACCTGCCCGCATCCGGCCGCGCGCATCGAGGCAATCGACAAGCGCGCCGCGCTCACGATGCCCGGCGTGCATTACGTGCTCGACGGCGCGCGAGCTTGCCGCCGGCGACCGACGCCGCTGATGGCCGGTCTCGATACGCCGAACGTGCCGCGCCGGCCGCTGGCCTTCGACGTCGCGCGCTATTCCGGCGAATGGGTCGCGGCCGTGGTCGCCGACACGCGCGCGCATGGCCGAGGACGCCGCCGAAGCGGTCGAGGTCGACTACGAGCCGCTGCCGTTCGTGCTCGACGCCGAGGAGGCGCTATGCGACCAGGCAGCCCGCTGGTGCACGAGGCGCACGGCTCCAACGTGCTGCTCGACAGCACCTTCGTCTGGGGCGAGGTCGAGAAGGATTTCGCCGCCAGCCCGCACACGCTGTCGCTGCGGGTGAAATGGGGCCGCAGCTCGACGGTGCCGATCGAGACCTTCGGCGTGGTGACGCAGCTGGGACCCGTGGCGCGAGATTCTCGACGTCTGGGCCTCGATCCAGATGCCGCACTATCCCGACCAGATCGCGCTCGCGCTCGAAGCTGCCGGGCTCGTCGGTGCGCGTGCACAACGACGTCGACGTCGGCGGCAGCTACGGCGTCAAGCGCGGCATCAAGCACACGGTGCTGGTCGGCTATCTGGCGCGCCGGCTCGGCGTGCCGGTGCGGCTGATCGAGGACCGGCTGGAGAACATGCGCGGCGGCGACGCGCACGGGCCGGAGCGCATCTTCGACGTCGAGGTCGCGTTCGACGACGACGGCGTGATCCGCTCGATGAAGATGCGCGCGCTCGACAATGTCGGCGCCTATGCCGGGCGCTCGCCGTTCCAGCTCGGCAAGCCGATCGGCGCCATCGTCGGGCCCTACCAGCATCAAGAGCGTGCAGTACCAGCGCGATCGCGGTCGTCACCAACAAGACGACGCAGGAGGCGGTGCGCGGCTTCGGCCAGGCGCCGACCAATTTCGCGCATCGAGCGCGCGATCGACGAGGTGGCGCCAGCATCTCGGCCTCGATCCGCTGGAGGTGCGCCGGCGCAACCTGATCCGCGCACGAGGAGTTTCCCTATCTGATCCCGAGCGGCACCACCTACGACAGCGGCGACTACCACACCGTCATCGACAAGGTGCTGGCCGACACGCCGACTACGCCGCGCTGATCGCGGAGCGCGACCGGCTGCGCGCGCGAGGGCCAGCTCGCCGGCATCGGCATCGCGGCCTGCCTGGAGCCGAGCGGCGGCAACTCGACCTTCGAGCCGCTGCTCAATCCGAAGAACACCACCACGACCTTCATGGATTCCTGCCGCATCAACGTCGACCTGCAGCGGCGCCATCACCGCGACCATGCACACGACCTCGGCCGGCCAGGGCCACGAGACGCTGGTCGGCACCGTGGTCGGCGAGGTGCTGCAGATCGATCCCGACCGCATCCGGGTGATGCGGCCGGATTCGCTCAACTCATTGCCGAGCAACAGCCCGGTCGGCAGCCGCATGGCGATCATGCTGGGCGGCGCCGCCTTCCACGCCGCGCAGAAGCTCAAGGCCAAGCTGATCGCGATCGCGCGCGCACGATCTCGGCATCCCGGCCGAGCGCGCGGTCTACGACGAACGGCAACGTGTCACGACCGCGACGCGCCGCGAACAAGCGCACCTGGGCCGAGCTCGTCACCATCGCGCACCGCAATATCCACCGCATGCCGCCCGGCATCGAACCCGGGCTGGCGGTCAGCCACATCTATGCCGGTGCCGACCGGCGGCACGCTGCCGACGCGCCGACGGGCGGGTGCAGATGTATCCCTGCTTCTCGTTCGAGTTTCATCTGATGCTGCTCGCCATCGATCCCGATCTCGGCAAGCCCGAGATCCTGCGCTACGTCGTCGGCCACGACTGCGGCACGCATGATCAATCCGAAGATCGTGCGCGGCATGACCATGGGCGGCATCGCGCACGGCATCGGCGCCGCGCTCTACGAGGAATTCGCCTACAACGAGGACGGCCAGCTGATCGCGCAGAGCTTCATGGACTATCTGCTGCCGTCCTCGCACGAGGTGCCGGCGATCGAGATCGTCGATCACGAGACGCCGTCGCCGCACACCGTGCTCGGCCAGAAGGGCTCGGGCGAGAGCGGCTATCTCGGCGCGCCGGCGGCGATCGCCAGCGCGGTCAACGACGCGCTGCGCCCGCTCGGCATCACGATGAACACGCTGCCGCTGAAAGTCTCCAAGCTCGGCGACCTGATCGCGGAGGCGCGCGGCAGCATGATCATCGATTGCCACGCGCATCTGGTGCCGCCGGCGCTGCTGGCCGCGATCCGCAAGGAGCGCGGCGACGTTTCCGAGCGCTGCGGCTGATCGAGGACGGCGGCAGCTTGGCTTTCTCCTTTGCCGGCGGCAAGCCGACGCGGCCGGTGTCGAAGCCGCTGTCCGACATCGCCGGCCGCGTCGCATGGATGAAGAAGCAGGCAATCGACAAGCAGGTCGTCGGCGGCTGGGTCGATATGTTCGGCTACGAGCTGCCGGGCGCGGAAGGCGAAGCCTGGAGCCGGCTTGCTCAATGACACGCTCATGGCCGCCGCCAAGGCCGAGCCGCGCTTCGTGCCGCTCGCCACCGTGCCGCTGGGGACGGCGCGCGCGCAGCCGCCGTGCTCAAAGCGGCGATGGCCGCGGGCTTTCCCGGCTGCATGATCGGCACGCTGCCGCGCGGCGTCGGCACGATGCTCGATGCCGCCGACCTCGATCCGTTCTGGCGGCGGCGGACGAGACCGGCGCCGTCATCCATATTCATCCGAGCTTCGATGCCGGCGACGTGCGCGTCAACGATTTCGGCCTCGCCAACGGCGCTCGGCCGCATCACCGACGCCGCGGTCGCGGTGGCGCGGCTGATCTGCGGCCGGCCATGTCGCGCGACTACAAAAATGCCAAGTTCTTCGCGCCCATGGGCGCCGCCGGCGCTGCCTTTCGTGCTCGGGCGGCTCAAGCGCAATGCCGCGATCACGCCCGGCGTCGGCCGACCCGGTCGCGGGTCTTGGCGCGCTCTATACCGACACCATCCTGCACGACGCGCGGGTGCTGCAATTTGTCATCGAGATGATCGGCGCCGACCGGCTGATGATGGGCTCCGACATGCCGTTCCCGATCGGCGATGCCGAACCGCTGAAGATCGTCGCCGCTGCCGGCCTATCCGCGGCGCAGGCGGCCTCGATCAACGGCGGCCTGGCGGCACGGCTGTTTCGCATTGCGCAATGAAGTAAGATCGAACACGAAGAACCAGGGAGAGAACAATGACAAAATTGACCGCATGGGTGCGCTCGACCGGCTGGGCGCTCGCCGCGCTTGCCTGCATGGCGCTCACGCCGGCGCCGGCCGCCGCGCAAGCGCCGGCCAAAGTCACCATCGTGGTGTTCGGCTTCCCCTCGCTCGGCGCCTTCATGCCGCCGGTGATCAAGGCCAAGAAGCTCGACGAGGCCAACGGTCTCGACATCACCTTCGAGGAGCGCCCGCCCGACGCCTACACCACGCAGTTCAACTCCGGCGAGTTCAAGGTCGGCGGCAGCGCCGCGCTGCTGACCGTCGGGCTCGCCGACGAGCGCGGCGTCAAGGTGAAATATCTGTTCAACCTGTTCGACTTCTGGGGCGCGGTCGTCACCTCGCGCGCCGAGCGTCAAGATCGCTCAAGGATCTCGAAGGCAAGGAGCTCGCCGGCCGCGCGCGCCACCACCAATTTCCAGATGTTCGAGTTCTTCGCCAAGAAGCTCGGCGTCGACATCTCGAAGATCAAGGTGGTGAACACCGCGCCGCCGGGCCTCGTCGGCTACGCCCTCGCCGACCGCGCCGATGCCGTGCAGCTCTGGGAGCCGGCCTACACGCTGCTGAAGGCGAAGAAGCCCGACATCCGTATGCTCGATCTATCGCATGGACAAGACCTGGAAGAGCTTCGCCGGCGGCGAGCAGCATCCCCTATCTCGGCGTCGCCGCGCACACCGACTGGATCGAGCAGAATCCGGCGCTGGTGCAGAAGCTCTACGCCACCTACAAGGCGGCCGGCGAATAGATCGTCAAGCACCCGGAGGAAGCCGCGATCCTGATCGCGCCGAAATCCGCGCCGCCGGACCAGGCCGCGCTGGTCTCGCTCATCAAGTCCAACGACCGGCTCGGCATGAGCGTGGCCGGCGCCCAGGCGATCGCCAAGCAGATCGACGCCGTCTACAAGGCCGGCATCGACGTCGGCTATCTTCAAGAAGATGCCGTCGAACGACACGATCTACAACAAGCCGCTGAAATGACGAACTCGCGCACCATGCGCGTGCTGCAAGCCACCGCCGGCATGATGGTGCTGGCGGCGGGCTGGCAGATCCTGTCGATGGTCTTTCCGCATTATCTGTTTCCGCCGGTGCCGGAGATCATCGCGCGCACCGTCGAAGTGCTGATCACCGGCTCGCTGCTGGTCGGACGTGCTGCTCACCGCCGCGCGCATTTTCGGCGGACTGTTCGGCGCCTTCATCCTCGGCAGCGTGCTGGCGCTGCTGATCGGCCGCTCGAAGACCATGGAGAATTTCATCACGCCGGTGCTGACCTTCTTCCAGGGCATCCCGGCGCTGTCCTGGGTGGTGTTCGCGATCATCTGGTTCCACGGCATCGAATTCCGCGTGTTGTTCATCATGGTGATGACCACGCTGCCGGCCTTCACCTTCCAGATCCTCGACGCCTTCCGCTCGATGTCGAAGGATCTGTTCGAGATGACGATGTCGTTCCGGCCGCAGCCGCTGGACGCTGTTTCGGGTTCTGATCGTGCCGACCATCGTGCCGGGCATTCTCACGGCCTGGAAGGTCAATCTCGGCAACGCCGCGCGCGTCGTGGTGGTGGCCGAACTGGTCGGCGCCACCGGCGGCGTCGGCTACCAGCTGCTGCGCCAGCAGCAATTGTTCGACATGGCCGGCGCCATGGCCTGGACGCTGCAACTCGTGCTGTTCGTGCTGATCGTGCAGCAGACCATCACCGCGATCGAGACCTGGGCCTTGCGCTATCGCGCGGTGTCCGAACGGGCCATGTAGATCATGGCCGATGCCGAGCCGGTCATCCGCTTCAAGGACGTGAGCAAGACCTTCCGCCGCCCGGACGGGCACGGCGAGTTCGTCGCGGTCGACCGGCTGTCATTCGAGATCGCCAAAGGCGAGATCGTCGCCGTGCTCGGCAAGACCGGCTGCGGCAAGTCGACCATGTTCAACATCGTCGCCGGCCTGATCGATCCGACGTCCGGCCAGGCGCGCGTGATCGGCCACGATCCGTTCCGCGAGTTCGAATTTTTCCGCGGCAAGATCGGCATCGTCTTCCAGAACGACCGGCTGATGCCGTGGCGCAGCGCGCTCGACAATGTGCGTGCTCGGCTTGCAGATCCTCGATACCGATCGCGAAGCAGGCGGAGGAGACCGCGCGCGGCGTGGCTCGACCCGGCTCGGTCTCGCCGGCCACGAAAACGATTATCCGCACGCGCTCTCGGGCGGCATGCGCCAGCGTGTCTCGATCGCGCGCGCCTTCGCGGTCGATCCGGAAATCCTGTTGTGCGACGAGCCGTTCTCCTCGCTCGATGAGATGACCGCGCGCGACCTGCGCGCCGAATTCGTCCGCCTGGTGCGGCAGAACAACAAGACCGCGGTGTTCATCACCCATCAGATCAACGAGGCGATGGAGATCGGCGACCGCGTGCTGGTCTTCCACCGTCCGGCGCGCATCGCTTACGAAACGCGGCTCGACGCCGAGCGTGAGCGAGCAAGCCCGCCACAAAAGTGCATGAGGACATCATGCGGGTTTTGTCGGTGGATAACGCGGCGGCCGATGCGCCGGCCTGAACGCCGACGCAGGCGCGATTATGTCTTCGGATAGCTCGCGATCATGTCGAGTTCGACGCGCGCGCCCGGCGTCGACAGCTGATTGACGCAGACCGTCGTCGAGGCCGGCGTCCAGTCGCCGAAATAGTCCGCCATCGCCGCCACCATGCCGTCCATGTCGCGCATGTCGGTCAGGTACTTCGTCACCTTGACCACGTCGGTCCAGGTCAGGCCCTCGTGGTCGAGGATGGTCTTGATGTTGTCCATGGCGAGCCGCGTCTGCGCCTCGATGCCGACCGGATGATTATGCTCCGAGAGCACGTGCGGATGCTTGTGATAGAGCGGCGACGGCGTGGCGCCCGAGATGAACAGCAGATCGCCCGGCGCGGTCACCCGAATGGCGGGCGCATAGGGCATGTCCGGCTTGCGCGCCGGCAGCGTCTGGATTTCACCCAGCGAAGGATTGCTCGGCGAGCTTTTGAAAACGGGTCGGCGGGCGGTCATGACGGGCCTCGATTTGATTGGCCGCTACCATGCCGCCGCAACGAACAGCGTGCAAGCTGCACGCGGGACATCTCAGTCCTGCAGCACGTAGCTCCCCGGCGCGTCGCCAAGCGGCGCATAGCCCGCTTGCGCTGCGCCCATCGACGGCGGCGCAACCGGCGCGCCGGACCGCGCGGCGAGCCAGGCCACCCATTCCGGCCACCACGAGCCTTCCTTGCGCGGCGCGGTTTCCAGGAAGGCGTCCGGATCGAGGTAACGATCGTCGGCCTGCTTGGTCATCACCTGGAAGCTGCGGCCGTCGTGGCCCGGTTCCGACACGATGCCGGCATTGTGGCCGCCGCCGGTCAGCAGATAGGTCACGTCGGTGTCGGTCTGCAGGTTGATCTTGTAGGTCGAGCGCCAGGGCGCGACATGGTCGCGCAGCGTGCCGACGGCGAACACCGGCGCGCGAATGTCGCTGAGCACCACCGGCCGGCCGTCGACCATAAAGCGGCCCTCCGCCAATTCATTGTCGAGGAAGAGCTGGCGCAGATATTCCGAATGCATGCGGTAAGGCAGGCGGGTGGCATCGGCATTCCACGCCATCAGGTCGATCATCGGCGCCCGCTCGCCCATCAGGTATTCGTGGACCATACGCGACCACACCAGATCGTTGGAGTGGAGCATCTGGAAGGCGCCGGACATCTGGCGGCTGTCGAGGAAGCCCTGCTCCCACATCATGTCTTCGAGGAAGGCGAGCTGGCCTTCGTCGATGAACAGCATCAGCTCGCCGGCTTCGGTGAAGTCGGTCTGGGCGGCGAGCATGGTCTTCGATTTGAGCCGTTCGTCGCGGTCGCGCGCCATCGCCGCCGCGGCAATCGACAACAGCGTGCCGCCGAGGCAATAGCCGACCGCATGGACCTTTTGGTCCGGAACGATGGCGTTGACCGCATCGAGCGCGGCCATCACGCCGAGCGTGCGGTAGTCCTGCAGGCCGAGATCGCGATCGTTCGGTCCCGGATTCATCCAGGAGATCATGAACACCGTGAAGCCCTGCTCGGTCAGATATTTCACCAGCGAGTTATGCGGCGAAAGATCGAGAATGTAATATTTCATGATCCAGGCCGGCACGATGAGAACCGGCTCCGGCCGCACCTTGCCGCTGGCCGGCGCATATTGAATGAGCTCGATCAGCCGGTTGCGAAAGACCACCTTGCCCGGTGTCACCGCGACGTCGCGGCCGACGACGAAGTTCTCGCTGCCGAGCGGCTTCTTGCCGCTGACCGCGCGCTCCCAGTCCTGCATGAAGTTCTGCCAGCCGCGCAGCAGATTGCCGCCGCCGCTGCGCAGCGTCTGACGCAGCACTTGCGGATTGGTCGCCAGGAAGTTCGACGGCGAGACCATGTCGAGCATCTGGCGCGAGGCGAATTCGACCATTTTCTCGTGTTGCTTGGAAAGCCCGCGCACGCCGGTGGTGGCGTTGTGCCACCATTGCTGCTGCAGCAGAAAGTTTTGGTAGATGAAGTTGTAGGGCCATCGTTGCCAATCTTCGGCGGCAAAGCGCTTGTCCTGCGGCAACGGTTCGATACAGCACTCGGTCTGCCCGCGGCTCATCGCATAGCGGGTGGCGTAATTGGCGAAGCGGACGGCCTTGCGCGCGGCCTTGTCGACGAGCTGGAGCCGCTTGCCCGGCGCGTCGGCGAGATGCGTCGCCCAATGCAGATAAGCGTGGGCGAGTGCCGCCGGCGACAGTCCGGCGGTGAAGCGCGCGACCGCCGCATGCAGCGAGCGGTCGACGATATCCGCGAGCGCCGTCGTGGCGTAGGAATCGCGGTCGCTGGCCGGCGCCGCCGGCGCGCTTGCGTAAGGCTTTGGAAATGGCCGAACGTTTTCGGCCCTTGTCGCCTCGCCCTTTGCTCGGGATGCCGTCATCACCTGGGGTGCAGTCATGAGCCAACTCCGCAAATGGTCATGCCAGATTGCATGGAACTATGGCGCGCTTGCGTCGTCGCGCCATGATCCAGGTCAAATCGGCGGCGGGCTCATACCTCCACGCCGGCGCGCGCTTCGGGATGCTGATCGAGGAAATGGCGCAGCGCCATGAACAGTTCCTGCGCGTGCTTGACCCGGCCGGCGTCGAGCGCCTTATGAATATCCTCGACGATCATGGTCCGGATCGCTTCGCCGCCGTGCGGCTGCTTCAGCATATAGGCCGCCAACGCGGTCGCCGCTATTTCCGGAATGTGCTCGTGCTCGCTGATGGCATCGACTTCGTTTTCGTCCAATCCGCAAAAGGCGATGCAGTCTTCCAAGGAAATCATGGCGTCCTCCACCCGAGTGTCTGACACCTGTTAATTTAGGTAAAATTAGGCATCCCGGCGGGCAGCCGGTCATTGATGCACATCAAATGCACGTAAAATTGATATCGCGGCCGCGCCGCTCGCTATTGCTTGTTGTGCGCGGCGTTTCGCAGCATGGCGTGAAATGCATGGAATACTTTGTCCATCTGCGGCTGCTTGTAGGGGAACAGATCGGGCGGATCCATGGAATGAACGATCATGGCGGTCCCGACTTCAAAGACCAAGAGCTTGCCGTCCGGCGTCTCGCCGCAATCGATCGGCAGGTACTCCAGCCCGCTGCGGTCGGCGATCGCTTGAAAGGCCGCCGCATGGCGAAGGCCGAAGTCGCCGTCGAAATTCGCCATGAAGCGGGCTTCCTCCGCGCGCCTTGCGGCATCGTTCCGCATATTGGCGTTGAGGTAATGAATCATCCAATGATCCGAGATCGCCATGTGGCAAACGAACGGGCGGCCTTCGATGACGGCGATGCGGCATTTGCGAAACAATCCATCCGGGCTGCGGTAGTCCACGAACGGAGCGAGATAGAACTCGGCATCCGCCCATTCGCGCAGATAGGCGCCGATGGCCGATGCATTCTCGAGCTTCATCAGGCCCATTCCGGCCTGCGACCAGGATGGGCGCGCGATGATTGGAAAACCGCCGCCATCGAGAATGGATTCGATCGCGACCTCGCCGGCGGCGACGCGCTCGAATGTCGCGCGATCGATGCGCGCATTGATCGGAATAACGATCTCGGGTGCGGATTTCAGCAGCTGCCAGGTTCCGGCCCGCGTCAGGCGCGCGATGCGCTCGGGCGCGTTGATGACGGGACGCGGCCACGACCGGACAAATTCGGAGATTTGCCGCAGCACCGGCTGCGTCGCGTCCGATTCATCGATCGCCACCATGGCGACGTCATGCTCCGGCGGCTCCGGCAAGGCCGCGCCCGGCACGACATACATCATGTCGAGCACGATGCTTGAGCCTTCCAGCATGAACTCCAGCGGCGTATTGGCCATGAAATCGCCGGGCGCCATGAAGGCCAGCAGCCGAAGCGGCCGGTTCGAATCGACGGCGGCGGGCCGCCGGTAGACGCGCCGCAGTTTCAGCGCGGCCGATTGCAGTTCAATGCGGTCTTGCGGGCGGCCCTGCAGCTGGGCGATGGTCGAAAGATCGAGCAGCGCGGCGGCATCGCCCGGCGCCGCCCTGACGCGGTGAACCAGCGTGTTCCACACCGGCGCCAGATCGAGACCGTCGAACGCCATTTTGCAGAGCGCCGGCAATCCGATCGGAGTCGGGAATTGCTCGTTTGCCATGGCCGGATTCGTATTCGCTAAAATGACCCGCTCTCCTGTCGCTCAGGCGACACGGCTTGTTTCCGCCGCAGCGCCGAATTCCAGCACGGCTTTCACCAAGGCATCGATATCGCGCGGCTCGGTGCGGTGATTGACGATGGCCGCGCGGATCGCGAGATGATTTCCAACGGTCGTCGTGGACGGCGCCGCAATTCCGGATTCGTGCAACTCGGCGACAATTCTCGCATTCAGCCGGTCGGGATCGTCGCCGCGATGGCGGAAGCACACGATATTGAGCGAAACCGGCGCCAGCAATTCCAGCTCGCGCGAGGTCGCGATCTTGATTTCGAGGTAACGCGCCAGTTCGCAGGTTCGCGACATCATCGCGCCAAGCGCCTCGGTTCCGTAAACTTTCAGCGTGAACCAGGTCTTCAGCGCGCGGAAGCCGCGCGACAGATCGGGACCGAAGTCGCAAGGCCACAGCGCTCCGGCCGCCAGACCACGCGTTTCGCGCCGCAAATACGCCGCCGGCGACGCGAAAGTATCGCGATGCAGCGTGCCGTCGCGCACCAGGATGAAGCCGGCGTCGTAAGGCACCTGCCCCCATTTGTGGAAATCGAGCGCGATCGAGTCCGCCTGCTGGATGCCGGCAAGCCGCGGCGCGATGTCGGGCGCCATGATGGCGAGCGCGCCGATGGCGCCGTCGACGTGGAACCAGAGTGCCTCCCGCCGCGCGATGCCGGCAAGCGCCGCCAGGTCGTCGATGGCGCCGGTATCGACGCTGCCCGCCGTCCCGACCAGCAGGAAGGGCGTCAAGCCGGCGCTGCGGTCCTCGGCGATGGCGATGTTGAGGGCATCGAGGTCGATCCGATGGCGGTCGTCTGTGGGAATGACATGCAGCGCCGCGGTGCCCAGCCCGGACAAATCCATGGCCTGCGAAATGCAGCCATGCGCGGCCGCCGACGTATAGGCAACGAGGCGTTTGCCGCTCGCTGCCACTCCCTCGCGGCGCACCTCGAGGCCCAGTGCGCGCGTGCGCGCGATCAGCACGCCGAGCAGGTTCGCCATCGACGTGCCGGTGACGAACAGCCCGCTCGCGCAGTCGGGGAATTCGAACAGCTGGCTCAGCCAGCGCGCGATCTGCCGCTCGACTTCGATCGGCATATGGTCGCGGCCGCCAAGATTGGCATTGAGGCCGGCAGCCAGCATCTCCGCCAGCATGCCGGGCACGTTGCCGCCGCCGTGCACCCAGCCCATGAAGCCGGGATGCGAATTGCCGGTGGCGAAGGGAAGAATGTGACGCATGAACTCGTCATGCACCGCCGCCAGGTCGCTCGGCCCGGCCGGGACGGGTTCATGGAAGCGGGCGCGGACGCTGTCGGGAATCGGCTGCCACACCGGGCGCTGGCGGATGTTCTCGATGTAATCGAGAATGTCGTCGAGCATCCGATGCCCTTGCGCGCGGGCGCTTTGCCAGTCGGACGGGTCGAGCCTGCCAGGTCCGGAGAATGGTTCTATGGCCATCGCGCCGGCAGGCTTTCATTACTTTATTAACAAAATATATCGCTAATGAATCGTTAAGGTCGCGGACGCCGATATTGGATACCGCCGCTCGATGCGGCCGTCGTCAGCAGGCGCCGGCGCTGCTCCAAAGATGGCCGGGCTTTCCGTAATAAAAGCCGTTGGAGAACGGCGCGCCCAATTGCAGGGCGTCAAGGCGGGCCGCGGCGTCGCCCCGGTCGATGCGCCGGTCGAGCACGGCGCGAAAAATCGTGGCGACCTCGACCATATCGCAGCTGTGCGGCGACAGCCGAAACCGGGAAACGCCCATCGCCTGCAAGTCCGCCAATTCGCCGATCAGATTGAGATAATCGTTCGACAGCGTCTGGATGCCGTTGACCGCCAGGAACGGCTTGTCCTCCAGCGTACGCAGTTGCATTCCGTCGGGATCGTTTTCGCAGACGAACTGGCAGCTGTCCTTGCTGCGGCCGTGGGCGCGCGCGTGATAGCAGCGCGCCGATAGCGCCAGCGGCAGCCGGCCGAACACCTGCACTTCGAGCGTGACGCCGAGATCGGCCGTTTGCGCGCAGAGCGAACGGACGGCGCTGGCCGGCATTTCCGCCGGCAGGCAGATATTGCACGCGCCGCCGCGCGCCAGCACGGCAACCGTCCGCTCATTATAGACGTTGATGAACGGCCCGATGTGATGCGGCCGTCCGCGCAGTTGCAACAGCGCGGAGGCATCGTTGGCCTCGACCGCGTCCGTTTGCTCGGAGCAGACGGCGTCCACCTGTTTGCGGTCCTGCTTGGACATCACCTGCGCCAGCGTGGGGAACACGACGGTCTTGCCGGACGCTTTCAGCCGAGCGGTCACCTCTGCGAGAAACGGCGCGAACAATGGCGCACGCTTGGCGCAAATCGCCTCGCCGAGATAAACGGTCGCGACCGGAGCTTCATCGGCGATGCGGAAATAAAAGTCGCGCCAGCGCTCGGGGCTCCAGTTGAACAGCACGGGTCCCAGCGTGACGTCGCTTGTGCGCTCCTGCACCGCTATCTCCATTTCTTGCCGGCGAAGGCGCCTTCGGTCTCGCGGCGCCCTTCGGTGAGCGCCAGCAGGCTGGCGAAGGCGGCGTCGCCGCCCGCCATGATGTCGTCGACGGCCTTGCGGAAGGCCGACACCACCGACTTCACGTAAGCGCGGCTGCGCTGGCGGCCTTCGATCTTGAGCGCGGTCACGCCGGCGCGCATCAGGTCGGGCAGCAGCGCCGACAGATTGAGGCTGACCGGCTCCTCGAAGGCGTAATATGGGTCGTTCTGCGCGGCGCACAGATAACGGCCCTTGCAAATGGTCGGATAGCCGGCGCTCTCGCGGCCGCTAAAGCGGTCGACCACGAATTCGGCGAGCCGCGTGGTCAAGTTGTGCGCGGCATCCTCCTCGTAATGCACATCCGCCGCCGGCGAGCAGACGCCATCCATGTTGGTCGAGAGCCCGGTTGCGTAATTGGTGAGGCTGCAGCGGCCCTCCGCCATCATGCCGATATTGCCGAAGATGAAGGCTTCGATCTCGCAAGGGATCTGTTTGTGCAGATCGGCGATTTCGGCGACGGTCAACATGCGCGGCAGCACCACCCGTTTCACGCCGAATTCCTCGCAATAGAACCGGATCGCCTCGGGCGAGGAGGCGCCGGCCTGCACCGACAGATGCAGCCGCAGCTTGGGATGCGTGCGGGCGGCGTAATCGGCCACGCCGATGTCGCCGACGATTGCCGCGTCGAGCCCGGCCCGCGCCGCCAGATCGATCGCCTCGCGCCACAGATCGAAACGGCCGGCCGGCGGAAAGGTGTTGACCGCGAGCAGCACCTTGGCCTTGCGGGCATGCGCGTAGCCGACCGACTGCTCGATTTCGGCCGGCGTGAAATTCAGCCCGGGGAAGTTTCGCGCGTTGGTCGCGTTCTGCAGACCGCAATAGACGGCGTCGGCGCCGGCATCGACGGCCGTGCGCAAGGCGGCCGGCGTGCCGGCCGGGCAGACCAGTTCCGGGCGTCGGTAGTCGTGGGTTTCGCTCATCGGGTTTTTCCCCGCACCGCCCGCAGTCCCGACAAGGCCATGGCGGCGGGCGCCGACAACGGCCCGAAGCTGCCGACGACGCTGTCGAGCGCGCTGCCCTCGAAATCGTCGAGCGCGTTGCGCAGCGCCACGACCGCTTCGGTGTCTCCGCTGACGCGCAAATCGCGCGAAAAGAACAGCGCGTCGCCGTCGAGCGAGCCGTCGATCATGTCGAGCAAGTTGAAGAACGTGCCGGCGATGGCCGCATCGTGGGCGGGACGCTGGTAGCGCCGATACGCGGTCATATGCGGCCGCTCCGGCTCGGGCGTCAGCACCAGCACGAAGGGCAGGTCAATCGGGTCGATCAGGAAGCGCTTGCCGGCGTGCGAGCCGAGCCGGTTGAACAGCTCGGGGCGCGACTGCGCCACATGCGTCGCGATGCGGGCGAAAATCGGCTGCAGCAGCGCGAGCGGCACCGGCGTGAGCAGCAGGTTGGGGATTTGCTGGAAGAATGTCTTGAGCGGTGAAGGAAGACGGCCCGCGCGGGAGGGAGCTAGCATTCATCCAAACTAGCGCGCCGGCCGCAACGGGAACTTGATCAAGATCAAGGCGCAATCAGGGTCGACGGCGGGGACCTTCGCCGCGGGTCGCGGGGCCGGATTTCTGCTGCGGCGGCAAATTCGGCAGGTATTTCGCAAGCACGGCCGGATCCAAGCTCGCCATGTCCTGGTCAGGCAGCCGCTGCCAGGTCTCGTCCATTCCCAGCAAAGGGATGCCGAGATAGCCGCGCAGCGTGAGTTGCTGGCCGTCCGGACTGAGCGTCATCTTGGCGTGGTAAATGTTGCCGTCGCGCGGATCGAGGACATTGCCGTCCTCGTAGCTCAAGCCCTGGCGCTGCATGCCGCGGACGAAAGTTATGCCGAGCACGGGCGCGTCGCGCCGGTCGTCCTCGCATTTGCTGCAGATCGGATTGATTGGAGCGTTCGGCCGCGGAAACATCTTGGCAATGGCACCCTCATAAGTCCCATCCGGGGCCTGGAAAAACAGGAACCAGCTGACCGGGCGCCCCTCGTCTGTGCGCTTTTCCCAGAGGCCGACGACGCTGGGCTGCGCCGGCGCCATCCTGCCAGGACCGCCGGGCGAATACGACTGTGCCGGCTGCGCATGGCAGGCCTGCCCGCCAAGCACCGCAAACGCAGTCACCATAAGCACCGTCAAGAGTGCCTTCATGTCGTAGCCCAATCGATCCCGGCGTATCGTTTCTCATTCCCCTGAAAATATGGCAGTTTCACGTTACCTACGTGGAACTTCACCGACGGTGCACAGTTACGGGTCGGGAACCGCGCGGCGGCGGGAGGGCGCCTCATGTCCAGGTCGAGCATTGCCTTCAGCAATCTCCGCGCCACGGTGATTGTCATCGTGGTGGCGTTCCACGCATCGCTTGCCTATCTCGCCTCGGCTCCCACGCAAAACTCGGCTTTCGATCAGCCGCCATATAGCTGGCAAGCCTTTCCGATCGTCGATGCCCAGCGCTGGCTTGGATTAGACATTTTCTGCGCCTGGCAGGACGTGAGCCTGATGTCATTGCTGTTCTTCCTGTCGGGGCTGTTCGCCGCCGGCAGCCTGCTGCGCAAGCAAAGCTGGCCCTATCTTGCCGGCCGCCTCTGGCGGATCGGCCTGCCGTTCTTGCTGGCGATCGTGTTTTTAAGTCCGCCGTCATTATACCCGGCCTATCTCGTGCGCACCGCCAATCCGAGCCTAGCCGGATTCTGGGCGCAATGGATGTCACTTCCATTGTGGCCATCCGGGCCGCAATGGTTCTTGTGGCAGCTTCTCGCCGCCAACGCCCTGGCAACGGGACTCTATGCGGTCTGGCCCAAATCGATCGAGCAAATCGGCGCCGCGGCGGCCTGGGCCGGCGAACGGCCGCTCAAGTTCTTTGCGCTGCTGAGCGCGGCTTCGGCCTTGGCCTATGTGCCATTGGCGCTCGTCTTTTCACCCTGGAGCTGGGGTGCGCTCGGGCCGTTCTCATTGCAACTCAGCCGGCCGGCGCATTACCTGGTCTACTTTTTCGCCGGATTTGCGCTCGGCAGCCACGGCTTCGAGCGCGGCCTGCTCGCGGTTGACGGCCCGCTGGCGCGGAGGTGGTGGGTCTGGCTTGCCGCCGGCGTCGTGAGCTTTGCGCTGTGGGCTGGTGCGACCTCGATGACGCTGCCGGATTGGAGCAACGCCGGCACAATCGCGAGGCTGGCCGCGAGCATCACCTTTCCCCTCGCCTGCGCCGGCGGCGGTTTCGCCTTGCTGGCGCTCGGCCTGCGCTTCGCCGCCGGCGCGCGGCACTGGATTTCCGACAGCCTGTCGGCCAACACCTACAGCATTTATCTGCTGCACTACGTGTTCGTGGTATGGCTGCAATACGCGCTGCTGGGCAGCACACTGTTTGCCGCCGCCAAGGCCGCGATCGTGTTCGGCGGCGCGCTGGCCGTGAGTTGGGCATGCAGCGCCGCATTCGCCCGCCTGGTCGCGGGATTGCCGGCCTTCGCAGCCAAACGGGCAATCTCGCCGGTGTCGCGTTGAAGCGATCGAGGAACACACGCGCATGCCGCTGAATCTGACGCTCGCCTCGCGCAATCTTTTCAACGACCGGCTTCGCTTTGTCGCGACAACGGTGGGGATCGTGTTTTCCGTCGTCTTGGTGATGGTGCAGATGGGTCTTTATCTCGGGTTCGGGCAGATGGTGACCAAGATGATCGACCATGCCTCGGCCGACCTCTGGGTGATGCGCGAAGGCACCAAGTGCTTCGAGGACCCCTCCCTGCTCGACACCAATGCGCGGCGCGCGATCCTTGCCATCGGCGGCGTAGCGGGCGCCTCGACCTTGGTGATCGGCTTCTCCGTTTGGCTTCTGCCGAGCGGGGCGTTGACGCCGGTCTTCCTGGTCGGCTCGGATCTCGACGAGCACGCGCTCGATCCGTGGAATATCGTCGACGGCTCGGTCAAGGCATTGGCGGCGCCGCGCACCGTCGCCGTGGACCGTTCGTATGACGAACGGCTGGGCGTATCGAAAATCGGCGAGAAAGCCAATATCCGCGGCCTTCCCGTGCGGGTGGCGGCGCTGACCGACGGCATCCGCTCATTCACCACGACGCCTTATGTCTTCGCCGACTTGAGCCAGGCCCGCGCCTATACCGGCATGCCGTCGAGCAAAGCGAGCTACTTCCTGGTCAAGCTGAAGCCGGATGCAAAGCTCGAGGACGTGCGCCACGATATTCAATCGAACCTTCACAATGTCGAGGCGCTGACGAGCGCGGAATTTCGCGACCGCAGCCGCTCGTTCTGGCTGTTCGGAACCGGGGCCGGCACGGCGCTCTTTGCCGGAGCGCTGCTCGGCGTCATTGTCGGCACCGTCATCGTCGCGCAAACGCTTTATTCCAGCACCAAGGACCACCTCGACGAGTTCGCCACACTGCGCGCGATGGGCTCGTCCAACCGCTACATCTACAGCGTCATCATCTATCAGGCGCTGCTCAATGCCGTCATCGGCTTTTCCATCGCCGCGCTGATCGGCTTTGCCGTGGTGCGGATCACCAGCGCGAGCGCCCTCCCCGTCGTGATCACGCCCGAGCTGATGCTCGCCGTGTTCGCGCTGACGGTTGTCATGTGCGTTGCCTCGGCGTTCACCGCCATCTTCCGTGTCGTCCGCATCGATCCCGTCATAGTGTTCACACGATGAGCTCGCCCGTTCTCGAAGCATGCGGCGTCGGCAAAGTTCTCGGCAGCGGAGCAAGCCGCGTCGAAGCGCTGCGGGACGTCAATCTCTCGCTGCGCGAGGGCGAACTGACGATGCTGATGGGCCCGTCCGGCAGCGGCAAGACCACGCTGCTTTCGGTGCTCGGCTGCATGCTGGCGCCGACGACGGGAACGGTGCGCGTCTGCGGCATTTCCACCGACGGGGCCGACGCCGAGACCATGGCCAAGTTGCGCCGCGATCACATCGGCTTTGTCTTTCAGTCCTATCATCTGTTCGCCACGCTGACTGCCGCCGAAAACGTCCAGATGGCGCTCGATGTGCGCGGCGAGCGCGGAAGCAAGGCCCGCGACAAGGCCCACGAGGCTTTGGCCAGGGTGGGCCTCGCCAACAAGGTCAGGTCATATCCAAGCGAGCTGAGCGGCGGCGAGCAGCAGCGGGTTGCAATCGCGCGCGCCATCATTTCCAACCCGTCGGCGATCCTCGCCGACGAGCCGACCGCGGCGCTGGACAGCGCCAACGGACAGACCATTTTGCGGATCTTGGCGGACTTCGCCAGGGACTCCGGACGCAGCGTCCTGGTCGTGACGCACGATCCGCGGCTGATGCCGTTTGCGAGCCGCATCGTCTCGATCGAAGACGGCCGGCTCGTCAGCGATCAGCGCGGCGACGCCGGCATTCCCTTGCGCCTGACCGCGGCGGCCGGCGGACAGCACGCGTGAGCCGCCGACACCGCCTTGAAGCGGTCACTATCGTCTTTCGGTTTCATGCGATCTAAATTATAGAGTTGTTCGTCCGCCGGGTCCCGGCGCACAGCAATCGTATTGCGAGCCGTCTTGAATGCACAGCAACCGGTCGTCGCAGTCTTAGCGACGTTCGACACGAAGGCGAAGGAAGCCCGCTTCCTTGCAGATGCGCTCGCGCGTGCGGGCGCAACGCCATTTATCATCGATTTGTCGCTGAAGCCGCATGACGTCGGCGGCGCCGACCTGACCGGCGCGCAGGTCGCGGCGGCAGCCGGCACGTCCTGGCAGGAGTTGAGCAAATTGTCGCGCCAGGATGCGGCCGCGGCGATGGCGGCGGGCGGCAAAAAGATCCTGCTGCAGAAATTCAACGCCGGCGAGATATCCGGCGCCATCGGGCTCGGTGGAGCCAACGGCACCAATCTGGTGTGCTCGATCATGCGCGTGCTGCCCTATCTCGTGCCCAAGGTCGTGGTGACGGCGGTGGCCGGCACGGCGGCCGTGCAGTGGTACGTGGGCGAAAGCGACATCGTCCTGTATCCCTCGATCGGCGACGTCGCGCTCAACCGCATCACCATGACGGTCATGGAATACGCCGCGGCGGCGGCGGCGGCGGCGGCCAGACTCTGGCTGTCGAGCAAGGACGGCAAGCCGCGGCATCCGCCGCTCGTCGCGGTGTCGTCGTTCGGCGGCACGGCCGCTTGCGTCGATCGCGTGAGCGAGCGGCTTGCGAGCATGGGCTATGAGGTCATCCAGTTCCACGCCTCTGGGATCGGCGGCAAGTCGCTCGAACGGCTGGCGGCCGCGGGCGAGCTCGCCGGCGTGGTCGACGTCACGACGCACGAATTGGCCGATCTGGTGACCGACGGCGTCTATTCCGCGGGCGATGGCCGATTGACCGGCGCGGGCGCCGCCGGTCTGCCGCAGGTCATCGTCCCCGGCGCGATCGACCACGCCAACCTGTGGGTCGGCCAGGTGCCCGAGCGCTACAAGGCGCGCGAATTTTACCAATACAACGCGCAGAACCTGCTGATGCGCACCAATGCCGAGGAATTCGAGAAACTCGGCCGTGAATTCGCAAGTCGCATCAACGCCGCCAAGGGGCCGGTGCGCGTGCTCATCCCGCGCGAAGGCTTCAGCGAACACACCAAGCGCCGCGCCCATGATCTTCAGGGCAAGGATGCGGGGCCCTGGAAGCGTCCGGCGGACTATCAAATTTTCGTGGATTCCCTTAAGTCACGCCTGACGTCGGCGCGCGTCGAAGAACTGGCCCTGCATATCAACGACGCGGCCTTTGCCGATGCCTGCGTGGACGCCTTTGCGAGCATGATGCCGCCAAAACCCGCTGCCTGAACCATGACGAAACCGAGCCGTCACTTCGACATTCCGGTGGTGCAACACGAAACCGACGTGCTGATCATCGGCGGCGGCGCGGCCGGCACCATGGCCGCCTTCGAATGCGCGGAGGCGGGCGTCGCCGTGATCCAGGTGACCAAGGGCCGCGCCACCAGCGGCACGACCACCGTGGCGCGCGGGGGCTTCGCCGCCGCGATGGGCGCCGACGACAGCCCCGAGCTTCACCTGCAGGACATCCTCAAATACGGCGGCGAGCTGATCGATCCCGAGCTGGCGCGGGTCTGGGTCTATGACATCGTCGACGTGGTGCACGATCTGGAATCGTGGGGCGCCGAATTCGTGCGCGGCGCCGACGGCAAGCTCGACCTCAAGGCCTTTCCCAGCCATTCCCGCAACCGGGCCTGTCATCACTACGACACCACCGGCAACATGATCACCAAGGTGCTGTCGAAGAAGCTGCGCGCCGACGCCCGCATCGCCAAACATTCGATCACCGCGATCGCCGATCTGATCAAGCAGGACGGCCGCGTGGTCGGCGCCTGGGGCGTGGACTATCAGAACGGCACGCTGGTGATCTACCGCGCGCAACAGATCATCCTGTGCACCGGCGGCGGCAGCGGACTGTTCTATGTCAACGACAACCCGCCGCAGGTGACCGGCGACGGCTACGTGCTCGGATTTCGCGCCGGCGTGCCGCTGCTGGGAATCGAGATGATCGACTTCCAGGCCATGTGCTGTTCGCCCAAGGAGCTGTTCGGCTTCGCGCCGCATCCCACCGGCTTCATCAATGCCGGCGCCGTGTTCAGAAACCAGCAGGGCGAGGAATTTCTCAAGCATTATTTCCCCGACACGGCGGAAAAATCGACCCGCTCGGAAGTCATCCTCGCCATGGCCAAGGAGATCCATGCCGGGCGCGCCAGCTCCACCGGCGGCATCTTCATGGACGCCACCAAGGTGCCGATGGAGGTCATCCAGAAACAGATTCCGCACGTCTACAAGACCTGCCTGCATCGCGGCATCGACATCTCCAAGACGCCGCTGGAGGTGGCGCCCGGAAGCCACACCTGGCTGGGCGGCCTCAAGATCGACGTCGACGGCCGCACGCCGGTCGAAGGCCTGTTCGCGGCCGGCGAGACGGCGGGCGGCATCCACGGCGGCAACCGCATCGGCGGGTCTGCATTGTCGGCGTCATTGGTGTACGGCCGGCGCGCCGGCAAAAAGGCGGCGGCGCTGGCGAAAACCGCCCGCGTCGATCTGCCGGCGGCCGACATCGGCGCTATTCCGGACCTCGAGCGCGCATGGCTCGCGGAGCTGATGCGCCGCGACAGCGGTCCGCCGCAATCCGAGGTGCGCATGAACTGCCGCATGCTGGCGCACAACAAGCTCGGGCCCATCCGCGAGGCGCGCACGCTCAAGGAGGCGCTCGCCGAATACGAGCGGGTCGAGCGCGTGGACGTGCCGGCGATGCGGCTCGATGAAAAGGCGCGTAGCTCCGACAAGATTCGCGGCGAGGAGCTGGAGAGCGCGCTCTCGGTGCGCAATCTCGCCTTGCTCGGGCGTATCCTGGCGAGCGCGGCGCTCGCGCGCACCGAAAGCCGCGGCGCGCATTTCCGGCTCGATTTTCCCGAGACCGACGATGCGCATTGGCGGGCGGTGACGCGCCTGCAATGGCGCGCCGACGGCGGAATCGAATTTCATACCGATCCGGTCAAGCAGCCGTCGGCATCCCTGGCCGGCGGCCAGACGGTGCCCGCAAAATAGCTTAGTGCGTCAGCCACCACGCCCGGGCGAGACCGATGAGCGTCTCGGCGTTCGGACAATAGGTCTCCCACACCGGATCGTTGGGATCGCGCTTCAAGTCGGCGACGCATTCCGGGCGCACGCCGCAACTCGTGCAGCGGCGCTTGATGTCGTCGAAACCTTTGCCTTGGTTGCTTTCGATCTCGGCGAGGTCGAGACCCAGCATCGCCATCCGGCAATCCAGCAGAACGCCGTGGTCGTCACTTGCCCCGGTCAGGCGAGCATTTTGGATTTGCATGAAATCCTCCTGCCTTCTTTGTTACGATCACACCGCAAAAACATATTCGCGCATTGATATGGGTCAAAACCGGGCACCGCCGCGGCAGCGGATTGCGCACTGCACAAAATCGATTGCCGCGGCACCCCGGAGGCTCAGCCGCACGGGCGGCAGCGGTTAAATCTCTTCCGGCACCATGGCGATGGCGCCGCACGGGCATTCCTGGGCGCACATCCCGCAGCCCTTGCAGTAGTCGTAGTTGAAGCGGAAGCGCTGGCCGGCGCCGAGCTTGATCACCGCGTTGTCCGGGCACACCCCGTAGCAATTGTCGCACTCGAAGCAGTTGCCGCAGGAGAGGCAGCGGCGCGCCTCGTAGAGCGCGTTGGTCTCGTCGAGCCCGCCCTGCACCTCCTCGAACGTGCTTTGCCGGCGCGCGATTTCGAGCATCGGCCGCACGGTCTTGGGGGCGTCGGCGTAATACCAGGTGTTGAGCTTGTCGATGCCCGCCAGTTCGTGTTTTTCAGCCGGTGCGACGACATTGCCGCGCAGCCAGGCGTCGACGTGACGGGCGGCTTTCTTGCCATGCCCGATCGCCACCGTGACGGTGCGTTCGGAGGGAACCATGTCGCCGCCGGCGAAGATGCCGGCATAGCCGGTCATCATATTGGCGGCGACTTGCACCGTGCCGTCCTTGATTTCGAGCCCGGGGACGCCGTCGAGCAGCGACAGATCGACATCCTGGCCGAGCGCCAGCACCAGCGAGTCGGCTTCCAGCGTTTCGAACTCGCCGGTCGGCTGCGGGAAGCCCTTCTCGTCGAGCTGCATCTTTTCGACGGTGAGCACGCCCTCGTCCATGCGTTTGATGGTCGAGAGCCATTTCATCATGATGCCTTCCTGCAAGGCCTCCTCGACCTCGAAGTCGTGCGCCGGCATGCGCTCGCGCGTGCGGCGATAGACGATGATCGCCTCGGCCGCGCCCAGCCGCTTGGCGGTGCGGGCGGCATCGAGGGCGGTGTTGCCGCCGCCGTAAACCACGACGCGCCGGCCGAGCAGCGGCTTGTCTTCGCCTTCCATCGATCGCAGCATGGAGACGGCGTCGAGAATTTTTGTGGCCGAACCGGCGGGGATATAGGCGCGCTTGCCGATATGGGCGCCGACGGCGAGAAATGCCGCATCGAAGCGGCCGGCTTTCATGCTGTCGACGATGCGGTCGACCTTGCTGTTGAGCTTCAGCACGACGCCAAGGTCGAGAATGCGCTTGATCTCGGCATCGAGCACGTCGCGCGGCAGACGATATTTGGGAATTCCGAAGCGCATCATGCCGCCGGCAAACGGGCCGGCCTCATGGATCTCGACCGCATGACCCATGCGCCGCAGGTGATAGGCCGCGGACAAGCCCGACGGACCGGCGCCGACCACCAGCACGCGCTTGCCGCTGTCGGCTTGCGGCGGCGTGAATTTCCAGCCGTTGCGGATCGCCACGTCGCCGAGGAAACGCTCGACCGAATTGATGCCGACCGCTTCGTCGACATGCGCCCGATTGCAGGCGTTTTCGCAGGGGTGATAGCACACCCGGCCCATCACCGCCGGCATCGGGTTGTCGAGCGTCAGCGTGCGCCAGGCGGTTTCGTAGTCGCCGGACTCGGCGTTGTAGAGCCAGGCCTGAATATTTTCGCCGGCCGGACAGGCGTTGTTGCAGGGCGGCAAGCGGTCGACATAGACCGGCCGCGAGGTGCGCCACGATCCGGTCAGGTTGGCGAGGCTTGAGCCGACATCGAGACTGATTGCGAAGGGATGATCCATCAGGAGTCTCCCTCCTCGTCCATCAGATGGTATTCGGCGATGTTTCTGTCGGCTATTGCCTGCAGCAGTCCGATGCGCCTTTTTCCATCGTCCGACGTGAAGAGGTGCGCGAAGCGCCGCTGCGGTTTCAAGTATTCCTCGACCGGCACCTGGCGGCGGATCTTCCGGCTGCCGGTGACCGCGCCGTGTTCGGCCTCGAACAGCGGGAACAGCCCGCATTCGACCGCCAGCCGCGCCAGCCGGATCGTATCGTGCGAGGCCGAGCCCCAGCCGAGCGGGCAAGGCACGTGAATATGCAAATAGCGCGCGCCGTGAATGCCCATCGCCTTGATCACCTTGCGCTCGAGATCGTGCAGATCGGCGACCGTGGCGGTGGCGACATAAGGAATGCCATGAGCGACGGCGATCTTCGGCACGCTCTTGCCGGTGCCGAAAATATTGCCCGGCTCCGAGCCCATGGCAGGCGTCGTCGCGGTGCGCGCCGCCGGCGGCGTTGCCGAGGAGCGCTGCACGCCGGTGTTCATATAGGCTTCGTTGTCGTAGCAGATATAGAGGACGTCATCGTTGCGCTCGAACATGCCCGACAGGCAGCCGAAGCCGATATCGGTGGTGCCGCCGTCGCCGCCTTGCGCGATGGCGCGCACTTCGGGGCGTCCTTTCACGCGCATCGCGGCGGCAACGCCGGTCGCGACCGCGGCGGCATTGCCGAACAACGAATGCAGCCACGGCATCTGCCATGAGGTTTCCGGATAGGGCGTGGTGAACACTTCCAGGCAGCCGGTGGCGTTGGCGGCGATGATGTTGCCGCCGGTGGCCCGCATCGCGGCGTCCAGGGCGTAGCGCGCGCCCAGCGCCTCGCCGCAGCCTTGGCAGGCGCGGTGACCGCAGGTGAGCGCGTTGGAGCGGTCGACCGAGGCCTGCACCGCGCGCTGCTCCCTGCGAAACGAGCCGGTTGCCGACCGTAAAGGTGCCCTTCTGATAGAAGTGCAGCTTCTGCGTCGCATCCAGCGTTGCCGTATGATCGTCCACCGTCATTACCCCTATACGACGGTCTTCTCGGCGGCTTGGCCGAGACGACGCAACAGATTTTCGGCGGTCGGGCCCGAGCGCCGCACCTTGCGAACGTAATGCAGTTCTTTGGCCACGATTTCCTCATTGAGATCGAGGAAATGCGAGCCCTCCCACGGCTGCACCAAGGCGCGGCGCAGCACGCGATGCAGCGCCGTGCGGGTGATCTGCCGCCCGCCGAGCCCGGCGATGACTGAATGCACTTGCGGCGCGCCCGCCACGTTGCGCAACGCAAGATCGACATTGTTGGCGAGCGGACCGCCCATGCCGACCGCCAGGCTCTTCTCGATCACGACGACGTTGCGCGCGCGCACGAGCTGTTCGCGCAGTGCCGCGGTCGGAAATGGACGGAACGCGACCAGCGTGACCAGGCCGACTTTCAGACCGTCGGCGCGCATCTCATCGATGGTATCCTTGATGGTGCCGTTGACCGATCCCATGGCGACGACGATCAGTTCGGCATCTTCGGCGCGGTAGGTGCGCAGCAGCCCACCGCTGTCGCGTCCGAATCTGCTCCTTGAACTCGGCGGCGAATTCGGGAATCAGCCGCAGCGCGAGCGTCTGTTTGTAGTGTTGCAGATAGCGCACTTCGGTGAAGGCGTCGGGCCCGACCATCGCCCCGATGGAAATCGGATTCTGCGGATCGAGCACCTGCACCGGTTCGTAGGACGGAAGATAAGCGTCGACGTCGGCCTGCTCCGGAATGTCCACCCGCTCGACCGCGTGCGTGAGAATGAAGCCGTCGACGCAGACCATGACCGGCATCGACAATTCCTCGGCCAAGCGGAAGGCCTGGATATGCAGGTCGGCGGCCTCTTGGTTGGTCTCCGCGAATAGCTGCATCCAGCCCGAGTCGCACACCGCCATGGCGTCGGAATGATCGTTCCAGATATTGATCGGCGCGCCGATCGCCCGGTTGCCCAAGGTCATCACGATCGGCAGGCCGAGGCCGGAGGCGTTGTAGACGGCCTCCGCCATGAACAGCAGCCCCTGGCTGGCGGTGGCGGTATAGGCGCGCGCGCCGGCAGCCGACGCGCCGATTGCGACCGACAGCGCGGCAAATTCGGATTCGACGTTGATGAATTCGCAATTGACGATGTCGCCGGTCCGCACCATTTCGCCGAGGCCCTCGACGATGTGGGTTTGCGGCGTGATCGGGTAGGCGCAAATCACTTCCGGCCGGCATCGCCCGATGGCCTCGGCCATCGCCCGTGAACCTTCGATTTGCGCGAGCATGGCGAGGATCCTTCAGGCGGCCGCGGCGGCGCCGGCGACGGCATCGTAGGCGGCGGTGGCGGCGGCGATATTCGCCGCGGCGATTTTTTCGGGAAATGCGTCACGGATCGCGGCGGCGACCGATTTCAATTGGACGATGCCGGTGAGATGGGCGAAGGCGCCAAGCAGCGCGGCGTTGGGAAGCGGACGCCCGACATGCTTGAGCGCGAATTCGGATGCCGGCACGGTGAGGACGTGGCCAGGCGGCAGTTTCTTCACGATCGGGTCGAGGTGGAGCTCGCTCAGGCTGCGGTTGCTGTTGACGAGCAGATAGCCGGTCGGCTTCACGCCCTGGCAGACGTCGATCGCCTTAAACAGTGTCGGGTCCTGCACGATCAGGGCATCGGGTTCCAGGATCGGTTCGCGCAGGCGGATTTCCTTGTCGTCGATGCGGCAGAATGAGACCACCGGCGCGCCCATGCGCTCGGAGCCGAAGCTTGGGAAGGCCTGCGCATGCTTGCCTTCAAGATAAGCGGCAACGGAAAGAAGCTCCGCGGCGGTGACCACGCCCTGCCCGCCGCGACCGTGAATGCGCACTTGAAACATGGCGATATGTTTCCGTTTGGAATGGCGACTGGCTCGGCGACCGGGATCGCCCAATGGCCGACAATGACGCTCGGTTGTTTAGTACTACGGCCGGCGAATTGCGCTTTGAGGTAGGTCAATTGAGGCAGGTCAATTCGCGATTTTCGGGCGATTTTCGAGCCAATAACAATCACATCGGGACCCGCGCCCCCGCCCCGCGCGCCGCTCACATTCCGAGGTAAAATTGGCGGATCAGGTCGTTGTTGTTGAGCTCGTCGACCGAGCGGCCCTCGAAGGCGATCTTGCCATGCACGATCACATAGCCGCGATCCGCGATGCGGATGGCTTGCGTGAAGTTCTGCTCCGCCATCAGCACGGTCAGGTGATAGTGCTCCTTGAGTTCCTTGATGGCGTCGATGGTGCGGCTCACCAGTTGCGGCGCCAGCCCGACCGAGGGCTCGTCCACCAGCAAGATACGCGGCGCCTGCATCAAGGCGCGGGCCAGCGCCAGCATCTGCTGCTCGCCGCCGCTCATGCTTCCGGCAAGTTGCAAGCGCCGCTCGGCCAGCCGCGGAAATGCCGTGCAGCAGAAATCGTAATTCGTCTTGAGCTGCGCGCGGGCCTTGCCGCGAAAGGCGCCAAGCAGAAGATTTTCTTCGACCGTCAATTTCGGAAACAGCCGCCGCCCTTCCGGCACCAAAGCGATGCCGAGATCGACAATCTGCCGGGTGGTGCGGCCGACCAAATCGTGCTTTTCGCCGTCTATTTCGACGACGATCCGGCCGGAGGCCGGACGCACGATGCCCATGATGCATTTCATCAGCGTGCTTTTGCCGTTGCCATTGGTGCCGAGCAAGGCGACCGTCTCGCCGGCGTTCACGGTCATCGAGACATCCTCGATCGCCCGCACCAAGCCGTAGCCGGCGTGCACGTTCTCGATGGTGATGCTAGCTGCCAAGATATGCCCTCACCACGTCCGGATCGTGCACGACATCTTCGGGCTTGCCGTCGGCGATTTTCTTGCCCGACACCAGCACCGCCAGCCGCTGCGAAAAGCTCATCACCGCGCTCATGACGTGCTCGATGAGGATGATGCTCATGCCGCGCTCGTTCAAGCGCATGAGCAAGACCAGGATGTCCTCGATCTCAAAATGCGACAGACCGGCCATCGATTCATCGGCAATCAGCAACTTCGGCTCCGCCGCCATGGCGCGGGCGAGCTCCAGCTTGCGCATTTCGACCTGGGTGAGGTCGCGCGGCAAATGCAGCGCTTTTTTCTCCAGCCCGACCATTTGCAAAAGCTCCGCGCAACGCGCGTCGAGGTCGGCGGCGGTGCGCAGCGATTGCACGCGCCTCTGGGCCGTGTAGAGCAGCGGAATGCGCAGATTATCGGCAAGCGTCATGCTGTGGTACGGCCGCGGCAGCTGGAAGCTGCGCGCGATCCCGAGGTGGGTGCGCTGGTGCGCGGCAAGTCCATCGACCGGCCTGCCGTCAAAATTCACCGTCCCCGTCTCGTAGTGCAGCGTGCCGCAGATGCAATTGACCAACGTGCTCTTGCCGGAGCCGTTGGGGCCGATGAGCCCGAGCCGCTCGCCCGGCGCGACATCGAGATCGATTCCGTCGAGCGCGACGAAACCGTCGAAGCGCTTACTGATGTTTTCGGCACGCAGCAGCGCGGTCATGGCCGCCTCCGCGCGCGCAAACGCTCCTGCACCAGGCCGATCAGGCCGCGCGGCGCGATAATGACGAACGCCACCAGCATCAGGCCGACGATCAGCAGGTTGACCGCCGAGGAGATTGTCACCGTGGCATATTGCTGGACCGAGCCGAGCAGAATTGCGCCGACCAGCGGCCCGCTCCAACTGGTCGTGCCGCCGATCATCGGCATGGCAATGGAATTCACGGCGTATTCCAGCCCGAAGGCCGACGCCGGCTGGATATAACCGATGTAATAGGGGAACGGCGCGCCGGCCATGCCCATGAGGGCGCCGGAAACGGTGGTGGCGATCAGCTTCAGCCGCAGCGTTTCGACGCCGGACGCCTCGGCTGCCACCTCGTCATCCCGGATGGCGGCGAAGCCGAAACCGAGCCGCGAGCGTTCGATCGTCCGCGCGCTGGTCAGAGCGATCACCGACAGCGCCAGCATCATGGCGAACAAGTATTCGATGTAGGGGATCGCCAAGCCGGCGATCTGGATGTTTTCCGGCCGGACGATATAGGCGCCGCGCCCGCCGCCGACGTAATCCCAATTGACGATCAGGGTCTGCAGCACGACCGCCAGCGCCAGCGTGGCGATGGCGAAAAACGCGCCGCGCAGCCGCAGCGTCAAATAGCCGGTGCCGAGGCCGACGATGCCGGACACGACGCCGCCGAGCGCAATCAGCAACGGAATCGGCAGCGGATAGAATTTGTGCATGACCACGGTCGCGTAGGCGCCGAGCGCGAAGAACGCCGCCGAGCCGAAATTCACGTAGCCGCAATAGCCGCCGAGGATGTTCCAGGCAGTCGCCAGCACGACGTATTGCAACAGCACGTAACCCGCGAAAAACAGGTAAGAGACTTGGTACCAGTGCGCGCCGGCAAGAGTCACGGCGGCAATGACGGTCGCTACGCTTAAGAATTTCGTCGTGTTCACGCGTCAACGTCCCATAAGGCCCGACGGGCGGAAGGCGAGGGTGAGCAAGAGAAAACCGAACGACACGGCCGGCGCCCAGGACGGGCCATAGAAGGTGGACGTCAAGCTCTCGGCCACGCCGATCAAAAAGGCGGCGATCAGCGTACCGGGCATGCTGCCGAGGCCTCCCAGCACGCAGATCGCGAACACGCGGCCGATATATTCGCGTCCGACCGAGGGTTCGACCGGCTGGATGACGATGAGCAGCGCGCCTGCGATGCTGGCCGTGGCGATCGAGATGCCGAAGGCGATGCGCTTGATGGCGACCGGATCGGCTCCCATCAATTGCAGCGCCAGTTGGTCCTGCGACACCGCCATGATCGCGCGGCCGATGAAGGTGCGCGACAAGTAGATCTGCAGCCCCAGAAACATCGACACCGACACCAGGCATGGCACCAGCATGCGCAGCGGCAGGTCGATGAGGCCGATATGGAAGCTGGGCCCGATATAGGCCGCCGCGACGTAGCGATAGTCGACGCCGAACACCAGGATCAACGACACTTCGGTGATGAACAGCAGGCCGAAGAAGAATGCGAGCCCGCGCAGGGATTCCTGACCGTGCTTTTCGAACGCCAGGTAATAGACCTGATAGACCAGCGCGCCGAGCGCATAGAATAACGGCAACGCGACGATGCTCGCCACGATCGGATCGACGCCCAGCTTGATGTTGACGAAATAAGCGATATAGGAGCCGAGAATAATGAAGGCCGGATGCGCGATGTTGACGATATCGAGCATGCCGAACGAGATCGACACGCCGGCGGTGACCGCGGCGTAAAATCCGCCGAGCAGCAATCCGGCGACGATGGCGTTGATCAGCAGATCGAAGGGAATATCCATACGAGCCTCAGCCGCCACGGTCGCGGCGGCAATTCGCATCGACGACAAGGATATGGAGATTGCCGGTATTCGCCGGAGTGGGACTTGATTTATGGCAAGTCGGCGCGGTCACAGGCCGACTAGCATCGCTCCCAAGGGATACCGCCCATTGAAAATTCGCGGCCCGTTCACGCGGCATCCCGACACGCAATCGAAAGGGATGGAAATGTCCACGAAATCGCAATGGCTCAATTTAGGCCGTCTGGCGAGTTTGGCGGTCGCCGCTGCGCTGCTGTTCAGCGCGGTCCCGGCGCAAGCTGCCGACCCGATCAAGATCGGCTTTGGCATGTCGCTCACCGGCCCGCTCGCCGCCAACGGCAAAATGTCGCTGGTCGCCATGCAGGTCTGGGAAGACGACATCAATTCCACGGGCGGCCTGCTCGGCCGGCCGGTCAAGCTCGTTTTCTACGACGATCAAAGCAATCCGTCGCAGGTCCCGGGCATCTACTCCAAGTTGCTCGATATCGACAAAGTCGACCTGATCGTCAGCGGCTACGCCTCAACCCAGATCGCCGCGGCAATGCCGGTCGCGATCGAGCGGAAGAAAATGTTCTTTAGCCTGTTCGGTACCGGCGTCAACGAGACCTTCAACTATCCGAAATATTTCTCGATGATCCCCAACGGCCCGACGCCGAAGCCGGCTTTCACGCGCGGCTTCTTCAAGGTGGCCGAAGTGCAGAAGCCGAAACCGCAGACCATCGCGATCGCGATGGCGGACGCCGAGTTCGGACGCAACGCCTGCGAGGGCGCCGCGGAAAACGCCAAGGCCTCCGGCTTCAAGGTCGTCTACAACAAGCCTTATCCGCCGCACACGACCGACTTCTCGCCGATCGTGCGGGCCGTGCAGGCGCTCAATCCCGACCTGTTCGTGATCTGCTCTTATCCGCTCGACACCGTCGGCATGGTCAAGGCCATGCACGAGGTCGGCTTCAAGCCGAAGATGTGGGGCGGCGCGATGGTCGGCCTGCAATCGACCGTGTTCAAGACCCAGCTCGGCCCGCTGCTCAATGGCGTGGTCAATTTCGAAACCTGGCTGCCGGTCAAGTCAATGGAGTTCCCCGGCTCGATGGAACTGCTCAAGAAATATCAGGAGCGCGCCAAAGCCGCCGGCACCGACCCGCTCGGTTACTACATGACGGTGTGGGCCTATGCCTATATGCAGGTACTCGGCGACGCCATCAAAGGCGCCAAGAGCATCAACGACGACAAGCTGGCCGACTACATCCACAAGACGACCTTCCACACCGTGGTCGGCGACGTGAAATTCGGCAAGCAGGGTGAGTGGGCGGAGGAGCGCACGCTGGCTGCCCAGTTCCAGAACATCAAGGGCAACAGCGTCGACGACTTCCGCGATCCGACCAAGACCGAGGTGATCATCTATCCGCCGAAATACAAGAGCGGCGAAGTGATCTATCCCTACGAAAAGGCGCTCATGAAATAGACTTGGCTGCCTTTGCTCTTGCGGAAAAACAAGCGGCCGGCGTCGATGGGGCGCCGGCCGCTTCGTTTATTGTCTAGCTGCGCGCTGGCAAATTACAGAAACGGCTCCGCGCGCTTGATGAGGTCTTCGAGGCCGGGCTCGTTCGGATTGCGCGGCTTGCCCGGGTGAATGATCGAGACCTGGCAACTCTCCGCCGCCTCCACCAGTTGCAGGTAGGTTCCGGCATCCGGGTTGACGATCGACGCCTGCTTGTTGGCATCGTAGCCGAACATCTTGTCGTTGATCTGCGTGCATTCGTTGCAGGTCGTGCAGCGGGCCGTCTCGATATAGGGATCGTCCGACGGCTTTTCGGGCGCGGCTTCGGCGGCGGGCGCCGGTGCGGCCGGCACTGCGGCCGGCGCCGCGGCGGGTTGCGCGGCTGTGGCCGCGGGCTGCGCCTGCGCGGCCGCCACCTGGGCTTGCGCGGCCCAGTCCTGCCGCTCCCGTTCGACCAGCGCGGTCGCGTGCGAGTTATGAATGCCGGCGAGCTCCTGCAGGCTGTGCCACGCCGCGATACAGGCGCGCGCGTCGCGCACCAGCTTGCCGTCGACGATCGCTTTTTGCAGACGATTGTCGCCGTCGACCATCATCAGGCACGGCACCTGCGACAGATCCTCCGACCCGCGCGCCAGAAATTCGCCAACCGGCCGCATCGTGTCGTCCCACTTCGCCCGCGGAACCTCGGCGAAGTGCTTGGCGCAGCGGGGGTCGCAGGCCATGAAATCGACGAAGGTGAAAGCAACCTCTTCCGATACCAGCTGCTGGCCTTCGTCTTCGTAGTCGAGGCGCTGCACCGGACAATCGAGGTCGAGTTGCGAATTGCCGGCGAGCGAAAACCGCAATGCCCAGGTCGCTCCCGCCGACGGGTCGTAGGTGAAAGCCGGGAATGCCCGCGATTCCGCGGCGGCAGCGGCCGCCAGATAGGGCGGAATGTTCGTCCCGTTCGCTCCGGAGTAGATGTTGAACAATGCCGGCCCGGCATAGGCCAGCCCGCGCACCACTTGCTCGCGCAGTTGCACCAGATTCGAGCTGGCCGATTGCAACACATAACAGGTGGCCGAGTTCATCGCCGTGCTGGCGAGCTGCCGGCCGCGCAGCCCCGAAAACAGCAGTTCGTCCGTGATCGGTGACTGCTCGAGCAGATCGTCGGTCTGCACCGCCACTTTGACCGGCAAGCCAGCCGCGAAAGCCTGCAGAATCAAGTCGCTCTCCGCCGCCCGCAAATTCTCGGCCCGCAGGCAGATCAGATAGTGCGGAAATTCGGCGATATCGCCCGGATCGAGGCCATTGGCGCCGAATTCGGCGAAGAAGGCGTCATGACGCGCTTCGCTGTATTCGCCGGCGGCTTCGAGCTTGGCCATTTCGATTGCCTTGGCCAATTCGATCATCTTCGGCAGCCGCTCGCGATAGGCCGCGACCGCATCGGTGACGTTTTCGAACACGAAGGAATAGGGCTCGCCCGCGCCGATCCATTTGTCGCCTTCACCCGTCGGCGAAAAGAAGCGTTGCGACCTGAGCACCGACAGCAGCCCGCGCACGCGCTCGCGGCGGCTTTCCGGCAAGGGCTCGTTGGCCCGCGCTTCAGTCAGCAGACGGGACATCGCGTCAAAATCGAACACGTCCCGATCGATCCCGCCGACAGAGGCGCGCAGCCGTTGCGCGCTCAGCCCTTCCTTCGAGCGGACAAAATCCGAACTCAGGATGTCGGACAGCTTCATGATCAGCTTGTTGATTCCAGTCCAGAATTTTTTGGTCTTCTGGTCCTGCAAGCTGCGCCAGGCATGCTGCAACATACGGAACGGCATTGCCTTGTCGCAGTCGATGACGTCGCCGTCGGTCTTCAGCGCGGCGCGCAGGCGCTTCAGGCTGTCACGCAACGATGCGTCACTATCCATACGGCGGGCGACAACCTCCCAAAGCTCCGACAGCGATCCAGTCGCGCCGTCCGCGGCCAACTTGCGGATTTCCCGCTCGATGCGGACGGCGTGCCGCTGCAGCCGTTCTGCGTCGCCGTCGGCCGCGACGGTCTTGAGCGCGGCGTCGACCAGTGCGGAAAGCGACTGCACCGATTGTCCGTCGCCGCTCGCGCCGGCCAGCACCAGCGGGAAATCGTAGCGAAGCGCCGTGAGATCGCGATATCCGGCGAAGATCGCGGGATAGAGCGCGCCTTGGGCGTGCGCATCGAACTCGCCCCGGGGCATTCGTCCCGTGAGATGAAACGCGATATGCGCCTGACTTTCCAACATGCCGAAATCGCCTTGATCGTTTTCGTTCGAACCTAGCGGTCGTTCAAGCGTTTGGCCGTGCATTGGCGTCTGCTCCCTGCGGCCAAACCGTGAATTTGTCGAATTCCGCTTCGAGACCGGCCTTGACGAATTTCGCCGATCTCTGCTGCCCGGCGTCGCGCAGTTCCTCGTAACAGGGCACATCCGGATTGTGATAGAAGATGCCGACCGGGATGGGATCCTGCACCGAGGCGATCTCGCGCGCGCGATTGATGTCGGATGGGTCGTGCTGCTCCTGGGTCTTGTAGACCTTGGAAATACCCGGGCTGAGCTTGAGACCTTTTTCGTGCGTCAGCAGCTTGACCTTGAGGGGATCGTGCACCCACGGATCGAGCATTTTCGGCAACCATTCCGGGCAGCGCTGCAAGATGCGCACGAACGACAAGCCCTTATGGTGGTACGCCGCCGAAATGATGTCGTAGAGCACTTCGGGAATCCAATCGACCGCCTGCGCGACGAAGGACGCGTTCTGGATGCCGAGCGTGACCGTCAGCGGATTGAGCCCTTCGAGGTAGGCGCCGCGCGGCGTCGTGTTGCTTTTGAGCCCGCGTGGCGAGGTCGGCGAGGCCTGCATCTTGGTCAACCCATAGATCTGGTTGTCGTGCAGCATCACCGTCATGTTCATGTTGTAGCGGATGGCGTGAATCCAGTGCGCCGCGCCGATGCTGCAGCAGTCGCCGTCGCCGGTGTTGACGAACACGTTCAAATCCGGCCGCGCCATCTTGATGCCTTCGGCGACCGGCAGCGCGCGGCCGTGGATGCCGTGGAACCCGTAAGTCTTCATGTAATGCGGAAAGCGGCTCGAGCAGCCGATGCCGGAAACAAACATGGTCTTCTCGGGCCGCAAATCCTCGTCGCGACACAACCGCTGCACCGCCGCCAGAATGGCGTTGTCGCCGCAGCCGGTGCACCAGCGCGGCACGCCGCTCTGATAGTCCTCGAGCTCGTGATGTTGATCGTACATCCGCAAGAGGCATTCGGTGGGATGAATTGTCATGGTCGCGCCTGTTACCGCTGCTTGAGTTTTTCGAGGATGACGCGCTCGATCGTATTCGGCTTGATCGCCTGGCCGCGCACCTCGGTCCAGCAATCGACGTCGATGAGGTAACGCGAGCGCAGCAGCATGGCGAGCGCCGCGTAGCGGCGGTTGCTCTCGTCGATGATCTCCTCGTTCGGGTCGTCGCTCCAGTTGCCCTCGATCGTGATGACCTTCTTGAACTTCTGCATGATCTCCTTGATGCCCGGCGCCATCGGCTGCAGGAAGGTGAGATGCAGCGAGGAGACCTTGCGGCCGTCGGCGCGCAGGTTCGTCACCGCTTCCTCGATCGCGCCCTTGGTGCTGCCCCAGCCGATGACCAGAAGATCGCCCTTCGCATCGCCGAACACCGGCGGCGTCTTGAGCGTGCGCTGCAGCGCGGCGAGCTTGAGGCTGCGCGCGCGCAGGCCCGCTTCGTTGCTCTCCGAGTCGTAGGCGACGTGGCTCAGCCGGTCATGCGCCAGCCCGGTCAAGGTGTGCTCACCGCCGGGCTGCCCCGGGATGAAGCGGCGCGCCAAGCCGGTGGTCGGATTCCAGTCGTAAGGTTTGGCTCCCGGCGGCACTTCGCTTTGATCGATCGGCGGGGCGAGCCACGCTTCGCTGAATTGCGGCCGCGGGAATGCCTGCTGCGAGGAAGCCAGGCTGGTGTCGGTGAGGACGACGACCACCATGTTGAAGGTTTCGGCGATCTTGCGCGCGGTGATGACCGAATAGAAGCAGTCCTCGATGGTCGGCGGCGCGATCACCACCTTGGGCGCGTCGCCGTGGCTGCCGAAGATCGCGGTCAACATATCGCCCTGCTCGACTTTCGTCGGCTGTCCGGTCGAAGGGCCGCCGCGCTGGACGTTGATGACGACGAGCGGAATTTCGCCCATCACCGCAAGCCCGATGCCTTCCTGTTTGAGCGAATAGCCGGGACCCGAAGTGACGGTGACGGCGCATTTGCCGGCATAGGAGGCCCCGATCGCGAAGGTGCAGGCCGCGATCTCGTCCTCGGCCTGATGGACGATGCCGCCGACTTTCTCGAACACGCTGCTCAGATAATGCGACACCGACGTGGCCGGCGTGATCGGGTACATGGCGCAGATTTCCATGCCGGACGCCAGCACGCCGAGCGCCAGCGCGGTGTTGCCGTTGACCACGATTTGCGGCTCGGTACTGCGCTCGGCCGGGATGCGATACTTGAAGTCGAGGTTGTTCTCGGCCCACTCGAAGCCCGCCTCCAGCAGCTTCACGTTCGGCGCAATGACGCTGGCGCCTTTTTTGCCGAAGGTGAGAGCGATCTGTTCGCGCGCGACCTGAAGGTCGAAGCTATAGATGCTGCAGAGCATGCCGAGCGCGAACATATTCTTGCCGCGCTTGGCGTCGGCGACGATGGTCTTGCACTCGCGCTCCATCGGAGTTTCGATGACCTTGTAGCCCGCCTTCACGAGCTGGTCGTGGGTCTCGATGTAGCTCGCGACGACCTTCGGATCCTTGCTCTCACGCCACATGCTTTCCAGCAGGATGGTGCAATCCGGCTTGAGCTCGCCGGTGCGCACGCGGCCGAGCAGCACTTGCTCGTTGAAGGCGATGACCAGGTCGGTTTCATTGCCGCCATTGGTGACGCGGGTGGAGCCCAGACGAATGCGATTGCCGCTGCCGCCGGCGACGCTGCGCGCGGGCGGGCGAATCTCGGCCGGGATGATCTCCACGGTCCAGACGCCATTGCCCATCTGCGAGGCGATCGCTCCGAACGTCTGCCCGCAGCGCTGCGCACCTTCGCCGGAATCGCTGATGATCTCGACGATATGTTCGTTCAAGGTGGCGGCCGGCTTGCCCTTGGTGGCTTCCGCAGCGCTCCGGGCCGCGCGCGGGCGGGACTTGACTTCGAGTTCGGCGACAGTGTCGTTCATCTTGTTCCCTTAGGCGGCGCGAATGCGCGCGAAATTGCGCTCGCGCAGGTCGATTCCGAAGAAGGTTCCGGCTTCGTTGGCTTCGCCGACGCCGGAATCGCGGATACGCAAATAGTTCTTGATGCCGCGCGCGGCCTTGCGGCCGGCGCCCATCGCTTCGATCACGGTGGCGGCGCCGGTGACGATGTCGCCGCCGGCAAAGACGCCCGCCATCGAGGTCGCGAGCGTGTCGTCGGTCGCGATATAACCGCGCTTGTTGAGACGAAGTTTCGAGGTCTGGCCGATGATCGGATTGGCGTTGGTGCCGATTGCGAACACGATCTGATCGCAGATGAATTCGAACTCGCTGCCTTTCACCGGGATCGGACGGCGGCGGCCGGAATCGTCGGGCTCGCCGAGCTCCATCTTGATGCAGCGCATGCCGCGCACATTGCCCTTGCCGTCGTCGAGCACCTCGACCGGCGCGGTCAGCCAGTGGAATTCGATCCCCTCTTGCTCGGCGTGGTGCACTTCTTCCACGCGCGCCGGGCATTCCGCCCGCGACCGGCGATAGACGCAGTACACGTTCTCGGCGCCCAGACGCTTGCTGACGCGCAGCGCGTCCATGGCCGTGTTGCCGGCGCCGATGACAACGACATGCTTGCCGAGCGGGATCGGCGTGTCGAAGTTGGGGAATTCCTTCGCCCGCATCAGGTTGCAGCGGGTCAGCAACTCGTTGGCGGACAGCACGCCGTTGAGTGAATCGCCGGGAATGCCGAGCATCGAGGGATAGCCGGCGCCGGTGCCGATGAAGACGGCATCGAAGCCCAGCTCGTCGCGCATCTGCTCGATGGTGAACAGGCGGCCGACCAGCGTATTGCATTCGAACTTGACGCCGAGCTTGCGCAGATTCTCGATTTCGGCATCGACCACCGTATTGGGCAGACGGAAATCGGGGATGCCGTATTTGAGAACGCCGCCGGCCTGGTGGAAGGCCTCGTATACAATCACCTCGCATCCGGCTTTGGCCAAATCCGCCGCGCAGGCCATGCCGGCCGGGCCAGACCCGACGATCCCGACCTTGAAGCCGGTCGGCTCGATATAAGGAACGTTGCTCCACTTCTCCTTGATGGCGTTATCGCCGACAAAGCGTTCGAGGCGGCCGATCGCCACCGGTTCGAGCGTCTCGCCGACGATGCACACGCCCTCGCATTGCGTCTCCTGCGGGCAGACGCGGCCGCATACCGAGGCCAGGAGATTGCTGGCGGTAATGACGTCATAGGCGCCGCGCAAATCCTTGGCGGTGAGCGCCTCGATGAATTTCGGGATATTGATATTGACCGGGCAACCGGCGATGCAGCCCGGCTCCGGGCACAACAGGCACCGCTCCGCCTCGTTGAGCGCCTCGTCCAGCGAATAGCCGCAATTGACCTCCTCGAAATTCTTCACCCGCACCTGCGGATCCAGTTCGCGCACAGGCGTCCGCTCCTGCGGAATGCTTCGGATGGTTTTTTTCTTCTTGGCCATTTCAGTAAATCCCGTGCAACTGGCAAATCATCTCAATCGCTGAGCAACCGATGTCGAAACCCTGACTTGGACTTGCGCTATCCCCCCAACACTTCCTCATAGGGATCGGGCAGCGAAACCGCGGCATCGGCCGCGACGCCGGCCTTCAATACCGGCGGGGTCTGCTGCATCATCCGGCAGCTTTCCGACCACCGATTGAGGGCGGCCTTTTCTTCTTCGGCGTAGCGCTTAAGGCGCATCATCAGATCGTTGAAGTCGACCTTGTGCCCGTCGAAATCGGGGCCATCGACGCAGGCAAACTTTATCTCATTGCCGATCTTGACCCGGCAGCCGCCGCACATTCCCGTACCGTCGACCATGATCGGGTTGAGGCTGACGATCGTCTTGATCGCATGCGGACGCGTCGTCTCGGCGCAAGCCTTCATCATGATGGGCGGCCCGATCGCCACCACCTCGTCGATATTCTTATGTCCCGCGATGGCGACTTTGATGCCGTCGCTGACAAAGCCTTTCATTCCGGCCGATCCATCGTCGGTGCACAGGATCAGCTCGTCGCAGCAATCCCGAAACTTTTGCTCCCAGAACACCAAGTCCTTGTTGCGAAAGCCGAGAATGCCGATCACGTAGGCGCCGTTCTCCTTGAACCCGCGCGCCTGCGGATAGATCGGAGCAACGCCCAGACCGCCGCCGACGCAGACCACCTTCTTCTTGCCGGCGACCGGGCTTGGCACGCCCATCGGCCCGACCAGCCCGTAGAGCGACGTGCCCACTTGGCAGATCTGCTGCATCTCCTTGGTCGACTTGCCGACCGCCTGCACGACCAGCGTGATGGTGCCCTCTTTGCGGTCGAAGTCGGCGATGGTGAGCGGGACCCGTTCGCCGGACTCATGCGTCATCACGATGACGAATTGGCCCGGCCGCGCCGCTTTCGCCATCAACGGGTGATGGACGACCAGGGAATAGGTCACATCGGAAAAGTCTTCACGCGCCAGAATTTTGAAACCGGAACTTGGATTGGCGTCGACCATCGACTTGGCTCGCGACCATGATGAAAAAATTCGTCAAAGACATATCGAACGATTGGCGCGAGCATGCTTTGACATAACGCAAAGCCAAGCGTCGAATTGCGCTTAAGTTTGCCGCGTCGGACGGCATGAGCACGCTGCACGATTGAGATTATCGCTGTCCGATCAATAGCTTGACAGACGGCCCGCGGTTGAGATCGATGTCAAAAATTATCCAGATTCTGCTCGACGAGCACCGCAACATCGAAAAGCTGCTGCTTGTTCTGGAGCAGGAGCTGGACGTCTTCGATCATAGCGAGCCACCCGACTATGAAATTTTGCGGGCCGTCATCGATTATTTTAAGGACTATCCCGAGAGCTATCATCATCCGAAAGAGGACCTCGTTTTCGCGAAGCTGAAGTTGCGCGATCCCGCCGTGGCCACGCGCATCGGCGATACGGAAGCCGAACATCAAGCGGAAACCAAACGCCTGCACCGGTTTGCCCAGGCGGTTGAAGACATTTTGGCGGGGCGGGAATACCCGCGGCAAAGCTTCCACGATCTCGTGCGTGAATTCATCGAATATCAACGCCAACACATGAATAAGGAAGAGCAGCTGTTATTCCCGGCTGCTGTTAAGGTTTTGCACCCGGACGATTGGGCGGAAATCGACGGTCGGCTGAACGACCGGACCGATCCGCTATTCGACGGCGCGATCGAAGGGAAATTCGATGCCCTTCGACAGACGGTCTTGCGGTGGGAGCAAGAGACGCAGGCCCATCGCACGAAAGATCGCGTTCAAACTTAGTCCCGCCGCCGCCTCTCAACGCAAAACAGCCCTATGCGCCGCTGGCGCATAGGGCTGTTTTGGCGGAGAGGGAGGGATTCGAACCCCCGATACGGTTACCCGTATGCCGCATTTCGAGTGCGGTGCATTCAACCGCTCTGCCACCTCTCCGGAGCCCGAAAAGGGCCTGAAAAAGCCCCAATTGGACGGGGTTATCTAACCAAGCGGGCCGTGACAGACAAGGGCGCGCCGAGTGTATTATTATAGTGTCTGGCCCCGGCGAGAAACCCGGCCGCTGACCGGCATGACGATGCCCGAGCTCCCGCATTTGGACCGCATCCGCAAGGAATTGCGCGGTATTGCCCTGACCCTCTGTCTGGTCGGCGTGGCGACAGCAATTCTTTACGCGATCGTCGCCACGACCGGGCTTAGCCACGGTTCGGTCATCTATCTCGTTCCGGTGCTGATCGCGGCCACCCGCTGGGGCATCGTGGCGGCGATGGTGGCCGCGGTCTCCGGCGCGGTCGCCTCGGCCTTCTTCTTCTATCCGCCGCTCTACAGCCTGCGCATCGGCGACCCGCACGAAGTCATCAATCTCATCCTGTTCATCTTCGTCGCCGTTTTCGTCAGCCAGCTCGCCACCCGCCTGAAGCGCCAATTGGAGCTGACGCGCCAGCGCGAGATCGACATGCGCGATCTTTACGCCTTCTCGCGCCGCCTGGCGGTGGCCTTCGACGTCTCCGACATCCATGCCGCGATCGAGGACCATCTTGCCAACGTCATGCAGCGCAAGGTCGTGCTGTTCGCCGGCGCCCGCGAGGCCTCCACCAGCAGCGGGCGGCACGCCGGGCTCACGGTCCCGCCGCAGGTTCTCGCCGAGGTGGTCGAAGCCGCTTCCGGCCGCCGCGATCCCGCCAGCGGCGTGACGGTGACCGCCGACAGCGGCGAGGTCTGGCTGGTGCGCGCCGTCTCTCCCAACAATCTCGAATTCGGCGTGATCGCGATCAACTTCGGACGCGAAACGCAGGAACGCTCCGACACGCTGCGCAACCGCGTGGACGCGGTGCTGGCGGACGCCACCGCCACGCTCGAGCGGCTCGGCGTCGCCCACGCCATCAGCGAGGCGCGCATGCGCTCGCAGACCGACCTGCTGCGCGAAGCGCTCATCGGATCGGTCAGCCACGAGCTGCGCACGCCGCTCGCCTCGATCCTCGGTGCCGCAACGGTGTTGAGCGCGGCGCCGGCGCTCGCCAACGAAAAGAAGCTCAAGGCGCTCGCCCACGACGTGCGCAACGAGGCCGAGCGGCTCAACAACGACATCCAGAACCTGCTCGACGCCTCGCGCATCAGCAGCGACGGCCTCAAGCCGCGCGTTGAATGGGCCGACCCGGAAGACATCATCAATTCGGCGGTCGAGCGCTGCCGCCACCGCCTGACCGACCGCCGCCTTGTGCTCGACCTGCCGGCCGATTTGCCGCTGGTGCGCGTCGATTCCGTCCTGGTGCAGCAGGCGCTGGTGCAGGTGTTCGACAACGCGGTGAAATATTCCGCGCCCGCGTCAAGCATCACCGTCGCCGCCCGCGTGCATGGCGGCAGCCTCGTCGTCAGCATCAGCGACGAAGGCGCCGGCATCACGCCGGACGAACAGTCGCAGATCTGGGACCGTTTCGCGCGCGGCCAACGCCATGTCGCGACCACCAGCGGTTCCGGCCTCGGCCTGTGGATCGCCAATGCCTTCATTGCCGCCAATGGCGGCAAGATAAACGCCGCCAGCGCCGGTCCCGGCCATGGCTCGACGGTGGCGATCGAACTCCCGGTCACGCAAACCGCCGTCCCGCAACTGGAAACAGACGCCGATGACTGAATCCTCCCCCATCGTCCTTGTTGTCGATGACGAAATCCAAATCCGCCGCTTCCTGCGCACAGGCTTCGAACTCAACGGCTTCGTTGTGCACGAGGCCGGCACCGGCGCCGAGGCGATCCGCACCGCGACGCTGCGGCCGATCGACCTCGCCATCATCGACCTCGGTCTGCCCGACATGGACGGCTCCGAAGTGGTCGAGCGCATCCGCTCCTGGTCGAGCGTGCCGATCATCGTGCTGTCGGTGCGCTCGAGCGAGGCGGAGAAAGTGCGCCTGCTCGAAGCCGGCGCCGACGATTACGTGGTCAAGCCGTTCGGCATGGCCGAGCTCTTGGCGCGCGTGCGCGTGGCGCTGCGCCGCCAAATGCGCGCGGCGAGCGGCGAGCCGACCGTCAAGATCGGCCCGCTGACCATCGATCTTGCCGCCCGCGCCGTGCTGCTCAACGGCAGCCGGCTCACATTGACACCGAAGGAATATCGCCTGCTGCAGGTGCTGGCGCAGCACGCCGGCAACGTGGTCACCCATCAACACCTCTTGAAGGAAGTCTGGGGCTCGACCCATGTGCACGACACGCACTACTTGCGCATCTTCATCCGCAAGCTGCGGCAGAAGATCGAGCCGCATCCGGATTCACCCAAGATCCTGGTGACGGAACTCGGCGTCGGCTACCGGTTGGCGCAATCGGAAACCGAGGCGGCTTGGTCGGCCGCGGCGGCGCCGGCGGCGGCTCCGGCCAAGACCGAGGGCTGAGTTACGCGGCGCGTCCTTGATTGGCGTGCCATTAACGCTATCTGCCCAATGGGCGGCTTTCTTGACAGACCGGCCCATTCACCGCATATGAATGGCAATCGCGGGCCTTTACGGCCCGCGTGTTTTTGCCGGGGCCTCTAAGCCCTTAAAAACACAGCAAAACCCGACTGAAAGAAGCCGGTCCGGCAACGTCCGAGATCGGAAACGAACACGAGGACAGAAAGATGTTCGCAGTCATCAAAGCCGGCGGCAAACAGTACCGCGTTGTCCCGGAGGACGTGATCCGGATCGACCGGGTCAAGAGCGAGCCGGGCGAGATCGTCGAGTTCGGCGAGGTGCTGGTGCTCGGCGGCGACACGCCGCAGCTCGGCGCGCCGACCATTGCGGGCGCCAGCGTCGCCGGCGAAGTGCTTCAGCACGACCGCGGCGACAAGGTGATCGCCTTCAAGAAGCGCCGGCGCAAGAATTCGCGCCGCAAGCGCGGCTACCGGCACGAGTTCTCGCTGATCCGCATCACCGAGATCCTGACCGGCGGGGCCAAGCCCTCGAAAGAGGTCAAGCCGCGGCCCAAGCGCGAGCCCAAACCGAAGGCGGAAGCCGAGGCGGGCGCGGCGGCTTCGGCGGAGGCCAAACCGGCCGCCAAGACCAAAACAAGGGCCAAGAAGCCGGCCGCGAAAAAGCCGGCCGACAAAAGGCAAGAAAAAGTGAGATGATTCCTTCACGGAATCGGTGTACGTAGACAGCGAATTCGAGAGACCAGCATGGCGCATAAGAAAGCAGGCGGATCTTCGCGAAACGGCCGCGACTCGGCGGGCCGGCGGCTCGGCTTGAAGTCGTCGGGCGGCCAGAGCGTGCTTGCCGGCAATATCATCGCGCGCCAGCGCGGCACCAAATGGCATCCCGGCCGCAATGTCGGCCTAGCCAAGGATCACACGCTGTTCGCGCTTATCGATGGAAAGGTTCAGTTCGCTACCAAGACCAAAGGCCGCAAATTCGTGTCGGTCGTTCCGATGACGGAGGCTGCGGCGGAGTAAGACGGTAGACCAAAATCGAGGTCCGCCGGTCATTCAGTCGAACCGGCGGGGCCTCCTGGGGCTTCGAGAGGGGGAGACGGGTGACCGGCTTCCCCTCTCTGCTTTTAACCAGGAGCCCGTGCCATGACACTCTGTGAAGCGATACCAAGAGAGCAATTCCGCGAGGGCAGTATTCCCGTCCTCGAGACCAAGCGGCTTGCTTTGCGCGCGCCGCGCCTCGAGGACGCTAAAACGATGGTGGCGCTCGCCAACGACCGCCGCATCGCCGAGAACACGGCGCGCATTCCGCATCCGTATAAGATGTCGGATGCCGAGGGTTTCATTACCGGCGCCAACAAAGCCGGCGGCGAGGCGGTGTTCCTGATCACGCTGCGCGACAAGACGGTGATCGGCGCCTGCGGCGTGACTGCGCGGGAGGCCACCCCCGAGCTCGGCTACTGGCTGGGCGTGGACTATTGGGGCAACGGCTATGCCACCGAGGCGCTGCACGCGGCGATCGACTACGCCTTCACCGATCTCGCGCACGAGGCGCTGCAAGCCGGCGCCCGCGTCACCAACCCGGCCTCGCGCCGGGTGCTGGAGAAGTGCGGCTTCCAGTGGACCGGCGTCGGCCTCTACCGCATCCGCGCCATCAACTCGTCGGCGCCGATCGACCGCTTCCGGCTCGAACGCGGCATCTGGTCGGCGATCAAGGGCTGGGGGCGGATGAAGAAGGTGAGCTGAGTTTTCACACCGTCATGGCCGGGCAAAAGGCGCGAAGCGCCGTCTTCGCGCCTTAAGTCCCGGCCATCCACGCCTTCGTTGTTTGCATGGACGTTGAGGCGTGGATGCCCGCGACAAGCGCGGGCATGACGGGTGATTAACTCGCCCTCGCCGCCTTCGCGGCCGCTTCGAACTTGGTTTGAAATTCTTCCAGCTCGTCCTGCGCGAGATCGCTCACGGCCAGCAGGTTGAGGCCCTGGTCGGTCCAGCGCAGGATATTGAATCCTTGAATGACCTCGAGCTTGGGCGCGGTGAGCGCCGCGCCCATGCCCTGCATCACGAACAGATTGATCACATGCACGCGGCGGCGGTAGACGATCGCGGCCACCGGCTTGCCGTCGATAAAATCGAGCCGCCCGCCGATCAGCGTGAAGCCCTGCGCGGTCAAATCGATCACCGGCGGCGCCAGATCGATGCGGCCGTTGAACCAGGGCTTGACCGTGTGCTGGTCGCTCGACAGCACGTCGGTGAGGTGCTCGGCCTGCAGCGAGCGCAGATGCGCCGACACCGCCTCGCCGAGGATCTGGCCGTCGCGGTCGCCGCGCACGATGACAAAACTCACGCCCGCCGCCGCCGCGGCGCTGGCGACACTGCCGATCGCAAAGCCCTTGAGCAGCGCGCGCCGGCTGGTCGCCGCCGGCGGCTGCGGCACGGCGCGATCGATGCTTGCGCGCAGCGAGGCCGGCGCCGCGTAGCGCAGATCGTTGCCGTGCAGCGCCTGCCGCAGCTCGCGCGCGGCGGCGAGCTCCGCGGCGCAGCGCGCGCATTGGGCGGCGTGCGCCTCGACCTCGCGCGCGTGCCCGGCGTCGAGCTCGCCGTCGATCAGCGCATGCAATAGAATCGCAGCCTCGTCGCAGGTCATGACCCCTTCTCCTCCGCAATCCACGCCGCGCGCAGCAAGGCTCGCGCACGCGCCAGCCGCGACATCACCGTGCCGACCGGCGCGCCGATGACGTTGGCGATCTCGCGGTAACTGAGCTCATTGACCTCGCGCAGCACGATCGCCTCGCGGAACTGATCGGGCAATTCGGCGATCAGGCGGCGGCACGGTCTCGCCGTCGAGCCGGCCGAGCGCATGCGTCTCCGGCGAATTCTTCGGCGCCACGCCAAAGGCCCTCGACGCTGTCTTCCGCCGCGTCGAGTCCCTCGCTCTGCAAGGTCGCGAGTGCGCCGCGCCGGGCATATTCGGCGCGGCAGACGTTGCGCAAAATGGCGAGCAGCCAAGGCTTGATCGGGCCGCCGCGAAAGGTCTCGAAGTGACGGAAGGCGCGCAGGTAGCATTCCTGCGCGGCGTCCTCGGCGTCGGCCGGATTGCGCAGCAGATAGCGCGCGAGCGTGAACACGTCGTTGAGATACGGCAGCGCCACCGCGCGAAACCGCTGCGCTTTGTCGCCGCCGCCCTCGCTTCCTTCGAACGCCATCCGCTATCCGCGCTGCCTCACTTCGGCACGTTGCTGCCGCGTCGCCGCCTCCACAACGATTGTCCCGGTCATGTGCGGATGCAAGGCGCAAAAGTACTTGTAGGTGCCCGGTGTCGTGAATGTGAACGAGAACTTGTCGTCGGTGTCGAGCGGTTTCGACCGGATGTTCGGCGGCGATACCACGGTGTGCGGGATGTCGTCCTCGTTGGTCCAGGTCACCGTGGTGCCCGCCTTTACCGTGATCTGCGGCGGACTGAAGGTGAAATTGGCGATCTTGACCGCTGCATCGTCCGCCCGCGCCGGGGATGTGGCTGAGGCGACAGCAAGGGTGGCAGCCAAGGCAAGCTGCATGAACAGTCTGGTCATGGTCGCTCAGCCTTTCAGCGGCGTGTCGACGATGGCGAGCCGCTGCTCGTTCTGCTTGAAGGTGACGCTGGCGATGCCGAGCATCTTTTCCAGCTGCTCGGCCGGCACTTTCATCGGGCCGGGCGACTTCGCCGTGCCGGGCGCCGGCTGCGGGAAGGCGGTCGAGCGCGCGGTGTGGAAGGTGACGTTGCCCTCGACCTTCTGCATCACCTGATGGATGTGGCCGTTGAGCACGGTGACCGAACCGAAGCGCTTAAGGTAGGCGAGCGCCTTGGCGCCGTCGTCGGTGCCCCAGCCCCACTCCGGATAGACCGTCCACAGCGGGATATGCGCGAACACCACGATCGGCTGCGAGGCCGCGCGGCCTTTCACGTCGTCTTCCAGCCATTCGAGCTGCTCGGCGCCGAGATTGCCGAGGCCGCCGGCTTTCAGATCGACCACATTGACCAGGCCGATGAAATGCACGCCGTTGGCATCGAACGAATACCAGCCGGCGCCCTTGCTGCCGCGGCCATAGCGCTCGCGATAGAGCTTGCCGGCTTCCGGATCGACCAGGTCGTGCTCGCCCGGCACGTAATGCACGTCGAGGCGGGCCTCCGAGATGATGCGCTCGGCGTCGTCGAATTGCGAAGGCTTCGACAGATGCGTGATGTCGCCGGTATGGATCATGAAGGCGGGCTTCGCCGGCAGCGCCTTGACGCGTTCGATCGCCTCTTCCAGCGTGCCCTTGGCATTGGGGTTCGCCGGCTTGTCGAAGCCCATGTGGCTGTCGCTGATTTGCAGGAAAGTGAAGCCCTTCTGCTCGGCGGCCAGCGCCTCGTCGATGATACCGAGCGAAGCCGGCACGCCGCCGGACATGGTCCAAAGCACGCCGGTGCCGGCCCAAGTCATGCATTCCAGCACCTTGCGCCGGTTGGGATTGTTGTCGTGGTCATGCGCGGTCATGGTCGGTCTCCCTGGCGTTGCGCCTACGGGAGACTGGATCGGGCCGGCCGGCGGTTTATTCCCGGGAGAATTTCATGCTATTTTTGCCGCAAATGACGGCGGTTTTTGCCGCCGTCTGCGTCAGGGAGAACGCTCATGTCTTACGATCTCGACCAATTCATCGCCGATTGCCGCGCGACGCTGGCGCGCGATCCGCGGCCCCGCCGGCCGCGAGCAGGTGCAGCCAGAACCTCGAGCGCTTGCTCGGTAACCAGGACTTCATCGCGAGCATTGCGGCGACGAGCAGCCGACACGGCGTCAAGGTGCTTTACGAGGATCCCAAGCTCGGCTTCCAGGTGCTCGCCCACATCTATGACAAGGCGCGCGTATCGCCGCCGCACGATCACGGTGCGTCATGGGCGATCTACGGTCAGGCCAACCAAATGGACCGACATGATCGAATGGGCAGCGCGAGGACGACGGCAGCGATCGCCAAGCACGCCAAGCTCAAGCCGGTGAAGAAATATCGGCTCAATCCGGGCGAGGCCGGCATCTACCAGGACGGCACCATCCACTCGATCGACTATCCGGACTATGCGCGCTTCATCCGCGTCACCGGCACCGACCTCGACAAGATCGACCGCATCAAGATCGATCTCGAAGACCGGTGCGTCGAGCAGATGTACACCGGGGCGGCAACGATAGCCTTGCCATGACCTCTCCCGCCTGCGGGAGAAGGCCAGCGGCATTGCCGCGCGTCACGAAAAACATGTCAGCAAAAAACTCCGCTGCCCTCCCCGCCGCCGCCGTCAAGGCCATGCTCGGCGACGGGGCACGAGCTCGCGCTCATCGATCTGCGCGAGGAGCTGACCTTCTCGCAAAATCATCTGCTGTGGGCGCGCAACGTGCCGCTCAGCCGCCTCGAATTGCGTTTCGCCCGGCTGGTGCCGCGCAAGACGACGCGCATCGTGCTGGTCGACGACAATGACGGCTTGGCCGAACGCGCCGCCGCCATTCTCGCGCGCGCCGGCTACAGCGATCTCTCATTCCTCGACGGCGGCGTCGCGGCCTGGGAAAAGGCCGGCTTCGTGACGTTCTCCGGCGTGCACGTGCCGAGCAAGGCGTTCGGCGAATTCGTCGAGCACGATCGCGGCACGCCCAATGTCAGCGCGCAGGAGCTCGACGCGCTGATGAAGAGCGGCAGCAAGATGGTGGTGCTCGACAGCCGGCCGTTCGACGAATATTCGCGCGTCTCGATTCCATCCGGCATCAACGTGCCCGGGGCCGAGCTGGTGCTGCGCGTGCACGACATCGCGCCCTCGCCCGACACCATCATCGTGGTCAATTGCGCCGGCCGCACGCGCAGCATCATCGGCGCGCAATCGCTGATCAATGCCGGCGTGCCCAACAAGGTCGATGGCGCTGCGCAACGGCACCATGGGCTGGCACCTCGCCGGGCTTACCTGCGCCACCGGAAAATCCGACCGCGCGCCGGATGTGTCGGGCAGCGGCCTCGCCTGGGCCAAGGAGGCGGCAGAAAAGGTCGCTGCCCGCTGGGGCGTCGAGCGCATCGACCGCGCCACGCTCGACACCTGGCGCAAGGACGACACCCGCACGACCTACCTCTTCGACGTGCGCGATCCGGCCGAGTACAAGGCCGGCCACCTGCCCGGCGCGATCTCCGCGCCCGGCGGGCAATTGGTGCAGGCGACCGATAGCTATGCCGGCACGCTTGGCGCGCGCATCGTCTGTAGCGACGACAAGGAAGCGCGCGCGCTGATGACCGCCGCCTGGCTCAAGCAGATGGGCTGGCAGGATGTCTACGCGTTGCCGGAGGCGGGAAACGAACGCGGCGAGCCGCAACCGATCCTGCTCGGCACGCCGGACGTCAATCGCGCCGTCAACTTTTCGGTCGCGCTCGCCACCGACAATGTCTCCGTTGTCGATCTTTCGCCCAGCCCCGTGTACCGGCGCGGCCATATTCCCGGCGCCTGGTTCGCCATCCGCTCCCGGCTCGAGCGGGCGCTCGCCAAGATCGCGCCCAAAGGCGACGTGATCCTCACCTCCGAGGACGGCGTGCTGGCGGGCCTCGCCGTGCCAGAAGCCCAGGCGCTGACCGAGCGCCCGGTGTTTTGGATCGACGGCGGCAACGCCGCCTGGGCCGCCGCCGGCTTTCCGCTCTCCACCGCCGAAAAAATGGCCGACGAGCCGCTCGACGTCTGGCTCAAGCCCTACGAGCGGCCGAGCGACAACGAGGCGGCGATGAACGCCTATCTGTCGTGGGAAATCGACCTGTTGGAGCGCATCAAGCAGGACGGCACCACGCATTTCCTGGCCGCGCGCTAGGTGCAGAACGCTCCGCGATAGTCTATATCGCGGCCATGAAATTCCTCGACGAGGCCAAGGTCTATATCGTGTCCGGCGCGGGCGGCAACGGCTGCGTGGCGTTCCGGCGCGAGAAGTTCATCGAGTTCGGCGGGCCCTCCGGCGGCGACGGCGGCAAGGGCGGCGACGTGATCGTGGAAGCCGTCAACGGGCTCAACACGCTGATCGACTACCGCTACCAGCAGCACTTCAAGGCCAAGGCCGGCGGCAACGGCATGGGCAAGGACCGCCACGGCGCCAACGGCAAGAACGCGGTGCTGAAGGTGCCGGTCGGCACGCAGGTCTACGAGGAGGACGGCGAGACGCTGCTTGCCGATCTCACGCAAGTCGGCCAGCGCGTCACCATCTTGACCGGCGGCAATGGCGGCTTCGGCAACACCCATTTCAAGTCCGCGACCAACCGCGCGCCGCGCCGCGCCAATCCGGGCGAGCCGGCCGAGGAGCGCACCATCCGCCTGCGCCTGAAGCTGATCGCCGACGCCGGCGTCATCGGCCTGCCCAATGCCGGCAAGTCCACTTTGCTCGCCGCGGTCAGCGCGGCCAAGCCGAAGATCGCCGATTACCCGTTCACCACGCTGCATCCGCAGCTCGGCGTGGTGCGCGTGGACGAACGCGAATTCGTGCTGGCCGATTTGCCCGGCCTGATCGAGGGCGCGCACGAGGGCATCGGCCTCGGCGACAAATTCCTCGGCCACACCGAGCGCTGCAATGTGCTGCTGCATCTGGTCGACGGCACGGCTGAGGATCCCGCCGAAGCCTATCGCGTCGTGCGCGGCGAGCTGGAAGTCTTACGGCCAGGGCCTCGCCGACAAGCCGGAGATCGTGGCGCTGTCGAAAGCCGACGCGCTGACGCCGGAGGCGATCAAGGAACAGACCGCGAAATTGAAGAAGGCCGCCAAGAAAACGCCGCTGGTGCTGTCGGCGCATTCCGGCCAGGGCGTGCAAGAGGCGCTGCGCGCGTTGCGCAAGATGATCGACCAAGCGCGCGAAGGCGCCGACCTCACTCAATCTAAAGAAGAAGCGTGGCAGCCTTAGAGTGAGATCGCCTCACGGCTTCTGAATCACTTCACGCACAGTTTGCGCGGCCCGTCGGACGGCTGATAGGTGCAGTCGGCCGGATTGAATGTGAAAAACGCCTGCTTGCACGCGTCGATGTTGCACTTGGGCTTGGCCGCGTCCGGCGCGGCCGCGTCGGTCTTGTTCGCGGCATTGGCCGCATTGGCGGCGGCGACGGCCGGATCGACCGCCGTCTGCGCCGGCGTCGCCGCCGTCGCCGGCTTTTGCGGCATGCCCTTCTCGCACAGGCGGCGCGGTCCCTCCGACGGCTGATAGGTGCAGTCGGCCGGATTGAACGTGAAAAAGGCTTGGCGGCAGGCTTCGACGTTGCACTTGGCCGCCGTCTGGTCGCCGTTCGGCTCGGGCGCGGCAATTTGCGTCACGTCGGCGCCCGGCACGGCCGACGCTTCCGTCGGCGGCGGATGACCCCTGTCGCAGAAGCGGCGCGGGCCGTCGAAAGGCTGCCATGAACAATCCGCCGCGCGGAACGAATGGAAGGCGGCGCTGCAGGCCGCGATGTCGCATTTCGGTTGCGAAGCGGCGGCCGCCGCGATCGGCGCCTGCCTCGGCTGCACGCCGATGATGGGCGCCGGCTGCACCATGGCGGTCGCCCCGGGTGCGTCGGCGGTCTGCGGCAGCGGCCGCGCCGGATAAACCGAGCGCACTTGCGCCACGGCCTTGAGCGGGCGCGGCGGCGGCACATGCGCGGCGAGCTTGGCCGCTTGCACCGACGCTTCGCTTTCCGGCATCGGCTGCAGCGGCGCGCTCACCCAGTCGAGGCCGAACGCGACGCTGCCGGCTGTCACCAGCAGCACGGCGCAATAAAACAGAAACGACCGGGACGACGACATTCAACGCACCACGATAACGGGACGGGTTTCCCGCTGCGCCGGCGCCATTCGCCGACGCCGCATTATACACGCGCGAGCGGGCGCCGCGCCATGCGCTTGCTGGCCCGGTTCGGCGGCTTTAAGCTCGTCCCGTCGCAAGACACCGGCACGGGCTCATGATGAAACGAACTGGCGCAGTTTTGATCGCGACTGGCTTGGGCGTCGGCCTGCTGGCGCTGACGATCGCCGCGCCGCAGCCCGCGGCCCGCGCGCAATCGGCCGATCTCGTGCTGTGCGACCGCATCGCCGCCGACCCCGCCGATCCGGACAGACCGAAGGACGTCAAAGGCGTTGCCGCCATCGCCGCGTCCGATATCGCGACCGCGATCAAATTCTGCAAAGTCGCGGCGGCCAAATCGCGCCGCGCGCTTTTCGAGCTCGGCCGCGCCTATGCCGCCAACCGGCAAATGCCGGAAGCCATCGGCGCCTATCGCAAGGCGGCCGACAAAGGCAGCACCTCGGCCATGGTCGAGCTCGGCGAGCTGCTCGCCAACGGCGCCGGCGTTGCCAAGGACCAGGCCCAGGCGCGCAAGCTGTTCGAGCGCGCCGCCGAGGGCGGCAATCCGCGCGGCGTCACCAATCTCGCGGCGCTTTCCAACAGCGGCGGCGCGGCGATCGATCCGGTCAAAGAGCGTGCCTTGCTTGCCAAGGCGGCCGAGGAGACGAACTCGGCGGAAGCGCAATATCAGCTCGGCCTGATGAGCGCGGCCGGCGCCGGCGGGCCGCAGGACGATGTTGCCGCGCGCGCGCTGTTTGAAAAGGCCGCCGCGCAAAATCATGCCGAGGCCTTGGAGCAGCTGGGCGTCTTCGCGCAACTCGGGCGCGGCGGGCCCGAAGGATTCGGCCGCCGCCAAAGCCTATTACGAAAAGGCCGCCGCGCTCGGCAGCGCGGACGCCAAGGCCGCGCTCAAGCGGCTGGAATGTCCCTACGTGATCAAGGACAAGAACGGAAAATTCGTGACCAATCTTTGCTTCTAGCGGCGGTGGCGGCATTGGCTGCCACATTGTTTGACAATGGATAGCCGGAATGACGTTTGAACATCCGATCGACGACCGCTATTTCGAGGACTATGTCGCAGGCGACGTGCACAGTTTCGGCGCCATCGCGGTCGAGCCCGACGAGCTGATTGCCTTCGCGAAACGGTTCGACCCGCAGACCATGCACACCGATCCGCAGGCGGCCAAGGACGGCCCCTTCGGCGGCCTGATCGCCAGCGGCTGGCACAGCGCGGCGCTGGTGATGCGGCTTTACGTCGAGCATTATCTCACGCACGTGGCGAGCTTCGCCTCGCCCGGGCTCGACGAGTTGCGCTGGCTCAAGCCGGTGCGTCCCGGCGACGTGTTGTCGGTGCGCGTGAGCGTGTTGAAAACCGCGCCGTCGAAATCCAAGCCCGACCGCGGCGCGGTCACCTCGTTCATCGAAGCGATCAATCAGGCCGGCGAGATCGTCATGACGTTCAAGGCCGTCAACATTATCGGCAAGCGGCCGCCGGCTTAGGCAAAACGACCGATGCAAACGCGCAACGCCAGCGCGGCGGGCGCCGCTGCGCCCGCGCGCACCGTCGTCTTGTCACCGCTTCATCAGCAACCGTAGTCGCAGGAATTGTAGAGGAAGTGCGAATAGTACGGCCCGCGCAGGCTCCACGCCTGTGCCTGCGCACGATCGAGAACGACCGCCGGCGCGGCGGACGGCGCCGGCTCAGCCGCGCCGCCACCCGACTTGGCCGCTTTGGAGCCCCCCGGCAACTTGTGGCCATTGGCGGCGAAGGCCTTGCCGAACGCGTTGCGCGGACCGCCGCCCGCCGCGCTGACGTGGCAGCTGCCGCAGGACCGGCCGGTTTGTTTGGCATAAGTCGGCAGCGCGTCGGCCGGTCGGGGCAGCGCAAACACCGCCAACCCCAAGATCAACGCCGCTGCCGCCGCCAGCCCGTACGCTACCCCGGCGATGGGCTTCAGTTCAGCCTCGTGCTCGCGATACGCCATGTCCGTTCTCCCCAAAGTTCAGCCGTTCTTGGACGTCGTTGCTTTCGCGCTCGGTAGAAAGATGACAGGCGCGATAGCGCAAGGTCAAGGCCACCACAACACGCGTGGAGCTCGGCGCAGAAGTTCCTGGACAAATCTCGCCCGGAACGCGCCCCTTCTGCGGTCATGCAGCGTCGCGCGGGATAAGGTATAAGCCCAGACCTTATCGATGAAGGCCTTGCCGCTTGGCAAAACACGATCGCACCGAGCGAAAACTTGCCGCGATTCTGGCCGCGGACGTCGTCGGCTATAGCCGGCTGATGGGGGCCGACGAGGTCGGCACGCTGCGCGCGCTTAAAAGCGTCCGCAAGGACCTCGTCGATCCCGCGCTCGCCGCCTATGGCGGGCGCATCGTCAAGACCACGGGCGACGGGCTGCTGGTGGATTTCGCAAGCGTCGTCGACGCGGTTGCCTGCGCCGTCGCCATTCAGCGCAAGATGGCCGAACGCAACAAGGATATCCCGCAAGACAAGCGCATCGTCCTGCGCGTCGGCATCAACATCGGCGACATCATTATCGACGGCAACGATATTTTCGGCGACGGCGTCAACATCGCCGCGCGGCTCGAATCGATCTGCGAACCGGGGGGCTTGTGCATTTCGGATATCGCGCGCGACCAGGTGCGCGACAAGCTGCCGCTGACCTTCGCCGATGGCGGCGAGCAGCAGGTCAAGAACATCGTCCGGCCGGTGCGCGTGTTCGCGCTTTCGCCGCAGGCGGTCGCCGAAGCGCCGGAATTGGAGGCGGGCCGCTCGGCGCCGGCCGGGTCGCGCAAGCGCGCGATGCTGGCGGCGGTCGTCGCTTTGCTGGTCGCTCTCGGCGGCGGCGCCGCGTGGTGGATGGCGCGTCAAAGCGCGCCGCCGCAAACGGCCGCCGCCCCGCAAGCGTCCACGGACGCGCGTCCGTCGATCGCGGTGCTGCCGCTCGTTTCGCTGGCCGACGTCGGCAAGGAGGATTACTTCGCCGACGGCCTGACCGAAGACATTATTTCCGCGCTCGGGCGCTTTCCCGAATTTGTCGTGCGCTCGCGCAACGCGGTCTTCGCGTACAAGGGCAAGACGCCGAAGCCCGCCGAGGTCGGCCGCGATCTCGACGTGCGCTACATCGTGGAAGGCAGCATCCGCCGCAGCCCGGAACGCATCCGCATCGCGATTCGTCTGACCGCGGCCGCGCGCGGCACCCAGCTCTGGTCGGAGAATTACGACGTCGCGCCCAAGGACATCTTCTCGGTGCAGGACGACATCACGCGCCGCATCGCCGGAACGCTGGCCTCGCGCCTGACCGATCTGGAACTGGCCAAGGCCGCGACCAAGCCGCCGAGCAGTCTGGAGACCTACGACTTGGTGCTGCGCGGCCGCGATCTCTACAGCCGCGTCAACCGCACCGCCAATTCGCAGGCGCGCATGCTGTTCCAACACGCCATCGAGCTCGATCCGGGCTATGCCCCCGCCTATGTCGGGCTCGGACGCGTCGAGCTCAACGGCGTCATGCAAGGCTGGACCGCGGATCCGGAAGCGGCGTTGCAGCGCGCCGAGACGCTCGGCCAGAAAGCCATCGGCATCGATCCGGCGAGCGCCGGCGCGCACGCGCTGCTCGGCTCAACCTACGTCCGTTACGGCGACTACGACCGCGCGCTCGACGAAATGCGGCGCGCGGTCAAGCTCAACAGCAGCGATCCGGACGCCTATGCCGGGCTGGCGGCGGCCTCGCTTTGGTCGGGCGATGTCGCTGCGGCGGTGAAGGATTTCGAGACCGCCGGCAAACTCGGTCTCAACTTCTCGGCAAACGACGCGTTCATCCTCGGCGTCGCCTATCTGCTCGCCGACCGCAGCGCCGACGCGATCCGCACGCTCGAGCGCTCGCTCGAGCGCAACAAGACCGACGTCTACACCAATGCGATCCTGGCGGCGGCCTATGCGGCAGGCCGGCCGGCAGGCCGATGCCGTCAGGCAGAGCCGCGACGGTGCGGGCGATCGACCCGCGCTTCGACAGCGCCGACTTCGGCTCGCTGCTGCGCAAGCCGGAATTGCGCAGCAAGCTTGTCGGCGCGCTGAACAAGGCGGGATTGTAGTCGCGTGGCCTACTGCGTCTTGTGCAGCATCTCCACATTCTCGTTGGCTTTTGCGAGGACTTCGGCGGTGTGCTGCTGGAAGATCGGCACGCCGCCTTTGCCCGAAAATACGTAAAGCTTGCCGTTGGTGATGGTCCAGGCCTCCGGATCGGCCTCGACCTTGCGGCCGCGCGAGAGTTGCACCGCGCAGTAGCCGTCGAACTGCGGCGCGAATTGCTCGGGGTTGGCGGCGAACTTGGCCTTGTGGTCGGCGCTCTTGAACCAATAGACGGTATCGTCGAAGGCGACGGTGAAATCGCTCGAGCCTTTTTCCGGCTTGCCGTCGGTGAAATACGAGACCGGATCGTAGCCCTTGAGGGCGACCCTGTTGGCGGGCGGTGGCGCGTTCTGCGCGCGCGCGCCGCCGCATGCCGCAACGGCCAAAGCCGCAGTGACGAAAGACCGCCGCGAAAGAGTGCTCATGGTTGCTCCTGAAATGCCCGCCGGTTCGCAGCAGAATAGCACGCGTCCGTTGCGGCTGTTAACTCAGTCACGTCGCGCCAAATCAAACCGGCTCAGTGTGTCGTCGCAACGGCCAAATTTGAGCAAAAATGAGCTGGCCGGCCACCCATGACGCTTCGGCTTGCCCATGCTAAACACCGCCTGCATTGAATAATTCCGCCGGGATCATGTCGAAAACGCCGTCGCTCAAAGACTTCCGCCGCATCGTCGTCAAGGTCGGCTCCTCGCTGCTGGTGGATGCCGCCGCCGGCGGCTTGAAGCGCGCCTGGCTCGACAGCCTGGCCGCCGACATCGCCGCCCTGCACGCGGACAAGCGCGACCTGCTGGTGGTCTCCTCCGGCGCCATCGCGCTCGGCCGCGCCGTGCTGCGCCTGCCGGCGGGCGCGCTCAAGCTCGAGGACAGCCAGGCCGCCGCCGCCGTCGGCCAGATCGCGCTGGCGCGCTCGTGGTCGGAGGTGCTGTCCGCGCACAAGCATCACCGCCGGGCAGGTGCTGGTCACGCTCGGCGACACCGAGGAGCGCCGGCGCTATCTCAACGCGCGCTCGACCATCGCCAAGCTGCTGGAATGGCGCAGCGTGCCGGTGATCAACGAGAACGACACGGTCGCCACGATCCGAGATCCGCTACGGCGACAACGACCGGCTCGCCGCGCGCGTCGCCACCATGATGAGCGCCGATCTGCTGGTGCTGCTGTCCGACGTCGACGGGCTCTACGACAAGCCGCCCGGCAGCCAGGCCGGCGCCAAGCGGCTCGATGTGGTCGCGCGCATCACGCCGGAGATCGAGGCGATGGCGGGGGCGAGCGCGTCGGCAAACCGCGCGCGGCGGCATGCGCACCAAGATCGAGGCCGGCAAGATCGCCACCGCCGCCGGCACCCACATGGTGATCGCGTCGGGCCATGTCGAACATCCGCTTGCAAGCCATCGCCGACGGCGCGCCCTGCACCTGGTTCCTGACGCCGGCCAATCCGGTGACGGCGCGCAAAAAATGGATCGCCGGTTCGCTGGAGCCGCGCGGCGCGCTGACCGTCGATGCCGGCGCGGTGCGCGCGCTGCGTTCGGGCAAAAGCCTGCTGCCGGCCGGCGTCATCAAGGTCGAGGGCGGCTTCGAGCGCGGCGACGCCGTGCGTGGTGCGCGGGCCCGACGGCGCCGAGATCGGCCGCGGGCTCATCGCCTATGACGCCGGCGACGCCGACAAGATCAAGGGCCGCTCGTCGGCCGACATTGCCTCGATCCTGGGCTTCTCCGGCCGCGCCGAGATGATCCACCGCGACGACCTGGTGCTGGGCGGGGAATAAGCGCTGCTCGCAGGCCGAGCATCGCCGAGCAACGGCGCTTCTACGAGCATGACCGAGCAGCAAAAGGGGATAAGTCGGCGCGCGGAACTTGCCTCACGCGGGCGCGTTATCGGAGCGCGACGCGACCTGACCTCACGTGACCTCACACAGAAGGCGATCGACCGATCGCCCTTTAACCCCAGCCCGCGGCTGGGGTTTTTGTTTCGGCCGACGCGGCTCACCGCCGCGCGACGATTTGGCAGCTTGTCCGGCGCGCCTGGCCGGTTTTTGCTGCCGCCATAACGCCCTGGCAGCCGGGGGCAGTCTTCATTCCTGCACCCCACCTCGGCATGCCGCGGCAAATGTCGAAAGCACGCCAGTGCCTTAGACGGACTTTCCCCCAAGGGGCCCCGCGCGGGCCCCTATTTTTTTGCAGCGGTTGGCGGGGATCGGCCGACTAGGCCAATGACCGAGGCCGCGCCGGTCAGCCAAATGCACGCGCTTTGCGCCAGCGGCGCCCAAGCTCGGCCAATGGCCGAGTTACGACTTGCGGTTCCGGCCCCGCCGGGCGCTTTGGCGCCGCGAAATGGGGGCCATGGGCTTGAGCTCAGCCGGCACCGGCCGCGCCGGCAGCGGGAAAAACGTGCCGTCCGGGAATTCGAGATAGCGGCTATAGACCTGCCCCTGGTCTTTGCCGCCGCGGCGGCTTTCGATCACGAACTTGGTGCCGACCGGGAAGCGGCGCGGCAACTTGGAACTGTACGCCATGGAACCCTCCTGCGTTTCGGCACCCTGCCAGCCCAATGTGTAGGTCAATTGACCGGTTCCGCCTTGGCGGCGGTTATCCACGCAATCCCCAGGTAAAACCGTAGTGATGGCGCGGGCAGCCGACCTCGCCCCGGCTGCCCCGACGTGATAGGAAAACCACCTGATATTGGGGCAAACGGGCCGTTTCCATGACCGCGCCGCTGAAAAGCATCGAGGGGACCGGCGATATCGCCGCCGTCATGGCGGCGATCGGCCGTGGCGCCCGCGCGGCCGCCCGCACGCTCGCCTTGGCCCCGGCGGACCAGAAAAACCGCGCCTTGCAGGCGATGGCCGCGGCCTTGCGGGGCCAGGCCGCCCGCATTCTGGCTGCCAATGCCGAGGACATTGCCGAAGCCCGCGGCGCCGGGCTGAGCGGGGCCTTGCTCGACCGCTTGACGCTGAACGAGGACCGCATCGAAGCCATGGCCTCAGGCGTCGAGGTCGTCAGCCGCTTGGCCGACCCGGTCGGCACCGTCATGGCCGCCTGGACGCGCCCCAACGGCATGACCATCGAGCGCGTCCGCGTGCCGCTCGGCGTCATCGGCATCATCTACGAGAGCCGGCCGAATGTGACGGCCGACGCCGGCGCGCTCTGCCTGAAATCCGGCAATGCCGCCATTTTGCGCGGCGGCTCGGACAGTCTTCGATCGAGCCGCGCCATCCATGCCGCGCTTGCCCAGGGCTTGCGCGAGGCCGCCCTGCCGGAGGCCGCGATCCAACTGGTCCCCAGCCGCGACCGCGCCGCGGTCGGGCTGATGCTGGCCGGCCTCGATGGCAATATCGACGTCATCGTTCCGCGCGGCGGCAAAGGCCTGGTGGCGCGCGTGCAGGCCGAGGCGCGGCTGCCGGTCTTCGCGCACCTGGAAGGCGTCTGCCACGTCTACATCGACAAAGCCGCCAACCTGGCCATGGCCAAGACGATCGTGCTCAACGCCAAGATGCGCCGCACCGGCGTCTGTGGGGCAGCCGAAACTTTGCTGGTCGACCGCGCGGCGGCGGCGACCCATCTCAAGCCGCTGGTCGAGATGCTGATCGAGGCCGGCTGCGAGATCCGCGGGGATAAGCCGACGCAGGCCGTGGACAAGCGCGTCAAGCCGGCGACCGAGGACGACTGGGCGAACCGAATATCTCGACGCCATCATCACTGTCGGATGTGGTGGACGGCGTTGACGCCGCCATCGCCCATATCGAGCGCTACGGCTCGCACCATACCGACGCCATCGTCACCGACGATGCCAAGGCGGCGGAGAAGTTCCTGCGCGCAAGTCGATTCGGCGATCGTGCTGCACAACGCCTCGACCCAATTCGCCGACGGCGGCGAGTTCGGCTTCGGCGCCGAGATCGGCATCGCCACCGGCCGCTTGCACGCGCGCGGACCGGTCGGCGTCGAGCAACTCACGACGTTCAAATACCGCATCCGCGGAACGGCCAGATCCGTCCGTGACCGCAGCCATGACCCTTAGGCCGTCCTGAGCGCCTGCTTCCCCCGCACGCGCCCGGCATGCGGATCGGCCTGTTCGGCGGAACTTTCGATCCGCCGCACCTGGCGCATCTGGGCGCGGCGCTGCTGGCGCTCAAGCGGCTCAAGCTCGACCGCGTCTGGTGGCTGGTGACGCCCGGCAATCCGCTCAAGAACACCGCCGGGCTGGCGCCGCTCGCCCGGCGGCTGACCGCCGCCCGCGCGCTCGCCCATCATCCGCGCATCGACGTGACCGGGCTCGAGGCTGTCATCAAGACGAGATACACCTATGACACCATAAAATGGTTGAAGGCCCGCTGCCCGCGAGTTCGATTCGTCTGGATCATGGGCGCGGATAACCTACGGAGCTTTCACCGCTGGCAGCGATGGCGCGGGATAGCGAAGCTGGTGCCGTTCGTGGTGATCGACCGCCTCGGCCCAAGCCTTTACGCCGGCTTCAGTCCGGCGGCCCAGGCGCTGCGCCGCGCCCGCATTCCGGAATATGCCGCCGCCGCCTTGCCCGACCGCAAGGCGCCAGCCTGGACCTTCCTGCACGGCCTCAAATCCGCCTTGTCGTCGACCGCGCTGCGGGCCTTGCGCAAAAGCGCGGGAACTCACCGGCCACGCAAGCGCAAGTGCGGTGGCAAGGGTGGAAAGAAACGGACAAAATAGCTATCTTCGACGAGACCCCGGTTCGCGCCGGGGTGAGTGCAACGAACTGAAAGGATCAGAACCCCTGGCCACATCTGCACTCTCTCGGGCGGCCAAGCGCCTGCCCGGTTCCGTCTCCCGGCATCCGAGCGCCAAGGAGACGCTTCGCATCGTCCTCGCGCGTCTCGATGACATGAAAGCCGAGGACAGCGTCACCATCGACCTTACCGGCAAATCCTCGATCGCGGACTTCATGGTGGTGGCCTCAGGCCGCTCCAACCGCCATGTCGCGTCCATCGCCGAGCAAGTGATCAAGGACGTCGAGCGGGCCCATGTGCCGCGCGTGCGGGTCGAAGGCCTGCGGCAAGGCGATTGGGTTCTGATCGACGCCGGCGACGTGATCGTCCACCTGTTCCGGCCGGAAGTGCGCGCCCACTACAATCTCGAAAAGATGTGGTCGGCCGGCCGCGCGGACGCCAAGCGGGCGAACTGATACAGTCGGCAACACGATGCGCATCGTCGTTGCCGCCGTCGGACGCCTTAAAGCGGGCCCGGAAACCGAGCTTTCCGAGCGCTATCCGCAAACGCGCGGCGCAAACCGGCCGCCAGGCAGGCTGGCGCGACGTCGAAATCATCGAAATCCGCGAAAGCCGTGCCGGCGACGCCGGCAAGCGCATGCTCGAGGAATCGATTGCGCTCGCCAATCTCATTCCGGCGGGCGCGGCGGTCGTGCTGCTCGAGGCGCGGGGCGAGAATATCGGCAGCGCCGGCCTTGCCGCGCAGCTCGCCAAATGGCGGGGCAATGACCGGCCGGCTGCGGTCTTCCTGATTGGCGGCCCCGACGGATTGGCGGCGAGCCTGCAAGACAAAGCCGAATTGCGGCTGTCATTCGGCTCAGCCACTTGGCCGCACCAGCTGGTGCGGGTCATGCTGCTGGAACAGCTGTACCGCGCCACCACCATCCTCACCGGGCACCCCTACCACCGGGCCTGAGCGGTCCGAAGATTTAATCCCCCGGGTCCCGATTTGGTCTTAATCGGCGGCAATAACCGCCGCCTACAATGTCCTTGCCGTGCCAACCCGCGGGCGTAACTTGGCTGAAATGATTTGCTTTGGGGGGACTAGCCGCCGCGATCCGCGCGCCGCGCTCAAGTGGCGGCTTTTGGCCGGGCTCGGGCTCGCGGTGCCGCTTGCGCTTGCCGGACCGCTCGGCGCGCAAGAGGTTAGAGACAAGCCGGCCGCGCCCGCGCAGAACGACAAGTCCGAGAAACTCGACGCGCTCAAGCAGCACGATGAGGAGCTCAAGGCCACCCGCGACGCGCAGCGCAAATCGGCCGAAACCGAGGCCGCGCTCAAGCGCGAGATCGAGCAGATCGGCGCCGATCGTCGCAAGCTCAATCAGGCCCTGATCGATACCGCCGGCCGCCTGCGTGCGGTCGAGGCCAAGGTCGAGGCGACGCAGGCGCGGCTCGCGCCGCTCGACGAAAATCAGCGCAGCATCCAGAAATCTCTGGACGGACGCCGCGCCGTGATCGGCGAAGTGCTGGCCGCGCTGCAACGCATCGGCCATCGCGCGCCACCGGCGCTGCTCTCCAGTCCGGAAGACGCGCTGCAAGCGGTGCGCACCGCCATGCTGCTCGGCGCGGTGCTGCCGGAGATGCGCCACCAGGTGGAAGCGCTCGCCAACGATCTCAGCGCGCTGCTTAACGTGCGCAAAAAGATCGCCGCCGAACGCGACCGGCTCAAGGACGAGGTTGCCTCGCTCGGCGCCGAGCGCACGCGCATGAGCGCGCTGATCCGGGAGCGGCACAAGCAGGAGGCCGAGCGCGAGAAGGCGCTCGATGCCGAGCGGACGCGCGCAACCGAGCTGGCGAAAAAGGCCGACAGCCTCAAGGATCTGATCGCCCAGCTCGAGCAGGGGCTCGATCCCGCCACGCGGGCCGCCCGCGAAGCAGCGATTCGCAGCGCGACGCGCCCGGCGCTGGTTGCCTTGCACGATCCCGGCCGGCTCGCCCCGGCGGCCGCTTTTGCCTCGCTGCGCGGGCAAATTCCGATTCCGGTTAACGGCGTCAAATTGAGGGATTATGGGGCACCCGACAGCGCCGGCGGCCTGGAAAAAGGCGTTTCCATCGCAACCCGGGCCGGCGCGCAGGTGACTTCGCCGGCCGACGGCTGGGTGGTATACGCAGGTCCGTTCCGGTCATACGGTCAACTCTTGATCCTGAACGCCGGCGGCGGCTATCATATCTTGCTCGCTGGGATGGATCGGATATCTGTTGATCTCGGACAGTTCGTGCTGACCGGTGAACCCGTTGCGGTGATGGGGAACGGCTCCCATATCGCCGCCATCCTCGCGACAGGGTCCAGCCAACCGGTGCTTTATATCGAGTTTCGAAAGGACGGGCTCCCCGTCGATCCAGGCCCATGGTGGGCAGCTGGCGAAGGCGAAAAGGTTCGCGGATGATGCGCAAGACCTCACTTGTTTTACTCGGCGCGGCGGCGGGAGCGGCAATGGCGTTGCTCGCGATACAGCCGCGGATGATCTTGATCGGCGCCAGCGCCAAGGCGGCGGCCGCCGACACCTACCGGCAGCTCAATCTGTTCGGCGACGTGTTCGAGCGCGTGCGCGCCGACTACGTCGAGAAACCGGACGACTCAAAGCTGATCGAAACCGCAATCAACGGCATGCTGGCCGGGCTCGACCCGCATTCGAGCTACATGGACGCCAAGAGCTTCCGCGACATGCAGGTGCAGACCCGAGGTGAATTCGGCGGGCTCGGCATCGAGGTCACCATGGAAGACGGCCTGATCAAGGTGGTGGCGCCGATCGACGAAACGCCAGCCGCCAAGGCCGGTGTCATGGCCAACGACATCATCACCCAGCTTGACGGCGAGCAGGTGCAGGGCCTGACCCTGAACCAGGCGGTCGAGAAGATGCGCGGGCCGGTGAACACCAAGATCAAGCTCACCATCATGCGCAAGGGCCAGGATAAGCCGATCGAGGTGTCGATTACCCGCGACATCATCCGCGTGCGCTCGGTGCGCTCGCATGTCGAAGGCGAGGACGTCGGTTATATCCGGCTCACCCAGTTCAACGAGCAGACCACCGAGGGCCTGAAGAAGGCGATCGCCGACATCAAGGCGAAGGTCGCCGACGGCAAGCTCAAGGGCTATGTCGTCGACCTGCGCAACAATCCGGGCGGCCTGCTCGACCAGGCGATCTCGGTGTCGGATACGTTCCTGCAAAAGGGCGAGATCGTCTCCACCCGCGGCCGCAATGCCGAGGAGACGCAGCGCTTCAACGCCCGGGCGGGCGACTTGACCGGCGGCAAACCGGTGATCGTGCTGGTCAACGGCGGCTCAGCCTCGGCCTCCGAGATCGTCGCCGGCGCGTTGCAGGACCACAAGCGGGCGACCGTGATCGGCACCCGTTCGTTCGGCAAGGGCTCGGTGCAGACCATCATCCCGCTCGGCTCCGGCAACGGCGCGCTGCGGCTGACCACGGCGCGCTACTTCACGCCGTCCGGCCGCTCGATCCAAGCCAAGGGCATCACGCCCGACATCCAGGTGCTGCAAGACGTGCCGGACGAGCTCAAGGCCAAGACCGACACCAAGGGCGAGGCCTCGCTGCGCGGCCATCTCAAGGCCGCAGCCGGCAAGGAAGAGACCGGCTCGCAGTCCTACATTCCGCCGGACCCGAAGAACGACAAGGCGCTGCTCATGGCGGACGATCTGCTGCGCGGCACCCAGGTCAACTCGGCGTTCCCGCCGAATCCGAAGACCCCGATCCCGAACTGAGCGGGGCCCGAGGATAAAGAGCGAATTCCCGCGGGGCGGCCAGATGGCCGCCCCGTTGGTTTTCGGCAGACCCTGCCCGGAATCCTCGCGTGCTAGACTTGAGCGATGATTCGCGAGGATCGCCCGCCGTGGCACCGGATGATCTGAACGCCCCGCTCGGCAAGGGCAAAAACAAGCGGATGTCCAAGCTGCCGGCGAGCGCGCCGCAGCTGCTGGCCGCGCTGCTCGGCCTGTTCGGGCTGGCGGTGGCCGCTTGGGGGATTTTCGCCAACGATCCGCTGGGCGGCGAGCCGGTCGCGGTGGTCGCCACCGCGCCGTCCGCCGCAGGCCTGACCAAGGCGGACGATGGCGGCGACGGCAAACAGCATGCCCGTCACGACGGCGCGATAGCGAGTGCGCCCAATGCGACAGCGGCGGCAAAGATCACCATCGAACCGCCGCCGCCGCCGCCCGGCAGCAAGACCGTCACCATCATCGACGGCTCCAGCGGCCAGAGCCACAACGTCATCATCCCCGGCAATGCCAATACCGGCACAAAGACCGGCGCGCCGAAAGCGCCGGTCGACCACAAGCTGCTGGAAACGACGCGGCACGGCGCCATCCCCAAGGTCGGCGCGGACGGCGCGCGCGCCTTCGCGCTCTACGCCGAGACGCGCGACGTGCCGGCCAACAAGAAGGATTGGCCGCGCATCGCGGTGATCGTCGGCGGCCTCGGCATCAGCGCCTCGGGCACCGCCGACGCACTGGCGCAACTGCCGGCGCCGGTCACGCTCGCGCTGGCGCCCTATGGCGCCGAGCTCGAACATCTGGCCGAGCAGGCGCGCGCGCAGAAGCATGAAGTGCTGCTGCAGGTGCCGATGGAGCCGTTCGATTATCCCGACAACGATCCCGGCCCGCAGACGCTGCTCACGTCGCTGTCGGGCGATCAGAATGTCGACCGCCTGCACTGGCTGATGAGCCGCTTCCAGGGTTATGTCGGGGTGCTGAGCTATATGGGCGCGAAATTCACAGCCTCCGAGGCCGCGCTCTCGCCGGTGCTGCGCGAGACCGCGAAACGCGGGCTGATTTATGTCGACGACGGCGCCTCGCCGCGCAGCATCGCCGGCCAGCTTGCCGGCAGCCAGAACCTGCCCTTCGCCAAGACCAACATCGTCATCGACACGGTGCCGACGCCGACCGAGGTCGATCACGCGCTGGCGCGGCTCGAACTGGCGGCGCGCGAGCACGGCAGCGCGGTCGGCCTCGCCCGTGCGCTGCCGGCGACGGTTGCGCGCATCGCCAATTGGGCAAAGACCGTCGAAGCCAGAGGCTTCGTGCTGGTGCCGATCACCATGGTGGCGGTGAAGGCCAAATCTTCATAACCAACTCGTCCTAGTCATTCCGGCGACATGTGCGTTATGTCATCATCCGCGACAGCGGATGATTGGAAATTCTCATGTCCTCCTTCGAAACGTTGCCCTACCGCCCCTGCGCCGGCATGATGCTGCTCAACCGCGACGGGCTCGTGTTCGTCGGCCGCCGCTCGAGCGGGCCTGAGCATATCGACGCCACCCATGTCTGGCAGATGCCGCAGGGCGGCATCGACGACAACGAAGACCCCTACAAGGCGGCGCTGCGGGAACTGTACGAGGAAACCAATATCCGCTCGGTCGCCAAGCTCGGCGAAGTCGCCGAATGGCTGACCTACGACATTCCGCGCGATCTTGTCGGACAGGCCTGGGGCGGCAAATACCGCGGGCAGAAGCAGAAATGGTATGCGCTGCGCTTCACCGGGCAGGAGAGCGAGATCGACATCAAGACGCCCGCCGGCGGCCACGAGCCGGAATTCATCGATTGGCGCTGGGTGGCGATGCGCGAACTGCCCGATCTGGTGGTGCCGTTCAAGCGGGCGACCTACGAGCGGGTGGTGGCGGAGTTCGCGAAATTCGCGCGTTAATGCATCGCCGTGCCGGTCAGATGGCGATCCACCTGTTTGTAATGATCGAGCCGCGTGATCAGTCTTGTCGAGCTCGGAGCCGGGCTCGGTCTTGGCGATGCGCTGCTCGAGCGCGCCGATGCGCTCGGTGATCATGCCGCGGTCGATGCCCTCCACCGCCTCGGCCACGTCGGCGAGCACCGTCAGCCCCTGCGCCGAGACTTCGGCAAAGCCGCCCAGCACGACGATCTGCTGCGCGCCGCCCGCGCCGTGCACGGTCAGGATGCCCGGCCGCAGCGTCGTGACGACCGGCGCGTGGCCGGCGAGCACGCCGAAATCGCCCTCGGCGCCGGGCACGTCGACCTGCTCGACCTCGCCCGAGAACAGCAGCTTTTCCGGCGACACCAACTCGAAATGCAAAGTGGCCATTGATTAGATCCTGAACTTGCCGGTCTTGATCCCGTAACCGAGCGCCAGCCCGAGAGCTCCGCCGATCAGAGTGACCATTGCGATGTAGCGCAGCTGGCTGCCGGTCAACGGGCCGCTGCCGCGCGCGACTTGGTTGCCGGTGACTTCGAGCTTGATCGGCCCCAACTGGATTTCCGCCGATTCCGGCCGCGTGACGTAGCCCGCGATAACGCCGACAAGCAGGCCGATGGCCAGAAACACGACCAGGGGATTCGCCTGCTTCATTCGGGCCATCTCGTTACGCAGCCTCCGCCGCCAGCTTCTTGCCCTTTTCGACCGCCTCTTCGATGGTGCCGACCATGTAAAAGGCGGCTTCCGGCAGGTGGTCGTATTTGCCTTCCACCAGCCCCTTGAAGCCGCGGATGGTGTCGGCCAGATCGACCAGCTTGCCGGGCGAGCCGGTGAACACTTCGGCGACGAAGAACGGCTGCGACAGGAAGCGCTCGATCTTGCGCGCGCGCGCGACCGCGGTTTTGTCGTCTTCGGATAGCTCGTCCATGCCGAGAATGGCGATGATGTCCTGCAGCGCCTTGTAACGTTGCAGCACTTCCTGCACGCGCCGCGCCACGGCGTAGTGCTCTTCGCCGACGATCAGCGGCGAGAGCATGCGCGAGGTGGAATCGAGCGGGTCCACCGCCGGATAGATGCCCTTGGCGGCGATGTCGCGCGACAGCACGGTGGTGGCGTCAAGATGCGCGAACGACGTCGCCGGCGCGGGATCGGTCAAGTCGTCGGCCGGCACGTAAATCGCCTGCACCGAGGTGATCGAGCCTTTGTGGGTCGTGGTGATGCGTTCCTGCAGCGCGCCCATGTCGGTGGCGAGCGTCGGCTGATAGCCCACCGCGCTCGGAATGCGGCCGAGCAGCGCCGACACTTCCGAGCCGGCCTGCGTGAAGCGGAAGATGTTGTCGACGAAGAACAGCACGTCCTGCCCCTGGTCGCGGAAATACTCGGCGACGGTCAGGCCGGAGAGGCCGACGCGGGCGCGCGCGCCCGGCGGCTCGTTCATCTGGCCGTAGACCAGCGCGCATTTCGAGCCTTCGACCGAGCCCTTATGCGGATCCTTGTTGACGCCCGACTCGATCATCTCGTGATAAAGATCGTTGCCTTCGCGGGTGCGCTCGCCGACGCCGGCGAACACCGAATAACCGCCATGCGCCTTGGCGACGTTGTTGATCAGTTCCATGATCAGCACGGTCTTGCCGACGCCGGCGCCGCCGAACAGCCCGATCTTGCCGCCCTTGGCGTAAGGAGCGAGCAGATCGACCACCTTGATGCCGGTGACCAGGATTTGCGCTTCGGTCGACTGGTCGGTGTAGGTCGGCGCCTCCTGATGGATGGCGCGCATCGCCTCGCCTTTGACGGGACCTGCTTCATCGACCGGCTCACCGATCACGTTGATGATGCGGCCGAGCAGGCCCTGGCCGACCGGCACCGAAATCGGCGCGCCGGTGTCGCCGACCTGCTGGCCGCGCACCAGACCTTCGGTGGCATCCATGGCGATGGTGCGCACGGTCGATTCGCCGAGATGTTGGGCGACCTCCAGGACCAGGCGATTGCCGTGGTTCTTGGTTTCGAGCGCATTCAAAATCGCCGGCAGGTGGCCTTCGAACTGCACGTCGACGACGGCGCCGATGACCTGGGTGATTTTGCCGGAAACGTTCGGTGTGTTGGCCATGTTATCCTCGTAAATCCCTGATCTGGCGTTAGAGCGCCTCTGCTCCGGAGATGATCTCGATCAGTTCCTTGGTGATCATCGCCTGGCGGGTGCGGTTATAGGTGAGCGTCTGCTTGCGGATCATGTCGCCGGCGTTGCGGGTGGCATTGTCCATCGCGCTCATGCGCGCGCCCTGCTCGGAGGCGGCGTTTTCCAACAGCGCGCGGAACACCTGCACCGACAGATTCCTCGGCAGAAGTTCGGCGAGGATTTCCTCTTCCTCCGGCTCGTATTCGTATGCGGCGCGCGGTCTCGGTCTTCTCGAACACCGGCGGGATGATCTGCTGCGCGGTCGGGATCTGCGCGATCACCGACTTGAAGCGCGAGAAGAACAGCGTGCAGACGTCGAAACCGCCCTCGTCGAACAGCGCGACGATCTTCTTGGCGATCATCTCGGCCTGCTCGAAGCCCATCTGCTTGACGCCGCGCAGCTCGATGGTCTCGACGATCTGCTTGGCGAACAGGCGGCGCAGCTGGTCGTGGCCCTTGCGGCCGACGCAGAGGAACTTGACCTCCTTGCCCTGGCCGGCGAGCGCGTTGGCCTGTCTCGCGCGCCAGCCGCACGATCGAGGAATTGAACGGGCCGCACAGGCCGCGCTCGGCGGTGCAGACCACCAGCAGATGCACCTGGTCCTTGCCGGTGCCGGCCAAGCAGCTTGGGCGCGGAATCGCTGCCGGCAACGGCCGAGGCGATCGAGCCCAGCACCTTGCTCATGCGCTCGGCATAGGGACGCGCGGCTTCCGCCGCGGCCTGCGCGCGGCGCAGCTTGGAGGCCGCGACCATCTGCATGGCCTTGGTGATCTTCTGCGTCGCCTTGGTGGCGGCGATGCGCACGCGCATGTCTTTGAGGGAGGCCATTCTTAGCTCTGTCTATCCTCTTGCCGCAGCTTGTCCCCTCCCCCGCTTGCGGGGGAGGGTTGGGAGGGGGCGCACTTCAACTCGTAGATTTCCCCCACCCGACCCGCCTTCGCTCCGCTCCGGCGGGTCGACCTCCCCCGCAAGCGGGGGAGGTAAAGAAACTCACGTAAACGTCTTGGCGTAGCCTTCGACCACGGCCTTGAGCTTGGCTTCGTCGTCTTTGGACAGATCGCCGCTCTTGCCGATACTGCCGAGCAGATCGGCATGCTTGCCGCGCAACAGCGAAAGCAGTCCGGTCTCGAAGGGGCGCACGCGCGCGACCTCGAACTTGTCGAGATAGCCGTTGGTGCCGGCCCAGATCACGCAGACCTGCTCCTCCATCTTCAGCGGCGAGAACTGCGGCTGCTTCAACAGCTCGGTCAGCCGCGCGCCGCGCGCCAGCAGGCGCTGCGTGGTGGCGTCCAAGTCCGAGCCAAATTGTGCGAAGGCGGCCATCTCGCGGTATTGCGCCAGCTCGCCCTTGATCTTGCCGGCCACCTTCTTCATCGCCTTGGACTGCGCGGCGCTTCCGACCCGCGACACGGAAAGGCCGACGTTCACCGCCGGGCGGATGCCCTGATAGAACAGGTCGGTCTCCAGGAAGATCTGGCCGTCGGTGATGGAAATGACGTTGGTCGGGATATAGGCCGACACGTCGTTGGCCTGCGTCTCGATCACCGGCAGCGCGGTCAAGGAGCCCGCCTTGTAGTCGTCGTTCATCTTGGCGGCGCGCTCGAGCAGGCGCGAATGCAGGTAGAACACGTCGCCCGGATAGGCTTCGCGGCCGGGCGGGCGGCGCAGCAGCAGCGACATCTGGCGGTAGGCGACGGCCTGCTTGGACAGATCGTCGTAGAAGATCACCGCGTGCATGCCGTTGTCGCGGAAATACTCGCCCATGGTGCAGCCGGCGAACGGCGCCAGGAACTGCATCGGCGCCGGCTCGGAGGCGGTGGCGGCGACGATAATCGAATAATCGAGCGCGCCCTGCTCCTCCAGCACCTTGACGAATTGCGCGACGCTCGAGCGCTTCTGCCCGACCGCGACATAGACGCAATAGAGCTTGATCTTCTCGTCCGGCTGCGCGTTGAGCGGCTTCTGGTTGAGGATGGTGTCGAGCAGGATGGCGGTCTTGCCGGTCTGGCGGTCGCCGATCACCAGTTCGCGCTGGCCGCGGCCGATCGGGATCAGCGCATCGATCGCTTTGAGGCCGGTGGCCATCGGCTCATGCACCGATTTGCGCGGGATGATGCCGGGCGCCTTGACGTCGACGCGCCTGCGTTCGTCGGTCTTGATCGGGCCCTTGCCGTCGATCGGATTGCCGAGTGCGTCGACCACGCGGCCAAGCAGGCCCTTGCCGACCGGCACGTCGACGATGGCGCCGGTGCGCTTGACGGTCTGGCCTTCGGCGATCTCGCGGTCGGAGCCGAAGATGACGATGCCGACATTGTCGCTTTCGAGGTTGAGCGCCATGCCGCGCGTGCCGTTCTCGAACTCGACCATTTCGCCGGCCTGCACGTTGTCGAGGCCGTAGACGCGGGCGATGCCGTCGCCGACCGAGAGCACCTGGCCGACCTCGGAGACTTCGGCTTCCTGGCCGAAATTCTTGATCTGCTCTTTCAGGATGGCGGAAATTTCTGCGGCGCGGATATCCATCAGCGGGCCTCTTTCATCGCGAACTTGATCGCGTTCAGCTTGGTGCGGAGAGAACTAGTCGATCATGCGGCTGCCGACCTTGACGATCAGCCCGCCGATGATGGCGGGCTCGACCTTGACCTCGAGGTCGATGGCCTTGCCGCCGGTCACGGATTTGAGCGCGCTCCTGAGCGCGTCGAGATTGTTGTCGTTGAGCTGCTCGGCGACGGTGACCTGCGCGGTGACCTCGCCGCGGTGGCGCGCGACCAGCATGCGGAAGCCGCGGATCATGTCGCGCACCGCAAACAGCCGGCGGTTGGTGGCGATGACGCGCAGGAAATTGGCCGCCACTCCCTTGATGCCGGCCTTGTCGAGAATGGCCGAGAGCGCCCTGAGCTGCTCGTCGGCGCCGAACACCGGGCTGCGCACCAGGCGCGCCAGATCGGGATTGGCGCCGATCAGCGCGTCGAATTGTTCGAGATCGCTTTTGACCGCGTCGACGGCTTTTTCTTCGAGCGCGAGCTCGAACAAAGCGGTGGCGTAACGGCCCGCCATGCCGGATACGATCGGGTCTTCGCCTGCCACGGGGACGCTCGTCTCGTTGACACTTCACAGGCCGGACGCCGTCGCGGGGCTGGCGGCGCAAGCTGTTGGAATCCAAGATGGAATTCCGATTCACGGGACGTCTTTTGGGGACGTCGCGGAAGCCCGCGGAAACCCCCATGAATTCGAGGGGCTAGCTAACATAGCGCCAACCGCGGTGCAACACGACGGCCTGCCGCCCCCCGATAGCGGCGCGCGGCTTAGGCGCAATTTTGCATGCCGGGGATACCTCGCCACCGGCGCCAGCGGACGATAGCTTGCGCCGCTCTGTCACCGTGCGAGGCTCGCGGAGTTTATCATCGGGCGGCGCTTGGCGCCGGCCCGTTGGCTCGCACCTCAGGATGACGGATTAAGATCGGAACCCGCCCGCCGGATGCCGCACGCTCTCGCCAAAACCGCCAATGTCGCGGGCACCGCCAGGCTGCTGGTCGTGCTCTTGGCCTTCGCCTGGGGCCTCAATTGGATCGCCGCGGCGGTGGCGCTGCGCGAGGTGTCGCCCTGGAGCCTGCGGCTCGCCGGCTCCGGCATCGGCACCGCAACCTTGATCGCCGCGGCGCTGATCACCGGCCACAATCTGCGCGTGCCGCGCGGCGAATATGTCCACGTCATGGTGGCCGGCTTTTTCAACGTCGCCGCCTTCCAGATTCTCTCGGGCTTCGCGCAATTGAGCGGCGCGACCACGCGCGCCATCATCATCACTTATTCGATGCCGATCTGGACCACGATGCTCAGCACCATTGTGCTCGGCGAACGGCTGAACCGGATCCGCATCATCGCGTTCTGTTTGTGCGTGGCTGGCCTTACGATTCTGCTATGGCCGCTGTTCGCCACCGGATTTCCGCCTTTCGTGTTTTATTCGCTCGGCTGCGCGCTGAGCTGGGCCTTCGCGACCGTCTACATCAAATGGGTGAAGGTCACGATCGAGCCGCTGGCCAACGCGGCCTGGCAGTTGATGTTCGGATATATGTTCATCGCCGTCGGCACGTTCCTGTTCGAAGACTATCCGCATCTGTGGCCGGTGCACGGCGAGACCGTCGCTGGCGGTGCTGTTCGTCGGCGTGATCGGCGTCGGTCTCGCGCATTTCCTGTGGTGGTCGATCATTAGCCGGCTGCCGGCGATCACCGCCTCGCTCGGCTCGCTGCTGGTGCCGGTGATCGGCGTCACCGCGTCGGTCATTTTTCTCGGTGAGCGATTGACCATTCCCGACATCGTCGGCTTCGTCATGATCTTCGCGGCGGCGGCCTGCGTGTTGCTGCAGCCGAACGTGAAGCACACGGAGATGCCGGAGTGAGTGGGAAACGCGGCGATGCCCCGGCCAGCGCCAAGCTGCTGGTCGTCGTCATGGGGCTGGCCTGGGGCTTCAACTGGGTCGCCTCGCGCATCATCCTGGAAGCGCTGCCGCCCTGGACCATGCGCGCGGTCGGCATCGGGCTCGGCGACCTGACGCTGTTCACCGCCGCCGCCATCGCCGGCGTCAGCCTGGCCGTTCCGCGCGGCGAGCGCGTCAAGATCCTGATCGCCGGTTTCTTCAACGTCGCGGTGTTCAACGTCTGCTCGGCCTATGCGCAGGTCTACGGCACCACCTCGCGCGCCATCGTCATCGCCTATTCGATGCCGATCTGGTCGGCGCTGCTGGCGCATTTTATCCTGCGCGAAAAACTCAACGCCGGTGAAGCTTGGCGCGCTCGCGCTGTGCGCAATTGGCTTGGCGATCCTGATCTTTCCGCTGGCGCGCACCGGCTTTCCGCTCGGCGCACTGCTCGCGCTCGGCTGCGCCTGGACCTGGGCCGCCGGCACCGTCTATCTCAAATGGGCGAAAATCCGCGCGGCGACCTTGGCGATCGCGGCCTGGCAATTGCTGTTCGGCTGGCTGATGCTGGCGGCCGGCATGCTGATCTTCGAGGGCGTGCCGCAGCTGTGGCCGCTGCCGACGCATGTGCTGGCCTGGATCGCCTATAACGGCCTGATCGGCATGGGGCTCGCTTATTTCCTCTGGTTCGTGGTGGTGGACCGCTTGCCGACGACCACCGCCTCGCTCGGCTCGCTGCTGGTGCCGGTCGTCGGCGTCATCGGCTCGGCCTGGCTGGTGGGCGAGCGGCCGAGCCTTTCTGACATGATCGGCTTTGCCTGCATTTTCGCGTCCGCCGCGAGCGTGCTGCTGCAGCCGAATGTGCGGCATGAGGAATTGCCGGAATAAGCGCTTACAAGAAACTCATCGGATCGACGTCGACCTCCAGCCGCACATTGCCGCGCGGCTTGGGCGCGCGGCTGAGCCATTCCCGCAAATAGGCCGAGAGATCGAAGGCGCGCGGCGCTTTCACCAGCAGGCGGAAGCGGTGGCGGCCGCGCACCACCGCGATCGGCGCTTCGGCCGGACCGAGCACGCGCACCTCGTCGTCCTTGGGCGCATGCGCGACCAGCGTGCGGCCGTAGGATTCGGCGCCGTGGCGGTCGTTGGCGGTGATGACCAGGCTGGCGAGCCGGCCGAACGGCGGATAATGCGTGCGCTCGCGCAATTCGATCTCGCTCGAATAGAACGCCTCGCGGTCGCCGAGGATGAGCGCCTTCATCACCGGGTGCTCGGGCTGATGCGTCTGCAAGTAGCCGACGCCGCGGCCCTCCTCGCGCCCCGCGCGCCCGACCACCTGATGCAGCAGCTGGAAGGTGCGCTCGGCCGCGCGCGGATCGCCGTTGCCGAGGCCGAGATCGGCGTCGACGATGCCGACCAGATTGAGCTTGGGGAAATGGTGGCCCTTGGCGACCAGTTGCGTGCCGATGACCAGATCGAAGCGGCCTTGCGCCACGTCGTCGAGTTCCTCGCGCAGGCGCTCGATCAATTCCACCAGGTCGCTCGACAGCACCAGAATGCGCGCGCCCGGAAACAATTCGGCCGCCTCCTGCTCAAGGCGTTCGACGCCCGGACCGATGGGCGCGAAGCTTTCGGTGGCGTGGCAATTCGGGCATTCCACCGGCGGCGGCATGGAGAAGCCGCAATGGTGGCAGACCAGCCGCTTCCTGAAGCGGTGATCGACCAGCCAGGCGTCGCAATTCGGGCATTGCAGGCGGAAGCCGCAGGCGCGGCAGAGCGTGAGCGGCGCATAGCCGCGGCGGTTGAGGAACAGCAGCGCCTGCTCTTTGCGCTCGAGCGTCTGTCTGCACGGCTTCGGCCAGCCGCGGCGAGATGAAGCGGCCGCGCGGCGGGCCCTCGCGCCGCATGTCGATCGCCTCGATGGCGGGCAGATGCGCGCCGCCGAAGCGTTCGGGCAAGTGCAAGTGCCGGTAGCGGCCGCGCCGCGCGTTGACTTCCGATTCGACCGAAGGCGTCGCCGAGGCGAGCAGCACCGGGATTTTCGCGATCGAGCCGCGCACCACCGCCATGTCGCGGGCGTGATAATGCGCGCCGTCCTCCTGCTTGTAGGCGGGGTCGTGCTCTTCGTCGACGATGATGAGGCCGAGATCGGCGTAAGGCAGAAACAGCGCCGAGCGCGCGCCGACCACGACCGAGACTTCGTTGCGCCGCCACCGCCGCCCAGGTGCGCTGGCGCGTGCGCGGGCTGAGCTGCGAGTGCCATTCGGCCGGGCGCACGCCGAAGCGCGCGGTGAAGCGGTCGAGAAACTGCGCGGTGAGCGCGATCTCCGGCATCAGGATCAGCGTCTGCCGCTTGCGGCGGATGGTCTCGGCCACGCCCTCGAAATAAACTTCGGTCTTGCCGGAGCCGGTGACGCCGTCGAGCAGCGTGACGGTGTAGCCGCCCTGCGCCACCGTGGTGCGCAAGGCATCGGCGGCGGCGAGCTGGCCGAGCGCAAAGTCCGGCTTGGCGAAATCCGGATCGGGCGGCTCGGCAACCTTTTCGGGCGGCAGCACAACGGTCTCGAGCGCGCCCTCGTCGATCAGCCCGTCGATCACGCCGGCGCGACACGCCGGCCTCGCGCGCGGCATCGCCTTTGGCGCGGGTGAGGCCGTCGCGGAAAATCTCCAGCGCGCGGGCGCGCGCCGGCGGTCATCCTTTGCGGCGGCGGGTCCGGCAAGCCGCACGCCGACGCGCTCGCGGCCGGGACCTAAGTGCTCGCCCATGCGCAGGCTCATGCGCAGCACCGTGCCGCGCGCGGCCAGCGTGTAGCCCGCCACCCAATCGACGAAACTGCGCAGTTCGGATTTCAGCGGCGGCACGTCGAGCTTTTCGGCGACGTCTTTCAGCCGGTTGTGCAGGCGCGGATTGGGCGCGGGATTGTCGGCCCAGACCACGCCCAAACATTGGCGCGGCCCGAGCGGCACCGCCACCACGTCGCCGGGCGCAAGCGCAAGGCCTTCCGGCACCCGGTAGGAATAGGCCTGATCGAGCGCGACCGGCACCAGGACATCGACAACGCGCGTGGTCATGACGTGTGGTCTGGCCAATTCCGGCGTTTTAAGGAAGGGTGAAGGATCGCCTGCCACTTTAACCGCCATGACGGCATGAGCGACTTCGCCGCCAGTCCGGACGTCAAAGTCGAGATTGCGCGCTGGCTCGGCTATCTCGGCGCCGAGCGGCGCCTGTCGGGCAAGACGCTGGAAGCCTATGCGCGCGATGTCGGGCAATTCTTGTCCTTTCTCGCCGACGCATATGGGTGGCGCACCATCGCTTGCGCCAACTGGCCAAGCTCACGCCGGCCGATATCCGCGCCTTCATGGCCGCGCGGCGGGCCGCCGGCGCCGGCAACCGCTCGCTGATGCGCGGGCTTGCGGGCGCGCGCTCCTTCGCGCGCTTTCTGGAACGGAACGGCAAGGGCAAGGTGGCGGCGCTCGCCGCCGTGCGCGCGCCGAAACTGCCCAGGACCTTGCCGAAACCGATCGCCGCCAGCGCCGCCAAGCGCATGACCGAGGTCGCATTGCGCGCCGGCGAGGCGCGCGAGCCCTGGATCATCGCGCGCGACGCCGCCGTCATCGGCCTGCTGTACGGCGCGGGCCTGCGCATCTCGGAAGCGCTCGGGCTCAAGCGCAAGGACTTTGCCGAAGCGGCCGACGCGCTCATCGTCACCGGCAAAGGCAACAAGACGCGCATGGTGCCGATGCTGCCGCAGGTCGCCAAGCTGATCGCGGATTACATCGCGCTGTGCCCGCATGACCTGCCGCCCGACGGCGCGTTGTTCATCGGCGCGCGTGGCGCCCGCTGTCCCCACGCGTCGTGCAATTGACGATGGCCACCTTGCGCGGCGCGCTCGGCCTGCCCGACAGCGCGACGCCGCACGCGCTGCGCCATTCCTTCGCCACGCATTTATTGGCGCGCGGCGGCGATCTGCGCGCCATCCAGGAACTGCTCGGCCACGCCTCGCTGTCCACCACGCAGATCTACACGGCGGTGGACAGCGAGCGTTTACTGGACGTTTATGCCAGCACCCATCCGCGGGCGCACTGCAATAAGGCACGGCTCTTGCGCCCGCCCGCGCTCTGCTATCATCGCCGCTCACATTGGAGAGGGCGATGGCCGGACCACACGAAAATCTCGAACACGCCGAGCATGCCGAGCATGCCTCGCACAGCGGCAACAAGAAGATCGCGCTGCTGATCTCGGTGCTGGCGCTGTTCCTGGCGTTTTCCGAAACGCTGGGCAAGAGCGCGCAGACCGCCGCCATCACGCACAATGTCGCGTCCAACGACCTGTGGGCGTTCTTCCAGGCCAAGACCATCCGCATGACCGTGCTGCGCACCGCGGCGGAGCAGGTGCAGCTCGACGGCCGACAGCGCCGGCGCGCCGGAGGTGAAGGCGAAGATTGCCAAGACCGCCGAGGGCTGGCGCAAGACCGCCGACCGCTACGACGACGATCCGCAAAGCGGAGAAGGCCGCAAGCAGCTCGCCGAAAAAGCCAAGCAATCGGAAGAAAAGCGTGAATTGTCGATGGCGCGCTATCATCACTACGAGCTGGCGTCGGCGCTGTTCCAGATCGGCATCGTGCTGGCTTCGGCGCAGATCATCACCGGCATGATCGTGCTTGGCTTCCTGTCCGGCGCGCTCGGCATTGTCGGTTTGGCGTTCACCGCCATCGGCCTGTGGGCGCCGCACGCGGTGCATTTGTTTTGAGGCGCTAAGATCGCACCCGGCCGCCGTCGACGTTGAGCGTCTGCCCGGTCATGAAGGCGGCGTCGTCGCTGGTGAGGAACGACACCGCGCCGACCAGGTCCTCCGGCACTTCCGGCCGCTTGATCGCCTGCATCTGCGCGACCGCGTCGAATTCCTCGTCCATGGTCTTGAAGGCCGGGCGCGGCGCGCGCACCACCGTGCCGGGCGAGCGCGTCAGCCCCGGCGCGATGGCATTCACCGTGATGCCGTAGGGCGCAAGATCGGTGGCAAGCGCGCGGGTGAAGCCGACGATGCCGCCTTTGCTCGCCATGTAATGGGCAAAGCCGGTGACCACCGAGCCGAGCGTCGAGGACGCCATGTTGACGACGCGGCCCCATTTGCGCGGCGCGCATGCCGGGCACGAAGGCGGCGGTGACCAGGAAGGTGCCGTCGAGATTGATCGACAGCACCTTGCGCCAGTCGGCGAAGGTCATGTCCTCGAAATTCTTCTGCGGGAAGATGCCGGCACAATTGATCACGATGTCGACATGGCTGAATTTCTTGCCGACCTCCTTGGCCATGGCGGCGACGGAGCTTCTCGGACGACACGTCGCATTTGACGGCGATGGCCTGACGGCCGGCGGCCTCGACCATTTTCACGGTCGCCGCGCCGTCGCCGACGTCGACGATGGCGATGTGCACGCCGTCCTCGGCCAGCCGCTTGGCGAAGGCCTGCCCGATGCCGCCGGCGGCGCCGGTGATGACGGCGACTTTGTCCTTGTGACCTTTGGCCATTGTGATTTCTCCCGCTGCACAAACTCGAACCGCCTCATCCTGAGCGAGGGCGCGAAGCGCCCGTCTCGAAGGATGGGGCGGCCCCATGGTTCGAGACGCGTCGCTATCGCGACGCTCGCTCAGCCATGACGGCCGATAGACGGCATGCATTACATATGAATCGCGCGTTTGCCGACCGCCATGCGCCGCTTCCTTGACCGCCTCGGACAGCGTCGGATGCGCGTGGCAGGTGCGGGCGATGTCTTCCGCCGAGGCGCCGAACTCCATCGCGAGCACGGCTTCCGCGATCATGTTGCCGGCATCGGCGCCGACCAGATGTGCACGCCGAGCACGCGGTCGGTCTTGGCGTCGGCCAGGATCTTCACGAAGCCGTCGGTCGTCATGTTGACCTTGGCGCGGCCGTTGGCGGTGAACGGAAACTTGCCGACGTTGTAGGCGACGCCGGCGGCCTTCGAGTTCCTCTTCGGTCTTGCCGACCGAGGCGATCTCCGGGAAGGTGTAGACCACGTTCGGGATGACGTCGTAGTTCACGTGGCCGGCCTGGCCCGGCGAGGATTTCGGCCACCGCCACGCCTTCGTCCTCGGCCTTGTGCGCCAGCATCGGCCCGGCGATGACGTCGCCGATCGCGTAGATGCCGGGCACGTTGGTCGCGTAATGATGATCGACGGCGACGCGGCCGCGCTCGTCGAGCTTGACGCCGGCTTCCTCCAGGCCGAGCCCTTCGGTGTAGGGCACGCGGCCGATCGCGACGAGCACGACGTCGGCCTCGATCGTCTCCGCCGCGCCGCCCTCCGCCGGCTCGACGTTCGCCTTCAGCCGCTTGCCGGAGGTGTCGACCGCGGTGACCTTCGACGACAGCTTGAAGGTCATGCCCTGCTTTTCGAGCAGCCGCTGCGCCTGGCGGCGCACCTCGTTGTCCATGCCGGGCAGGACGCGGTCGAGGAATTCGACCACCGTCACCTGCGACGCCGAGCCGGCGCCAGACCGAGCCGAGTTCAAGCCCGATCACGCCGGCGCCGACCACCAGCAGATGCTTCGGCACCTCGGGCAGCGACAGCGCGCCGGTCGAGGAGACGATGCGCTTCTCGTCGATCTCGACGCCTTTCAGGCGCGCGACGTCGGAGCCGGTGGCGATGACGATGGACTTGGTCTCGAGCGTCTGCGTCTTGCCGTCGTCGCCCTTCACCTCGACCTTGCCGGGCGCGGCGATGCGCGCCGGCGCCATGGAAGGCGTCGATCTTGTTCTTCTTGAGCAGGAACTCGACGCCCTTGACGTTGCCGTCGACGCCCTCGTCCTTGAACGCCATCATCGCCGGCAGATCGAGCTTCGGCGTGGCGACGCCGATGCCCATCTTGCGCGAAGTTGTGCCCGGCCTCCTCGAACAGCTCGGAGGCGTGCAGCAGCGCCTTCGACGGGATGCAGCCGATGTTGAGGCAGGTGCCGCCGAAGGTCGCGCGCTTCTCGACCACCGCGGCCTTCAGGCCGAGCTGCGCCGCGCGGATGGCGCAGACATAGCCGCCGGGGCCGGTGCCGATGACGATGAGGTCGTAGGCCATGAGAGTCATTCCGTCTTCTCGCTACGTGCGCTCTCCCGGCCTCATGCTGAGGAGCGCGGAACGCGCGTCTCGAAGCATGAGGCCGCCACATCCTTCGAGACGCCCGCCTGCGGCGGGCTCCTCAGGATGAGGCGGATCAAAGGTCCAGCACCAGCCGCGCCGGGTCCTCCAGGCCTTCCTTCACGCGCACCAGGAAGGTGACCGCCTCGCGGCCGTCGACGATGCGGTGGTCGTAGGAGAGCGCGAGATACATCATCGGCCGCGCCTCGATCTTGCCGCCGACGACCACCGGCCGCTCCTGGATCTTGTGCATGCCGAGGATGCCGGACTGCGGCGCGTTGAGGATCGGCGTCGACATCAGCGAGCCGTAGACGCCGCCATTGGAGATGGTGAAGGTGCCGCCCTGCATCTCGTCGATCTTGAGCTGCGCCGTCGCGCGCGCGCTTGCCGAATTCGGCGATCGTCTTCTCGATCTCGGCCAGCGACATGCGATCGGCGTCGCGCACCACCGGCACCACCAGGCCCTTCTCGGTGCCGACGGCGACGCCGATGTGGTAGTAGTTCTTGTAGACGATGTCGGTGCCGTCGATCTCGGCGTTGACCGCGGGGATTTCCTTCAGCGCCTGGACGCAGGCGCGCACGAAGAAGCCCATGAAGCCGAGCTTCACGCCGTGCTTCTTCTCGAACAGCTCCTTGTACTGGTTGCGCAGTGCCATCACCGCGCTCATGTCGACCTCGTTGAAGGTCGTGAGCATGGCGGCGGTGTTCTGCGCCTCCTTCAGGCGGCGCGCGATGGTCTGGCGCAGCCGCGTCATGTGCACGCGCTCTTCGCGCGCGGCATCGTCGGCGCGGCGACGGCGCGCGCATCTGCACTTGCGCCGGCGGTCGCGGCAACCGGCGTCGGCGCGGCGGCGGCGCGCTCGATCGCGGCCATCATGTCGCCCTTGGTGACCCGGCCATGCCTTGCCGGAGCCGGCGACCTTCGGCGGGGTCGACGCCGCTTTCGGCCGCCATCTTGCGCACCGACGGCGGCGACCGGCATCGTCGGGCGGCGCGGCGGCAGCCGCCGGAGCTGGCGCGGCTTCGGCGCTTCGCGCGGGCTTCGCGGCAGCCGCGGCGGGCGCGGCCTTGGCGCGCGCCGGCGCCATCCTTGATCTGGCCGAGCAGCGCGCCGACGCGCGACGGTCTCGCCGTCCTTCGCCGCGATCTCGGCCAGCACGCCGGCGGCCGGCGCCGGCACTTCGATCGTCACCTTGTCGGTTTCGAGCTCGACCAGCGGCTCGTCGACCGCGACCGCGTCGCCCGGCTTCTTGAACCATTGCCGATGGTCGCTTCGGTGACCGATTCGCCGAGCGTGGGCACGCGGATGTCGGTCATGATTCACTCCTTGCATCGCGCCTGCGCGGTCGCGCCTCAGCCCAGCGCCTCGTCGAGGAACGGCTTGAGCTGCGCCAGATGCTTCGACATCTGGCCGACCGCGGTCGAGGCCGAGGCCGGACGGCCGGCATAGCGCGCGCTGCTGGTGCTTGGCGCCGATCTGGTTGAGCACCCATTCGAGGAAGGCGTCGACGAAGAACCAGGCGCCCATGTTGCGCGGCTCTTCCTGGCACCAGACCATCTCGGCCTGCTTGAAGCGCGACAGCTCGGCGACCAGCGCCTTGGTCGGGAACGGATAGAGCTGCTCGACGCGCAGCAGGTAGACGTCGTCGATGCCGCGCTTCTCGCGCTCCTCGTAGAGATCGTAATAGACCTTGCCGGAGCACAGCACGACGCGGCGGATCTTGTCGTCGGGGACGAGCTTGATCTTCTCGTTCGGCAGCAGCCTGCGCATCGTCCCACAGCAGGCGGTGGAACGCGGTGCCGCCGGCCATCTCGTCGAGCCGCGACACCGCGCGCTTGTGGCGCAGCAGCGATCTTCGGCGTCATCAGGATCAGCGGCTTGCGGATCTCGCGCTTCAGCTGCCGGCGCAGGATGTGGAAGTAGTTCGCCGGCGTCGTGCAAGTTGGCGACCTGCATGTTGTCTTCGGCGCACATCTGCAGGAAGCGCTCGAGCCGCGCCGAGGAATGCTCCGGCCCCTGGCCTTCGTAGCCGTGCGGCAGCAGGCAGACGAGGCCCGACATGCGCAGCCACTTGCGCTCGCCCGAGGAGATGAACTGGTCGAACACCACCTGCGCGCCGTTGGCGAAGTCGCCGAACTGCGCCTCCCACAGCGTCAGCGCGTTCGGCTCGGCGAGCGGAATAGCCGTACTCGAAGCCGAGCACGGCCTCTTCCGAGAGCATCGAGTTGAGCACCTCGTAGCGCGCCTGGTCGTCGGCCGAGATGATTGAGCGGGGTGTAGCGCTCCTCGGTCTCCTGATCGAACAGCACCGAGTGGCGCTGCGAGAAGGTGCCGCGCTCGCGAATCCTGGCCGGACAGGCGCACCGGATGGCCCTCCTTGCAGCAGCGAGCCGAAGGCCAGCGCCTCGGCGGTCGCCCAGTCGATGCCCTCGCCGGTCTCGATCGCCTTGCGCGCGGTGGTCGAGGAAGCGCTGGATGGTCTGTGGACGTGGAAGCCGTCCGGCACCGCGGTGATCTTCTCGCCGATCTCGCGCAGCGTCTGCGATGTCGACGCCGGTATCGCCGCGGCGCGGATCGTCGGCGTCGCGCGCGGCTTCAGGCCGGACCAGCGGCCGTCGAGCCAGTCGGCCTTGTTCGGCTTGTAGCCCTGCGCCGCCTCGAACTCGGCGTCGAGCCGGGCGCGCCAGTCGGCCTTCATCTTCTCGACTTCGCCCTCGGTGACGACGCCTTCGGCGACCAGCTTCTTGCCGTAGATCTCCAGCGTGGTCGGATGCGCGCGGATCTTCTTGTACATCAGCGGCTGGGTGAACGATCGGCTCGTCGCCTTCGTTGTGGCCGAAGCGGCGGTAGCAGAACATGTCGATGACGACCGGCCGCTGGAACTTCTGCCGGAACTCGGTCGCGACCTTGGCGGCGAACACCACCGCTTCCGGATCGTCGCCGTTGACGTGGAAGATCGGCGCCTCGATCATCTTGGCGACGTCGGACGGATAGGGCGAGGAGCGCGAATAGCGCGGATAGGTGGTGAAGCCGATCTGGTTGTTGACGATGAAATGGACCGAGCCGCCGGTGCGGTAGCCCTTCAGGTCGGACAGGCCGAAGCACTCCGCGACCACGCCCTGGCCGGCGAACGCCGCATCGCCGTGCATCAGCAGCGGCATCACCATGGTGCGCTCGTCGGGCGTCGCGCCGTGCTGGTCCTGCTTGGCGCGCACCTTGCCGAGCACCACCGGGTCGACGATCTCCAGATGCGAGGGGTTGGCGGTGAGCGACAGATGCACCTTGTTGCCGTCGAACTCGCGGTCGGACGAGGCGCCGAGGTGATATTTCACGTCGCCGGAGCCTTCGACCTCGTCCGGGCGTCGACGAGCCGCCCTTGAATTCGTGGAAGATCGCGCGGTGCGGCTTGCCCATCACCTGCGTCGAGCACGTTGAGGCGGCCGCGGTGCGGCATGCCGATGCACGATTTCCTTCACGCCGAGCTCGCCGCCGCGCTTGATGATCTGCTCCAGCGCCGGGATCAGCGACTCGCCGCCGTCGAGGCCGAAGCGCTTGGTGCCGGTGAATTTGACGTCGAGGAATTTCTCGAAGCCTTCCGCTTCGACCAGCTTGTTGAGGATGGCGCGCTTGCCCTCGCGGGTGAAGGTGATCTCCTTGTCGCGGCCCTCGATGCGCTCCTGGATCCAGGCCTTCTGCGCGGGGTCGGAGATGTGCATGAACTCGACGCCGAGCGTCTGGCAATAGGTGCGGCGCAGGATGGCGACGATCTCGCGCATCGTCGCGAATTCGAGGCCGAGCACCTTGTCGAGGAAGATCCGGCGGTCCAAGTCGGCTTCGGTGAAGCCGTAGGAGCGCGGATCGAGCTCTTCTTCGTTCGGCTCGGCCTCGAAGTCCGAGCGGATCGAGCTTGGCGTGGAAATGGCCGCGCATGCGGTAGGCGCGGATCAGCATCAGCGCGCGGATCGAATCGCGCGTCGCCTGCATGACGTCGGCCGCTGCGAGCTCGACGCCTTGGCCTTGCGCCTTGGCCTGGATCTTGTCGCCGACCGTCTTCTCGGTCTCGCCCCATTGCCCGTCGAGCGCGGCGACGAGCTCGCCGTCCGGCCGCAGCGGCCAGTTCGGCTGCTTCCAGGAGGCGCCCTGCGCGCTCTTGGCGACGTCGGCGGGCGTCGTCCTTCAGGCCCTGGAAGAAGGCCTGCCACTCGGCGTCGACCGCGGCCGGGTCGGTCTCGTAGCGGGCGTAGAGGTCTTCGATGTAGGCGGCATTGCCGCCGTAGAGGAAGGAGGTGCGGGCAAAGACGGCGTTGGCGTCCTGGCGGGACATGGGGCTGTCGATCCTTGCGGGAATCTCCGCAGCTGCGGGTAGCAGGCCCAAATGGCCCGCTGCCGCCCGGCGATTTGTTTTAACTCTATTTATGACGCCTGTAAGTCTACAAAAGACCTAAGCACTGAATCAGGATTTCAGCACTTCGACCAGGGTCTTCCCGATCCGCGCCGGCGACGGCGACACCTTGATGCCGGCCGCTTCCATGGCCGCGATCTTGGACTCCGCATCGCCCTTGCCGCCGGAGATGATGGCGCCGGCATGGCCCATGCGGCGGCCGGGCGGCGCGGTGCGGCCGGCGATGAAGCCGACCATCGGCTTCTTGCGGCCGCGCTTGGCCTCGTCCTTGAGGAACTGCGCGGCATCTTCCTCGGCCGAGCCGCCGATCTCGCCGATCATGACGATCGACTTGGTCTCCGGGTCGGCCAGGAACATTTCCAGCACGTCGATGAACTCGGTGCCCTTGACCGGATCGCCGCCGATGCCGACCGCGGTGGTCTGGCCGAGCCCCTCGCGCGTGGTCTGGAACACCGCCTCGTAGGTGAGCGTGCCGGAGCGCGAGACGATGCCGACCGTGCCGGGCTTGAAGATGTTGCCCGGCATGATGCCGATCTTGCATTCGCCCGCCGTCATCACGCCCGGGCAGTTCGGCCCGATCAGCCGCGACTTCGAGCCGGACAGCGCGCGCTTGACCTTGACCATGTCGACCACCGGGATGCCTTCGGTGATGCAGACGATCAGCGGGATCTCGGCCTCGATCGCTTCGCAGATGGCATCGGCCGCGCCGGCCGGCGGCACGTAGATCACGCTGGCGTCGCAGCCGGTCTTTTCCTTCGCCTCGGCGACGGTGTCGAACACCGGCAGGTCGAGATGGCTCGAGCCGCCTTTGCCGGGCGAGGTGCCGCCGACCATCTTGGTGCCGTAGGCGATCGCCTGCTCGGAATGGAAGGTGCCGTTCTTGCCGGTGAAGCCCTGGCAGATGACCTTGGTGTTCTTGTCGATGAGGATGGACATTACGCTGCCTTCACCGCCTTGACGATCTTCTGCGCGGCGTCGTCGAGATCGTCGGCGGAGGTGACGTTGAGGCCGGACTCGGCGATGATCTTCTTGCCGAGCTCGACATTGGTGCCTTCGAGCCGCACCACCAGCGGCACCTTCAGCCCGACTTCCTTCACCGCCGCGACCACGCCCTCGGCGATGACGTCGCACTTCATGATGCCGCCGAAGATGTTGACCAGGATGCCCTTCACGTTCGGATCGGAGGTGATGATCTTGAACGCCGCCGTCACCTTCTCCTTGGTGGCGCCGCCGCCGACGTCGAGGAAGTTCGCCGGCGCCACGCCATAGAGCTTGATGATGTCCATGGTCGCCATGGCGAGGCCGGCGCCGTTGACCATGCAGCCGATCGAGCCGTCGAGCGCGATGTAGTTGAGGTCGTATTTCGAGGCCTCGATTTCCTTCTCGTCCTCCTCGGTCACGTCGCGCAGCGCGACGATGTCGGGATGGCGGTAGAGCGCGTTGTCGTCGAAGCCGACCTTGGCGTCGAGGCAGATGAGCTTGTTGTCCTTGGTGACGACCAGCGGGTTGATCTCCAGCATGCTCATGTCCTTGCCGGTGAAGGCCGCGTAGAGCTTGGGCAGCAGGTCGGCGACCTGCTTGGCGAGATCGCCGGTCGAGCCCGAGCGCCTGCGCCACGCGGCGGCCGTGATGCGGCATGACGCCGGTCGCCGGATCGACCGAGAAGGTGAGGATCTTCTCCGGCGTCTCGTGCGCGACCTCCTCGATGTCCATGCCGCCTTCGGTCGAGACCACGAAGGCGACGCGCGAGGTCTCGCGATCGACCAGCGCCGAGAGATAGAACTCGCGGTCGATGGCCGAGCCTTCCTCGATGTAGAGGCGGTTGACCTGCTTGCCGTGCGGGCCGGTCTGGTGCGTGACCAGCGTCGAGCCGAGCATGCGCGTCGACTTCCTTCTTCACGTCGTCGATCGATTTGACCACCTTGACGCCGCCGGCCTTGCCGCGGCCGCCGGCATGGATCTGCGCCTTCACCACCCAGACCGGGCCGCCGAGTTCCTTGGCGCCCTTGACCGCCTCATCGACGCTGAACGCCGGCACGCCGCGCGGCACCGGCACGCCGAATTCGCGCAGCACCGCTTTGGCCTGATATTCGTGGATGTTCATGCGACTTGCCGCTAGTTGCCGAGATTGGGCGCGATCTTCTTGCAGGCCTCGACCAGGCCCTGCACCGCCTCGGCCGACTTCTCGAACACGGCGCGCTCCGCGCCGTTGAGCTCGATTTCGACGATGCGCTCGACGCCCTTGGCGCCGATCACCACCGGCACGCCGACATAGAGGTCCTTGACGCCGTATTCGCCGTTGAGCCAGGCCGCGCAGGGCAGCACGCGCTTCTTGTCGCGCAGATAGCTTTCCGCCATCGCGATCGCGGACGCCGCCGGCGCGTAGAAGGCCGAGCCGGTCTTGAGCAGGTTGACGATCTCGGCGCCGCCGTTGCGCGGTGCGCTTGACGATCTCGTCGACGCGCGCCTGCGTGGTCCAGCCCATCTTGACGAGATCGGGCAGCGGAATGCCGGCGACCGTCGAATAGCGGATGAGCGGCACCATGGTGTCGCCGTGGCCGCCGAGCACGAAGGCGGTGACGTCTTCGACCGAGACGTTGAACTCGTCGGCGAGGAAATAGCGGAAGCGCGCGCTATCGAGCACGCCGGCCATGCCGACCACCCTCTGCTGCGGCAGGCCGCAGCATTTCTGCAGCGCCCACACCATGGCGTCGAGCGGATTGGTGATGCAGATGACGAAGGCGTTGGGCGCGTATTTCTTGATGCCGGAGCCGACCTGCTCCATCACCTTGAGATTGATGCCGAGCAGATCGTCGCGGCTCATGCCGGGCTTGCGCGGCACGCCGGCGGTGACGATGCAGACGTCGGCGCCTTCGATCGCGTCGTAGGTGTTGGTGCCGATGAAGCGGGCGTCGAAACCGTCGACCGGCGAGGATTCGGCGATATCGAGCGCCTTGCCCTGCGGGATGCCTTCCACGATGTCGAACATCACGACGTCGCCGAGCTGCTTGAGGCCGATGAGGTGAGCGAGCGTGCCGCCGATCTGGCCGGCGCCGATCAATGCAATCTTCTTACGCGCCATGATGGGAAAACTCTTCTTGAAGGTGCTGCCGCGGGACGCGGCCGAATGGGTGGTTATCCGGTTAGGACGACCGCCACAAGGCGCCGAAAGTCGGGGCAAAGCCGCACCGGCATCTTGTATACATTATACCACACCAGCCCCGCGACCGAGTCCAGCGCTTTTTGCGGCGGTTCGGCCGGCGCGCGCAGGTGCCGGCAAAAAAAGCGAAACGCCAAATGCGGTTACGGCTCTCGCCGTGATCGCCTGCGCCATCAGGTTTCCACGATCTTGCCGGCGTCGATCTCGCGCCCGGTGCGCGGGCCGTGCGGCAGGCCGAGATAGGACTGCGAGCGCATCTCGATCAGGCGCGAGGCGGTGCGCTTGAATTCCTGCGCCTCGAAGCCTTCCTCGCCGGTATAGAGCTCGTCCGGCCGCGCCTGCGCCGAGGCCAGGAGCTTCACCGCATTATCGTACAGCGTGTCGATCAGGATGATGAAGCGCTTGGCCTCGTTGCGATGCGCGTAGTCCATGACCGGAATGCGGTCGAGGATGACGGTGTGGAATTCATGCGCGATCTTGAGGTAGTCGGCGGCGGCCAGCGGCTGCGCGCAGAGATCGTCAAAGGAAAAGCGCGCCACGCCCATGGCCGCCTGCGGCACCCGCACGATGTGGCCCTTCACCATAAGCTCGTGCGGGACGCCGGCATGCCCGCCCGCCAGCCGCCGCCAGGCTTCGTCGAGCGCGGCCGCGGCCTTGGCATCGGGCGGCACATACCAGGTCGGCATGCCGGTGAGCTTTTCGAGGCGGAAATCGGTGCGCGCATCGAGCCGTTGCACGTCGCAATGTCTTTCCAGCAAAGCAATGAACGGCAGGAACAGCGCGCGGTTGAGGCCGTCTTTGTAGAGGTCGGGCGGCGGCAGATTGGAGGTCGCCACCATGACGACGCCGAGCTCGAACAGCCGCGTGAACAGGCGGGCGAGGATCATGGCGTCGGCGATGTCGGTGACATGGAATTCGTCGAAGCACAGCAGCCAGCTCTCCTCGGCGATCGCCGCGGCGGCGCGCCGGATCGGATCCTCGCTCGGCGATCTCGCCCGTTCTTGCTCTCCTGCCGGAAGACGTGGACGCGCTCGTGCACGTCGGCCATGAATTCGTGGAAATGGGCGCGACGCTTGCGCTGCACCGGGCTGGTCTCGAAGAACAGGTCCATCAGCATGGTCTTGCCGCGGCCGACCTCGCCGTAGACGTAGAGTCCCTTGAGCGGCGGATCGGCGGTGTCGCGGCGGCCGAACAGCCAGCCGAGCGAGGACGATTTCTGCGCCAGCCGGTGGCGGTCGAGGCGCAAGGCCAGCGCGGCCAGACGGCCGGCCAGCACGGCCTGGCCGGGATCGGCCTCGATCTCTCCGGCGGCGATGAGCGCCGCGTAGCGGGTTGCGAAGGTTTCCGACATGGGACTGGACGGCCTGCCGGAAGGCCACGTGGTTAAGGCGGGCCCGGCGCGCGACACCTAGGGACATCCGCGCGCCGCTGTAAATTGGCGGAACGCATGGCAGGCCCCATGCTGCGCAAAAAATGTGCGGTAAGACCTTGTTAGCCATGCATTTTTCGCCGGTATGGCCTCCCGCCACGCGGGGCTTGGTCGCTATTTTGCTGCAATGCACCATATAGATAGGCACAGGCGATTCGCAGGAGATTGGCGAGCCGCCTTGCGGATGGAAACGCGACACGGCGGGCGTGACGATGTTCAGGAGACTCGAAATGCAAGAGCCTTTGCCGGACGGCGGCGCCATCCGCAAATTGTGGGTCGGCGAGACCGACGCCTATCGCGACCATTTGCTGCGCCTCGACCAGGACAGCCGCCACCGGCGCTTTTCCGGCGGGGTGACCGACGAGTTCATCGCCCGCCACGCCGCGACCACGCAGGATATCGGCGTGGTGGTGCACGGCTTCTTCGTCGACGGCGTGTTGCGCGGCGCCGCCGAGCTGCGCCCGTTCGGCTCGCCATTCGCGCGCGCCGGCGAAGCCGCTTTCAGCATCGAGCAGCCCTGGCAGAGCCAAGGCGTCGGCAGCGTGCTGCTGGAACGCACGCTGCTGTCGGCGCGCAATCGCGGCATCAAGTCGCTGCACATGCATTGCCTCGCCGACAACCGGCGCATGCAGCAGCTCGCCCGCAAGTTCGAGGCCGACCTCACATTCGATTTCGGCAGCGTGGTCGGCGAGGTCGATCCGCCGCGCTCGACGCCGCTGTCGCTGATGCGCGAGGCGATGGCCGACGCGCACGGCGTCACCGCCTCGATCCTCGACGCGCAGTCGCGGTTGTTCGGGGCGGCCTAGGCTGTGTGCTTATAAATTGAGATTGGTGAGCAACGGTTGGTCAATGTCCGCTTTACCCCGAAAGCGGACATTGAGATGGTGCCGACGAATGTCCGCCTTGTGCCATTAGCGACCAACGCACCGCAGCAAACAGCAGATCTATTCGATCACCTCGTCGGCGAGCGCAAGCAATTGCGGCGGCATATTGAGACCGAGCGCCTTGACCGTCTTCAGATTGACGACGAACTCGAATTTCGTCGGCAACAGAACCGGCAGATCGGCGACCACCGCGCCTTTAAGAATTTCCCGCAGTACACGCCCGCCTGCCGCGTCGCATCCGCGATGCTGGTCCCATAGCTCATCAAGCCGCCAGCCACCGGGAACTCGCGTGTATAGTAGATTGCGGGCAACGCGTGACGGCCCGCCAGCGCGACGATTTGTTTGTGCAGGCCAAAGAATACCGGATCAGCGTTGACGATCAGGACCTTGGCGCCCGTTGCTTGAGCGTGGCAAAGGCCGCATCTAGGCCGGGTTCGTTCGTGACGTTGAAGAACGAAGAATCTGCTGTCCAATCGCACGCGCCGCGACCTGTACCTCGTTCAAGTGTGCCGCGGCCGTCGATCCTCTCGGATTTACCATAACGGCGGCCAGAGCGGCGGTGGGAACGAGTTCGCGCAGCAGCGCGAGCCGCTTCGCCACAACTCATTGCCGAAGAAGCTCACTCCCGTGACGTTGCCGGCCGGGCGATTGAGGTTGTCGACGAGGCCAGCCTTGATCGGGTCGTCTCCGACTTCGAACACGATCGGAATCGTTGAGGCAGCCTGCAGTTTCGCGGCTCAAGCTGTCGGCAGCGCGACCGCCAGGCCGTCGATATGACGGCAACTTTGAGCCGGACTGAGATCGGCCGCCAGCGCCGGGAGCCGGTCATAGTGACCTTCGCGCCCAACGGTAGATCGATACGGACATTGCGGCCCTCGACATAACCGGTTTGTGTCCAGACCCTCTCGGAATGCGGCGGCAAAGTTTGCCATGGCGTCAGGCGTTACCGCTGTCGCAGGAATCCGACCACCGGCATTGCCGGCTGCTGCGCACCGCGCCGCGAGCGGCCACGCAGCCGCTGCACCGGTCTAAACAGTGTGATGAACTCGCGTCGCCGCATGGCTGATCCCAAGCGCAGGAGACGACAGTCTTAGCGGCTTACAACGAGCCCTTCGAGTAGGGCCTGAAACCAGCATCAACAACCAGTGCCGCAGTGCACAGCCAATGTCGCTGATGGGTCATTAGCGGACATCCCGCGATGTCCGCGGAACGTCCGCTTTACCGCTCAATAACGGACATTGGGCAGGCACCCGCGGCAGTATTCGACTGACCGTTTATGAGTTCAGGACCTAGGCCCCCAGCGGATAGCTCGCCTCGACCACATAAGGCCCGCCGCCGACCGAGGCGCGCGAGGAGAACAGCACGAAGCGCGAGACCTTGAACGGCGAGGTGCGGAAATAGCCGCGCGCGGCCAGATAGTCCGCCACCTGCTGGCTGGAGGATTCGCGCAGCCGCGCCAGCGTCACATGCGGCGTGTATTTGCGCCCTTCCGGCTCCAGCCCGATCCGCTGCATCAGCCGTTCGTGCTCGGCCTGCACGTCGAGCAAGGCGCGCGCCGGCGCCGACATTGGCCACCACCGCGCGCGGCTTGCGGCCGCCGAACGAGGTCAAGCCCTCCATGTGCAGTTCGAAGGCGCCGCGCTTGACGCGCCCGAGCATGGAGGCGACCTCGTGCGCGATCACGTCGTCGACGTCGCCGATGAAGCGCAGCGTCAGATGATAGTTCTCCGGGATCGATCCAGCGCGCGCCCGGCAGTCCGCCGCGCAGCGTGGACAGCGCCTGACCGATGTCGGAGGGAATTTCGACACCGGTGAAGAGACGCGGCATTGGAGTCACTTTTTATTGCGCGTGATCTTATCCGAAAACCGGTACCCACTTTTCGGGATCACGCGCTCCGATATTCACGACCCGCGCGCGGCGCGCACCCGCGCGATCAGCGCCTCAACTTGCGGCAGGATACGCGCCACGATCACGTCGACGCCGGCGGCGTTCGGGTGCAGGCCATCGCCCTGGTTGAGCTTGGGATCGGCGGCCACGCCGTCGAGGAAGAACGGATAAAAGACGACCGAATGAGTCGAGGCAAGCGCCGGATAGATGGCGTCGAAGTCGCGCGCATAGTCGGCGCCCAGATTGGGCGCCGCCTGCATGCCGGCGAGCAAGACAGGAATATGACGCGCGGCGAGCTTGCCGAGAATCTGGTCGAGCGCGGCCTTGGTCACTTGCGGATCGACGCCGCGCAGCATGTCGTTGGCGCCGAGCTCGAGGATCACCGCGTCGGTTCCCTCCGGCACCGACCAGTCGAGCCGCGCGAGCCCGCCCGAGGCGGTATCGCCGGACACGCCCGGCATTGACGATCCCCACCGCGATGCCCTTGGCTTGCAGCGCCCGCGCCGAGCTTGGCCGGGAACGCCATCGTTCGCCGGCAGCCCAAAGCCGGCGGTGAGCGAATCGCCCAGCACCACGATCTTCACCGGCTGGTCGGCGGCGCGCGCCGGCGGCTGGCGCCAAGACAAAGGCCAGCGCCAGCGACCAGCGCCGCCGCCAGGCGCTGGACCCAGGCCGGCCTGTTCCCATATGAGCGGGGCGGAAGCGGTGACACGACATGAACGACAACTCCCAGGCGGCGCCGGCGATCGGGCAAGTCGCGATCGAACTTGCCGGCGTCAATCTCTCGCTCGGGCACGGCGCCGCCCGCGTTCATATCCTCAAAGACATCGATCTCAATATAGGCGCGGCGAGGCGATTGGCCTGGTCGGGCCGTCCGGCTCCGGCAAATCGACGCTGCTGATGGTGATGGCCGGGCTGGAGCGGCGCCGACACCGGCACGGTGACGGTCGCGGGCGAGGATCTGGGCGCGCTCGACGAGGACGCGCTGGCGCGCTTCCGCGGCCGCAATGTCGGCATCGTGTTCCAGTCCTTCCACCTGATCCCGACCATGACCGCGCTGGAGAACGTCGCGGTGCCGCTGGAACTGGCCGGCGCCGCCGACGCGCAGGCGCGCGCGCGCGACGAGCTTGCCGCCGTCGGGCTTGGCCGACCGGCTTGGCGCATTATCCGGCCCAACTGTCCGGCGGCGAGCAGCAGCGCGTGGCGCTGGCGCGCGCGCTGGCGCCCAATCCGGCGATCCTGGTCGCCGACGAGCCGACCGGCAATCTCGACGAGGACACCGGCAAGCAGATCATCGATCTGCTGTTCGCCGGGCCACGCCGGCGCGGCACCACGCTGGTGCTGGTCACGCATGATCCGGCGCTGGCCGCGCGCTGCGCGCGCGTGGTGCGGCTGCGCTCGGGCCGCATCGACGGGGTGAGCACGCCATGAGCGTCACTTGCCGTCGCCAACGCTGCAGCATCGGCCATTGGCTGCCGCTGCGCTTCGCCTGCGCGAACTGCGCGGCGGCCTGCGCGGCTTCTACGTGTTCATCGCCTGCATCGCGCTCGGCGTCGATGGCGATCGCCGGCGTCGGCTCGCTCGCGGCGAGCCTGGCCGACGGGCTCGCGCGCGAGGGCCGCGTCATCCTCGGCGGCGATCTGTCGTTCACGCTGATCCAGCGCGAAGCATCGCACCGACGAGCGCGCCTTCCTGCAAAGCCGCGGCACGGTCTCGAGCGCCGCCACCATGCGCGCCATGGCGCGCGCGCCCGACGGGCGGCGACGCGGCACTGGTCGAGATGAAGGCGGTCGACGGCGCCTATCCGCTGTTCGGCAAGGCCGCGCTCGATCCGCCGGGCCGCTCGCCGCCGCGCTGGCGCAGCGCGACGGCGCCTTCGGCGCCGCCGCCGATCCGACGCTGCTGACGCGGCTCGACCGTCAAGCCGGGCGCGCGGCTCACCATCGGCAACGCCACCTTCGAAATCCGCGCCGCGCTCGACGAGCGAGCCGGACAAGCTCGCCGGCGGCATCGGCTTCGGGCCGCGTCTGCTGGTCAGCGAGGCGGCGCTTGCGCGCCACCGGCCTGCTGCAGCCCGGCAGCCTGGTGCGCTGGCACTATCGCCTGCGCCTGCCGGCCAACGACGCAAGCGACGCCGCTGCCCAAGACGTGTGACGGCAGGCGCGCGAGCGCATTCCCGAGGCCGGCTGGGAGATCCGCACCCGCACCAACGCCTCGCCGCAGCTCGAGCGCAACGTCGAGCGCTTCACGCAGTTCCTCACCCTCGTCGGCCTGACCGCGCTGCTGGTCGGCGGCGTCGGCGTCGCCAACGCGGTGAAGAGCCATCTCGACCGCCGGCGCGACATCATCGCCACCATGAAGGCGCTGGGCGCCAGCGGCGCGCGCGTGTTCGCGATCTATCTCACGCAGGTGCTGCTGCTCGCGCTCGTCGGCGGCGTCATCGGCCTGGCGCTCGGCGCGGCCCTGCCCTTCGCGGTGAGCTGGACTTTCGGCGCGATCATTCCGCTGCCGATCGCGCCGGCGCTGCATGCCGGCGAACTGGCGCTGGCGCTGCTCTACGGCTTGCTGACGGCGCTCGCCTTTGCGCTTCTGGCCGCTCGGCCGCGCGCACGACGTGCCGGTCGGCGCGCTGTTCCGCGACGCGGTGGCGCCGCAGCCGCGCTGGCCGCGCAAGCGCTACATGGCGCTGACCGCCGCCGCCGTGCTCGCGCTGACCGCGCTCGCCGTGCGGGCTCGCCTATGACCGGCGCGTCGCGATCATCTATGTCGGCGCCGCCGCCGCGGTCTTCGTGCTGCTGCGGCTGGTGGCGGCGCTGCTGATGTGCCGCCCGCCACGCGCCGCGCGCGCGCTCGACCGTCTTGCGCCTGGCGATCGCCAATATCCACCGGCCGGGCGCGCTGACGCCGACCGTCGTGCTGTCGCTCGGCCTGGGCTCGCGCTGCTGGTGACGGTGATCGAGATCGACGGCAATCTGCGCCGGCAATTCTCCGCCGCGCTGCCGGCCAAGGCGCCGTCGTTCTACTTCCTCGACATTCCCGTCGGCCGAGGCCGAGCGCTTCGACGCCTTCCTGCGCGCGCAGGCGCCCGACGCGCGAAGCTCGAAGAAGTGCCGATGCTGCGCGGCCGCATCGTCTCGGCCAACGGCATCCCGGCGGAAGACTCAAGCCGAGCGCCGAGCGCCGCCTGGGTGCTGCAAAGCGACCGCGGCATCACCTATGCCGACGAGGTGCCCGACGGGCTCGCGCCTGGTCGAGGGGCAATGGTGGAAGCCGGACTATGACGGCCCGCCGCTGGTCTCGTTCGAGAAGCGGATCGCCGACGGGCTCGGCCTCAAGCTCGGCGACCCGGTCACCGTCAACGTGCTCGGCCGCAACATCACCGCCCGCATCGCCAATCTGCGCGCGGTCGACTGGCAGAGCCTCGGCATCAATTTCGTCATGGTGTTCTCGCCCAACACCTTCCGCGGCGCGCCGCACACCCACCTCGCCACGCTCACCTATCCGCGACGGCGGCACGGCGGCGCAGGAAGGCGCGCTGCTCGCGGCGGTCGCCAAGGCGTTTCCGACGGTCACCACGCGTGCGGGTGAAGGAGGCGCTCGAGGCGATCGGCGCAATCGTCGCCAATCTGGTGCTGGCGATCGACGGCGCCAGCGCCGTCACGCTGCTGGCCGCGGTGCTGGTGCTCGGCGGCGCGCTCGCCGCCGGCCACCGCCACCGGGTCTACGACGCGGTGATCCTGAAGACGCTGGGCGCCACGCGGGCGCGGCTGATCGGCGCCTACGCGCTCGAATATCTGCTGCTCGGCTCGCCACCGCGCTGTTCGGGGTGCTGAGCGGGTCGCTCGCCGGCTGGCTGATCGTCGTCCGACCTCATGCATCTGCGCTTTGTCTGGCTGCCGCTGCCGGCGCTGGCGGCGGCGGCGCGGCGCGCTGGCGGTGACGGTGCTGCTCGGGCTGGTCGGCACCTTCAGCGCGCTTCGGCCAGAAACCGGCTTCCGTGTTGAGAAACCTATAGTTTTTGCGACATTCCGCCGCCCCCCGATAGGCGCGCAAGCGCTTGGCCTATGCTATAGTGGCGGCCTGGATCATGAACGATCCGCAATGATGCAAGGTCATCATCGAGCCATATCTGGCGCCAAGACTCCGCGCACACTAGATTTCGGACCATGGGCGCGACGGCTATCGCCGGCGCGCCTGACGTAACCGGCCCAAGCCGGACAAGAGAGGGAACTTCGATGTCGGACTTCGACCGTAACATTGCCGCCCGCCGGGGCTTCGGCGCCGGACAGGCCGCCGCGATCGATGCAGGCCTGCGCGCCTACATGATCCGCGTCTACAACTACATGGCCGCCGGCGTCGCCCTGACCGGCGTGGTCGCCTGGCTCACCTTCAACGCCGCGGTGCCGACCAGCGCGGCCGGGCAGTCATCGGTGCTGACCTCGTTCGGCCAGGCGATCTACAGCGGCCCGCTGACGATCGTGCTGTTCCTCGGCACGCTCGGCCTCGTGTTCTTCATGAGCTTCCGCATCAACAAGCTGCAAGCCGAGCACGGCGCTCGCGCTGTTCATGCTCTATGCCGGCTTGCTCGGGCTGATGCTGTCGTCGGTGTTCCTCGCCTACACCGGCGCCTCGATCACCCGCATCTTCTTCATCTCGGCGGCCTCGTTCGGCGCGCTGAGCCTGTACGGCTACACCACGCAGCGCGATCTCTCGCCGATCGGCTCGTTCCTGATCATGGGCCTGTTCGGACTCATCATCGCGATGATCGTCAACATGTTCCTGAAGAGCACGGGCCTCGACTTCGCCATCTCGGCGATCGGCGTGCTGATCTTCGCCGGCCTGACCGCCTGGGATACCCAGAAGATCAAGGAGATGTACGACGTGAACGACGACGGCACCGTCGCCGGCCGCAAGGCGGTGATGGGCGCGCTCACGCTCTATCTCGACTTCATCAACCTGTTCCTGTTCCTGCTGCGCTTCATGGGCGATCGCCGCTAAGCGCAGGCAGAACGGACTTGTTACAAGCGCCCCGGCCTCGTGCCGGGGCGTTTTGTTTTTGCTAGCGTTGCCGGCGCATGAGTCCTCTCCATCCGCCCCGCCACGCCTGCCGATATTCCGGCCATCACGCGCATCTATGCCGAGGCCGTGACGCACGGCACGGCGTCGTTCGAGCTCGAGCCGCCGGGCGAAGCGGAAATGACGCGGCGCATGCGCGAACTCATGGACAACGGCTTTCCCTATCTCGCGGCCGAAAGCGACGGCGCGCTTGCCGGCTATGCCTATGCCGGCGCCCTACCGGACGCGGCCGGCCTACCGCTGCACGGTCGAGGATTCGGTCTATGTCGCGCCGGACGCGCACCGCCGCGGCGTCGGCCGCGCGCTGCTTGCCGCGCTGATCGAGGCCTGCGAAGCGCGCGGGCTTCCGGCAGATGATCGCGGTGATCGGGGATTCGCCGCGGCAGGCGGCCTCGATCGACCTGCACGCGGCGCTCGGCTTCCGCCATGATCGGCATCTTGCAGGATGTCGGCTTCAAGCACGGCCGCTGGCTCGACAGCTGCTGATGCAGCGCGCGCTCGGCGCGGGCGCGACGACCGCGCCCTAGAACGTCAGTTCACCACCAGCGACAGCTGCGAGCGGTCGATGGCGCGCAGCACGCGGTCGAGCTCGTGGCCGCGGCGCACGATCAGGCCGGTCGCCGAGATCACGCTATAGGCGCCCTGGCGGCGCGCAAGTTTCGGGCTTTTTTCGATGCGGTAGAGCGGCACTTCGCAGGCGCGGCGGAACACCGAGAACACCGCGCGGTCCTTCAGAAAATCGATGGCGTAATCGCGCCATTCGCCGGCGGCGACCTTGCGGCCGTAGAGATCGAGAATGCGCTTGAGCTCGCGGCGGCTGAAGGTGACTTGCGTGACTTGATTGAGGGGGCGGGGCTGTGTCGCGCCGGGGTTCCGCCCCCGGGGGACTGGCTGGGATCGACATCGCCGGACTCGTAGGTCATACGGCGCCTCCTTTGCTGAACCGTCATGATCGCGCCATCGGCGCGGGACGGCAAGGGCTTCGCCCGAAGCAAAAACGCACGAAAAAGCAGCAAAATCAGGCGGCGATCGATCACGAACTCGTTAAAAGCGCCCACAATAACGCCCAATTTCGGCCAATCGCCGGACACGCTGGCTTGGGAAAAGGGCAGCGTTGCCTCAAGGCCCGGTCCGGTATGAGTGCCGGATTCCTCAGCCCCCCAGCCCCCGGGGCTCAGCCGACCGGGCCAGTTGAGTTTCCGCGTACGGTTCAATCCCCTGATTACCCTCCGGGCCGGCTTGTATCGCCGGCCCGATTTTTTTGCTCTTTCCAAGACGTGGATGGCACGCGCAAATCGGGTCCACTCGATTTGCGCAAAGAAATTTCCACGCCGCAAGTCGGGCCATGACTGCAACGAAAATCTCGAAGCGATTAGTGGAGCGCGGCCGTGGCGGCGCCCAGCATCAGGCCGGGCTTGGCGGCGGCGCCGCTTTGCACGATCACCGCGAGATGATCGACGTCATGCAGCGAGAAATCTTTGTCGGCCAGTTGCGCGAGCGGCAACGTGAAATTCTCCGCCTGCCCGTTCCAGTCGCCGAGTTTCACCCAGCGGCGCACGACGTTGTAGTAGTTCAAGGTGCGGCCGCGGTTCTCGCCGCGCCCGATCTTGACCTCGGCTTTGTTGGTGATCGGGCAACAGCCAGACTTCGCCGCTGTGCATGCTCGCCCTCGGCGGCCGCGCATCGCTCACGGTCACCTTGCCGTCGGCGACCGTCAGCGTGACCGGCAGCGTCAGCGGCGCGGCGCCGTGCCGGGTCTGCGCGATGGCTTGCTCGATCGCCGATCTTGTCGCTGCCGAGCACGTGCACGACACCGTTGATCACGACCTGCGGCGTGTAGACTTCGCGGTCGCCGCGCGCGTCGGCGTAGGCGCGCTGGCGGTTGGAATGGCCGTGCAGCGCCAGCGTGTCCTTCCAGCCGAGATAGTCCCAGTAATCGACCGGAAGGCTCAGCGTCACCAGCGAGGGATCATGCGCGAGTTCGCCCATCAGCCGGTCGGCCGGCGGACAGGACGAGCAGCCCTGGCTGGTGAACAGTTCGACGACGGCGCGCGGTTCGCCCGCGAAAGCCTGGGTGGTGAGGGCGGTGGCGGCAAGGGCCGCGGCAAAGGCGACGTGGCGGGCGATGTGGCGGGCGATGTGGCGATAGCTCATGATCTGCGTCCACGGGTCCCCTTGCCCAGCGCGGACGACTTATAGGCCGCCGCGCCGATCAAGCGCCACTCACTTCGCGGTGAGCGAGCTGCGGCATTTCACCGAACGGCCGTGATCGTCAGCCGGCCAGATGGCGCAGCACGTATTGCAGGATGCCGCCGTTCTTGAAGTAGTCGAGCTCGTCCAGCGTATCGATGCGGCAGATCAGCGGCACGCGCTTGAGCGTGCCGTTGCCGGCGACGATCTCGGCGATCAGCCGCTGGCGCGGCTTGAGCTCGCCGTGCAGGCCGCGAATGGTGACCTGCTCGTCGCCCTTCATGCCGAGCGTCTGCCAGGTGGTGCCTTCCTCGAACACCAGCGGCATCACGCCCATGCCGATCAAATTGGAGCGGTGGATGCGCTCGAACGACTGACAGACCACGGCGCGCACGCCGAGCAGCAGCGAGCCCTTGGCCGCCCAGTCGCGCGAGGAGCCGGAGCCGTATTCCTTGCCGCCGAACACGACGAGCGGAACGTGATCGGCTTTGTATTTCATGGCCGCGTCGTAGATCGTCATGCGCTGCTTCGAGGGATAGTGCATGGTGAAGCCGCCTTCGACGCCCGGCACGATCTGGTTCTTGAGCCGGATATTGGCGAAGGTGCCGCGCATCATGACTTCGTGATTGCCGCGGCGCGTGCCGTATTGGTTGAAGTCGGCGGGCTTGACCTTGTGCGCGACCAGATATTTGCCGGCGGGTGAATCGATCTTGATCGAACCGGCCGGCGAGATGTGGTCGGTGGTGATCGAATCGAGCAGCAGCGCCAGCACGCGCGCGTCGACGATGTCCTCGAGCGGCGTCGGCTGCTTCTTCATGCCCTCGAAGTAAGGCGGGTTCTGCACGTAGGTCGATTTCTTGTCCCAGTCGTAGGTCATGCCGCCTTTGACGGAAATCTTGCGCCAGTTGGCATCGCCCTTGAACACGTCGGCATATCTCTTGGCGAAGACCTGCTTGGTGACGTTCTTGGCCACGAAGCTGCCGATCTCCTTGTTGGACGGCCAGATGTCCTTCAAGAAAACCTTCTTGCCCTTCGAGTCGGTGCCGAGCGGCTCCTTGGCGACGTCGATCTGCATGGAGCCGGCGATCGAATAAGCCACCACCAGCGGCGGCGAAGCGAGATAATTGGCGCGCACGTCGGCGTTGACGCGACCCTCGAAGTTGCGGTTGCCGGAGAGCACGGCCGCCGCCACCAGATCGGCGTCGTTGATGGCCTTGGAATTCTCCGGCGGCAGCGGGCCGGAATTGCCGATGCAGGTGGTGCAGCCGAAGCCGACCAGGTTGAAGCCGAGCTTGTCGAGGTCTTTCTGCAGGCCGGATTTCTCGAGATATTCCGCGACCACCTGCGATCCCGGCACCAGCGAGGTTTTCACCCAGGGCTTGACGGTGAGGCCTTTGGCCGCCGCCTTGCGCGCCAATAGCCCTGCGCCGATCATCACGTTCGGATTGGAGGTGTTGGTGCAAGAGGTGATGGCGGCGATCACCACGTCGCCATGGCCGAGGTCGTAGTTCTTGCCGGCGACGCGGACGCGCTTTTTCATCTCGGACGCTTTGTTGAATTCCTTGTCCATCGAGCCGGCAAATCCGCTCTTCACATCCTTCAACGCGATGCGGTCTTGCGGGCGCTTGGGACCGGCAAGCGAGGGCTCGACGGTGGCGAGATCGAGCTTGAGCACGTCGGTGAACATCGGGTCCGGCGTGGTCTTGGTGTGGTACATGCCCTGCGCCTTGGCATAGGCCGCGACCAGCGCGATCACCTCGGCCGGGCGGCTGGTGTCGCGCAGATAACGCATGGTGTCGTCGTCGATCGGCGAGAAGCCGCAGGTGGCGCCGTATTCCGGCGACATGTTGCCGAGCGTGGCGCGGTCGGCGATGGTCAGATGCGCGAGGCCGGGGCCGAAGAATTCGACGAACTTGCCGACCACGCCGCGCTTGCGCAGCATTTCGGTGACGGTGAGCACCAGGTCGGTGGCGGTGAGGCCTTCCTTCATGCGGCCGGTGAGCTTGAAGCCGATCACCTCGGGCAGCACCATCGACAGCGGCTGATTGAGCATGGCGGCTTCGCCCTCGATGCCGCCGACGCCCCAGCCCAGCACCGACAGTCCGTTGACCATGGTGGTGTGCGAGTCGGCGCCGACCACGGTGTCGGGATAGGCGATCTCCATCGTGACTTCTTTGCCGTCGATCTTGACCTTGCCCTTGCGGGACCAGACCACGCGCGAGAGATATTCGAGATTGACCTGGTGGCAGATGCCGGTGCCGGGCGGCACCACGCGGAAATTGTCGAACGAGCGCTGCGCCCACTTCAGGAATTTGTAGCGTTCCTGGTTCTGCCGGTATTCCTCGTCGACGTTCTTCTTGAACGCCTGGTTATTGCCGAAGAAGGTGACCGCCACCGAATGATCGATCACCAGATCGACCGGCACCTGCGGATTGATCTTCTTGGGGTCGCCGCCGAGCATCTTCATGGCGTCGCGCATGGCCGCGAGATCGACCACGCAAGGCACGCCGGTGAAGTCCTGCAGCAGCACGCGCCCCGGGCGGAACGCGATCTCGCGCTCGGACGATTTGGTCTTCAGCCACTCGGCGACCGCCTTGATATCGTCCTTGGTGACCGTGCGCCCGTCTTCGTTGCGCAGCAGGTTCTCCAGCAGCACCTTCATCGAGAACGGCAGGCGCGAAATGCCCTTGAGGCCGTTCCGTTCGGCGGTGGGCAGGCTGTAATAAGCGTAAGTCTTGCTGCCGGCTTTAAGGGTCTTGCAGCAACGAAAACTGTCGAGCGAAGTCATGTCGGCTGTTCCATTCCCGGCGCAGGAGATCGCGGGTCTTTGCGTAAGCGTTTGAAAAGACGGAGGTCTTTTTAGCGGCGCCGGTTACGCCCGAAATCCTTTTCGTAACGCCGCTGGAGCGGGCTTATAAGGTCTTTTCGTGGCGGACGCCACTTTTACCGGGATTGTTGCCAAAGATGCGCGGAAATTCGGGGTTTTCAGCGTCCGGCCCGGCCGGCCCGCAACCTGGCCAGGGCGGGCGGCCAGCCTGATGCAGTTGACCGGCGACAATCTGGTTTGCAGCCGCGGCGGCCGCGAGGTGTTCCGCGGCGTGAGCTTCAGCCTCAAGGGCGGCGAGGCCCTGCTGGTGACCGGGCGCAACGGCGCCGGCAAGTCCTCCCTGCTGCGCATGATCGCCGGCCTGGTGCGGATCGCCGGCGGCACGCTCGTGCTCGAAGGCGGCGAGCCGGACGGCACGATCGGCGAGCAGGCGCATTATCTCGGCCATCTCGACGCGCTGAAGACAGCGCTGACGGTGACCGAGAATTTGCAATTCTGGTCCGAGTTCATGGGACCGGCGACCGGCGACGTTGCGCCGGCGCTGGAAGCGGTCGATCTGGCGCCATTGGGCGATCTGCCGGCGGCTTATCTTTCGGCCGGCCAGCGCCGGCGGCTGTCGATTGCGCGCCTGGTTGCGGTGCCGCGGGCGATCTGGCTATTGGACGAACCGACCTCGGCACTCGATGTCGCCTCGCAGACGCGGCTGGCCGGGCTGATGCGCCGCCATTTGAGCTCGGGCGGCATGATCATCGCCGCGGCGCATGGGGCCATCGGCCTGGAGCGCGCGCGCGAACTGAAGATAGGCCCGGAATGACGGCATTCGCCTCCCTCATGCTGCGCGACATGCGGATCGCCGTGCGCGTCGGTGGCGGCGCGCTGATGGGCGCGCTGTTCTTCCTGATCGTCGTGGTGATGGTGCCGTTCGCGGTCGGGCCCGATCTCAATCTGCTGGCGCGCATCGGCCCGGCCATCCTGTGGCTGGGCGGGCTGCTGGCGAGCCTGCTCGCGCTCGACCGCCTATTCTCCACCGATTACGAGGACGGTTCCCTCGACCTGCTGATGATGGCGCCGATGCCTTTGGAACTGGCGGTGGCAGCCAAGGCGCTCGCGCATTGGCTGACGACAGGCCTGCCGCTGGTCGTGATCGCCCCGCTGCTCGGGCTGATGCTCAATGTCGAACTCGGCGCCACCGGCGCGCTGATGCTGACGCTCGCCGCCGGCACGCCGGCGCTCACCTTCATCGGGCTGATCGGCGCCGCGCTGTCGGTGGCGCTGCGGCGCGGCGGCCTGCTGCTGGCGGTGCTGGTGTTGCCGCTGACCATCCCGGTGCTGATTTTCGGCGTGGCGGCGGCGAACGCGGCCATTGTCGGCCCCGTGCCGTTCGGCCCACCTTTCACCATTCTTTGCGCGCTCAGTCTGGCGAGCCTGGTGCTGGGGCCGATCGCCGCGGCGGCGGCGCTGCGCTATGGATTGGAATGATGTAAAAGGCCGCCCATGGCTGTGATCGATCTCGCCAATCCGACGCGTTTTTTGACATTGGTCAATCGCGTGCTGCCCTGGCTGGCGGCGGCGACGTTGATCCTGTTCGCGATCGGGCTTTACCGCGCGATGGGCGCGCCCGACGACTACCAGCAGGGCGCCACCGTCAAGATCATGTACATCCACGTGCCGGCGGCCTGGCTCGGCATGATGGGCTGGGGCCTGATGAGCATGGCCGCGCTCGGCACGCTGGTGTGGCGGCACCCGCTGGCCGACGTCGCCGGCAAGGCGGCGGCCCCGATCGGCGCCGCCTTCACCTTCATCTGCCTGATCACCGGCTCGCTCTGGGGTCGCCCGACCTGGGGCACCTATTGGGTGTGGGACGCCAGGCTGACCTCGATGCTGGTGCTGCTGCTGCTCTATCTCGGCGTCATGGCGCTGTACTGGACGGCGGAGGATCCCGGCCGCGGCTCGCGGGCGGCTGCGGTGCTGACGCTGGTCGGCGCGGTCAATATTCCGATCATCAAGTTCTCGGTCGACTGGTGGAACACGCTGCACCAGCCGTCCTCGATCATGCGCGCGGGCGGCTCGGCGATCGCGCCGTCGATCCTCACGCCGCTGCTGATCATGGCGCTCGCCTTCACGCTGCTGTTCTTCACGCTGCATCTTGCCGCCATGCGCAACGAAATCCTGCGCCGGCGCGTGCGGACGATGCGGCTGATGCAGGCGCAGGAACTGGTGGGGGCCGGCGCATGATCCCGAATCTCGGACCGCATGCCGATTTCATCGTCGCCGCTTACGCGGTGACTGCGTTCGTGGTGGCCGCGCTGATCGCCTGGGTCGTGCTCGACCATTCGGCGCAACGGCGCATCCTCGGCGATCTCGAGGAGCGCGGCGTGACGCGGCGCTCGCAGCGGAGCGGATCATGAGCACGACCTCGGCCGAAACTTCCGGCAAAATCCGGCGCAACCTGCTGCTGCTGTTGCCGCTGGCGGTGTTCCTGGCGCTGGCCGGGCTGTTCCTGTACCGGCTCAGCAGCGGCGATCCCTCGCTGCTGCCCTCGGCGCTGATCGGGCGGCCGGTGCCGACGACCGAGCTGCCGCCGCTGCTTGGCGTCGAGCGCGACGGCAAGCAGGTGCCCGGCCTCGACAGCGCCACGTTCAAGGACGCGGTGACGCTGGTCAATGTGTGGGCCTCGTGGTGCGTGCCCTGCCACGACGAGGTGCCGTTCCTGGAGGCGCTGGGCAAGGACAAGCGCATCCGGCTGGTCAGCATCAATTACAAGGACACCGCCGACAACGCGCGGCGCTTCATCAACAAATACGGCAATCCGTTCGCCGCCACCGGGCGCGACGAGAGCGGGCGCGCCTCGATCAATTGGGGCGTCTATGGCGTGCCGGAGACCTATGTGGTCGGCCGCGACGGCCGCATCGCCTACAAGCTGGTGGGGCCGATCACGACCGACTCGCTGGCGCGCGCGCTCGAGCCGGAGATCAAGAAGGCCGTGGCGCGCTAGTCCTTCTTGGCCGCCGCGTATTTCATCAGCAACGGATATTGCAGCGCGCCGAACAAAAAGGTGAGCGGCACCACGCCGAACAGCTTGAAGCTCACCCAGACATCGGTCGAGAAATTGCGCCAGACGATTTCATTGATCACCGCGAGCGCGAAGAAGAAGAAGGCCCAGCGCCAGGTGAGCTTGCGCCAGCCCTCCGCGGTCAGGTCGAACACCGAATCGAACAGGATGCCGAGGAACGACTTGCCGAAGGCGAGGCCGCCGACCAGCGTGCCGCCGAACAGCAGATAGATGATGGTCGGCTTGAGCTTGATGAACGTATCATTGTGCAGGATGAGCGTGAGCGAGCCGAACACCAGCACGATCACGGCGGTGACCAGCGGCATGATGGCGATGTGCCGGGTCAGCGCGTAGGAAACGCCAAGCGCGATCAGCACCGCCGCCATGAATGCGCCGGTGGCGGCGAAAATTCCGAAGCGGGCATTGGCGGCGAAGAACAGCACCAGCGGCCCGATGTCGAGCGCGAGCTTGAGAAAGGGGTTGAGTTGCTGCTTGGCGGGCATGGCTATCCAAGTCCTACGACAGCGCGGGAAAAATCGCGCGCGGTGAATGGGGCAAGATCGTCGATACCCTCGCCAACGCCGATGAAATGCACCGGCATGCCGAATCGCTCGGCGATCGCGACCAGGATGCCGCCGCGCGCGGTGCCGTCGAGCTTGGTCATGACAAGACCGGTGACGCCCGCGATTTTACTGAAAACCTCCACTTGGCCAAGCGCATTCTGACCGACGGTCGCGTCGAGCACCAGCAGCACGGCATGCGGCGCTGCCGGCTCGACCTTGCGGATCACGCGCACCATCTTTTCCAGTTCGCTCATCAGTTCGGCGCGGTTCTGCAAGCGGCCGGCGGTATCGACCAGCACCACGTCCACGCCTTGCGACTTCGCTGCGGTGATGGCGTCGAACGCGAGGCTCGCCGCGTCGCTGCCCGGCTCGCTGGCCTTGACCGAAGCCCCGGCGCGCTCGCCCCAGATCTTGAGCTGGTCGATGGCCGCGGCGCGGAAGGTGTCGCCGGCAACCAGCATGACCGACTTGCCCTGGCCACGGAAACGCGCCGCCAGCTTGCCGATGGTGGTGGTCTTGCCCGAGCCGTTGACGCCGGCAACCAGGATCACGAAGGGCCGCGCGGTGATCTCGAGCGGCTTGGCGACGGGGCTGAGCACCTTCTCGATCTCGCCCGCCAGCAGCGCCTTCACCTCGTCGGGCGAAAGCCCTTGCGCGTAACGGCCGGCGCCGAACATCATGACAACGCGGCTGGCGAGATCCTCGCCAAAATCGGCGCGGATCAATTCGACTTTCAGCGCGCGCAACGTCTCCGCGTCGAGCTGGCGATTGCTCACCAAAGCGGTCACTTCGGAACCGAGCGAGGTCGCGGTGCGCTTCAAGCCCCCGCTCAGACGCCGCAACCAGCCGCCGGTTTGTTCGTTGTCGTCCATGGCGCGCCCGTGATAGCCGTTTCGCCATGACTCCGGAAGAGATGCTCGCCCGCCTGCTCTACCGCGATGGGCTGATGCTGGTGATCGACAAGCCGGCCGGTTTCGCCGTGCATCGCGGGCCGAAAGGCGGCGAGGCATTGGACGACCATTTCGACGCGCTGCGCTTCGGCCTGCCGCGCGCGCCGGCACTGGCGCATCGGCTCGACAAGGACACCTCCGGCTGCCTGGTGCTCGGCCGCCACCGCAAGGCGCTTGCCGCTCTCGGCAAGTTGTTCAAGCAGGGCAAGATCGGCAAGACCTACTGGGCCGTGGTCGAGGGCTCGCCCGGCGCGGCGGAAGGCCGCATCGATATCGCGCTCGCCAAGCGCGACGAGGCGCGCGGCTGGTGGATGAAGCCGGATCCGCACGGCTTGCCGTCCGCCACGACCTGGAAGGTGATGGGGCGCGGGGATGGCATGACCTGGTTGGCGCTCGAGCCGCTCACCGGACGCACGCATCAGCTGCGCGTCCATTGCGCCGAGATGGGTTGGCCGATCCTGGGCGACAATATCTATGGCAGCGCGCCACGAGTCGGTGGCCCGCCGCTGCATCTGCACGCGCGCGAGGTCACGGTGCCGATTTCCAAGAACAAGCCGGCGGTGAAGGTCGCAGCGCCGGTGCCGGCGCATATGCGCGAATTGCTGACGACGTGCGGGTGGAAAGGTGAAGCTCAGTAGAGCATCGCCTTGTTCCGCTCCGGCGCTTCGCGGTCGTACGTCTCGCCGCCGAGCTTTCCATCGCTCAGTTCGGCGACGATCGTGCCGGTCGAGGGCAGGCTCTTGCGATCGACTTTGGTCGCTTCGTCCCACAGCTTGGAGCGCATGATCGCTTTCGAGCAATGGAAATAGATGCTCTCGATGTGCACGATGAGCACGCAGCGCGGCAGTCTTGCCGTTGACGGCGAAGCTTTGCATCAGCGCCGGATCGATCGAAATGGCGGCGCGGCCGTTGACCCGCAAGGTTTCGCCGACGCCGGGAATCAGGAACAGCAACGCGACGCGCGGGTCGCGCACGATGTTGCGGAAGCCGTCGAGGCGGTTGTTGCCAGGCCGGTCGGGAATGGCGAGCGTCTTGTCGTCGAGAATGCGCACGAAGCCGGGCGCGTCGCCCTTGGGCGAGCAGTCGAGCCCTTCCGGGCCGGCGGTCGCCACGGCGACAAAGGGCGCGGCTTCGATCAGCTTGCGGTAGCCGTCGCTGATGTGATCGATCTCCTTAACGATCGAAGTCGGCATCCGCGCGCCGTAGAGCGCTTCGAGCTGCTCCACGGTCGTCACCAGATGATCGGTCATGGTCATCTTTCCCCCTCAGGCCGCGACTAATTGCCGGCCGTCGTGATCGGCAATGGTCAGATCAAGAATAGAGCCCGGCGCCACGGCTGCGTTGAGCCGCACCGGCGTGAATTGCTCGGTGCGGCCGAGGGCGCGCGATTCAGTCAGCACCTGGCGGCGGGCGCCGACTTCGCGCGCGAGAAAGCGCCGCAGCGCCGTCTCGCCCGTCTCGCGCAGGCGGCGGGCGCGTTCCTTGACGATGTCGCGCGCGAGTTGCGGCATGCGCGCGGCCGGCGTGCCGGGGCGCGGCGAGAACGGAAAGACGTGCAGCGTGGTCAGCCCGCATTCGTCGACCAGCTCGAGCGAGCGAGCGAACATGGCCTCGGTCTCGGTCGGGAAGCCGGCGATGATGTCGGCGCCGAAGGCAACATCCGGGCGCAAGCGGCGAACCTGGTCGCAAAATGCAATGGCGTCGGCGCGCGAGTGCCGCCGCTTCATGCGCTTCAAGATGAGATCGTCGCCGGCCTGCAGGGACAGATGCAGATGCGGCATGAGACGTGATTCATTGGCGAGCGCGTCGAGCAGGTCGGCATCGGCTTCCACCGAATCGATCGAGGACAGCCGCAGCCGCGCCAGCTCCGGCACCTCGCGCAAGATGCGCTTCACCAGCGCGCCCAGCCGCGCATCGCCGCCGCGGTAGCTGGTGATATCGACGCCGGTGAGCACGACTTCGCGATAGCCGTTCTCGACAAGACGGCGCACCTGCGCCACCACATCGTCCATTGCCAATGAGCGCGAATTGCCGCGGCCGAACGGAATGATGCAGAAGGTGCAGCGGTGGTCGCAGCCGTTCTGCACCTGGACGAAGGCGCGGGCGCGGCCGTCGATGCCATCGATCGCGTGCGGCGCGCATGTCCTTGCACCGCCATGATGTCGGCGACCGCGACCTTCTCGTCCGTCCGCCACAGCCGCGCGTCGAGCTTTTCCTCGTTGCCGACGACGCGATCCACTTCCGGCATCTGCGGCGAACAGTTCCGGCTCCGTCTGCGCGGCGCAGCCGGTCACCACGATGCGCGCGCCGGGCCGCTCGCGCTTGATGCGGCGGATGCTCTGCCTGGCCTGGCGGACGGCTTCGGCGGTCACGGCGCAGGTGTTCACGACGACCGCGTCCACAACGCCGGCGGCGCCCGCCTGGCGGCGGATCACCTCCGACTCGTAAGTGTTGAGACGACAGCCGAAGGTCAGGACGTCCACACTCATGGCACGGCCGCCTTGGCAAACAACTTCGGATCGAAGCGGCCTTCGAATTCGAACGCGACCGGCCCGGTCATCAGCACGTGGTCGTCGCCCTCGCGCCAGTCGATGGTCAACTCGCCGCCCGGCAGCGTCACCTTCACCTTGCGGTTGGCGCGCTTGAGCCGCGCGGCGGCAACCGCGGCAGCGCAGGCGGCCGAGCCGCAGGCCTTGGTCAGCCCGGCGCCGCGCTCCCAGGTGCGGATGACGATGTGGTCGCGCGTCACGATATGCGCCAGCGTGATATTGGCGCGCTCGGGAAAGATCGGATGGTTCTCCAGCAGCGGCCCGAAACGATGCAGATCGTAGGCCTCGACGTCGTCGACCCAGAAGATGGCGTGCGGATTGCCCATGTTCACGACCGAGGGCGTATGCAGCACCGGTCTGTCGATCGGCCCGATCTGCAATTCGATGTTGCGCGTGTCGCGGATTTCCTCGGCCAGCGGAATCTCGTTCCACTTGAAGCGCGGCGCGCCCATGTCGACGGTGAACTGCCCGTCCTCGCCCTGCCAGCAATTCAGGATGCCGGCGGTGGTCTCGAAGGTGAGCGCGCTTCTTGCCGCTCTCCTTGGCGACCAGATCGGCGACACAGCGCATGCCGTTGCCGCAGGCGCCGGCTTCCGAGCCGTCACTGTTGTAGATGCGGATGAAGGCGTCGGTGCCGGGCGTGCGCGGGGGATAAAGCGCCATCAGCTGATCGTAGGGCACGGCCCCGGGCGCTGCCGCCGCGCGCGCTTCCTCCGGCTCGATCTTCGTCCCCTTGGCCGCGCCTTGCCGCAGATCGACGACGACAATCTCATTGCCGACGCCGTTCATCTTGACGAATGCATGGTTGGCGAGCGCGCCCATCGTTATCCGCAATTCTGCCTTGCCCGGGTTTCGCCCGGTTTATATGGCGAATACACGCGGATTGGCCAGAGGCCATGCTAGAATGGCCGAATGCCTTGCAATGCCGGGACCGCACAACGCGGAGGGATGATGGCGAAGCTGCGTTTGGTGCGCTTGGCGCTGCCGATATTGCTGGCTTTCGCCCTCATCGCCGGCCCGGCGGCGGCGCAGACGGTGCCGCCGCTGCCCGGCATGGACGCGGCGGCGCCATCGCCGCTCAAGCCGGGCGACGCCTTCGGCGAGGACGTGACGCTGCCCGAGCGCACCATCATCTTCCTGCAAGGCCACAGCAAATGGGACAGCGCGCTCGACACGCTGGTCGACGCCTTCAAGTCGCTCAACGAATATCTCGACAAGCAGGGCATCAAGCCGAACGGCCCGGCCATGACCATCTACACGCAGACCGACGACTCAGGCTTTGCGTTCCGTGCCGCGGTGCCGATCGCGCAAGCGCCGAAGAATCCGCCCAAGGGCGACATCGCGGTCGGCCAGGCGCCGTCCGGCAAGGCGCTCAAATTCGTGCATCGCGGCTCTTACGATGCGATGGATGCGACCTATGAGGCGATCACCAATTACCTCGACGGCAAGGGCATCGAGGCCAAGGACGTGTTCGTCGAGGAATATACCGGCGGGCCGTTGAAGGCCGGCGACGACGATCTGCTGGTCAATGTGTTTGTGCCGGTGAAATAGCCATGAAAATGCGCACTCTGTTGTCAGCTTTCCTCATCGCGGCGACCTTTGCCTTGCCGGCGCAGGCGGCCGATAAGCTCGTCACGGTCACCGGCGAGGCAACGATTGCGGTGGCGCCGGACACCGCGGCGATCCGCATCGGGGTGACCAGCCACGGCAAGACCGCGCACGAAGCGAGCGAGGCCAACGCCAAACAAATGACCGCCGTGATGGGCGCGATCAAGGCCAGCGGCATCGCCGAGCGCGATATCCAGACCTCGCGGCTGTCGTTGCAGCCGCAATACGATCCGAGCAAGGCCGGGCCCGCGCGGTTGCTTGGCTTTCAGGTGACCAACCAGCTCACCGTCAAAATCCACGACATCGGCCGGCTCCCAGGCATTCTCGATCATGCCATCGCGGCCGGCGCCAACGAGATGTCGGGCATTGAATTCATGGTTTCGGAGCAATCCAAGCTGCTCGACCGGGCGCGCTCGGAAGCGATCGCCGACGCCCACCGCAAGGCCGAACTTTACGCCCAGGCGGCCGGCGCCAAGCTGGGGCACGTGGTGGCGATCAGCGAAGAAGGCGCGTCCGCGCCGCCGCTCACGTTCAAGGCCATGCGCGCCCGCGCGGTTCCGGTGGCGCCGGGGGAAGAGACATTGCGGGCGAGCGTGACGGTGAGCTACGAATTGGCACAGTAATCAAGCCATTTCCGGTGGGTTGACTTGCACCGGCCCATCCCTAGGTTCCGCGCGTCTTTACTGAAGACGTGAATACAGACCCCGCCGCCCGGTCCCTTTGAGGCCGGAGGCCACCGCCCGACAGCGCAATGCGCCCTCGGGCGGCGTTTCGACAAGGCGGGTCTCGAAGGGCTGCGAGGTCTCGAGAGCGATGTTCGACAGCCTGTCGGAACGACTTGGCGGCATCCTCGACAGCCTCACGCGCCGCGGCGCGCTGCAGGAAGCAGACGTCGACGAGGTCTTGCGCGAGGTGCGGCGCGCGCTGTTGGAGGCCGACGTCGCGCTCGACGTGGCGCGCGCCTTCACCGACGAGGTCAAGAAGCACGCGGTCGGCGTCGAGGTGATGAAGTCGGTCACCCCCGGCCAGATGGTCGTCAAGATCGTGCACGACCAATTGGTGGCGACGCTCGGAACGCAAGGGCAAGGCATCGATCTTGCCGCGGCGCCGCCGGTTGTCCTCATGATGGTCGGCCTGCAAGGCTCCGGCAAAACCACCACCACCGCCAAAATCGCCAAGCGCCTCGCCGAGCGGCAGAAGAAGAAAGTGCTGATGGCCTCGCTCGACGTGCGCCGGCCGGCCGCCATGGAGCAGCTCGCCGTCCTCGGGCGCGAGACGCAAATCGACACGCTGCCGGTGGTCGAAGGCCAGACGCCGCAACAGATCGCCAAGCGCGCGCTCGAAGCCGGACGCCTCGCCGGCTACGACGTGGTGATGCTCGATACCGCCGGCCGCACCACGCTCGACGACGCCATGATGAGCGAGGCGGCCGAGGTCAAGCGCGCCGCCAATCCGCATGAGGTGCTGCTGGTGGCGGACGCGCTCACCGGCCAGGACGCGGTCAATCTGGCGCGCGCCTTCGACGAGCGCGTGGGACTGACCGGCATCGTGCTCACCCGCGTCGACGGCGACGGCCGCGGCGGCGCGGCGCTGTCGATGCGCGCGGTGACCGGCAAGCCGATCAAGCTGATCGGCACCGGCGAGAAACTGGACGCGCTCGAGGACTTCGAGCCGTCGCGCATTGCCGGCCGCATCCTCGGCATGGGCGACGTGGTCGCGCTGGTCGAGAAGGCGGCCGAGCATATCGACGCCGAAAAGGCGATGCGCGCCGCCGAGAAGATGCGCAAGGGCGCCTTCGATCTCTCCGATTTGCGCGAGCAACTCACGCAAATGCAGGCCATGGGCGGCATGAGCGGCTTGATGGGCATGCTGCCGGGCGTCGCCAAGATGAAGAACCAGCTGGCGCAGGCCAATATCGACGAGACCGTCATCAAGCGGCAGGTCGCGATCATCGACTCGATGACGCCGCGCGAGCGCCGCAACCCCGACCTCTTGAAGCACAGCCGCAAGAAACGCATCGCCTCAGGCTCAGGCACCAAGTCGGAAGACATCAACAGACTGCTCAAGATGCACCGGACCATGGCCGACATGATGAAGGCGATGGGCTCGGGCAAGCGCGGCCCGCTCGCCGGCCTTGGAGCGGCCATGGGCTTCGGCTCGAAAATGCCGTCGCCCGAAGAGATGAAGAAACTCGCCGAGCAGATGCAAGGCGGCGCCGGCGGCGGCTTGCCGCCGACCATGCCGGGATTGCCGAAGATGCCGAACATGCCTGGCGTTCCGGGATTCCCCGGCCTGGGTGGAAAGTTTCCAGGATTGCCGGGCGGATTGCCGCCCGGTTTCGGAAAAAAGAAATGAAAGTCGATTCTCCGTCAGAAAGGAAAGAACTGAAATGTCTCTCGTCATCCGCATGGCCCGCGCCGGAACCAAGAAGCGGCCGTTCTATCACATCGTCATCGCCGACTCGCGCTTCCCGCGCGACGGCCGCTTCATCGAGCGCATCGGCTACTTCAATCCGCTGCTGCCCAAGGAAAAGACCGAGCGGCTCAAGCTCGATCTCGACAAGGTGAAGGACTGGATGAAGAAGGGCGCGCAGCCGTCCGACCGCGTGATGCGCTTCCTCGACGCCGCCGGCATCTTGAAGCGCGAAAAGCGCAACAATCCGGAAAAGGCCATCCCGCGCAAGGAGCGCAAGGCCAAGGAAGCGGAAGAGCTCAAGGTCAAGGAAGCCGGCGACGCCGCCGCCAAGACCGCCGCCACCGTCAAGGCCGCCACCGACAAAGCCGCCGCCGACAAAGCCAAGGCCGAAAAGGCGGCCGAAGCGCCGGCGGCGAGCTGATGACCTGACGCCGTGACCGAGCGCATCCGCGTCGCCCGCATCGGGGCCGCGCACGGCATCCGCGGCGACGTGAAGCTGTGGTCGTTCACGCAGGATCCGCTGGCCGTGGCGGGCTACGGCCCCTTGGAAACGGAAGACGGCACGCGGCGTTTCGAGATCGAGAGCTTGCGCCCCGCCAAGGGTTTCATGGTTGCGCGCATCGCCGGCGTGGCGAGCCGCGAGGCGGCCGAGACGGCTCACCAATCTCGAGCTGTTCGTGCCGCGCGAGCGGTTGCCGGCGATCGAGGAGGCCGACACTTACTATCACGCCGACCTGATCGGCATGGCTGCGGTGACGGCGCAAGGCGAAACGCTCGGCACGGTGACGGCGATTCATAATTTCGGCGCCGGCGATCTGGTCGAGATTGCGCCGGCGAGCGGCGGCGAGCCGCTGCTGCTGCCGTTCAACGAGACGACGGTGCCGAAGGTCGATCTGAAGGCGAGGCAGATCGTCGTCGTGCCGCCGGCCGATAGAGAACGAGGATAACCGCCATGTCGGCGCGCAACCCCAACTCCGCTCATTCCCGCGCAAGCGGGAATCCAGAGCGACATAATACAACGCTTCGCGATTTTCGGCCCCTGGGTCCCCGCTTGCGCGGGGACGAACGGGTGAGGGCATAGCGAATGTGGCGTGCGTCGGTGCTCACGATCTTCCCGGAGATGTTTCCCGGCCCGCTGGGCGCGAGCCTCGCCGGCAAGGCGCTGGCGTCGCACATCTGGTCGCTCGACATCCATGACATCCGCAACGCGGCAAGCGACAAGCACCGCACGGTCGACGACACGCCGGCCGGCGGCGGGCCCGGCATGGTGATGAAGGCCGACGTGCTGGCAAGAGCTTTAGATAGTCTTGCGCTCGATGCCGTGCCGCACGACACCCGCCCGCGCCTGTTGATGAGCCCGCGCGGCGCGGCCCTGACGCAAAGCCGCGTCGCCGAGCTCGCGCGCGGCCTCGGCGTCACCGTGATCTGCGCCCGCTTCGAGGGCGTCGACGAGCGGCTGATTGCGGCGCGCGGATTGGAAGAAGTCTCGCTCGGCGATTTCGTGCTGTCGGGCGGCGAGATCGCGGCGCTGGCGCTGATCGACGCCTGCGTGCGCCTGCTGCCGGGCGTCATGGGCAAGGAGGCGTCCGCCGCGGAAGAAAGCTTCGCCGACGGCCTGCTCGAATACCCGCAATACACGCGGCCGCCGGTGTTCGAGGGCGAGCCGATCCCGGAGGTGCTGACGTCGGGCGACCACGCCAAGGTCGCGGCCTGGCGCCGGGCGCAAGCCGAGCGGCTCACCAAGGAACGCCGCCCCGACCTGTGGGCGGCCTATCAGGCCCGGAAAAAGCCCTAAAACGGGGGCAATGCCGAGGGTGACAAGGGATGAGCTTTGTAATACAAGCTCGCCGACCCATTCAGGACAGCAATAAACGCGCGCCGGATGCTGGCGCTGCCGACGGAGATTTCGCCATGAACCTCATCCAGCAGCTCGAAAAAGAGCAGGTCGAGAAGCTCTCGGCCGGCAAGGATATTCCCGATTTCGGGCCGGGCGACACCGTGCTGGTCAACGTCAAGGTGGTGGAAGGCGACAAGAGCCGCATCCAGGCCTACGAGGGCGTCTGCATCGGCCGCGCCGGCGCCGGGCTGAACGAGAACTTCACCGTGCGCAAGATTTCCTACGGCGAAGGCGTCGAGCGCGTGTTCCCGCTCTACGCGCCGATGATCGACTCGATCAAGGTGGTGCGCCGCGGCAAGGTGCGCCGCGCCAAGCTCTATTATCTGCGCGGCCTGCGCGGCAAGAAGGCGCGCATCTCGGAAGTCTCCGGCGCCGGCGGGCCGGGAACGGCCGAGGCCGCCAAGGACTAGTCGCTGCCATCCGGGGCATGCATGAAGGGGCCGCCATCCGGCCCCTTTTGCTTGAGCGCGGTCGGGGTTAAATAGAGATGTGAGCGTGACGGAGAGTTCGACGATGGCGCAAGCCGCGCACGCCTCTACGACAAGATCTGGGACGACCATCTGGTGGACGAGGCGCCGGACGGCACGTGCCTGATCTATATCGACCGCCATCTGGTGCATGAGGTGACCTCGCCGCAGGCCTTCGAGGGCTTGCGCATGGCCGGGCGCAAGGTGCATGCGCCGGACAAAACGCTCGCCGTGGTCGATCACAACGTGCCGACCTCCGACCGCCATCAACCCAATCCCGATCCGGAATCGACCGAACAGATCGCGGTGATGGCGCAGAACGCCAAGGATTTCGGCATCGAATATTTCGACGAATTCGACAAGCGCCAGGGCATCGTCCACATCATCGGCCCCGAGCAGGGCTTCACGCTGCCCGGCACAACCATCGTCTGCGGCGACAGCCATACCGCGACGCACGGCGCTTTCGGCGCGCTCGCCTATGGCATCGGAACGTCCGAGGTCGAGCACGTGCTGGCGACGCAGACGCTGATCCAGACCAAGTCGAAGAACATGCGCGCGCTGGTCGACGGCGCGCTGCCGGCCGGCGTCACCGCCAAGGACATCATCCTCGCCATCATCGGCGAGATCGGCACCGCCGGCGGCACCGGCTACGCGCTGGAATATGCCGGCGAGGCGATCCGCGCGCTGTCGATGGAAGGGCGCATGACCGTCTGCAACATGTCGGTGGAAGGCGGCGCCAAGGCCGGCTTCATCGCGCCCGACGAGAAGGCCTATGCCTATCTCAAGGACAAGCCGAAGGCGCCCAAGGGCAAGGCCTGGGACGAGGCCATGCGCTATTGGGAGACGCTGCAATCCGACGAGGGCGCGCAGTTCGACCGCGAGATCAGGCTCGATGCGGCCAAGCTGCCGCCGCTGGTGACCTGGGGCACCAGCCCGGAACAGGTGATCTCGATCACCGGCCGCGTGCCGGTGCCGGCCGATATTCAAGATGAAAAGAAGCGCATCGCGGCCGAGCGCTCGCTCGGCTATATGGGCCTCAAGGGCGGCGAGAAGGTGACCGACATCGCGCTCGACCGCGTGTTCATCGGCTCATGCACCAATGCGCGCATCGAGGATTTGCGCAGCGTTGCGCGCGTGGTCGAGGGCAAGCGCGTCAACGCGGCGGTCAACGCCATGATCGTGCCCGGCTCCGGGCTGGTGAAGGAGCAGGCGGAAGCCGAAGGCCTCGACAAGATCTTCAAGGCCGCCGGCTTCGACTGGCGCGAGCCGGGCTGCTCGATGTGCCTCGCCATGAACCCGGACAAGCTGGCGCCGGGCGAGCGCTGCGCCTCGACCTCCAACCGCAACTTCGAAGGCCGCCAGGGCTACAAGGGACGTACCCACTTGGTGTCGCCGGCCATGGCGGCGGCCGCCGCGATCGCCGGGCATTTCGTCGACGTGCGCGAGTGGAAGTAGCGCGACCGCGAATTTAAAATTTAAAGCAAAAGGCCCGCCGCCGCATGGCATTGCCGATCTCGGGTGAACCCGAGATCGGATTGCGGCCTTTCGCTTTGCCTAGAACCCGAAGCCGAAAAAGATGCCCGGCCGCCGGTAATAGTACGGATTGTAGCCGTACGGCCGATAATAATAGGGGTAAGGACGGTAATAGTAGGGACGATAATAATAGGGCCCGCCATAGTAGCGGCGGGAGTAACGGCGGTAGTAGCGGCGATGATAACGACGAGCGCTGAGATCCATTTGAACGGTCTGCGCGGCCGTCACGCCGGCGGCATTGCGTGACGCGGCATCGGCCGGCGTAGACAACGCAAACAATCCCAAGGACGCGACCGCTGCGCTCACGATCAAGAATTTTCTCATGTCGAGCCTCCTTGTTGGATTCATCGGAAAAACGTCGGACGGCGATTTTTGTTTCGTGGACGATCGTGGCAAACGATAGCAGCCAGCCGCGCCGTGTCATTGACCTAAATCAGAACGCCGTTGGCGGCTCGACCCGCGCCGTCGGCTACTGCCACCAGCATTGCATGCGCGGCACGATCACCGGCCCGCTGACGCGGTATTCCTTGGCCAGCCACGAGCGGCAATAGCGCTTGGCATTGGGGCCGGGATGGCTGGTGCGCGGATGGATGACGATGCGCGGCGGGGGGCTGGTCGCGTTGGAATCCTGCGCCGCAGCCGGAACTGCCGGGCCGCACATGAGCCCCGCCAACGCCAAGCCGACCGCCATCCCCGCTATCGCGCGCGCCATAATGGCGGAGCTTACCATCGCGAGCGGTCGTTCCAAGAGCGCCGCGAGCTGTAATAGCTCACGTGCGCCTGGTAGCGCTGGCGCGGGCGTTGCGCGGAGTAATCGCTGCTATAGCGCCGGCTGTAGCTACGGCTGCCGTATTGGCTGGACGAGCCGTTATAGACCGCGAGCACTTGGCCCGGCCGGTCGTGGCAGGTGAACATTTCGGCCGAGGCCTGGGTCACCGCGCCGAAGGTCAGCGCCGAAATTCCCGCCACCAGGCCAAAGGCAACGCCGCGGATACGCATCCAAGCCACCTTATTTCACCTTACGCCACAACGACTAATATGGTTAACGGTCGCTTATTTGATCGGTTCCGTCAACTGCTTGGTAGCCAGCCCGCCCTGCCCTAAAACGTTGACATGAAAGGCCAATTCGACGACCCGCGGGCGTGGCGGGGGCAGGCGGTTTCGCTCGCCGATATCGAGGCGCTGGCGGCACGGTCCTACGGCCGGCTGCCGGCCCATTTCCGCGCGCTGTGCGAGGATCTGGTCATCAGGGTGGCGGATTTCCCCACCCCCGACGTGCTGGACCACATGGGCCTCGCCAGCCGCTACGACCTGCTCGGGCTGTTCCACGGCATCGGCCTGCCCTTCCGGCAGCGAGGTCACCGGGCAGATGCCCAACATGATCTGGCTCTACCGCAAGCCGATCCTCGCCTACTGGAGCGAGCACGAGGAGAGCCTGGCGGCCATCGTCACCCATGTGCTGGTGCACGAGATCGGCCACCATTTCGGCTTTTCCGACGAGGACATGGAGGCGATCGAGGCGGGCGCGGGCTGATCATTCCCGCGCGCAAATGGGCGCAATCGAAAACCGGCGTTTGACCGGCGCGCTGAAGCCTTTATGAAGCAGGCGATAAAGGTCTGGAACCTGAAGCCATGCAGAAATTCACCACCCTGGAAGGCGTCGCCGCGCCCCTGCACATCATCAATGTCGATACCGACATGGTGATCCCCAAGCAGTACCTGAAGACGATCAAGCGCACCGGTCTCGGCAAGGGCCTGTTTTCGGAGCTGCGCTACAAGGACGACGGCAGCGAAAATCCGGACTTCGTGCTCAACAAGCCGGCCTATCGCAAAGCCAAGATCCTGGTGGCCGGTGACAATTTCGGCTGCGGCTCGAGCCGCGAGCACGCGCCTTGGGCGCTGATGGATTTCGGCATCCGCGCCGTGATCTCCACCTCGTTCGGCGACATCTTCTACAACAACTGCTTCAAGAACGGCGTGCTGCCGGTGCGCGTGTCGCCGCAGGACCTGGAGAAACTGTTCGACGACGCCGAGCGCGGCGCCAATGCCACGCTCACCATCGATCTCGAGAAACAGGAAATCCGCGGGCCCGACGGCGGCGTGGTCAAGTTCGAGATCGATGCGCACCGCAAGCACTGCATGCTCAACGGGCTCGACGATATCGGGCTGACCAAGCAGAAGACGGCGCAAGATCGCGAGCTACGAAGAGAAAACAAAAGCCGCGCGGCCTTGGGCATAAGGATCGCGCTGGCGGCGGCATTGTGCGCGCTTTGCGCCGCCGCTGCCGCTCAAGATGCGGCATCGCCGGCGCGCGGCAAAACGCGCGTTCGACCGCGCTGAACGGATCATCAAGCAACATCGTCTGCTCACGCCGAAGCAGCAACGCTGCTCGAGCCTGGTATTGCGCGACGACAGCGACGCGCACGACGGCCAAGGTCGGCATCTACGAAGTGCACGACAAAGAGTGTGGCGGAGACCCCGACGTCAGCCACCGGCTGTTCGATCTCGAAATCGACATGAAGACCGGCGCCGCCAAGTGGGACAATAATTTTCCCGACATGGAGATGCGGCCGGTGCCGCAACACGCGCGCTGAGGCCGAGCCTAGTGCATATCGGCGATTGACTGCGAAGCGGCCGTGACTTCCGCCGTCGCAGTCGTGCGCTTGCGCAGGCGGCGGTGCGAATGGGCCGAAAGCACTTGCCGGATCTTCGCCCGCTGCGCGACTTGCGTCGCCGGCACGTGCTTTTGCGCGGCGCAGAAGCCCTCGACCGCATCGACCACCGCGGCGCCGATCAAGCGCTGGCGCTCGGGCGAGGCCATCACCAATTCCTCGTCGCGGTTGGCGATCGAGCCCGCTTCCAGAAGCACGGCGGGCATCTGCGTCTTCTTCAGCACGAACAGCGTATCGTAGCGGTAGACGCCGGCGTCGGCGTCGAGCAGCGTGCGCCGCCAGCGGCCCATGAAGCTTTCGGTGTAATGCGGCGTGTATTGCAGGCCGCGCGCCTTCAACTGCTCGCCGAGAAGGTGGCCGAACATCAGGCTGTCCGTCGGATCGGCATTGTCGTCGGAGACGAAGATGGAATGGCCCTTGAAACGGTCGCTGAAGGTTTCCGCCTTGCCGTTGTAGTCCCACTTCGCCAGGAAACGTGTCGGGCACCGAGTCGTGGTGGATCGACAGCAAGAGATTGGCGGCGAGATCGTTTGCCCGCGCCACGCGCACATACATGCTGCGGATGCCGGGGCCGCTCGGTCACCATCAGCACGGTCTTGGCAAAGCCGGCGTCGCGCAAGGCCTGATCGATCACCTTGGCGAGGCGGAGATTGAAATCATATTCGTCGAGGCCGCGTGCGCTCTTGGCGCCGGGCGATTTGGCGGTGTGGCCGACATCAAGCACGACACGGAAATCGGCGCGGGCGCAACTCGGAGCCGGTTTGACTGCCGCCTTATCGGGCGTCTGCGCGGACGCGGAACCGCAGGCCGCGGCCGACAAAGCCGCAGCGAACGCAAATGACGTGATGCGTCCGGAGCCCCCCACGGCCCTATCCTGGGCCATTTCGCGGCGGCAGACAATCGGCGCTGTGGACGGCCCTTAGGCCCGCGCCGCAATCGCTTCCGCGATCGCCACCGTGCGGCGCGCCATCTCGGCATGCAGCCGCTCGACCATGCGGCCCTCGATCGAGACCACGCCCTTGCCCTTGTTCTCCGGCAGGTCGAAGGCGGCGATCATCTTGCGCGCCTGCGCCACCTCCTCCGCCGAGGGCGAAAACGCCTTGTTGCAGGGCTCGATTTGATTGGGGTGGATGAGCGTCTTGCCGTCGAAGCCGAGCTCGACGCCCTGCTGGCACTCCTTCACGAAGCCGTCGGCGTTGCCGATGTCGTTGTAGACGCCGTCGAGAATGTCGATGCCGTGGATGCGCGCCGCGGCGACGCAGGTGGAAAGCCAGGCCAGCATCGGCGCGCGGCCGGGCACCAGGCGGGCGCGGGTGTCCTTGGCGAGGTCGTTGGTGCCCATGACCAGGCCGGACAGGCGCGATTCGGAATCGCGCGCTTCGGCGGCGATCGAAAGAATGTTGAAGACGGCGAGCGGGGTCTCGATCATCGCCCAGACCCGCGTCTTGTGGCCGGTGCCCATGTCGAGCAGGCGGCGGCCGATCAGCTCCAGCGTGTCGGGGTTCGACACTTTCGGCACCAGGATGACATCGGGCGCGGCATGGGCGGCGGCGGTCAGATCGTCGGCGTGCCAGGGCGTATCGACGCCGTTGACGCGGACAATCACCTCGCGCGCTCCGAAGCCGCCGGCCTTGACGGCGTCCACGACCTGCTGGCGCGCGGCCTCCTTGGCTTCGGGCGCCACCGAATCCTCCAGGTCGAGGATGACGCCGTCGGCGGGCAGCGTCTTCGCCTTCTCCAGCGCGCGCGCGTTGGAGCCCGGCATATAGAGCACGCTGCGGCGCGGGCGGATGGTCATGCCGGCCACTCTATCGGCCGGCCGGAACGGTTCAAGGTGCGGCGTTCGCGAATTGCGGCTTGACGATCCGATAAAGCTGAAAACGGTCGCCGTCGCTGACCAGCTTCAGGCGCGAGGGATCGGGATTGGGCGCATCGTCCTCGGTGAACAGAACGTAGAGATAATCGAATTTCGTCCAATTGAGCCAGAACGCCGGCGTTCCGGGCAGCGGGTGCTCGGCGGCAATGACCAGCTGCGCGGTCGAGGGCGGCGTGCCGTCGTGCCGGTCGACATAGTCGCGGTATTCGGGGCGGACATGCATCACCTGCTTGCCGGCCACCGTGAACGCCGTCGTGACCAAAGCCGAGCGCTCGATCATGGCGATGCAGGCGGCGTGCACGAGGCCGAGATCGCGCACATCGTCGCCCTGCGAACGGTCGGCATAGGCGACGAACACTTTCGAGCCGGGCGCAATGCGTTTCACCGAGGAGCGGAACTGGCTGGTCGAGTCCGACAGCTGCGACCAGTTGTAGTCGATCTCCATCAGCCGCATCGACACCAGAACGATGAGGATGGCGACGAAGGCGCGCCGCACCAGGCGCCGGCGCAGTTCCAGGTCGCCGCAGGCGAGCAACATGAATGCGACGCCGAGCGGCACGCGCTGATCGGTCATGTAGGTGTCGAACATGATGCGCGGCAGCGCGAAATAGACCGCGGCGCCGACCACCATCAGCACAAAGACCAGCGGATGGAAATGCAGCACGCGGTGCCGCACCGCCCACACGATACTGCCGACCATCACGCCGATGAGCGCGAAGGCGACGATGTCGGAATAGTCGGTGATGACGTACATCAGGCCGTCGAGCTTGCCGCGCTGTTCCCACCAGACCTTGCCGACGAGATCCATGGTCGGGCTGGCGTAGAGCAACGGCGCGACCGCGAGAAACGGCAGGCCGCCGGCGACGAAATCGAATACGCGGCCGGGCCAGGGCTCGTGGCGCCGCTGCCACAGCCGCAAGATCTCGAACGACAGCACGCCGATGCCGTAAATGCCGAGTGCCGAGAGATGGCAGAAGAACAGCACCACCACGCAGGCGGTCGATAGCGCAAAGCGCATCGGCCATGCGCGTTCGCGCACGGCGACCCAACCGGCCAGCGCCCACAGCGCGACGCCGATGCCGAAAATGTAGTTCATCAAGCCGACGAGGAAGACGTAATTATAGAGCAGCGGGATGGCCAACAGCGGCATCGCCGACCAGCGCCCGACCAGCGCCCGGTTGAGCGCCAGCGTGCCTGAAATAATGAGTATGAACATCGCCACCACGAAGACCTGGCCGGCCAGATAGACCTTCATCACTTTCGCCAGCAGCGGCACGATCAGGTCCATGGTCAGGTTGGGAATCACCTGCCAATGGATTTCATAGAAATTCGCCAGCCGGGCGTCCTGCGAGATGGTCGCGATCGCCTTCATGCGGGCCAGATGATTGACGTAGTCCGACAGCGGCGGCAGCGGATGCGTCCAGATCGGCACCGAGATGAGGATCGTGAACGCGGCGGCCATGACCGCGATATGCATGCCGGAGAATCCGCCGGCGCGGAGGCGCGGAGCCGACGTGCCTGCGATAATGGGCTTGTTGGGTGAGAGCATGGGGTTTGGCCGATTCTCAAATACGAATCGTCGATTCCACCTGAACGAGCGATGAATATGCGGCTTTTTCGGGTTCCTACGTGCCGGATGCAATACATTTGGGCGACGGCGCACGCGACATTACGGGCTTTACGTTAATGATCCCTGGCTTGCCGGCGTCGACGGCCGCCGCGGCGGCTGGATTGCCAAGGCGATCTGGGCGTAACGGTTGGTCCTGCCATTTGCCGGGCTTGACCCGGCAATCCCGCTTAGGCAGGCACATTGCCTCCCTTAACGAGATGGCCGGGACAAGCCCGGCCATGACCGCAAGTGAGACGGCGACGAAAATGGACTTCCCGCAACGGCTGATCGAGGGCTACGGCGCCTTCCTCACCGAGCGGCTGCCGGCCGAGCAGAGCCGCCTGCGCGCGCTGGCGGAAACGGGCCAGCAGCCGGAGATCATGGTCATCGGCTGCGCCAATTCGCGCGTCTCGCCCGAAGTGATCTTCGACGCGCGGCCGGGCGAGCTGTTCGTGGCGCGCAACGTCGCCAATCTGGTGCCGCCCTATACGCCCGACGGCGCCACGCGCGCCGTCTCGGCCGCGCTGGAATTCGCCGTGCAGGCGCTCAAGGTCAAGCACATCGTCGTGCTCGGTCACGCGCAATGCGGCGGCATCAAAGCCTACGCCGAACAGGCGGCGCCGCTCTCGCCGGGCGACTTCATCGGGCATTGGATGGCGCTGATCGCGCCGGCGGCCAAGGCCGTCGGTCCGCGCGGCGATCGTCCGATGGCCGATTATCTCGACGCGGCTGGAGCAGGCATCGGTGGTCAAGACGCTCGACAATCTGATGACCTTTCCCTGCGTGCGCATCCTGGCCGAGCGCGGCAGGCTTGACCTGCACGGCGCCTATTTCGGCGTCGCCACCGGCGAATTGTCGGTGCTGGATCGGGCGAGCGGCGAGTTCCGCCGCGTGGCGGCGGATGCGCATGCGAGGGCGTTTCAAGCACCGCGGTTTTGAAAGCGCCAACTCCAACCGCTCATTCCCGCGCAAGCGGGAAACCAGACTGGATCCCCGCTTGCGCGGGGACGAGCGGTGTCTTTCAGGCCGCCTTCTTCTTGGCCTGGATCAGCTTGCGGTTGATCAGCACCTCGGCGATCTGCACCGCGTTCAAGGCGGCGCCTTTACGCAGATTGTCGGACACCACCCACAACACCAGGCCGCTATCGACGGTCGGATCGGTGCGGATGCGGCTGATATAGGTCGCGTCCTCGCCCACCGACTCGTAGGGCGTGACGTAGCCGCCCGGCTCGTGCTTGTCGATCACGATACAGCCCGGCGCCTTGCGCAGGATTTCGCGCGCCTCGTCGGCGCTGATCGGGTTCTCGAACTCGATGGTGACCGCTTCGGAATGGCCGACGAACACCGGCACGCGCACGCAGGTTGCCGTGAGCTTGATCTTGGGATCGAGAATCTTCTTGGTCTCGACCACCATCTTCCATTCTTCCTTGGTGTAGCCGTCATCCATGAACACGTCGATCTGCGGGATCAGATTGAACGCGATGCGCTTGGGAAACGTCTTGGCCTCGACCTCGTTGACGGTGAACACCGCCTTGGTCTGCGAGAACAGCTCGTCCATCGCCGCCTTGCCGGCGCCCGACACCGATTGATAGGTCGCCACCACCACGCGCTTGATCTTGGCCGCGTCGTGCAGCGGCTTGAGCGCGACCACCAATTGCGCCGTGGAGCAATTCGGATTGGCGATGATGTTCTTCTTGGCGAAGCCCTTGACGGCGTCGGCGTTCACCTCCGGCACGATCAGCGGCACGTCCGGGTCCATGCGCCAGGCCGACGAATTGTCGATCACCACCGCGCCCTGCGCGGCGATCTTGGGCGACCATTCCTTCGACACGGCGCCGCCCGCCGACATCAGGCAGATGTCGACGTCGGAGAAGTCGTAATTGTCGAGCACCTTCACCTTCAGCGTCTTGTCGCCGAATGAGCATTCGGTGCCGATGCTGCGGCGCGAGGCGAGCGCCACCACCTCGTCGGCGGGGAATTCCCGCTCGGCCAGGATGTCGAGCATTTCGCGCCCGACATTGCCGGTGGCACCGACCACGGCGACCTTGTAACCCATTGTTAACTCTCCAAGAACTTTCTCCGGCCCAGCCGGGCCCGGCACAACCGGATGACAGCGCTTCTAAGCGAGAACTGACGCCAAGACAACGGGAGCCTGCGGGGGCAACACAGCATGCATCCGGCCCTGTATTCCTGGCGCGAGCAGCTGCCCGCCACCCTGGTGCGTATGCTCGCATATCTGGGTGGAATTGCGGTGCTGTCGATCGGCGCGGCGCAGTTCTTCCAATCGCGCCCGGCGATCGGTCCCATCAAGCCGATCGATCGGCCGCAATGGATCGAGATCGAAAAGCCGTTCCCGGCCTTCGCGCTCGCCATTCCGGAAGCCGTCAACGTGCCCGCGCATTACGCCATCCTTCACAACCGCGCAGGCGGCGGCCGCAAGGACGTTCTCAGCCTGGGCGAGCCGGACAGCGCGGCGCCTTATCTGCAAGTCGAGGTCTACCGGCCGGGCAGCGAACTCCGCCGCTTCGCCGGCCGGCGGCCGAGATCGCGGCCGCGGCGGCAGGCCTCGGGCCGGCGCGTCTTGGCCGCGAAGAGCCGCTTGAGACCAAGTTCGGGCCGCTGGCGATCGTCCCCTTCGACGCCACGCAAGGCACGCCGCGGCATTGTCTCGGCTTCGTGCGCGCCTATGACGAGCCGCGGCTGCAATTGTCCGGCTGGTTTTGCCAAGGTACGAAATTTGGTGGCGCCGAATTCATCGAGCGCTCGACGCTCGCCTGCGCGCTCGATCGGCTGACGCTGCTGGCGGCCGGCAGCGAGCCCAAAGTCGGCGCCTTATTTGCGCAGGCCGAATTGCATCGCAGCTTCTGCGGCCAGCATGACCCGATCCTGGCGCCCACGCCGAAATATCACTTGCTGTGGAAGGCGCTGGCGACCCGTCCGGAGCCGCGCCGGCGCGGCCGCTGAACGGACAATTGCGGCGGCCGGGCGGGCCGAAAAAGCTGTAAATCCGGCCCCGCCCGCACGGCGGGGGCCTTTTCTGGAGGCCGTTGTCATTCGGCAACTATGGACAATTGCTTGTGATCCGGCCCTATTGCGGCGAACCAAAGCCCGCTAGACTGCATTGCAACAGGTGAGGACAGTATGCGGTTGAGACAGTTCGCGGTTGCGTTGGCGCTGGCCGGGGCGTTCGCCCTTGTGGCCGCGCCGGCGGATGCCCAGCAGGCGCCCAAGAAAAAGCCCGTCTACACCAACCGCGACCACACCGTGTTCGTCAGCCGCGATGAAAACGGCCGCACGCGCACCAAGATCATCGTGCAGAAGCGCTCCTATCTCGATCCCGGCACCGAGCCGCTGCCGAGCGAGCGCAACACGCTGGATTATGTGCAAAATCCCGACCAGCGGGGAACCAGCGTGCTCAACCACACGATCTTCGGCAACGACATGACCGCGTTGCCCGGCCCGTTCGATCTGCCAAGCGCGCATAATCCCTGGCTGCAGTTCTAGCCGGCGATCGAGCGCTCGGTGCAAACGCGGCCCAGCGGGCCGCGTTTTTATTTGTCAGGCGGCGAGCGTCTCCAGCTCCGCGAGGATCGCGTCGCCCATCTCCGCCGTTGAGACGACCGTCGTGCCCTCCGACTTGATGTCGGCGGTGCGCAGGCCGCGTGCCAGCGTGGCGGCGATCGCCTGATCGATCATGTCGGCTTGTTTGCCGAGATTGAACGAATAGCGCAGCGCCATGCCGAACGAGGCGATCATGGCGATCGGGTTGGCGATGCCCTTGCCGGCGATGTCGGGCGCCGAGCCGTGCACCGGCTCGTACAGCGCCTTGCGCTTCTTGGTCTTGGGATCGACCTCGCCGAGCGAAGCCGACGGCAGCATGCCGAGCGAGCCGGTCAAGCATCGCGGCGATGTCGGACAGCATGTCGCCGAACAGATTGTCGGTGACGATGACGTCGAACTGCTTGGGCCAGCGCACCAGCTGCATGCCGCCGGCATCGGCCAGCATGTGCTCGAGCTGCACGTCCTTGAATTCGCGCGCGTGCAGCGCCGTCGTCACCTCGTTCCACAGCACGCCCGATCTTCATGACGTTGCGCTTTTCCATCGAGGTGACCTTGTTGCGGCGCTTGCGCGCCAGTTCGAAGGCGACGCGGTCGATGCGCTCGATCTCGTAGGTGTCGTAGACCTGCGTGTCGATGGCGCGCTTCTGGCCGTTGCCGAGATCGGTGATGGTCTTGGGCTCGCCGAAATAAACGCCGCCGGTCAATTCGCGCAGGATGATGATGTCGAGGCCTTCCACCACCTCGCGCTTGAGCGAGGATGAATCGGCCAGCGCCGGATAGACGATGGCCGGGCGCACATTGGCGTAGAGGTCGAGGTCCTTGCGCAGGCGCAGCAGGCCCGGCCTCCGGCCGCACGTCGTAGGGCACCTTGTCCCATTTCGGCCCGCCGACCGAGCCGAAGATGACGGCGTCGGCGGCTTTCGCCTTCGCCATGGTTTCGTCGGTGATGGCGACGCCGTGCGCGTCGTAGCAGCAGCCGCCGACCAGCGCCTCTTCGGTCTTGAACGTGTCGGGGCCCTTTTTGTTGAAGAAGTCGATGACGCGCTTGGCTTGCGCCATCACCTCCGGGCCGATGCCGTCGCCGGGGAGCAGAAGGAGATTGTGGGTCGCCATTTTGTACGCCTCGCCATACCGGAACTCGCGCGGATTGCTAAAGGTCCGCGCCGGGAATGGCAAGGTGAAAGCGGCTACAGCCCGCCGAACCAGTTATAGCCCTGGTTCTCCCAGTAGCCGCCGCGGTCGGTGTTGGTGACTTCCATCGCCACCACGTATTTCGGCTGCTTGAAGCCGAGCTTGGTCGGCATGCGGATTTTCATCGGGAAGCCGTAGGCGCGCGGCAAAAGCTTGTTGTCGTATTTGAAGGTCATCTGCGTCTGCGGATGCAGCGCGGTCGGCATGTCGATGGTGTTGGTGTAGCCCTCGGCGCATTTGAACCAGATGTATTTGGCGCGCGTGTCGGCGCCGATGCGCTTGAGGAAATCCGACAGCACGGCGCCCTGCCAGGAGCCGATCGCGCTCCAGCCCTCGACGCAGCAGTGGCGGGTGATCTGCGAGACTTGCGGCAGCGCGTGCAGCTCGGCAAGCGTCCACGGCTTCTTGTTGTCGACCAGACCGGCCACTTCGAACTTGTAGGTCGCCGGATCGACCACCGGCGCCATGTCCTCGTCGTAATAGGCGTTGAACGGGAACGGCCGGGTGATGTCGCTTTCCTGGTAGGTCGGCGCCAGCTTGGTGCGGCTGAACAGCAGCGCCTGCGCGCCGTCGTTGAACTCCGACACCTTGCGCAGCACGCTTTCGGCGGTATCGCCGTCGATGATGTCGCAGCCGGTCAGGAACGTGAGCGCGCCGAGACTTGCGGCGCCGCGCAGGAACTGGCGGCGCATCGGATCGGGCATCAGCTTGCCGGCGTCCTTGATCAGCAGCTTGGCATCGACGCCGGGAATGATTTTTCTATGGCGCATGATTACCGCCCCGCGACCATGGCGCGCAGGCTCTTCGGCACCAGCAACGCCAGCGAAACGTGCACGACCAGGAAGCCGACGATCGCGCTCATGGCGACGAAATGCACGTAGCGGGCAACGTCGTAGCCGCCGAACAGCGCGGTCAATTCCTGCAACTGCACCGGCTTCCAGATCGACAGGCCGGACGCCACGATCACCACGCCGGTCAGGATGATGCCGGCATAGAGCAGCTTCTGCACCGCGTTGTAGTGCGAAAGATCCTCGTGCGAGAGCCTGAAGGCGAGCGCCGCCTTGATGTCGGCGAGCACTTGGCTTGGATAGATCGGCAGCAGCTTGCGGCGGAAGCGGCCGGTCGACGATGCCGAGCGTGACATAGACGATGGCGTTGATCACCAGCAGCCACATGGCGGCGAAATGCCAGAGCAGCGCGCCGCCCAGCCAATTGCCGAGGGCGATGCTCGCGCGGGAAGGTGAAACCGAACAGCGGCGAGGCGTCGTAGATCTGCCAGCCGGAGCCGATCATCACCAGAATGGCGATGGCGTTGATCCAATGGGTGACGCGCACCCAGATTGGATGAATGGCCGCTTCGGCGGCCGGCGGGGACATTGTTGCGCTGGTCATCGCACGCCTCGTCCGTGATCGGTAAGGCTATCACAGATGCGGGACGGCCGGACCCGCGAGGCGCGAGCCCGGCCGCGCGTCGCCGCTTACTTCTTCATATCGTCCTTTTTCATCGCGTCGTCCTTGGACATCGAATCCTTCTTCGTTTTGTCCTTGGCCATGGTGTCCTTTTTCATGGCGTCGTCTTTCTTCATGCTGTCCTTCGACATGGTGTCCTTCTTCATGTCGTCGGCATAGGCCGCCGGGGCCAGCGGGGCAAAAGCCAGACCGGCCGCGATCAGCGCGGAAAGCAGAATGCTCTTCTTCATTGTGTCGTCCTCCAGAGGATTTGCATTGGCATCCAACCGGCTATCATGGCGGCCGCACACGTCCTCATCAGTTTCCCGTTGTCACAAGCTGGCGTTCGGCTCACGGTTTTGTGAGAATGGCGCCCGCCGGACCGATCCCGATCAAGGAGCCTGTGTGTGAGCAATCCTTCGGCGGCCAAGCCCGTGAACAAGACCAATCCGGGCAATTTCTTCGAGGACTTTCGCCTCGGCCAGGTAATTCGCCACGCCACCCCGCGCACCGTGACCTTGGGCGACGTGGCGGTGTATCAGGGCCTGTTCGGCCCGCGCTTTGCCGTGCAGTCGTCCGACGCCTTCGCCCGCAAGATCCGCTACGCCCACGCCCCGCTCGACGACCTGCTGGTGTTTCACGTGGTGTTCGGCAAGACCGTGCCCGACATCTCGCTCAATGCCGTGGCCAATCTGGGCTACGCCGATTGCCGCTTTCTAAAGCCGGTCTATGCGGGCGCCACGCTCAACGCGGTGTCCGAGGTGATCGGGCTGCGCGAAAACGCCAACCGCAAGACCGGCATCGTCTATGTGCGCTCGCGCGGCTTCGACGAGACCGGCGACGCCGTGCTCGACTACGTGCGCTGGGTGATGGTGCGCAAGCGCGACGAGAACGCGCCGGCGCCCGCCCGAGAAAGTGCCGGAGCTGCCGAAGGCCGTCGAGCCGGCGCAGCTCGGCGCCGGCTGCCCGCAGATCGATGCGGCGGCCTACGACAATGTGCTGGCCGGCAGCCCGCATCGCTTCGGCGACTACAAGGTTGGCGAGAAAATCGACCATGTCGACGGCATCACGGTCGAGGAAGCCGAGCACATGATCGCGACGCGGCTCTATCAGAACACCGCGCGCATCCATTTCAATCAGTTCGCCGAGAGCAAAGGCCGCTTCGGCCGCCGGCTGATCTATGGCGGCCATGCCATATCGCTGGCCCGTGCGCTCTCCTTCAACGGGCTCGCCAACGCCTTCCATGTGGCGGCGATCAACGGCGGGCGCCACGTGGCGCCGCTGTTTGCCGGACTGACGGTGTTCGCCTGGTCGGAGGTGCTGGCGAGCGCCGAACTGCCCGGCCGCAATGACGTCGGCGCGCTGCGTTTGCGCACCATCGCCACCAAGGACCGGCCCTGCGCGGATTTCCCGCTCAAGGACGGCGACGACTACGATCCGGCGGTGATCCTCGATCTCGATTACTGGGTGCTGATGCCGAAGTGAGGGTCTTGGGGGACATCATGGTTCGCAATGTCGTCACGCTCGCCGTGCTCGGGCTCTGCCTGAGCATCAATCCCGCGCTCGCGCAAAGTGCTGGCCAGACGATGCGCCGGTCACAGATTGCGACAAATATGCCGCGAATTCCCTCGATCCTCAGCGCAAAGCGCCCGGCGTCAACCTGGTCGAGCTCAATCCCGCGCTCGCCATGCCGGCCTGCGAAAGCGCGGTGCAAAAATATCCCGACAGCGCGCGCTTCATGTACCAGCTCGGCCGCGCGCATCAACGGTCGGATAATGATGCGACCGCCGCGCTCTGGTATCGAACGGCCATGGAGCACGGCTCGGCGTTCGGCGAAGCCGCTTACGGCATGATGCTCATGACCGGACAAGGCGCGCCGAAGGATATCGCCAAAGCGGCAACCCTGTTCCGCGACGCGGCGGGCAAGGGAAACGTGATCGCGCAGAATGCCTTGGGATTCATGTATGCGCAGGGAAACGGCGTCGCAAAGGACGACGGCGCAGGCGTTGGCCTGGTACCGCAAGGCCGCGGAGCAAGGCGCGCCCAACGCGCAGCTCAGTCTCGGCATCGCTTACGAGGAAGGCGTCATTGTGAAGCAGGACCTCGAGCAAGCGGCGATGTGGTACCGCAAAGCCGCCGCTTTCGGCCTCGAAGACGCCAAGAAGAGATTGGCTGCCGTCGAAGCCAAGACGAAATTGCAGGCGAAATAGAATTTTACACGCTCGCGCGCAGATGATCGACCAACTGCCGCGCATAGGGCGGCAGCGCGTCTTCGTCGCGCACGCAGATGGTCAGTTCGCGCAGCGCCCAGGAGTCCGACAGACGCACCGACGTGATTGCCATGTTGCGCTCGGTACGATGCACGGTGGTCTCCGGCACGATGCCGACGCCGACATTGCATTCGACCAGCCGGCAGATGGCGTCGAAGCTGCGCAGCTGCACCCGCAGGCGCAAGGGCCGTCCGATGCGGCTCGCCTTGTCGGCGAGGAAGCGCTGGATCGCGCTGGCGCGGTCGAGCCCGACCATGTCGTAGTCGAGCACCTCGGCAAAGCCGATGCGCGAGCGGCCGGCGAGCGGATGATTGTTCGCCACCACCAGCACGAAGCGGTCGCTCCTGAACGGATACGTTTGCAGCCCGCCATAATCGACGGTGCCGGCGACGATGCCGATGTCGGCGGTGCCTTCCGCGATCAGCCCGACGATCTCGTCGCTCAGGCGCTCCTCAAGGTCGACGCTGATGTCGGGATAAGTGGTGAGGAACGAGCTCAGCGTTTCGGGCAGGAATTCGGTGAGCGCGTTGGTGTTGGACAGCACCCGCACCTGGCCGGCGAGCGCCGCGCGCATAGGGGCTCAGGTCCTCCTGCAGCCGCTCGCTCTGCGCCAGGATGGTGCGGGCGTGCTGCAGCAGCGTGCGGCCGGCCTGGGTCGGCGTCACCCCCTGGCGGCCGCGCACCAAGAGCTCGGCGCCGAAGGCGAGCTCCATCTTGCGGATGCGGGTCGAGGCCGCCGCCAGCGCGAGATTCGAGCGCACCGCGCCGTGGGTGATGCTGCCCGCCTCGACGATGTGGCGGAAAAGATTGAGGTCCGTGAAGTCGAAGCGCATGGGCCCAAGGCTACCTTCTTATTTTGCGAAGGCAGGCTACGCAAATAGCATATTGCACCGCATTGTTTCCGGGTTCAAGCTTCGCAATCTATAAAGTAGCCGGTTGGCGGGCCTGGGTCCACCGACAGCTAAAGCCTGTAGCCTCAACACCTACGCGCGGCACCTTGCACATTTCGGAGCATGCCGATGGCCGAGCTTGACGCGGGAAGGACGCAACGGGCGCGCCCGCTATCGCCGCACCTGCAAATCTACAAGATGACGCTGACTTTCGTCATGTCGGGCTTCCATCGCGTGACCGGCTTCGTGCTGTATTTCGGCATATTGCTGCTGGTCTGGTGGCTGGTTGCGGCCGCTTCCGGCCCCAACGCCTACGGCTATTTCGAATGGTGCATGGGCACGCTGATCGGACGGCTGGTGCTGTTCGGTTACAGCTGGGCGCTGCTCCACCACATGCTCGGCGGCCTGCGCCATCTGATCTGGGACACGCTGCATGGCTTCGAGCCGGCCGAGCGCGAGATGTTGGCGCTGGCAACCATCGTCGGCTCCGTCTCGCTCACCTTGATCGTCTGGGTGATCGGCTATCTCGCCATGGGAGGCCCGCGATGAAACAGTCTCAGATGCGCACGCCGATGCGCCGCGTCGGCGGGCTGGGCGCCGGTCACTCGGGCACCGGACATTTTTGGCTTCAGCGCGTCACCTCGGTCGCCGGCATTCCGCTGACCATCGCGCTCTTCGTCATCGTGATCGCGCTGCTCGGACGCAGTCACGCCGCGGTCGTGCAGATTCTCGGCTCGCCGATCGTCGCCATCCTCATGCTGCTGTTCATCGTCAATATGGCCTATCACATGTGGATCGGCATGCAGGAAATCATCATCGACTACGTGCACGAGGATAAGTTGAAGCTGGCAAGCCTGATGGCCAATACCTTCTTCGCCATCGGCGTCGCTTTTGCCTCCTGCTACGCCATCCTCAAACTGTCATTCGGGGTCTAGGATCATGGCCGGCAACGGAAAAACAAACGGCGCACCGGCGGTCAACGGCCGCGCCTACCCGATCGAGGACCACAGCTACGACGTGGTGGTGGTCGGCGCCGGCGGCTCCGGCCTGCGCGCCGTGGTCGGCTGCAGCGAAGCGGGCTTGCGCACCGCCTGCATCACCAAGGTCTTTCCCGACCCGCTCGCACACCGTCTCGGCGCAAGGCGGCATCGCCGCGGCGCTCGGCAACATGGGCGAAGACGACTGGCGCTGGCACATGTACGACACGGTCAAGGGCTCCGACTGGCTGGGCGACCAGGACGCCATCGAATATCTCTGCCGCAACGCGCCGCAGGCGGTCTACGAGCTCGAACATTGGGGCCTGCCGTTCTCGCGCCGCGAGGAAGACGGCAAGATCTATCAGCGCCCATTCGGCGGCATGACCACCCATTACGGCAAGGGCACCGCGCAGCGCACCTGCGCCGCCGCCGACCGCACCGGCCACGCCATGCTGCACACCATGTACGGCCAGGCGCTCAAGCATGCGGCCGAGTTCTACGTCGAATATTTCGCCATCGACCTGATCATGGACGAAGAGGGACGCTGCCGCGGCGTGGTGGCGCTTAATTTGGACGACGGCAGCATCCACCGCTTCAGCGCCAACATGGTCATCATCGCCACCGGCGGCTATGGCCGTATCTATTTCACATGCACCGGCGCCCACACCCAGACCGGCGACGGCAACGGCATGGTGCTGCGCGCCGGCCTGCCGCTGCAGGACATGGAATTCGTGCAATTCCATCCCACCGGCATCTACGGCGCCGGCTGCCTGATTACCGAAGGCTCGCGCGGCGAAGGCGGCTATCTGGTCAATTCAGAAGGCGAGCGCTTCATGGAGCGCTACGCGCCGTCGGCCAAGGATCTCGCCTCGCGCGACGTGGTCTCGCGCGCCATGACCATCGAGATTCGCGAAGGCCGCGGCGTCGGCAAGGACAAGGACCACATCTTCCTGCATCTCGACCATCTCGATCCGGCCGTGCTGCATGAACGGTTGCCGGGGATCGCGGAACTGGCGCGCATCTTCGCCGACGTCGATATCTCGCGCGAACCGATCCCGGTGCTGCCGACCGTGCATTACAACATGGGCGGCGTCGCCACCAACTATCACGGCGAGGCGCTGACCAAGAAGAACGGCAACGCCGACACCGTGATCCCGGGCCTGATGGCGCTGGGCGAGGCTGCCTGCGTGTCGGTGCACGGCGCCAACCGGCTGGGCTCGAATTCGCTGATCGACCTGGTGGTGTTCGGCCGCGCCGCCGCCTTGCGCTGCGCCGAACTGCTCACGCCCGGCGAAAAGCAGCAAGCGCTGCCGAAGGATTCCGCCGATCGGGCGCTCGCGCGGCTCGACAAACTACGCTACGCGTCGGGCGCCACGCCGACCGCCGAATTGCGGCTCAAGATGCAGAAGGTGATGCAGAACAATTGCGCCGTGTTCCGCACCGGCGACGTGCTCAAGGAAGGCAACAAGCTGATCCACGAGGTTTATGCCGGCATGCCCGACATCCGCATCACCGACCGTTCGTTGATCTGGAATTCCGACCTGATCGAGACGCTCGAGCTCGACAACATGCTCGCCCAAGCGGTCGTCACCATGGCTTCGGCCGAAAACCGCACCGAAAGCCGCGGCGCGCATGCGCGCGAGGATTTCCCCGCGCGCGACGACAAGGATTGGATGAAGCACACGCTGTCGTGGATGGACGACAAGGGCAAGGTGACGATCGATTACCGGCCGGTGCACACCTACACGCTCACCAACGACGTCGCCTATGTCGAGCCGAAGGCGCAGGATCTATTAGGAAGCCGCGACACATGGTCGAATTCACGCTGCCGAAAAACTCCAAGATCACCGAAGGCAAGACCTGGCCGCGCACGGCGCATGCCACGCATGTGACCGAGTTCCGCGTCTACCGCTGGAACCCGGACGACGGGCAAACTCCGCGCGTCGACACCTATCACGTCGACCGCGACGACTGCGGGCCGATGATTCTCGACGCGCTGATCTGGATCAAGAACAAGATCGACCCGACGCTCACCTTCCGCCGCTCCTGCCGCGAAGGCGTGTGCGGCTCCTGCGCCATGAATATCGACGGCACCAACACGCTGGCCTGCACCCGGGCGATCGACGAGACCAAGGCGCCGGTGCGCGTCTATCCGCTGCCGCATCAGCCGGTGGTGAAGGACCTGGTGCCGGACCTGAATAACTTCTACGCGCAATACGCCTCCATCCAGCCCTGGCTCAAGACGGTGACGGCGACGCCGGAGAAGGAATGGCGCCAGAGCCACGAGGACCGCGCCAAGCTCGACGGCATGTACGAGTGCATTTTGTGCGCCTGCTGCTCGACCTCCTGCCCGAGCTACTGGTGGAATTCCGACCGCTACCTCGGGCCGGCGGCGCTGTTGCAGGCCAACCGCTGGATCCAGGACAGCCGCGACGAGGCGACCGGCGACCGGCTCGACAATCTCGAGGATCCTTTCCGGCTCTACCGCTGCCACACCATCCTGAATTGCTCGAAGGCCTGCCCCAAGGGCCTCAATCCGGCCAAGGAAATCGCCGAGCTGAAGAAGGCGATGGTGGACCGGCAGGTTTAGTTGCATTGCCGCCGCATCGTTTGCTATGTGATGCGCGTCGATCCTTCGAGGCTCGGCGCTGTGCGCCGAGCTCCTCAGGGTGACGGAGGGGTGCCATGGACGAGCCCGCGCTCAACTTCGCAGGCGTCACGCTGTCGCCGCAGAAGGAAATGGTGCGCGTGTTCTACAAGGACATGTGGGACCACGCCGACAAGAGCCTGATCCCGAAAATCTTCCACCAAGGCTTCAGCTTCCGCGGCTCGCTCGGCCCGACGCTCACCGGCTACGACGAGTTCGCCGGCTATGTGGACTGGGTGACCGGCGCGTTCGGGCAATACACCACCGACATCCTGGCGCTGGTCGAGGAGGATACCCGCGTCGCCGGCAAAATGCGTTTCCACGGCTTGCACCGCAAAGAACTGTTCGGCGTGCCGCCTACCGGCAAGCACGTCTGGTGGACCGGCATGCCGATCTTCACCTTCGAAGGCGCCAAAGTGCGCGACCTCTATGTGCTCGGCGACATCCATGGCCTGATCGGCCGGCTCAAGGGCTGACGCCTTGCGTAGCGACTTTCGCTTGATCGCAATGCAGAAGCGGCGCAATCTCCGGCTGTAGGGGGGTTGTGGCGTGGCGTGGCGTCGCTGGACAGCCGTCATTGCGGGCGCGGTGCTGTGCGCGGGCTGCGCCATGCCCATCTCCAGGCTTCCCGACCTTCCGCCCGATGCGGTCGCCGCCGAACAGCACCGGCAGCAGATCGCGCAAATCCGCGAGTATTACGCGCAGCTTGCCCGGGTCGACACCGTCGCCTTCCACATCCGCGTCGCCAATCGCGAATTCTGCAAGAACGTCGGCGCGCAGCTCGGCATGTTTGCCGTGACCGTGCAAAGCCTGCCGCGCAAATACCGCTCCTATTCGAACGAAGCGCTCAACGTCAGCTGGACCAAGCCGACGGTGATCTCGGTCGTCGAGGGCTCGCCCGCTGCGGCCGCCGGCATCAAGCTCGGCGACCAGATCCTGATGCTCGATGAGGATCCGGTGCCGCCGACATCGACGGCGGGCTTCATCGCCGGCTATGTGCGCTCGCGCGGCGAGCAGCCGGTGCGGGTCTCATTGCGGCGCGACGGCGTCGATCAGACCGTGAGCGTGAATCCGATCCTGGCCTGCGCCATTCCGATCAACTATGTGACGGAAGACTCCGCGAACGCCTATACCGACGGCGACAAGATCGTCATCTTTTCCGGCATCGTCGCCTTGGCGCGCACCGATGCGCAGCTTGCCGTCATCATCGGACATGAGCTCGCGCATGTGAACCTCGGCCATCGCGACAAGAAGACCATCAACATGGTGCTTGGCATGGTCGGCGGCGCGGCCATCGACGGCGGTTTCGCGCTCGGCGGCATCTATACCGACGGCACCTTCGCCCGCCATTTAGGCCAGGCCGGTTTGTTCGCCTATAGCGTCGAATTCGAACGGGAAGCGGACTATGTCGGCGCCTATTACGCCGCGCGCGCCGGCTATGACCTTGCCGGAGCCGAGGACGTTTGGCGCGCCATGGGGCAAATGCACCCCGACAGCATCCGCTTCGCCAAGACGCATCCGACCACGCCGGCGCGCTTCATCCAGATGCGCGCGGCGGCCGCCGAAATCGCCGACAAGAAGCGCCGGCATCTGCCGCTGGTGCCTGACCTGAAGGCGCGCGCAACCGACGCAAAGCCGGCGGAGCGCGACAGCAATTATTGAGTGCGTTAGCTGCAGCCTTTGCCGAGGCAGACCTTGTCCAGTTCGGGGAACGGCCGATAGGCGGCATTGCCGCATTGTCCCTCGGTCGCCTCGACCAGCTGATTGAGATGGCCGCCGTAAAAATAGGCGATGCGTTCCGCGGTGCCGGTCAGATTGTAAGCCGTGCCATGGGCCGTGTAGCGGACACAGACTGCATAGTGCTGCTCCTTGCCGACCGGCCGCAACGCCGGATCGGAGACCATGGCGCTGCTCACCGATCTCGTATCGTTGCTTTCGAACAGCTTTCGCAGCGTCTCGATGATCTCTTCCTTGTAGTGGGTGGGCAATATATTCGTCTCCACCGTCGGAACCTTGTCCGGCGCGCAGGCCGCGATCGCCGCGGCGAGGGCGGAAAGCAAGAACAGGCTTGCCGCGTTTCTGATCATCGCGCCGCTTCCGTCAATCGAGCTTGAGTTTACGCCGCCGCTGGCCGAGCGTGCGCAGCCGCAGCGCGTTGAGCTTGATGAAACCTTCGGCGTCGCGGTGGTCATAGGCCACCGCGCCCTCCTCGAAGGTCACCAGGTCCTGATCGTAAAGCGAATATTTGCTCTCGCGGCCGACCACGGTGACGTTGCCCTTGTAGAGCTTGAGCCGCACGCGGCCGGTCACGTATTGCTGCGATTTGTCGATCGCGGCCTGCAGCATGTCGCGTTCCGGCGCGAACCAGAAGCCGTAATAGACCAGCTCGGCGTATTTCGGCATCAGCTCGTCTTTGAGGTGCGCGGCGCCGCGGTCGAGTGTGATGCTCTCGATGCCGCGATGGGCGGCGAGCAGGATGGTGCCGCCCGGCGTCTCGTACATGCCGCGCGACTTCATGCCGACGTAACGGTTCTCCACCAGGTCGAGGCGGCCGATGCCGTTGGCTTTGCCGAGATCGTTGAGCGCCTTGAGCAGCGTGGCCGGCGACAGTTTCTTGCCGTCGATCGCCACCGGATCGCCGCGCTCGAAATCGATCGCGATGACGGTCGGCTTGTCGGGCGCCTTTTCCGGATCGAGCGTGCGCGAATAGACGTAGTCCGGCACTTCCTGCGCCGGGTCCTCCAGCACTTTGCCTTCCGAGGAGGTATGCAACAGATTGGCATCGACCGAGAACGGCGCCTCGCCGCGCTTGTCCTTGGCGATCGGAATTTGATGCTTCTCGGCAAACTCGATCAGCTTGCTGCGCGAGGTCAGGTCCCATTCGCGCCAGGGCGCGATCACGGTGACGTCCGGCTTGAGCGCGTAATAAGTGAGCTCGAAGCGCACCTGGTCGTTGCCCTTGCCGGTGGCGCCATGGGCCACCGCATCGGCGCCTACTTGCTCTGCGATCTCGATCTGCTTCTTGGCGATCAGCGGCCGCGCAATCGAGGTGCCGAGCAGATATTGGCCTTCGTAGAGCGCGTTCGCCCGGAACATCGGGAACACGTAATCGCGCACGAATTCCTCGCGCAGATCCTCGATGAAAATGTTGTCGGGCTTGATGCCGAGCAGCAGCGCCTTTTTGCGCGCGGGCTCCAGCTCCTCGCCCTTGGCCGAGATCGGCGGTGAAGGTGACGACCTCGCAGCCGTAGGTCTGTTGCAGCCACTTCAAAATGATCGACGTGTCGAGGCCGCCCGAATAGGCGAGCACGACCTTTTTCACGTCCTTCTTGCTGCCGGATTTGGCCATGCGACGCACGCGTCCTTGCTTTCGACCGGTTGCATCCCTTACCGGCAGTGCCGGGTCAAGCCCGCCCGCGGCTAGCGGATTTCCACACGGCTGACGCTGCTTATACGGACCTTGTATGAACCTTGCCGGGGTTCACGTGTTGCACTAGTCTTTCTCTACAACTTAGGCGAGAGATTGAGGCTAATCGAGGGGGGTCCTGCGATGAAACATCCGGCCGGCCGGTTCATCCCGGCGTTGCTGCTGCTTACCGCGCTGCTGGTGTCCGCGCCGCCAACCGCGCGCGCGTCCGACCATGCCGACCCGACCGACCTGACGGACCCGAACGCCAACATCACCGGGCTTTTCATCTTCCCCAAAGACGACCAGTACATCCTGATCTTCAACGTGCGGCGCTCGCTCACCGACCCCAAGCCCTACGATCTCGCTGCTTACGAATACGTGGTGAACTTCGACCTCAGCACGCCGGTGACTTTCAACAGCGCCGAGGACCGCGCCCGCTACGGCGGTACGATCCTGGTCCCCGAGCAGCTGCATCCCGACGCATCGATCACCGTGCGCCTCAACAACGACACCACGCTGAAGAGCATCGTCTATCAGGGAATGAAGAACACCGGCCACATCCGCACCTATACCGGCGTGCGCGACGATCCGTTCATTTTTCCGCGCTTCTTCAAAGTCAACGTCATCTCCATGGTGATGAGCATTCCGATGAATGCGTTCCCCGATGGGCAGCGCGACTTCATCCTGTGGGGCATCACCACCAAAAACGGCAAGATCTCCGACCATGTCGGCCGCTCGGTTCGTACCCAATTGCCGCGCTTCGGCGCGATCAACACCGCGCCGCCGCGCGAGCATGTCAAGATTCTCATGAAGGTGAAGACAATCACCGACGATCTGTACAATTTCCTCAAGGGCAACAAGGAGTGGTGGTCGAAGGCGAGCGCCGATCTGCTCCAGTTCACGTTCCAGATTCGCAAATACGATCTGGTGCCGGACGTGATGATCTACACCAACCGTTTCCCGGCGGGCTTCCCCAACGGGCGGCTGCTGACCGACGACGTCAACGCCATCCTGTGCGCGACCGGAGATTGCCTCTTGCAGGAGCTTTCCTTCATCGAAGGCGATTGGCCGCGCGCCACGAAAAACGACAAAGATTTTCTGCCGGACTGGCCCTATCTCGCCGAGCCGTGGGCGGACAAACAGGAGCCGGCGCCGTCGACCCGCAGCATCTGGCCCTACATCATCGCGATCGGGTTGCTGCTTGCCTTCCTGATCTGGGGCGTGATCGAGCTGCTGCGGCGCTTCGTCATGTGGCTCGGCCGCAAATGCTTCCGCACCACGCAGGTGGCGGCGAGCACGTGAGGGGCTCGTGAGACGCCTGGCGTTTGCCGCGGCGCTGCTGCTTGGCGCGGCAAGTGCGCAGGCGCACGACTTCTGGATCGAGACGTCGAGCTTCCACCCATGGCCGGGCCAAATTGTCATGGTCGGCCTGCGCGCCGGACAGAATTTCATCGGCGATCCGGTGCGTCGGGAGTCGCGTTTCATCGACCGTTTCTTCGTCCGGCAGAGCGGTGCCGACGAAGACATCGAGGGATCCGATCACATCAATCCGGCCGGCGTGCTGCGGGCCGACGGACAAGTGACCGCCATCATCGGCTATGCCAGTACCGGCGCCGATATCGAGCTGCCGGCCGACAAGTTCGAGGACTATCTGCGGCTTTACGGGCTCGACGCCGTCATCGATGCCCGCAACCGGCGCGGCGAGCGCGCAAAGCCCGGCCGCGAGCGCTTCTACCGCTATGCCAAGGCGTTGCTCGCAGGCCTGAAAACGTCCCCCCAAGTCAGCAAACCGCTTGGGCTCGCCTACGAAATCGTCCCGGACGAGGATCCGACCGCGCGGCTGGCGCCGTTGCGCGGGCGCGTCCTTTATAACGGCAAGCCGCTCGCCGGCGCGCTGGTGGAGGCGCTGCTGCACGGTGAGCCGTCGGTGCAGCTCAAAGCGTATAGCGACGCGCAGGGCGCCTTCTCCTTCGCGCTGCCGCGCGCCGGGGTGTGGCTGATCAAATCCGTGCACATGGTGCGCGCGGCGTATTTCTCCCACGAAGATTGGGACAGCCTGTGGTCTTCGCTGATCTTCGAAGTCCCCGCGCCCCGTTAAGAACTGTGACAGCGTAAACGGCGCGAAGGGTCCGCTCACGCATTAACCGAATTGGCGGAATGCGCTCCTGCGCTTGCGCGCTTGCGGCTACGTTGCCCGCAACTTTTTCATAAAAGCGAGCGCAATTCATGTCGAAAGCCAAAGCCACCGTCGCCGCCGCCTTCGCAGGCGCCGTGCTCATGACCGCCGCGCCGGCCGTGGCCGCGCAATGCAATCACAAAGGCGGGTTCAAGTCCTTCCTGGCCGACTTCAAGAAAGAAGCCGCCCATCAAGGCATCTCGCAGCGCGGGCTGGCCGCGCTCGACGGCATCACCATCGACCAGGGCGTGCTTGCCGCCGACCGGCGGCAGGGTGTGTTCAAGCAGAGCTTCGAGCAATTCTCCGGCCGCATGATCTCGCGCGACCGGCTCGTCAAGGGCGCCAAGCTGATGCATCAGTACGCCAGCCAGATCAAGCGCGTCGAACAGAAATACGGCGTGCCGGGCGCCGTCGTGGTGGCGATCTGGGGGCTGGAGACCGACTACGGCGTCAACCAGGGTAAGCTCAACGTCGTGCGCTCGGTGGCCACGCTCGCTTATGACTGCCGCCGCACCGACAAATTCCAGGCCGAGCTCGCCGACGCCCTGCGCATCGTCGACCGCGGCGACATGGCGTCCGCCGACATGCGCGGCGACTGGGCCGGCGAAATCGGCCAGACCCAGTTCCTGCCGTCATCTTACGTGAAATACGCGGTCAACTTCGACGGCCGCGGCAAGCCCAATCTGGTGCGCAGCGCGCCCGACGTGCTCGCCTCCACCGCCAATTATCTCAAGAGCCACGGCTGGCAGCGCGGCCAGGGCTGGGGCCCGGGCGAGCCGAATTTCGAGGTGATCAAGGAGTGGAACAAGGCCGAGGTCTACGCCAAGACCATCGCGCTGTTCGCCGACAAGCTCAACGGCGGCCACGAGACCAAGGCGGAGACTGCGCCGGCGCAGAAGAAGCCGGCGCCGCGTCATCCCGACCGTCGCGCGTTGCGCTGATCGCGCTAAACGTGAAGTCAAGATCGCCGGGCCACGCGCCCGGCGATTTTTTTATGGCTCCGGCTTGCGCTTGCCGCCGAATAGTCCGGCGATGAAATCGTAGCCCGGCGTCGCGATGCGCGCGATGGCCCGCTCAACCGCCTCGTCGGAAAGCCGCGTGCGCGGCCAGCGGTAGATCAGCCCGTGCACGAGCCAGATGATCAGGAAGGTGAACACGCCGGCGAACACGACGTCGCTGACGAAATGCGCGCCCGCCATCACGCGGATGGCGGCCATGCCGGCGCCGAGCGCCAGCGCCGCGCCATAGGCGAGCGCGCGCCATTGCGGCGGCGCCAGCGCCGCCGGCGCGACGCGTCCAGAACGCGCCCGCCACGTCGCCGGACACGAACGAGCAGTTGCCCGGGCAATCGCCGCTGCGGATCCCACCAGGCGCACGAAATGCTGCGTGCCGCCGAATTGCGCGACGTCGATCGGGCGCGGCCGGCCCCAGTGATCCTTGAGCGCGACATTGACCAGCAGCCCGGGCGCCAGCGCCAGCGTCGCGATCAGGAACACGACGGCGCGGCCCGAGATGAACATCTTCCGCCGCGGCAAGATCAGCTTGACGATAAGCGCGGCCACGGCCGGGGCGACCAGCACGGTGGTGATCCAGAGCCCGATATTGCGCGCCAGCATCAGCGGCGGATAAATGCGCAACACAAAATAATTCGGCTTTTCGACGAAATTGTAGAAGTAGCGCGACACGGCGAGATCGAGCTCGGGAAACAGGCCGAACGCCAGCCCGACGACGGCGGCGATGGCGAGCGCGACGATCAGTCCGGTGCGGTTCATTCTCTGGTCCTTCACGTGCGCGCCGGTCTAGCCGAGGCTCAAGAAAATGGAAAGGCGGCCGGGAGCAAAGCCGCTATAGTTGGTCGATGACCGGCAAGCCCACGCTCGACTTCTGGTTCGATTTCGCCTCGACTTATTCCTATCCGGCCGCCATGCGGATCGCGCCGCTGGCGCAAGCGCGCGGCGTGGCGTTGCGCTGGCGGCCCTTCCTGCTCGGACCGATCTTCAAGGCGCAAGGCTGGGACAATTCCCCGTTCAATCTCTATGCCGCCAAGGGCCGCTATATGTGGCGGGATCTGGAACGCATCTGCGGCGCGCTCGACCTGCCGTTCGCGCGGCCGGCGGTGTTTCCGCAGAACAGCGTGACTGGCGGCGCGCGTGGCGCTGGTCGGACTGGCGCAAGGCTGGGGCGAGGATTACTGCCGCGCGGTCTACGCGTGCGAATTCGCCGACGGCCGCAACATCGGCGAGCCGGAAACGATCGGCGGCGTGCTGGCCGCGCTTGGGAAGGATGCCGATCGCGTGCTGCAAGACGCGCAATTAGACACGATCAAGGCGGCATTGCGCGCGCAAACCGAGGAGGCGCAGCAGCTCGGCATTTTCGGTGCGCCCGCTTTCGTGACCGCCGACGGCGAAATTGTTCTGGGGCAACGACCGGCTGGAAGCCGCGCTCGACTGGGCGAATCGTTAGGCCGACGGTTGCCGCGGCTCGCGCCAGCGCCCGGCATTGCGGCCGGCGAGCAGCCAATAGGCCAGCCCGCCGACGATCCCGGCCGCCGCCGCGAGTTGCAGCGGATGGAAGACCGGCGTGACGTCGGTGGTGTTTTCCAGCCGCAACTCGACATTGGAGCCGAAATAGGAGGTGAGCCCCACCACGGCGCCGGCGGCCGCGTAGTAGAGCAGGCTGCGCAGCCGCATGACTTCGGCGACGGCGATCAGCAGCAGAGCCGGCACGAAGGCGGTGGCGCCGATAAAGCTGGTGGCGAAGAACGACACGACGAAGAAGGCCACGCGCTCGAACGGATCGGAATCGAGCCACGGCCAGTCCGGCGCGATGATGCCGATGGCGAGCGTGATGCCCGCAATCATGATGGCCACGATGAGCGCGAAGACGATGACGATGATGCGGCCGAACAGCGACATCGGTTAATCCGTCATCGCCATGGCGCGCAGCGCCATGCGTTCGCGCGCGGAGAGTTTTTCGCTCGCGCTCTTAAGCTGGCCGCAGGCGGCGAGGATGTCGCGGCCGCGCGGCGTGCGCACCGGCGAGGCGTAGCCGGCGTCGAACACCACCTGCGAGAATTTCTCGATCTGCTCCCAGTCGGAGCATTCATAGCGGCTGCCCGGCCAGGGATTGAACGGAATGAGATTGATCTTGGCGGGGATGCCCTTGAGCAGCCGCACCAGCGCTTTCGCGTCTTCGATCGAATCGTTCACGCCCTTGAGCATGACGTATTCGAAGGTGATGCGCTTGGCGTTGGAGACGCCGGGATAGTTGCGGCAGGCCTCGAGCAGCTCGGCAATCGGATATTTGCGGTTGAGCGGCACCAATTCGTTGCGCAGCTCGTCGCGCACCGCGTGCAGCGACACCGCCAGCATGCAGCCGATCTCGGCGCCGGCGCGCGCGATATAGGGCACCACGCCGGAGGTCGAGAGCGTGATGCGGCGCTTGGAAATGCCGATGCCGTCGCCGTCGGCCATGATCAGAATCGCGTCGCGCACCGCCTCGAAATTATAGAGCGGCTCGCCCATGCCCATCATCACGATGTTGGTGATGCAGCGTTCGCCGCGTCGGCACCACGCCGTCGCGTCGGCCGCGTGCCGCCCGGCCAATCTCCCAAGCGGTCGCGCGCGGCCATCACCTGGCCGACGATCTCGCCGGCAGTGAGGTTGCGCACCAGGCGTTGCGTGCCGGTGTGGCAGAACGTGCAGGTCAGCGTGCAGCCGACCTGACTGGAGACGCACAGCGTGCCGCGTTCGGTGTCGGGGATATAGACGCATTCGACTTCGTGCGGTCGCTCGCCTTGCACTTCGCCCGGCAGCCGCAGCAGCCATTTGCGCGTGCCGTCGACAGAGACCTGCTCGGCCACCACCTCGGGGCGGTCGAGCGTGAAATGCTCGGCGAGCGCGCCGCGCAACTCCTTCGACACGCTGCTCATGGCTTCGAAGGACGTCAGCCCGCGGAAATAGATCCAGTGCCAAAGCTGCTGCACGCGCATCTTGCGCTGGCCCTCGGGCACGCCGAGCGTGCCGAGCGCGTCGGCAAGTTCGCTGCGCGACAAGCCGATCAGCGACGGCTTTGCCGGCGCCACATAGCGCTCGAGCGGCGTCTTCTCGACGAAGGGCGCCGAGGCGGTGTCATTTCGATTGTGCTTGTCATCGGATCAGGCCGTCGTCGTCCGACGACAATATAAGAGCCCGCCGGGCTATTTGCACTCCGCCGCCACTTTTTCGAGCGCGTCGGCGATGCCCTTGAGCGAATAGGTGTCGGTGGTCTTGGTGCCGTGGGTGGACACGCTCTTGACCACCATGTCGGCGCCCTTGCGCATGGCATCCACCATCTGCGACTCCTCGGCGGCGTTCTTCACCCAGGCGCCGTCGTTCTGCGTGTACATCACGTAGCTGGCCGAGCCGATGGTGGCGGTGGCATCGGCGCCCGGCTTCTGCGGATAGCCGACGATGACCGAAACCTCATTCTTGACCTTCTCGGCCGGCCGCGTGGAGACGAAGGCATAGGAGGCATCGCGGCTGCGGCCGGGCGGATCGGTCACCGCCGAGGTCGGCTTGGACAGCGCGAAGCAGACCGTCTTGCCGCCCGGGCTCGCCTTATAGGCCCCCCAATCGCCGAACTGGCCGAGCAGCGTGGCCTGGTCGGTGGGCTCGGGCTTTTTCTGCTGGGCGGAGGCGGCACTGAGAAAAATACCGGCCGAGGCGGCCATTGCGACAGTCGTGGCACGGAGCAAAAAGGTCATGTTCATCGGGCCCTACCGGCTGGAATTGACAAGCCGTCCTGGAACCGCCCCCTCATGAAGAATACTAGCCCATTAGGAGGCAAAATCGGCAATGTGAAGGCGGCAAACGGCCGCCGGCGGCGCGACATTAGCCGCCAAAACTTGATGGTGCCAGCCCGCCGCCCGCACCGTGCTAGAAATAGGCGCCCGCCTCCTCCCGCCGATATTGCCGAGTCCGCCATGAAAGCCCTGCTCTGCACCCGCTACGGCACGCCCGACGATCTGGAACTTGCCGATATCGCCGAGCCGCAAGCCGGCCCCGGTGAAGTCGTGGTGCGCGTCAAGGCCGCCGCGCTGAATTTCTTCGACACGCTGATCATCGCCGGCAAATACCAGCACAAGCCGGCCTTCCCGTTCTCGCCGGCCGCCGAGTTCGCCGGCGAGGTCGAAAGCCTCGGTCCTGGCGTCACCGGCATTGCGCCCGGCGATCGCGTCATCGGCAATATCGGCTGGGGCGCGGCGCGCGAGAAGGTCGCGGTCGAGGCCGCCCAGCTGGTCGCCATGCCCGCCGGCTTGGACTTCGAGCGCGCGGCCGGCCTCACCGTCACCTACGGCACGTCGCTCTATGCGCTGAAGGACCGGGCCAAGCTCAAACCCGGCGAGACGATTGCGGTGCTGGGCGCCACCGGCGGCACCGGGCTGTCCGCGCTCGAGATTGCCAAACTGATGGGCGCGCGTGTCATTGCCTGTGCCTCGTCCGAGGAAAAACTTGCCTTCGCGCGCCGGCACGGCGCCGACGACGGCGTGAATTATGCCGCGGACGATCTCAAGGAGGCGTTGCGCCGATTGACCGGCGGCAAGGGCGTCGATGTGGTCTACGACCCGATCGGCGGCGCGCAAGGCGAAGCCGCGCTGCGCGGCATGGATTGGGCCGGCCGCTATCTGGTCATCGGCTTTGCCGCCGGCGACATGCCGAAGCTGCCGCTCAATCTGGTGCTGCTGCGCAGCTATGACGTGCTCGGCGTCTACTGGGGCGCCTGGATCCTGCGCGACCCGCAAGGCCATCGCGCCAACATGACGCAAATTCTCGCCTGGTGCGCGCAGGGCAAATTGTCGTCGCACGTGCACGCGGTCTATCCGCTCAGCGACGCGCCGGCCGCGCTCAAGGCGCTGGCGGCGCGGCAGGTGATGGGCAAGGTGGTTTTGCGGCCTTAGTCGTGCGCCATCAATTCCGCGAGCTTGACCTTGGCGGCCGCGCGATGCGCCGGACGCATGTGGTCGGCGACCAGCTTGAGCGCGGTGGCGAGCACCGCCGCATCGTCGGTGAACCCGATCACCGGCAGCATGTCGGGAATGGCGTCCATCGGCAGCACGAAATAGGCGAGCGCGGCGATGAGCGTGCTTTTCACATAGAGCGGCGTGTCGCGGTCGAGGGCGCAGTAATAGGCGGCGAGCAGGTCCTCGGCGAAAGGAATCTGCGCGGCGACGCGCGCGAGCTTGCGCCAGAAGCTGCGCAGCAGGGCGCTCTCGTCGTCATCGCGTCGCCAGAAGCTGCTGCGGGCGAAGGCCATGGGCCTAATCTGGGGAGCGATTGCGGAACGCCGCAAGACGCCGTCAGCCCGCGACTTGTTCATCGCCTCGGCCAGCTTGATGTCGAGCTCGGTTACGCCGCCCGCGTCATGCGTGGCAAGCGTGACCTCCACCGTCTTGTAGACGTTGAACCATTCCGGATGGTGGTCCATTTTTTCCGCCACCAGCGCCGCCCGCGTCATGAAGCCGAAGGCCTCGTTGAAATCCTTGAACACGAATTTCCGGGTAATGGCGTCGCGGCCGGCCACGTCCGACCAGCCGGCAAGCCTCGCCAGGGCGGATTTGCGGGCATCTGCGTTGAGTTTCTGCGCCATAGACTGACCTCATCGACAACACGTGATCGACAGCACTTGATCGACAGCACTTGCGACCCTCGCAATGGGTCCCAAGCGATACTAACTTTAGGGTGACGCTCCGACCATACGAGGCTTCCATGTCCTGGTCATTGAATATCGGCAGGGTGGCGGGCACCGTCGTCCGTGTCCACCTGACTTTTCTGTTGTTTCTCGCCTGGATCTTCGCCGCCAGCTACTCGGCGAGCGGCGCGGCTGCCGCCTGGGACACCCTCGCCTTCATGGTTCTCCTGTTCCTTTGCGTGCTGCTGCACGAGTTCGGCCACATCTTCACCGCCCGCGCCTTCGGCGTGGCGACGCCTTATGTGACGCTGCTGCCGATCGGCGGCGTGGCGCAACTCGAGCGCATTCCCGAGGAGCCGTGGGAGGAATTCCTCATCGCCATCGCGGGGCCGCTGGTGAACGTCGCCATCACCGCCTTGCTGCTGCTGGCCGGCGCGCATTTGCAGCCGAGCGCCGCGGTCGCCGTCGACAATGTGCAGATTTCGCTGATCGACCGGCTGGCGGTGGTCAACCTGTTCCTGGCGCTGTTCAACCTGATCCCGGCCTTTCCGATGGACGGCGGCCGCGTGCTGCGCGCCGCGCTGGCGAGCAAGCTCGGCTATGTGCGCGCCACCGAAATCGCCGCGTCGATCGGCCAGTTCGTCGCCTTTGCCTTGGGCTTCTTCGGACTGATGTATAATCCGATCCTGATTTTCATCGCCATCTTCGTCTATCTCGCCGCCTCCTCCGAAGCGCACATGGTGGCGCTGCGCGCGGTCTCGCGCGGCGTGCCGGTGAGCCACGCCATGATGACACATTTCGAATCGCTCACGCCGGAGGGCCATCTCGACGGCGCGGTGCAGACCTTGCTGCAAACCGGCCAGGGCGAATTCCCGGTGGTCGACGGCGCCGGCAAGCCGGTCGGCGTGCTCGACCGCGGCGCGCTCATCCGCGCGCTCAAGACGCTCGGGCCGGACGCCCGCGTCGCCGACGCCATGAGCCCGAAATTCCCCACCATCGGCCACCGCGTGACGCTCGAGCAGGCCTTCAAGCTGCTGCAGGAGAAAACCGCGCCGGCGGTGGGCGTGACCGATTCGAGCGGCAAACTCATCGGCCTGGTCACCGGCGAGACCATCGCCGAAATGATGATGCTGCGGGAGGCGCTGCCGCAGGGCTGGCGTGCCGGGCCTTGGGGCCGCCCGGCGGGGGCTTAACCGAACCGACCGAGGCGCCCGAAGGCCGGTTGCTTTCGGCCTTTCCGTGACTATATTGCGCCGCAACAGCGTCGCGTCGCGGGCCCAGGATTGCCATCCGGCAATCCTGTTGTCTTTTGTCTTTTGAAAGACGGATTTCCTTCGGAAATCCTTTTGCGGCCCGCGCTTTGATTTTCGGAACCCAGCAATGAATCTGCGCAACGTCGCCATCATCGCCCACGTCGACCACGGCAAGACCACGCTGGTCGACCGGCTGCTGCAGCAATCCGGCGCCTATCGCGAGAACCAGCGCGTGGTCGAGCGCGCCATGGATTCCAACGATCTTGAGCGCGAGCGCGGCATCACCATTTTGGCGAAAGCCGCCTCGGTGCTCTGGAAAGACACCCGCATCAACATCGTCGACACGCCCGGCCACGCCGATTTCGGCGGCGAGGTGGAGCGCATCCTCAACATGGTGGACGGCGCGCTGGTGCTGGTGGACGCCGCCGAAGGCCCGCTGCCGCAAACCAAGTTCGTGGTCTCCAAGGCGCTCAAGATGGGGCTCAAGCCCATCGTCATCATCAACAAAGTGGACCGCTCCGACGCGCGGCCGGTGGAAGTCATCAACGAAGTGTTCGACCTGTTCGCCGCGCTCGAGGCCACCGACGAGCAACTCGATTTCCCGATTCTCTACGGCTCGGCCAAGCAAGGTTGGATGGCGACGACGCTGGAAGGTTCGCACGACGACGGCATGCAGCCGCTGTTCGATCTCATCCTCAGTCACGTCAAGCCGCCGGTGGTGGAAAGCGGACCGTTCCGCCTGCTCGGCACAATTTTGGAAGCCAATCCCTATCTCGGCCGCATCGTCACCGGCCGTATCACTTCGGGCGTTGTGAAGCCCAATCAGCAGGTGAAGGTGCTCGATCACGACGGCAAGCTGATCGAGAGCGGCCGCGTCACCAAGGTGCTGGCGTTCCGCGGCATCGAGCGCGTGCCGGTGGACGAAGCGGAAGCCGGCGACATTGTCGCCATCGCAGGTCTGCCGGAAGCCACCGTCGCCATGACCATTTGCGATCCCTCGGTCGAAACGCCGATCCCGGCACAGCCGATCGATCCGCCGACGCTGGCGATGATTTTCCGCGTCAACGACTCACCGCTCGCCGGCACCGAAGGCACCAAGGTCACCGGCCGCATGATCCGCGACCGTTTGCTGCGCGAGGCGGAAGGCAATGTGGCGCTGCGCGTGCGCGAATCCGACGATAAGGATTCGATGGAAGTCGCCGGCCGCGGCGAATTGCAGCTCGGCATTCTGATCGAGACCATGCGCCGCGAAGGCTTCGAACTGTCCGTTTCGCGTCCGAAAGTCTTGCTGCGCACCAACGATAAAGGCGAGCAGGAAGAGCCGATCGAGGAAGTCGTCATCGACGTCGACGAGGTTCATTCCGGCATCGTCGTGCAGAAGATGGCCGAGCGCAAAGCCGATATGCTGGAGATGAAACCGTCCGGCGGCCACCGCCTGCGGCTGTTGTTTCACGCACCGACCCGCGGGCTGATCGGCTACCAGGGCGAACTGCTGACCGACACGCGCGGCACCGCCATCATGAACCGGCTGTTTCATGCCTATGCGCCGCACAAGGGGCCGATCCCGGGCCGCCGCAACGGCGTCTTGATCTCCAACGATCAGGGCGAGGCCGTGGCCTATGCCATGTGGAATCTGGAAGACCGCGGGCCGATGATGATCGAGCCGGGCTGGAAGGTCTACAAAGGCATGATCGTCGGCGAGCATACGCGCGACAACGATCTCGTCATCAACGTGCTCAAAGGCAAGCAGCTCACCAATATCCGCACCACCTCCAAGGACGAGGCGGTCCGCCTCACCCCGCCGATCCGCATGACGCTGGAAAAGGCGCTCGCCTATATCGAGGATAACGAGCTGGTCGAGGTGACGCCGAAGGCGATCCGCCTGCGCAAGAAGCTCTTGGACGAGAACGACCGCAAGACGCGCCGACCGCGCCAAGGAAGCCGAGGCGGTTTAAGGCTTGGCGGGCGGAACAAAACGGAATCGAATCAGCAAAGCCAAATCACTAGCGCGCAGCGCCCGCGTGGAGTCCCAATCTGAGACGGTCGTGGCGCGCAAGCGTGCACGCGCGCCAAAAGAATCGTCCCTGTGCGCAATGTTCCGGCGGCAATAGTGCACTATTTCGCCGCCCTGTGACCAGTAATCCACACCATTAACCGATCATTAATCATAGGGCTTGAAGAGCGGAAAGTTCGTTGCTTCTATTCGGATATGTCGACGACCACGATAGAGATTCGCCGCGCCAAGGCGTCCGACGCGACCGACGTCGCCGAGACCCATGACGAGGCCTGGCGCACCGCCTATCAGGGCATCATCCCCGGCGCCGAACTCGACAAGCTGATCAACCGGCGCGGCCCGGACTGGTGGGACTCGGCGATCCGCAAAGGCAGCCGCATCACCATCCTGCAATTCGGCGAGCAGATCGCCGGCTACGCCAATTACGGCCGCAACCGCGCGCGCAGCTTGTTTTATGACGGCGAGATCTACGAGCTCTACCTGCGGCCCGAGTTCCAGGGTTTGGGCTTCGGCCGCCGGCTGTTCTCGGCGGCGCGCAAGGACCTGATCCAGAGCGGGCTCAAGAGCATGGTGGTGTGGGCGCTGTCCGACAACGAGCCGGCGGTCGAGTTCTATCGCGCGCTCGGCGGCCGCGCGGTGGCGCGCTCCTCCGAACGCTTCGGGCCCAAGACGCTCGACAAGGTCGCCTACGCCTGGCAGGGCTGAGTTTTCCTAAAACTTGAAATTCGATCCTCAGGTGAGGAGCGCAGCGAAGCTGCGCGTCTCGAACCATGAGGCCGATTTCGGGGCCTCATCCTTCGAGACGCCCGCTGCGCGGGCTCCTCAGGATGAGGTTAGATATTCGGCGCGGGAAAGCCGTTCTGCGCGCAGGTCGCCTGCAGCGTGTTGAGCAGCAGGCAGGCAATGGTCATCGGCCCGACGCCGCCCGGCACCGGCGTGATCGCGCCGGCCACCTCGCGCGCTTCGGCGAAGGCGACGTCGCCGACGATACGCGTCTTTTGACTTTCCTTGCCGGCCGCGCCCGGCACCCGGTTGATGCCGACGTCGATCACGGTGGCGCCCGGCTTGAGCCAATGGCCGCGCACGAATTCCGGCTTGCCGATGGCGGCGATCAGCAGGTCGGCGCGCCGGCACACTTCGGCCAGGTCGCGCGTCTTGGAATGGCAGATCGTGACGGTGGCGTTCTCCGCCAGCAGCAGTTGCGCCACCGGCTTGCCGACGATGTTGGAGCGGCCGACCACCACCGCCTCCATGCCGGCGAGCGAGGCATGCACGGTCTTGGCCAGCACAATGCAGCCGAGCGGCGTGCACGGCACCAGCGCCGGCATGCCGATCGAAAGGCGGCCGACATTGACCGGATGGAAGCCGTCGACGTCCTTGGCCGGATCGATGGCGCTGATGATCTTCTGCGGATCGATCTGCTTGGGCAGCGGCAATTGCACCAGGATGCCGTTGACGGCCGTGTCGACATTGAGCTCCGCAATCAGGTCGATCAGCTCGGCTTCGCGGCGTTTCCGCCGGCAGCTTGCGGTCGAACGCGTGCATGCCCGATTCCGCCACCGCCTTGGATTTGTTGCGGACGTAGACCTGGCTCGCCGGACTGTCGCCCACCAGCACCACCGCGATGCCCGGCACGACGCCGCGGTCGCGGCGCAGACGGTGCACGGCGTCGGTGACCTTGCCGCGCAGATCGGCCGAAATCGTCTTGCCGTCGATCAGGCGTGCGGTCATGGCCTAGTCCTAGCGCGCCGCGGCCAGCTTCTCCAGCGCCGCGATCAGCGCCGCGGCATCGCCCGCAATCGTCAGCCGCTTGACGCGGCCGGTGGCGCCGGCGGCCAGGGCGATGTCGCGCGCTGGGACGCGCAAGGCCTTGGCGATCAGCCGGATCAGCGCCGCGTTTGCCTCGCCTTCGCTCGGCGCCGCCGCCACGCGCACTTTAAGCACGGCGCGGCCGTCGGCCAATGTCTCGATGCCGTCGATGGCGTCGCGCCCACCCTTGGGCGTCAGCCGCACGGCGAGCGCGACGCCGCCGTCCACCGCCGCCCACGGCCGCGCCGTCATGCGCTAAAACACGTTCGGATAGATGTAACGGTAAATGACGTTTTCGATGAACAGGATGATCAGGATCAGGATCACCGGCGAGACGTCGATGCCGCCGAGATTGGGCAGTATCGAGCGGATCGGCCGCAGCACCGGCTCGGTGATGCGGTAAAGGAACTCGGCGATCCCCGCCACCACCTCGTTGCGGGTGTTGACCACGTTGAAGGCGATCAGCCAGGACAGCACGGCGGCCGCGATCAGCAGCCAGATATAGATCTGCAGCACCAGCAGGATGATATCGAGGACCGAGCGCATGAGTTTTCGTCCGTTCGCGAACCGGCCGAAAAGTAGCGGGTCGCATGGCCTTGAACAAGCCGCGTTGCGCCGGGCGGTCTCCTTGACAGCCTATGACCCTGGCCCTAAATGGCGCGATCTCGCCGTGGTTTTTGCGCGACGCCGTAGAATCGTCGCGATTTGGCGGGGGCCGTAGCTCAGTTGGGAGAGCGCCTCGTTCGCAATGAGGAGGTCAGGGGTTCAAATCCCCTCGGCTCCACCAACCTTCGCCGCTAACGCGCGCTACGGTCGGCAGGCCAGAAATTACCCCTCGTAGCGAAGCGAGCGAAGGTTGCCCGCCGAAACCGAAGGGCGAAGGCGGGCTTTTCATTTAGCGGCTTCCGCCGCCCCGGCCGCCGGCTTGCGCCCGATCCAATGGTCGATGAAGGCGGCGAGCCAGTTGTGGGCGGCGTAGTCGTGCGCGGCGCGGCCGGCGATATGGTCGGCACGCTGCTTGGCGCCGGGCAATTCCATGCGGTGGGCGCCGCGCACCAGCCAGCGATACATCATGGCGTGGGTGACTTCCGGGTGGAACTGAAGCGCGTAGCCGGTTCCGGAGCGGAATGCCTGCACCGAAAAGGCCTCGCCCTCGGCCAGCAATTCGCCGCCGGCGGGCAACTCGAAGCCTTCGCGGTGCCATTGATAGACATGGTCGGGCCAGTCGGCGCAGATGCCAAGCCCGGCCGCGGTCGGCCGGATCGGGTAGTAACCGACCTCGGCATGGCCTTGCGGATGCACATAGACGCGGGCGCCGAGATGGCGCGCCATCATCTGCGCGCCGAGGCAGATGCCGAGAAACGGTTTCTTGTCGCGCAGCGGTACGCCGATCCAGTCGATCTCGCGCTTGACGAAGTCCTCCTCGTCATTGGCGCTTTGCGGGCCGCCGAAGATGGCGGCGCCGGCGTGCTCGTCCATGGTCTCCGGCAGCGGATCGCCGAAGCGCGGGCGGCGGATGTCGAGCGGATAGCCGAGCTTGCTCAGCACCTGGCCGACCCGGCCGGGCGAGGAATGTTCCTGGTGGACGATGATGAGGACCGGCTTCATGGCGTTCGCGCATATCGCGCGGTGCCGATTACTAGCTGCTTTGCCGCGATTTGCAAAGTTGGGCGCCGCCGCACGCTTATAGGCCCTGGTCGGACCGGCGCCGGCTTTGCCGGGAACCCACCACCCGCAGCAGCAACCGGCGCGGAACGAGCGGCAGCACAAGCGTGATCAGCTTGCCGGCGAGGCCCGGCACCACCAGGCGGCGGCCAGCCATCAGGCCGCGGTAGCCGGCTTCCGCCACGCGTTGCGCACTCTCGGTCAGCATGCCGGGGGCGAGGCCGGCGCGCAGGCCCGCGCGCGCGGCGAATTCGGTCGGCACCGGCCCCGGGCACAGCACGCAGACCCGCACCCCGCGTGCCTTGAGCTCGCTGTGCAGCGCCTCGGAAAACGACAGCACATAGGCCTTGGTCGCGTAATAGACCGCCATGCCCGGCCCCGGCAGGAAGCTGGCGAGCGAGGCGACATTGAGCAGCCCGCCTTTGTGGCGCGCCAGGCTGTCGACGAAGGCAAGCGACAGTTCCGTGAGCGCACGCACATTGACGTCGATCATGGCCAGCGTTTCGTCGCGGTCGCGCGTGCCGGCGAGACCCACCAGCCCGAAGCCGGCATTGTTGACCATGAATTGCGCCTCGGCGCCCTGCGCGCGCAGTTCGTCGCCGATCGTCTGCGCGGCGCCGGGTGCGGCCAGATCGGCGACGATCACGATCGGCCGGCGCGCGCCGCCGGCGACGATCTCCTTGGCGAGTTCGCGCAGCCGGTCCTCGCGCCGCGCCACGAGCGCCAGATCGTGGCCGTGGCGGGCGAAGACCCGCGCCAGCTCTGCGCCGATGCCGGCGGAAGCGCCGGTGATAACGGTGACCGGGCGCAGGCTCATCGATTGGTTTCGCTCCCCGAACCGCGCTGCCCCATGACCCGCTCGCGCAAGCCGATGCGCTCGTCGCGTGAAATGCCCAAGAGGTCGGCCGCCCGCCACACCAGATTATCCTCGAACTCGGTGATGATGCCGTCGGCGCAGACAATTTGCCACAGCATTTCGACGATGCGGGCGCGCCCGGCCGCGTCCAGCGTGCGGTTGAGCCGGGTGGTGAACTGGAAGAGATCGATCGCCTGCTGCTCGGCCGTGGTCGCCGCCGCGATCAAGGCGTCGGCGTTGGCATCGTCGAGATCGAAGCGCTGCTTGATCACGGCGTGCAGCTTTTGCCGCTCGACCTCCGAGATATTGCCGTCGATGGCGGCGGCATGCACCAAGAGCGCGGCCGCGGCGAGCCGATAGTCGCCCTCGCCGAACTGAGCGGGATGCTTGCCGCCGTCGCCGAGATCGAACATCAGCTTTTTGATGGCTTCGAACATGCTGCAATATGACCTAAGGCGTGCCCCCGCCCGCAACCATACTTAAGAACGCCAACGGCCGCCCGGTAGCCCGGACGGCCGCGGCATGACGTCGACGCGGTCAGGCTTTGGCGACCGCCACGTCCTCCAGCCCGCGTTTGGCGGGCTCGACGCCCCAGGCCCAGACCACGACGATCTGGATCACCACCAGCGCGATCATCAGCCAGATCACGCCCGGCAGCTTGTAGTGCACCATCAAATAGCCGACCACGAAGGGCGACACCACGGTGGCGCCGCGCCCCAGCGTGTTGCAGATGCCGTTGGCGCGCAGCCTGATCTCGGTCGGGAACAGTTCCGGCGTGTAGACCCCGAACAGCAGCGCGGTCTGCACGTAGATCGCCACGATCAGCACGAAGCCGACCGACAGCACCGATGGTCGGATCCGACGCCGCGTTGAAGCGCGCGTAGACATAGCCGAACACGATGGTGACGACGGACGCGCCGATGATGGTCCAGCGCCGGCCGATGGCATCGGCGGCCCAGGCGCCGATGACGCAGCCGATCAGCGAGGCGGCCGATAGCACCAGCGTGTATTGCAGCGAGTGGGCGATGGTGAGCCCCTGGCGCAGGAAGAACTGCGGCAGGAAGATCACGAAGCCGAAGATCAGCGTGTTGATCGTGATCAGCACCCAGCTTCCCACGATCATGCGCTGCAAGAGCGGCGGCTTGAGCATGTCGGAAGCGGTGACTTGCGCGACCGCAGCGGTCTTGGCCGGCGCGGGCAGCTTGCCGGCGCTCTCGGACACTTCTTTCTCGATCGACGTCATCAGGGCCTCCGCTTCGGCGGTGCGCCCTTTCGACTCCAGCCAACGCGGCGACTCCGGCAAGTTCTTGCGCAGATACCAGACGATCAGCGAGCCGATGCCGGCGATGATGAACATCGGGCGCCAGCCCCAGGCCGGGATGATCAGGTAGCTGAGGATGGCGGTGACCGGGAAGCCGGCGACCACCAGGAAAGCCATCATCGCCAGCCAGCGGCCGCGCGTTTTCGGCGGCACGAATTCGGTCAGCGTCGAATAGCCGACCACGATCTCGGCGCCCAAGCCCAGCCCCTGCACGAAGCGGCAGACGATGAGCTGGCCCATGTCCTGCGCGAACGCAGCCGCGAGCGAGGCCAGGCCGAAGATCAACAGGTTGATCTGGTAGGTGAAGCGGCGGCCCATTTTGTCGCCGACGAAGCCGGTGATCAGCGAGCCGAGCGTCATGCCGACGAAGGTGAGGGACAGGAATTGCAGGTTCTGCGGCAGCGTCGAGAACTTGGTCTGGATCGCGGAGGCGAGCACGCCGCCGGCGACGTAGAGATCGTAGCCGTCGAAGAACATGCCGGCGCCGACCAGCCAGAAGATGCGGTAATGGAACGACGAGATCGGCAGCCGGTCGAGACGCGCGCCGGCATTCACGGGACTAGCCATGTCGGGTTTCCTCCCCCTCTGAAGATGTCACAGCCGGTCTTGCGCGCCGGCTCGGGGGCAAGAGTAAGCGAGAGCGATGGGGTCGCGCTACCGGGGTGGCTCACGCGCATTCGCGGATGGGAATGTGTGGCGGGGCGAACTTTTTCCCGCTCATGCCCGCGCAAGCGGGCATCCAGGACTGGGTCCCCGCTTGCGCGGCGCGACGAGGACGGCGACGAGCCTTGGTGGCCTACTCCACCTGCTTGCCCTGCCGGTAACTCTCCTGCAGCAGGTGCATGTTGTTGGCGACGTATTTGTTGCCCGGGTCCTTGCGCTCGGCGGCGGCGAGCTTGGCGCGCGCGCGCTTGTAGTCGCCGCGCAGCATATAAGAGAAGCCCTGGTTGTTGAGGATCTCCACCGTTGCGCCCACGATCGAAATCGCCTGTCCGTAGGCGCGGTCGGCGAGATCGAAGCGGCGCAGCCGGTCGTAGCTGGCGGCCAGGCCGAGCCAGGCCTCGGCGTCGCGCGGATGCAGTTCGACGGCGCGGCGGAAATGCGTCTCGGCCAGGCCGAAATTGTTGGCGTGGTACATTTTCTTGCCGAGCGAGAGCTCGTCATTGGGATCGGAGCCGAGCAGGCCGGGCTCGGCTGCTGCCGGCACGCCGAGCGGCGGCGGCACCGCCTCGGCCGGCGCGGAGGCGAGCGCATTGGCGGCGATGTCGGGGTTGTCGGCAGCCGGCGGGTTGGCGGACTTGGCTGGCGAGGTCGCCGGTGGTGTTGCAGGCGGCGAGCGCGAACCCGGCGACAGCAATCATGAGCGCTTGGGCAATTATACGCATTACATAATGGCCTGTCGGGATACGCCCCACCCCGGGACGGTGTCAGGCTAGGGCGAGAAAGTTAAGAAGTTGTTCACTTTCGGGCGGCGCGGCGCGCCCTTCATCGGCGGAGCGCGCGAAGCGCGAGCGGGTGAGGGGTAGCTGCGCGAACCCTCACCGCTCGCTCGGCTCGCCGAGCCCTCCCGAGGGGCAGGTGCACGCATCAAAAATAATGCCCGACGTGCAGCCGCACGAACACCGGCAGCAGGATGACCACGAACAGCACCGGGAAAATGCACACCATCATCGGCACCGAGAGCTTGGCCGGCAGCGCGTAGGCCTTTTCCTCGGCGTACGACAGCCGCTTGTGCCGCATGTCGTCGGAGTAGACGCGCAGCGCATCGGTGATCGAGGAGCCGAGGTCGATCGACTGGTTGATCAGCGTGGCGAAGGCGCGCGCTTCCTCCAGCGCCAGGCGGGTGGCGAAGTGCTCGAGCGCGTCCTTGAGATTGCGGCCGGCGCGGATTTCGAGATTGGTCATGTGGATGTTGGCGGTGAGCGAAGGATAGCTGTCGCCGAGCTCGCGGCCGACGCGATCGAGGCTCGCCTCCATCGACAGGCCGGAATCCGCGCACACCACCAAGAGGTCCATGAAATCGGGGAAGCCCAGGCGGTGCTCGACCTTGCGCGCGGCGATGCGCCTGTCGATGGTGACGCTGGGGCCGACATAGCCGGCGATGCCGCCGACGATCACCAGCAGCCAGAAAAACGAGCTGCCCTTGGAGACGAACATCGGCAGAATGAGAAACAGCGCGGCGGCGAGCACAACGGCGAGCACGCTGCGCGCCAGGAAGAAGAAGGCGACCGCGCGCGGATCGTAGATGCCGGCCTGGATCAGGCGCTGGCGCAGCACCTTCATGGTGTCGCCGTTGGTCGAGGCGTAATGCTTGGTGGTGTATTCGATGAGCTGGCCGACCGCCTTCAGGCTGGAATAGCGCAGCGAGCGCTTCGGGTTCGCCCGCCCGCCCTCGTCCATCACGCGCACGGTGCGCCGCTTGACCGCGCCGCGCACGCGCACGAAGGCCATCGCCGCGAAGGCGAGCGTGCCGGCGGCCAGAAACACCAGGAGCGCCATCAGCATCGTGCCGTTGTCGTGCAGCATGTCGGCGATGAGGGCGGCGGGGTTCATCGCGTCAAATCCTGAAATTGACCAGGCGGTACATGATGAAATTGCCGACGCCCATCCAGCAGCCGGCCAGCACCAGCACGATCTTGGTGATGTCCTCGTTCCAGACGCTGCCGTAGAAGCTCGGCACCAGGAACTGAATGACGGCGAACATGCCGATCGGCAGCGAGGACAGGATCAGCGCCGAGGCGCGGCCTTCGGCGGCGAGCGCGCGGATCTTGCGGCGCATCTTGAAGCGCAGGCGGATCACGCCCGACAGGTTCTCCAGGATTTCGCCGAGATTGCCGCCGGTCGAGCCCTGGATCGCGACCGCGGTGACGAACAGCGGCAGGTCGTCGTTGCCGACGCGGAAATAGAGATTGCGCATGGCGGTTTCGAGGTCGGCGCCATAGGTGATCTCGTCGGCGACGATGCCGAATTCGCTGCCGATCGGATCGGGCATCTCGCGCGCCACCATGGAGATGGCGACCGGCACCGGATGGCCGGCGCGCAACGAGCGCACGATGATGTCGATGGCGTCGGGGAACTGCGCGCCGAACTTCTTCTGCCGCCGCCTGCGCAGGAATTTCAGCACCAGGAAGGGCAGCACGAGCGCCGGCAAATCCCGCGGCGATCAGCGCGTGCGACAGCTTGCCGTCGAACACCAGCGTGGCGCCGAAGGCCGCGACCATGCCGATGACGACGAGCAGGATCAGCCTGCCGAAGCCGAGGGTCAGGCCGGACTGCAGCATCAGCTGATTGAGATTGACCAGCGGCAAGCGGTAGTCGCCGCCGCTGGTCAGCCCGCGCTCGCGCCGCAACTGGACCAGCACGCTTTCGCGGTCGGTCTTGTCGTCCAGCAGTTTGAGGCGGCGGTTGATGTTCTTGCGGTAGGAGGCCTTGTTGAAGAACAGCAGATAGACGGCCTCCGCGAACATCGCCGCCGAGACGCCGATCAGCAGGTAGAACAGATAGACCGGGTCGAAGTCGAAAAAATTGGACATTTTCGGTCAGAGCGGCTGCGAGGGATCGAAATAGCTGCCGGGGATGCGGATGCCGAGCTTGGCCAGATGCGCGAGGAAGCGCGGGCGCACGCCGGTGGCCTGGAAGTGGCCCTGCACGGTGCCGTCGGCGGCGGTGCCGGTGCGCACGTATTTGTAGATTTCCTGCATCTGGATGATGTCGCCTTCCAGCCCGGTGACCTCGGCGATCGAGGTGACCTTGCGCTTGCCGTCGGACAGGCGCTGCAGCTGCACGATCATCTGGATGGCGCCGGCGATCTGGCCGCGGATCGAGGCCACCGTCATCGGCAGGCCGGCCATGCCGATCATCTGCTCGAGGCGCGAGATGGCGTCGCGCGGCGTGTTGGCGTGGATCGTCGCCATCGAGCCTTCGTGGCCGGTGTTCATGGCCTGCAGCATGTCGAAGGCTTCCTCGCCGCGGCACTCGCCGAGGATGATGCGGTCGGGGCGCATGCGCAGCGCGTTCTTGACCAGTTCGCGCTGGCGGATTTCGCCCTTGCCTTCGATGTTGGGCGGCCGCGTCTCCATGCGGCCGACATGCGGCTGCTGCAGCTGCAATTCGGCGGCGTCCTCGATGGTGATCAGGCGCTCCTTCTCCGAGATGAAGGCGGACAGCGCGTTGAGCATCGTGGTCTTGCCGGAGCCGGTGCCGCCGGAAATGATGGTGGTGATGCGCGCCTTGACCGCCGCCGCCAGCAGCTCGGCCATCTGCGGGCGCAGCGCGCCGATCTCGACCAGCTTGGTCAGGTTGAACGGCTTCTTGGAGAATTTGCGGATCGAGACCAGCGGGCCGTCGACGCCGATCGGCCGCACCGCCACGTTGACGCGCGAGCCGTCGAGCAGGCGCGCGTCGCACAGCGGATGCGATTCGTCGACGCGGCGGCCGACCGCGGAGACGATCTTGTTGATGATGCGCAGCAGATGCTGCTCGTCCTTGAAGCGCACCGCCAGCGGCTCGAGCATGCCGCCGCGCTCGACATAGACGCATTCGTGGCCGTTGATCAGGATGTCGTTGATGCTCGGGTCCTTGAGCAGCGGCTCGAGCGGGCCGAGCCCGGTCATCTCGTCGAGGATTTCGGAGACGAATTCGTCGAGCTCCTGGGTGTTGAGCGCCAGCCGCTCGTCCAGGACGTATTGCGTCACGAGCTGCTGGATGTGGCGGCGCATCTCCTCTTCCGGCAGCTTTTCCAGCGCCGAGAGATTGATCTCCTCGATCAGCCGGCGGTGCAGCCGCACCTTGGCGTCGAGCAGCTTGTCGCTGAGCAGCGGATTGGCCGGCTTGCGGCGCGGCGTCCGGCTCCGCCGGCCGGCTCCGCGACCGGCGTCCAGCGACGCGGCCTCGGCGCGGCGCAGCTCGGCGGCGCCTCGATCACCGGCAGCTCCGGCGGCGGCGATGCGCGGGCGGTGAAACGGCCGGCCATCGATCGTCACCTCACTTCGCGCACGCGAGAGCTTGAGCTTCTTCATCAGCGGCGCCGGCTTCGGCGCTCGGCCTTGGCCGCGTGCGGCGCGATCAGCTTCTTGAGTTGCGGCGGTGATCTTGTTGCCGGGCTTGACCTCGTCGAGCGGCACGCCGCGGTCGATCGCCTCGCGCACCAGCGCGTAGTCGTTGGGGATGACGGCGGCGAAGGCGTCGCCCAGCGCCTGCTCGAGGTCGCGCAGGCGCAGCCCGGCGCCGAACATGCGCTGCTCGAAGCGGTTGACGATGACCTGCGGCTTCGGCCCGTCGCCCAGCCGCTCGCGGATCGCCGCCACCAGTTGCTTGGCGTGGCGCAGCGCCGGCACCGTCATCTCGCTGACGATGAACAGCTTGTTGGAGCCGAGCAGCACGCTGTCGGTCCAGGAGAACCAGGTGCGCGGCATGTCGATCACGACATATTCGAAATGGCTGGAGACCAGATCGAGCAGGCGCGTCACCACGTCGGGATCGAAGCGAGCGCATCTCGGCCGGCCGGTTGGGCGCGGCGACCACCGCGAGCCCGGAGGCGTGATAGGACAGCATGACTTCGAGCAGTTGGCGGTCGAGGCGCTCCGGCCGCGGCTCGATTTCGTTCAGGTTGAGGCGCGGCTCGAGATCGAGATAGTCGGCGCAGGCGCCGTGCTGGAAATCGAGATCGACCAGGCAGGTCGAGGTCTTGACGCGCGGCCCGCCGCTGTTGAGCAGGATCATGGCGGTCTGGATCGCCAGCGTGGTGACGCCGGCGCCGCCGACTGCCGGCAGGAAGGTGTAGATCTGCGCTTCGGCCGCCGTTTCGGCGCCGGCCGGCGCTTTGGGCGACCCGCGCGCAGGTGCGCACCAGGTCGATCGGCGTCACCGGCTTGACCAGGAAATCGGCGACCCGCATCTGCATCAGCGTGCGCGCGACATTCTCGTCGAAGCTCTGCGTCACCACGACCACCGGCGGCCAGCGCGCCGGTGCGCACCATCAGCCGCTCCAGCGCCGCCATCTCGTCGGCGCGCGAGCGTCGAGATCGATCACCACCACGGTTGCGTCTTGCGAGCGTCGAGCGTATCGGCCTTGTCCGCGAGCGTGCCCGCGTTCATGTCGAGCTCGATCGCGCTCGCTGGCGCCGAAGGTGGCGCGCGCGGTGCGCTCGAACTCGGCGTCGGCGGTGAGCACCACCACGCGGGTCCGGTTCGGGTCCGAGCTGCGGGTTCGATGCGCATGGCTTTGCTTATTTCACCGGCGCCGCAGGCTGCCGTCACGGTCGGACCGAGCGGCGTCGCGTTGGCCGCGGCCGGGGCCTGCGAATAGGCGGCCGAGGTGCCGGTGCCGCTTGGCGGATAGGTGCGATTGGTGCGGTAGCGCTCCACCGCGGTTTCCATGCGCGTCGCCGTTGAAGGCGATGTTGCGTTGTCGGCGCTGGCCGGCGGCCAGGGATCGACCATCTGCGTCACCTTGTCGGTGGCGACCGCGTCGCCGCCGATGCAGCGAAATGGTGTCGCGGCGGTCGAGATATTCCGAGCAGCCGCCGAGCGTGGCAAGCACGAGGCCGAGCGCGAGCGCGCGCACTGCGCTCTTGACGTTACTGGATGGCCGCATCGGTAACCCCCTTCGGCAGATCGAGCATGTGTCCGGTGAACGGCTGCTGTTCGGCGCTGGCGACGCGGGCGGCGGCCGGCGTCAACCTCGCCGCCTCGGCCCGCGTGACCTCGGTCTTGCCGATCAGGAAGAAGTCGACGTCGTTCGGCGGCAGCGTGTCGTCGAGCGGCGTCTTGATCGACGTCGCCCGGCCGCGCCGGCCGCACCAGATGCGGCGTCACGATGATGGCGAGATCGGTCTCGTTCTTCTGGTAGGACTTCGAGGAGAACAGCGCGCCCAGCACCGGCACGCTGCCGAGCCACGGCAGCTGCTCGATCTGGTGCTGGTTGTCGCTCTGCAGCAGGCCGCCGATCACGAAGCTCTGGCCGTCGCGCAGCTCGACCGTGGTCGAGGCGCGGCGCACGATCAGCGCCGGCACCGAAACGCCGTTCGCCACCGCCACGCTGTGATTGGTGTCGAGCTGGCTGACCTCCGGCTCGATCTTCATGTTGATCAGGCCGCCGCCGAGCACGGTCGGCGTGAAGGCGAGGCCGACGCCGTATTTCTTGTAGTCGACCGTGACCTGGCCGAGCGAGCCGGCCACCGGGATCGGATATTCGCCGCCGGCCAGGAAGCTCGCGGTGTCGCCGGACAGCGCCACCAGATTGGGCTCGGCCAGGCTGCGGGCGATGCCCTTCTGCTCGAGCGCGTTGATCAGCGACGTCGGCCGACATGCCGTTCGCCACCATGCGGCCGATCAGGAAGCCGAACGGCGACGCGCCCGAGAGCACGCCGGCCGCGACCGAGGCCGAGCGCAGGATATTGGCGTCATTGATGCCGCCCGAGGTGACGCCCGGCTTCTGGAACGTATTGTTGCCGCCGGCGGGCGTGATCGGCAGCGCGCCGGCCGGCGTGCGGTTGCCGATATTGGCGAGCGTGTGGCCGCCGAACTGGTTCCACTGCACGCCGAGCTCGCGGCCGGCGGTGCGCGTCACTTCGACGAAGCGCACCTCCAGCATCACCTGCTGCGGCGACATGACCGACACCGAATTGATGATCTCCGGCCCGAACTGGCGCGCGATGGTGACCGCCTTGTCGAGGGTGGCGGCGTCGGGCACCTCGCCCGACAGCATGATGCGGCCGTTGACCGAGGAGACCTGCAGGTGCGAGCCGGGGAAGCGGCGGCGTGAGCTCGTTGCTCAGCCGGGTGATGTCGTAGGACACCTCGACGTCGAAGATGCCGATCAGCTTCTTGCCCTCGGCATAGACCGACACGCGCGTGGTGCCGATCTTCTTGCCGAGGATCGACAGCGTGTGGTCGGTCAGCGGATTGACGTCGGCGACATCCGGATCGCCGACCGTGACGTCGACGAAGCTGTTGTCGGTGCGCACGTCCTCCGACTTGCCGATGGTGACCGTCACCATGGCGGTGCGCTTGTTGCCGCCGATCTGGATGGCGCGCTGCTGCGCCTGCGCCTCGCCGATCATGCCAAGCAGCGTCGCCATCAGCGCAATCGCGAGTGCGATCGCGATATCGCGCAGCCACGAGCCGCGCGCTCCGCTCCTGTCCGCACGCCGCCACGCGAAACCGACGGCGTATTCGTTGTTGTTATTCACGACACTCTCCCCGCCCCTGAATGACCATCCGCCCGCCGTTAGCGGGCGGCATTGCCCCGCTCCGCCGCCGCCAGTGGCCCCACTGCCCTCGACCGGCACGGTGTATTCCTGCTTCGCCGCCGGCGCGCGTCACCACCACCGTGGTGGTCGCCCTTGTCGTCGTCGACCTGCTCGTTGCCGCCGAGATCGTTGAGCGTGATCTTGCGCGTTTTCGCTTGCGCGGTTTCGCCGGCCTTGCGCAGCAGCAGCGACAGATTGCCGACCGAGGACGCGAGCCAGACCTTCTGCGCGTCGACGGTGTCGACTTCGAGCGTCACCGACTTGGCGACCGGCGGCCTTGGCGGCGCGCTCGTCGGCGCTCTGGTCGACCGCCAGCACGCGCGCGTTCTGCAACACGACCTCGGTGGTGGCCGAGCCCTTGTCGATCTGGCGCGTCAGCACGACGTCGACGCGGTCGCCCGGCAGCACGAAGCCGCCGACGCCTTCGACGTCGTTGACGCGGATGGTCACCGCCTTCATGCCCTCGCGCACCAGCGCCGACAGCGTGGCGCGCTGGCCCGGCGCCGGTGATCTTGAGCGCCAGCACCGGCTCGTTCGGCTCGATCGCGGTCAGCACGACGCGGCGGCCGCCGCCAGCACGTCGTTGATTTTGGCGAAGGCGCCGGCCGGCAGCGCAGCTTGCGGCCACGGCATTTCGCGCAGCATCGATGCGTCGAGCTCGCTGCCGAAGCGCAGCGGCTTGTCGGCGACCACGATGCGTCTGCGTGGCGACCGGCTTCTTGTTGGCCTCGCAGGCTCTTTGCGCGGCTGGCGGCCTGGTTGTTCAGCCACGACCTGCGCGATGAACACCGCGAGCAGGCCGAACACGACGGCGAAGCCGATCATGACGATGGTACTGGCACGCACGGCGTTTTGTCCCGTTTGACGCGATCCGAATTGCTTTCGGTCTCTTCGCCGACGAGACTAGAGGGCAGCCGGTATTCAATTGCTAACGGGAGCTTCGCAATTCGAGCTATGCTGAAGAGTGACTGAAGACCTATTCTTTACGATCGGTTTCCGAAATCGGGAGAACTTTCGAGTAACCTTGCGTGGCGTTAGCAATACTGCGTCGTATCGGCGCCGGCGCGTAAGGATCGAGAAAGCCTAACGGCCCGTTGCACTGCCGCCGGGGCCGCGGGCGCGCGCTCAGGCGGCCGCGACACCGCGTCAAATCGTCAAGCCAGCATTGGGGTTACGGCCCGCGCGACGGCGTTGCCCCCGCCGCGCCGTTGCGGCAACATGGCCTACCCGTCGACAAGCGCGAGCAGCCGCGCGCCCTGCCGGGCGCGTCATACGAATAATGGCTTGGGAGACATTCGCCGCGATGCCGAAACCCCGCATTAGCTATGTCGATCCGGCGACGGTGAAAGACCCCGCCATGATCGCCGAATTCGAACGCTGCGCGCGCGAAGGCACGCCGCGGCCGGAAAGCCAGGCGATGCGCGCGCACGTGCCGGCGGTGTTCTGGTCGTTCGCCAATACCTGGCGCGACGTGTTCAAGAACGGCGTCGCCGACCACAGCATCAAGGAGCTGTGCCGCGTCTATGTCTCGCGCTCGGTGCTGTGCGAGTTCTGCGGCAACCAGCGCTCGATCAAGGCGGCCAAGGCCGGCCTGAAGGAAGACGACTATTCCGACCTGATCAATTTCGAATCCTCGCCGCAACTACGACGAGCGGCAGAAGGCGGCGCTCTCCTATGCCGAGGCGATCACCTGGGATCTGCCGGCGGGCGACGAATTGTGGGACGCGCCTGCACAAGCATTTCAGCGAGCCCGAGCTGGTCGAGATCGGCTATTTCGTCGCCATCACCATGGGCCAGCAGCGCTGGCTGCGCACCTTGAACATCGAGCACCACCAGATTCTCGCCGGGCCAGGACGGCTCGATGGCGCCGGGCTTCGAGACCGAGGACGCGCTCAAGCGCTCCAAAGCGGCCGCCGACTACTGGGCCAAGATCGCACCTAAGATCGCACCAAACCGTCAACACAGGCAGCAGAGTGACAAACCAGCAAACTGTATCCGCCACGCGGTCCGCTGCGCGCGGCGTCCGCGGCGAGCCGCGCATTCGCGTCAAGGGCCTGGCCAAGCGCTACGGCAACTTGCAGGTGTTCCGCAACATCGACTTCGAGGTCGGCGAGCGCGAAATCCTCGCCATCGTCGGACCGTCCGGCTGCGGCAAGACCACGCTGCTGCGCTGCATCGACGGGCTGCTGCCGCACGACGCCGGCGAGATCTGGGTCGGCAACGAGCGCGTCACCGAGCCGATCGCCGGCGTCGCCATGGTGTTCCAGCATTTCGGCCTGTTTCCGTGGAAGACCGTGTTCGAGAACGTCGCCTATGGCCTGCGCATGGCTGGCGCGGCGAAAGCGGAGATCGAGCGCAAGGTGCCCGAGTTCATCAAGCTGGTCGGGCTGACCGGCTTCGAGAGCGCGTTCCCCTATCAGATGTCGGGCGGCATGCAGCAACGCTGCGGGCTGGCGCGCGCGCTCGCCATCGAGCCAAATGTGCTGCTGATGGACGAGCCGTTCGCGGCGGTCGACGCGCAGACGCGCGAGATATTGCAATTCGAGCTGCTGCGCATCTGGGACGAGCGCCCGACCGCCATGATCTTCGTCACCCATTCGATCGAGGAGGCGGTGCTGCTCGGCCACCGCGTGATCGTGCTCAAGGGCAGGCCTTCGAGCATCCACGAGACCATCGTCATCGATCTGCCGCAGCCGCGCACGCGCGAGACGCTGCGCGCTGCCGCGCTTTGCCGAATTGCGCGAGCGGGTCTGGGGCACGCTGATGCGGGAGGCGCGCGAAGCCGAATTCGTTCTCGAACGCTGAAGCAAAAAACGCATAAAATGAAACAGGAGGATTGCATGAACCGCAGACTATCGGGACTGATGACGGGCGTAGCGCTCATGGCTGCGCTGATGGCCGCGCTGATGGCGGGCGCCGCCCCGGCCTCGGCCGAGGGCAAGAAGATCGTCGTCGCCATTCCGGGCATTCCGCCGATCTATTCGGTGACCATCGCCTACGTCGCGCAGAACCAGGGCTTCTTCAAGAAGCACGGCGCCGATGTCGAAATCCGCCCGTTCGATAACGGCACCGCCGCCGCGCGCGCGGTGGTGGCCGGCAATGTCGACATGGCCTGGTCGCCGACGCCGCCGGTCATCAACCAGATCTCCAATGCCGACGTGCCGCTGGTGGCGGTCTACGGCATGCAGAATCCCGACTGGGTGATCGGCACCACCGAGGACGGCAAGACCTGCAAGGACCTCGCCGGCCAGGACGTCGGCGTCGACTCGATCGGCGGCGCCCGCTCGGTGGCGCTGCGCTCCATGCTGGCCGGCGGTTGCAAGGAGGTGAAGCTCGACCAGGTCAAGCAGATCGCGCTCGGCTCGAGCGCGGGCCCGGCCATGATCGCCGGCCGCCTGAAATATGCGGTGCTGCATCTCGACGACCTCGCCGAGATCCAGCATCAGGGCAAAAAGGTCACCATCCTGCTGGCCATGAAGAAGACCAACCCGACCAGCCACTATCTGATGCTGGTGGTGCGCAAGGATAATCTGGCGAAGAACCGCGACGCCATCGTGCGCACGGTCGCCGGCATGATCGAGGCCGCGCATTTCATGCAGGATCCCAAGAACGCCGACGCGGTGGCCGACGCCGCCGCCGGGACCGGCCACAGCAAGGAGGTCAACAAGCTGGCGCTCAAGGAATTCCTCGACATCGACTTCTGGGCGGCCAAGGACGACGGCCTGCCGCGCAGCAAGCTCGAAGTCGGTCGCCGCAGCTGATGAAGAAGATCGGCGCCATCAAGCCCGACAAAGAGCCGGTGACCTACGATGCGCTGGTCGACCAGAGCGTCTGGAAAGACGCCAACGCGATGGTGAAGTGACGACCGTCGACGGCGTTATTCGTCGACATAGCAAAGCGCTGTCATGCCCCGCGAAGGCGGGGCATCCAGTAATCCCGGCTTCTGCTGCAAGATCGCTGCGCCGGGATTACTGGATCGTCCGCTTTCGCGGACGATGACAGCCGAGTGGATAGAAAGTACGTGCTCAACACCTACATCCGCCGCCACGCGCCGTTCTGGGCGAGCCTCTTCGCCGGCCTCGCGCTGTGGGAGATCGCCGGGCGCTCCACCAGCGCCGCCTTCATGGTGCCGTTCTCCGAGACGCTGGTGCGGCTCTGGCAGCTGATCACGGGCGGCGAATTCCTCGCCCAATTCCTCGATTCCGCGCAGCTCTTCATCACCGGCTTCGTGCTGGCGCTGGTGATCGGCGCGCCGCTCGGCCTGCTGCTGGCGCGCGTGCGCGTGCTGCGCGTCGGCGTCGAGCCCTACATCATGACGCTTTATGCCACGCCGATGGTGGCGCTGATCCCGTTCATCTTGTCGATGATGGGCTTCGGCTTCGCGCCCAAGGTGCTGGTGGTGTTCCTGTTCGCGGTGTTTCCCGTGCTCTACAACACGGTGGAAGGCGCGCGCAGCATCAAGCCCGAGCTGATCGAGGTGGCGAAATCCTACCGCTCGAGCGAATGGTCGCTGTGGCGCGAGGTGATGCTGCCCTACACGTTGCCCTACACCATGACCGGCGTGCGCCAGGCCATCGGCCGCGCGCTGGTCGGCATGGTGGCGGCGGAATTCTTCCTGTCCTCGACCGGCTTGGGCCAGCTGATCATGGGCGCCTCGCAGAATTTCGACACCGGCGGCGTGTTCGCCTCGATCCTGGTGATCGGGCTGATCGGCGTCGGGCTGATGCGGGTCGGCCTGATGATCGAGCGGCATTTCGCGCGCTGGAGGCAGTAGCGCATGATCCCGAGAAGTGGGAACCGGTTTTCGGACAAGATCATGCGCAAGGAAAAAAGCGCATGACCGAAACCACCATTTCGGTCCCGGTCGTGGCGGCGCCCAAGGCTTCGCCGCTCGCCGACAGACTGTTCGGCACCTACGTGCCGCGGCTGATCGCCGGCCTCAGCATCCTGCTGGCGTGGGAGCTGGTGGTGCGCGGTTTCGCGCCGGCTTACGTCGCCAAGCCGACCACCGTGCTGCTGGCGATCCCGCGCGTGATCGTCGATCCCACCTTCCTCACCGCCACCGGGCGCCACGCTTGCCGCGGTTGCCGAAGGCCTCGCCATCGCGCTCGTTGTCGGCACGGTGATCGGCCTGTTGATGGGGCGCAGCCTCGGCTTCGAGCGCGCCATCCGGCATTACATCAACGGCTTCTACGCCATGCCGATGATCGTCGTGCTGCCGCTGTTCTCGCTGTGGTTCGGCTATTCCGGCGCCGCGCGCATCGCCACCATCATTTTCGCCGCGATCTTTTCCATCATCATCAATGTCGCCGACGGCGCCCGCTCGGTGCCGCGCGAATATCTCGAGGTCGCGCGCTCGTTCCGTTCGCGGCGGCTCGAGACGCTGATCGAGATCGTGCTGCCCTCGTCGGTGCCTTATCTGTTGGCCGGCGTGCGGCTCGCCGCCGGGCGCGCGCTGATCGGCGCGGTGGTGGCGGAGTTTTTCCTGTCGGTCGGCGGGCTCGGCTACTACATTCTCTATAATTCGCGCGCCTATCATCACAACGAGGCCTTCGTCGGCGTGCTGCTGCTGGCCGGCTTCGGCGTCGGCTTCGAATTGCTGGTGAACTGGACGACGCGCCGCTTCCTGCCCTGGTATCGCCGCGACGAGAAGGCGGACTGAGCGCCATGGCAACCGACCCCCGGCTGAAAGCGGCGATCGCCCATTGGGGGCCGCGCTTCGTCGCCAACGGCGTGGTGCTGACCGACTTCGAGGAAGTCACCGGCGCGCTCAAATCTTACGACGAGTGGTGCGCGGCCTGGTCGGCGCGCGCGGCGCATCACGAGGCGCTCGGCCGCGACGCGCTCGCGCGCGGCCACAACCTCACCGCCGGCGAAGCCTTACAGCGCGCCGGCGTCTACTACCATTTCGCCGCCTTTTTGTTCGTGCACGACGTGCCGCAGATGAAGACCGCGCACATGAAGGCGGTGGAATGCCGGCAGGCGGCGCTGCCCTTGCTGCGGCCGCCCGGCGAGCGCGTGCGCATCCCCTACGAAGGCACCATGCTGGCGGGCATCCTGCGCAAGCCCGCCGGCTACGACAAACCGCCGGTCGTGGTCATGGCGGTCGGCCTCGACTCGACCAAGGAGGAAGGCGACGCCTACGAGGCGCCATTCCTCGCGCGCGGCATGGCGACGCTGATCTTCGAAGGGCCGGGCCAGGGCGAGGCGCAATACGATCTCGCCATCCGCGGCGACTACGAGGTGCCGGTGAAGGCGGTGCTCGACTTTGTCGCCACCCGGCGCGATCTCGATTCATCGCGCATCGGCATGTGGGGCGTCAGCCTGGGCGGCTATTACGCGCCGCGCGCGGCCGCCTTCGACACGCGCATCAAGGCCTGCATCGCGCTCGGCGGGCCGTTCAACTGGGGCGCGGCCTGGGACGGATTGCCGGAATTGACGCGCGAAGCCTTCCGCGTGCGCAGCCAGTGCAAGACGCAAGCCGAGGCGCGCAAGAACGCCGCAACGCTGACGCTCGAAGGCATCGCGCAGAACATCACCTGCCCCATTTTCATCGTGAACGGACGGCTCGACCGCATCGTGCCGGCGGCCGACGCCGAGCGGCTGGCGCGCGAGGTCAAGGGGCCGGTCGACGCTGATGATGATCGAAGACGGCAACCACATCGCCACCAACCGCGCCTACCGCTGGCGCTCGCAGAGCGCGGACTGGATGGCGGAGCAGCTCAGATAATGTGAAAGCCGCGCGGCATCGCGTGCATGCACTCGATCCCCGTCTCCGTGATCAGCACCATCTCCCCCGTCTGCACGCCGGCCTTGCCGTCACGCGTCACGACGTTGGGCTGGATCACCACCGTCTGCCCGGCGCGGAACGGCTCTTGCGGCACGGGACCGGCCGGACGGCTTTTGCTGCCGAGGATCGGCGGCAGGTAGCCGCCGCCATAGCCGTGCAGCAGATCGTCGATGATGGTGAAGCCGGCCTCTTCGATCACGCCTGAGGCTTCGATCACTTGCGCAGGGGTGGCGCCGGTTTTCAGCACAGCGGCGATTGCATCGAAGGCGGCATCGGCCGCCGTATGCAAGTCGCGATAGAGCTTCGTCGGCTCGCCCAGCGCAAAGCTTCTTAGCACTTGCCCCGGATGTTCCCAGAACGCGGCGGTGATTTCCGCCACGATGACGTCGCCGTCTTGCACGCGGCGCGTGGTTGGAAACTGGCGCGGCACAGCGAGGTCAGGCGCGGCCATCGACGTGGTGCCGATGTAATGAATGACGTTTGTTCCGCCCTGCGCAACATAGGCGCGCTCGATGGCATTGCCCAATTCGCGCTCGCTGACGCCCGGCCTGATGGCAGTCGCGCAACGCCGCCATGCCGAGATCGGAGAAATGCGCACCGATGCGCAGCCAGTCGAGCTCTTCCGCCGACTTCACCTGCCGCAGGCGGATATAATCGCGGTTGAGGCTTTTCAGTGCGCCGAACTTCGCCGACAGCGCGGCGTGCTGCTCGGCGCTCAGCGGCCCGAGCGTGGCGACGCGATCCGACCGCGCGCCGCGCTGCTCCAATATCTTGATCGCCGCAACAATTGACGACTCGCCGCCCCAGGCGACGTCCGCCGTCTCGGCAACCAGCCGCGCCTGCGGCGCGTGGTTCACATATTGCACGAACAGCGCGTCGCGCATCGCCCGGCGTGAGCACGCCGACCGCCTCCGCGGTCACCGGCCATTGCGTCAGCCACTGCACGGCGGAGCCGAAGCGGTTGGCGCCGCAGAACACGAGATGATCGCAGCCGGCCTGCGCCAGCAGGTTTTCCACACTCTTTCGCCGCCGCGCCATTTCGGCGGCGGAAAAGCGCGGGACCGGGGCATCGAGGATTTTGCGCAGATGCGGAGCGAGCGGCATGATGCGCTCATTCTGTCCAGTTGATCGCCGCGCGCAACCCGCTAACGTGCGCACGCAAGGCGACAGGAGCCGTCAATGCCGTCCACGATCCTCGATTCCGCGGTGTTCCGCGACATTTTCACCACGCCGGCGATGCGTAGCGTTTGGTCGGACGAGAACCGGGTGCAGAAATATCTCGATTTCGAGGCGGCGCTGGCCAAGGCGCAAGGCCGGCTCGGCATCATCCCCAAGGAAGCCGCGGCCGAGATCGTCAAGCATTGCGACGGCAAACTGATCGACATGGCGAAGCTGAAGGAGGCGACCGAGCGCATCGGCTATCCGGTGCTGCCGGTGGTGCAGCAACTGGTCAAGCTGTGCAAGGACGGGCTCGGCGAGTGGTCGCATTGGGGCGCCACCACGCAGGACATCACCGATACCGCGACCGTGCTGCAGATGCGCGAGGCGCTGGCAATCGTCGAGCAGGACATCGGCGCGATCTGCGACGCGCTCGCCGCGCTGGCGAAGAAATACCGCGACACGCCGATGGCCGGCCGCAGCAATCTGCAACAGGCGGTGCCGATCACCTTCGGCTACAAGATGGCGACCATGCTGGCCGGCTTCGAGCGCCACAAGCAGCGGCTCAATGAAATGAAGCCGCGCGTGCTGGTCGGCGAGTTCGGCGGCGCCGCCGGCACGCTGTCCTCGCTCGGCAAGGACGGCTTGAAAGTTCAGGACGAGTTGATGAAGGAATTGAAGCTCGGCCAGCCGGCGATTTCCTGGCACACGGTGCGCGACTGCATCGCCGAGGTCGGCTGCTTCCTCGGACTGGTCACCGGCTCCTGCGGCAAGATCGCCTTCGACGTGAAGCTGCTGATGCAGACCGAGGTCGAGGAAGTCTACGAGCCGTTCCATGCCGGCCGCGGCTCGTCCTCCACCATGCCGCAAAAGCGCAACCCGATTTCGTCGGTCTACATCACCGCGCAGACCGCGATGGTGAAGCAGCTCGTCGCCGCGCTGCTCGAGGCGATGGTCGAGGACCACGAGCGCTCGACCGGCCCGTGGGAAATCGAATGGATCGCGCTGCCGGAAATCTTCATGCTGTCGGCCGGGGCGCTGGCGCAGACCCGCTTCCTGGTCGAAGGCTTGCAGGTCAACGAGACGAAGATGCGCGACAACCTCGACATCACCAAAGGGCTGATCATGTCGGAGGCGGTGATGATGGGGCTCGGCGCCGCGATGGGCCGCAACCGCGCGCATGACGTGGTCTACGACATCTGCCGCGAGGTGGTGAAGACCGGACGGCCGCTCATCGACCTGCTCGCCGAGGATAAAGAGATCGGCAAACACGCCGACCGCAAGACGCTTGCGAAGTTGGTGGACCCGGCGAATTATCTCGGCGTCGCCGGCGAGATGGTGGATCGCGTGCTGAAGATGCGCAAATAATTACGTTGCCTTCGGCATCGTCTTCCAAATCGCCAGCGCCACCAGCAGCGTCGCCGCGCCGATGGCGAGGAACAGCACCGGCACCGTCACGCCGAATTTCTGCAACGCCGCCACCGTGATCGTCGCCGTTGTCATGAAGGCGGCGTTGAGCACGTTGACCGCCGCGATGGTGCGCGCGCGATAGGCCACATCCGACCAGGCCTGCACCGCGGCGAAGGCCGGCACGATGAACAATCCGCCGGCGATCGCCAGCCCCGCCAGATCGACCGCCGCGCGTAAGCCCAGCGCCGATGTAAACACCGCGCCCGGACCTTGCGGCGACGCGGCGGGCGCGACACCAAATGTCGCGAAACCGAGATCGAGGGCGAAGCACGCGATCAGCACGCAGCCGGCGAGCGTGGTCTTGAGCACGATGCGCCCGCGCGCGATCGCGGCAGCCAGGCCTGAGCCGACGCCGACCGCGATGGAGAACAGCGCGAGATAGGCCGTGACGGTGTCCTCGTTGCCGCCGATCAACAGCTTGATCAGCGGCGGCAGCAGCGCCAACACCACGATGCCCACCAGCCAGAACCAGCTGGTCACCATGGCGCCCCACCACAGGCGGCGGTCGGCGCGCAGATGGCGGATCATGGCGGCGGTGGAGGCGGCGATATTGCCGGTGACTTTGAGCCGCGGCGCGCCCTCGCCGGTCGGCGGAATGAGCAGCGCCGAGGCCCAGCAGGCGAGCGCAAAGCCGATGACCAGCGCGGCGAACAGCCAGGTCTCGCCGCCGCCGCGCGAGGCCAGCCCGCCGACGATGGTGCCGCTGAGGATGGCGATGAAGGTCGCGCCCTCGATCAGCGCGTTGGCGCCCGGCAACTGCGCGCGTTTGAGATGATCGGGCAGGATGCCGTATTTGATCGGGCCGAACAGCGCGCCCAGCACGCCGAAGCCGGCGAGCGCGGTAAACAGCACCGCCAGCGACTGTTGCGCATAGCCGATGACGGCAAGCGCGGCGACGAACATCTCGATGAATTTCACCCATTGCGCCACGCGCGCCTTGTCGTAGCGGTCGGCCAGTTGCCCGCCGAGCGCGGACAGGAAGAAATAGGGCGCGATGAAAATGGCGCTTGCCGTCGTGATCAGCGCCGCGGCGTTCGGCGCGCCGCCGAACAGGATCAGGAACACCAGCGCCGTTTTCAGAAAATTGTCGTTGAACGCCGCGAAGAACTGGCAGGCGAACAGCGGCGCAAAGCGCCGTGACATCAGTAGCGGCGTCGTCACGAGCCGATCCCGATGGACGACTGCAGGTCGGCGAGCAGAATGCGCAAATCGAGCTCGCGGAATTCGCGATAGACCCGCCGCAGCCAGCGTTGCAGCTCGACATGCACTTCGAGCGGGATGTCGCGCTCGCCGCGAGCGCGCGCATCGGCGAAGGAGAACGGCGGCGTCTCGATATATTTGCGCACGCCGGGCGCCAGCAGCGGCAGATGCACCAGCACTTCGCCGCTGCCGGCGAGCTGGTATTTGTCGCGGTGCTGCGCGGACCCGAAAATCTCGTTATGCACCGGCGCCAGCAGGGCCTGCGGAAAGCGGCTGCGCAGGCCGCGATAGGCCTCGACCGCGGTGGCGTCGGGCGTGATCACGAACAAAATCGCCGGAGCGATTGAGCGCCGGTGCGCCTCCTCGACAAAGCCGATCTGGCCGGCAATCGCGAAGAAGGCCGTAAACGACTCGTGGCCGAGATCGACGATCTTGGTCACGCCGTCGTCGGCGATCAGGCGGTCGAACAGCGCCATCTGCCCCTTGATGTCGGCGATTTCCGACACCGTGGTGTGCTCGGGGGCGAATGCGGCAAGCGTGCCGCCGCCCGAATTGAGGTCGAACGCTTCGACCGCGCGGCCTTCCTGCAGGTGGAAATCGGCGAGCAGCCGCGCCAGCAGCGTCTTGCCGACGCGCGAGCGCGGCGAGGCGACGATGGTGACGGAATTGCGGAACGGCATCGGTTCACCGGCGCCGCGCGCACGCGCTAGCCGGCGGCTTGCTGGCGGACGTTTTCCACTTTCGGCGCGACCAGGTCGATCAGCTTGACGCGGTCGTACTCGCCCCAGACATTGCCGAGCCAGTGCCGCACATAGCCGCGCAGCACGAAGGAATAATTCGCCGGCTCGCCCTTGGCGTTCTTGTTGGCGATGAACGACACGAAGGGCTGGCTCGCCACTTCCACCTGCTCGCAGGCCATCTCGTTGAGCTTGGGGATGGTGATCTCGGAGGCGCCCTTGATCTGCTTGAAATAGGAATTGTAGGTCTTCGGATCCCACTCGAAGAAGGTGGTGTCGTTGATGCGGTTCTTCACCAGGAAATAATTGGCGTCGCCGACGAAGTTGCGCGGTCTCGGCGATCTCGTTGAGCGAGGCGATCGAGGGACCGAGGATGTGGAACACCGCGAAGGTGATCTGGCCCTTCTTGGCCAATTCCAGAAAGCCGATGTCGCTCAGCGCCTGCAAGGTCGGCGACAGCAGGCCGGCGCGCACGTCGATGACGGTGACGCTGGCCGCCGCGCTGCCGAGCGTGTCGAAGATCTTCATCTGGTCGGCGACCGCGGTGACGTCCACCACCTCGGTCACGTCGGGGTGGAAGCGCTTGAGCGTGCCGCGCGGGGATTCGGTGTCGAAGGCCCGCGTCGGCGTCTGATGCGCGCCGAAATAGTCGAGCAAAGTGCGGGCGATCGTGGTCTTGCCCACGCCGCCTTTGTCGGCGCCGACGAGAATGACGGTTGGTTTGGCCATGGCGCTACTCTTGACAGTTCGCGGGGACGGTTTGCTCGCGGCTACCTTACTATCTTATAGCCGGTTGAAAATGACAGGAATTATTCTTTACGGCTCGCAGGTTGCGCGGTTGTAGGCTGCCGGCGGCCATAATCCTTGTAGAATTCGGCAGTTGCGGAAAAGATGACAGTTCGGGAGGCCGCCTTTGGCAACAATATTCAACCAGGATAGCGTCGCCGGCGAACCGGCCGGAACCGGCGCCACACGCCAGCATCTGCTGACCGGCGCCCGCATTCCCGGCACCTCAATCCTGCTCGACCGGCTGACGCTGGCGCCCGGCGGCGAAACGCGGCTCACCGTGCCGGCGGACAGCGTCGCCTGGCTACAGGTGCTGGAGGGCAACGCGCGGCTCGGCCGGGACCCGCTGACGGACGCCCATGTCGCCGTCCTGCCGCCCGGCTTTGACGCGCCTTTGCGCTCGGACCAGGGCGCCGTGGTCCTCCAGGGCGAAATCCCGCAGGCGGCCAAGCTCGATCCGGGTTTTGCGACCAACCCGCCGCCATTCCGTGTTGCCGACTGGACGCGCGAGCCGGTGCTCGATTCCGAGCATGACGCGCGCAAGCGCATCTATCTGGTGACGCCCAAACTGTTCGGCACCAAGGCGGTCAAGGGCGAGATGATCATCTATCCGCCCGGCACCGCGGCCGCCAACCACCATCACGAGGGCGCCGAGCATTTCATGGTTGTGCTGCGCGGGCGCGGCACCGTCTATGCCAACGAGCAGCCGTTCCCGGTGCGCGCGGGCGACGTCATTTATTATCCCGACCGCGAGCGGCATTATCTCGAGGCGGCCAAGGACGAGGAACTGGCGTTCGCGGAATTCTTCGCGCCGGCCGAGTTCAAGACCGTCTGGGTGGACGAAGCCCAAGTCTGCGCCTGGCTGCCGACCGGACGCGACATCCGCGGCCGGCTGCCGGCGCGCGAGATCAAGGCGCATTCATCGGCGGAGGTGGTGAGCCCGGGGGATGTGTGAGAATCTCGCCTTCGCCCTTCGGACTACGACGGGCAACCTCCGCGAGCGAAAGTGGCTTGCCGAGCCGAAGCTCGCGAAGCGAGCGAAGGCTGGTGCCGGAAAAATTGGTCAGTAGTACTGTCTGATCGAGGTCAAAGACTCGCGAGCGGTTTTCCGTATTGGTTTTGGTGCGCATCGGAGAAAGTTGTTGCGTGAGGAGCTTCGGCTTCTTCGTTGCGCAAAATGAGTGGGCGCGCTTGGGCAGTGTGTGAGGCATCACCCTCGAAAAAGAGCAGCCTCTGACCTTTGTCCCGAGAGCGCCCTCTCGTTTTTCTGATCTCATACACGAGTATTTAGATTATCGTGGCAAAACCAGATCTCATTTTTGATCTCGAACGGCGGCAGCAAGTGCTTGAAGACGAGATTGCTCGTGCTCTGTCGCATTGCCCACCTGATGATCCAATGGTCGCTGATCTCAAGCGCCGCATGCTGCATCTCAAAGAAGAGGTCGAACGGTTTTGCAATAAAGCAATTGCGGACAGACGCTTACACTAAATCCATCCGTAATCTTTATCCGCAGTTGACATGAACTGGGCGTCGAAAGGTTGACGCGCAAGGTTCGCTTTCGCGGTAGCATGGGATGAGCTGTGGGCTGCTCCATTTGTCATCCAATGGTTGCTTGATAAGCGTCGAGAGAGGGACGGCGGCAATGACCGACGATGCGAAACGCTCCGAGGCAATACAAAAGGCAGCTGAATTTCGGGAAAGAGCGGCTAGGTATGACGCTCTTGCCGCTGAAGCCCGACAGCGCGGCGATACCGAGATGAGCATCGAGTTCGACCGCAAGGCAGTTGAGGAGCTTGCCGAAGCGACCCGTATCGAAGAGGGCGTCAGCAAAGCTGGTTAGCCCCACCCACCGCTTGGGGTCTTCAGGCTTTTCAAAAGCTTGGTGCCGACGGAGGGATTTGAACCCCCGACCCCCCGCTTACGAAGCGGATGCTCTACCGCTGAGCTACGTCGGCTGGGCGCATGATCCCGAAAAGTGCGGGAGACCGGTTTTCGGATAAGATCATGCGCAAACGTTAAAAACTGGCCCCTCATTATCGGCGCGGGGCGGCTATTGCAAGCAAGCTACCTAAACAGCTGCCGGAAGCGTTGCCAGGCGTCGCCGGCCGGCGCCGCCGTGGGTTCCGGCACCGGATCGCCGTCGATGGCATGCTCGGGGCCGGGATCGTCCGGGGCATGCACCAGCGGGATCACCGGCTCGACCGGCTTGGGCTTGTCCGCAGACTTGGCGACTTGGCGGACTTGCGCGGCGCGCGGCGGCGGCGCCTCCGGCGCGGGCGCGGGCATCGCCTCGACCGGCTCGGACGGCGGCGGCGGCGGCACGACCTCGATCGCCGGACGCGACACGCCGATCTCGGCCAGCGGCGATTTCCATGCGAAGCCGTCGAGCCGCCCGTTCGGCGATACCGGCAGCCAGCGCTCCGACACCACGCCGTCCGCCGTCCACACCGGATCGCCGGACGCGCGCATGGCTCTGGCCATCCATTCGCGCACGCGGCCGGTGTCGCCGTGCTCGGCCTCCTCGAGTTCGGCCATCAGCGTGGCGACGCGCCGGGTCGGCGCCGAGAGATAGGGCGCCAGCGCCTCGCGCGCCGCGGCGAATTCGCGTGCATCGATTGCCGCGTGCGCAACCGCCAGCGCGCCTTCGAGCTGGCCCGGCACCTTTGCCGCGAGCTTCTGCATGCGCGTCAGCCGCTCGCGCGCGGAATCGCCCGAGGCGCAGATTGGCGTAAGCCTCGGCGATGTCGGGATGCGGATTGATCGTCCAGGCCGTCTCCAGGATCTTGCGCGCCTTGCGCCACTCGTTCGATTCCGCCAGCCGCCGCCCGGCCAGCGCCGCCGCCGGAACGAGATCGGGCGCGAGCTTGACCGCTTCCAGCACCGCGGCGCGCGCGCCGTCACGGTCGATCTCGGCGAGCGCCTGCGCACGCGCGGTCAGCAGCACCGCGCGCTTGCGGCGATAGTCGGGCTTCGCCAGCGCGCTCTTCATGGCATCGAGCGCCTCGAGCGCGCCGGCCCAATCGGCGGCCGCGCAACGGTCGTCGAGCACGGCCTGCCCGGCCCAGGCCAGCGCGGGCGCGACCTTGGCCGCTTCCTCGGCGACCAGACGCGCGGCGCGGTGGTCGTCGCGGCGCTGCGCCTCGATATAGAGCCCGCGCAGGCCGAGCAGCTTGGTGTCGTCGCGCTTGGCCATGTCGCGGAAGGCGCGCTCGGCCGTCGCGCGGTCGCCGGCCATCTGCGCCGATTGCGCGGTCAAGAGCAGCGTCAGCGGATCGCCGGGCGCGAGCCGCGCCGCGTCGTCGGCCGATTTGCGCGCGAGCTTCAGGTCGCCGGCGCCGATCGCGATCAGCCCGCGCGTCAACGCGAGATAGCCCTTGACCGCGCGGCGGTGGCGGAAGAACAGCGAGACCTGCTCGGGCGAGCGCAAGATGCCGCGCACGAAGGCCCACAACAGCATCAGCACGATCACCAGCGCCGCGGCGGCCAAAGCCGCCACCATCAGCGAGGTCTCGATGCGATAGCCGAGCCAGGTGACCGCGACGTCGCCGGGCCGGTCGGCGACCCAGGCAAAGCCGGCGGCGAGGACGGCCAGCGCCAGCAGGAAGGTGACGACCCGGATCATTTGGCGAGTCCGCGCGCGGTATCGGCGGCGAGCTTGCGCGCGGCGGCGAGCGCGTCCTGCCGCGCCTTGGCCTTGGCGATCCAGTCCGCCGCCGGCGCGCGCGCGGCCTGCGGCAGCTTGCCGATGTCGGCGAGCGCTGCGGCGATGTCGGCATGCGCCGCGGCGACTTCGATGCGCGCCAGGACGTCGGACGGCTTGTCGCCGGGCGGCGCATTGACCGGGCTGATGCGCACCAGTCTGCCGGCATTGGCTTGCAGGCGTTCGAGGAAACCGCTCGGGGCATTTTGCACGCCGGCGGCTTTGATCATCGCCGGAACGAGATCGCCGAGTTGCTGCGCCAGCGCCTGCCGGCTCGGAAGGCCGCTCGCGGCGAAGGAAGCGAGCGGTGCCAAGGCGGCATCATTGGCGCCGAGCGCTTTGGCCTGCGCGAGTTCGGCCTGGTAGGGCGCGCCCTGCTCGACCGCGTCACGCAAGGACGCGGCGCTCAGCGCCAGCCGCGCGGCCTTATCGATTGTCGTATTCGCCGCGATCTGGTCGCGCGCGTCCTTCATGGACTGCTCGAGCGCGGTGATGCGCTGCTGCACGGCGGCGAGCTGGCCGGCATCGACCGCGGTTAAGGCCTGCTGGCTGGCGTTACGCACGCTGTCGCGCAATTCGCCGACGGCCTTTTCGGCCGCCGCGGCGCGCTCGCCTGCCTGTTTGGCATCGGTGGCGGCGTCGTCACTGCGCTTGTTGAGCGCGGCGAGCGCGATGCCGAGCGACTTCATGGCGCTGTCGGCGGCGGCCAGCCGCTCCGCGACGGTCTTGTCGCCCGGCGGCAAATTGGCGATGTCGTGCTCGATCTTGGCGACGCGCTGGCGCAGCGCGTCGAGGCCTTGCGTGTCCGGCGCCGGCGCCGGGCGGTTCTGCAAATCGTGGATTTGCTTCTGCAGCGCCGCGATCTGCGCGCCGTCCTGCGATGCACCCGGCAGCAGGCCGAGCAGCCAGATCACCGCCCCGGCGAGGATCGCGCCGGCGAAACCGGCGGCGATCGGCGTGACGTAGGTCCAGATGAGATGCGCGTGCGGCGCCGGTTCATGCTCCGCCGTCTGCGGCTCGCGGCGGCGGCTCGCGGCGGCGGCGCGCGGCCTGCGCTGCGCGGCCGCGCTCTCGGCCGCGCCTTTGGGCGGCGGCACTTCGGTGGCGGTGAGATCGATGGTCGGCGCCGCGCGCTTGCGCTTGTCTGTCATCCGAACATCCTAGCGATTCGTGGCCAGCCTTAGTCGAAATAACGCAATTAACGCAGGGGCGCCACGTCAACCCGGTGACAACGGCAGAAGTTCAATCAGCGCCGCCTCTTCCGGGCGCGGCGCAACCGTCACGCGCTTGGCGCCGGCCGCGCTCAAGGGCGCCGCCACCTGCGCCGACAGGCAATAATGCCGCACCGCCAAAGCCTGCTCGGCGACGCCGGCGGCGCGCGCCGCCGGCCAGGTAATTGTCGGCGCTGCGCCTGGAGAAATGCAGCACGGCCTGCACGTCGCCGCCGGATTCCAGCGCGGCGACCAGCTCAGGCGGGAACGGCGCGGTGACGGCGCGATAGACCACGCGCATCTCGGCCGCGATGCCGTGCGCCGCCAGTTCAGCCGTAAGATCGGCGGCGCGGTCTTCGCCGGCGAGATAGAGCAAGGGCGCATTGGCGTCGGCTTTGCGTTCACGCAACAGCTGCACCAGATCGCGCACGTCGCCGCCGGCCGAAGCGACGTTGGCAAAGCCCGCCTGGCGCGCGGCCTGCGCGCTGCGCTCGCCGACCGCGAACAGCGGCAGCTTGAGCAGCGCCGCATTGCCGGCGATGGCGCCGGGCGCGTTGGCGCTGGTGACGATGACGGCGCCCCAACGGCCGGAGAGATCGGCCGCGACCGGCTCGATCCGCATCAGCGGCACTTTCCACACGGCATGGCCGCGCGCGGCTAAAGCTGCGGCGGTGCGTTCGGCGGCGGGCTGCGGGCGGGTGATGACGACGCGCATGAACTATTTTTCCTTGCGCATGATCTTATCCGAAAACCGGTTCCCATCCCCGATCGGGGTCGCGGACATGCTTTTCGGGATCATGCGCTAATCAAAAAATCCAGGGCCGGCGCGATGCTTAAGCTCGCGCCCCGCGTCGCCGCCGATTGCCGTCGCATCTTTGCGATGACCGTGGCCGGCGATGTCGTGGGCGGCGCCGCCGTCGGGCCGCGCGATCAGTCCGCGGAACTCGACCGCGTCGGCGGACACCGTGGCATGCCCGGCAATCGGCGTCTTGCAGGAGCCGTCGAGCGCCGCCAGGAAGGCGCGCTCGCAGGCGACCGCGATCGAGGTGTCGGCGTGATCGATTTGGCCAGCATGTCGCGCACCCGCGTGTCGTCCATACGCGTCTCGATGCCGATGGCGCCTTGTCCCGACCGCCGGGAGAAATTCGTCCGCGTTCATGATCCTGGTCGCGTGCGTCTCAAGCCCGAGCCGCTTCGAGACCGGCGAGCGCCAGGATGGTGGCATCGACCTCGCCCTCGTCCAGCTTGCGCAGCCGCGTCTCGACATTGCCGCGCAGCGGCATCACGCGCAGATCCGGCCGCAGCCGCTTGGCAATCGCCTGCCGCCGCAGCGAGGCGGTGCCCGAGCGTCGCGCCCTGCGGCAGTTCTTGCGAGCGTGCCTGCCTTGCGCGAAATGAATACGTCGCGCGGGTCCTCGCGCTCCAGACACGCCGCCAGCATCAGGCCCGGCTGCGACATGGTCGGCATGTCCTTGGCCGAATGCACGGCGAGATCGACTTTGGCGTCGAGCAGCGCCTCCTCGATCTCCTTGGTGAACAGGCCCTTGCCGCCCGCCTCGCTGAGCGGCCGGTCCTGGATGGCATCGCCGGAGGTGCGGATGATGACCAGCTCGATATCGCCCTCTTTGGCGCCCAAGCGCCGCCGCCAGCCGCGCGCGCACGGTGCGCGCCTGCACCAGCGCCAGCGGGCTGCCGCGCGTGCCGATACGCAAAAGGGCGGTGGATTGCGCCATGGATTGCACGATGGGACCTCTCGATGCTAGGGCACCTTTTAGTTCACCCTCCCGGGAAAAGGGAGAGCCGGAGCCCGCCATGATCGTCCTCGGCATCGAGACGACCTGCGACGAGACCGCGGCGGCGGTGGTGGAGCGTTCCGAGGACGGCCGCGGCAAGATCCTGTCCAATATCGTGCTCAGCCAGGTGAGCGAGCACGCGGCCTTCGGCGGCGTGGTGCCGGAGATCGCCGCCCGCGCCCATGTCGAGGCGCTCGACGCCATCATCGCCAAGGCCATGAGCGAGGCCGTGCGCGGCTACGACGCGCTCGACGGCGTCGCCGCCGCCGCCGGCCCCGGGCTGATCGGCGGCGTCATCGTCGGCCTGACCACGGCCAAGGCGATCGCGCTGGTCAACGAACAAGCCGCTGATCGCGGTCAATCATCTCGAGGCGCACGCGCTCACCGCGCGCCTGACCGACTGCGACGCCATTTCCCTATTGCCTGTTCCTCGCCTCCGGCGGCCACACCCAGGTCGTGGCGGTGCGCGGCGTCGGCGATTATGTGCGCATCGGCACCACGCATGGACGACGCCATCGGCGAGGCCTTCGACAAGACCGCCAAGCTGCTCGGGCCTGGGCTATCCGGGCGGCCCGCAGGTCGAGCGCGAGGCCATGCGCGGCGACGCCACGCGCTTCGCGCTGCCGCGGCCGATGCAGGGCCGCAAGGATGCCGATTTCTCGCTCTCCGGACTGAAGACGGCGCTGCGGCTGGAAGCGGAAAAGATCGCGCCGCTGTCCGACCAGGACGTGGCCGACCTGTGCGCCTCGTTCCAGCAGGCGGTGGTCGACGTCGTGCTCGACCGGCTGCGCGCCGGCTTGCGCATGTTTCGCGCGCAATATGGCGCGCCCTCGGCGCTGGTTGCCGCCGGCGGCGTCGCCGCCAATCAGGCGATCCGCAAGGTGCTTGCATCGTCTGGCCTTCGAGGTCGGCACCGTGCTGGTGGCGCCGCCGCTCGAACTGTGCACCGACAACGGCGCCATGATCGCCTGGGCCGGCTGCGAGCGGCTGGCGCTCGGCCTGACGCGACACGCTCGACGTGGCGCCGCGCGCGCGCTGGCCGCTCGACGAGATCGCCGCCGCCAAGGGCGCGCTGCAAGGCACGGCGGCCTACAAATGACCATGCAGAACAATTTCCGTGCTCGGCGGCGGCGCCTGGGGAACGGCGCTGGCGCTGACCTGCGCGCGCGTCGGCCGCGACGTGACGCTGTGGGAGCACGATCCAGCCAATGCCGACAGCCTCGACAAGCAAGCGCGAGAGCCGCTTCCTGCCCGGCGTGAAGCTCGACGAAAAAATCGCCGTGACGCGCGATCTGGCCGCGGCGGCCGGCGGCGACGCGATCCTCTGGTGGTGCCGGCGCAAGTCGTGCGTTCGGTGCTGACGGCGCTGGCGCCGTCGCTCAAAGATCGCACGCCGTTGATCGCCTGCGCCAAGGGCATCGAGCACGGCACGCGCAAGTTCATGTCCGACGTGATCGCCGAATGCGCGCCGAAAGCGGTGCCGGCGATCCTGTCCGGCCCGAGCTTTGCCGCCGATGTGGCGCGCGGCCTGCCGACCGCGGTGACGCTGGCGGCAATCGACGCCGACAGCGCCGCCGCGCTGGCGCAGGCGATCGGCTCGGCCACCTTCCGCCCCTATCATTCGACCGACCTGCGCGGCGTCGAGATCGGCGGCGCCACCAAGAACGTGCTCGCCATCGCCGCCGGCATCGTCGCCGGCCGCGGGCTCGGCGCCAGCGCCGCCGCCGCGCTGATCACGCGCGGCTTCGCCGAGCTCATGCGTTTCGGCAAGGCCTATGGCGCCAGGCCCGAGACGATGATGGGCCTGTCCGGCCTCGGCGATCTCATCCTCACCTGCTCGACGCCGCAGTCGCGCAATTTCTCCTTCGGCGTCGCGCTCGGCCAGGGCGAGACGCCCGACGCCGGCGCGCACGGCAAGCTGGCGGAAGGCGTCTTCACCGCGCCGGTGCTGTTGGAGATGGCGCGCGACAAGAACGTCGACATGCCGATTGCAACCGCCATCGCCGCCGTGCTGGCGAAGACAGCATGAGCGTGGACGAGGCGATCGACGTCGCTGCTGACGCGGCCGATCAAGGCGGAGATGAGATGGCCTACTGGCTGATGAAATCCGAGCCCGGGAGCTGGTCGTGGGATCAGCAGGTCGCCAAAGGCGCCAAGGGCGAAGCCTGGTCGGGCGTGCGCAATCATCAGGCCAAGCGCAACCTGATGAAGATGAAAAAAGGCGACCGCGCCTTCTTCTATCACTCCGGCGAGGAGAAGGCCGGTCGTCGGCATTGTCGAGATCATCCGCGAAGCCTATCCCGACCCGACCGCCAAGGCGGGCGAGCCCTGGGTGGTCGTCGATGTGAAAGCGATCGAAGCCTTGCCGCAAGCCGGTGACCATCGACGCCGTCACGGCGCGAGCCGAAGCTGAAGGCGATGGTGCTGATCAACAACACGCGCCTGTCGGTGCAGCCGGTGACGGCGGAGGAATGGACGATGGTGTGCAAGATGGGAGGACTGAAATGACCTTCGCCGGCATCAACTACCTCGCCGTGCTGGTGGCCGCGGCGATCGCCTGGGGCTTCGGCGGCGTCTGGTATCGCCTGCTCGCCGCGCCCTGGAAGGCGGCGCACGGCTTCACGTCCGAGCAGATCCGCGCCCATCACGGCACTGGCGCGGCGCCCTGGCCGCTGATCGTCTCCTTCGTCGCCGACCTGATCATGGCCTGGATGCTGGCCGGCGTGATCGGCCATCTCGGCGCCGTCACGCTGAAGAACGGCGTGATTTCGGCCGCCTTCCTCTGGTTCGGCTTCGTCATCACCACGCTGGCGGTCAACAACATCTTCGGCATGCGCAAGCCATTGCTGATCGTGATCGACGGCGGCCATTGGCTCGGCGCGCTGCTGCTGATGGGCGCCATTATCGGGGCCTGGGGGGTCTAAGCCCCCGCCGAAAGTGGGGCATTCCGCGCCTTGTCGGCCGATGCAAGGCGCCGTCGCATAATGGGCCAAATGCTGAAAAACGGCCTGCGGATCAAGCCGCGGGACGGGGAGGAAGTTGCGATGTCCGACAAGATTTACGACGTCCCGGCCGACTGGAAAAAGCGCGCCTTCGCCGACGACGCCAAGTACCAGGAGATGTATGCCCGCTCGATCAAGGATCCGAACGGCTTCTGGGGCGGCGAGGCCAAGCGCATCGACTGGATCAAGCCGTTCAGCAAGGTCAAGAACACCTCCTTCGACACCGCACAACGTCTCGATCAAATGGTTCGAGGATGGCACGCTCAACGCCTGCTACAACTGCGTCGACCGCCATCTCGCCAAGCGCGGCGAGCAGGTAGCGCTGCTGTGGGAAGGCGACGACCCCAAGGACGACAAGAAGCTCACCTATAAAGAGCTGCACGCCGAGGTCTGCCGCTTCGCCAATGTGCTCAAAGCGCGCGGCGTCAAGAAGGGCGACCGCGTCACCATCTACATGCCGATGATCCTGGAAGCGGCGATCTCCATGCTCGCCTGCGCCCGCATCGGCGCCATTCACTCGGTGGTGTTCGGCGGCTTCTCGCCGGATTCGCTCGCCGGCCGCATCACCGACTGCAAGTCGGACGTGATCGTCACCGCCGACGAAGGCATCCGCGGCGGCCGCAAGATTCCGCTCAAGGTCAACACCGATGCCGCCTGCGACAAGGCCGGCGGCGCCGTGAAAACCGTGATCGTCGTGCGCCGCACCGGCGACAAAGTGAACATGAAGGCCGGCCGCGACGTCTATTACGACGAGATCGCCAAGACCGTGCCGGCCGACTGCCCGTGCGAGGAGATGAGCGCGGAGGATCCGCTGTTCATCCTCTACACCTCGGGCTCGACCGGCAAGCCGAAGGGCGTGCTGCACACCACCGGCGGCTACATGGTCTACACCTCGATCACGCATCAATACGTGTTCGACTATCACGACGGCGACATCTACTGGTGCACCGCCGACGTCGGCTGGGTCACCGGCCACAGCTATATCGTGTACGGCCCGCTGTCGAACGGCGCCGTCAGCCTGATGTTCGAAGGCGTGCCGAACTACCCGAGCACCTCGCGCTTCTGGGAAGTGTGCGACAAGCACAAGGTCAACATCATCTACACCGCGCCGACCGCGATCCGCGCGCTGATGCAGGGCGGCAACGATCCGGTGAAGAAGACCTCGCGCAAGTCGCTGCGCCTGCTCGGCACCGTCGGCGAGCCGATCAATCCGGAAGCCTGGGAGTGGTACTACCACGTGGTCGGCGAGGACCGCTGCCCGATCGTCGATACCTGGTGGCAGACCGAGACCGGCGGCATTTTGATCACGCCGCTGCCGGGCGCCACAAAGCTCAAGCCGGGATCGGCGACCAAGCCGTTCTTCGGCGTCATCCCGGAGATCGTCGACGCCGAAGGCAAGACGCTGGCAGGCGCCGGCTCCGGCAATCTGTGCATCGCCGATTCCTGGCCGGGACATGATGCGCACGGTCTACGGCGACCACGAGCGTTTCGTGCAGACTTATTTCTCGACCTATATCGGCAAATATTTCACCGGCGACGGCTGCCGTCGCGACGAGGACGGCTACTACTGGATCACCGGCCGCGTCGACGACGTCATCAACGTCGCCGGCCACCGCCTCGGCACCGCCGAAGTGGAGAGCGCGCTGGTGGCGCATCCGAAAGTGTCGGAGGCGGCCGTGGTCGGCTATCCGCACGACATCAAGGGCCAGGGCATCTACGCTTACGTGACCCTGATGTCGGGCGAGAAGCCGAGCGAGGAGCTGCGCAAGGAGCTGGTCGGCTGGGTGCGCAAGGAGATCGGCCCGATCGCCTCGCCCGATTTGATCCAGTTCGCGCCCAGCCTGCCGAAGACGCGCTCGGGCAAGATCATGCGGCGCATCCTGCGCAAGATCGCCGAGGACGAGTTCAAGAACCTGGGCGACGTCTCGACGCTGGCCGATCCGGCGGTGGTGGACGATCTGGTCAACAATCGGCAGAACAAAAGGGCGGCCAAGGCGGGGGCGTGAGTTCCCTCTCCCCGCACGCGGGGAGAGGTTAAGGAGCGCCATTTACGTTAACTTCGGGCTTTCGCCCGCGGCCGCGGCACGCCGTCATTATCATCGCGCCGCGTTAAGACGTGGGGACGGCCATGGCGCTGGTGCTGAGGCGGACGGCGATATTTCTGACGATCGTGACGTTGTGGGCGCTGCTGGCGGCGGCGGTGGCGCATGCCCAACAGCCACAACAGGCCCAACCGCCTGTGCAGGCGCAACCCGCGCAGGCCAAACAGTCCCCTTCGGTCGTGCCGTTTCCCGGCTACCGCGCCGGCACCATCGTCGTGAAGACGAACGACCGCCGCCTCTATTACGTGCTCAAGGGCGACAAGGCGTGCGAATTTCCGGTCGGCGTCGGCAAGCAGGGCTGGGTCTGGTTCGGCCGCGCCGCCATCGAAGCCAAATACATCAAGCCGGCCTGGCAGGCACCGCCCGAATTGCACCGCGGCAGCTACGGCCCAGTGATCGAAGGCGGTAGCCCACGCAATCCGATGGGCGTCGCCGCGCTGACAATGCGCAAGGGCGAATACGCCATCCACGGCACCAATAATCCGAAATCGGTCGGCGGCTTCGTCTCACATGGCTGCATCAGGATGTACAACAAAGACATCACCAGGCTTTATCGGCTGGTGAGCGTCGGCACGCCGGTGATCGTCGAAAAATGACGCACGCAAGGTATTACCTGAGCGCCCTGCTCGCGGCCGCGCTATGGCTCACCGCATCGCCGCCGGCGCGCGCGGGCGAGATGGTGCCCTACAGCGGCGGCTACCGCAGCGGCTCGATCGTGATCGTCACCCACGAGCGGCGGCTCTATTACGTGCTCGGCAATGGCCGCGCCATCCGCTACCCGGTCGGCGTCGGCAAGGCAGGTCAGGCCTGGCACGGACAGGCCGCGGTGGAGCTCAAACGCCTGCGTCCGCCTTGGCAGGCGCCGCCCGAAATCGCCGGGCGCTACGGGCCGGTCATTGCCGGCGGCTCGCCACGCAATCCGATGGGCGCCGCCGTGCTCGGCCTCGACCGTGGCAATTACGCCATCCACGGCACCAACAATCCCGGTTCGGTCGGCAGCTTCGTCTCGCATGGCTGCATCCGCATGTATAACGCGGACGTGCTCGAGCTATACAGCCGCGCCCATATCGGCACCGAAGTCATCGTGCTGCAGTAGCGGCGGGCGCGGTTCTGCCGCCCTAAAAATTGTGAGTATTTCGGGTTTTTGCGGCCCGATTCGCGCCGCGGCCACAATTCGTGGCAATGATCGCGTCATGGCGCGTCCGCGCACGTCTCCCCAGCCGGAAATCCCCGGCCTCACGGCCCGCAGGATTGCCGCCGACATTCTCGACGGCGTGCTGCGGCGGAAGATCGCGCTCGACGAGCAGCTCTCCGGCAAGGCGGCGCATCCCGGCCTCGCTGCGCTTGAGGAACGCGACCGCGCGCTGATGCGCCGGCTGGTGGCGACCGCGCTGCGGCGGCTCGGCACGCTGCGCCATTTGCTCGGCAAGTATCTCGAAAAAGGATTTCCCGCCGACGCGCCGCGCGCCGAAACCATCCTGCTGATCGGCGCCGTGCAGATCCTGTGGCTCGACGTGCCCGACCACGCCGCGGTCGATTTGTCGGTGCGTCTCGCGCAGGCCGACCGCCGCGCCGCCCGCTATGGCGGCCTGGTCAACGCCGTGCTGCGCCGCGTGGCGCAGGACCGCGCGACCCTCAAGCTCACCGACGCCGTGCGCGACACGCCGGACTGGTTGCTCAAGCGCTGGCGCAAGACCTACGGCAACGAGACCGCGCGCGCCATCGCGCTGGCCAACGGCCACGAGCCGGCGCTCGATCTCACCGTCAAGGACGACGCCACCTCATGGGCCGAGCGGCTGCGCGGGCGCGTGCTGCCGACCGGCAGCGTGCGCACGCTGGCGCAAGGCGCGATCTCGCTGCTGCCCGGCTTTACCGAAGGCGCCTGGTGGGTGCAGGACGCCGCCGCCGCCTTGCCGGCGCGCCTGCTCGGTGACGTGCGCGGAATGAGCGTCGCCGATCTGTGCGCGGCGCCCGGCGGCAAGACCGCGCAGCTCAGCGCGGCCGGCGCGCGCGTCACCGCGGTCGACCGCTCGCCCGCGCGCCTCAACCGGCTGCGCGAAAATCTCGCCCGGCTGTCGCTGGACGCCGAATGCGTCGCCGCCGACCTGCTCGATTGGCAACCTGAAACGTCCAATGCCGGGCCGTTCGACGCCGTGCTGCTCGACGCGCCCTGCTCCTCGACCGGCACCATCCGCCGGCATCCCGACGTGCCCTGGCTCAAGGCCGAGGCCGATATCGTCACCCTCGCCGCGCTGCAGCCGCGACTGATCGACCGCGCGCTGGAACTGCTCAAGCCGGGCGGCGTGCTGGTCTATTGCGTCTGCTCGCTGGAGCCTGAGGAAGGCGCCGAGCAGATCGCGGCGCTGCTGGCGCGCAACGCCGGGATCGCCCGCAAGCCGATTACGGCGGCGGAAGTGGCCGGCCGCACCGAATTCGTCACCCCCGAGGGCGACCTGCGCACTTTGCCGCTGCATTTGCCCGATCCCGATCCGCGCTGGGGCGGGCTTGACGGCTTTTACGCCGCGCGACTGGTGCGCACCGTCTAATCCTCGGACCGCAAAGGCATATTGGCCGCCCGCCGCCCCTTCGCTATCGTGGGCAATCGCGCGCAGAGTCGGGCCGCGTGGCAGGGAATGAGTGTCTTCATGATGCGGGTTTCGATCGCGGAGCGGGCCAGGCTCTCCGTGTTCATTGCGCGCCGCGCGTTCCGCAGCCTCATCACCCGCATCAACACGCATCCATTGCTGCGCTGGCGCTATGGCTCGGCCAAGACCGACCGGCTGGTGATCGCGCCGCAGGACCTGCGCACCGCCGACGCCACCCGCGCCGCCGAAATCTATGCCGGGCGCTTTGCCTTTGCCGGCAAGGTGGTGATCTGCGACCGGCGATCGCCGTTTGAAATGACGCCGCCGTCGGACGAATGGGCGGTGATCCTGCTCAATTTTGCCTGGCTGCGCCATTTGCGCGCGGCCGATTCCGCCATCACGCGCGCCAATGCCCGCTCGCTGATCGACGAATGGATCACCCTGCAAGGCGGCTGGCATCCGCTCGGCTGGCGGCTCGATATTCTCTCGCGCCGCCTGGTCTGCTGGCTGAGCCAGGCGCCGTTCGTGCTGCAGGACGCCGACGCGCGCTTCTACCGCCGCTTCATCCGTAGCCTGTCGCGGCAGGTGCGCTACTTGCGCTCGTCGCTGAAAGAGACCCGCGACGGGCTGCCGCGGCTGCAAGCGCTGATCGCGCTCAATTATGCGACGCTCTGCCTGCAAGGCCAGTCCGGCCATCTGCGCGCCGATACGCGGCGCCTGGTCGACGAGCTGCGCCGGCAGATCTTGCCGGACGGCGGACACATCAGCCGCAATCCGGGCGTGCCGATCGAACTGCTGGTGGAACTGCTGCCGCTGCGGCAACTGTTCTCGGCGCGCCATCTGCAGCCGCCGGCCGCAATCAACAACGCCATCGACCGCATGATGCCGATGCTGCGCTTCTTCCGCCACGCCGACGGCAATTTCGCGCAATTCAACGGCATGGGGCCGACGCCGGTCGATCTGCTCGCCACCGTGCTCGCCTATGACGACGCGCGCGGCACGCCGGTGTCGAACGCGCCGCATTCCGGTTATCAGCGCATCGAGGCCGGCGACTCGGCGCTGCTCATGGACACCGGCAAGCCGCCGCCGCTGGCGGTGAGCCAGGAGGCGCATGCCGGCTGCCTGTCGTTCGAATTGTCGTGGAAGTCGCACCGGTTGGTGGTCAATTGCGGCTTACCGGCGGCGAACAAGGAGAACTGGCGGCAGGTCGCGCGCGCGACGCCCGCGCATTCGACCGTCACCTTCAACGACCGCTCGTCGTGCCGCTTCTTCGAGCCGCTGCGCAAGCTCCTGGGCGGCATTGCGATCGTCAGCGGCCCGCGCAACCTGCGTGTCGATCGCATCGAGGAGCCGGACGGCGTGCTGCTGCGCGCTTCGCATGACGGCTATGCGCCCGATTTTGGCGTCACCCACACGCGCGTGATCAAGCTCTCGCCTGACGGGCGCGCACTCGACGGCGAGGACAGCTTCCGCCCCGCCGACGGCCGCGCGCTGCCGGCGCGCGCCGCCGACGAATACGCCATCCGCTTTCACCTGCATCCCGCGGTCAAGGCCAACCGGCTCACCGACGGCCGCGGCGTCATTTTGCTGCTGCCGGACAAGCAGCTGTGGTCGTTCAATACCCATGGCGAGACAGTGGAGATCGAGGAAAGCGTGTTCCTGGCCGGCCCGGACGGGCCGCGCCGCGCCGTGCAGATCGTGATTTACGGGCACGCCCGCCAGCAGCCTGTGGTGCGCTGGAGCCTGCGCCACACCCCGCCGGCGGCTCCCGGCGAGCGGGCGGAGCGAGTGGAGGAGCCGGAATTGCCGTTGTAGGCGTCAGCCCTGTGGATGCCGAATGGCCCAATACACTTTCGCCCGCTTCCTGTGCTAACCCGCGCCCAAGGTAAGTCACATGGCCAGCCACCCGCGCCGCATCACCCGCGCACTTCTGTCGGTGTCCGACAAGAGCGGCCTGACCGAATTCGCCCGCGAACTCGCCGGCTACGGCGTCGAGCTCGTTTCCACCGGCGGCACCGCCAAGGCGCTGGCCGGCGCCGGGCTCAAAGTGATTGACGTCGCAACCTTGACCGGCTTTCCCGAAATGATGGACGGCCGCGTCAAGACGCTGCACCCGAAAGTGCATGGCGGGCTGCTCGGCATCCGCGCCAACAAAGAGCACGCCGCCGCCATGGAGACGCACGGCATCAAGCCGATCGATCTCTTGGTGGTGAACCTCTATCCGTTCGAGGCGACTGTCGCGAAGGGCGCTGCCTTCGACGACTGCATCGAGAACATCGACATCGGCGGGCCGGCCATGATCCGCGCCGCCGCCAAGAACCATGCCGACGTGACCGTGGTGGTGGAGCCTGCCGACTACGCCAAGGTGCTGGCGGAGCTGGCCGCGCACAACGGCATGACCACGCTCGAGTTGCGCCAGTCACTCGCCGCCAAGGCCTACGCGCGCACGGCGGCCTATGACGCGGCGATCTCCAACTGGTTCGCCGACACGCTGCATGACGAGGCGCCCGACTACCGCGCCTTCGGCGGCAAATTGTTGCAACCGCTCCGTTATGGCGAAAATCCGCATCAGAGCGCGGCGTTTTACAAATCCGCGGGCGAACGCTTCGGCGTCGCAACGGCGCGCCAGTTGCAGGGCAAGGAACTGTCTTACAACAACATCAACGACACCGACGCGGCCTACGAATGCGTCGCCGAGTTCGATCCGAAACGCGGGCCGGCCTGCGTCATCGTCAAGCACGCCAATCCGTGCGGCGTGGCGGAAGGCAAGAGCCTGCTCGAGGCCTATCGCAAGGCGCTGGCCTGCGACCCGGTGTCGGCCTTCGGCGGCATCGTCGCGCTCAACGGCAAATTGGACGCAGAAGCGGCGCGCGCGATCACCGAGATTTTCACCGAGGTGATCATCGCGCCGGAGGCGGACGAGGACGCGATCAAGATCGTCGCCGGCAAGAAGAACCTGCGTCTGCTGCTGGCCGGCGGCCTGCCCGATCCGCGCGCCAAGGGGCTGACGGTGAAGTCGGTGGCCGGCGGGCTGCTGGTGCAGTCGCGCGACAACGCGGTGGTCGACGAGATGCAGCTCAAGACCGTCACCAAGCGCGCGCCGAGCGAGCAGGAACTGGCCGACCTGCGTTTCGCCTTCCGCGTCGCCAAGCACGTGAAGTCGAACACCATCGTCTATGCCAAGGACCGCTCGACCGTCGGCATCGGCGCCGGCCAGATGAGCCGCGTCGATGCCGCGCGCATCGCGGCGCTCAAGGCGCAGGACGCGGCGAAGGCGGCCAAGCTGGCGCAGCCGCCGACCAAGGGCTCGGTTGTCGCCTCCGACGCCTTCTTCCCGTTCCCCGATGGCTTGTTAGTGGCGATCGAGGCCGGCGCCACCGCGGTGATCCAGCCCGGCGGCTCGGTCAACGACGACAAGGTGATCGCGGCGGCCGACGAACATAATGTCGCGATGGTGTTCACCGGCGTGCGGCATTTCAGGCATTGACTACCGCCCGTTCGTCCCCGCCAAAGCGGGGACCCAGGGCGGCGAGCACAGATTTTCAGAAAAGTGCTGGATTCCCGCTTTCGCGGGAATGAGCGGTTGGGTTACTGCCTCGCCAAATCCCCCAGCAGGCTCGCCGCCACCGACAGCTTCGACAGCGTCAGCCCGGAGCCGGCGATCTCGTGGATGGCGGAGCGAATGCGCTCGACTTCCGCCTTGCGTGGACGAACCCATTCCTCCACCGCGCCGGCGCCGGCAGTGTCCGCCGTTGCCGACCATGGCCGCCGTCAGCCGCCGTTCGGCATCGCCGATCGAATCGAGCGCGCGGTCGAGCGCCAGCCGATCGAAATAATCCGACACCACGATGCCGCCCACCGCGCCGGCGACGCGGTCGAGCTGGAAGAAGGCCTCGGTCGCAAAATAAGTGGCGGTCACCTCGCCCACCGGCTTGCCGCGCGATCCGCCACCAGCACGATGTCGGGCGCGGCCTTGAGCACCCGCAGGTTGGCGATGCGCCGCGCCAGCGCGTCCGGCACGCGGGCTTTCGTCAGCTCCGCCACGCGCGCGTCGCGCGCAGCTGCGGCCGGCTTCGACAGCGCGTGGTCGAGCGCGGCTTCGACTTGTCCAATGCCTTCTTTGTAATGCGCGACGATCGTTTCGAGGCCCTGGGCAGGGTCGACATGCCGCAGAAGCCCACACCAGGCGGTCGAGCAGCAGATCCTGCACCTCGGCGTAAAGACCGAGCTGCACGTCGCCTGAGACCTTGTTGTCGAGCGCGTCGATTTCGGCGTTCAACTCGACCATGCCGTAACTGTTGCGGACGCCGGCAAAGGCGGCGGCGATGGAGGAGGCCGCCGCGCCGGTCTGGTCGGCGATGCGCACGATCAAGGTCGGCGCCGCCGCGGTTGATCATCGAGTTGGTCAGCTGCGTGGCGATGATCTCGCGCCGCAGCCGGTGCTGTTGCAGCGCATCGGGGAAGCGCTCGGTCATCTCCTTGGGGAAATAGCGGTTGAGCTCGCGCCCCAAATAAGGATCGTCCGGCACCGTGCAGTCGAGCAATTCGTTGTAGAGCGTGAGCTTGGCATAGGCCAGCAGCACCGCCAGCTCGGGCCGGGTGAGCGCCTCGTTGCGTTTGCGCCGCTCGGCGATCGCCATCTCGTCGGGCAGGAATTCCACGCCGCGGTCGAGCTGGCCGTGCTTCTCCAGCGTCTGCATCAGGCGCTGCTGGAAGCCCAAATCCTCCAGCCCGCGCCGCTGCGCCAGCGAGAGCGCCAGCGTCTGCTGGTAATTGTTGCGCAGCACCAGCCGCGCCACTTCGTCGGTCATCTCGGCGAGCAGCGCGTTGCGCGCCTCGATTTTCAGCGTGCCGGCGCGCAACGGCGCGTTGAGCGCGATCTTGATATTGACCTCGACGTCGGAGGTGTTGACGCCGGCCGAATTGTCGATGGCGTCGGTGTTGAGCCTGATGCCGGCAAGCGCCGCCTCGATGCGGCCGCGCTGGGTCATGCCGAGGTTCGCCCCCTCGCCCACCACCTTGCAGCGCAGATCGGCGCCGGCGACACGGATGGCGTCGTTGGCGCGGTCGCCGGCCGCTTCATCCGATTCGCTCGACGCGCGCACATAGGTGCCGATGCCGCCGAAGAACAACAGGTCGACTTTCGCCGTCAGGATCGCCTTCATCAGCTCGGCCGGCGTCACGCTCTCGGCGAACGCCGAACAGCGCGCGCGCCGCGGGCGACAACTGGATCGCCTTCGACGAGCGCGGATAGACGCCGCCGCCTTTCGAGATCAGCGATTTGTCGTAATCCTGCCAGCTCGAGCGCGGCAGGCCGAACAGCCGCTTGCGCTCGGCGAAGCTTTTGGCCGGATCGGGATCGGGATCGATGAAAATGTCGCGATGGTCGAAGGCCGCCAGCAGCCTGATCGTGGTCTCGCGCAACATGCCGTTGCCGAACACGTCGCCCGACATGTCGCCGACGCCGACCACGGAAAACGGCGTCTCGTGCACGTTGACGTCCATCTCGCGGAAATGCCGCTTCACCGCCTCCCAGGCGCCGCGCGCGGTGATGCCCATGGTCTTGTGGTCGTAGCCGGCCGAGCCGCCCGACGCGAACGCATCGCCCAGCCAATAGTCGTGCTGAATCGAAATCTCGTTGGCGATGTCGGAGAAGGTGGCGGTGCCCTTGTCGGCGGCGACCACGAGGTAAGGATCGTCGCCCTCGTGGCGCACCACGTTTGTCGGCGCAATGATCGCGCCGTCGGGGCCGATATTGTCGGTGATGTCGAGCAGCGTGGAGATAAAGAGCTTGTAGGTGGCGATGCCTTCGGCCTGCATCGCCTCACGCGTGGCGCCCTTCGGCATCAGCTTGGGCACGAAGCCGCCCTTGGCGCCGACCGGCACGATCACCGCGTTCTTGACCTGCTGCGCCTTCACCAGGCCGAGCACCTCGGTGCGGAAATCCTGCGGCCGGTCGGACCAGCGGATGCCGCCGCGCGCCACCTTGCCGAAGCGCAGATGCACGCCTTCCACGCGCGGCGAATAGACGAAGATTTCGTAGAGCGGGCGCGGCAGCGGCAGGCCGGTGAGCTTGCGGCTCTCGAACTTGACCGCGATCAGCGGCTTTACCTGGCCGTGCTCGTCGGTCTGGAAGAAATTGCTGCGGATCGCCGACTGCACCGCGTTGACGAACTGGCGCAGGATGCGGTCCTCGTCCAGGCTCTCGACCGCCTGCAGGGCCTCCTCGATCTTCGCCGCCAGCGCGCTTTCCTTGTCGGCGCGGCCGTCGGCCGCCTGCGCGCGCGGATCGAAGCGGGCGTGGAACAATTCGACGACATGGCCGGCGATCGCTGCGTGCTTGGTCAGCGTCGCCCACATGTAATCCTGCGAATAGGGCACGCGGATCTGGCGCAGGAAGCGCGACAGCGTGCGGATCAGCGCGACGTCGCGCCAGCCGAGCGAGCCTGCCAGCGTGAGCGCGTTATAGCCGTCGTTCTCGGCCGCCCCGCGCATCACCATCAGGAAGGCGGCCTCCAGCCGCGCCTTGGCCTCGCTCAAATCGATGACGCCGCCGTCTTTGCGCTCGAGCAGCATGTCGTGCAGCCAGAGCCGGGCGCGGTCCTGCGGCATGATGCGGAAGGTGCGCTCGTCGACCACCTTGAAGCCCATATTCTCCAGCACCGGCACGCGCTCCGACAGCGGCAGCGGCCGCTCGTAACTCCACACTTTCAGGCTGACGCTGCCTTGCTCCTCGACGCTGCGGTGCAAGAAATCGACGGCGAGCGGGCGCGGCTCGGCGAGTGTCTCGATGACGCGGATATCGTTTGCCGCGACCGCCGGCGGATAGAAATCTTGGAAGCCCAGGGAGAACGCGTCGCGGTAGCGGACGAACAATTCGTGCGCGGCGGCGGGCGCATGCGCCAGCGCCAGCGCGTCGGCGAGCCCGTCGGTCCAGCTGCGCACGATCGCGCGCACCTCGTGCTCGAGCGTTGCGCGCTCGACCTGCGGCGCCGGCCCGCCGGAACGGCCGACGATGAAATGCACGCGCACCAGCGGCCCTTCCGGGAAGAACGGATAGAACGCCGACACCCGCCCGAGAAAGGCGCTCGCCAGATAGTCGCCGATGCGGGCGCGGATGGCGCTGTCGTAGCGCTCGCGCGGCACGTAGACCAGCACCGAGACGAAGCGGTCGAAGCGGTCGAAGCGCGCGAGCACGCGCACGCGCGGGCGCTCATCGAGCTGCAGGATGGCGAGCGCGAAGCGGTAGAGCGTGTCCTCGTCGAGCTGGAACAGCTCGTCGCGCGGATAATGCTCCAGCACATTTGCCAAGGCTTTTCCCGAATGGCTGGCGGGCTGGAAGCCGGCGCGCTTTTCGACCGCCGCGATCTTGCGGCGCAGATAGGGAATGGCGTGCGCCGAGCGGGTATAGGCGGTGGAGGTGAACAGGCCGACGATGCGGAATTCGCCGACCAGATTGCCGGCGGCGTCGAAGCGCTTGACGCCGATATAGTCGAGATAGACCCGCCGGTGCACATGCGCGTGGATATTGGCCTTGGCGATGATGAGCGGGCGCGGCTCCTTCAGGAAGGCCATGATCTCGGGCGTGTATTCCAAGCAGCTCGTCGCCGCGCTTGAGCACCTTGACATGGCGGTCGCGCATGATGCCGAGCGCGCTGTCGAAATCGGGCTTGAGCGCGTGGCCGTCGAAGCGGTAATCGCGCACGCCGAGGAAGGTGAAATTGTCGGCCGCCAGCCATTGCAGGAACTGGATCGCTTCGGCGATCTCGTCCACCGGCAGCGGCGGCGGATTGGTTTGCAGATCGGCGATGACGCCGTTGATCCGCTCCAGCATCGCCCGCCAGTCCTGCACCGCCAGCCGCACGTCGGCGAGCACGGCCTGCAGGGCGCGCACGATGTCGGCGCGCGCGGCCTCCTCCTCGATCGGATCGATGTGGACATGGATGAAGCTCTCGCGCGCGCTGTCGGCGGCATCGGCCGCGCCGAGCGCGACCAGCTTTGCGCCCTGACGCTGCACGCCGAACACCGGATGCGCCACCAGCCGCACCGCGAGCTTGCGATCGGCGAGTTCGCCCATCACCGAATCGAGCAGGAACGGCATGTCGTCATTGGCGATCTCGATCACCGAGATCGACTTGTGCGAGGCCGCGAGCTTGAGCGTCTCGCAGCTGATTTTTGCAGCGCCCGCCGGCCGCTCGCGCAGGAAATCGTAGGCCCGCTCGGCGAGCGCGGCGAGATCGGCGGCGGCGTAACGCACCACGTCCTCGGGCACCGCGCGGGCAAAGAGCTGGGCGATAAAGGTTGCCGGCACGTCGTTGCGGCGCTCGGCGAGCGCGGCTGCGGCCTGCGCGATCGCGGCGCGCGCGGCGCCTTCTTCCTCGCTGCCGGGCAGCTCAACGGCCATGTCGTCTGCGCGCCTTTTTTGGGGGAATCAATCGCGGCTGAACGGGAGTTTTCACCTTCCGCGACGGCCCGTCGAGAGCACCGCATCATTTGGTGACCGGCGCAGCGACAAGGCTTGCAGATGTCCTGGCCCGCCGGCTTAAGGCGCTGAAAGAAAAGGCGAAAGCGGGCGCGCTTGGTGTATCGCGGAGCGCCAGAACATTGTAATCTTGCGCCTTGGACGAGGATGGACAAGGAACGCGGGGACATGGCCAAGGCCAGTAAATCAGTCAAGGCCGCCGGCAAGGCGGCAACGATCCGGAGCAAGCTGGCGCTGCGCGCCATCAAGGGCGGCAAGGCCGCCGTGTCGTCCAAACCGGCCGGCAAAGCGCCCGTTTTGAAGCCGGTCGCGGCCAAGCCCGCGCTCAAGCCGGCGGGCGTCAAGCCGTTCCCGCTCAAGCCGGCGCCGGCGGTGGCCGACGACGTGCCGGTGATCGCGCTTAATCTGGCGCCGGGCAAGCTTTCGCCCGCCATGACGGCCTATTTCAAGAAATGCCAGGACAAGCTTGGTTTCGTGCCGAACGTGCTGCTGGCCTATGCCTTCGACAATGCCAAGCTCGAAACCTTCGTCGCCTTCTACAACGACCTGATGCTGGGCGACAGCGGACTCACCAAGCTTGAGCGCGAGATGATCGCGGTCGCGGTGTCGTCGCAGAACCGCTGCTATTACTGCCTGACCGCGCATGGCGCGGCGGTGCGGCAATATTCCGGCAATCCGCTGCTCGGCGAGCACATCGTGATGAATTACCGCGTCGCCCGCCTCAACCGCCGCCAGCGCGCGATGCTCGACTTCGCCGTCAAGCTCACCGCCTCGCCCTGGAGCGTGGAGGAAGCCGACCGCGAGCGCCTGCGCCGCGCCGGATTTTCCGACCGCGACATCTGGGATATTTCGAGCGTGGCCGGCTTCTTCAACATGTCGAACCGCGTGGCGAGCGCGACCGACATGCGGCCGAACGCGGCCTATCACGAGCAGGCGCGGTAAGCTATTTCGCATCCCCGTCATGGCCGGGCTGTCCCGGCCATCCACGCCTTTAACTTGGCCCTCTAAGAAGTCGTGGATGCCCGGCCCAAGGCCGGGCATGACAGAGAAATTATGAGCCTCTTCGCCTTCGCAACAGTTTCATTTGCGCCCTCGCGCTACGCCCAGGTCGCGCCGTACGCGCAGCGTGCCGGCGATTGCGCCGGCGCAAGGCATCCTCGCGCACAACGGCATGGTGGTGGCGCAGGAGCGCCGTGCCGCCCGCATCGGTGTCGACATCCTCGCCCGCGGCGGCAATGCGGTCGATGCTGCGGTGGCGACGGGCTTTGCGCTCGCGGTCACCTATCCGCGCGCCGGCAATCTCGGCGGCGGCGGCTTCATGGTCATTCATCTCGCCCAGGAAAAGCGCGACGTGGCCATCGACTATCGCGAGACCGCGCCGGCCGCGGCCACACCCGGCATGTTTCTCGATGTCTTCGGCAATCCCGATGCCGCGAAGTCGCGCGACTCCGCCTTGGCGGTGGGCGTGCCCGGCACCGTCGCCGGCCTCGCGCTGGCGCATGCGAAATACGGCTCCGGCAAGTTCTCGCTCGCCGAGCTGATCGCGCCGGCAATCAAGCTGGCGCGCGATGGAATCGACCTCGTCGACGACACCGCCGATTCGCTGTCGCAGGCGCAGACGCGGCTATCCCGCTGGCCTTCGACCAAATCGATTTTCTTCAATAGCGACGGCGCCGTGATGGAGCCCGGCCAGAGTCTGGTTCAGGCCGATCTTGCCGTCACGCTCGACGTTATCGCGCGCGGCGGACCGCGCGCCTTTTACAAAGGCCCGATCGCGGAAAAGATCGCCAATGCGGTCGTCAAGGCCGGCGGCATCATGACGGCGGACGATCTGAAAAACTACCGCGCCGTGGAGCGGCCGGTCATGCGCGGCAGCTATCGCGGCACCGACATCGTCTCCATGCCGCCGCCCTCCTCCGGCGGGGTGGCGCTGATCGAGATGCTCAATGTTCTGGAAGGCTTCAACCTCGCCAAACTCGCGCGCGCGGACGCGCTGCACGACATGATCGAGGCGATGAAGCGCGCCTATGCCGACCGCGCCGTCTTCATGGGCGATCCGGCCAGCGTGACAATGCCGCTGGCGCGGCTGACGTCGAAAAAATACGCCGCCGCGTTGCGCGGCAAAATCGGTGCGCGCGCGACGCCGGCCGCCGATATCCGGCCCGGCCAGCCCGTCGGCAGCGAGGGCAAGAACACCACGCATTTTTCCGTCATCGACCGCGACGGCAACGCGGTGTCGAACACCACCACGCTCAACTTCTCTTTCGGCCTCGGTCTGGTCGCCGACGGCACCGGCGTGCTGCTCAACAACGAGCTCGACGACTTCACCGCCAAGCCGGGCACCGCCAACGCCTACGGCCTGGTCGGCTTCAACGCCAATCTGCCGGGGCCGGGCAAGCGGCCGCTGTCGTCGATGACGCCGACCATCGTGCTCAAAGACGGCAAGCCGTTCCTGATCACCGGCTCGCCCGGCGGCAGCCGCATCATCACCGCGGTGCTGCAGGTGATCGTCAACGTCATCGACTTCCACATGCCGATCGCGCAAGCCGTGAGCGCGCCGCGCCTGCATAACCAGTGGATGCCGGACCAGACCTATGTCGAGCCGGGCTTCGATGCCGCCGTGCTCGATGCGCTTCGCGCGCGCGGCCACACCATCGTGCCGACCGCGCCGCACACTTCGGCGAATTCGATTGAAGTCACAGCCGACGGTTATATCGGTGCCGCCGACACCCGCACCCGCGGCGCGCTGGCGGCGGGGTATTAGCCGTCACACGAAGCAGGCAATCTCAGCGAACTGCTTGGCCACCGGATAGCCGGTCACCTCGACGCCGGCGGCATCGAGCCAGGCATGCGCGTCGAGCGGCTTGTCCTCGCCCCTCGCCGCGCCGAAATGCAGCACGCTGGCGACGCCGCGCCGCTTGAGCATGACGCGCGCGGCCATCGCCTGCGGCAGGCACACCGCCTTGAACGGCACGTAACGCGCCGAGCGCGTCACCGCCCAGCCGATCTCTTGCGCCAGCGCAGCCTGCGGTCCTTGCGCGCGCGCGGCCAAGGCGCGCGGGTCGCTCGGCGGCACGAAGGCGCCGAGCCGGCGCGCGAGTTTGGGAAACGGAACGAAGATCAGCCCCAAGCGGGCGAGCAGCAGGTAGATCACCGCCTCGACCACCAGCGCGCGGCGGCGGCGGCCGACCTGCGCGAACCTACGCAGCGGCCGGCGGATCGAACGCGACGGCGCCATGCTTCACCAGTTCGTTCAGGAAGGTTTCCACCTCGGCCCGGCAGGTCTCCGGCGCGACCTCGTACTCGTCCTGCAGGCGCACGCAGACCGCGTCGACCTCCTGCGGCGTTTCGATCAGCTCCCAGATGCGCGCGCCGACCTCGGAGAGCCCGATGTAATTGCCCTTCTCGGCGCTCATCATCACCAGCTCGTCGCCGACTTTCGCGGCCAGCCAGTCGCCTTGCTTGCGCACCACCATTTTGCTTGCCCCCTAACCCGCGCGCGCCAGCGCCGGCCCCGACACCAGTTCATAGCCCAGCCGCCGCATCATGGGCGCGTGCTCGGCTTCGATGCGCGCCACCTGTTCGGCCGTCAACTCCTCGCGCCAGCCGCCGGCCTGCGCCGCGGCGGAAGAAGGTTCCGCCGCGCGTGCGGCCGCGGCGCCTCGCGAAAGCCCTTGTCCTGCTCTTGTTGCCGCAATTGCGCGAAATCCGCAAATTTCACCGCGCGCGCGATCTCCGCCTCGCCCGCCGGCCGCCCCGCGAAGTCCAGCGCGCGGCGCAAGACGCGCGGCCGTGTCCGCCTGCATGTCCTCGTAGCGGATCAGATGCACCGGAATATCGCGTCTGGTCGAGCCAGCTTGCGATGTGCCCGCTCCAGCCCGGAAGCTGCTGCCGCAATTGATTGTGCTGCCGGTTGGTCTTGGTACTGCAGAAGCCGGCCTCGCGGTCGTTCATGAACCGGATGGCCTCGTCGATGCTGCGTGCCGCTGTGGCTGGCGAGCGAGGGCGCCACGTCGCGCGGATCGCGCACGATGACGATGGCGCCGTCGGCGCCGCGCGCGCCCGCCAGCAGCGGCTCGCCCGTCGGCGTCAGCGTGTAGGCGTCGTGCACCTTGACGAAGCGCACCGGCGGCGGCGCTTCCACGGCGTCGTACTCGTCGTCTTGCGCGCCGCTCGCCAGCTCCTCGTAGACGCGCGGGCGCAAGGCGTCGATCTCGTCATGGGTGAGCAGGCCGGAATCGATGAGGGTGAGGTAGTCGAACGGCCCGCGCGCGCTGGCGATGCCGCCGCGTTCCGGCAGATCGTTGATGTCGACCGGCGTGTCGTCCTTGGCCGACAAATTGGCGATCAACATCCGCAACCAGGTGTTGCCGGATTTCGGATAGGAGGCGAGCCAGATTGTGCGCGTCACGCCGCCTTCTCCGTCAGGCCGATATCCAGCCAGTGCTGCTCGAGCCAGCCCACGACCTCGGGCATGGCGGCGAAATTGAGCGCGCGGGTGAGGTGGAAAATTCCCGCGGCATTGGCGATCGCGGTGGCGGCACGAAAGTAGTCCGCTTTCTGATCCATGCGGTTGACCAGCAAGGGACGATAGGCGTTGCGCCGCAGGATGAGCGCGGCGTCCACCACGTTGGGCCGCTCGATGCCGGGCTTGTGCGGCGGCCGCGCCTCGCGCAGCGCGTAGACGGCGCCGAGCGGCAACGGCTCGGCCAGCGTGATCGACGGCTCGACGAAAAATTTCTCCAGCTGTTTGCGCACCGGCGCGCCGCGCCGCTCGGCGAGATCGAGCTTCTCGATCGCCTGCGCCCACAGCTTGAGATGACGGCCGTCGGGCTGCACCATCGGCGCGGCCCCGGCGGTGAGCGTGACGGCGCAGAAATCGTCCGACACCGTCGGAAAGCCGCGTTGCGCCAGCGCGGCGGCCAGCGTCGATTTTCCCGAGCCCGAGGCTCCGCAGAACAGCACGGCCTTACCGGCGACGCGCACGGCGCTGGCGTGCAGCACGATCTCTCCGCGCTGATGCAGCAGGATGCCGAACACCGTTCCGACCAGGAAAATCGCAACGTCGCCGGCCTCGACGCCGGGCGCGGGCTCGAAAATAATCTCGCGCCCGCCGCTGAGCAGAAAGCGCGCCACGCCCGGAACGTGAAACAAGAAGCGGTCGCCGGCGATCTGCCAGGTGGCGCCCCGCTTGGTGGCGTCTTCCAAGACGGCGGGCACCGGCGCGGCGCGCACCGTGATGGCGGGAGCGCCCGCCTCGCGCGTTGGAATGGCGCCGGGCAGTTCGATCTCGCTTGCGACCACCAGCCCGGCGACACGGTATGAATGCAAAGGCGACCCCTCTAGCGGCCGCCTGGCGTTGCGGCGGCGGCGCATTTTCGCATTCTACACCCCGCAAGCGAAGCGTTTTTGCAGCATGGTAACCGCGCGCCGGCCGGAAACCCCCGTATTTACGAAGTTTTCAAGGCACGGACGGCGCGCAGCCCGGCGCCGTCGGCCGCAATGTCGAAGCCGAGTTCGGCGGCGATATTGACGATACGCGCCTGCCCGGCGGGAAAGCGCATCACCGCGTGGCGCACGCCGAGCGCCGCGATCGCGGCGATCAGCGCCTCCAGCAGCCCGCGGGCGAGGCCCTTCTCGCGCAGATCGGCGCGGATGATGACCGCGCATTCGGCCGCCTCGAAGTCGGGGTCGGCGGTCGCGCGCGCCAGCCCCGCCACGCGCTCGCCCTCCCAGGCCACCAGCGTCATCTCGCGGTCGTAGTCGATCTGGGAGAGGCGCGCGGCGGTCTCGTGCGTGCGCGCGCGCAGCGGCACGAAGAAGCTGTGCCAGAGATCGCGGTTGTCGATCTCGTCGGCGAAGCGGCGCAGCGCCGGCTCGTCCTCCGGCTTGATCGGGCGCACGGCGTAAGTCTCGCCTTCGCGCGTCTTGAACACGCTCTCGAAGCGCTGGGGATAGGGCCGGATGGCAAGACGCGCCTGCGCCGGGCCGGCCGCCGCGTGTACGCGAATGCGCGCGTCGACCGCGATTACCCCGGCCGAATCGCAGAGCAGCGGATTGATGTCGAGCTCGGTGATTTCGGCGTGGTCGGCGACGATCTGGCTGAGCTGCATGAGCACATTGACGACGCCGTCGATATCGGCCGCCGGCCGGCCGCGGTAGCCTTTCAGCAGCGCGGCGATGCGGGTGCGCTCGATCTGCGCGCGCGCCAGCGCCGAGTTGAGCGGCGGCAATTCGAGCGACTTGTCGTCGACGATCTCGACCGCGGTGCCGCCCTGCCCGAACAGGATCACCGGGCCGAAGGTCGCATCGGCGGTGACGCCGGCGATCAGCTCGAAGGCGCCGGGCCGCACCACCATTTCCTGCACGATGAAGCCCTCGCGCCGCGCCTTCGGCAACGCGCGCCTGACCTTGTCCTCCATGCGGCTGGCGGCGGCTTCGACCTCGGCCGCGCCGGTAAGATTGAGCGCCACGCCGCCGACGTCGGATTTGTGGATGATGTCGCGCGAGCGGATCTTCAGCGCCACCGGCGCCTTGATGCGGTCGGCGGCTTCGCCTGCGGCTTTGGCATCTTGCACCGTCTCCGTGCGCGCGAACGGAATGCCGTAGCAGGCAAGCAACGCCGCCACCTCGCCGGCGTCGAGCCATTCGCGCCCGTCGGCAAGGCTCTGCCGCACGATCGCTTGCGCCTTCGGCCGTAGCGGCCTGCGGGCTTGCCGCGATGGCGGACGGCGTTTCCAGCAGCAGCTCCTGGCTCTGGCGGTAGCGCACCAGATACATGAAGGCGCGCACCGCGCGTTCCGGCGTCTCGTAGTCGGGCACCTGCGCCGCCACCAGTTGCGCGCGCCCCTCCGCCACGCTTGCATCGCCCATCCAGCAGGCGAACACATTCTTCTTCGGCGCGCCGCCGGTGAGCACGCTGGTCAGCCCCTTGGCGGCGTCGAGCGCGGAGGCGACCGCGGTCGGACAATAGAGCACCACCGCCGCATCGATATCCTCGTCATCCATCACGATGGTGAGCGCCTTGGCGTAACGCGCAGCATCCGCGTCGCCGATGATGTCGATCGGATTGGCGTGGCTCCAGGTCGCCGGCAGCACGGCGTCGAGCTTGGCGATTGTCTCTCCGCTCAGCGGCGCAAGCCGCCCGCCCTCCTCGATCAGCCGGTCGGTCGCCAAGACGCCGGCACCGCCGCCATTGGTGACGATGGCGAGCCGGTTGCCGCGCTGCGGCGAGCGGCGGGCAAGCGTGGTGGCGGCGTCGAACAGTTCCTCGACCTCGTTGACGCGCAGCATGCCGGCGCGCCGGAACGCCGCTTCGTAGACGACGTCGGCGCCCGCCAGCGCGCCGGTGTGCGAGGTGGCGGCGCGCGCGCCTTCCTCGGCGCGGCCGCCTTTGACCACGATCACCGGCTTGATCCGCGCGGCCCGCCGCGCCGCCGACATGAACTTGCGCGCATGCGTGACGGCCTCGGCGTAGATCAGGATCGCCTGCGTCGCCTCGTCGAGCGCGAAGTAATCGAGCAGGTCGCCGAAATCGACGTCGGCCATGTCGCCCATGGAGACGACGGCCGAGAAGCCGATGCCGCGCGGCAGCGCCCAGTCGACCACCGTGGTCGCCATGGCGCCGGATTGCGTGAGGAAGGCGATGTTGCCGGGCAGGATAGCGGCCGGCGCGAAGGTGGCGTCGAGCCCGATGCCGGGCACGGCGAGCCCAAGACAATTGGGCCCGACGATGCGCAACAGATGCGGCCGCGCGGCGGCGAGCAGCGCGGCGGCGCGCTCCTTGCCGACCTTGGCCTCGCCTTCGGCAAATCCGGCGGTGAGAATGACGGCGGCGCGCGTGCCGCGGCCGGCGAGCTCGCCGACCAGCGCGGCAATCGTATCGGGCGGCGTCGCGATGACGGCGAGATCCGGCGTCAGCGGCAGGCTGGCGACATCCGGATAGGCCATGATGCCGTGCACCGCGGTGTCGTGCGGATTAACGGGGACGATCGGGCCCTTGAAATCGGCATGCAGCAAATTGGCCATCAGCGCCGAGCCGACCGAATGCGGCTTGTCGGAGGCGCCGATCACCGCGATCGATTGCGGGCGGAACATCTTGTCGAGATTGCGGATGGACATGGGCTCTTTCTAACGCATCAAGTCCACCGCAATTTGACGTATCACAATTGCGCCAAAAGCTTGGCCGCGCCCAAGAGCGCCGGCTCCGGATGCGTGATGACGTAAGTCGGGATCGCCGCCATGAACCCATGGAAGCGGCCCTTGGCCTCGAAGCGCGCGCGGAAGCCCGACTGCGCGAAGGCTTGCCCGAGCTTGGGCACGATGCCGCCGGCGATATAGATGCCGCCGTGCGCGCCGATGGTCAGCGCCAGATTGCCGGCGACAGTGCCGAGCATGGCGCAGAACATATCCCTGGCCTCGCGCGCGCGCGGATCGTCGCGCTCAATGCCCGCATCGGTGATCTGCGCGGCGGTCAGCGGCGCCGCCGGCTCGCCCGCCAATTCGCACAGCGCGTTGTAGAGATTGACCAGCCCCGGCCCGGACAGCAAGCGCTCGGCCGAGACGTGATCGAAGCGCGCCCGCATGCGATCGAGCACCGCCGCCTCGCGCGCGTCGGCCGGCGCCATGGTGATATGGCCGCCTTCGCCTTGCAGCGGAATGAAGGTTTCGCCGTTCGGGATCAGCATGCTCACGCCGAGCCCGCTGCCCGGCCCGATCAGCCCGATGGGCGCGCCGGCCACGGCCGCGCCGCCGCCGATCTGCGCGCGGTCGCGTTCAGTCAGATGCGGAACGGCAACCGCGTTGGCGACGAAATCGTTGATGACGCGCAACTCGGCCAAGCCGAAATGCCGGCGCGTCGCGTCGATCGAAAACGTCCATGGATGATTGGTCAGCGTCACCTGGTCGCCGGTCACCGGCGCCGCCACCGCCAGCACGGCGCGGCTCGGGCGGCGCGGCGGCGTCTCGGCGGCGAGATAGGCGTCGATGGCGCCGGCGAGGCTGGCGAAGTCGTCGCTCGCGAACGCGCGGGCGCGCACGATGGCGCCGCCCTCCACCAAGGCGAACCTGGTATTGGTTGCGCCGATATCGGCGATCAGTCCGGTCGCCGGCTCGCTCATGAGGATGTCAACGCTGGGTTTTGCCGCAAGTCCACGGCCACCGCGGCGGACCATTGGCTTAAAATTGGAGCGGGCGAAGGGATTCGAACCCTCGACCCCGACCTTGGCAAGGTCGTGCTCTACCCCTGAGCTACACCCGCATCCGGCAGATAGTTAGTGTTTGACCGGCAGTTTCGCGATACCGGCCGCCAAGAGAGCCACAAGCCCGTTCGTATAGCCAAAAGCCAAGGTCAAAAGCAACCGCGGCGCGGCCGCCCGGCCGATTCCGTCAATTGACGTGGTGGCGGCGGCGGGCGGCATGCTTGCGCGGCGCCGCGACCGGGCCGTGATAGGCCGGGTTTTCATTGCAAAAGCCGCGATTGCCGGCCAGCACATTCGGCACGCAGGCCTCGATGGTGGCGTATTGGCAGTCCCAATACACGTCGCCATTGCCAATATTGATCACCGCGCACCAGGGCGCCTCGTGCGCCTGCACGTTGCGCAGATCGAATGCGGCGGCGCCGCTGACGACGGCCGCCGCGAGGAATATCCGCATCATCATCTTCATCCCCATTGGCTAACCGAGATGCTGGCGCGGGATGCGCTGGAGCAGCAGTTTCAGCTCGGGTCGACGTGGCGTTTGCGGCGCGCCCGCCGCGCCGGCTTGGGCTTTCCGGTATATCTCGGGTTCTCGTTGCAGAAGCCCCGATTGCCACCGATTATATTGGGAAGGCAGGCATCGAACGTCTGATATTGGCAGTCCCAATACACGTCGCCTGGGCCCAGGCCGACAACCGCGCACCAGGGCGCCTCGGCAGCCTGCGCCGGGCGCGGCGCGAGCGCGGCGGCGCCGGCGAGCACGGCCGCGGCCAATAAAATCCGTATCATTTTCGACCTCGTGTGTTGGTGGTGATACTAACACCGCGACAGGCCGGATGTTTCTCCAATGGCAAAAACCCCCGATCAATTGTTCGCCATCCTGCAAGCCCTCGGCATCGCCTATCGCACCGTCAAGCACCCGCCTTTGTTCACCGTCGAGCAAAGCCGCGCCTTGCGCGGCCAGATTCCGGGCGGCCACACCAAGAACCTGTTCCTGCGCGACAAAAAGCACGCGCTTTATCTGGTGGTGGCGGAGGAAGACGCCGGAATCGAGCTCAAGGGCCTGCATCGGCTGCTCGGCGCCAATGGGCGGTTTTCCTTCGGCTCAAGCGACCTGCTGCGCGAGGTCCTGGGCGTGGAACCGGGGGCGGTGACGCCGTTCGGGGCCATCAACGATGCGGACGGCCGCGTCACCGTGGTGCTCGATGCCGCCCTGATGGAGCACGACACCATCAACTGCCATCCGCTGGTCAACACCATGACGACGTCGATTGCGCGCGGCGATCTGGTCAAATTCCTTAAATCGACGGGCCATATACCCCGCATCGAGCGGGTTTCGGCGCGCCCGCCCGGCGCCGCCTGACCCGGTTGCATCCGCCGCCCGGATGACCCATTTAATCCAGCAAGGAACCCTGAAATAGGGGCACGCGAGCGAGGGACAATGCTGCAAAACGGCGGCGGATTGACGGCGGCAGCCGACGTGGTCAAGGACGTGACCACGCAAAGCTTCATGAAGGACGTGATCGAGGAATCCAAGCGCCAGCCGGTGCTGGTGGATTTCTGGGCGCCCTGGTGCGGGCCCTGCAAGCAGCTCACGCCGATCCTGGAAAAGGCGGTGAAGGCGGCCAAGGGCAAGGTCAAGCTCACCAAGATGGACATCGACAAGCATCCGGAAGTTCCGGGTCAGATGGGCATCCAGTCGATCCCCGCGGTGATCGCTTTCGTCAATGGCCAGCCGGCCGACGGCTTCATGGGCGCGTTGCCGGAAAGCCAGGTGCTCGCCTTCCTCGAACGGCTCACCAAGGAAAAGATCGGCGGCGAAGATACCGACCTGCTGAAGACGGCGGACGCCGCGTTGGCCGGCGGCGATGCCGCCGCCGCGGCCGACATTTATGCGCAGTTACTCGCGCAGGACTCCGGCAACGTGGCCGCGCTCGCAGGACTTGCGCGCTGCTATGTCGAGACCGGCAACATCGAGCAGGCCAAGAAGACGCTCGCTCTGGTGCCGGAAGCCAAACTCAACGAAGCAGCGGTGGCGGCCGCGCGCGCGGCGGTCGATCTCGCCGAGAAGGCCAAATCGGTCGGACCGGTCGGCGAGCTCGAACAGAAGGTCGCCGCCAATCCGCTCGATCATCAGGCGCGCTTCGATCTCGCCACCGCTTTGAATGCCGGCGGCAAGCGCGCCGAGGCCGCCAATCATCTGCTCGAGATCGTCAAGCGCGACCGCAAATGGAACGACGACGCGGCACGCAAGCAACTGGTGCAATTTTTCGAGGCCTGGGGCTTTGCCGACCCCGCGGCGGTGGAAGGCCGCAAGCGGTTGTCGACGATTTTGTTTTCGTAGCGCACGCTCGTCATGCTGAGGAGCGTCGCGCAGCGACGCGTCTCGAAGCATGGCCGCCCATCCTTCGAGACGCCGCTTCGCGGCTCCTCAGGATGAGGGCGGAGTAACGACCATGCCGATGAACGCCCATTATCGCGGGCCGATCGATCTGCCCGAAGTGATCCCGGTGTTCCCGCTGCCGGGCGCGCTGCTGCTGCCGCGCGGGCAGATGCCGCTCAACATTTTCGAGCCGCGCTATCTCGCCATGATCGACGACTGCTTGCGCGACGGCCACCGGCTGATCGGCATGATCCAGCCCGACGTCGCGCACAGCGGCTCCGCCGAAAAGCCCACGCTGTTCAAGGTCGGCTGCGTCGGCCGCATCACCCAACTGGCCGAGAGCGGCGACGGCCGCTATCTGCTCGAGCTCACCGGCGTCGCGCGCTTTCGCATCGAGCAGGAATTGCCGGTCAAGACGCTCTACCGGCAATGCCGCGTCACCTACGCGCCGTTCGCCGACGACTTCATCGCGCGCAAGGGCGAGAACGCGGTCGACCGCGAGGCGCTGCTCGCCGCGCTGACCGCCTTCATGAAGGCCAACGATTTGCAGGCCGACTGGGAGGGCATCGAAAAGGCGCCGAACGAGGCGCTGGTCAACGCGCTGGCGATGATGTCGCCCTATGGCCCGGCCGAGAAGCAGGCGCTGCTGGAGGCGCCGGATCTGAAGAGCCGCGCCGAAATCCTGGTCGCCATCACCGAGATCGAGCTCGCCAAGAAGAACACCGAGGGCGAGCCGCAGTTGCAGTAGCGCGGGCGCTCCGCCGCCGTGCTATAACTCCGCCGCACTCGCCGGGAGCAGTCCATGTCCGAACCCACCGCCGAACGCCCCGCCGGCAGCGTCGATCCCAAGCTGCTGGAAATCCTGGTCTGCCCGCTGACCAAGGGCCCGCTGGAATACGACGCCGCCAAGCAGGAGCTGATCTCGCGCAAGGCCAAGCTCGCCTATCCGATCCGCGACGGCATTCCGATCATGCTGCCGGAAGAAGCGCGGCGGCTGGAGTGACGCACTATTCGTCGTCATCCCGGGCTGTCCCGGGATCCTCGCTAGGCTCTGCAAGCATGTCTGGATGGCCGGGACGAAGCCCGGCCATGACGGCAGGAATGACAGCGTAGGGAGAAACGCATGATCAAAATCTGGGGCCGCAACACCTCGTCCAACGTGCAGAAGGCGATGTGGGCGGTGGGCGAGCTCAAGCTCGACCACGAGCGCATCGACATCGGCGGCACGTACGGCATGAACAAGGAGCCGAAATACCTGGCGATGAACCCGAACGGCCTGGTGCCGACGCTGGAGGAAGACGACGGCTTCCTGCTGTGGGAGAGCAATTCGATCGTGCGCTATCTCGCCGGCAAGCACGACAGAGCGGGCGTGCTGGAGCCGAAGGATTTGAAGCAGCGCGCGCTCGCCAGCCAGTGGATGGATTGGCAATTGTCGGTGCTCGGCCCCGCGATCACGCCGGCGTTCTGGGGCCTGATCCGCACGCTGCCGGAAAAGCGCGACGCCGCCGCGATCAAGGCCTCGCAGGACAAGACCATCGCCGCCATGCAGATGCTCGAAGGACAATTGGGCAAGACGCCATTCGTCGCCGGGCCGGCATTTTCCTACGGCGACATCCCGGTCGGCGTCATGTGCTACCGCTACCGCCAGCTGGTGCCCGGCCGCCCGGCCACGCCCAATCTCGACCGCTGGTACGACGCGATCGCCAAGCGCAAAGCGTTCCAGGATCACGTCGGCAGCATTCCGCTGAGTTGATCTTTCGTATCCCTCCCCCTGCGGGGGAGGGATTACAACGCCTCGCCGCGCAGCAGCTTCGGCACGTCGCCGGTAAATCCCGCCGCCTCGCGGATGAACAGGTGCTTGAGCGGCGGCATGCGCTCGACCAGGCCGAGGCCGATATCGCGCACCAGGCGCAGCACGTCGGAGCGGTTGGAGAACAGCCGGTTCAAGCCGTCGGTGGCGACGCCCATGGTCATGGTGTCGAAGCGCCGCCAGCGCTGATAGCGCTCGAGCACATCCTCTGCGCCAATGTCGAGGCCGAGCCGCGCGGCGTCGGCCACCGCTTCCGCCAGCGCGGCGACGTCGCGCAGGCCCATGTTCAAGCCCTGCCCGGCGATCGGATGAATGATGTGCGCGGCATCGCCGATCAGCGCCAGCCGCTCGCCGATGAAGGCGCGCGCGGTGAACAGCCCGAGCGGAAAAGCGCGGCGCGCACCGATGACCTTCAGCTCGCCGAGATGCAGGCCGAAGCGCTGCTCCAGCTCGTCGTGAAATTCGTCATCGGGCAGCGCGACGATGCGCTCGGCTTCGCGCGCGCTTTCGGTCCACACGATCGAGGAGCGTTTGCCCGGCAGCGGCAGAATGGCGAACGGCCCGGCGGGCAGGAAATGCTCCTCGGCGCGGCCTTGATGGTCGCGCTCGTGCGCGACCGTGCAGACGATGGCCGACTGTTCGTAATTCCATCCGTGGCTGGCGATGCCGGCCTGCTCGCGGATCTGCGAGCGCGCGCCGTCGGCGCCGACCAAAAGCCGCGCCGAAATCGTGCCGCCGCCGGCGAGCGTCACGTCGATCGTATTGCGGCCGTTTTCAAAAGCGGTCACCGCGCTCGCGCGCAGATCGATGCCGAGCTCTTTTGCCTTGTTAACCAGCGCGTCGACCAGCAGTCTGTTCTCGATCATGTGCGCGAACGGCTCGCCCTCCGCGACCTCGCCGCCGAAGGTCAGGAAGGTCGGCCGCACCGCGTCCTCGAGCTTGGAATCCGTCACCACCATGTCGAGGATCGGCTGCGCCTGCCCCTCGACCGCGTCCCAGACCTCGATCGCCTCGAACAGGCGGCGCGCGGCGGCCGCGATCGCCGAGGCGCGCGGGTCCTTCGATGGCGTGTTGCCGAGCGCGGGATCGGCGACCGTCACGGTAAAGGCCTCGCCCAGCGCCTGGCGCAGCGCGATGGCAAGCGCCAGGCCGGCAAAGCCCGCCCCGCCGATCACCACCTCGCGCCGTTCGCTCTGCGTCATGCGAAACTCCGGAGCCGCTATCCTAGTCGAGTCAGGCACTTGTGCCATTGTTCGCGGCATTTTGATCTAGATCAAAAGAATGGCCGTCGTATGAGACGAAAGTCTAACACATAGGAGACGCGCTAGGACCGGAAGGTCCGGCCCCGTCGTCCCCTGCCAAGGAGGGCGAATCCCATGACCACCCAAACAAGTACCGACGACCAAGGCAGCATGACCCAAGCCATAATCTGGCTGGCCGTCGCCGCCGTCGTGATCGTCGTGGCCGCGTATTTCGCGATGTAGCGACGAGAAATTCCGGCGCGCCAGTGAACCACGGGCGGCAGACAGTCTGCCGCCCGCGTCGTTTGACAAGCGACGCGACGCCGCCGGACGCGCCTTGACTTCGTGCGGCGCCCAAGCGTCATTGGCGGCGCCCGCAACAAAGCCCCGCCCACACACGCGCCCCCATGTCCTCCGCCGTCCAGGATCTGCTCGATCTTCTCGACCTCGAGACGCTCGAGGTGAACCTGTTCCGCGGCCGCTCGCCGCAGGCCGGCTGGCAGCGCGTGTTCGGCGGCCAGGTGATCGGCCAGGCGCTGGTTGCCGCGGTGCGCACCGTCGATGCCAGCCGCCCGCCACATTCCATGCACGCTTACTTTCTCCTGCCCGGCGATCCCAAGGTGCCGATCATCTACGACGTGGATCGCATCCGAGACGGCAAGAGCTTCACCACCCGGCGCGTCAGCGCGCGCCAGCACGGCAATCCGATCTTCTCCATGCAGGTGTCGTTTCATACCGACGAGCCGGGCCTCGAACATCAGGCCAAGATGCCGGTCGTGCCGCCGCCGGAAGATCTGCCGAACGAAATGGAAATGCGGAAGAATATGCTGCCGACCATGCCCGATCCGGTGCGGCGCTATTACGAGCGCGAGCGGCCGATCGAACTGCGCCCGGTCGAGTTCGAACGCTATGGCGGCAAGAAAGTCCCCGACGGGCGCTTCCACATCTGGATCCGCACCACCGGCCGGCTGCCCGACGATCTCGCGATCCATCAATGCGTGCTGGCCTATGCCTCCGACATGACGCTGCTCGACGCCGCGCTTGCCCCGCACGGGCGCACATTGTTCGAGAAGGAATTCATGGCCGCCAGCCTCGATCACGCGTTGTGGCTGCACCGGCCGTTCCGCGCCGACGACTGGCTGCTGTACGCCCAGGATTCGCCCAATCTGCTACGGCTCGCGCGGCTTCTCGCGCGGACTTATCTTCACCCGCGACGGCACGCTGGTCGCTTCGGTCGCCCAGGAAGGCCTGGTGCGCAAGCGGCGCGAATGCAGCCGTGAACTGCATTGGCGATGACGCCTGAAGCGACTCTGTTGCGCTGCGATTTGGTCAGATTCCGCTTCGCGATGAGCGATTGCTGCCGTCACGCGTCGGCGCCTTCGCCGCCTCCGGCAAACGGCCGGCGCCGCTTGGCGCCTTCGAAGGCGCGCCGGCCGAATACACGCGCTTCTCCACCGCTGAGCTGATGCGCGGCTTTCTCGCGCTCGCCTTCGGCTCCGATCTGCGCATCGGCGTAAAGCCGCGCGGCATCCGCCGCTTTGATCATCCGATCCAGGCGCGCGTGATCTTGAGCGGCAGCGTCGACCGCGCGGCGGCCATGCAGCGCGTGCTCGAGGAATATGCCGGCAAGGTCCCCAATCTGCGGCTGACCGTGACGGCGACGCAGCCCGCCGACATCGAAGTGCGCCTGATCGACGAAAAGGATTTTCGCTCGGCGCTGCACGCAGCCTTCGGCGCCAAGGTCGCGCGGACTTTCATCCGGCGCACCAATCCGCAATGCATGACCAGCGTGAAATCGAGCACCGAGGGCGACATCCTGCGCTCGGTCAGCTTCATCATCGTGGACAAGGGCGACGAGGTGTTCCTCGACTGTGCCTATCACGAGCTGCTGCACGCCTTCGGCCTGTCCAACCACGACCAGCACAATCGATGGACCACGCTCAACCAGAAACGCATGGTGGGCTACCTGACGGTCTATGACCGCGCGCTGCTGACCCTGCTCTACGACCCCCACATCGAGCCCGGCATGACGCCGCGTCAGGCCCGCGCCGCACTGCCGCGGTTGATCGCCGCGCACGGCCTGGCAGGCCCGGCGCAAGAGCGATAGGGCAGCATCGCTGTCCCAAAATGCCCGATCCGGCGGCGCTTGCCTGTGGGCGCGGCAATAAAGCCGCTTAATCTTTGGGCCGTCTGTCGATAGCCTGTGCAGATGGGCCCGTTTCGGCATGCGCCGGGGCGGGTTTTCGCTGCCATTTGCCAATGCCGGGAAGGAAGCCATGAAGCTGGTCATTGCGGTCATCAAGCCGTTCAAACTCGACGAAGTGCGCGACGCCCTCACACGCATCGGGGTCCACGGCATGACCGTGACCGAGGTCAAAGGTTATGGGCGGCAGAAGGGTCACATGGAGATTTATCGCGGCGCCGAATACGCCGTGAATTTCCTGCCCAAGGTGCGCATCGAGGTCGCCATCGCCAGCGAGCAGCTCGATCAGGTGATGGAGGCCGTCGCCGCCGCCGCCAAGACCGGCCAGATCGGCGACGGCAAGATCTTCGTCACGCCGCTCGAGCACGCCATGCGCATCCGCACCGGCGAAACCGATACCGGCGCGCTCTAGGTCCCGATCCACTCGTCCCCGCGAAGGCGGGGACCCAGCGAAGACCTGGATTCCAGCTTGCGCGGGAATGAGCGGAAGCGAAGCGAGAACATTCCAATCAAATTCAATTTCGGGGGAAAAGAAAATGCGACTGGGGAAACAAGTCTTCGCGATTGCCGCAGCCGCGATGTTCGCCGCAACGCCGGCCTTCGCGCAAATGACCGACACTGCCGGCAAGATCGACGCCGCCGACACCGCCTGGATGATCGGCGCCACCGGCCTGGTGCTGATGATGACGATCCCGGGCCTGGCGCTGTTCTATGCCGGCATGGTGCGCAAAAAGAACGTGCTCGCCACCATGGCGCAATCGCTCGGCGCCACCTTTCTGGTTTCCATCCTGTGGGCCTTTGTCGGCTACTCGCTCGCCTTCACCGGCGACGGCGCGGTGATCGGCACGCTCGACCGCGTCTTCCTGCACGGCATGGGGCCCGACTCGATTTCGCCCTGGGCCAAGACGATCCCGGAAGCGCTGTTCATGATCTACCAGATGACCTTCGCCATCATCACGGTGGCGCTGGTCGCCGGCTCGGTTGCCGATCGTCTGCGCTTCTCGGCTTATCTCATGTTCTGCGCGCTTTGGCTGATGCTGGTCTATGTACCGATCGCGCATTGGGTCTGGGGCGGCGGCTTTCTCGGCAGCTACGGGCTGATCGATTTCGCCGGCGGCACCGTGGTGCATCTCAATGCCGGCGTCGCCGGATTGACCGCGGCCTATATCGTCGGCATGCGGCGCGGTTACGGCAGCGAGAATCTGGCGCCGCACGATCTCACGCTGGCGGTGATCGGCACCGGGCTGTTGTGGGTCGGCTGGTTCGGCTTCAACGGCGGCTCGGCATTGGGCGCCAATTCGCGCGCGGTCTTCGCGATCGTCGCGACCCATCTCGCCGCCAGCGCCGGCGCCATTACATGGATGGCGCTGGAATGGTGGACGCGCGGCAAGCCTTCGGTGCTCGGCATGATCTCGGGCGCGGTGGCGGGCCTCGGCACCATCACGCCGGCCTCCGGCTTCGTGCTGCCGATGCAGGCGGTGCTGATCGGCGTCATCGCCGGCACCGTCTGCTTCTGGGCCTGCACCTGGCTCAAGCACCAATGCCGCTACGACAACTCGCTCGACGTGTTCGGCGTGCACGGCATCGGCGGCTTCACCGGCACGCTGCTGGCCGGCGTGTTCGCGGTCGGCGCATTGTCGGCCAGCCCGCAATTGCCCGGCGGCATCCATGGCCTGCTCGAAGGCAATCCGCACCAAATGCTGGCGCAGCTCTACGGCATCGGCGTCACCATCCTGTGGTCGGGCATCCTCACCTTCATCATCCTCAAGGTGATCGAATTCATGGTGCCGTTGCGCGTGCGCCATGAGGACGAAGTGATGGGCCTCGACGTCAGCCAGCACGGCGAGGCGCTGCAATAGCGCGGCCCGCCGCGCCGGCCGCCGGTGCGCGAAAAGCCATGCCCAAAGGCGCGGCTTTTCGCGCCGGAATCGCTGTCTAATTTTTGTGCAGAGCCGCCAAACCCTGACCTGTCTTTGGGCGGCGGCCCGCGGCGGTCTGCGGCCCGGATTCGGTCCATGACGAATCCACCAACCGAATCAACTCGCTAGCGCTGCGCCGGACAACTGGCACGGCGTTTGATTCTCTCTCGATGGCCATGCCTGCGAAGCAAGCTTTGCGGGCGAGGGCTCAGTGAACCCGCCCGCACTGCGTAATGATCCAAAACGGGCCAAGCGGGGATCGAATCCATGAAAATCGTCATGGCCATAATCAAGCCTTTCAAACTCGACGAGGTCCGTGACGCTCTGACCTCAATCGGGGTGCAAGGACTGACTGTTACCGAGGTCAAAGGATACGGGCGTCAAAAGGGTCACACGGAAATCTACCGTGGGGCCGAATACGCGGTCAGCTTCCTGCCGAAGATCAAGGTGGAAGTCGCAGTCGACACCAATCAGGTCGACAAGGTCATCAGCGCCATCACCGGCGCTGCGAAAACCGGACAGATCGGCGACGGCAAAATCTTCGTCTTCGGCCTGGACAGCGCCGTGCGCATCCGCACCGGCGAGACCGACTCGGCTGCGCTGTAAGTCACCGCAAACAATACGGACAGGAGTAGACCATGACGTTGAAGAAATCCTCCCGTGCGGGGCTTATGGCTCTCGCCTTCGGGGTTCTGCTGGGCATCATTCTGAGTGTGGGGGTCTATAGCACCGCCTACGCGCAAACCACGCCTGCACCGGCCGCGGCCGCCGCTCCGGCTGCGCCGCCCGCGCCGCCGCCGGCTTGTGCCAACGATCCCGATCCCAAAAAGGCCGTGCTCACCAACTGCACGCCCAATTCGGGCGACACCGCCTGGATGCTCACCTCGATGGCGCTGGTGCTCATGATGACCATCCCGGGCCTCGCCCTGTTCTATGGCGGCATGGTGCGCAAGAAGAACGTGGGCGACACCGTGATGACGAGCTTCGCCGTCACATGTCTGGTGACGATCGTCTATGCGATTGTAACCTACAGCTTGGCGTTCACGCCCGGCACGCCCTACATCGGCGGGCTCAGTCGCGCGTTCCTGCAAGGCATCTTGAGCGACGTCGCCAAGGGCACCGGCAATCCCAATCCGCTCGCCGCGACCATCCCCGAGACGGTGTACATGTGCTTCCAGATGACCTTCGCGATCATCACGCCTGCGCTGATCGCGGGCGCCTTCGCGGAGCGCATGAAGTTCTCCGCGATGCTGTGGTTCATCGGCCTGTGGTCGATCTTCGTCTACGCGCCGATCGCGCACTGGGTGTGGGGATCGGATGGCATGCTGTCCTCCGGCAATTCCGACGCTATCGTCAAGGTGCTCGACTTCGCCGGCGGCACCGTCGTGCATATCAATGCTGGCGTTGCCGGCTTGATGTGCGCGATCTGCCTCGGCAAGCGCAAGGATAGCGGCCCCGGCCACAACATGGTGCTGACCCTGATCGGCGCCTCGTTGCTGTGGGTCGGCTGGTTCGGCTTCAACGCCGGTTCGGCCGTCACCGCGGGCATGCAGGCGGGCATGGCGATGACCGTGACGCAGATCGCCACCGCGGTCGCCGCCTTCACCTGGATGCTGGTGGAATGGGCTATCCGCGGCAAGCCGACGGTCATCGGCATCTGCTCCGGCGCCGTCGCCGGCCTCGTCGCCATCACTCCGGCGTCCGGCTTCGTCGGCCCGGTCGGCTCGATGGTCATCGGCGTCGCCGCCGGCGTGTTCTGCTACTGGGGCGTCACCGGCCTCAAGCGCATGTCTCGGTGTCGACGACGCGCTTGACGCCTTCGGCGTGCACGCGGTCGGCGGCATCGTCGGCGCGCTGCTCACCGGCGTGTTCGCCATCGAGCAATACGGCGGCACCCCCGGCCTGATCGAAGGCAACGCGCACCAGGTCATCAACCAGATCGAAGGCATCGTGATCGTGTTCGTCTACGACGCCATCGTCTCGCTGATCATCCTGAAGATCCTCGACGCGATCATCGGCCTGCGCGTATCGCCCGAAGTGGAGCGCGAAGGTCTCGATCTCGCGCTGCATGGCGAGGTGATCCAGTAAGGCTTACTGGCTAGCGGTAGGGGCGGAAACCCGGCACTGTCCCTTCCGTCGGGGCCCCGGTTCGCAAGAGCCGGGGGCCTCTCTCTTTTTATAGGCGTCTTATCGGCGCTTCCCGGCGCGGCCGGCCGCCATTGGTTAACGGGGTCTTAACCTCACTCTCTTTATTGTGCTCAAGCCCTTGTGTCGCGGGCTGATCTCGCACGTCGCCAATGCCCATGATGACCGCCCAGCGCGAGCCTTCCCCTCCCACTGCTCCGGCGGTCGATAGCCGCTCGCCTTTCGTGCGGCTGACCGAGCTGATCGCCGGCATCGCGCCCGGCAAGCCCGCCATCAATCTCTCGGTCGGCGAGCCGCAGCACGCGATTCCCGCTTTTGTCGGCCCGGTGCTGGCCGCGCACTTGGATGACTTCGGCCGCTATCCGGCCAACAAGGGCATCGAGGAATTCCGCCGCGCGGTCGCGGCCTGGCTCGGCCGCCGCTACGCGCTGCCGCGCGCGCTCGATCCCGACAGCGAAGTCTTGGTGCTCAACGGCACGCGCGAGGGCCTGTTTCTCGCCGCCATCGCCGCCAAGCGCTGGGTCTCCCCGCGCGCCGGCAAGTCTGGAGCTTTGCCCGCGGTGCTGATCCCCAACCCGTTCTACGCGGCTTACGCGGCCGGCGCCTTGGCCGCAGGTTGCGAGCCGGTCTACCTGCCGGCAACGCGCGCGACCCACTTCCTGCCCGATCTCGCCGCGCTCGACGAGGCGCTGCTGGCGCGCACCGTCGCCTGCTACCTCGCCTCGCCGTCCAATCCGCAAGGCGCGGTGGCGGATCGCAGCTATCTCGAGACGCTCGGCAGCCTCGCCCGCCGCCACGGCTTCCTCATCTTCGCCGACGAATGCTATTGCGAGATCTACAGCAAGCAACGCGCCGCCCGGCATGCTGGAAGCCGCCGGGCCCGACTTCGCCAACGTCGTGGTGTTTCACTCGCTGTCGAAGCGCTCGAACCTGCCCGGCCTGCGCGTCGGCTTTGCCGCCGGCGACCGCCGTTTCCTCAGCGCCTTCCTCGAATTGCGCAACGTGGCGGCGCCGCAGGTGCCGACGCCGGCGCAGCACGTCGCCATCGCCGCTTATGGCGACGAGGCCCATGTCGAGGAAAACCGCAGGCTCTATTCCGCCAAGTTCGATCTCGCCGACGAGATCGTCGGCCACCGCTACGGCTATCAGCGGCCGGCCGGCGGCTTCTTCCTCTGGCTCGACGTGGCGAAATACGGCGGCAGCGAAAGCGTCACCAAGCGGCTGTGGGCGGAGGCCGGCGTGCGCGTGGTGCCCGGTCGTTATCTCGCGCGCGAACAGGCCGACGGTTCAAATCCCGGCGCGGACTATATCCGCGTCGCCATGGTGCAGGACAAGGCGGCCACCGCCGAAGCGCTGCATCGCCTCGTCACGATGCTGAGGTAGGACCATGCCGGCAGCCGATCGCAGTCTCGACATCGTCGCTTTCGTCTCGGAGCACTTCCGCGACATCGTGCGGCGGCGCGTGCGCGAATTCGCCGGCCTGGCGCTGCTCACGCTGGCGCTGCTCGGCGCCATCGCGCTCGCCACCTGGTCGGTGCAGGACCCCTCGCTCAGCCACGCCACGCAAAAGCCGATCCACAATCTGCTCGGCTTCCCCGGCGCCATCTTCTCCGATCTCGCCATGCAGCTTTTGGGGCTGGCCGCCATTCTGCTGCTGGCGCCGGAAGCGCTGTTCGGCTGGCGACTCTTGGCGCATAAGCCGATCGGCGAGAAATGGCGCGGCCTCGTGTGGGTGCTCGCCACTTTGCTGGCCGCCGCCTTCGTCTCGACGTTGCCGCGCATCGGCTCCTGGCCGCTGCCGACCGGGCTCGGCGGCGTGTTCGGCGACGCGCTGCTGCAAGCGCCGGCGCTGGTCCTGGGCGCGCCGCTGTCGGGTTTGCTGCTGGCCGCGGTTTCGATCGTGCTCGGCATCGCCACGCTGTCGGCGCTCGCGGTCGCAATCGGCCTGCGCTGGCCGCGCTCCGACGCCAAAACAACCGCCACGCAGGTCGAAGACGACGCGGCCGAGGACGACGGCGACGACGACCGCGCCTCCGCCTGGCTCGGCATGATCGCGCACGCGCTGCTGAGCTGGAAGGCGCGCGCCGGCCGGCTGTTCCGCGCTAGCGCCGCGCACGCCGTTGCCCGCCGCAATACCGGCCGGCGCCCGCATGGAGCCGCGCTTCGACGGCCTCGGCCGCGTTGCGGCGCCGCGCCTCGCCGCCGAGCCGGCCTACGACGACGACGAAGTCGACGACGCGCCGGCGATGCCGCGCCGCCGTGTCGCGCCGCGCGCGCGCTGCGCCGCTCGGCCCACGGTTATCAGTTGCCCTCGCTCAATTTGCTGGCGGCGCCGCGCGCCTCCGAGCGCACCACGCTGTCGAAGGAGCTGCTCGATACCAACGCCGCCGCGCTCGAAAGCGTGCTCGGCGATTTCGGCGTGCGCGGCGAGATCATCAAGGCGCATCCCGGCCCGGTGGTCACGTTGTACGAGCTGGAGCCGGCGCCCGGCATCAAGTCGTCGCGCGTGATCGGGCTTTCCGACGACATCGCGCGCTCGATGAGCGCGGTGTCGGCGCGCGTCGCTGTCGTCTCCGGCCGCAACGCCATCGGCATCGAATTGCCCAATCCCGACGCGCGAGAAGGTCTATCTGCGCGAGCTGCTCACCGGCCGCGACTACAACGAAAGCGCCGCCAAGCTGCCGCTCTGCCTCGGCAAGACCATCGGCGGCGAGAGCGTGATCGTCGACCTGTCGCGCATGCCGCATCTGCTGATCGCCGGCACCACCGGCTCCGGCAAGTCGGTCGCCATCAACACCATGATCCTGTCGCTGGTCTATCGCCTGCGCCCGGACCAGTGCCGGCTGATCATGGTCGACCCCAAGATGCTCGAACTCTCGGTCTATGACGGCATTCCGCATCTGCTCACGCCCGTGGTCACCGATCCGAAGAAGGCGGTGGTCGCGCTGAAATGGGCGGTGCGCGAGATGGAAGAGCGCTACAAGAAAATGTCGAAGCTCGGCGTGCGCAACATCGAGGGCTACAATGCGCGCCTCGCCGAAGCCAAGGCCAATGGCGAGCAGCTCACGCGCACGGTCCACACCGGCTACGACAAGGAAACCGGCGAGGCGATCTACGAGAAGGAGGAGCTCGAGCTCGAGCCGCTGCCCTTCGTGGTGGTGGTGGTGGACGAGATGGCCGACCTGATGATGGTCGCCGGCAAGGACATCGAAGGCGCCATCCAGCGCCTGGCGCAAATGGCGCGCGCCGCCGGCATCCACGTCATCCTGGCGACGCAACGGCCCTCGGTCGACGTCATCACCGGCACCATCAAGGCCAATTTCCCGACCCGCATCTCGTTCCAGGTCACCTCCAAGATCGACAGCCGCACGATTCTCGGCGAGCAGGGCGCCGAGCAACTGCTCGGCCAGGGCGACATGCTCTACATGGCCGGCGGCGGCCGCATCAGCCGCGTGCACGGGCCGTTCGTGTCGGACGACGAGGTCGAGAAGGTCGTTCGCCATCTCAAGTCGCAAGGCCAGCCGGAATATCTCGACGAAGTCACGGCGGACGACGAGGAGGACGGCGAGGACGGCGCCGTATTCGACGCAACCGGCATGGGCCTGGCCGAAGGCGGCGATCTTTACAGCCAGGCCGTCGCCGTGGTGAAGCGCGACCGCAAGGCCTCCACCTCTTACATCCAGCGCCGGCTGCAGATCGGCTACAACCGCGCCGCCACCCTCATGGAGCGCATGGAGCAGGAAGGCGTCATCGGCCAGCCCAACCACGCCGGAAAACGCGAAATCCTCATTCCCGAAGAGCCCGAGCGCTTCTGATCGTTCAGTCGCGTTGATCGCACTTGAGAATCGTGTCATTCGCGATTAAGCGGAACGTTGGGGCCGCGAAATAGCCACACAGTCCTCTATGGTTGTGGAACCCGACAGGGGACGCGAGGCGGAGAGCGAAATGGCGGAACACATCAAGGCGCGCGGCGCCCGCATGGCGGCGATGACCGCGATGCTGGCCTGCCTGGCCGCCGCGCCGGCTCTCGCCCAGACCGTGCCGCTGCCGAAGCCGCGTCCCAACCCGGCCGTCACCGGCACGATCGCCAACAGGCCCGCGGCCCAGGCTCCGCCCGCCCAACCCGCTGTCCGCGCCGAAGCACAGCCGCAAGCGCAGCCGCCCAACCCGATCTCCAATCCTTTCGCCGCCCTGCTCGGCATGTCCGGCGCCAACACCACGCTCAAGCCCGAGCAGCGCGCCATCATCGACCGCATCAACAATTATCTCTCCGGCACTCAGGTGCTGTCGGGCAATTTCGTGCAGGTCGGGCCGAGCGGCCAGCGCACGCAAGGCGAATTCTACATCCAGAAGCCCGGCAAAGTGCGCTTCGACTACGATGCGCCCAGCCCGATCGACATCGTCGCCGACGGCGAGACCGTGGTGGTGCGCGACCGGCGCCTCGCCACGCAGGACGTCTATCCGCTGTCGCAGACGCCGCTGCGCTTCCTGCTCTCCGACCACGTCGACCTGATGAAGGACACCAATTTGGTCGCGGTCTATGCCGACGACGTCTTCATCACCGCGGTGGTGGAGGAAAAGAATGGCATTGTCGGCACCAGCCGGCTGATGATCATGTTCAGCGCCAAGGACATGGCGCTCAAGCAGTGGACGGTCACCGATCCGCAGGGCTTCGACACCACGGTGGCGGTGTACAATCTCGACACCAGCAAGCGGCCGGATCCCGGCATGTTCCACATCGACTATACGAATTATCATAACTGACGATTGTCATCGCCCGCGAAAGCGGGCGATCCAGTAATCACTGAACAATTTGTGGATACTGGATGCCCCGCTTTCGCGCGGCATCAGCGGATGACGATCTTGCAGCCTCCGGAAGCGGCGATCCGGAATCGCTCGAACAGTTTGCGGATACTGGATGCCCCGCTTTCGCGCGGCAAGTCCGATGACTAAGTTGAGTTCCAGTTTCGCAGATCGGCGGCCATGTATGGGCCTGAAATTCGATCACTTTGGCCGGGTCTATTCGCTGCAATCGCGCTCGCGCTGATTCCCGGCGCGGTCTCGGCGGCATCGGACGACCAGTGCGCACGCCGGCCAACCGGGTTCCGCTTCGCCGGCCCGAGCACATGCCTTGTGCCGGGCATCCAGTTTTTGCGGTGGAGCAATGCAGTAAGACGTGGATGGCCGGGACAAGCCCGGCCATGACGCATGGAAAATTCCGCTTTCGCGGGGCATGACAGATGACTATGTTGTCAGCCATGCCCCTCAAGATCACCACCTGGAACATCAACTCGGTCCGCCTGCGCATCGATCTGGTCGCCAAGTTTCTCAAAGCCGTCCGCCCCGACGTGCTGTGCCTGCAGGAGACCAAGTGCCCGGACGAGGCTTTTCCGCTCAAGCGCTTCAAGCGCCTCGGCTACGAGCATGCCGCGCTCTATGGCCAGAAGGGCTATCACGGCGTCGCCGTGCTCTCGCGCCTGCCGTTCGAGGCAAGCGACATGCAGAATTTCTGCGGCAAGACCGATTGCCGCCATGTCTCGGTGGTGCTGGGCGAGCGCGCGAATTTACGCGATCCGATCACGCTGCATAATTTCTACGTGCCGGCCGGCGGCGACGAGCCCGATCCCGAGATCAATCCGAAATTCGCGCACAAGCTCTCGTTTCTCGACGAGATGCGCGCGCATCCGGCTTTAAAGCCCGCGCGCGGCCAGCGCGCCATCCTGGTCGGCGATCTCAACGTGGCGCCGCTCGAGCACGACGTCTGGAGCCACAAACAGATGCTCAAAGTCGTCTCGCACACGCCGATCGAATGCGAGAAGCTTAACCTCGCGCGCACTGCCGGCAATTGGATCGACAGCATGCGCGTGCTCACCCCCGAGCCGGAGAAGCTCTACACGTGGTGGAGCTACCGCGCGATGGACAACTGGAAGACCGCCGACCGCGGGCGCCGGCTCGATCACGTCTGGAGCTCGGACGCGCTCGCCGGCCGCGTCCGCAAGATCGAGATCGCCAAGACCTACCGCGGCGCCGCCCGCCCCTCCGACCACGTGCCGGTGACGGCGACGATTGAGCTCTAACGCTTCGGCTCCAGCGCGCTTTTCACCGCGGTCAGCTCGCGCGTCCAGGCATCGACGCGCTCGGCCATGATGTCGCGCATGCGTTGGGCGGCGGCCGGATAGCTTTCCAGCATTTTGCGGAACAGGCTGCGCGAAATACGGATCAGAACGGTCGGCTCGCGCGCAATGACGGTGACCGGGCTCACCATGTCGGTCAGCAGCGCCAGCTCGCCGACCAGCGTGCCGGGCCCGACGCTGTAGTCCTTGCCGGTGGCCGGCGTCGCCGGCTCCAGCGTCAGCGAGCCTTCCTGCACGATATAGCCGCCGTCGGCGAGCTCGCCGGCATAGACCAGCACCGCGCCGCTCGCCAGTTGCCGGGTCTCGGCGCCGATGGCGAGCACGCGCAGCGCCTGCTTGCCGAGCGCCGCCAAAACCGGCGCCCGTTCGAAGAACGCGATGTCGTCTTCGACGGCCATGACTACATCCCGCGCCCGGAATGATGTCGAGAATATTCTTCACGGCACCAGCTTGTAGCCGCCGGCTTCCGTCACCAGGATCTGCGGCGCGGCGGCGTCCTTCTCCACCTTCTGGCGCAGGCGGTAGATGTGCGTCTCCAGCGTGTGCGTGGTGACGCCGGAATTGTAGCCCCACACTTCCTGCAGCAGCGTCTCGCGCGACACCGGCTTCTGCCCGGCGCGGTAGAGATAGCGCAGGATGGCGGTCTCCTTCTCGGTCAGCCGCACCTTGCCGCCCTTGGGCGTGAGCAGCAGCTTGGAGCTCGGCCGGAACATGTAAGGCCCGATGGTGAAGACCGCGTCCTCGCTCGCCTCGTGCTGGCGCAGCTGCGCGCGGATGCGCGCCAGCAGCACGGCGAAGCGGAACGGCTTGGTGACGTAATCGTTGGCGCCGGATTCCAGCCCCAGGATGGTGTCGGAGTCGGTGTCGTGTCCGGTCAGCATGATGATCGGCGCCTTGAAGCCGTTCTTGCGCAGGATGCGCACCGCCTCGCGCCCGTCCACGTCGGGCAGGCCGACGTCCATGATCACCAGGTCGATCTGGCCGCCCTTGGCCGCCTGCACCGCCTTGGTGCCGCTGTCGACCGAAGTCGCCTCGAACTCCTCGTGCAGGGCCAATTGCTCGACCAGCGCCTCGCGCAGCTCGGCGTCGTCGTCGACGATCAAAATGCTGCGCTTGTTCGGCATCGCTGAAAAATGGCCCCTTCCGTGCGGGCTTTGAACGCCCAACCGGAGAATATTGCGCGAAGTAGACCATTCAGGGCAAGAAGAGCAAGCGGCAACTGGTATTTACAGCCATGCAGCAAAGAAACGCGCAAGAAACGCGGATGCATAAACGAACGTTATCGCGATTGATCGTGCGGCGGCGGGCGGGCAATTCCCGCCAGGGCTGGCTCACCGCCGGACAGCTTTGCGCTGCCGGTCGCGCTCGGCCGCGGCGGCATCAAGGCCAACAAGCGCGAAGGCGACGGCGCAACCCCGCGCGGCACGTTCCGCCTCAAGCGGCTGTGGTGGCGCGCCGAGCGCCATGCGCGTCCGGCCACGCTGCTGCCGGCGCGGCGGATCAAGCAGGACGACGGCTGGTGCGAGGATCCCGCCGACCGCCGCTACAACAAGCCGGTCAAGCTTGCGCCCGCGAGCAACGCCGACCGCCTGGCGCGCGCCGACGACCTCTACGACTTCATCATCGAGCTCGACCACAACACGCGGCCGCGCGTTAAGGGACGCGGCAGCGCGGTGTTCATCCATGCGGCGCGCGCGGGCTTTGCTCCGACCGCCGGTTGCATCGCGCTCGACCTTGCGGCGCTGCGCAAATTGCTGGCGCGCCTTGGGCCACATACGAAAATCGTGGTTGAGTGAATCTTACCGGGATCGTCGACACTCGGTTAAGCATAGCCCGTTCGCGGCCGGTCAATAACCGCTGCGTTAACAGAACGGCATTGCTTCCATGATACCTCTGGCATCCGGCGCCGCGTCAGTGCGGCTCCCGACAAAAAAGAACCTTTGCGACAGGGGCGATGATGGATCTTGCTGCCGCACAGAATGCCCGCATGCCCGCGCCGCCCGATTTGATCGGGCGCGTCGCGGCCGTCACCGGCGCGCAGGCGACCGTTGAGCTCAATGAGCGCGCCAGCGATGCGACGGTCGGAAAATTCATGGGCCTGATGACGCCGAAGTCGGTGCTCATCGGCCTGATCACCGAAGTCGGCGAGCAGGCGTTTGCCTCGGCCGCTTTGGGCGCCGCGCCGAGCTTCCGCAAGGTGGCGCGGCTCGACCTGATCGGCGAGCTGCGCAACCAAGACGGCGCGATGCAATTCGAGCGCGGCGTCACCGAATATCCCAATATCGGCGACGGCGCCCAGATTCTGCCGGACTGCGATCTGCGCACGGTCTACGGCATGGCCGACGCCGACCACGCCCATATCGGCGACCTCCAGCAGAATCCCAGCATCGCGGTGCACATCGACATCGACCAGCTGGTCAGCCGCCACTTCGCCATCCTCGGCGCCACCGGCGTCGGCAAGTCGAGCGGCGTCGCCATCATCCTGCAGAAGATTCTCGAAACGCGGCCGAACCTGCGCATCTTCCTGGTCGATCCGCACAACGAATATGCCCGCTGCTTTGGCGAGAAGGCGCAGGTGCTCACGCCGCGCAATCTGCGGCTGCCGTTCTGGCTGTTCAATTTCGAGGAGACGATCGACGTCTTCTTCGCCGGCCGTCCGGGCGTGGACGAGGAAATCGAGATCCTGTCGGAAGTCATTCCGCTCGCCAAATCGGTTTACCTGCAATACCGCCAGAATTCGCAGTCGACGCTCGCCAAGCGGCGCGACCCGCGCGACGCCGGCTTTACCGCCGACACGCCGGTGCCCTACCGCATCGAGGATCTGCTCACGCTGCTCGACGAGCGCATGGGCAAGCTGGAAAACCGCAATTCGCGGATGATGTATCACAAGCTGATCGGACGCATTCAGACCTTCCGCAATCATCCGCGCTACGCCTTCATGTTCGAGAACGCCAACATCGGCGGCGACACCATGGCGGAGATTCTCAGCCACCTGTTCCGGCTGCCGCCGGACGGCAAGCCGATGACCATCATGCAGCTCGCCGGCTTTCCGGCCGAGGTGGTCGACTCGGTGGTCTCGGTGCTCTGCCGCATGGCCTTCGATTTCGGCCTGTGGAGCGACGGCGCCGCGCCGCTGCTGTTCGTCTGCGAGGAGGCGCACCGCTACGCGCCGGCCGACAAGAAAATCGGCTTCGGCCCGACGCGGCGCGCGCTCTCGCGCATCGCCAAGGAAGGCCGCAAATACGGCGTGTTCCTCGGCCTGGTGACGCAGCGCCCGGCCGAGATCGACGCGACCATCATCTCGCAATGCTCGACGCTGTTCGTCATGCGGCTGGCCAACGAGCGCGACCAGAACCTGATCCGCTCGGCGGTGTCGGATGCCGCCGCCAACCTCTTGTCGTTCATCCCCTCGCTCGGCACCCGCGAAGTGTTCACCTTCGGCTCGGGCGTTGCGCTGCCGACGCGCATGCGCTTCCAGGAATTGGCGGCCGACCGGCGCCCCAACAGCGAAGCCGCCGGCAACACACGCTCCGACGCCGGCAATAGCGTCAGCCGCGATCTGCTGTCCACGGTGATCGAGCGCTGGCGCAGCGCCAGCATGAGCCACCGCATGAGCGACGACGATTCGGTGCCGGATTACGGCGCGCCCGACACGCCGGCCTTGGCACCCGCGGCGCCCGGCGGCACCCATGGCACCCAAGGCACCGGCGGCACCCATGAAACCGGTGGCGGCGCCGCCCTCGCCGCGCGGCGAAGCTCTGCGCGCCAGCATCCTGAAGAAGCCGCTCGACGCCTCGCTCGGCGCGCCCACGAGCCCGCCCGGCTATCCGCCGCGGTTCAGGTAAAGCCTACTTCCGTCCCACCAGATCGATCAGCGCCGACAGACCGGCGTGGCGGTCGCCTTCGTGCAGCTCGGCGTCGTATTCCCGGATATCGATCTCGGAAAAATCGCCGAACGCCTTCTGCAACAGGTCGCGCGTATAGAGCCGCGCCGGGTCGGATGGCCCGCCGGTCTTGTAGTCGAGCTGCTTGGGGCCATAGCCCTCGAGCAGCAGCAGCCCGCCGGGCTTCAGCGTCGTCTTGATGCCGGCGAAAATCCTATCGCGCTCCGGCGGCGCCGAGAATTGGAAGAAGATCGCCGCCACCACGTCGAAGGCCGCTTGCGGCCAGTGCCACGCGACGATATCGGCTTGCGCGATGCGCAGCGTGACGCCGCGCTCCTTGCGCGAGCTTGCGCGCTTTCTCCTGCGCGAGTGGCTGAAAAATCCACCGACAGCACGTCGAGCCCCTGCTCGGCCAGGAACACGCCGTTGCGGCCTTCGCCATCCGCGATCGCCAGCGCTTTGTCGCCTTTGCGCAGCAGATGCGCGTGGGCTTTGAGAAATACATTCGGCGCGGTGCCGAACAGGTAGCCGGGCGCCGCGAAACGTTGCTGCCAGTGCGCGAGATCTGGATTGTCGGTCATGCCTTGCCGTCCGCCGGCCGCTCGCCGAAAATCGCCGAGCCGATGCGCACATGCGTGGCGCCGAGCTGAATGGCGGTGATGAAATCCGCGCTCATGCCCATCGACAACAGCTTCAAGCCGTTGCGGCGCGCGATCTTGGCGGTGAGCGCGAAATGCGGCCCCGGCGCTTCCTCGAGCGGCGGAATGCACATCAGCCCGGAAATCGTGAGGCCGTATTTGTCGCGGCAGACGGCTAAGGAACGCGTCGGCATCCTGCGGCAAGACGCCGGCCTTCTGCGGCTCGGCGCCGGTATTGATCTCGACGAACAGCTGCGGCCGGCGGCCCTGCTTGGCGATCTCCTTCGCCAAGGCTTCGCACAGGCTGGCGCGATCGACCGAATGAATGGCGGTAAACAGCGCCACCGCCTCTTTGGCCTTGTTGGATTGCAGCGGGCCGATCAGATGCAGCGCCAGCCCCTCGTGCGTCGCCAGAAGCGGCGGCCATTTGCGCCTTGGCCTCCTGCACGCGGTTTTCGCCGAACACGCGCTGGCCGGCCGCGATCACCGGCTCGATTGCCTCGGCCCGAAACGTCTTCGACACCGCGATCAGCGTCACCTCGGCCGGATCGCGCCCGGCCTCGCGGCATCCGCGCGCGATCTCGGCGCGGACATGCGGCGAGGCGCTCGGTGGCATTGGCGGCAGCGGTCACGGTCATGCTCTCTAATGCCAGCGAACAGGGGCTTGCCGTCAAGCCGCCCGTTGACCCGCGCCCCCTTCCCTATGCCCTCCCGGGTCCTTACAAAGACCCGCAAATGACCGCCGATTCTCGACAAAACGACCGCTACAACGCCGGCGAGGCCGAGAAGCGCTGGCAGCGCGTCTGGGACGAGCGCGGCATTTTCGCCACCAAAAACGACGACCCGCGCCCGAAATACTACGTGCTGGAGATGTTCCCCTACCCCTCGGGGCGCATCCACATGGGCCACGTGCGCAACTACACCATGGGCGACGTGGTCGCGCGCTTCATGCGCGCCATGGGCAACGCCGTGCTGCACCCGATGGGCTGGGACGCCTTCGGCATGCCGGCCGAGAACGCCGCCATCGCCGGCAAGACGCACCCGAAAAAGTGGACCTACGACAACATCGCGGCGATGAAGAAGCAGCTCCAATCCATGGGGCTGTCGCTCGACTGGGCGCGCGAGTTCGCCACCTGCGACCCGGCCTATTACAAGCACCAGCAGACAATGTTTCTCGACTTCCTCGAAGGCGGGCCTGGTCGAGCGCAAGCAGTCGAAGGTGAACTGGGACCCGGTCGACCAGACCGTGCTGGCCAACGAGCAGGTGATCGACGGCCGCGGCTGGCGCTCGGGCGCGGAGGTCGAGCAGCGCGAGCTGACGCAATGGTTCTTCAAGATCAGCGACTATTCGGAAGACCTGCTGGAGGCGCTCGACACGGCTCGACCGCTGGCCGGAGAAAGTCCGGCTGATGCAGAAGAACTGGATCGGCCGCTCGGAAGGCCTGCTGGTCCGCTTCATGCTCGACACGGCGACCACGCCCAACAAAGAGAGCGAGCTGGAAATCTTCACCACGCGGCCGGACACGTTGTTCGGCGCCAAGTTCATGGCGATCTCGCCCGATCATCCGCTGGCGGCGGCGGCCGCGGCGAAGAACGCCAAGCTCGCCGCCTTCATCGCCGACTGCAACCACATGGGCACCTCGCAGGCGGCGATCGACACCGCCGAGAAGCTCGGCTTCGACACCGGCATCAAGGCGATGCATCCGTTCGACGCCGTCGTGGAAGCTGCCGGTTTACGTCGCCAATTTCATTTTGATGGATTACGGCACCGGCGCCATCTTCGGCTGCCCGGCGCACGACCAGCGCGACTTGGATTTCGTCAACAAATACGGCCTCGGCAATACGCCGGTGGTCTGCCCGCCCGAACCAGGACCCGAAGACCTTCGTCATCACCAACGTCGCCTATGACGGCGACGGCCGCATGATCAATTCCGAAAATGCTTTCCTCAAGCTAAACGGCCTGACACCTGAACAGGCCTTTGAACGTCGTCGCAAAAGTTCTCTCTTCGAACGAACTCGCGGCAACCGGCCGGTGGCGCAGCGCCAGGTCAATTACCGCCTGCGCGACTGGGGCATTTCGCGCCAGCGCTATTGGGGCTGCCCGATCCCGGTCATCCACTGCGAGAAATGCGGCGTGGTGCCGGTGCCGGCGAAGGACCTGCCGGTGACGCTGCCGGAGGACGTGACCTTCGACAGGCCGGGCAATCCGCTCGACCGCCATCCGACCTGGAAGAACGTCACGTGCCCGCAGTGCGGCGGGCCTGCGCGGCGCGAGACCGACACCATGGACACCTTCGTCGACTCGTCCTGGTACTTCATCCGCTTCACCGATCCGTGGAACGAAAAATCGCCGACGACGCCCGCGGTCGCCAATAAATGGATGCCGGTCGATCAGTATATCGGCGGCATCGAGCACGCGATTCTGCATCTGCTCTATTCGCGCTTCTTCACGCGCGGCATGCACAAGTGCGGCTACGTCAACATGGACGAGCCGTTCGCCGGCCTGTTCACGCAAGGCATGGTGGTGCACGAAACCTACCGCGCCAAGAACGGCGACTGGGTCGAGCCGGCCGCGGTCAAGATCGAAGGCCGATGGGCGACACGCGCAACGCCACGCTCGCCGCGACCGGCGCGCCGATCGAGATCGGCGCCATCGAGAAGATGTCGAAGTCGAAGAAGAACACGGTCGATCCCGACGACATCATCGCCGCCTACGGCGCCGACACCGCGCGCTGGTTCATGCTCTCCGATTCGCCGCCCGACCGCGACGTGATCTGGACCGAGGAAGGCGTGCAGGGCGCCTGGCGTTTCGTGCAGCGGCTGTGGCGGCTGGTCGGCGAAATTTCCGACATCAAGGCGCCGGCCGTGCGCCCCGGCGCAGTTCGGCGAGCAGGCGCTGACCGTTCGCAAAGCCGCCCATCGTGCGCTCAGCCATGTCTCCGACGACATCGCCCGGCTGCGCTTCAACCGCTGCGTCGCCCACATCTACGAATGCGCCAACGCGCTCTCCGACGCCATCGGCGGCGCCGAAACCGCCCCCAGCCCCGACTTCGCCTGGGCTTTGCGCGAATCAGGCGACATCCTGGTGCGCCTGTTCCACCCGATGATGCCGCATCTGGCCGAGGAATGCTGGGCCGCCTTCGGCCACAAAAGCCTGGTGTCGACCGAGGCCTGGCCGCAGGTCGAGCCGGATTTGCTGGTGGAAAACACCATGACTTTGCCGGTCCAGATCAACGGCAAAAAGCGGGCCGAGGTCACGGTTGCCCGCGCCGCCGGGAATGCCGAGATAGAGGCTGCCGTTTTAACCCTTGATGAGGTAAAAAAGGCGCTCGACGGCAAAAGCCCGAAAAAGGTCATTGTCGTCCCGCAGAGGATCGTCAATGTGGTGGCCTGACACCCCGCGTTTGACCCGCGTTTTCGCCGTTTTGGCGCTGGCCGGCCTGACCGCCGGCTGCTTCCAGCCGCTTTACGGCGACAAGACCGCCGTCGGCGGCGTCGGCATCGACGACAAGCTGAGCGGCGTCCAGGTGGTGCCGATCGATACGCCCAACGGCACCCCGATCGCCCGCGTCGGCGTCGGCGTGCGCAACGAGCTGATCTACGACTTGACCGGCGGCGGCAACGCGGCCTCGCCGACCCACCGGCTGATCATCAAGCTTTCCTCCACGCGGCTACAGGTCATCGTCGACATCAATACCGCGCGGCCCGAGATCCAGAATTACGGCATCGACGCGAGCTATACGCTGACCGATCTGCGCACCGGCAAGCCGGTGATCACGGGGCAGACCTTCTCGCGCGTGTCCTACGACATCCCCGGCCAGCAGCAGCGTTTCGCCGGCGCGCGCGGCCAGCGCGATGCCGAGAACCGCGCCGCCAAGGTGATCGCCGACAACATCAAGTCGCGCCTGGCGTCGTATTTCGTGGCGGGGACGTAAAAACTCGCAACGCGCCACCCTCTCCCACAAGGGGAGAGGGTTAAGAAATGCCATGACCGCCATCAAAGCATCCGATGTCGACCGCTTCATCGCCCGGCCCGATGCGGGGACGCCGATCGTGTTGATCTACGGGCCCGACGCCGGCCTGGTGCGCGAGCGGGTCGACGCGCTGGTGCGCGCCTCGGTCGACGACCCCAACGATCCCTTTGCGCTGGCGCGCATCGAGGGCGAGGAGCTTTCCGCCAATCCGTCGCGGCTGATCGAGGAAGCGCACACCGTGCCGCTGTTCGGCGGCCGCCGCGCCGTGCTGGTGCGCGCCGGCACGCGCAACATCGCCGCGGCGCTCGAGCCGGTGATCGCTTCGCCGTCGAACGAATGCCGCGTCATCATCGAGGCCGGAAACCTGAGCAAGTCGGCTCCCTTACGCGCGCTGTGCGAGAAGGCCAAGGTCGCCGCCGCCCTGCCCTGCTACCCGGACGGCGAAGCCGCCATCGCCCGGCTGATCGACGACGAGCTGCGTGCGGGCGGCCTGACCATCGCGCCCGACGCGCGCGCAGCGCTCTTGGCGCTGCTCGGCGGCGACCGGCTGGCCTCGCGCAACGAGATCCGCAAGCTCGCGCTCTACGCGCAAGGCCAGGCACGCATCGAGCTTGCCGACGTGCTGGCGGTCACCTCGGATGCGTCCACGCTGGCGCTCGACGGCGTGCTCGATGCGAGCTTCGCCGGCCGCACGCGGCGAGACCGAAACCGAATTCGCCAAGGCGCGCGCCGGCGGCTCGGCGCCGGCGGCGATTCTCTCGGCCGCCATCCGCCATGTCGCGAACTTGCACAAGATGCGGCTGGCGATTGACGGCGGCGAGTCCGCCGAATTCGCCATGAAGCGCGGCGCGCCGCCGGTGCATTTCACCCGCGACAAGCTGGTGGGCGAGGCCTTGCGCGCCTGGAGCGCCGCTCGCCTTCTGCGCGCCATGGCGCAACTCGCCGAGGCCTCGCTCGAAGCCCGCCGCAACGCGCGCGCTGGCCGAGACGATCGCGCAGCGCGCGTTGCTGGCGATTGCCGTGAATGCAAGAAGGCGGGAGTCGTAGTCGGCGCGAAAGCTGACTTACAAATTCACCTGATAGCCATGCGGCACCCAGCGGTAGGCGGCGCCTGCGCGCTCGACATAGCCGAGGCCCGGATACGGCATGTGGAAGCCGGCCACCAGGAGATCGTCCTTCGCCACCATGTCGAAGATGCGCTTGCGGCGTCGCCGCCGCTTTTTCCTTGTCGTCGTCGACGTCGAGATGCAGATCGGGCCGCTGCAGCGACACCACGTAATGCCCGGCGGTGTCGGCCCAGTTGATCATGCGCTTGCCCTCGCTCTCGATGGTGAAGGCGAGCAAGCCCGGCGAATGCCCGAAGGCGTCGACCGCGCGGATGCCCGGCACCACCTCGTCGCCCGGCTTGATCATGGTGGCGCGGTTGGCGAGCGGCACCACGATCTTCACATAGAGCTCGCGGTTGAACTTGCGCGCCTCGCGCACGTTCTCGCCCTTGTTCCAGAAATCGAATTCGGCTCGCGCCGAACACGTAGCGCGCGTTGGGAAACACCGGCTCGCCGCCTTTGGTCAGCCCGCCGATATGGTCGGGATGGCCGTGCGTGAGCACCACCACGTCGACGTCGTCCGGCTTGTAGCCGGCCTCTTGCATGCGCGCGACCAGGTTGCCCGCCGGCAGCCGGCCTTTGAGCTGCTCGTGCTCCTCGCGCAATGAGCCGTTGCCGGTGTCGAACAGCACCAGCTCCTTGCCGGTATTGACCAGCATCGGCGTGAAGGGATGCTCGTAGCGGTCGGCATCGATGCGGTTGGCCTTGGCCAGCGCCTTGACCGCGTCGGCATTGGCTTCGCCGCCGAACGAGGGCGAAAGCCCCGCGCGGATCACCTTGCTGTCCATGATGGGCGTGACTTCGAAACCGCCGAGCTTGAAGCGGTAGATAGTCGGCTGCATTTCACCTTGCATTGAAGCGGGCACTAGTCTTCCTCCCTTGTGGCGCGTTGGCCGATCCTTAGCAGGCCGCGGGGGCGGTGTTCCAGCCTGTATTCTCGCCGCTTGCCGCTCTGGCGCCGGGCGCGCGCCGCTCTTATGCTGCGCGGCAGGGACAGCCGATGGCCAAGAAGACACGCAAAAAAGTCGAAGGCGAAGACGGCCAAGCGCGGCAAGGCGCGGGCGCGGCCGAAGGCCCGTGCCAAAAAGCCGGCGCCGCGCAAGGCGGCCGCCCGGCCGACCAAGGTCGGCAGCGCCTTTCAGCTCATGATCGACACCATCAACGAGACCGAGCGCCTGCGCGAAAAGCGCGAGCCGCGCGGCAGCGACGAGACGCAGTAGCTCCAGCCTGTCATTGCCGGGCTTGACCCGGCAATCCATGATGCGGCTGCACGCACGGGAGCGCCCCAATGATCGCGGTGATTTTCGAGGTCTGGCCGGCTTCCGGCCGCAAGGACGATTATTTGGCGATTGCCGCCGCGCTGCGCGCCGATTTGGAGCGCATCGACGGCTTCATTTCGGTCGAGCGTTTCCAGAGCATCACCGACCCGAACAAGCTGCTGTCGCTGTCGTTCTGGCGCGACGAGGACGCGGTGAAGCAATGGCGAAATCTGATCGAGCCACCGCGCCAGCCAGGCCAAGGGACGGTCGGGCATCTTCGCCGACTACCGGCTGCGCGTCGCTTCGGTCGTGCGCGATTACGGGCTCACCGATCGCAATGAGGCGCCGGAGGATTCGAAGAACGTCGCACGATCCGCAGGTCGCTGTAACCATTTGGCATCGTCATCGCCACTCGGTCATTGCCGGGCTTGACCCGGCAATCCATGATGGCCCTCAACGATGGCAAACTATTGGGTCTATATCCTTACGAACAAGCCGCGTGGCACGTTGTATGTCGGCGTGACCAACGACCTTATCCGCCGCATTTATGAGCATCGTGAAGGTTCGGTCGCAGGATTTACGCGGCGTTATAGCCTAAAGATGTTAGCCCATTTTGAACAATTCAATTCACCTGCGGCAGCTATTCAGCGGCGAGAAGAACATCAAGCACTGGTCACGTGCTTGGAAGTTGCAGCTTGTCGAATCCGACGAATCCCAAGTGGAGCGATCTATACCGCGATATTGTTCGTTGAAGCTCATCAGTGGATGCGCGGGTCAAGCCCGCGCATGACACCGGGTGTGTGACGCGTACCGGTAGCTCTCAACGCGGTCATTGCCGGGCTTGACCCGGCAATCCATGAGACGCTTCCGCAAAGCAGCTGCGAATCGCTAGCGCCGATCCAACTTCCTCAACACCGCGTCGAGCTGCTCCAAATCCGTGTACTTGATATGCAGCGTGCCGCCCTCGCCGCTCTGGTCGATGCTGACCTTCAAGCCCAGGACATCGGACAGTTTCTTCTCCAGCGCGCGCGTGTCGGCGTCCTTGCCCGCCTTGGCGCGCATCTTCGCCTTGCCCGGCGTCTCGATCGCGTGGCGCTCGCGGTCGGCGCGCAGCTCGTCCTCGAGCACGCGCACGCTCAGGTCGAGCTCCATCACCCGCCAGGCGATCTGCTCGGCGTCGGGCACGCCGACCAAGAGCCGCGCGTGGCCGGCCGACAACTTGCCGGAGCGCACGAAATGCTGCACCGGCGGCGCCAGCTTCAGCAGCCGCAGCGTGTTGGCGACATGCGGCCGGCTCTTGCCGACGATCTGCGCCACCTCGTCCTGCGAATACTTGTGCTCCTGCATGAGCGCGGCATAGCCGCGTCGCCTCCTCGATCGGATTGAGGTCGGCGCGCTGCACGTTTTCGATGATGGCGAATTCGAGCGACTGCTGGTCGGTCGCCTCCACCACCGCGATCGGCACGTCGTGCAGACCGGCGCGCTGCGCCGCGCGCCAGCGCCGCTCGCCGGCGATGATCTCGAAGGTGTTGGTCTCGCCCTGCGCGGTGCGCACCACGATCGGCTGGATGACGCCGCGCTCCTTGATCGAGCTTGCAAGCTCGATCGAGCTCGGTGTCGGTGAAATTCTTGCGCGGGTTGCGCGGATTGGGCGACAGGCTCTCGATCGGCGCGCGCCGCGGCTTGCGCCCGCTCTCGGCCGCCGACGTGCTTTCCTCGCCGACGTCGCCCATCAGCGCGGCCAGGCCACGTCCCAAGCGCGAATGATCCGCCATCGCCGCCGCTCCTGAACTCGCCATTCACGCTATGCCCTTTCGTTTCTTCTTCGTCGTCCCCGCGAAAGCGGGGACCCATACGCCGTGCACTATCGATAGACTGCGGGGTATGGCGTCCCGGCCCTCGCTAACGCTCGGCCGGGACGACAGTCTCATCAACTCGCCTTCAATTCCTTCTCGCGCTGGATGATCTCGGTGGCGAGCCGCAGGTAGGCTTCGCTGCCGACGCATTTCAAATCGTAGACCAGCACCGGCTTGCCGTAGGACGGCGCCTCCGAGATGCGCACGTTGCGCGGGATCATCGTGTCGTAGACCTTGCGGCCCATGAACTGGCGCACGTCGGCGACAACCTGGTTGGCGAGATTGTTGCGCGAGTCGTACATGGTCAGCACGATGCCGTGGATCGACAGTTTCGGATTGAGCGTGGTCTTGACCTGCTCGACCGTCTTCAGCAATTGCGACAGGCCTTCGAGCGCGAAGAATTCGCATTGCAGCGGCACCAGGATCGAATCCGCCGCCGCCATGGCGTTGACCGTGATCAGATTGAGCGAGGGCGGACAGTCGACCAGCACGTAAGTGAAATCGTAGGCGCGCGCGCCGCTGTTGAGCGCATTGAGCGCGCTGCGCAGACGGAAGGCGCGGTCGCGCGCCTGGCCGATTTCGAGCTCCAGGCCGGAGAGATCCATCGTCGATGGCGCGATGTAGAGCTGCGGCACCGCGGTCGGCACCACCGCGTCGCGCATCGGCGCGCTGCCGGTCAGCACGTCATAGGTCGAGGTGCGGCGCGAGCGGCGGTCGATGCCGAGCCCGGTCGAGGCATTGCCCTGCGGGTCGAGGTCGACGATCAGCACGTGCTCGCCGATGGCCGCCAAGGCGGTGCCGAGATTGATGGCGGTGGTGGTCTTGCCGACGCCGCCCTTCTGGTTGGCGATCGCCAGCACCCGCGGATGGCCGGGCACGCCTCGGGCCGACGGCTTTTCGAAGGGCACGACCTGCGGGGTCGGCGGGCTGGTCGGTGGGGGGCTTGTCCGGCATGGGGGCGTCCAGTTCGGCGGTGCTCAGAAGGCGAGCTTTGCGTCGTCAGTGCCGAGCTTTGGTGCGTCTACGAGCATGAAGGCCGCGAATGACGACGATTCGGCCCTCTGGACTGGTCTTGACTCGGCACTTTTTCGGCTTCGATGCTCCAATATTTAGCGGCTTCAGTCAATTCAGCCTCTACATCTTGACCCTTGGGGAACAGACCGAGCGGCGCCGCGCGCGATCAGCGGAAATGCTTGATCGCACAGGGTTTTCAGCGGCGCCAGCGCCCGCGCCGTCACCACATGCACCGGTTCCTGCCAGCTTTCCCCAAATTTCTCCGCCCGCTCCTGGTGCACTTGTCGCCGGCACGCCGGTGACGCGCACCGCCTCGCGCAGGAACGCGGCCTTTTTGCCATTGCTTTCAATGAGATGGACCATGGTGCCCGGCTTGTCGGCGAGCGCGCAGGCAATCGGGATGCCGGGAAATCCGCCGCCCGATCCGAAGTCCACCCACACCCGCGCCTCCGGCGCCAGCGCGATCAGTTGAAGCGAGTTGGCGACGTGCCGCGTCCAGACGTGAGGAAGCGTCGAGGATGCGACGAGGTTCGTCGTTTGCTGCCGGAGCAACAGCGCTTCTACGAACATGTCCAAGCGCTTTTCCGTTTCACGTGAAACGGGCGTCAGCTGCAAAGCGTGCGCGCGATCGTCGGCGAGACTGCCCTGCCCGCTCACGCCGATTTCGCGGACAGTTTTTTGCCGCGCCGGATGTGAGCGACCAGCAACGTCAGCGCCGCCGGCGTCACGCCGTCGATGCGGCTTGCGTGTCCGATGGTGCGCGGACGATGCGTCTGCAATTTCTGTTTCACTTCGTTCGACAATCCCGGCAAGCCTGCGTAATCGAAATCGTCCGGCAGCGCGAAACTTTCATCGCGCCGATAGGACGCAACGTCCGCCGCCTGGCGCGAAAGATAAACGTCGTATTTCGCATCGATCTCGATCTGCTCGGCGATCTTCGCATCGAGCTCGCCGAAGCGCGGCCAGATTTTCGCGAGATCCGCAATGCGAGATATTCGGATACGACAGAATTTCAAACGCGGTGCGGCGCTGTCCGTCCTTGTTGAGCGCGACGCCGTGACGCTCGGCTTCTTTCGGCGTCAGCGAAACCGAGTTGGCGAATTCGCGCGCGTCCTTCAACGCCGACATTTTTTCTTCGTGCATGCGCGCGCGCTCGGCGCCGACGCAGCCGATTGCAATTCCTTTGCCGGTCAAACGCTGATCGGCATTGTCGGCGCGCAACTGCAAACGATATTCGGCGCGCGAGGTGAACATGCGATAGGGCTCGCTGACGCCGCGCGTGACGAGATCGTCGATCATCACGCCGATGATAAGCTTGCGCGCGATCGAGCATGATTTCGGCGCCGCCGCCGGCCAAAGCGCGCCGCGTTGAGACCTGCAAGAAGTCCCTGTGCCGCAGCCTCTTCGTAGCCTGTGGTGCCGTTGATCTGGCCGGCCAAAAACAATCCGCGCAGGCGTTTTGTTTCGAGCGTGGCTTTCAGCTCGCGCGGATCGACGAAATCATATTCGATGGCGTAGCCGGGCCGGATGAATTGCGCGCGCTCCAATCCGGGAATTGTCGCGACCAACGCGTGCTGCACGTCTTCCGGCAGCGATGTCGAAATTCCGTTCGGATAGACGGTGTGATCGTCGAGACCTTCCGGCTCCAGAAATATCTGATGTCCGTCGCGCTCGCCGAATTTGACGATCTTGTCTTCGATCGACGGACAATAGCGCGGGCCGCGGCTCGCGATCTGTCCGGAATACATCGGCGAGCGATGCACGTTGGCGCGGATGATGTCGTGCGTCGCCGCGACCGTGCGCGTGATGCCGCATTCGATCTGGCGGTTTGCGATGCGCGTCGTCAGCATCGAAAACGGCTCGGGCGGCTCGTCGCCGGGCTGCATCTGCAACGCCGACCAATCGATGCTGCGGCCGTCGAGCCGCGGCGGCGTGCCGGTTTTCAAACGGCCGAGCGCAAAGCCCGCGCGCTCGAGCGTCGCGAAAGTCCGAGCGCCGGCGCTTCGCCGACGCGGCCGGCGGGAATTTGTTTTTCGCCGATGTGGATGAGGCCGCGCAGAAACGTGCCGGTGGTCAGCACCACGGCGCCGGCGGAAATCTCGCGGCCATCGGCGAATTTGACGCCGCAGACGCGGCCATTTTTGAGAATGAGATCGTCGGCTTCCGCTTCGATGACTTCGAGATTGGGCGTCGCGCGAATCGCGGCCTGCATGGCCTGCGCATAGAGCTTGCGGTCGGCCTGCGCGCGCGGACCGCGCACGGCCGGGCCTTTGCGGCGGTTCAAGCACGCGGAATTGGATGCCGCCGGCGTCGGCGACGCGGCCCATGAGGCCGTCCAGGGCATCGATTTCCCGCACCAAATGGCCCTTGCCGAGCCCGCCAATGGCCGGATTGCAGGACATGGCGCCGATGGTCGCAATCCGATGCGTCACCAGGGCCGTTTTCGCGCCCATGCGGGCGGCCGCAGCCGCGGCTTCGCAGCCGGCATGGCCGCCGCCAATGACGATGACGTCGAATCGCGCGCATAGCGGCGGCTTGTAGCGAAGGGGGCCGGGCGGGTCAAAGAAATCGCGATTTTGCGGGATGTTTCACGTGAAACATTGCCCGAACTGGTAACGAGCTACCAGTGATCTGCGATTCCTCGGGCCCCGAGGAGCCTTATTCGGTACCCGAGCGACGCGATCCTCGGAGGCCGACGATATTGGGCTATTTGGCCGCCTGGCTGATTGGCGCCTTGGCCGGGCCGGAGCCACTGCTGGAACCGAAATAAAGCGTCCCGACGCCGATGGCGATCACCAGCAGGAGAAACCCGATCCAGCCGATCGCGTTGGACTCCGATAGGGCCTTTTTCCATCCGGGCTTTTCGGACATGGCGCTCTCCCTGGGCCGATCTGCAACCCGGGGCAGGGTCGGCCAATGCGGGGCCATGCGCGAGACGACCTGTTGCCACGGCGACGTCGTGCCACACGCCGGGAAGGCGCTATTTGCCGATGCAGAAGTCGCGGAAAATCACGTCCAGGATGTCCTCGACGTCGACCCGGCCGGTGAGCCGCCCCAAGGCGCGAGCGGCGATGCGCAGCTCTTCGGCCAGCAGATCCTCATGGCCGGCGAGCCGCGGCGCCAGCGCCCGCTGTAACGCCGCCAGGGCATCCTCCAGCGCGCGGCGGTGGCGCTCGCGCGTCACCAGCGCCGGCTCGGCGCCGGCCAGGAAGCCTTCGGCGTGGCGGGCGAGGGCCGCCAAAAGCGGTTCAAAGCCTTCGCCTGTGGTCGCAGAAAGATTGAATTCATGTTCACAGTTAGTGAACACGGCTTCACTACTTCGTGTTAACCCTTTGTTAACTATGTTCTTTAAGGCTTCATTAGTGCGAAGTCGTGGTTCATTACTACGAATATTGCGATCTTCAGATTCATTTCTTCCAGCAAGCCCAATCAGGTCGATTTTGTTGCGAATCAGCCAGGTCGGCGGCGCGGACCCGAGGTCCGATGGCGAATCGTCGTCATTCCGGGTCCCGGCCTCCGGCCGGTCCCGCAATGCCGCATCCGTATCGGCCGCATCGACCACCCACAGCACCAGGTCGGCGCCGGCCGCCCGTTCGCGCGCGCGCCGCACGCCCTCGCGCTCGACCGGGTCGTCGCTGTCGCGGATGCCGGCGGTGTCGAGCAGGGTCACCGGCCAGCCCGTCGAGATCGAGATGCACCTCGATCACGTCGCGGGTGGTGCCGGCATAAGGCGAGACGATCGCCGCCTCGCGCCGGGCCAGGCGGTTGAGCAGCGTCGACTTGCCGGCATTGGGCGGCCCGGCGATGGCGACGATCAGCCCCTCGCGCAATCGTTCGCCGCGGCGGCCGTCGGCGAGCGCGGCTTCGATCTCGCCGGCGAGCTCGCGCGCGAGGCCGAGCGCCGGCGTGAGCAAATCCTCCGGCACGTCGGCCTCGTCGGAAAAATCGATGCGCGCCTCGATCAGCGCCAGCGCGCGGATGAGCCGCTCGCGCCAGCTTTCGGCCGCCCGCCCGAGCGCGCCCTGCATCTGGCGCAGCGCCTGGCGGCGCTGGCCTTGCGTCTCCGCCATCACCAGGTCGGCGAGGCCTTCGACCGCGGTCAGATCGAGCTTGCCGTTCTCGAAGGCGCGGCGGGTGAACTCGCCGGCCTCGGCCGGGCGCAAGCCCTCGATGCGCGACAAGCGCGGCGAGCGTCGCGGCGATCACCGCGCGGCCGCCGTGCAATTGCAGCTCGGCGACGTCCTCGCCGGTCTCGCTCGCCGGCGCGGGAAACCACAGCGCCAAGGCCTCGTCGATCGGCTCTTGGTGCGCGGATCGCGCAGGCGGGCGAAGGCGGCCTTGCGCGGCTCGGGGATTTTGCCGGCAAGCGCTTTGAGCGCCTCGCCGGCGCGCGGGCCGGAAATGCGCACGACCGCGATGGCCGCCGGCGGGCGGCCGGAGGAGAGGGCGAAGATGGTGGGGCGATCAGGCATCGCGGCGCAGGTGAGCGCCGCGGGGAGGGCGGGTCAAGGGGCAAGAAATAATTGCCAACCTGACGGCGGCTGCGCAAATGCCTAGATGGCCGTCAGGAGAAGCTTTGCCTGGCACAGCACCGCAAATGGTCATACGGCTTGGCATGAAGAAGCATGCTGGCCGGAATCGTCTACGACCGCGGCCGCACCGAACGTCATGATAATGCCGACCGATGGCCAGCGCTCGGCGAACGTGGCGCGCCACTTCATCGCGGACCGCGCCAAGGCGCTGGCGGAAATGCGGCGGGTACTGCGGCCCGGCGGCATGGTCGCGTCCTATGTCTGGCACCGTTCGCCGACCGCGAATGACGCGCCGTTCGCGCCGATCGAGCGCGGGCTGGAAAGCATCGGCGCCAATGTGCTGCGCCGCGGTTCGCCCGGATCCGACGCCGGACGGTGCGACCTCGGCGCTGCGCAGCGTGGGATTCCGCGACATTGCGGTCACGCTGCTCGAGGCGACCCGCACATTCCGCGATTTCGACGATTACTGGGACACACATTGCCTGCCGATTGCGCCGCCGGGGCAATCGATTGCCGCGCTCACGGACGAGGGCCGCGCCAAGCTGCAAGACACGATGCGCGCGATACTGCCGGCCGCCGCCGATGGCAGCGTCAGCTATTCATCCCGCGCGCTTGCATTCAAGGCTCGCAAACCGGCGTGAGCGCAATGATCCCCTCTGCCGACCTCATGCTGAGGAGCGCCGCCGATCTCGGGTAAACCCGAATCGGTGGCCGCGAAGGCGCTGCGCATGCCACCACCCGACGACAAACTTAAAGGCGCAACCGCACCAATTCTGAATTACAAATTATCTACGGCCCCGTCGGTGTTCACTCCCGACGCCTTGCTGCGCGAGGCGCGGCGGCAAAAGGCCTTGGCGCCCGTCGATGTGCCGGCAGTCTGCATCCTCGATCCGGACGGCGACATTCTGCGCCATCTGCGCAAGACCGGCCGCGCCACACGCTTCGAGCCCTGGCCTTGCTACCACACCGAGCTCGACACCTTCGCCCTCGGCGGTCAAACGGTCGGCATTGTCGGCTGCGCCGTCGGCGCGCCCTTTGCCGTTCTGATCGCGGAAGAATTATTCGCCTGCGGCTGCCGCTTGCTGCTCAGCCTGACCTCGGCGGGCCAGATCAATGCGGCGGGGCCGACGCCGTATTTCGTGGTGATCGAGCGCGCGCTGCGTGACGAAGGCACCAGTTATCATTACGCCGCGCCCGCCGAATTCGCCGACGCCGACGCACAGCTCGTTGCCAAAGCCGCCACCGCGCTCAAACAGGCCGGCTTGCCCGCTTTGGTCGGCGCCAGCTGGACAACCGACGCGCCGTTCCGGGAAACCGCGCAAGCGATCGAGGCGGCGCGCGGCAAAGGCGTGCTGGCGGTGGAAATGGAGGCGGCGGCGCTCTACACGTTCGCGCGGGTTCGCGGCAAAGCCGTGCTGTGCCTCGCGCATGTCACCAACAGCATGGGGCAGACCGAGCGGGATTTCGAAAAAGGCGAATCCGACGGCACCATCGACGCGTTGAACGTGCTCGAGACGATCGTGCAGGCGGTCAGTTAAGCTGCCACGCCGACGCCGATCGATTTCATCCAGCCTTGTCCGCCGAGCCTATGCCATCTCATTCGCGGCCGCCGTTCGGTTGCCGGGGGGCGCAACAGCCGGCGTCGCCACCGCCGCCCGCACGCTGTTCTTGCACCGGCGGGCAGGGCACCGAGCCGTAGGAGCAGAACACGCAGCAGTCGCCCGGCTTGGGCTTGAGCCGCGCGCCGCAGCCGGTGCAGTTGTAGAAAAACTGGCAGGCGTCCGTGGGCATCTGCTCGAGCTTGGCCGTGCCGCAATGCGGGCAGGTGATCGTCGATTGGTTCATCACGGTGCCACCTCTGTGATTCCCGCCCCAGACGCAGCGCCTGCCTGCGTCAGTCCCGCGTCCGCTCCGGCAGCGCGATCGGATTGCAATTGCGGCGGCCGGATTCGAAACATTCCTCGCTCTTGCGCGCATCGACCAGCGCGTTGACCAGCCAAATGCCGATGCCGACGATCGCCACCGCCGCCACCAGCAGGCCGATATTGGTCAGGTGGCGCTCGCGTTCGGTCTCTTCGTGCTCGGGCTGCTCATTCATTGCGGTCTCGCCGGCGCCGCCGCTGACAGGCGGCAGAACTTAGCACATGGCATTGCAAAAACCGCCCGAGCAGCCGCCGCGGCGGCGCCAGAGCTTTGGCGGCGCGCGCAATCCGCGCTAGGCTTTCGCCATGTCCTCACCGCCCGAGCAGCGCGCATGAAAATCGTCTGGCGCAGGCGACCTCGCCTTACTCTGCTCCAGCACGCGCACAATCCGGTCGACTGGTGGCCGTGGGGGCCGGACGCGCTGGCCGAGGCCAAGCGCTCGCAGCGGCCGATCCTGCTCTCGGTCGGCTACGCCGCCTGCCACTGGTGCCACGTGATGGCGCACGAGTGCGTTCGAGGACGCGGCGACCGCGGCCGTGATGAACGAGCTGTTCGTCAACATCAAAGTCGACCGCGAGGAGCGGCCGGACATCGACCAGATCTACATGAACGCGCTGCATCTCCTGGGCGAGCAGGGCGGCTGGCCGCTCACCATGTTTCTGACGCCCGCGGGCGAGCCGGTGTGGGGCGGCACGTATTTTCCGAAAGAGAGCCGCTTCGGGCGGCCGGCCTTCGTCGACGTGCTGCGCGAGGTGGCGCGCATGTTCAGCGAGGAGCCGGGCAAGATCGCGCAGAACCGCGACGCGCTGCTGGCGCGGCTGTCCGAGAAGGCGCGGCCGCGACGGCAAGGTCACGATCGGGCTGAAGGAGCTCGACGCGCGCGGCGGCGCAGATCGGCAACATGTTCGATCGGCGTCAACGGCGGCCTGCGCGGCGCGCCCAAGTTTCCGCAGCCGGCGATCATGGAGATGCTGTGGCGGGCGGGGCTGCGCACCGGCGACGCGCGCTTTTTCGAGACGGTCGAGCATTCACGCTCGAGCGCATGAGCGAGGGCGGCATCTACGACCATCTCGGCGGCGGCTTCTCGCGCTATTCGGTCGACGAGCGATGGCTGGTGCCCGCATTTCGAGAAGATGCTCTACGACAACGCGCAGCTACTGGAACTGCTGGCGCTGGCGCTCGCAGCGCAGTCGGCAAGCCGCTGTTCGCGCAGCGCGCGCGCGAGACGGTCGAATGGCTCACGCGCGAGATGACCACCAAGGAGGGCGCCTTCGCCGCCTCGCTCGATGCCGACTCGGAAGGCGAGGAGGGCAAGTTCTACGTCTGGTCGTATGACGGAGATGCTGAAAGCACTCGGCGCCGAAGATGGCGACTATTTCGCGCGTCATTACGACGTGACGCCGGGCGGCAATTTCGAGGGCCACAACATTCTCAACCGGCTCGCGTCGCTGCCGCGCACGGCAGACGACGAGGCGCGGCTGGCGCCATTGCGGGCAAAGCTCCTGGCCGTGCGCGCGACGCGCGTGCGGCCCGGGCTCGACGACAAGGTGCTGGCCGACTGGAACGGCCTGATGATCGCCGCACTGGTCAATGCCGGCGTGATCCTCGACGAGCCCGTCTGGATCGCGCTTGCCGCGCGCGCCTTCGATTTCATCGCGCGCGAGATGGTGCGCGACGCAAATGGCGAACAACGCCTCGGCCATTCCTGCCGCGCCGGCAAGCTGCTGCTGCCGGGGCTGGCGTCGGATTACGCCGCCATGATCCGCGCCGCGCTCGCGCTCTACGAGGCCAGCGGCGAGCGCAAGCTGCTCGACCAGGCGCTCGCCTGGCAGCGCGCGCTCGACGCGCATTACGCCGATGCCGACAGCGGCGGCTATTATCTCACCGCCGACGATGCCGGCGACCTGCTGCTGCGCCCGCATGCGACCACCGACGACGCCACGCCCAATCCGAACGCGGTGGCCGCCGGCAATCTGGTGCGGCTGGCGGCGCTGACCGGCGACACCCAATGGCGCGACAAGGCCGACCGGCTGATCGAGGGCATTCTCTCGGCCGCGGCGCGCAATCTGTTCGGCCATGTCGCGCTGCTCAACGCGCTCGATCTGCGCCTGCGCGCCGCCGAGATCGTCGTCACCGGCGGCGACGAGACGCTGGCGCAGGCCGCGCTGAAACTGCCGTTCCTCGACCGCATCGTGCTGCGCGCGGCCTCCGCCGCCGATCTGCCGGCCGCGCACCCGGCGCAGGACAAGATAAAGGCCGCGTCTGGCGCCGCCGCCTTCATCTGCGTCGCCGAGCGCTGCTCGCTGCCGGTGAGCGAGCCGGCGACAATTTCCGAGACGGTCAAAGCGATGCGCTCTTGATCTCCGCGCGATAAGCAACAAGACTTCATGCCACCGGGGGCGGCGACCGGAGCTGACAACATGCGGATTTGGACGGGATTGTTGGGGCGAGTGGCGGTCGCGGGCCTGCTGGCCGCGCCGGCCAGCGCGCAGGACTGGTGCGGCTTCCACCGCCGCGAGGGCGCCCGCGTGCAGTGCGGCTATTCGAGCTTGCAGACCTGCGAACAGGCGCTGACTGACGAGAAGGACGGCAGCAAAAAGACCCACGACAAGACCGTGGTCTGCCTGCCCGACCCGGCATGCGGCTAGGGCACGCGCCGCTGCAAATTCCAAATAGCAAATGGCCGGGCACGAGGCCCGGCCATGACAAGTCTGAATGCGGCTTGTGCGTCGCTTTACGTATTCATGCTCTCGAAGAACTCGGCGTTGCTCTTGGTGTTGCGCAGCTTGTCGAGCAGGAAGTCGATCGCATCCATCGTGCCCATCGGATTGAGGATGCGGCGCAGCACGTACATCTTCTTGAGCACGGCCGGATCGGTGAGCAGCTCTTCCTTGCGGGTGCCGGAGCGCGTGATGTCGATCGCCGGGAAGGTGCGCTTGTCGGCCACCTTGCGGTCGAGGATGAGTTCCGAGTTGCCGGTGCCCTTGAACTCTTCGAAGATCACTTCGTCCATGCGGCTGCCGGTGTCGATCAGCGCGGTGGCGATGATGGTGAGCGAGCCGCCTTCCTCGATGTTGCGCGCGGCGCCGAAGAAGCGCTTCGGCCGCTGCAGCGCGTTGGCGTCGACGCCGCCGGTCAGCACCTTGCCGGAGGACGGCACCACGGTGTTGTAGGCGCGGCCGAGGCGGGTGATCGAATCGAGCAGGATCACCACGTCGCGGCCGTGCTCGACCAGGCGCTTGGCCTTCTCGATCACCATTTCGGCGACCTGCACGTGGCGCGAGGCCGGCTCGTCGAAGGTCGAGGAGACCACCTCGCCCTTCACCGAGCGCTGCATGTCGGTGACTTCCTCCGGCCGCTCGTCGATCAGCAGCACGATCAGGTAGCATCTCGGGATGATTGGCGGTGATCGAATGCGCGATGTTCTGCAGCAGCACGGTCTTGCCGGTGCGCGGCGGCGACACGATCAGCGCGCGCTGGCCCTTGCCGATCGGCGCCACGATGTCGATGACGCGGGCGGAGAGATCCTTCTTGGTCGGATCCTCGTGTTCCATCTTCAGCCGCTCGTCGGGATAGAGCGGCGTCAGGTTGTCGAAGTTGATCTTGTGGCGCGCCTTCTCCGGGTCCTCGAAATTGATGGTGTTGACCTTGAGCAGCGCGAAGTAGCGCTCGCCTTCCTTCGGGCGAGCGGATCTGGCCTTCGACGGTGTCGCCGGTGCGCAGGCCGAAGCGGCGGATCTGCGCTGGGCGAGACGTAGATGTCGTCGGGGCCGGGCAGGTAGTTCGCTTCCGGCGAGCGCAGGAAGCCGAAGCCGTCGGACAGCACTTCGACGACGCCTTCGCCGATGATGTCGACCTCTTGCGTGGCGAGCTGCTTGAGGATGGCGAACATCAGCTCCTGCTTGCGCATGGTGCTGGCGTTCTCGACCTCGTGCTCTTCGGCAAAGGCGAGCAGTTCGGCCGGCGTCTTGGACTTGAGGTCTTGGAGTTTCATTTCCCGCATGCGGGGGGAGTCCTATTTGGAAATAGACCGGCGGCGTGGGCGTAAAACGCGAGTTACGACGCGGGTGCTAGGGAGGGGGTAGGGGTCGCAGGTCTTTTGGGGAGGCGTGTTGGGAAGGTATCCCGGAACCCGATGCTGCGACCGGTCCCGAAACTTACTGGGACCGGAACTCGACTGCATCCGCCTGCGTTCGGTGGGATGCGATCAACATAAGTTGAGCCGCGATTTTGCGCAAGAGGCGGCGCGGGCCTGTGCAAGCTTTGCGGTTAACTAGAACGGCTTGACCGCCGCCAAGATCACGATGACGATCAGCAGCACGGTCGGTATCTCATTGACAATACGATAGAATTTCAGCCGAGCGCCGGTTCCGGTCGAGGGCGAAATCGCGCGCCCAGTGGCTCAAGCAGGCCGTGGCACGCCGGTCATCGCCAGCACCAGCACGATCTTGACGTGCAACCAGCTGGCGCCGAAAAACTGGCCTTCCAGCACCAGCACGATGCCCAAGACCCAGGTCACGATCATGGCCGGAGTCATGATGACCTTGAGCAGCCGGCGCTCCATCACCTTGAAGGTTTCCGACTGCTCGGAGCCCGGCTCGGCGCCGCCGTGATAGACGAACAGCCGCGGCAGATAGAGCATGCCGGCCATCCAGGCGATGACCGCGATGATGTGGAAGGCTTTGATCCAGAGGTACAGGTTCATCGCACTGCCCTCGCACCCGCTTGAGCATCTGCTCGACATGCGCGATCGGCGTCGGCCGGCAGAATGCCGTGGCCGAGATTGAAGATGAACGGGCCGCCGCCGAGGGTCTGCAACACGTCGTCCACTTCGCGGTCGAGCGCCGCGCCGCCCGCGAGCAGCGCCAGCGGATCGAGATTGCCCTGCACCGGCACGCGGCGTCTGAATCTGCATCGCGCGCGAAGGCGCGGTCGATCATCCAGTCGAGGCCGACCGCGTCGACGCCGGTTTCCTCGACATAGCGCGGAATATTGCTCCCGGCGCCGCGCGGAAAGCCGATGATCTTGGCGCCCGGGACGCTTGTCGCGCAGCTTGGCGACGATCCGCTTGGTCGGCTGCACGCACCAGCGCTCGAAATCCTCCGCCGGCAACGACGCCCGCCCAGGTATCGAAAATCTGCACCAGCATCGGCGCCGGCCTCGAACTGGCGCGACCAGATAATCGACCGACGCCTCGACCAGGCAATCGATCAGATACTGGAAAGCCTCCGGCTCGCGATAGGCAAACAGTCCGCGCCGGCGCCTGATCGGGCGTGCCCTGACCGGCGATCATGTAGGTCGCAACCGTCCAGGGCGCGCCGCAAAATCCGATCAACGCCGTTTGCCGGCTTGAGCTCCGCCTTCACCCGCCGCACCGTCTCATAGATCGGCGCCAGCACTTCTGCATCGGCCTCGCCGCGCACCGACAGTAAAGCCCTGCCGTCGCTCATCGGCTCGAGCCTCGGCCCTTCGCCCTCGACGAAACCAGACGCTTGCGCCCGAGCGCCAGCGGCACCACCAGAATGTCGGAGAACAAAATCGCCGCATCGAAACCGAACCGCCGCATCGGCTGCAGCGTCACTTCGGCCGCAAGTTCCGGATTGAAACACAGATCGAGAAAGCCGCCCGCCTTCTCCCGCACCGCACGATATTCCGGCAAATAGCGTCCCGCCTGCCGCATCATCCAGACCGGCGGCACCGCTTCGCGCTTGCCCTCGAGCACGCGAAGCAGTGGCTTTGTCCCCATGTCTTCGTTTCGAACAGCTTCTTCCATAAAATCTAATTAGACTCTTTGTAGTGGTTGTTAGAGCGTGGATTGGACTCATGCCTGCCGATCAACATTCTGTCCACCGGCCGGGCAACGCCAATTCAGAATCCCGCTTTATCCCGCGCCTTGCCGTCCACAATCATACCGGCGGTTTATGGGCATTTTTGCACGTTCTCCCGCGCTTTCCCCAATACGTCATCCACATGTCCGTGTAGCGATCCGCAATCTTGCCCAGCCGTATCCCGGAGGCAGTCATGTGGACGGAAATTGAACAGCTTCCGCCGCCGCCGCTTGCGCCAGCCGCAAAGCCGTGGCCTTCTCCCGAGCGGTCCACAGGACTCACCGCATTTATACCGATGCCCGACACCGGCTATTTCCATCTCCATCTCGTCTCCGACGCGACCGGCGAAACGCTGATCACGGTCGCGCGCGCGGCCGCGGCGCAATACGCCAATGTCTCGCCGGTCGAGCATCTCTATCCGATGGTGCGCTCCAAGAAGCAGCTCGACCAGGTGCTGGCCGAGATCGCCGAGTCGCCCGGCATCGTGCTCTACACGCTGCTGGAGGAAGACCTGATCGAGGCGCTGGAGAAGAAGTGCCGCGAGCTCGGCCTGCCCTGCCTGTCGATCCTCGGGCCGATCCTGCGGCTGTTCCAGTCCTATCTCGGCGCCGAGACGATGCACCGCGTCGGCGCCCAGCACATGCTCAATGCCGAATATTTCAAGCGCATCGACGCGCTCAACTACACCATGCTGCATGACGACGGCCAGCACGTCGACGGTCTGGAGGAGGCCGATGTGGTGCTGGTCGGCGTCTCGCGCACCTCGAAGACGCCGACCTCGATCTATCTCGCCAATCGCGGCGTCAAGACCGGCAACGTGCCGCTGGTGCCCGGCGTGCCGCTGCCGCCGCAAGTCGAAGCGCTGACGCGGCCGCTGGTGGTCGGGCCTGTTCGCCAGCCCCGAGCGCATCGTGCAGATCCGCGAGAACCGGCTGCTCGGCCTGCAAAGCGCATCACGACGACGACCAATATATCGACAAGACGGCGGTGGCGGAGGAGGTCGCGTTTTCGCGCAAGCTGTGCGCCAAGCACAACTGGCCGCTCGATCGACGTGACGCGCCGCTCGATCGAGGAAACCGCCGCCGCGGTGCTGCGGCTGTTGACCGAGCGCCGCCGCGCACGCCGGCGAGCGTGAACCATGCCGCTCTGGCTCGCTCCGCAGCCGCTGGTGCTCGCCTCCAAAAGCGACGTGCGCGGCACGATGCTGGCGGCGGCCGGCGTTGCGCTTCGAGATCCGCCCGGCGCAGATCGACGAGCGCGCCGTCGAGGCGAAAGCCGGCATCGCTCGATCCGGCGGCGTGCGCGCGGCTGCTGGCGCGCGAAAAGGCGCAAAGCGTGGCGGCTGCCATGCCGGGGCGGCTGGTGCTCGGCGCCGATCAGACGCTGGCGCTCGGCGGCAAGCGCTTCAGCAAGCCGGCCGACCGCGCCGAGGCGCGCCGCGCAGCTGCGCGATTGCGCGGGCGACACCCATGAGCTGCATTCGGCGCTGGCGCTGGTGCGCGACGGCGCGGTGCTGTTCGAGTGCGTCGATACCGCGCGCCTGACCATGCGCGATTTCTCCGACCGCTTTCTCGACGATTATCTCGACATGGCCGGCGCGGCCGCGCTGGCAAGCGTCGGCGCCTATCAGCTCGAAGGCGTCGGCATGCATTTGTTCGAGCGGGTCGAGGGCGACTATTTCACCATTCTCGGCCTGCCGCTGCTGCCGCTGCTGGCGTTTCTGCGCGAAAACGGGTTCATTGCGGGCTGAGCGCATGTTCATCCTCGGTCTCACCGGCTCGATCGGCATGGGCAAGTCCACCACGGCGAAGTTGTTCGCCGAGGAGGGCGTGCCGGTGCACGACGCCGATGCCGCGGTGCACCGGCTCTACGAGGGCGAGGCTGTGCCGCCGATCGAGGCGGCCTTTCCGGGCACCACCGCGGGCGGCAAGGTCGATCGCGCCAAGCTCGGGCAACGCGTGCTCGGCAACGACGCGGCGCTCAAGCCGCTGGAGGCGATCGTGCATCCGCTGGTGCGCCAGGCCGAGGAGCGCTTTCTTGGCGCAGGCCGAGCGGCAAGGCGCCAAGATCGTGGTGCTCGATATTCCGCTGCTGTTCGAGACCGGCGGCCGAGACGCGCTGCGACGCGGTGGTGGTGGTGTCGGCGCCGGCGGACGGCGCAGCGCGCCCGCGCCTTCGAGCGGGCCGGCATGACGGAAGCCAAGTTCGAGGCGTTGCTGGCCAAGCAGATGCCGGATGCCGAGAAACGCGCGCGCGCCGATTTCGTCGTGGATAGCGGGCAAGGTTTGCAAGCGGCGCGCGCAACAGGTGCGTGAAATTCTGCGCCAAGTCGCTACAATGCCGAAACGGCGCTGATTCCCGCCGCAGGCAGACCATGCGCGAAATCGTCCTCGACACCGAAACCACCGGCCTCGATCCCGGCCAAGGCCATCGCCTGGTCGAGATCGGCTGCATCGAATTGCTCAACCGCATCCCGACCGGCGCGACCTTCCACGTCTATCTCAATCCGGAACGCGACATGCCGGCGGAGGCCGCCGCCATCCACGGGCTGACCATCCGAGTTCCTCAAGGACAAGCCGCGCTTTGCCGACATCGCCGACGAGTTCCTCGCCTTCATCGGGGCGACGCGCCGCTGGTGATCCACAATGCCAGTTTCGATCACGGCTTTCTCAACGCCGAGCTCAAGCGCGTCGAGCGCGCGCTGATCGCGCGCGAGCGCCTGGTCGACACCTTGATGCTGGCGCGGCGCAAGCACCCGGCCGGTCCCAACCGGCTCGACGATCTGTGCGCGCGCTACGGCATCGACAATTCGCGCCGCACCAAGCACGGCGCGCTGCTCGACGCCGAGATTCTGGCCGAGGTCTATGTCGAGCTGATCGGCGCGCGCCAGGCGCTGCTCGGGCTGGCCGAGAAGAGCGCGCGCGCCGGCCAAGGCGAGGGCGCAATCGCGCTGCGCGCGCGGCCGATTGCGCTTGCCCCGCGCCTGAGCGAGGCCGAGCGCGTGGCGCACCGCGAATTCGTGGCGAGCCTGGGCGAAGAGGCGATCTGGCGGCAGTATCGCGCGGACGAAGCCTGATTCAGCTCTGCGGCGCCGGCTCGCCTTGCCGCCTGCATCTGGCTCATGCGCTGGCGGTAGAGGCGACGAAATCGACCGGATCGAGCAGCAGCGGCGGGAAGCCGCCATTGCGCACCGCGTTGGCGACGATCTCGCGCGCGAACGGGAACAGCAGCCGCGGACATTCGATCAGCACGATCGCGTTCATGCTGTCCTGCGGCACGTTGTGGATGCGGAACACGCCGGCGAAGGTCAGTTCGAAGGCGAACATCAGCGTGCCGCCGATCTCCGCCTTGCCCTCGAGCTTGAGCGCGACTTCGACGTCGTCGTCCGACAGCGGCGTGGCATCGACGTTGATCTGAATGTTGATCTGCGGCTGCTGGCCGGCCGACATCAGCGAGCGCGGCGCGTTCGGATTCTCGAACGAGAAATCCTTGATGTATTGCGCCACCACGTTGAGCTGCGGCTGGGTATCCTGCGCCGGAGCCTCAGCCGGGCCGCCATTGGTCGTGCTCATGAATTCTCCTCGCTGCGGCTGCCAAGCGGCGCGCGGGCGGTTGGCTAACACAGCGGTTTGGGGGGAACAAGGATTGCGGCCAACTCAAGGTTCGCGCTTGTCATCGCTGCGGTCGGGCAACGCGCGGTCGGGCACCCGGCGCCACTCGGCGGGCGGCAGATCGACCACGCCGTCGGCGCGCGGCGCCGGCCCGCTCTGTCCGAAGGCTGCGCCCAGCGCGCTGCGCAGCGGCGGGATGAGCAGCAAAAGGCCCAGGGCGTCGGTGATAAACCCCGGAATGAGCAGGAGAATTCCGGCCAATAGAATAAGGCCGCCGCGGCTGTCGGCCTGCAAGGCGGTCAAGCGACCCTCGCCCAAGGCGACCCGCACGCGGGCGATGTGGTTGCCGCCGGCATGGCGCAACACCAGCAGCCCGGCGAACGAGCCTGCCGCAATCAGCGCCAGCGCCGGCAGGAAGCCGATCTGCGCCGCCACCGCGATGAATGCCGCCAGTTCCATGACAGGCAGCGCCAGCACGGCCAATAACAGGTATTTTGCCACATTCATCGGTGCTTCTGTTCCCCGGCCGGTTGGCGTTGACGGCCCGATCGTCTAAGGTCGGCTTGAGTAGCGGCACAAAAAGCGCTGCAAATACCGGCGCGACGCCTATGGATCGGTGCGGCCCCTAGCTTACATAATCATGACAGGGCCGGCCGCCACGACGCTTTACCGGCGAGGGGCCGCGGGCTGATCCGCCGTCGCGGTGATTCGAAAGCATGCGAGACGTGTTCGACATTTACACCATCATCTTCCTGGCGCTCGCGGTTTTCATTTTCCTGCGCCTGCGCAGCGTGCTCGGCCAGCGCACCGGCCGCGAACGGCCGCCTTACGATCCCTATTCCGCGCGCGAGCCGGCGCGGCCGGCGCCGGACAAGGTGGTCGCGCTGCCCAACCGCATGCCTGACGCCGCCGCCCAGAAGCCGGCCGAGGAACAGGTCGCGCCCGGCGATCGCTGGAAGGGCGTGGCCGAGCCGGGCTCGGCTTTGGCCGCCGGCTTCGACGCCATCGTCGCTGCCGACAGCGGTTTCGAGCCTCAGCACTTCGTCACCGGCGCGCGCGCCGCCTACGAGATGATCGTCAACGCCTATGCCGAGGGCGACCGCCGCACGCTGAAGAATCTTCTGGCGCGCGAGGTCTATGACGGCTTCGAAGCCGCGATCACCGAGCGCGAGAAGAAAGGCGAGACGGTGGAGAGCCGTTTCGTCTCGATCGACGAGGCGGCGATCACCGACGCCGAACTGCGCGGCAAAACGGCGCAGATCACCGTGCGCTTTCAATCCAAGCTGGTGTCGGCCACGCGCGACAAGAACGGCAACGTGATCGACGGCAGTGCCGACAAGGTGACCGACGTCACCGACGTGTGGACGTTTGCGCGCGACACTGTCCTCGCGCGATCCGAACTGGAAACTGGTCGCCACCGAAGCCGGGCAGTGAACGCATGCCGGGATCGCCTTCCCGCTCCATCGCAGGAATAACCGTCGGGCTGTGCCTGATCGCGGCCGCGCCGGCGCGCGCGCACGACATGAAATTCCGCCACGCCCAGGTCGAACCGCTGACCTTCGCCGCGCTCGACGGCTGGAAGAACGACGACCAGGCCGCCGCCTTCGCGACCTATCTCAAGAGCTGCGGCGCCATCCTGCAAGGCAGCAAGGCGATGCGCAAAGCGCGGCCGGTGTACGGCGGGCTTTACAATGCCTGCGAAAAGGCGATGACCTTGGCCGCCGGCGGCACGGTCGGCCGCGACGAGGCGCGCAAATTCTTCGAGGACAATTTCAAGCCGGTGCGCATCTTGCCGGAAGTCCACACCTACGGCTTCTACACCGGCGCCGACGGCTTCTACACCGGCTATTACGAGGCCGAAGTCGCCGGCTCGCGCACGCCGACCGACGAATACAAGGTCCCGCTCTACAGCCCGCCGAAAAACCTGCTCGGAAAAAAGAGCACGGTGTTCTCGCAATTCGACCGCAAGGAAATCGAGGACGGCGCCATCGCCGGCAAGGGTCTGGAAATCTGCTACGTGAAGGATCCGGTCGACGCCTTCTTCGCGCAGATCCAGGGCTCGACCCGCGTCAAGCTCAAGGACGGCGAATTGCTGCGGCTCAATTACATCGCCAGCAACGGCAAACCCTACACGCCGGTTGGCCGCATTCTGATCGAGCGCGGCATCTACACGCCGGAAGAAATGTCGATGGACAAGATCCGCGAATACATGGCGGCCAATCCGGAAGAGGGCGAAGCGCTGCGCCTGAAGAACCGCTCCTACGTGTTCTTCACCGAGACGCCGCTCGGGGCCAACGACGAGTGCGTCGGCGCGCAAGGCATTCCGCTGACGCCCGGGCGCTCGCTGGCGGTCGATCCCTCGATCCATGTCTACGGCACGCCGATCTGGATCGACGCCAAATTCCCGATCAAGAGCGAGCTGCCGCAGGACACCTTCCAGCATCTGATGTTCGCGCAGGACACCGGTTCCGCCATCAAGGGACCGGCGCGCGCCGACATCTATTTCGGCCACGGCGAGGACATCCCGCACATCGCCGGCCGCATCAAGCAGTTCGGCAAATTCGTCATGCTGGTGCCGAAGGACGTGTCGGTGAGCGGCACCGATGCGCCGGCGGCGATCCCGCTGCCGAGGCCGCGGCCGCAGGAAATTTCCATCCACGAGGCGATGGCCAAGGGCAAAGAGGCCAAGCCGGCCGCGCCGCAGGCCAAGCCGCCGCAATAGGCGGCGTCATGAGCAAGCGCGACGGCAGCCGGCGCCGCGTTCTTACCCAGGACGAGCGCGTGCTGTGGACGCAACGTCACCCATTCGATCGCGCCGCTGCGCGCGGGCGCTGCGGCGGAGCGCGAGGCCGAGCCTGAAGCGGCCGCAAAGGCGCAGCCGGCGCGGCCGGCAAAGCGCACCGAAACGCCGGCGCCGGCCGTGCCCGCGCCGCCGCAGCTCACGCCGCTCAGCCGCCGCATGCGCCGCAGCGTCGCCCGCGGCAAGGAGGCGATCGACGCCCGGCTCGATCTGCACGGGCTCACGCAAGCGCAAGCCCACTCTGCGCTATCGCATTTCCTGCGTTCGGCCAGCGCGCGCGAGGCAAGACTGGTGCTGGTGATCACCGGCAAAGGTGCGCGCGGCGACGGCGAGCGCGGCGTGCTCAAGCGCCAGGTGCCGCAGTGGCTGGCGCTGCCGGAGTTCCGCGGTTTCGTGATCGGTTTCGAGGACGCGCATATTGCGCATGGCGGCGAGGGCGCGCTTTATGTGAGGATTCGGCGCCCGCGCAAGTGACCTGGAGGGGATGTCATGGCCAAGAAGAAAGCCAAGAAGAAAGCCAAAAAGAAAAAAGCCAAGGCCCGCAAGACCAGTGCGCAAACCGGCGCGCAAGAGCAAGCCGTCGATGGCGATGAAAAAGCGAAAGGCGCAGGCCGAGCGCAAGCTCGCTGAGGGATTGAGAGAGACCTTTCCCGGCTCCGATTCGGTGGCGGTGACCGACCCGACGCGCTCGATCAGAGAATAAACCGGCTCAGATCCGCGTTCTTGGCCAGATCGCCGATGTGCTTGTCGACGTAGGCGGCGTCGATCTTGACCGTTTCGCCGGAGCGGTCGGGGGCGGCGAAGGAGACCTCGTCGAGCACGCGCTCCATCACGGTCTGCAGACGGCGCGCGCCGATGTTCTCGATCGCTCGAATTGACCGCCACCGCGATGTCGGCGATGGCGTCGATGGCGTCCTCGGTGAAATCGAGCGTCACGCCTTCGGTCGCCAGCAGCGCCACGTATTGCTTGATCAGCGAGGCTTCCGGCTCGGTCAGGATGCGGCGCATATCGTCGCGCGTGAGCGCGGCCAGTTCGACGCGGATCGGCAGCCGGCCTTGCAATTCGGGCAGCAGGTCGGACGGCTTGGAGATGTGGAAGGCGCCCGACGCGATGAACAGAATGTGGTCGGTCTTCACCGGCCCGTGCTTGGTGCTGACGGTGGTGCCCTCGATCAGCGGCAAGCAGGTCGCGCTGCACGCCCTCGCGCGAGACGTCGCCGGTCATGCGGCCCTCGCGCGCGCAGATCTTGTCGATCTCGTCGAGGAACACGATGCCGTTCTGCTCGACCACGCGGATCGATTCCTGAACGAGCGGAATCGTTGTCCAGCAGCTTGTCGGATTCCTCGGTGACCAGCAGGTCGTGCGATTCCTCCACGGTGACGCGGCGCGTCTTGGTGCGGCCGCCGCCGAGCTTGCCGAAAATATCGCCGATCGAGATGGCGCCCATCTGCGCGCCCGGCATGCCGGGAATTTCGAACATCGGCATGCCGGAGCCGCCGGCCTGCACTTCGATGTCGATTTCCTTGTCGTTGATCTCGCCGGCGCGCAGCTTCTTGCGGAAACTCTCGCGCGTGCCGGGGCTGGCGCCGGGGCCGACCAGCGCGTCGAGCACGCGCTCTTCGGCGGCCTGTTCGGCCTTGGCCAGCACGTCCTTGCGTTTGCGTTCGCGCGTCAGCGCGATGGAGATTTCCACCAGGTCGCGCACGATCTGCTCGACGTCGCGGCCGACATAGCCGACTTCGGTGAATTTGGTGGCTTCCACTTTCAGGAACGGCGCGCCGGCGAGCCGCGCCAGCCGGCGCGAGATTTCGGTCTTGCCGACGCCGGTCGGGCCGATCATCAGGATGTTCTTGGGCAGCACTTCTTCGCGCAATTTGTCGTCGAGCTTCAGGCGGCGCCAGCGGTTGCGCAAGGCGATGGCGACGGCGCGCTTGGCGTCGGACTGGCCGACGATGAAGCGGTCGAGTTCGGAAACGATTTCGCGGGGGGAGAAGTCGGTCATGCGGAATTTAAGTCTTCAAACTTTCAATCGTCACGTTGCGGTTGGTGTAGACGCAGATGTCGGCGGCGATGTCGAGCGCCTTGCGCACGATCGCCTCGGCGTCGAGCGGGCCGTCGATCAGCGCGCGGGCGGCGGCGAGCGCGTAATTGCCGCCGGAGCCGATGCCGGCGACGCCGTTCTCCGGCTCCAGCACGTCGCCGGTGCCGGTCAGGACCAGCGAAACCTTGGCGTCGGCGACGATCATCATGGCTTCCAGCCGGCGCAGATAGCGGTCGGTGCGCCAGTCCTTGGCGAGCTCGACCGAGGCGCGCAGAAGCTGGCCGGGATATTGCTCGAGCTTGGCTTCCAGCCGCTCGAACAGCGTGAAGGCGTCGGCGGTGGCGCCGGCGAAGCCGCCGATCACGTCGCCCTTGCCGAGCCGGCGCACCTTCTTGGCATTGGCCTTGACGATGGTCTGGCCGATCGAGACCTGGCCGTCGCCGCCGATGACGACGCTGCCGCCCTTGCGGACGGTCAGGATGGTGGTGCCGTGCCAAAGCGGGATTTGAGGGAAGATCGTTCGATGACATACGCTTAATACCCCGCGACCAGCGTCATCTAGGCATGGTGCCGCGGTTTTGCAAACCGTTCGCAACGCCTGTGGCGAATCCCGGCAACCCCTGATAAAAGGCGCGCGAATAAGGGACTTCCCATGCGCAAGGCCACGGTGAAGCGCAAGACCAAGGAGACCGACGTCGAGGTCGCGGTCGACCTCGACGGCGCCGGCCGCAGCGACGTTGCGACCGGCATCGGCTTCCTCGACCACATGCTCGATCTGCTGGCGCGGCACTCGCGCATCGACATCACGGTCAAGGCCAAGGGCGACCTGCATATCGACCACCACCACACCACCGAGGACGTCGGCATCGCGCTCGGCCAGGCGGTGAAGCAGGCGCTCGGCGACATGAAGGGCATCACCCGCTACGCCGACGTGCATGTGCCGATGGACGAGGCGCTGACGCGCGTCGCGCATCGATATTTCCGGGCGGCCGTTTCTGGTGTTCAAGGCGCGAGTTCGTGCGCGACAAGGTCGGCACGTTCGACACCGAGCTGGTGCAGGAATGGTTCCAGGCCTTCGCCATGAATTCCGGCATCACGCTGCATGTCGAGACGCTGTACGGCACCAACGACCACCATATCGCCGAATCCTGCTTCAAGGCGCTGGCGCGCGCGTTGCGCGCGGCGGTGGCGATCGACCCGCGCGCCAAGGACGAGGTGCCGTCCACCAAGGGCTCGCTGGGCGGCTGTAACGTCTATTGGTGTCGCCGCGAAGCGCGACGCGTGGCCTCGTCCCGGCGATCCCGCTGGCCAATGCTTCCTAAGCGGATGGCCGGGACAAGCCCGGCCATGACTGTTGAGAGTTGAGAGACGACATGCCCACCTACACCGTGCACGCAGCCCCGCCGCGAGCGGGCGAGACCGCGAGCGATCCGCAACGCTTCGTGTTCGTGCGCGACGGATTCCATTTCTGGGCCTTCGCGCTGGCGCCGCTCTGGCTGCTGGTGCACCGGCTGTGGCTGGTGCTGCTCGGCTATGTGGCGGCGAGCGTGCTGATCGGCGGCGTGTTCTATGTTGTCGGCGCATCGGCGAGGCTTGAAATTTCTCGGCATGCTGCTGTTCGCACTGCTGATCGGCTTCGAGGCGGCGACTTTGCGGCGCTGGACGCTGACGCGGCGCGGCTGGCGCACGCTCGGCTTCGTGGTCGGCGACGATGAGGAAAACGCCGAGCGGCGTTTCTTCGCCGCGTGGACGAGCCGGGCCGCAACGCCGCCGGCGCCGCCGCCGCGCCGGCGCCGAACTATGCAACGCCGGTGCGGCGCGGGCAGCCTTCCGGCTCGGACGTCATCGGGCTGTTCCCCGAGCCGGGGCGCGGGGCGCGCCATGAGCGTGGCCATCGTCGATTACGGCTCGGGCAATCTGCATTCGGCGGCCAAGGCCTTCGAGCGCGCCGCGCGCGAGAGCGGGCACGACCAGCCGATCGTGGTCACCAGCGATCCCGCACAGGTCGCAGGCGCGGACCGCGTGGTGCTGCCGGGCGTCGGCGCCTTCGCCGATTGCCGGCGCGGGCTCGACGACGATCCCCGGCATGGTCGAGGCGCTGAACGAAAGCGTGCGCAAGCGCGGCCGGCCGTTCTTCGGCATCTGCGTCGGCATGCAATTGATGGCCGAGCGCGGGCGCGAATATCAGGTGACGCCGGGCTTCGGCTGGATCGCCGGCGAGGTCGACCGCATCGCGCCGTCCGATCCGGAGCTTGAAGATCCCGCACATGGGCTGGAACACGCTGAACATGCTCAAGCCGCATCCGCTGCTCGACGACATCCCGCTCGGGCCCGACGGCTTGCACGCCTATTTCGTGCACTCCTATCGAGCTGAAACCGTCGCAGCGTTCCGACCTGGTCGCGCAGGCCGATTACGGCGGGCCGCTCACGGCCATCGTCGGCCGCGACAACATGGTCGGCACGCAGTTTCACCCGGAGAAGAGCCAGCGGCTGGGCTTGACGCTGATCGCGAATTTTTTGAAGTGGGCGCCGTGATCCTGTTCCCCGCCATCGATCTGAAGGACGGCCTGGCCGTGCGCCTGGAGCAGGGCGACATGGCGCGCGCGACCGTGTTCCATCGCGATCCGGCGGCGCAGGCGCGCGCCTTCGAGCAGCAGGGCTTCGAATATCTGCACATCGTCGATCTCGACGGCGCCTTCGCCGGCAAGCCGGTGAACGCCGCCGCGGTCGAGCGCATCCTGGAGAGCGTCGGCATCCCGGTGCAGCTCGGCGGCGGCATCCGCGACATGGCGACGGTCGAAGGCTGGCTGGAGAAGGGCGTCAACCGCGTCATCATCGGCACCGCGGCGGTGCGCGATCCGCCGTTCGTCAAGCAGGCGGCGCGCGATTTCCCGGCCAGGTCGCGGTCGGGCTCGACGCGCGCGACGGCAAGGTGGCGGTCGAGGGCTGGGCGGAGACCTCGGAGCTGTCGGCGCTCGACATCGCGCGCCGCTTCGAGGACGCCGGCGTCGCCGCCATCATCTACACCGACATCGCGCGCGACGGCATGCTCAAGGGCCTCAATCTCGACGCCACCATCGCGCTGGCCGAGGCGATCTCGATTCCGGTGATCGCCTCGGGCGGGCTCGCCTCGATCGACGACATCAAGGCGCTGCTCGAGCCGCGCGCGACAAAGCTCGCCGGCGCCATCGCCGGCCGCGCGCTCTATGACGGGCGGCTCGATGCGGCGCGAGGCGCTCAAGCTGATCCGCGCCGCAAAGACGGCGGCCTGAGCCATGTTCAAAGTCCGCGTCATCCCCTGCCTCGACGTGAAAGACGGCCGCGTCGTCAAGGGCGTCAATTTCGTCAATCTGCGCGACGCCGGCGATCCGGTGGAAGCGGCGATCGCCTATGACGCGGCCGGCGCCGACGAGCTCTGCTTCCTCGACATCACGGCCAGCCACGAGAACCGCGGCATCATCCTCGACGTGGTGCGGCGCACGGCGGAGGCCTGCTTCATGCCGCTCACCGTCGGCGGCGGCGTGCGCACCATCGACGACATCCGCACGCTGCTCGCCTCGCGGCGCCGACAAGGTGTCGATCAACACCGCGGCGGTGGAGCGGCGCGACTTCGTCAAGGAGGCGGCGGAGAAATTCGGCGACCAGTGCATCGTGGTGGCGATCGACGCCAAGAAAGTGTCGAAGCCGGCGCGAACAGGACCGCTGGGAAATCTTCACCCATGGCGGCCGCAATCCGACCGGCATCGACGCGGTCGACTATGCCAAGGAGGTGGTCGCGCTCGGCGCCGGCGAGATCCTGCTCACCTCCATGGACCGCGACGGCACCCGCAAGGGCTACGACATCCCGCTCACCCGCGCGATTGCCGATGCCGTGCCGGTGCCGGTGATCGCCTCCGGCGGCGTCGGCACGCTCGATCACATGGTCGAGGGCATCCGCGACGGCCACGCCACCGCGGTGCTGGCGGCCTCGATCTTCCATTTCGGCGAGCATTCGGTGCGCGAGGCCAAGGCCTATATGGCGAAGGCGGGCTTGCCGATGCGGCTCGATCCGTGATGCTCCCTCTCCCCGCAGGCGGGGAGAGGTGATAAAGGACGCGCCAGACGGTCATGAGCAAATTCACCCTGGCCGATCTTGAGAAGCGGGTGCACGAACGCGCCAAGGCGAGCGCAGCCGAATCCTATACCCGCGCGCTGCTCGACAAGGGCGTCGCCCAATGCGCCAAGAAGCTGGGCGAGGAGGCCATCGAAACCGTGCTGGCCGCCGTGCAGGACGACAAGGGCAAGCTGATCGCGGAGGCCGCCGACCTGCTCTATCATCTGCTGGTGGTGCTGGAGGCGCGCGGCGTGACGCTCGCCGAGGTGGAAGCCGCGCTCGAGAAGCGCACCGCGCAGACCGGGCATCGAGGAAAAGGCGTCGCGCCCGCGGTGATCGATCTGATGGAACAGCGCACCGACGAAACGCTTTCGCCCTACCGCATCTTCTCGCGCGCGGAATGGGCGGCGTTGCGCGACGACACGCCGATGACGCTGACGCCGGACGAGGTCACGCGGCTGCGCTCGCTGCACGACCGGCTCGACATGGAGGAGGTCGAGGAGATTTATCTGCCGCTGTCGCGGCTGCTTGTCGCTCTATGTGGCGGCGACGCAGCGGCTGTTCCGCGCCCAGCAGCGCTTCCTCGGCACCGAGGACGTCAAGATGCCCTACATCATCGGCGTCGCCGGCTCGGTGGCGGTCGGCAAGTCGACCACCGCGCGCGTGCTGCAGGCGCTGCTGGCGCGCTGGCCGAACGTGCCCAAGGTCGATCTCATCACCACCGACGGCTTCCTCTATCCGAACGCCATGCTCGAACGCGAAGGCCTGATGGAGAAGAAGGGCTTTCCCGAGAGCTACGATCTGCCGGCGCTGCTGCGCTTCCTCTCCGACGTGAAGGCCGGGCGGCGGCCGGCGCGCGCGCCGGTCTATTCGCATCTGGTCTACGACGTGATGCCGAACCAGTCGATCGAGATCGACCGGCCGGACATCCTGATCGTCGAGGGCTTGAACGTGCTGCAGACCGGGCGGCTGCCGAAGGACGGCAAGGCCATTCCGTTCGTGTCGGACTTCTTCGACTTCTCGGTCTATCTCGACGCCGACGAGGACGTGCTCAAGGCGCTGGTACGTCGACCGCTTTCTCACGCTGCGCGGCACCGCCTTCCGCGATCCGAAATCGTACTTCCATCGCTATTCGAACCTGTCCGACGAGGAAGCGGTGGAGACCGCGCTCGTCGATCTGGGAGCGCATCAATCTGGTCAATCTGCACGAAAACATTCTGCCGACGCGCCAGCGCGCCGACCTGATCCTGAAGAAGGGCGAGAGCCACCAGGTCGAGGAAGTGTCGCTGCGGCGGTTGTGAGAGCTACGCCGCCCGCCTGCTCAAATCGAAGTGCTCGAAATAGCGCTGCTTGATCGCCGCCACCGGCAGCACGACCAGCACGTCGGTGGTGCCGAATTCGTGGTCGATCACCGCGCCGTCGCCGACCATGGCGCCGAGCCGCAGATAACCTTTGATCAGCGGCGGCAGCAGGCGCAACGCCTCTTTCGGGTCGATTGCTTCCTTCGACATGCGGTTCATCTCGACGTAGCGCTCCGGCAGCGCGCGCGCCCGCCACGGCTCCGGCGCCCGCGCATAGTGATGCAGGAACGACAGCGGCAGCGCGAGCCGGTTGGGATCGGTGCCCTCGAGGCTGGCGCAGCCGATCATCACGTCGCAGCGGTTCTGCAAGAACGTAGGCGCGGATGCCGTGCCACAGCAGCTCGACCGTGCGCTTGTTGCGATAGGGCGCCAGCACGCAGGAACGGCCGAGTTCGAGGAATTGCAGATGGGCGTGGCGGCCGATCAGCGCGCCGATGTCGAATTCGCCCGCCGTGTAGAAGCCGCCATAGTCCTCGCGCCAGCGGCTGGCGCAGCAGCCGGTAGGTGCCGACCACCGCCGGCCGGTTGTTGAGCGGCTGGCTGTCGCGCTTGGCGTGGTCGAGCACCAGCAGGTGGTCGCAGATCGCGTCATAGGCATCGACGTCGCGGCGCGCGAACAGCCGCGCCGGATTGGCGACGGCGGAGCCCTCCTGGTAAAAAACCCGGATAGCGCAATTTCTGCGCCTGCCGCACTTCGGCCGCGGTCTGCGCCAGCCGCACCTCGAGCGAGCCGACGCGGCCGAGGCTTTGCGACGGCCGGTGCGCGCGCGCGGCCCAGGCCTGCAAGCCGCCGTAGGCCTGCAGCGCCGAGATCAGGCCGGGCACGCCGGCGCCCGCAGGCAGCGGGCGCAAGCGCTCGAACAAACCGCGCGGCGGGGGAAGGATATGCGGGCTGGTCATGCAGAGCTAAGTCCGTTTGGCGCGAGAACTTTGCGTTTGACCGGGCTTGAAGGACGGCGAATCAATCCGTGCGGGCCGACGCCCCGCTACACCATGAAGCGAACACGGATTTATGACAATGCGGAAAAAGCGCGCGGTCAAGCCGCGAGCGAACCGCGACCGGGCGCCGCCGCGATCGCTTCGCGCAGGCGCTCGCGGTCGAGCGGCTTGACCAGAAAGCCGTCCATGCCGGCGGCGAGGCGGCCTCGCGGTCTTCCGGATAGGCATTGGCGGTGAGCGCCAAGATGCGCGCCGGCTTGGCGCCGCATTCGGCTTCGGCGGCGCGGATGCGGCGCGCGGCTTCCAAGCCGTCCATCACCGGCATCTGCACGTCCATCAGCACCAGATCGTAAGGGCTGCCGGCCGCGCGCGCGGCCGCCCAGGATTCCACCGCCGCCTCGCCGTCGCCGGCGATGGACGGGCGATGGCCGAGCCTGGTGAGCAGCGCGCGCACCAGCAGCGCGTTGATCTCGTTGTCCTCGGCCACCAGGATCGACAGGCCCTTGGCGGCCGCTTGGCGGGCGCAGGCGCCACGCTCTCGCTCGCGGCTTCGGCGGGCGCGTGCTCGAAGGCATCGTCTTCGCGCAAGCCGCGCCGCGAGCGAGGCGGCGCGCACCGGCTTGACCAGATAGCCGGTGAAGCCCGCGTCTTTCAGCGCCGCCAGCTCATGCCGCTCGCTCGGCGTGATCAAGACGATACGCCGCGCGGCGCGGCGAGCATCGAGCGCGCCGGCCGTCGATCATGCTGGCTGCGAGCGGATGATCGACCAGCAGCGCGTCCCAGCGCCGTTCCGGCAGCAGCGCGCGGGCGATTGCCGGCTCGCTCGCCGCGCAGCTGCGCGCGCCCCAGCGGCCGAGCCGGCGCGCCAGCAGCGAGGCCTCGATCTCGGCGCCGGCGACGATCAGCACCGACTGGTCATGCAGATCGGGCGCGGCGAATTCGGCGTTCGCGCTTCGGCTGCCGCCGCCAGCGGCACCGTGACGCTGAAAGTCGCGCCGGCGCCGGGCGCGCTTTCGACCGCGATGCGTCCGTCCATGCGCTCGACGATGCGCTTGGAGATGGCGAGGCCCAGCCCGGTGCCGCCGAATTTGCGCGTGGAGGAGCCGTCGGCCTGCTCGAAGTCGAGGAAGATGCGGGCCTGGTCCTCGCCCTTCATGCCGATGCCGGTGTCGCGCACCAGGAAACGGATGTCAGTCGTCGCGCTCGCCCGGCTCGACGATGACGGCGACGCCGCCGCTTCTCGGTGAACTTGATGGCGTTGCCGGCGAGATTGAGCAGCACCTGGCGCAGCCGCGCGGCGTCGCCGACCAGCTTCGCGGGCAGGCGTTCGTCGACGTAGGAGGCGATCTCGATGCCCTTGGCCTGCGCGCGCGGCGCCAGCAGCTCGACCGCTTCCTCGACCAGCGCGACGAGCGCGAACGGCCGCGCTTCGAGGTCGAGCTGGCCGGCCTCGATCTTGGAGAAATCGAGCATCTCCTCGATCAGCGACAGCAGCGTCTCGCCCGAGGTCTTGGCGGCCTTGGCATAGGTGCGCTGCTCGGGCGTGAGCGGCGTGTCGAGCAGCAGATCGGCCATGCCGAGCATGCCGTTGAGCGGCGTGCGGATCTCGTGGCTGACCATGGCGAGGAAGCGCGACTTGGCGCGGTTCGCGGCTTCCGCCTGGTCGCGCGCGATGCTCGAGCGCGCGCTCGGCCTCGACGCGGTCGGTGACGTCGCGGCCGACGCCTTGCATTTCGCTGCCCTGCTCGCTGCGCACGGCGACCTCGCGCCAGGCGATCCAGCGCGCGCCTGCGCCGCATCGCGATCTTCTGGTCGTGCACGCGGGTGCCGTCGGCGAGCACGCGCGATGTCGCCTTGCTCGAGCACGCGGCAGCTCGGCCGGCTCGCCGATCAGCGCCTCGCGCGTTTTGCCGGCGAGCGCGCAGAAGGCGTCGTTGGCGTAGGTGATGCGGCCTTGCGCGTCGCGGCGCACGATCAGGTCGCCTTGCGCTTCCAGCAGGCTGCGCGCGCGCTCTTCCGCCTCGCGCAGTTCCCAATTGCGGTCGGACAATTCCTCGACGCGCGCTTCCAGCGCCGCGCAGTTTTGGTTTGCAGCGCGCGGCGGCGGATCAGCAGGACAGGCGATGGCCACGCAGGCGGCGGCGAACAGCGCGCCGACGCCGGTGGCGTAGGCGTACGGATCGTAATTCGCGCTTTGCAGGCGGATGCCGGCGAGGAAGCCGAGCCCGCCGCACGTCACCGCCAGCGTGGTCCAGGCGGCGCGGCCGAACAGGATGAGCGCCCGCGTGTTGCGCGCAGCGGTGCGGGTCGAGCGCACGATGGACGGTCTTGATCTGGCTGGCATGGCTTTGCAAGCCATTTGGCGCCGGGACTATTGCTATTTCATTCCCCGCGGCGCGCGCCGGCCGGCCGCTCGCGCGAACATGGTAAATGCGGGGTTAAGGCGACCTTAGTCGCGGGCGGCGACCGCGCCGGCGCCGCGTGCGTCGCGCCACATCACCGCGAACAAAGCGGCGGCGTCCTGCGCGGAGAAACGCGCCGAGCGCACATAGATCTTGTAGCCGGCGGCTGCGCGCGACAACGCCACGGTCAGGTCGGGATTGCCGGCCTTGTTGTCGAGGCGGATGGTCTCGACCGCGCCTTGGCAGGCATCGCCGGTATCGCCGTCGTCGATCAGCACGAAATCGGCCGCCGCGGGGTCGTCGACAATTTGCATGCGCAAGTTCGGACGCGCCGCCGCATTGTCGATGCGCACGGTGATGTTGGCAGCGCCGGTCGTCGGAGACGCGATAGGCCGAATTGCCGGCGACGAAGCAGGGCTGGGCGCTCGGGGCAAAGATAGGCGCCGGCGGCGGCCGGCAAGGCCAGCGATCAGCGCCATCAGCGAAGCGATCTGCGTGCGCGTCATCGAAGTCCCGCGTCCCCCGCGCGCCGGTTTGCGGCGCAGGGACGAGGCTAGGCGCGAGTGGTTACCGGTTTGTTAAATGCCGCCTGCGCTCACGCCGCCCGGCGCACTTCGTCGGCGAGCGCGCGGTAGGACAGCGCCTCGGCCAGATGCACGCGGCCGACCTTGTCGGCGCCGTCGAGATCGGCGAGCGTGCGGGCGACGCGCAGCACGCGGTGATAGCCGCGCGCCGACAGCCGCATGGCGTCGGCGGCGTCGCGCAGCAGCGCCAGGCCCGCGCCGTCGGCGCGCGCGACCTCTTCCAGCACGGGGCCGCTGGCCTGCGCATTGGTGCGCACGTGCGGCAGGCCGAGCGCGGCGTAGCGCTCGGCCTGGATGTCGCGGGCGCGCGCCACGCGGGCGGCGACCTCGCGGCTGCCTTCCGACGGCGGCGGCAGGATCAGGTCGGCGGCGGTCACCGCCGGCACCTCGATGTGCAGGTCGATGCGGTCGAGCAGCGGGCCGGACAGCCGGCGTCTGGTATTCGGCGGCGCAGCGCGCATTCGGCCCGCGCTTGCAGGCAAAGCCCGGATCGTTGGCGCGGCCGCAGCGGCAGGGATTCATCGCGGCCACCAGCATGAAGCGCGCCGGATAGGTGATGCGGTGATTGGCGCGCGCGATCGCGACCTCGCCGGTCTCCAGCGGCTGGCGCAGCGAGTTCGAGCACCTGCGCCGCGAATTCCGGCAGTTCGTCGAGGAACAGCACGCCGTTATGCGCGAGCGAAATTTCGCCCGGCCGCGCGCGCAAGCCGCCGCCGACCAGCGCCGGCATCGAGGCGGAATGATGCGGCGAGCGGAACGGCCGCTTGTTGGTGAGCGCGCCGCCTTCGATCTCGCCGGCGACCGAGGCGATCATCGAGACTTCCAGCAATTCGGCCGGCGTCAGCGGCGGCAGGATCGTCGGCAGCCGCGCCGCCAGCATCGACTTGCCGGCGCCGGGCGGGCCGATCATCAGCAGGTTATGGCCGCCGGCGGCGGCGACCTCGAGCGCGCGCTTGGCGCTCTCCTGGCCCTTGATGTCGGCGAGATCGAGCGGCACGCCGTCGATCTCGCGGATCTTCGGCTGCGGGCGCGAGAGCACCTGCGTGCCCTTGAAATGATTGGCGAGCTGGATGAGCGATTGCGCCGCGACGATCTCGATCTCGGGACTGGCCCAGGCCGCTTCCGGTCCGCACACGGCCGGGACAGATCAGCCCTTGCCCGCGCGCATTGGCGCCGATCGCCGCCGGCAGCACGCCGGCGACCGGCGGCGATCGAGCCGTCGAGGCCGAGTTCGCCCAGCACGGTGAAGCCGGAAATCGCGTCCTGCGGCAATGGCGCCGATCGCCGCCATCAGCCCGAGCGCGATCGGCAGGTCGTAATGGCTGCCCTCCTTGGGCAGGTCGGCGGGCGCGAGATTGATGGTGATGCGGCGCGCCGGCAGCGCCAGCCCTGAGGCGATCAGCGCCGCGCGCACGCGCTCCTTGGCTTCCGACACCGCCTTGTCGGGCAGGCCGACGATGTTGAAGGCCGGCAGGCCGGGCGCCACCTGCACCTGCACGTCGACGGCGCGGGCCTCGATGCCCTCGAAGGCGACCGTTGCGACGCGCTGGACCATGGTCCTTGTCCCCAACCCGCTGCCCGTCAGGGTAGCGGAACCGCGCAAAGGGAACAAGAACAATTAGCGAACAAACCACCGGCCCGAATCGGTCCAAAATCGCGTTCGATCTTGATTGATCTTGGGCTTTGACCCGCCGATCATGGGTTTAATCAAGAAACCCAAGGGAGGCGCCCATGACCACGAGCCGGCTGTCCGCGGCCTGCGCCGCACTCCTGCTGGCGGCGAGCCTTGCCGCACCGGCGTCCGCCCAGGCGCCCAAGCCCTGGAAGCACGGGGTGATCGAGCCCAAGGGCGACGCCGGCTTCATGTGGATGGTGGGACAACGCGACTTTGCCGCCAAACATGGCCTCACGCTCACCATCCTCAGCATGAAGAACGGCGCGCTCGCGCATAAGGCGCTGCTGTCGGGCGAACTCGACAGCATCGAGTTCGAGCCCGGGCGCCGCGATCCTGGCCGGCTCGCGCGGCGCCGACCTCAAGATCGTCGGCTGCGACTGGCCGGGCGTGCCGCACGGGCTGATGGTGCGGCCGGGCATCGACAAGATCGCCGACCTCAAAGGCAAGACGGTGGCGGTCGCCTCGCCCGGCTCGCTGCCCAACCTGCTGTTCAAGGCCATGCTGGAAAAGGATCACGTGCCGGCGAGCGAGGTGAAGGTCGCAAATCTCGGCGGCGACCTCGACCGCTTCAAGGCGGTGGTGGCCGGCGTGGCGGACGCCGGCATCGTGGCGGCCGAGTTCATGGCGGTGGCGCCCAAGGACATCCGCATGCTGGTGCGCGGGCGCGACGTGCTGCCGAATTACGTGCGGCTGTGCCTGACCATGACCGGCAAGACGCTCGCCACACGGCGCGACGACGCGATCAATTTCGTGGCGGCTGAGATGGACGCGCTGCGTTACTCAGTCACGCATCGCGACGAGACCATCGCGCTGACGCGCGCGGAGACCCATGCCAAGCCGGACGATCCGAAGCCGGCCTTCGCCTATGACGACACGCTCAAGCACGAAGCGATCGATCCGGCGATCGCGCTGCCGCTCGACAAGCTGAAATGGATGGAAGGCGAACTGAAGAAGGCCGGCAATCTGAAGACGCCGATCGATCTCGCCAAGATCACCGATCCGTCGATCCGCGACGAGGCGGCCAAGCGCGCGGCGAAGTGATCACACTTTGACCGAGGCCATGATGCCGGCGGGGAAAATGTCCTCCGGCTTGACCAGCCGGTGCGCGATGCCCTGCTCGTGGGCATAGCGCAGAAATAGTTCGAGCGTCGGCCGGTTCGCCTCGATGCCGTAGGGAAACGGGTCGCCGCCGAACGTCTCGCGCATGCGGCGCGCATAGTTCGGCAGCCACGGCACCGGATAGCGCGACACCGCGGGATCGAGGATGCGCTCCAGGCTGCGGCGCTTGGAGTCCTCGAAGGCGTTGTAGAGATTGCGCGCCACCCAGGGTCGGCCGTCGAGCGCCGCCTTGCGCAGCGCGATCACGTGCATGATCGGATAGACACGCGTCTCTTCGTAATAGCGCTGCTCCATCTGCTCGAAGTCCGGGAACAGCCGAACGACGTCGGGGTGGCCTTGGCGGAACGAATTCGGCGGGCGCGCGATGATGACGCAATCGAGCTCGCCCGAGGCGATCATGCCGCTCAGCGTCTTGTCGGGCGCGGCGGTCAGCTTGACGCCCTTGGGCAGGGTCAGCTCGACCTTCTCGATGCGGCCGGCCTCGTTGGCGCCGGCCTGCACCCAGTCGATGTCGGAAAGCGCACGCCGCCCTCGTGCATCAGCCAGCCGCGCATATAGACCGCGGCGGTGTGCGCCCATTCCGGCACGCCGACGCGCTTGCCGCTTGCAGATCCTTGGCGCGTCTTTGATGCCCTTGTTGCGGTTCACGTAGAACGACGAGAAGCGAAACAGCCGCGAGGCATAGACCGGCAGGCCGATGATGTCGGCGTCGGGCCGCGTCACCTGCGCCATGAACTTGGCGAAGGAGAGTTCCGAGACGTCCCATTCGCGGTTGAAGGTGAAGCGCGAGAAAATCTCGTGATGGCCGAGCGTCAGCCAAGTTGGCTTCGATGCCTTCGGCTTTGACCAGCCCGAGCCGGAAATCGCGGAAATGGTCGTAGTCGGTGGTGGCGATGGTGAGCTGCACGCTCATGATCACACTCTTGGCGCTTACGCTGCTTTTTTCCGCATCGCCTCGATCTTGTCCCAGATCAGCGCCGCGATGTCGGCGCCGCCGAGCGTTCTTGATGACGCGAATGCCGGTGGGCGAGGTGACGTTGATCTCGGTCAGATAGCCGTCGATCACGTCGATGCCGACGAACAACAGACCGCGCTCGCGCACCGCCGGACCGAGCCGCTTGCAGATTTCGGCCTCGCGCTTGGTCAGTTCGGTCGCCGCCGGGGCGCCGCCGCGCACCATGTTGGAGCGCAGGTCGTCGGCGGCCGGAATGCGGTTGACCGCGCCGGCATAGTCGCCGTCCACCAGGATGATGCGCTTGTCGCCCTGCTTGATCGCGGGCAGGAATTTCTGCACCACCCACTGCTCGCGGAACGTATTGCTGAACATGTCGTAGAGCGAGCCGAAATTGAGATCGTCGCGCGTGACGCGGAACACGGCGCCGCCGCCGTGGCCGTAGAGCGGCTTCATCACGATGTCGCCGTGCTCGGCGCGGAACGCCTTGATCTCGGCGAGGTCGCGCGTGATCAGCGTCGGCGGCATCAAGTCCGGAAACTCGGTGACGAAAATTTTCTCCGGCGCGTTGCGCACGCTGCGCCGGATCGTTGACCACCAGCGTGCGCGGATGGATGCGCTCGAGCAGATGGGTGGTGGTCACATAGGCCAGATCGAACGGCGGGTCCTGGCGCAGCAGCACCACGTCGAAGGCGGTGAGCTCGACGCGGCGCGCATCGGTCGAGCGTGAAATAGTCGCCGGCGGCATCGCGCACGCTCAAGGTCTCGACGGTCGCGAACACCCGGCCGTCGAGCAGCGCCAGCCGGTCGGGGGTGTAATAGGCAAGCGCATGGCCGCGCTTCTGCGCCTCCAGCAGCAGGGCGAAGGTCGAGTCGCCCTTGATATTGATCCGCTCGATCGGATCCATCTGCACCGCGATTTTCAGGCTCATGACCGCCTTCCGGACCGGGAAAAGTTAAGGCAAACAAAACGTTAACATATTACCGCCATTGTCGCCGGCCAGGAAACCTGCGCTCAACGGGTGGGGCCGGCTTTGACATTGCCGAAGCTTTCGATTGCCGCCAAGCTTTATGCGATCTTCGCGCTGATGGCCACCACCACGCTGGCGCTGTCGACGGTCGCCGTGCACAGCGCGCGCGACCACGCCGCCATCACCGACGAATTCGAATCCGCCAATAACGGCAGCTGGAACGTCGAGCGCATCAACGGCTTGCTGTACGCGGCGGTCATGGAAATGCGCGGCATCATGCATGGCGCCGGATCACGCGGGCGCGACCGAGCGGGCCGAGGCGCTCGATGCCGCCATCGACCGCATCAGCGCGGTGATGGCCGAGTGGGAATCGACCGTGCGCAACAGCGATGCCGCCACTTTCAGCAGTTTGACGATACGGATATCGGATTTCGAAAATCTCGCGAGCGAGCTGGCGCAGACCGCCAAGCAAAGCGGCCCGCAGGCCGCGCGCGACTGGGCGCTGGAAAAACGTCCCGACGCGCTGCGCGAGGCGCTCAGCAAGGACCTCGAGAAGCTCAGCCAGCATTACAGCGATCGCGCCCAGCCGCCTCTATACCGTGCTCGACGAAGGCATCGACAAGACCGCGATGCTGCTCAGCCTGCTCGCCGGCTTCGCGGTGCTGCTGGCGGTCGCCGGCGCGCTCATCATCTCGCGCAGCGTGGCGCGGCCGCTCGGCGCCATTACGCGCGTGACCGAAGCGGTCGCCGCCGGCGACGCGCAGGTCGCGGTGCCGTTTGCCGACCGCCGCGACGAGATCGGCGCGCTGGCGCGCTCGATCGCCGTGTTCCAGCACGCCATGCGCCATAACGAAGAGCTCAACCGCACCGTGGTCGACGACGCCGAGGCGCGCTCGCGGCGCCAGGAGCAGATGTCGGCCGAAATCTCGCGCTTCTCCGCCGAGGTGGAAGCAACGCTCGCCGATCTTGGCCGCATTTCCGATCAGATGCTGGCGGCGTCAACGCAACTCGGCGGCGTCGCCGACGAAGCCTCCGCCAAGACCGCGCGCGCGGCGGCGGCTTCGGCGGAAGCCTCCGGCAATGTGCGCGACATCGCCTCGGCCGCCGACGAGCTGTCGGCTTCCGTCAACGAGATCGACCGCCAGGTGGCGCAGTCCAACGCCATCGCCACCAAGGCGGTGAGCGAGGCCGGCCGCACCAATATCGCGGTCAAGGAACTGGACGAGGCGGCCGCGCGCATCGGCGATGTGGTCAAGCTCATCACCGACATCGCCGAGCAGACCAATCTGCTTGGCGCTCAACGCAACAATCGAGGCGGCGCGCGCGGGCGACGCCGGCCGCGGCTTCGCGGTGGTCGCCGGCGAGGTCAAGGCGCTGGCCGGGCAGACCAGCCGCGCCACCGAGGAGATCAGCGCGCAGATCGCCGGCATGCAGCGCGCCACCACGCGCTCGATCGCGGCGATCACGGCGATCGAGGCCATCATCCGCGAGATCGGCGAGATCAGCAGCGCCATCGCCGCCGCGGTCACCGAGCAGGGCGCCGCCACCCAGGAAATCGCCCGCAGCGTCGAGACCGCCGCCAAGCGAACGGTGGAGACCGCCGACGAGGTCAATCAGGTGGGCAGCGCCACCGAAGACACCCGCGCCAGCGCCGGCACGGTCAAGGCGGTGGCCGACGATCTGGGCTCCGTCGGCGGCGCGCATCCGCGGCCAGGTCGATCAGTTCTTCGAGCGGCTGAGCGCCTGATCCGCGACTAATTCGTCTCGAACGCCGCCGGAATGTGGCGCGGCAATTTGCCGGGCGCCACCAGAATCGCGTCGAAGCGGATGTCGCGCACGCCGTCGGCCGGATTGCCGGCGAGCCAGACTTCCGCCGCGGCGGCGATGCGGCGCTGCTGGCGCGCAGTGACCGACTCGGCCGCCGTCGTCGAGATTGGCGCGCGCCTTCACCTCGACGAAGACCAGCAGCTGGCGCCTGCGCGCGACGATGTCGATCTCGCCGACCGGCGATTTCCAGCGCCGCGCCAGAATGCGATAGCCCTTGGCGATCAGCAAAGCGGCGGCGCGGCTCTCGGCCGAGATGCCGACGCGAAATGCCGCCACCCGCTCCGGGCTCGGCGGCGCTTTCGCCACCGGGGTCGCCTTCGGCAGGCCGTCACGCGCCGCGCCATCGCCGTTCTCCTTGGTCAGCTCGAGCGCGCGCTGATAGACCTCGCGGCGCGGTCGCCCGGTGGCGAGCGCGACTTCGCCGACCGCGTCCTTGAGCGAAACGCGCGTCAGCGCGCGGCGCAGCATGTCGTCGATATCGGCGTCTTGCGCTTCGGCTTCTTCCGGCGGCGCCACCACGATGACGATCTCGCCGCGCGTCTCGGCGCCTTGCGCGTAGTCGCGCGCCAGCGTCGCGAGATCGCCGCGGCGGACTTCCTCGTGCAGCTTGGTGAGCTCGCGGCAGATCGCTGGCTGCGCGCGAGCCAAGTCCTGCGGCCAGATCGGCAAGCGCGGCCGCGAGCCGCGGCCCGCTCTCGAACAACACCAAACGTCGCCGGAATGCCTGCCAGCGCCGCGATGCGCTTCTGCCGCGCCGCCTGCTTTGGCGGCAGGAAGCCTTCGAAAAAGAACCGGTCGGTCGGCAGTCCGGCGACGCTCAGCGCCGTCAGCACTGAAGACGCGCCGGGTAACGCCGTCACCGCATGGCCGGCGTCCTGCGCCGCGCGCACCAGCTTGTAGCCGGGATCGGAAATCAGCGGCGTGCCGGCGTCCGACACCAGCGCGACCGCCTCGCCGCGCGCCAGCCGCGCCAGAAGCTTCGGCCGCGCCTCGGCGGCGTTGTGTTCGTGATAGGGCGTCAGCGGCGTCGCGATGCCGTAGCGCTCGGTGAGCTTGCGGGTGACGCGGGTGTCCTCGCAGGCGATGACGTCGCAGCCTGTCAGCACTTCGAGCGCGCGCAAGCTGATGTCGCCCAGGTTGCCGATCGGGGTGGCGACCAGATAAAGGCCGGGCGGCTGCTTGCGCGCCTCGGTGGCGCGGGCGGCTGATCGGCCGCGCTCGGCGGCGCTGGTTTTGCCGGTTTTGGCCATGCCCGGCCACTCTAGACGGCGGCCACATGGCCGTCATTCGGCGACGAATTCCCTTTTCTTTTCATTGCCTTAACTTTTGCGCGACAAAATCCATGTTTACCGTTAGGACTGGGACCGTAATCCGTCGCCTGGGGAGGCCATGTCGGGGACGCCGCTGCAGCAAAGCAAAGCACTGACGCGCAGGCGCAGCCTGAGCGCGACACTTTGCGTCGCCGCGGCGCTCGCGCTGGCGGCCTGCGCCGGCGGCAATGTCGACCTCGGCAAATTCGGCAGCTTCGGCGGCAACACCGCGGCGCCGATTGCGCCGCCGCCCGGCGGCGAGATCGGCACCGGGGCAGGTCCGTGTCGGCTTGATCCTGCCGCTGTCGGCGCAGGGCAATGCCGGCGTCGCGGCGCAGTCGATGAAGAACGCGGCCGAAATGGCGCTCGCCGAATTCAAGAATCCGAACATCCAGCTGCTGGTGAAAGACGACGGCGGCACGCCGCAAGGCGCGCAAGCCGGCGCGCAAGCAGGCGATCAACGAAGGCGCCGAAATCATCCTCGGCCCGCTGTTTGCGCAGTCGGTGCGCGCGGTCGGCGCAGGTGGCGCGCCAGCGCGGCATTCCGGTGATCGCATTTTCCACCGACGCCAGCGTCGCCTCGCGCGGCGTCTATCTGCTGAGCTTCCTGCCGGAGACCGACGTGCGGCGCATCGTCGAATACGCCGCCTCGCGCGGCAAGCGCTCATTTGCCGCGCTGATGCCGGACAACGCCTATGGCGCGGTGGTGCAGGCGGCGTTCCAGCAGGAGGTGCCGCGCCGTCACGGTCGCGTGGTGGTGCTGGAGAAATATCCGCTCGATCCGAGCAAGATCGCCGAGCCGGTGCACGCGGTGGCGCAGTCGGCCGCGCAAGTCGACAGCATCTTCATCCCCGACGGCGCCGACGCCGTGCCGCAGGTGGTGCAGGCGCTGGCCGCCGACCGCGTCAACCTGAAGCGCCTGCAATTGCTCGGCACCGGACTGTGGGACGACCCGCGCATCTTCTCCGACAGACTGCTGCAAGGCGGCCTCTTTGCCGCGCCGGAATCCTCCGGCTTCCGCAATTTCTCGGCGCGCTACCGCGCCCGCTACGGGCAGGACCCGGTGCGCACCGCGACGCTCGCCTATGACGCGGTGGCGCTGGTGGCCGCGCTGGTGAAGACGCAAGGCGCGCAGCGGTTCAGCGAGCAGGTGCTGACCAATTCCTCGGGCTTTGCCGGCATCGACGGCATTTTCCGCTTCCGCTCCGACGGCACCAACGACCGCGGGCTGGCGGTGCTGCGCGTCGGTCCGACCGGCGGCCAGGTGGTCAGCCCGGCGCCGCATTCCTTCGGGCCGGGGACTCGTAAGCGCGCTGAGAGATCGCGCCAACCACCGCGTCGAGCAGCGGAAAGCCGCTCTGCGTCACGCGCAAGCGGCCGTCGGCGGTGGTTTCCACCGCGCCTTCATCGCGCAGAATGGCGACGCGCTGCGGATCGATCTCGCGGCCGCACATCGCGAAATAACGCGCGGGCTCGATGCCCTCGGCGAGCCGCAGGCCCATCAGCAGATATTCGTCGGCGGTCTCGCCGGGCGTGAGCGTGTCGTTGACGGTCAGCCCCGTGCCGCTCGCTTCCACGCGCATCAGCCAGCTTTCCGGACGCTTCTCGGTTTCGGTGGCAATGCGGCGTCCGCCGATCGTGAGCCGGCCGTGCGCGCCCGGGCCGACGCCGGCATAGTCGTGGCCGCGCCAATAAACCAGATTGTGCCGGCATTCGGCGCCCGGCTGCGCGTGATTGGAGATTTCATAGGCCGGCAGCCCGGCATCGGCGCAGATGTCGCGCGTGAGATCGTAGAGATCGCGCGCCAGATCCTCGTCGGGAATGACGAGCTTGCCGGCGGCGTGCAGCCCAAAGAAGGGCGTGTCGGGCTCGATGGTCAGCTGATAGAGCGAGAGGTGCTCGGCCGCTTCCGCGATCGCGCGCTTGAGCTCGGCGGCCCACGCATCGAGCGTCTGGCGCGGGCGCGCATAGATGAGATCGAACGAATAGCGCGGAAAAATCGACCGCGCGATCGCAACCGCGTCGAGCGCTTCGCTGGCCGTGTGCAGGCGGCCCAGCTCTTTCAGCGCCGCGTCGTCGAGCGCCTGCACGCCAAGAGAAACGCGATTGACGCCGGCCGCGCGATAGCCGCGGAAGCGCGTGGCGTCCACGCTGGTCGGATTGGCCTCCAGCGTGATCTCGACGTCGGACGCGATGCTCCAGTGCTTGGCGATGGCGTCGAGAATGGCCTGCACGGTCGCCGGCTGCATCAGCGACGGTGTGCCGCCGCCGAAGAAGATGCTCGACACCGTGCGGCCGGGCACGCGCGCGGCGGTCGCGGCGATCTCGCGCTCGTAGGCGCGCAGGAAACGCGCCTCGTCGATGCCGCCGTGGCGGACGTGGCTGTTGAAATCGCAATACGGGCATTTCGACAGGCAGAACGGCCAATGGACGTAAACGGCAAATGGCGCGTTCGAGGGGATTGTCATGTTAACCATATTAAGCCGCATTAGGCTTGGCTTACCAGCGCGGAAGTGAACTCCGCTGCGGACAAGTCATTAAAATTGTAATGAATTTTCGCGCGTGCAAGCGGCGCGCGTCAAGCGCGGCGCAGGCAGGCCTCGGCCAGCTTCACGAAGGCGCGGGCGCGGTGCGAGAGGCCTTGGCCTTTCGGCGGCAGCCCGTGTTTTTCCTCCGCGCTCATCTGGCCGAAGGTGCGGTCAAGCCCGTCGGGCAGGAACAGCGGATCGTAGCCGAAGCCGGCATCGCCGCGCGGCGGCCAAGCGACGACGCCATCGACGCGGCCTTCGAATTCCTCGACGTGGCCGTCGGGCCAGGCGAGGCACAGCGCGGCGACGAAATGCGCACGGCGCTGCTCGGGCGTTTTCGCGCCATGTTCGATTAAAAGTGTCTGGATGCGGTTCATGGCGGCGCGGAAATCTTTGTCGGGTCCGGCCCAGCGCGCCGAGTGAATGCCCGGCTCGCCGCCGAGTGCATCGACCACCAGACCGGAGTCGTCGGCAAAGGCGGCGCGGCCGGCGGCCTTGGCGGCGGCCATCGCCTTGATGCGCGCGTTCTGCGCGAAGCTCTTGCCGGTTTCCTGCGGCTCGGCAAGCCCAAGCTCGCCGGCCGATCGCGCTTCGACGCCGTAAGGCGCCAGCAGTTCGCGCATTTCCTTGAGCTTGCCCGGATTGTGGGTGGCGATCACCACCGGCCCGGTGAGTTGCCTGCTCACGTCACCGCCAATTTCTGCAAATCGACCAGCTTGCCGATGCCCTTGCGCGCGAGCGCCAGCAGCGCCAGGAACTGATCCTCGCTGAACGGGGTCTTCTCGGCGGTCGCCTGCACCTCGACGATGTTGCCGGAGCCGGTCATGACGAAATTGGCGTCGGTCTCGGCTTCTGAATCTTCGGCATAATCGAGATCGAGCACGGCGGTATTCTTGAACACGCCGCAGGACACCGCGGCGATATGATCGCGCAGCACCTGTGCCTTGAACATGTCGCGCGCCTTCATCCAGGTCAGGCAATCGGCGAGCGCCACCCAGGCGCCGGTGATGGAGGCGGTGCGGGTGCCGCCGTCGGCCTGGATCACGTCGCAGTCGATGGTGATCTGACGTTCCCCCAGAGCTTGCAGATCGACCACCGAGCGCAACGAGCGCCCGATCAGCCGCTGGATCTCGACCGTGCGGCCGCCCTGCTTGCCGGCGGAGGCCTCGCGGCGGGTGCGTTCGGAGGTGGCGCGCGGCAGCATGCCGTATTCGGCGGTAACCCAGCCGCGCCCTTGCCCCTTGAGCCAGGGCGGCAGGCGCTCTTCCAGGCTGGCGGTGACCAGCACATGGGTGTCGCCGAATTTCACGAAGCAGGAGCCCTCGGCGTATTTGACCACCCCGCGCTCGAGCGAGACGCTGCGCAATTCATCGACTTGTCGCCCGCTCGGCCGCATAAGGTCTATCTCCCTGGCCGCTCACCATAACCATACGCCCGGCTTGAACAAGGTGGGCGGAATGGTCAATTGTGGGCTGTCTCTAAGGAGTTAGACGGTGGCCTCGCACGACGTCCCGATCGGCACTTCGCAAGTGAGCCTCGCTTCGCTCAACGAGCGCTCGCGCGAGATTTTCCGCTCGATCGTCGAGAGCTATCTGACCACCGGCGAGCCGGTCGGCTCGCGCAATCTCTCGCGCATCTTGCCGATCCCGCTGTCGCCGGCTTCGGTGCGCAACGTGATGTCGGACCTCGAGCAGCTCGGCCTGATCTATGCCCCGCACACCTCGGCCGGGCGGCTGCCGACCGAATTGGGCCTGCGCTTCTTCGTCGACGCGCTGATGGAGATCGGCGACCTGACCGAAAGCGACCGGCGCAACATCGAGGCGCAGGTGGCGGGCTCGGGCCAGGCCAAGTCGGTGGAGGCGATCCTCACCGAAGCCTCGCAGATGCTCTCGGGGCTCACGCGCTCGGCCGGCATCGTGCTCACCGCCAAGAGCAACGTGCGGCTCAAGCACATCGAGTTCGTGCGGCTGGAGCCGGAGCGGGCGCTCGCCGTGCTGGTGGCCGAAGACGGCCAGGTCGAAAACCGCGTGCTCAATGTGCCGACCGGTCTGCCGACCTCGGCGCTGGTCGAGGCCGGCAATTTCCTCAACGCCCGCATCCGCGGCAAGACGCTGGCCGAATTGCGCACACGAGATCGAGACGCGCGGTCCAGGAAGGCCAGGCCGAGCTCGATCAACTCACCCAGAAGATCATCGCCGCCGGGCTTGCCAGCTGGTCGGGCGGCGAGAGCGAGGACCGCCAGCTGATCGTGCGCGGCCATGCCAACCTGCTGGACGACCTGCACGCGCTCGACGATCTGGAGCGGGTGCGCTCGCTGTTCGACGCGCTCGAGACCAAACGCGGCGTGATCGACCTGCTCGGCCGCGCCGAGCGCGCCGAGGGGGTGCGTATCTTCATCGGCTCGGAGAACAAGCTGTTCTCGCTGTCGGGCTCCTCGACCATCATCGCGCCCTATCGCGACAACAAAGGCAGCATCGTCGGCGTGATCGGGGTGATCGGGCCGACCCGGCTCAATTACGCCCGCGTCATCCCGATGGTCGATTACACCGCGCGGGTGGTCAGCAAGCTGCTCTCCGGCTAAATGCTTGATTTTTGCCGCCGGAGACCTGATATCCCGGGCATCCGACGATTTATTGATGGATTGAGCACATGACGGACCCGACCGCTCGCCAGGGCGAGGACGCAGTGGCCGAGAGCGAAAACGGCCAGGGTGCGGCCGAAAGCCAGCCCGATCCGCTGGCCGAGGCCAAGCGCGAGGCCGCCGACTATAAGGACCGGCTGCTGCGCACGCTCGCCGAGATGGAGAACCTGCGCAAACGGACCGAGCGCGAGGTGGCCGACGCGCGGGTCTACGGCATTGCGAGCTTTGCCCGCGAGGTGCTGGCGGTGGCCGACAACATGCACCGCGCGCTGACCACCATCGGGCCTGAGCTGCGCGCGCAGGGCGATGCCCAGGTGACGGCGCTGATCGAAGGCGTCGAGCTCACCGAACGCGAATTGCTCAAGGCGCTGGAGAAGAGCGGCGTCAAGAAATTCTCGCCGCAAGGCGAGAAGTTCGATCCCAACGTTCATCAGGCGATGTACGAGATGGAAACGACGGAGGGGCCGCCCGGCTATGTCGCGCAGGTGATCCAGGCCGGCTACATGATCGGCGACCGCGTGTTGCGCCCGGCGCTGGTCGCGGTGTCGAAGGCGCCGAAAGCGCAAGGCGCCGCCAACGACAACCAGTAGAATTTGCGCGCCGCCGTCCGCGAATTTCTCATTGGACTAATTTCAAACTATTGAAATCAGTGATTTTTTGGTTGACGGCTTCACCGTGCCGATTACGGTCTTCGCTCTGCGCGTAGGGGCGATTTATGTGCTGCAGCCGGGCGAGTGCGAAGCCGCGATGGTTGTTGAGCGTCATCGTGGCGGCGATCTTCGCCATGCCGCAAGCGCGCAAGCCGAACCGAAAACCAAGCCGCCATCGATCTGGCAGCAGCAGACGTTGACCGGCGACTGGGGCGGCGCGCGCACCGCCTTGCAGGACCGCGGCATCGACGTCTCGCTCAATTACATCGGCGAAACCTTCGCCGTGCTGTCCGGCGGCATCAACCGGCGCGCCAGCTATGAGGGCCGCCTGGCATTCACCGTCGATAGCGACTTGGAGAAGCTGATCGGCTGGCGCGGGGCCACGAGCCACGTCACCGTCTACCAGATCCACAGCACCGGAAGTGACGCCGTCGCCAATACCGGCAGCATCGCCGATCCCAGCAACATCGACGCCTGGCAGACCACGCGGCTGTTCACCGCCTGGTTCGAGCAGAATTTCAACGGCCGCGGCTCGCTGCGCATCGGCCAGATCGCGGCCGACGACGAATTCTTCACCAGCGATACGGCGGGCGGGCTGATCACCAGCACTTTCGGCTGGGGGACGATCCTGGCCGCCAACATGATCAATGGCGGTCCGGTCTATCCGCTGGCCACGCCGGGCGTTCGGTTGAAGGTCAACCCAACACCGGACCTCTCGGTGCTCGCGGCGGTGTTCTCCGGCGACCCGGCGGGCGATAATTGCAACGACACCAATGCGCAGAAGTGCAACCGCTACGGCACCACGTTCAGCTTCGATGGCGGCGCGCTGGCGATCGGCGAAGTGCAATACGCGGTCAATCACGGCAAGCAGGCGATGGGGTTGCCGGGCGTCTACAAGCTCGGGGCCTGGTACGCGAGCGCGGATTATCTCGACCAGCATGACGGATTCAACGCCGCCGGCGCCGTGGTTTCGCTCGCCGATCCGGCACTCGCCGCCGCGCTCGCCCATCGCGGCAATGGCGGCGTCTATGGCGTCGCCGATCAGATGGTCTGGCGCGGAGCGGCGAGCAGCGTCAACCTGTTCCTGCGCGGCGGCGTTTCGCCGTCCGACCGCAATCTCGTTTCCTATTACGCCGACGGCGGCGTCGGCCTCAAAGGCCCGCTGCCCGGCCGCGCCGACGATACGCTGACCTTCGGCGTGGCCTATTCCAAGATCAGTCCCGCGGCCATCGCGCTCGACCGCGATTTCCTCGCCATCAACGGGCCGCCTTACGCCATTCGCGACGCCGAGACGGTGTTCGAACTGAGCTATGCGGCGCAGATCGCGCCCTGGTGGATCGTGCAGCCGGACGTCCAATACTTCCTGCATCCGAGCGGCGGACAGAATCCGAACGATCCGACGCTGGCGCTCGATCACGCCTTCGTCGCCGGCATCCGCAGCACGATCAAGTTCTAACCGGCGCTATTCCAAATCGACGCCGTCGCGCACTTCGCGAAAGCGCGGGAACCATTGGTCCCAGTTCTCCTTGTGCACCACGCCGATGACGCGCAGAAAGGCACCGCCGCGGAAGCGCAGCCACTGCACCAGCGAAAGCGGCTTGCCGTCGAGGCCCACCGCGGTCGCCCTGATTTCGTAGCCGGGCTGGCCGCCGATGCGGATCGGCTCCGCCAGGGTCAACGTGATGTCGCGCAGCGGCGCCGAGCTCAGCAGGTCGCGCGCAAAACGCGCGCGGGCATCGGCATTGTCCGGCATGCCGCGGCCGAGCGAGACGATCATGTAGGGGTGCTCGACCAGATTCGGGCCCGGTCCCTCGATCAGGATCACGCCGTCACGGTCGAGCACCTTCATCACCCGGAAGCCGGCCAGCTCTCTGATCTTGAACGGCAGCAGCGCGAGTTGCTCCTCGACCGGCGCCGGCCGGAAGGTCACGCTCGCAAGCGCCTCGCGGATTGCTGCTTCGGTGTAAACCGCGGCCGCGGCCTCCGGCACCTCGACTTTGATCATCGTGGCGAGATCGCCGAACTGCGGCCCGATCCCGGTCGCGGCCAGAAACCATACGCGCAGTTTGACGTCGTTCTTCTGCGCGCGCCCGCTGACCAGGAAACCGATGCCGCTTTGGAACGGGAAGCTTTCCCGCTTCACCTCGGTCAGGCCGGCCTGGTTGGCGGCGAAGATCGAGCGCTCGATCTCCTGAAAGGCGGGCAAAGGCAGTTCGAGGATGGAGATGCGGACCCCGCGGTCGGGATCCTCGAAGCCCGGGAAATGCGTGCTCGGCTTGAGATCGCCCGGCGGCGCGAGCCCGATCCGTAGGCCCTTGGGAAACACCGGCCCGGCGGCGCCGGCGGCGCAGGCCGGGCTGAGCGCAATGAGGGCGGCGCAGGCGGCAACCAACAGGATCGGCAGGCGGCGGAGCATGGCGGAAGGCTGCCTCGGCGTTTTGGGACGGCTTGTTGCACCGGCTTGTCGCACCGGCTTGGGCGGCCTGCCTAACCGGCTTCGGCCGGCTGCCGCAACCAAAAGATTAACGCCCGAGTGAAGCCCAAGCGGGGCGCAAGCGGGGCGGCTGCCGGGCCGCTGGCGAATTCGTGAGGGCCTGTCTTGCGGGGCCGGGACGCCCTCCTATATGAGCCAGTAAGCTGCGGAAAGCCGCGGTGAATTGCGTATCCAGGGGGCTGGATAGGGGGCCGCGGATGAGCCGCAGGCTCCCACTTCGGGCGCCAAATAACCTTAGGGTTACGGCCCGGCCGGCCTGCCGCAAATCGAGAGGAAGAACCATGGGCAAGGTCATCGGCATCGACCTCGGCACCACCAATTCGTGCGTCGCCGTCATGGAAGGCAAGACCCCGAAAGTCATCGAGAACGCCGAAGGCATGCGCACCACGCCGTCGATCGTTGCCTTCAGTGACGACGGCGAGCGTCTTGTCGGCCAGCCGGCCAAGCGCCAGGCGGTCACCAATCCGGAAAAGACCATCTTCGCGGTCAAGCGCCTCATCGGGCGGCGCTACGACGACCCGATGGTGGAGAAGGACAAGAAGCTCGTCCCCTACAAGATCTCCAAGGCATCGAACGGCGACGCCTGGGTCGAGGCGGACGGCAAACAATATTCGCCCTCGCAGATCTCCGCCTTCATCTTGCAGAAGATGAAGGAGACGGCGGAATCCCATCTCGGCCAGAAGGTCGACCAGGCCGTCATCACCGTTCCCGCCTATTTCAACGACGCCCAGCGCCAGGCCACCAAGGACGCCGGCAAGATCGCCGGCCTCGAAGTGCTGCGCATCATCAACGAGCCAACGGCGGCCGCGCTCGCCTACGGTCTCGACAAGGAGAAGACCGGCATCATCGCGGTCTATGACCTCGGCGGCGGCACCTTCGATATTTCGGTGCTGGAAATCGGTGACGGCGTGTTCGAGGTGAAGTCGACCAACGGCGACACCTTCCTGGGCGGCGAGGACTTCGACATGCGCCTCGTCAACTATCTCGCCGACGAATTCCAGAAGGAGCAGGGCATCGACCTGCGCCGCGACAAGCTCGCGCTGCAACGCCTCAAGGAATCGGCCGAGAAGGCCAAGATCGAGCTGTCGTCCACCACGCAGACCGAGATCAATCTGCCGTTCATCACGGCGGATGCTTCCGGTCCCAAGCATCTGACCATGAAGCTCACCCGCGCCAAGTTCGAAGCGCTGGTCGACGATCTCATCCAGAAGACCGTGGATCCGTGCCGCAAGGCGCTCAAGGACGCCGGTCTTTCGGCGGCCGAGATCAACGAGGTCGTGCTGGTCGGCGGCATGACGCGCATGCCGAAGGTGCAGGAAGTCGTCAAGCAGTTGTTCGGCAAGGAGCCGCACAAGGGCGTCAACCCGGACGAGGTGGTCGCCATCGGCGCCGCCATCCAGGCCGGCGTCTTGCAAGGCGACGTCAAGGACGTGCTGCTGCTCGACGTGACCCCGCTCTCGCTCGGCATCGAGACGCTGGGCGGCGTGTTCACCCGCATCATCGACCGCAACACCACGATCCCGACCAAAAAGAGCCAGGTGTTCTCCACCGCCGAGGACAGTCAGAACGCGGTCACCATCCGCGTCTTCCAAGGCGAGCGCGAGATGGCGGCCGACAACAAGATCCTCGGCCAGTTCGATCTGGTCGGCATCCCGCCGGCCCCGCGCGGCATGCCGCAAATCGAGGTTACCTTCGACATCGACGCCAACGGCATCGTCAACGTGTCGGCCAAGGATAAAGCGACGGCAAAGGAGCAGCAGATCCGCATCCAGGCTTCCGGCGGCCTGTCGGAAACCGACATCGACAAGATGATCAAGGACGCCGAGGCGCACGCCGAGGAGGACAAGACCCGCAAAGCCGCGGTCGAAGCCAAGAACCATGCCGAGGCGCTGGTGCATTCCACCGAAAAGGCGCTGGCCGAGCATGGCTCCAAGGTGGGCGACGCCGAGCGTTCGGCCATCGAGAACGCCATGGCCGATCTCAAGGAAGCGCTGAAAGGCGATGACGCAGCGGCAATCGCGGCCAAGACAAATACGCTGGCGCAAGCTTCCATGAAGCTCGGCGAAGCCATGTACAAGCAGCAGGCGGAAGCCGGTCAGCCGGCCGACACCAGCGAAAGCGCCACCGGCGCCGACGGCAAAAAAGAAGACGTGGTCGACGCGGAATTCACCGAGGTCGACGACGACAAGAACAACAAGAAGTCCGCCTGAGGCGGAGCGCCCTGCGTGCGCCGGCCGTTCCCAGTCGTGGCACCCCCGGGCGGTACCCGGGGGTGGCTATTTTCGGATACCGGATGCCGCCGAATCAAGTACGGCTGTGACGGCGGTCTGATCTGAGGGCGGGGCGCGGCATGTCCAAGCGCGACTACTACGAGGTCCTGGGCGTTCAGCGCACCTGCACTGAAGTCGACCTCAAGGCTGCGTTCCGCAAGCTCGCCATGCAGCATCATCCCGACCGCAATCCGGGCGATGCCGATTGCGAGCACCGCTTCAAGGAAATCAACGAGGCCTATGACGTGCTCAAGGACGGCGACAGGCGCGCCGCCTATGACCGCTTCGGCCACGCCGCCTTCGAGCATGGCGGCCCGGGCGGCGCACACGGCTTCGGCGCCGATTTCGGCTCGACCTTCGCCGACATTTTCGAGGGCATTTTCGGCATGGCCGGCGCACGCGGCCGCGGCCAAGGCCGCGAGCGCGGCTCCGACCTGCGCTACAACATGGAAATCGGCCTCGACGAGGCCTTCACCGGCAAGACCGCGCAAATCCGCATCCCGACGTCGGTGACCTGCGAGGTTTGCTCGGGCTCGGGCGCCAAGGCCGGCACCAAGCCGAAGCAATGCGCGACCTGCGGCGGCGCCGGCAAAATCCGCCATGCGCAGGGCTTTTTCACGCTCGAGCGCACCTGTCCGGCCTGCCACGGCCGCGGCCAGGTGATCGACGATCCATGCCCGACCTGCTCGGGCGCGGGACGGGTCATGCGCGAGCGCATGCTGTCGGTGAACATCCCCCCCGGCGTCGAGGACGGTACCCGTATCCGCCTGGCCGGCGAAGGCGAGGCCGGCCTGCGCGGGGGACCCGCCGGCGATCTCTATATTTTCCTGTCGATCGAGCCACACGAATTCTTCCAGCGCGACGGCGCCGATCTGCATTGCCGGGTGCCGATCTCCATGGTTTCGGCCTCCTTGGGCGGCGAATTCGAGGTGCCGGCGATCGACGGCAGCAAGGTGCGGGTCAAGGTTCCGGGCGGCACCCAGACCGGGCGGCGCTTCCGCTTGTCGGGCAAGGGGATGCCGGTGCTGCGGGTGAAACAAACCGGCGACATGTACGTTCAAGTGGTGGTGGAAACGCCGCAGAACCTGACCAAGCGCCAGCGCGAGCTGCTGGCGGAATTCGACAAGTTATCGTCCGACACGACACAGCCGGAATCGGCGGGTTTCTTCAGCCGAGTCAAGGAGTTTCTGGATGGGCTGGGAAGTCGTGGCAGCCATTCGGGATGACCATCTTGACCCCCCGCCCGCCGCGCTTTACCGGTAAACTTTAGTAGGCCATGGCCACATGGCCACATGGGCCTGTGCCCGCACGCGTGACCTCATCAATGCCTCCGCAATCCCTCGTCCGCGTCGCTAAAAAGCCGCTGCGTCTCGATGACGAGATGCAGTTCATCCGTTCTTGGATCGAGAAGCCGTTGTCGACCGGCGCGGTGATGCCGTCGAGCAAGGCGCTGGCGCGCACCATGGCGCGCTATGTCGATCCGCTCGGCACCGGCCCGGTGATCGAGCTCGGGCCCGGCACCGGCCCGGTGACGGAAGCGATGGTGCAGCACGGCGTCGATCCGGCCCGCCTGATTCTGGTCGAATTCAATCCCGACTTCTGCCGCCTGCTGCGCACGCGCTATCCGCGCGCGACGGTGGTGCAGGGCGACGCCTACCGGCTGCGCCGGCTGCTGGAAACCACTGTGCGCTCGCCGGCCTCCGCCATCGTGTCGGGGCTGCCGCTGGTCACCAAGCCGGTGCGCACGCGGCTGCGCCTGATCTCGGACGCCATGGCGCTGCTCGCGCCGGGCGCGCCCTTCGTGCAGTTCACCTATGCGATGGTGACGCCGATCCCGAAAGCGCTCAACGGCATCAAGGCGGAAGCCTCCGAGCTGATCTGGATGAACGTGCCGCCGGCGCGGGTATGGGTCTATCGCGCGGAGTGAATATCCCGAGGCAATCGCCAGCGCATGTCTTGGCCGGGTCTGTCCCGGCCTTTTTGTTTTGGAGGACGATTGCGCACGCGGCATGTTATGCAAGGCCGACGTGATTGGAACCGCCGATGGCGAACCCGAAGATCCTGGTGATTCCCGGCTCGACCCGCACCGGCTCGCACAATGTCAGATTGGCGGCGCTGGCGGCCAAGGAGCTGACGTTGATCGACGCCGACGTCACGCGCATCTCGCTGCAGGATTATCCGCTGCCGATCTACGAGGCCGACCTCGACGCCCGCGTCGGCCAGCCGGCCAACGCGCTCATGCTGAAACAAATGATCATGGCGCATCACGGCGTGTTCATCGCCAGCCCGGAATACAGCGCCTCGGTCACGCCGCTCCTGAAGAACGCCATCGACTGGGTCTCGCGCGTGCGCGAACGCGGCGATTCGACTTACGCGGCGTTCAAAGGCCGCGTGTTCGCCATCGCTTCGGCCTCGCCCGGCCGCGCCGGCGGCTTGCGCTCGCTGATGGCGCTGCGGCAGATTCTCGAGCTCGGTTGCGGCGCCCTGGTGATCCCCGAGCAGGTGGCGATCCCCAATGCCGAGCAGGCCTTCGACGCCATGGACAATATCAGCGACACCGGCACCGCCAACCTGTTGCGCAGCGAGCTCGCGCGGCTGGTCGATATGGCGCGGCTGATGATGTGAGGAGATGGTCTTGGCCCTCGACGCGCGCGAAAGGCTGATCGTGGCGCTCGACCTGCCGTCGGTCGCGGCGGCCGAGAGCATGGTCTCGCGCCTGGGCGAGCAGGTCTTGTTCTACAAGATCGGTTATCAGCTTGCCTTCGCCGGCGGGCTGCCGTTCGCGGCCGGGTTGATCGCGGCCGGCAAGCAGGTGTTTCTCGATCTCAAGCTGCACGACATCGGCAACACGGTTCAAAAGGGCGTCGAGAGCGTGGCGCAGCTGGGCGCGACGTTTCTCACCGTGCACGCCTATCCGCAGACCATGAAGGCGGCGGTGGCGGGCAAGCGCGGCTCTAAGCTGCGCATTCTCGCCGTCACCGTGCTCACCTCCTATGACGACGCCGATCTTGCCGCCGCCGGCTACGACATGAGCGTGCCCGAGCTGGCCGCGGCGCGCGCGCAGCAGGCGCGCGACACCGGCATCGACGGCCTGGTCTGCTCGGCGGAGGAGGCGGCGCAATCTGCGCGACATCGCCGGGCCCGGCATGGTGCTGGTGACGCCCGGCATCCGCCCGGCCGGCAGCGCGAGCGGCGATCAGAAACGCATCATGACGCCGGCGCAAGCGATCGAAGCCGGCGCCGATTATCTGGTGGTCGGCCGGCCGGTCGTGGAAGCGGCCGATCCGAAAATGGCGGCCGAGCGCATCGTCGCTGAAATCGAACAAGCTACGAAGTAGATAACGGGAGAGCAGCGATGGCCAAAGGTTATTGGATTGCGCAACGTCGATGTGACGAATCCGGACGAATACAAGAAATATGTGGCGGCCAATGCCGTGCCGATCTTCAAGAAGTTCGGCGCACAATTCCTGACCCGCGGCGGCAAATCCGGAATCGTCGAAGGCAAGTTTCGCTCGCGCACGTGGTCGTTATCGAATTTCCGAATTATGCAAGCGGCGCTCGCTTGCTACCGTTCGCCGGAGTACGGCGAAGCCAGCAAGCTTCGCGCCTCCGCTTCGCCGTGGCCGATATTATCGTGCTGGAGGGCTACGACGGGGCGCAGCCGCTGCAGGCGGATGTGACCCGCCGGCCCCGCTATACCCCGCCAGATCGTCGGGAGCCTGACCCATGGCCGACATGCGCTTGATCGTGGCGGGGGCGGGCGGACGCATGGGGCGCACGCTGGTCAAGGCCATTGCCGACGCCAAGGGCTTCGCGCTCGCCGGCGCGCTCGAAGACGCGCGTTCGCCGTTGCTCGGCCAGGACGCCGGCGTGCTGGCGGGCCTGCCGGCAAACGGCATCAAGCTCACAAGCGACGCCGCGCGCTGATGGACAAGGCCGACGGCATCGTGGATTTCACCGCGCCGGTGGCGACCGTCGCCTTCGCCGCGCTCGCGGCCAAAGCGGGAAAGGTGCACATCATCGGCACCACCGGCTTGAGCGCGGCCGACGAGGCCAAGATCAAGGACGCCGCCAAGACGGCGGTGATCGTGAAGTCCGGCAATATGAGCCTCGGCGTCAATCTTCTGGCGGCGCTGACGCGGCGCGTGGCCAAGACGCTCGACAATTCCTTCGACATCGAAATTCTGGAAATGCATCACAACCAGAAAGTCGATGCGCCGTCCGGCACGGCGCTGATGCTCGGCCGCGCGGCGGCGGAAGGCCGCGGCATCGATCTCGACAAGCATTCGGTCCGCAGCCGCGACGGCCATACCGGCGCGCGCAAGCTGGCGACATCGGCTTTGCGAACTTGCGCGGCGGCAGCGTGGTCGGCGAGCACACCGTGATCTTCGCCGGACCCGCCGAGCGGCTCGAGTTGGTGCACAAGGCCGAGGACCGCATGATCTTCGCGCGCGGCGCGCTGCACGCGGCCGCCTGGGCGCGCAACCAGAAGCCGGGGCTTTATTCGATGGCCGACGTGCTCGGGCTTGGAAATTTTTAATCCTGCTTCGGCAGGTAGTCGTCCGACCACTTCAGCATCACGTTGAAGCTGATGCTGATGCGCGGCGTCTCGCTCAAATTCGGGTGCACGAAATGCGTCATGAAGGCCGGCCACAATAAAATTTGGCCGGGCGCCGGCATCACCGTGTATTCAGGATTGACGTAAGGATCGCCGCGGATCGCGTTCATGTTCACCGCCGGCCCGCGCGGGTCGTAGAAGGTGATGGCGCCGGGGCGCACGTCCTTGCGCGTCTTGAGCGGCGCGCGCTCGGTCGGCACCTGCACGTAATAGGTGCCCGACAAATACGAATGCGGATGATTGTGCGGGTCGTGGTAGTCGCCCAGCCGGTTGACATTGGCCCAGCCGTGCAGCGACCAGTCGATCGGAAAGCCCATGCCGAGCGCGCGGAAATATTCGGTGACCGTGCGGTTGATGCAGTCGCGCAGCCAGGTCACCGCCGGATGCTCATGCACCAGCAGATTGCCGCCGAGATAGTCGGTGGTCAGATCCGTCTTGTTGCGATCGAGGTCGAGGATATAGGCGGACAGAGCCTGGTTGGCGACATCGGCGCCCGGCAGCGTCCGGCGCATGAAAATCGTCGGCCACAGCGCCTCGATGCCGTCGTTCGCCTGCTCGGCCATAAGCCCTTCCTCCGGACCGGTATCCTGCCACGAAACGCGCTATGACTGGAATTGGTGCAAAACCAAGGCTATATGCGATGGCGAAGACCCAAGCGTGAAGGACCTTCCGATGAGCGACCGCCTGCTTGTGCTCGTGCGCCACGGCGAAAGCGACTGGAACAAGAAGAACCTGTTCACCGGCTGGCGCGACATCGACCTGACCGAGCAGGGCGTCAAGGAGGCGCGCGAGGCCGGCCGCAAGCTCAAGGCGCAAGGACTGAAGTTCGACGTCGCCTTCACCTCGGCGCTGATCCGCGCCCAGCGCACGCTCGATTTGATGCTGGAGGAGCTCGGCCAGACCGGCATTCCGGTGTTCAAGGACCAGGCGCTCAACGAGCGCGACTATGGCGATCTCGCAGGCCTCAACAAGGACGACGCCCGCAAGAAATGGGGCGAGGAGCAGGTGCATATCTGGCGCCGCTCCTACGACGTGGCGCCGCCCGGCGGCGAAATCCTTGCGCGACACCGCCGCGCGCGTGCTGCCTTATTACATCCAGGAGATTTTGCCGCGCGTGCTGCGCGGCGAGCGCGTGCTGGTCTCGGCGCACGGCAATTCGCTGCGCGCGCTGGTGATGGTGCTCGACAAGCACACCACCGCGAGCATCACCAAGCTCAACATCGCCACCGGCGTGCCGATGATCTACCGGCTCAACGCCAATTCGACGGTGGCCTCGAAGCTCGATCTGGCGGCGTAGGCCTCACGCCGCCGCCATCCCCGCTTCCCAGCCCAGCATCGCGCGCTTGCGCGTCAGGCCCCAGTGATAGCCGGTGAGCTCGCCGCTCTTGCCGATGACGCGATGGCAGGGCACCACGAAGCAGATCGGGTTCTTGCCGACGGCGGCGCCGACCGCGCGCGCGCCCTTGGGCGCGCCGGCGCGTGCCGCGAGATCGGAATAGGTGGTGAGCTTGCCCATCGGCACGTTCGAGCAGTTTCTCCCACACCCGCACTTCGAAATCGGTGCCGATCAGCACCACGCGCAGCGGCTGGTCCTTGCGCCAGAGCGCGGCATCGAAGATGCGGCGCGCGGTCGGCGCCGTGGCCGCGAAGTCCTCGACGTATTTCGCCCGCGGCCAGCGCGCGCGCATGTCGCGTGAGCGCCGCGCGTTCCTTGCCGGCGTCGGCGAGCGCCAGGCCGGCCAAGCCCGCGCGGCGTCGTCATCACCAGCGCCATGCCGAACGGGCAGGGGTGGAAGCCGTAAGTGACGGTCAGGCCTTCGCCGCCCGCCTTCCATTCGCCCGGCGACATGGCCTCGTGCGTGACGAACAGATCGTGCAGCCGGCCGGGGCCGGACAGGCCGACCTCGTAGGCGGTGTCGAGCACGCTGGCCGAGGAGCGCAGCAGATCGCGCGCGTGGTTGAGCGTGAGCGCCTGCAGGAACGCCTTCGGCGTCAGCCCGCACCAGCGGCGGAACAGATGATGCAGGTCGGTGGCGGAAACGCCGGCGGCGTCGGCGATCGTCTCGATCTCGGGCTGCGCGCGCCAATTGCCGCGGATATGGGCGATGGCGCGGCGCACGATGTCGTAATCCGCCGCCGCGGTCGCCAGCGGCGAAATGACGTGCAAGCGGCTGCTGTCAGCCGTGGTTTCAAGGGTCATGCTCATGACCGTTCTCTAGGCCGGGCGCGCGGGCGCCGGCGGCTCCAGAGCCACCCGATTTCTGCGCTCACGCCCGAACGGATTATCACCGTCCGCGTCACCCCGCGCTTGGCCTCGCTCAGCGCGTGGCCCAGCGCCTTGGCGAAGCTCGCCTTCTCGTCGGGGCCGAGGAAACTGGCGATCGCCAGTTGCTTGCCGCGCGACACCAGAAACAGCCGCTCGATGCCGAATTCCTCGTGCACCACCGTGTCGAGCTTGACCCACAGCGGGTTGAGCACCCATTCGCGCGCGGTGCCGCGGTGGCTGACCTTGCGCACGGTCAGCGCGGCCGGCGTCACCTTCACTTCCTCATAGGCGGCGGCGTGGCGGTAATTGAGCTTGAACGCCCAGTACAGCAGCAGCCACGTCGAGGCCGAAGAAGCCGAACACCGGCCAGGCGCCGTCCATCAGGAACGCCATGCCGGCCACGAAGCTGACGGCGCCGAAAATCGCCATCAGCAGCAGGAAGCCGACGCGCCCGAGCGAGCGATGCGGCGTGATCACCGCGGAAAAGATCGTGGGTTCGAGTTCGTTGGCGCGATCTTGGGCGTTGTCGGCGGTCATGACGGTCATTATACCAAAATTCATGGCGAAAAAAGCGAAACGCAAAACGGCGCCCAAGCGCAAGCCCGCAAAGCTCAAGGGCCCGCGCCGGCGCGCCAAGGCGGCAAGCCGAAGCCGGCGTCAAGGCCGCGCCACGGCGCGCTGCCGCACTGGACCAATGCGCAGATCGAAGAGGCGTTCCGCCGCTTCCAGGCCGCCAATCCGGAGCCGAAGACCGAACTGCAGCACGTCAATCCGTTCACGCTGCTGGTGGCGGTGGTGCTCTCGGCGCAGGCAACCGACGCCGGCGTCAACAAGGCGACGCCCGCGCTGTTCGCCTTCGCCGACACGCCGGCCAAGATGGCGGCGCTCGGCGAAGACAAAGTGCGCGAGCTGATCAAGACCATCGGGCTCGTTCCGCACCAAGGCCAGGAACGTGGTGGCGCTGTCGCGCATCTTGGTCGAGCAGCATGGCGGCCAGGTGCCGCGCGCGCGCGAGGCGCTGGAGGCGCTGCCCGGCGTCGGGCGCAAGACCGCCAATGTCGTGCTCAACATCGCCTTCGGCGAGCCGACCATCGCGGTCGACACCCACATCTTCCGCGTCGGCAACCGCACCGGCCTGGCGCCCGGCAAGACGCCGCTCGAGGTCGAGATGAAATTGGAGCAGGCGGTGCCGGCGCAGTACAAGCAGCACGCCCACCACTGGCTGATCCTGCACGGCCGCTACACCTGCGTCGCGCGCAAGCCGCTGTGCGAGAGATGCATTATCGCGGATTTGTGCCAGTGGCCGGGGAAGACGGTGGCGATGGCGCCATCTCGATAATTCAGCCGCATTAAGCGCCGACGTTGCATTGTTTTACTACGCAGGCCATGGCGTGCAGGTTCGCGGAGCGAATTTTGGTGCCGGTCAGCGCCAATCCAAGCCGCGAGGTCGACGTCGATTTTCAGATGCTCGATGTCAATCTGGTGCTGCGTCAGATGGAATACGGCGGCGCGACTCAATCCTGATCCTCGACGCCTGCCGCAACAATCCGTTCGGCGGCCGCGGCCTGCGCGCGGTCAGACCGGCCGAGCAAGGCGCTGGCGCAAACGATCAGCACGCCCGGGCTCGATATTTTCCGCGCCTTCAAGAGTCGGGGCCGGTCGAGCCGCCGAAACCGATCCGATGATGGAGCAATCCGCAGTTACGAAGCGGCGCGCGGGTCGATACCAAGGAGGCCTGGGATCGTCTTGAATTATTACAAGACCGGCTATTACGCCTCGCTTGCTCGCGCCGAGCGCGCCAAGCTGGTCGCGGCGCGAGCAGGCCAAGGCGAAGGCCGAGGCCGATGCACACGCAAAGGCCGAGGCTGAGACGCGCGCGAAGGCCGCGGCCGTCGAACGGGAGCGCCGCGAAGCCGAAGCAAAAGCGGCGCGCGACGCGGCGCTCAAGGCCGCGCGCGAGGCTGCCAGCGCCGAAAAGGCCCAGCGCGAGGCGGAAGCCAAGGCCGCTCAGGCAGCGCTGGAAAAAGCCGAACGCGAGACCGCCGCGGCTAACGCAGCCCAGCAGGCCGCCAAGGCGGCGCAGCTCGCCGCCGAGAAGAAGGCGCTTGAGCTTCAGGAGGTTCTCGAAAAGGCTAAGCAACAGGCTGCCGCAAACGCCGAAAAACGGGCAACTCAAAACCAAGTCGCGGCCCTCGTTCCCGGCGAAGCGCCGCAAGCCGTGTTGAATTCGACCGACTTAATTCACTTGATGAAGTTCCACCTGCGTCAGGCAGGCTGCGATCCAGGCGACGATACCGGCATCTGGACCAAGGGTGCGCGCCGCGCGCTCGGGCAATTCAACGAACATGCCGGCACCCATCTCAATCCCGATCTGCCCAGCATGGATTCGCTGAAGTCGCTGCAGAGCAAAGAAGGGCGGGTTTGTCCGCTGGTTTGCGGCAAGGGCACACGCATGGAAGGCGATCATTGCGTTGCCATCAAAAGTAAGTCGGACGAGAAGCGCAATACCAAATCCGCGCCTTCAGGGGCCCGCAGCGCATCGGGCGGTGGTTCCGCCGCGCGATTTGCTCTATCGGTGCCGGAGCAAGGATCGCGCCGCGTGTGAAACGCTGTGCAATGCCGGGCTTCAATGGGCCGTGCCGGTTGATGAATAAGCATCGCTAACTAACGGTCTGCCCGCCCTACCGCTGTGCGGCGATGAGTTCGCTGCGCTTTCCGCTCATGCGCTTGTGCACGTGCACCATGAAGGCCATGGCGAAGATCGGCGTCGCCAGATTGACCACCGGGATCGAGACGAACACCGCGATCACCATGCCGGCGAGGAAGATGTAAGCGCCGTTCGCCTTGCGCATCGCCTTCGCCTCGAAGGGCGGGCGGAAGCGCATGGCGGCGAGCTCGAAATATTCGCGGCCGAGCAGGTAGGAATTCGCCAGGAACAGGATGATGACGCCGAGACCGGCGAAAAAGATGAACGGCAGCGCGCAGAAATAGACGATGAGCGACAGCGCGGCGATCTTCACGCCTTCGATCAGCGCGCGCAAGAACGGCAGCGCGCGGCCCAAGGGCTCGGCCGGATAATATTCGCGCTCGACGGCGTCTGCGACCTCGTCGACGAAAAAGCTGCCGACGAAGGCGGCGATGGTCGGCATCAAAAACAGCGCGCCGGTGATGATGCCGAGGCTGGCCATGATCGAGAGCACCCAGGCGAGCGCGCTCCAGGCCGCGTGCGGCGCAAAGCCCGATGTCTGCTCGGCCCAGGTGGCGCCGTGCTGCGGCGAGCGCCGAGAGCAGGCGTTGCAACAGGATGCCGATGATGACGATCAGGATGAGCGCCAGCCCGACGGCTTTGGCGAGCACGCCGCGCAAGGCGGGCGTGAACATCTGCGCAAGCGCTTTGACGGCGGCGTCGATCATGCGCAGGAGAGGTAAGGCCGCCGGGCGCTTAGGGCAAGGCCGCAAAACTTGCGTTTAAGACTTGCGTTTAAAGACTTGCGCTTAAGCTTGCGATTGCGCCGCCGCCAGCGCCTCGGGCTCCATCGCCTCGTCCGCGCGCTCCGCCGGCACCAGGCTGACCAGCTCGTCGGCGTCGGACGCCGGGATGTCGGCCCAGGCCATGGCCTTGTAGTCGAAGCCGCGCCGGATGGTCGGCTTGACCACCTCGAAATAGGGCGAGATGTCGAAATCGCGCGGGGCGTAGAGCGAGGAATGGCGGATTTCCAGGATGTCCTGCCATGCCGTCTCGCTGGCCGCGCGCGCCACTTTCGGCAAGATCGGGTAGCGCACACTCTCGAAGGCCTGCGCGATCAACGCCGAGCAAATGATGCGCGTCGGATGGCCGGAGCCTAGCGCCATCATGCGCCGGCGCCAGCGCTGCGGCACCGGCAGCGGAAACAGATAGCGCATCAGGTCGATGATGTTCTTCAGGTCGTAGTCGAAGCCGATGCGCTCGGTGGCATAGGCGCACACCCGCGCGCGGTCCTCCTCGGTCAGGCCGGTCGGCCGGCAGATGCGGGTGTGGAAGCGGACATATTTCGACAGCGGCGCCGCCACCACGCCCTGGCCGATATTGGCTTCCACCAGCACCAACGGCTCGCCCTCGGGCGTTTCGCGGTCGCCGATTGCGCCCGACATAAAGCGCGGCATGCGACCAGGTGGACTGCGTGAGGTATTTGATCACGCCGGAAATGTGGTTGCTGCCCTCGACCAGCAGCACGTCGCCGGGCAGCAGGTTCGCGCGCAAGGCGTCCTGATTGCTCGGCGTGTACGGCTCGTAGCCGTGCTCCGGCTTTTCCAAGTAGCGGGCGATGAATCGCCCGACGCCATCGACCATCCAGCTCATATCGCGGTCCCCGCAGGCGCCAATCCTTGGCGCCCCATCGACGCTTCATCCCCCGGGTGCGTGTCATTCCACGCACGTCTCCGGCAGAATGTAATAAAGACTCATTGCAATTTGGTTCATCGCCGGCGCGCGCTCCTTACCGATCGTTAGCCATGAAATTTGCGGACGCCCGCGGCATCGGGCATTGTGGCGGCCGCAGCATCAATCATTCGGATACCATGTCGAGGCTTAGCCGCCGTTCGTTCCTTGCCGGGTCCACCGCCGCGTTGGCGGCGCCGGCCTTGCGCGCCTCCGCGCAAGGTGCCGACGTGGATGTGGCGATCGTGGGCGCCGGCGCCGCCGGTATCGCCGCCGCCCGCCGCGCTTTGGCCGCCAAGGCGCGGGTTGCGGTGTTCGAGGCAGGCAGCCGCGTCGGCGGCCGCTGCGTCACCGACAGCGCGCTGTTCGGCGTGCCCTTCGATCTCGGCGCGCATTGGATGTACGATCCGGACAGTAATCCGCTGGCCGCGCAGGCAGGCCAAGCCGGGCTCGAGGTCTACCCGGCGCCGCGCGGGCAAGCGGTGCGCGTCGGCCCGCGCAATGCACGCGCCGGCGAGCTGGAAAATTTTCTTGCCGCGCTGCTGCGCTCGCATCGCGCCATCGACGCGGCCGGCCACGGCAAGGCCGACGTGGCGGCGGCGCGCGCGCTGCCCGACGATCTCGGCGCCTGGCAGCCGACCATCGAATTCGCGCTCGGGCCCTTTGTCTGCGGCAAGGATCTCGACCGCGTCTCGGCCGCGGATCTGGCGCATGCCGGTGCGCGCGAGCGGGCGGCGTTCTGCCGGCAGGGTTATGGCGCGCTGCTGGCCAAGCTCGCCGCCGGCCTGCCGCTGCGGCTGTCGAGCCCGGTCACGCGGATCGACTGGTATCGCGACCGCGTCGAACTCGCCACCGGCAAGGGCCGGCTGCGCGCGCGCACGGCAATCGTGACGGCTTCGACCAATGTGCTGGCCGCCGACAAAATCGAATTCGAGCCGGACCTGCCGCGCAACATGCTCGAGGCCGCGCACAATCTCGCGCTCGGCAGCTACGACCATATCGCGCTGCTGATGCCGGGCAATCCGCTCGATCTGCAACGCGACGATCTGGTGTTCGAGCAATCGGCGGGCGCGCGCACCGCGGCGCTGCTCGGCAGAGTATCCGGCAGCGACCTGCATCTGGTCGAGGTGGCGGGCGCTTTCGGCCGCGAGCTTTCGGCCAAGGGCGAGGCGGCCATGCTCGATTTCGCGCGCGAGTGGCTGGCGTCGCTGTTCGGCTCCAGCGTCACAAACGCAATCGCGCGCAGCCACGTCACGCGCTGGAACGAGGAGCCTTACGTGCTCGGCGCCATGTCGTCGGCGAGCCCCGGCAACACCGACGCGCGCAATGCGCTGGTCGAGCCGCTCGGCGGCCGCGTCTGGTTCGCCGGCGAGGCGCTGCACGCCACCAAATGGGGTACGGTCGACGGCGCCTGGGAATCGGGCGAGCGCGCCGCCGATCGGCCTTGCGCCGCATGGGGCTTCTGAAGGAGCCGGAGGAGGCGAGGCCGTCCCGCCGCCGCCGGGAAGAGCGCGAGCGCCCGCGCCAGCGCCGGCGCCGCGGCGAGGATGAATGATGGCCGCGCGTCCGCAAGCGCTGATCGCCTGGTCGAGCGGCAAGGACAGCGCCTGGGCGCTGCACGAGGTGCGCCGGCCGGCGACGTTCGACGTGGTCGGCGCGCTGACCACGGTGACCGACGATTTCGCGCGCGTCAGCATGCATGGCGTGCGCGAGGAATTGCTGCAGGCGCAGCTTGCGGCCGCCGGACTGCCCGCGATCGTGGTGCGCATTCCTTATCCCTGCCCGAACGAGATCTACGAGCGCAAAATGGCGGCGGCGATCGCGCGACGCCAAGGCGCGCGGCATCACGCATATGATTTTCGGCGATCTCTATCTGGAAGACGTGCGCGCCTATCGCGAGCGCCAGCTCGCCGGCTCAGGCATCACGCCGGTGTTTCCGCTTTGGCAAAAGCCGACCGCGCGGCTTGCGCGCGAGATGATCGGCGCCGGCGTCGAGGCGCATCTTGTCCACGGTCGATCTGAAGAAATTGCCGGCGTCCTTTGCCGGCCGCCGCTTCGATCTCGGCGCTGCTCGCCGCGCTGCCGGCCGGCGCCGACCCGTGCGGCGAGAACGGCGAATTCCATTCCTTCGTCTCGGCCGGGCCGATGCTGACAGTCGGCAACGGCGATCGGCGGCTGCGACGGATCTGGTGCGAAGACCGATGTCGCAGCGCGACGGGCATTTGCCTTCGCCGGATTTGGCGCTCGGCGTGCGCTACCGAGACTGCAGCTAGCCGCGCAGCACGCCGCCGGTGCGCTTGCTCACTTCGGCGACGATCTGCCGGCCGAGCGCCTCGATCTCGGCGTCGGTCATGGTCTTGTCGCGCGGCTGCATGGTGACGGCAATCGCGATCGACTTCTTGCCGGGCTCGATGCCGGTGCCCTCGTAGACGTCGAACACGCTCACATTGCTGATCAGCTTCTTGTCGACGTTCTGCGCCGCGCGCACCAGGTCGGCGGCCTTGACGCCGGCCGCCACCACGAAAGCGAAATCGCGCGTCACCGGCTGGAACGGCGACAAATCGAGCTGCGGCTTTCGCGCGCGTCGGCTTGGCCTTCGGTTCGGGGATTTTCTCCAGCACCACCTCGAAGCCGGTCAGCGGCCCTTCGCGCGTCGAGCGCGGCCAGCACGCGCGGGTGCAGCTCGCCGAAGGCGCCGAGAATATTTTGCGGGCCAATTTGTATGGTGCCCGAACGGCCCGGATGGAACCAGGCCGGCCCGCCGGGCACGACTTGCAGCGCCTGCATCGGCGCGCCGGCGGCCGCCAGCACGGCCAAGGCGTCGGCCTTGGCGTCGAATGCGTCGACGGGCGCCGGCTTGCTCTGCCAATGGCGGCCGATGCCGTCGGGTCGCGCCAGCGCGCGCCGTAACCCCGTCGCCGCGGTCAACTGATCCTCCGGCCGGTCGCCCTTGAAGATCTGCCCGACCTCGAACAGCGCGACGTCCGGGGTAGCCGCGGTCGGCGTTTTTCTGCGCCGCCATCAGCAGCCCGGGAATGAGGCTCGGCCGCATGTCCGACAATTCGGCCGCGATCGGATTGGCGAGCGCCAACTCCGCCTTGCCGCCGCCGAACAATTCGGCCTCGCGATGCGACACGAACGACCAGGTCACCGCCTCGGTCATGCCGCGCGCGGCGAGCGCGCGCTTGGCCTTGCGGGTGCGGTTCTGGATCGCGGTCAAGCACCGGCTTGCGCGCATGCTCGCCGCGCGGAAACGGCGTCGACGGCACGCGGTCGACGCCGACGATGCGCACCACTTCCTCGACGATGTCGGCGCGGCCGTGCACGTCCGGCCGCCACGACGGCACCGCCACCTTCATTTTCTCGCCTTGGCCGGCGGCGAAGAAGCCGAGCTTTTCCAGCACGCGGCGCACGTCGTTCAACGACAACCTTCAGCCCGGCCAGCCGCGGCAATTCGCTCAGCGGGAAATCGATGACCGTCTCTTTCGGCGTCGGATCGCCGGCCACGACGATCTCGGAGGCCTCGCCGCCGCAGAAATCGAGCACCATCTGCGTGGCCAGCTCCAGGCCCGGCAGCATGAAGGCGTAATCGACGCCGCGCTCGAAGCGGTAGCGCGCGTCGGAATTGATGGCGAGCTTGCGCCCGGTCTGCGCGATGTTGATCTCGTCCCACAGCGCCGACTCGATCAGCACGTCGGTGGTCGTCTCCGAGCAGCCGGTGGCCTCGCCGCCCATGATGCCGGAGAGCGATTCGACGCCCTTCTCGTCGGCGATGACGCAGATGCCCTGGTCGAGCGTGTAGGTCTTGCCGTCGAGCGCGAGAAGCGTCTCGCCGTTCTTGGCGCGGCGCACCGTCAAATTGCCGTGCACTTTGGCGGCGTCGAACACGTGCAGCGGGCGGCCGCGGTCGAAGGTGATGAAATTGGTGATGTCGACCAGCGCGTTGATCGGGCCGCAGGCCGATCGCGGTGAGCCGCTTTTGCAGCCAATCGGGCGACGGGCCGTTCTTGACGCCGCGCACCAGCCGCAGGCCGAAGGCGGGACACAGTTCAGGAGTTCTCAATCGTCACCTTGACCGGGCAGGGGAACGCGCCTTTCACCGGCTTGGGCGGGCGGTCCTTGAACGTGCCGAGCGAGGCCGCGCCGAGATCGCGCGCGATGCCGGCAACGCCGGTGCAGTCCGGCCGGTTGGGCGTCAGATTGATCTCGATCACCGGCTCGGCCGCGCCCGCATAGTCGGCGTAGGATTTTCCGACCGGCGCATCGGCCGGCAGATCGATGATGCCGTCGTGGTCGTCGGAGATCATGCAGCTCGGCTTCGGACAGCAGCATGCCGCGGCTTTCGACGTCGCGGATCTTGCCGACCGCGAGCGTCATGTTCTTGCCGGGGATGAAGGCGCCGGGCGCGGCAAACACGCCTTTCATGCCGGCGCGCGCATTGGGCGCGCCGCACACGACCTGGATCGGCTTGCCAGTCGCCCACATCGACCATGCACACGCGCAGGCGGTCGGCGTTGGGATGCTTCTCGGCCGAGATGACGGAGGCGATCACGAACGGCTTGAGCAGCGCCGCCTTGTCCTCGACGGCCTCGACTTCGAGCCCGATCATGGTGAGCTTGTCGACGATCTCAGCCAGCGAGGCGTCGGTGTCGAGATGCTCTTTCAGCCAGGGCAAGCGTGAATTTCATTGAGCCCTTACCAGAAAAACATTGCCGGAAGCGTAATGAGGACCACAATCGTAAAGATGATGGCGACACGGATGCAAACGCCGTAAAGCTCGCGGCGGATCAACAATTCGCGGCCGATCTCTTTCGGCGAGTCGGAGGGGTCCTTGGTGAAACGCGGCATATTAAGAACAGTCAGGCAGCGCAGGCAGCCGATCGCGACCAACAAATAGACCGCCATCTCGAAGACAATGACGCCTTTTTCGAGATCGTGATCCGCGACCAGCGGCGCGATCAGTCCGAGGCCCGCAATCATCATCGAGACGTGCGTCAACAGTCCGGTCGATTTCGCATCGATAAGCGAGAATTCCTCGGCGATGCTCGGCGGGATCGACGCCTGCTGCTGCTTGACGTGTTCATGATACGAACTGATCGCAGTCCGCGTCCCATTTGCGAGTGAGGGCGTTCATCAGCACGCCGTCGAACCACCAGGTCATGATGCGCAGACTCCCCCGACCCGTCACGAACTCAATCCTCCCGCCAGCGTCGGGAAATCGAGCGGCCGGAAGCCGTAGTGATTGAGCCAGCGCACGTCGGCCTCGAAGAAGGCGCGCAGATCGTTCATGCCGTATTTCAGCATGGCGATGCGGTCGATGCCGAGGCCCCAGGCGAAGCCCTGGTATTCATCCGGATCGAGTCCACATGCGCGCAGCACGTTCGGGTGCACCATGCCGCAGCCGAGAATTTCCAGCCAATCCTCGCCTTCGCCGAACCGGATCTCGCCCTTGTCCCGACGGCACTGGATGTCGACTTCCAGCGACGGCTCGGTGAACGGGAAGAACGAGGGCCGGAAGCGCATCTTGACGCTGTCGACCTCGAAGAAGGCCTTGCAGAACTCCTCCAGGATCCATTTCAGGTGGCCGAGATGCGAGCCCTTGTCGATCACCAGGCCTTCGACCTGGTGGAACATCGGCGTGTGCGTCTGGTCGCTATCGCTTCTGTATGTGCGCCCCGGACAGATGACGCGGATCGGCGGCTTCTGGCTCAACATCGTGCGCACCTGCACCGGCGAGGTGTGCGTGCGCAGCAGCAGGCGCGAGCCGTCCGGCTTGGGCGGGAAATAGAACGTGTCGTGCATCTCCCGCGCCGGATGGCCTTCCGGGAAATTCAGCTTGGTGAAGTTGTAGTCGTCGGTCTCGATGTCGGGACCTTCGGCGACCGCAAAGCCCATGTCGGCGAAAATGGCGGTCAGCTCGTCGATCACCTGGCTGATCGGATGCACGCGGCCGGTCTCGGCCGGCGGCTCGCGCACCGGCAGCGTGACGTCGACGGTTTCGGTGTTGAGCCTTGCATCGAGCGCGGCGGCGCCGAGCTCGTCCTTCCTCTGGGCAATTGCCGCGGTGACGCGGTCCTTCAAGCCGTTGATCGCCGGCCCCTGCACCTTGCGCTCGTCCGGCGTCATGGCGCCCAGCGTCTTGAGCAGCGCCGAGACCGAGCCGCTCTTGCCGAGCGCTGCGACGCGTAACGCCTCAAGCGCCGCCTCGTCCTTGGCGGCGCCGACGGCTGGCGAGCAGGTCTTTTTCCAGTTGCGCGATGTCGGACATGGGCCGACCTCTATCAGGCCGGCAGCGCGGCCTTGGCCTTCTCCACGATCGCCTGGAACGCTGCCGGCTCGGTGATGGCGAGATCGGACAGTACCTTGCGATCGACGACGATGCCGGCCTTCGACAGTCCGGCGATGAAGCGGCTGTAGTTGAGCCCGAACGGCCGCACCGCCGCGTTGAGACGCTGGATCCAGAGCGCGCGGAAGGTGCGCTTGCGGCGCTTGCGGTCGCGGAAGGCGTATTGGCCGGCCTTCTCCACCGCCTGCTTGGCGATGCGGATGGTGTTCTTGCGGCGGCCGTAGATAACCCTTGGCGGCTTTGTAGACTTTCTTGTGTTTGGCGTGCGCGGTGACGCCACGTTTGACGCGGGACATGGGTGATCTCCTTGCAGATCGAGCAATCGTTTAAACGGGGACAGCCGCCGCAACGAGCGGCGTTACGAAACCTGGTCAGCCGTTCGGCATCCAGTATTTCTTGACGTTGTCGCCGTCGGTCTTGAACAGCACGGCGGTGCCGCGATGCTCGCGGATCGTCTTGGTGGTCCGCTTGATCATGCCGTGGCGTTTGCCGGTCTGTTGGAATTTCACCTTGCCGGAGGCGGTGATCTTGAAGCGCTTCTTGGCGCCCGATTTGGTCTTCATCTTGGGCATTTGGCTCTCCTCATCGGCGCGACGACGGGCAGGCCCGCGCGGCCGCAATGTGCTCGCAAGACGAAAATGCCTGGAGCGGGTGCTCGGAATTGAGCTGTTTGTCGCCGCCACGGCAGCCCTTGATCAGCCGGGCGGCGAACGGGCGGCGTTATGGCAGAGGCGGGCGGGCGTTGCAACCGAGCCGCAGCCAAAGGCGTTTAGCTGGCCTTTCGGCTGGATTTCACCCATACTGGGCTCTGCCGGATTGGTGCCGAATTGACCTTTCGCCCCGGCCAGCAGCCAACGCAAAAAGTCCGCGTTAAACTGGGAGTTTTCGACATGCGATATGTCATGTCTATGGTCGTCATTGCCGCTGCGCTGTCGGGCCTGGCGATCGTCGGCACGCCGCACGCCGCCTTTGCCGCAGGTTACGACGGCAATTGGACGGTGCTGGTCATCACCGAACGGGGCACGTGCGACCGCAACTACAGCTACGATGTGAGCGTGTCGCAGGGCAAAATTCATTACCCCAGCTACAGCTCGGTCAGCCTGTACGGCACGGTCTCGCCGCAGGGCGCGGTCATGGTCAGCATCAGGCACTTGGACGATATCGCCAGCGGCAGCGGCCACCTTACGGCGCGCACCGGCGGCGGCGGCTGGCGCGGAGCTAGCAGGAACGGCGCCTGTTCCGGCCACTGGAAAGCAAACCGGCGCTGAACGCTTCCGCTCGGGCCGGCCAAAGGCCGGACCCGCGTGCGGGAATGAGCGAAGTATTGTCAGCGCGGCGCCAGCATCATCACCATCTGCCGGCCTTCGAAGCGCGGTTCCGATTCGATCTTGGCGATCGGCGCGGTGTCTTCCTTGACGCGGTTGAGCAGTTTGTAGCCGAGCTCCTGGTGCGCCATTTCGCGGCCGCGGAAGCGCAAGGTGATCTTGACCTTGTCGCCCTCTTCGAAGAAGCGCTTCATCGAGCGCATCTTCACCTGGTAGTCGTGGTCGTCGATCATCGGCCGGAGCTTGATCTCCTTGACCTCGACGACCTTCTGTTTTTTGCGGGCTTCGGCCGCCTTTTTCTGCGCCTGGAATTTGTATTTGCCGTAGTCCAGGATCTTGCAGACGGGCGGGGTGGAATTGGGGGCGATCTCCACCAGATCGAGACCGGCGGCTTCCGCCAAGGCCATAGCGGCCTGGAATTCGACGACACCCTTGTTGTCGCCGGTATTGTCGATCAGCTGAACCTCGCGGGCGCGGATCTCCTCGTTGATGCGCGGGCCGTCTTTGGCGGCGGGCAGCGCGGACTTCATCGGACGACGAATGGCTTTGCTCTCCTCATGCTGTTGCAACATCGCCGGAGGTGCTGACGCGCACCCCGGCTAGCGAAAGATTGGTACAAACGGCGAATAAGTCAACGCGGTTGCGGCCGTTTCAGCGGCAGAAAAACGCAAAACGCGGTCAAATCGTTCAGATTCCACTAATTTAGTCGCGCCTGCGGCACCAGCGCCGGCGCCTTGTCGCGCCGCCCGGCGATTTCGCCGTAAAGCCGCAGCGTCTGCTCGGCGACCCCGGCGGCGTCGAAATGACCGAGCACCCAGTCGCGGCCGCGCGCGCCGATGGCCGCGCGGACCGCCTCCGGCATGGCGAACAGCCGCAACAGCGCGGCGGTGAGCGCAGCGTCGTCGCCGGCCTGGAAGCGCAGGCCGGTGATGCGGCTTTCCGGCACCGCCGGCGGCGTCAGCACGATTTCCGGACCGGCGGCGAGATCGGACACGATCACCGGGCGCGCCATCGCCTGCGCCTCCAGGATCGCGCGTTGCAGGCCTTCCGGCTGCACCGCCGCCGACACCGCCACCGACGCCACCGCATAGGCGGCCGGCATGTCGGCGACCGGCGCCGCCATGCGGATCACGTCCATGGTGCCGGTCGTGAGCACCAGGTCCCACAGCTCGCCGGTGTAGCGGGTGTGGCCGCGGTCCTCGCCGACGAAGACGCAGAGAAAATCCTTCAGCCCCATCTCTTTGAGCCGCTTGGCCGCGCGCACCACGGTGTGATGACCTTTGCGCCTTAAAATGCGGCCGGTGATCAGGATCACCTTCGTTTCGGGCCGCACGCCCCAGGCCGTCGCGCACCGCCTCGACGCGCTCGCGCGAAATTCCGGCCGGATCGAAGCGCGCAAAGTCGATGCTCGACGGCACCACCACGATGCGCTGCCACGGCGTGCCGTAGCGGTCGTTGATCAGTTGCGCGATCTGTTCGCTCAGCGCCACCACGCGGTCGCCGCGCGCCATGATGCCGTTATAGATGTGCTTGAACAGGTTCTGGTCGCGGAAGCCCTTGTACCAGCTGGTGACGAAAGGAATGCCGCGCAGCCTGGCGGCCAGCCACGCGCTCCAGGCGGCGGCGCGGCCGAGCGCATGAATCACGTCGCATTTGCGCTCGCGCGCGATGCGGATCAGCGCGCCGGCATTGCGCAGCATCACGACCGGATTGTTGCTGGCGAGATCGAGCGCGACGAATTCAGCCCCGGCCGCGGTCACGTCGGCGACCAGGCGGCCGGCGCGCGAGGCGACGATGACGCGGTGGCCGGCCGCGGTGAGCACGCGCGTTAAGCTCGACCGCGCCGGCATCGGCGGCGCCGACGTCGAGGCTGGGAACGACGATGAGCACGGTGATCGGGTCGCGCGCCTCGTTAACCGCCGGCGCCGGACGTGCAAACGCCGCGCGCGCGGCGCTTGCGGGACGCTGCTCGACGGCCGGCACTTCCGACGCAGGCAAACTCGACATACCGTTGCGGCCTCGATGCATTGCGCGCTGGCAGGACCCGCCACCGGTCACGTGTCGCGCGCGAGCAGTGAGGTATAAACCCCGCGGATGGCTTCGGCAACGCTTTGCGGCGAGAACATGAATTCGGCGAATTGCCGCGCGCGGGCACCCAGCGCCTCATAGGCGGTAACGTTAAGCGATAACGCGGCGCCGACCGCGCGCGCGAGTTCGCCGATATTGCCCGGCCGCACCAGCCAGCCGGTGCGCAATTCATCGGGCATGCGCGGCGGGGCCAGCAGGTTTTCCGGCAGCACGCCGACCGTGGTGGTAACGAGCGGCCGCCCCATGGCCTGCGCTTCCGCCGCCGCCCGCCCGGACAGCGGCGGCTCCAGCGCCGCGACCACCACCACGTCGGCGGCGCCGAGCGCCGCCGGCATGTCCGGGCAATGGCCGACGAAACGGCAGAGCGTGTCGATGCCGTGCATGCGCGCCTGGCGGCGAACGCTGCGCGCGTAGCGCGGGTGCCGCATGTCCTCGCCCACGAACACGAAAACGATATTGCGATTGCTTTCGGCGACGATCAGGCGGGCGGCGTCGACCACGTTCATCTGTCCGTTCCAGGGCGCGATGCGTCCGGGCACCAGCACGACCCGCATGTCCGGCAGAACGGCCCAGACGCGGCGCAAGCTCGCGATGCGTTCGGCGCTCACCGCCGCCGGACTGAACACCGCGGTATCGACCGCGCGCGGAATGACGGTAATGCGATCGGCCGGCAGACGGTAGCGCTCGATCATGGCGCGCGAGACGTAAGTCGACGGCGCGATCACGCGGTCGCCGCGCGCCAGCGAGCCGCGGCCGATGTTGCCGAAATAGGAATGGCCGGGCAGCCGGTCGGGAAATGACGTGACCAGAAACACCGGCTGCTTGTGGGTGGCGGCGAGCGCGCTCCAGGCGCCTCCAGCGCTCTGCGCGTGCACGATGTCGACGCGCTCGGTTGCGATCAGCGTGGCCAGCGCGTGCGCATTGGCGCGGATGCGCAGCGGATTGAGCGTGTCGTTGATCATCGGCAGCCATTCGCCGCCGAAGGCGCGCAGTTCGCCGACCAGCGGGCCGCCGTCGCCGGCCACCATGGCGCGGGCGCCGGCCTGCAGCAGCGTGAGCGCGATATCGACCGCAGCGTGGCCGGCCGGATCGTCGCGCAAGGCCGGCACCAGTTGCAGGATGGTGGCGCCGGCGAGCGAGCGCGAATGCGCGCTGCTCATCGCATCCCCCTTGCATCCGGGGCCCGCTTGTGGCGAGAAGCATCCATCCCGATCGTGAGCCGATACCGCATGAGCGAAGTTCGCCTGACCTCCCTGACGATAGAATCGCCGCCGCCAGCGCGGACCATCGCCGTGCGCGCCCGCGAGGGCAAGAGCCCCAACAAGAGCCCCAATTCGGGGCCGGGGGTGTTCTGGCTGGGCGGCTTCAAGTCCGACATGAAGGGCACCAAGGCGGAAGCGCTCGATGCATGGGCCGTTGCCGAGGGCCGCGCCTGCTTGCGTTTCGACTATTCCGGCCACGGCGAATCGAGCGGCGAGTTCACCGACGGCACCATCGGGCGATGGCTGGAGGAAAGTGTGGCGGTCTACCGGCAATTCGCCAAAGGGCCGCAGGTGGTGATCGGCTCCTCCATGGGCGGCTGGCTGGCGTTGCTCTTGGCGGCGCGATTGCGCGAGTTGAAAGGATCCGCGCCGCAAAATACGTCACTTGCCGGCATGGTGCTGATCGCGCCGGCGGTCGACTTCACCGAAGAACTGATCTGGAAGCAGCTTGCCGACCCCATCAAGCGCGAGATCGAGGAGAAAGGCGTCTGGAATTGGCCGTCGGACTATGACGGCGGCGAGCCTTATCCGATCACCAAGGGCCTGATCGAGGACGGCCGCAAGCACCTGATGCTCGGCGGCCTGATCGAGACCGGCTGCCCGGTGCACATCCTGCAGGGCGTCAAGGATCCCGACGTGCCGTGGCGGCACGCGCTCGAGCTGGTGGCGCGCTTTGCGCGCGACGACGTGGTGCTGACGCTGGTCAAGGACGGCGATCACCGCCTGTCGCGGCCGGAGGACATCGAGCGGCTGATCGCGGCGGTGAAGGAATTCTAGCGCGTCATCGCAACCGTTCGTCCCCGCGAAAGCGGGGACCCAGGAAAAATACACTGGGTTTTCATTGGGGCCCTGGGTTCCCGCTTGCGCGGGAACGAACGGAGTGGGTGGTCGACGCCTGCTAATCAGCGCCGCCGCCCACTCGTCGTTCACCGACGCGTCGTCATCGGAGTTTGTGCAGCGCGGCAAGCGTTCTCGCGCGGCAGCAGTTGCGACAGCGCCCACACCGCGGCGCCGCGCACTAACGGTGATTCATCGCCGAGCAGTCGTTCTGCCTCGGGCACAAGCGAGGCATCGCCGGAATTGCCGATGGCGATGAGCACATTGCGCACGAAACGATCGCGGCCGGTGCGCTTGATCGCGGTCTTGGCAAACAGCGTGCGGAATTGCGCATCGTCGAGCCGCGCCAATTCGCGCAATGCCGGCGCGCGCAGATCGTCGCGCGAGGCGAGCTTGGCCTCGCGTCCCTGCACGGCGAACTTGTTCCACGGACAGACGGCGAGACAGTCGTCGCAGCCATAGATGCGGTTGCCGATTTTCGCGCGCAGTTCGCGCGGGATCGGACCCTTGTGCTCGATGGTCAGATACGAAATGCAGCGCCGCGCATCGAGCCGGTAGGCTCGCGGAAACGCCGCGGTCGGGCAGATGTCGAGACAGGCGCGGCAACTTCCGCAGGCGTCGGTCTCGGCCGCGTCGGCCGGCAGATCGAGCGTGCTGAAGATCGCGCCAAGAAACAGCCAGGAGCCATATTGGCGCGACACCAAATTCGTGTGCTTGCCCTGCCAGCCGAGCCCTGCGCTTTCGGCCAGCGGCTTCTCCATCACCGCCGCGGTGTCGACGAACACCTTCACCTCGCCGCCGGCATTCGCAACCAGCCAGCGCGCCAGTTGCTTGAGCCGCGCCTTGATCAGCTCGTGATAATCCTCGCCCTGCGCGTAGACCGAGATCGCGCCGCAGCTTGCGCTCTTGCAATATCGCCAGCGGGTCGTGGTCGGGTCCGTAGTTCATGCCGAGCATGATCACGCTGCGCACCTCCGGCCACAGCGCGGACGGCGCGCCGCGCCGCTCGGCGGTCGTCTCCATCCACACCATGTCGCCATGCGCGCCGTCGGCGAGAAAGCGCTCAAGGCGTGCTTTCGCCTCCGGCACCGCGTCCGGCTTGGTGACGCCGATGGCGTCAAAGCCAAGCTCATGCGCTTGCTGTGTTAGCGCCGCCCTGATCTCGGCTGCATTCAAAAGTCGAGGTCGGCGTAGCTTTTGGCCGGCGGCAGCCCCGCCAGCGTGTCGGCCAGCAGCGGACGGAACGCGGGCCGCGACTTCACCCGCGCGTACCAGTTCTTGGCGCTCTCGTCTTCGGTCCACGGCACTTCGCCCAGATAATCGACGACCGACAAATGCGCGGCGGCGGCGAGGTCGGCAAGCGACAGCCGCTCGCCGGCAAGCCAGTCGCGCGTGCGCACCAGCCAGCCGAGATAGGCCAGATGATAGCGGATATTGTGGCGCGCCGCCCGCAGCGTATCGGTGTCGGGCGGGCCGCCGCCTTGCTCCTTCGTCATATGCCGCTTGAACACGCGCTCGCTCACCAGCGGGCCGCTGACCTCGGCGTGGAACTTGTCGTTGAACCAGTCTGCCAGCCGGCGCACCTCGACCCGGTCGGCGGCACCGGGCGGCAGCAGCCGCTCGGCCGCCTCCGAGGGCGGCAGCGTCTCCTCGATATATTCGGCGATGATGGTCGCGCCCGGCACCGCCGGCTGGCCGTCCGCCACCAGCACGGGGATTTCGCCGGCCGGATTGAGCAGCAGAAACTCCTGCCGCCGTTCCCAGAACCGCTCCTCGGCCAGCCGCGCCTCGATGCCATATTCGCCGAGGATCAGGCGGACGTAGCGCGAAAGCGGGCAAAGCGGCTGATGCAGCAAAGTCAGCATTCGGGGCCGGTTAAAAGGCGGCGCAGGCCGCGTGGCGGGACACGTCCGCGCGCACTATAGAAAGCCACAGAATTCCAGCAACCTGTTGACCGCCCCGGTTTTTTCGTTGCTACGGCTGCGGGCTTGCGCCACAAGCGCTCGACCCAGATCCCGCCCGGACTGAACCATGGACTTTATCAAGCACGCCATCGCCGGCATCAGCCCGGCCCATATCGACCTGATCAAGGCCGCCGTGCTCGGCGTGGTCGAGGGGTTTACCGAATTTCTCCCAGTGTCCTCGACCGGCCATCTGCTGCTGATGGAGCGCGTGCTCGGCTGGGGCGAGGACAGTTTCGGCAAGTCCTTCACCATCCTGATCCAGCTCGGCGCCATCCTGGCGCTGCTCACCATCTATTTCGGCCGGCTGTGGGCACTCGCCACCCACATGTTCAAGGAATGGGCGGCGGCGCGTTTCATCATCGGCGTGCTGCTTGCGTTCCTGCCGGCGGCGGTGATCGGCGCGCTCGCCTATCACATCATCAAGGCCTACCTGTTCGACGTGCGCGTGGTCTGCATCTCGCTCATCGTCGGCGGCTTCATCCTGCTCGGTATCGACCGTCTCAATCTGAAACCGCGCTACCAAGAAGCGACCGGTTTCCCGCTGCTGACGTATTTCATCATCGGTATCTTCCAGTGCTTCTCCATGATCCCCGGCGTGTCGCGCGCCGGCGCGACCATCGTCGGCGCCATGCTGTTCGGCGCCGACCGGCGCTCGGCGGCCGAGTTCTCGTTCTGGCTGGCGATGCCGACCATGGTCGGCGCCTTCGCCTTCGAGGCGTTCAAGAACCGCGCCGATCTGGCGCACGGCAATATCGCGGCCATCGCCGTCGGCTTCGTGTTCTCCTTCATCTTCGGCTGGATCGTGGTGAAGACGTTTTTGCGCTACGTGCAGCGCCACTCTTTCGCGTTGTTCGCCTGGTGGCGCATCGCGGTCGGCACCATCGGCATCTACGCGATTTATTTTATGTAGACAGCAGCCGCTTGCTCTCGTCCGTCATGCCCGGCCTTGGGCCGGGCATCCACGTCTTGGCTCCAAAAAATGCGTGGATGGCCGGGACAAGCCCGGCCATGGCGATGTTGACGCCTTACGCCAGCCGGCTGCGGAATTGCCCGCTCTTGCGGAAGCGCCAGAGATAAGACGGCACGATCGCCTCGAGCGGCTCCGGCGCGATGCCCAAGCCTTGCAGCGTGCGGCCTTCCGTTTTCGCCGCTTCCGACACCACATTGTCCACGCGCAGCAGCTCGACCTGGTCGGGCGTCAGCAGCGGCTTGGGCATGAATTGCAGGATCTGCGCGTACAGCTTGGCGACCGCGAACGGCAGCGGCACCAGCAGCCGCTTGCGCTCGATGGTCTTCAGCACGAATTGCAGGAGCTCCTTGAAGGTGCGCACCTCCGGCCCGCCCAGCTCGTAGATCGTGCCGGCGCGGGCATTGCCGTCGACGGCCTCGGCGATGGCCGCGGCGACGTCGCCGACGAACACCGGCTGGAAGCGCGTCATGCCGCCGCCGACCAGCGGCAGCGCCGGCGACAGCCGCGCCATGGCGGCGAAGCGGTTGAAGAAGTCGTCCTCCGGCCCGAACAGGATCGACGGCCGCATGATCACCGCCGAAGCTTGCGCCGCCAGCACCAGCTTTTCGGCCTTGGCCTTGGAGCGGGCATAGCCGCTCGGCGAATTCTCGTCGGCGCCGATGGCCGAGACATGCACCAGCCGCGCGCCATGGGCGTGCGCTGCGAGCGCGACCTGCTCGGCGCCAAGGGTATGCACCGCCTCGAAGCGCTGGCGGCCGCGCTCGAACAATAAGCCGACCAGATCGATCAGCACATGCGCGTCGCGCGCGGCGGCGTCGACGGACGCCGTGTTGCGGATATTGGCCTGCACGGCGTGGATCTGGCCGACTCTGCCGAGCGGCTGCAGGTGGAAGGCGAGCTCGGGGTGGCGCACCGCCACCCGGATGCGGTAATCGCGCTTGGCCAGCGCGCGCACCACGTGGCGGCCGAGGAAGCCGGAGCCGCCATAGACGGTGATCAAGGTGTCGCTGTTGCTGCTGGCGTTCATGGCAGGCATCGCTTGCGGGAGTGGGTTTCCGCGCCAAATAGCAGGATCGCAGCCGCCCTGTACAGGCCCGCAAACGGCGGGACAGGCCCGCAAAACTGCCTTGATTGACAAGGCGAAACCGGCCCAATACCTAGTCGCAACGAGCCCAGGTGGCGGAATTGGTAGACGCACTAGTTTCAGGTACTAGCGCCGCGAGGCGTGGAGGTTCGAGTCCTCTCCTGGGCACCAGCAGTCTCGAACCGGGAATACAATGACCATCCGCCTGCACCGCGGCGATCTGCCTGACCTTTCCGCCTACAAGGGCGCGGTGGCGATCGACACCGAGACCATGGGGCTCGAGCCCGCCCGCGACCGCCTCTGCGTGGTGCAGCTTTCGCCGGGCGACGGCTCCGCCGACGTGGTGCAGATCGCCGCCGGGCAAAAGAAGGCGCCCAATATCGAGCGCCTGCTGACCGACAAGAATATCCTCAAGATCTTCCACTACGCCCGTTTCGACATCGGCATGCTGGCCAAGGCCTTCGGCGTGATGGCCGCCCCGGTCTATTGCACCAAGATCGCCTCGCGGCTGGCGCGCACTTACACCGACAAGCACGGGCTGAAGGATCTGACGCGCGAGGTGCTCGGCATCGATGTGTCAAAGCAGCAGCAGTCGTCCGACTGGGGTGCCGACAGCCTGACCGACGCGCAGGTGGCTTACGCCGCCAGCGACGTGCTGCATCTGCATGCGCTCAAGGAAAAGCTCGACGCCATGCTGGCGCGCGAAGGCCGCGCCGAACTGGCGGCGGCCTGCTTCCGCTTCCTGCCCGACCGGGCGCGGCTCGATCTTGCCGGCTGGGCGGACGAGGATATCTTTTCGCACTCGCTCTAACCGTCTGTTATTCCGCTGGTATTGGTTAATTTGCCGGCGCTGCGGGCTTTCGCCTTCGCCGCTTGTGGGCCATATTCGCGCGCCATGTTGCGTCGCGGGGCGTAACGTGAATTCGCCAAGCCGCGTCGCAGCGGCGCCAATCTTGACCTGGGTATGAACCGGTTGATCACCGCCAAAACCGATCCGCAGACCGCGCACGCCTATTGGACCATGGGCCGCGGCGAGAGCGCGCGCGCCTTTCGCTCGGCGCGCCGGCACAGCCGCCTGGTGCGCGTGCTGCGCATCGCGGTGCCGGCCGTGGTGGTGGTGGCCGCCGCGGTCATCTTCCTGGTCAGCTATTTCAATCCGCTGCGCTATCTCGCCAAGCTGCCGATCAATGTCGGCAATCTGGTGGTTTCCGGCACCAAGATCACCATGGAGAAGCCGCATCTGTCCGGCTTCACCAAGGACGCGCGCGCCTATGAGCTGTCCGCCGACGCCGCCGCGCAGGACTTGACCACGCCCGACATCGTCGAATTGCACAATATCCGCGCCAAGCTGCAGATGCAGGACAAGAGCACGGTGTCGATGACCGCGGTGCTCGGCGTCTACAACAGCAAAGCCGAGATGCTCAAGCTCGACCGCAACATCGATCTGTCGTCCTCCACCGGCTATGCCGGCCATTTGAGCGAGGCCATGGTCGACATCCGCAAGGGCAACGTGGTGTCCGAAAAACCGGTCGAGGTGAAGCTGCTGCAAGGCGTGCTCAACGCCAACCGGCTGGACATCGAGAATTCCGGCGACCTTGTGCGGTTCGACGGCGGCGTGACCATGACCTTGATGCTCAATCAGATCCCCGCCGCTGGCGCGCCCGGCGCGGCTGCCGCCACGCCGCCAGCCAAGGCCGGTGCGCAATGACCTCGTCCCGCAGGCTCATACTGTTCTTGCTGTTCTTGGGCGCCGCCGCTTTGCTGCTCGGGCCGGGCGCTGCGCTCAACGCGCAGCCGAAAGCCGCGCCCGCCGCGCAAGTCTCGAAAGGCCCGCCCAACGCCTTGCAGGGCTTTTCGCAGAACCACGACCAGCCGGTGCATATCGAGGCGACGACGCTTGAAGTGCGCGACAAGGACAAGGTGGCGACCTTCAGCGGCGATGTGAAAGTCACCCAGGGCGACACCGGCATGCGCTGCAAGTCGCTGGTGGTGTTCTACGAGCAGGACGCCAAGGACGGCGACACGACCAAAACCTTGCCGGCGGCCGATGCCGGGCCCGGCGGCGAGCAGCGCATCAAGCGGCTGGAAGCGCGTGGCGGCGTGGTGGTGACGCAGAAGGAGCAGACCGCCACCGGCAATCTCGGCATTTTCGACATGAAGGCCAACACCGTCACGCTCACCGGCAATGTGGTGATGACACAGGGCAAGAACGTGCTGCGCGGCGAGCGGCTGGTGGTCGATCTCACCAGCGGCGTATCGCGGGTGGAAGCGGGCAAGAACGGTCACGGCCGCGTGGAGGGCCTGTTCCAGCCCGGCAGCGGGCCGCCCGGCAGCGGCATGCCGACACCGGCGCCGCCGCCGATTCCCGGGCGGTCGTCCAATTGATCGCCCGCTGGCGCGCGGGGATGCCGCCCTTGACCATTGGGGAATCAGATAGGCTGGCGCGCCGAGCCATGGCGGATGATCGCACCATGCGCCGCGAGGTAGACCGGTGAATATTCTCTCGCTGTTTCGCCGCCGTCCGCCGCCGAAGCGCCGGACCACGCCGGCTGGTCCCGTCATTCAGGAACGGCGGCCGCAGCCGGCGCAGGCGCCGGGGCAGGGCGCGCGCCAGCCCAACGCAGCGGCGCAGCCGCAAGCGGTCCAGCGCCGGCGCGACGGCGACGGCCGCCAGCAGCAAACGCAGCGCGCTTATCTCGCCGCCCACGGCGTCGAGAAGAGCTTCGGCGGCCGCACGGTGGTCAAGGGCGTCACGCTCTATGTGCGCCGCGGCGAGGCGGTCGGCCTGCTCGGCCCGAACGGCGCCGGCAAGACCACCGTGTTCTACATGATCACCGGCCTGATCAAGGCCGACCGCGGCCGCATCGAGCTCGACGGCTACGACGTCACCGCGCTGCCGATGTACCAGCGCGCCCGGCTCGGCATCGGCTACCTGCCGCAGGAGGCCTCGATCTTCCGCGGCCTCAATGTCGAGGACAACATCCGCGCGGTGCTCGAAGTGGTGGAGCCGGACCGGCGCCGGCGCGAAGCCGATCTCAACGCGCTGCTCGAGGAGTTCAACATCGCGCAGCTGCGCAAGACGCCCGGCCATCGCGCTGTCGGGCGGCGAGCGCCGCCGCGTCGAGATCGCGCGCGCGCTGGCGACGCGGCCGAGCTACATGCTGCTCGACGAGCCGTTCGCCGGCATCGACCCGATCGCCGTCGGCGACATCCAGGCGCTGGTGCGCCACCTGACCAACCGCGGCATCGGCGTGCTGATCACCGACCACAATGTGCGCGAGACGCTGGGCCTGACCGACCGCGCCTACATCATCTATTCGGGCGAGGTGCTGATGGAGGGCCGCGCCGACGACATCGTCAACAACCCGGACGTCCGCCGGCTCTATCTGGGCGAGGAATTCCGGCTCTAGCGCGCGCAAAACGGGTTATCCCCGTTAATCCCCGCACAAAATTTGTGCAATGCCGCACTGCGGAATCGCATACCAACTCGCCGCAGAACCTGATATAAACTAATTACAAGCAAGAATCGGACCAGTTTCCGCCGGGAAACCGCTATGGCTCTGTCGCAACGACTGGAGTTTCGCCAGACCCAAGCGCTGGTGATGACGCCGCAGCTGATGCAGGCCATCAAGCTGCTGCAGCTCTCCAACCTCGATCTGGCGGCCTATGTCGAGGGCGAGCTCGAGCGCAATCCGCTGCTCGAGCGCGCCGACGACGAGGAGGCGCCGGCCGCGGCCGCCGAACCGGAAGCCGGCGAGGGCGACGACGACAGCGCGCCCACGCCCGACTGGATCGGCGACGATCTGGAGACCAGCCGCAGCTCCATGGAAGAGGGTCTCGGCACCGAGCTGGACAACGTCTTCCCCGACGACAGCAACGCCAAAGCCGCGGCGTCCGAGGCGCCGCCGCCGGCCTATTCGGAATGGTCGGGCGCGGCAGCTCGGCCGCCGGCGAGGCGACTACAATCTGGAAGCCTTCGTGTCGGCCGAGACCACGCTCGCCGACCATCTCGCCGAGCAGCTGGCGCTGGCCGATCCCCGATCCGGCCGGCCGCATGATCGGCCGCTACCTGATCGATATGGTCGACGAGGCCGGCTATCTCACCGGCGATCTCGCGGCCGTCGCCGAGAAGCTCGGCGCGCCGCTGGCCGACGTCGAAGCCGTGCTCGCCGTCCTGCAGACGTTCGATCCGCCCGGCGTGTGCGCGCGCAATCTCACCGAATGCCTCGCCATCCAGCTCAAGGACCGCGACCGCTTCGATCCGGCCATGCGCGCGCTGGTCGAGCATCTCGATCTGCTGGCCAAGCGCGACCTCGCCGCCTTGCGCCGGCTCTGCGGCGTCGACGAGGAGGACCTCGCCGACATGATCGCCGAGATCCGCAATCTCAATCCCAAGCCCGGCCTCGCCTTCGGCTCCACCGTGGTGCAGCCGATCGTGCCGGACGTGTTCGTGCGCGCCGGCGCCGGACGGCGCCTGGCTGGTCGAGCTCAATTCCGACACGCTGCCGAAGGTGCTGGTCAACCAGCGCTATTACGCGCAGGTGTCGAAAGGCACGCGCAAGCGACAAGGACAAGACCTATCTCGCCGACTGCCTGCAGACCGCGACCTGGCTGGTGCGCGCGCTCGACCAGCGCGCCAAGACCATCCTGAAGGTGTCGAGCGAGATCGTGCGCCAGCAGGACGCCTTCTTCGCCAACGGCGTGCAGCACCTGCGGCCGCTCAATCTGAAGACCGTCGCCGACGCCATCAGCATGCACGAGTCGACCGTCTCGCGCGTCACCGCCAACAAATACATGGCGACGCCGCGCGGCATCTTCGAACTGAAATATTTCTTCACCTCGTCGATCGCCTCCGCCGACGGCGGCGAGGCGCATTCGGCCGAAGCCGTGCGTCACCGCATCCGCCAGATGATCGACGGCGAAGCCGCCGAGGACGTGCTCTCCGACGATACCATCGTGGACATGCTGCGCGGCGCCGGCATCGACATCGCGCGCCGCACCGTCGCCAAGTACCGCGAAGCCATGCGCATCCCGTCCTCGGTGCAGCGCCGGCGCGACAAGCAGGCGGCGGGCTAAACCGACGCGGGCGCATTGACCTTTGCCGCAACATTCCTAAGCTTTGGGCGTTAGCCGGGGCGGTCAATAACGAGGGCGCGGCGCCGCGCCGGACAGGAGGCAAGTCCATGCCATTGCGCGTTTCAGGCAAGAATATCAGCGTGGGCCCGGCATTGCGCGGGCGAATCAGCGAGCGCGTCGAGGAAGCGACGTCGAAATATTTCCGCGGCGGCTATTCGGGCCACGCCACCATCGGCAAAGACGGTTTCGGATTCCGCACCGAATGCGTGCTGCATCTGGATTCCGGCGCGGTCCTGGAGGCGGAAGGTATGGCAGCCGACGCATATGACAGCGCCGATCAGGCCGCGATCCGCATCGAAAAACGGCTGCGCCGCTACAAGCGCCGCCACAAGGACCACCAGGCCCAGCGCGGCCGCTGAATAGTGTCGCAGTCAATGCACGAAAAAACGTCAGGTCTTGACGCGGCCCAGCCATTGACGCAAGCGTGCCGCCTCAATATGGTCCGCCGCCTCCAACATCCCTTGCAACTCGGCGCTACCGTTTCCGATCATCGGACATGTCCATGACGCTCACCGATCTCGTCGCGCCGAACGCGATTCTTCCCGACCTCAAGGTCAACAACAAGAAGCAGGCGATCCAGGAACTCGCCGCGCGCGCGGCCGAGCTCACCGGCCAGAACGAGCGCGCCATCCTGGAAATCCTGTTGCAGCGCGAGAAGCTCGGTTCCACCGCCGTCGGCAATGGCGTCGCGATCCCGCACGGCAAATTGCCCAAGCTCGGGCGGCTGTTCGGCTTGTTCGCGCGGCTGGCGCGCCCGATCGACTTCGAGGCGCTCGATGGCCAGCCGGTCGATCTCGTGTTCCTGCTGCTGGCGCCGGAAGCCGCCGGCGCCGATCATCTCAAAGCGCTGGCGCGCGTGGCGCGTCTGCTGCGCGACCCCGAGAATGCGCGCCGATTGCGCGAATCGCGCGACGCCGACGCGCTCTATGCCGTGCTGGCCATGCCGCCGACGCGCAGCGCGGCGTAACGCAGCCACATTCCGTCATTCCCGCGTAAGCGGGAATCCAGCAATCGCTCTTCACCGATCACGATTTGTCATGCTGCGGTCCCGCGCTTCTCGCGATGACGAGCGGAGCAATGGGCGTCCGCGGATAGCGTTCAATGCACGCTCACCGCCTCGAGCTCCTGGCTCCAGGCATTGGCGATGGCGGATTCGCGCGAGTCGGTCAGCATGATCGGCGTGCCGTCGGCGGCATGCAGCGCGAACAGCAGGATGCCGGGCGCCATCTGCGGCGCCTGCGGAAACTGCTTGGCGACGTCCTCGGAGCGGATCGGCTTGACGTAAGCCAATTGCCCGTCGCCGAGATGCGCCAGCGCTTCCTGCGTGATCACCGGGTGAATTGCGTTCGGTTCGGTCGTTTTATCTCTGGTCATTTTGTCACTCATTGGCCCTCGACTCCTTTTCATTGAATGCTTGACGCGGTCGAGTCCTGTTTTCACGAATTCGTTAGTCTTGCTCGCTGATGGCGATGGTTCGCACGATCCGTTCCGCCTGCGGGCGGACCAGATCGATCGACAGCAGCCCATTCTTCAAGTCGGCGCCCTGCACCTCCATGCCGTCGGCCAGCACGAAAGTGCGCTGGAACTGGCGCGCGGCGATGCCGCGGTGGATGTACTGCCGGCTCTTGTCGTCGTGCTGGCGCCCGCGGATCACCAGCTGATTTTCCTCGATGCAGACGTCGAGCTGGTCGCGGGTGAAGCCGGCGACGGCAAGCGTGATGCGCAGACGTTCCGGGTTCTGCACATCGCGAACCAGCCGTTCGATGTTGTAGGGCGGATAGCCGTCGGCGCCCTTGGCGACGCGGTCGAGCACGCGCTCGATTTCGTCGAAGCCCAACAGAAACGGGCTGGAGAGTGACGGAACTCGTGACATGGTCCTCAAAGTCCTTAGTAGGAAGCGACTTTGACTTGGGGTCCTGATCAGGCACCCCCGCTAGAAGGCATCTGCCCGCCAGCGCTCCTAATATGGGCAGGGCGGGTTAAAGGTTCAAGAACACGGCAGATTTCGCCCGCCTGCGGGCTATATTGCCGCCATCCGGGGGTTTTCATGCCGAGCGAGCCGGCCTTGCCGCTTCTCACCGTGCGGGCGATCCGCGCGACGCCGGTCGAGGTGCCGCTCAATTTCGTGCTCGGCACCACCATGGGCGCCTTCCGCCGGGCACCGCTGCTGCTGATCGACCTGGAGACCGAGGAGGGCGTCACCGGCCGCACCTACTTATTTTGCTATCTGCGCGCGGCGGCGGCGGCGATCGTGAGCCTGCTCGGCGAAGTCGAGGTGCTCACCAAGGGCGAGGCCGCCGACCCGCCGGCGCTGTGGGGCAAGCTTGCGCGCCGTTTCACGCTGATCGGGGTGCAGGGCGTGGTGCGCATGGCGATGGCCGGTTTCGACATGGCCTGCTGGGACGCGCTCGGCGTTGCCGCCAAGCAGCCGCTGTGCCGCCTGCTGGGCGCCGAGTCGCGGCCGATCCCGGCCTATAACAGCTGCGGGCTTGGCCTGATGGACGATCTCGGCGCGCTCGCGGGCGAAGCCGAAAAACTGCTGGCCATCGGCAATTTCCGCGCGGTCAAATTGCGCCTCGGCTATGCGAGCGCCGCCGCCGACATCGCCGCCGTGCACGCCGTGCGCAAGCGCATCGGGTCCGATGTTGCGCTGATGGTCGACTACAATCAGGCGCTGTCGCTCGACGAGGCCTTGAGCGCGGCCGCGCGCTCGACGACGAAAACATCTGCTTGGCTGGAGGAGCCGATCCGCCACGACGACTATGCGGGCGCAGCGCGGCTGGCGCGCGAACTGAAGACGCCGCTGCAGATCGGCGAGAATTTCTCGTTGCCCGCCGGCATGGCGGTGGCGCTCGAACAGGCCAAGCCCAAATACGTCATGCCCGATCTCGAGCGCATCGGCGGCGTCACCGGCTGGCGCGCGGCGGCAAAGCTCGCCGCCGTTAACCGTGTCGCAATGTCGTCACATCTGTTTCCGGAAACGAGCGCGCATCTGCTCGCCGCCACGCCGACCCGGCATTTTCTCGAATATGTCGACTGGGCGGATGCGTTGCTGGAACAGCCGCTTGCCATCGTGGACGGCAACGCCGTCATCCCGCAGCGGCCGGGCAGCGGCATGGTGTGGAACAAGGCCGCCGTCGAGCGCTATCGTCTCGACTAGGCCGCGAAGAAATTTCAGCCCGAAAACGCCGCGCGCGCATGGTTAAGATTAATCATGCGTGTTTGCCTTGTTTGGTCAAAAATCTCTTAACAACCGCGCCGAATCCGCGTTCCGCCCGATATGATCGCCTCGCGTCAGACAAAAAAATTAATTCGACGATATCGGGGGAGCTTACAATTGCTGACCCGTAGCATCGATCTCGACGATCCGTTCGATCTGTCGATCGAGGAAAAGCTGTTCTACAACGCCAAGCGCGTGTGCGCTTGCTTTGCGGTCGCCGCCGTGACGATCAGCGGGCTCGACCTGATGAATATCCGTCCGCTCGAAAGCGCGGCCGAATTCGTTCACGCCCATCACGACACGCGCATGGCCGAGTGGCCGGGCCTCATTCGCTCCGGCATCCAGCAGATTTCGCTCAACGCGCCGGCCTCGGCGACGGTCGCGATCCCGCGCGATTTCGCGATGGCGTCGCGTTCGGCGCCGTCTTTCGCCAACGCCAAAACCGACGACTCGGCCGGTCGCCGATCTCGCCGCCGCGCGTCAGCAGGACGCGGTCGAATTGGCCATGGACCAGCCGGCTGCGCTCGCCCAGGCGAGCACCGCGGACCTGGCGCGCCACGCGCAGGATCTGTTGCAGCAGTCGCGCCAAGAGATTCGCGTCAAGAGATTGCCGCAAGCGCGCCGCCGCCGGCGAATTCCGGCGCCATGCAACTGGCCAGCGTCGACCCCAACGCGCTGCCGCAGTCGATCGCGCCGCAGGCCGCGGTGATCCCCGTTTCGCTGCCGGCGCGCATCGGCGTGCTGCCGCCGCGCGCGCCGGGGCTGCCGCCGGAGTCGCCGGCGCAACGTCTGCATCTCGAGGGCAAGGAGCGCGCCAAGGCCGAGCGCTGCCTCGCCGACGCGATCTATTTCGAAGCGCGCGACCAACCCTACCAAGGCCAGGTCGCGGTGGCGCAGGTGGTGATCAACCGCGTGTTCTCCGGCGTCTATCCGCACGACGTCTGCGGCGTGATCTATCAGAACTCCGGCCGCCATCTCGGCTGCCAGTTCACCTTTGCCTGCGACGGCAAGCGCAAGACGATCAACGAATTCGGCTCCTGGGCGCGTGCCCGCCGCATCGCGCGCGAGACGCTCGACGGCCAGCTCTACGTGCAGGCGGTCGGCACCTCGACGCATTATCACGCCACCTACGTGCATCCGAACTGGGTGCACGAGATGCACCGGCTCGCGCGCGAGGGCGTCCATCTGTTCTATCGCCCGATCGCCTGGGGCAACGGCTCCGACGAGCCGATCTGGTCGCGCGCGCAACTGGCGGCGAATAAGCAGGGAACGGAGACCAAGAAGCGCTGACGTCTGCTGTCATTGCGGGACGGCGCGACAGCGCCAGACCCGGAATGCAGACGCAAATTCCGAGCACGGTTCTGGAGTCCGGGTTCGCGTGCCATAGCGCGTCAAAGACGCGCGTAAACGCCCTTATGGCCCGCGCCCCGGAATGACGATCATAGTTTCAGCTTGAACAGTTTGATCGCGTTGTCGCGGCCGATTCTTTTGCGGTCGGCCTCGCCGATGTCCGCCGTGTCGAACCAGCCGCAGCCTTCCTCCACCGCCTCGAACGGCCAGTCGACCGAGAACATCACGCGCTCGGCGCCCATCTCGGTGATGGCAATTGACCAGCGCCGGCGTGCTGAAATTGCCCGAGGTGGTGAGATGGAAATGCTTGCGGAAGTAATGGCCGACGCCGTGCTTGGCGGGATAGTTGTGCCGCGCCTGCATCCAGCCGTTGCGGCCGTCGATGCGCCAAATATAGATCGGGATGCCTTCGCCCATGTGGCCGAGCACGATCTTCAGCTTCGGACACTCGTCGAACAGGCCTGAGCCGATCAGCCGCAGCGCATGCACCGCGGTTTCGGCGTGGAAGGCCCAGTTCGGGCCGAGCAGCCAATTGTGGCCGTCGTAGAATTTGCTCCAGCTCGGCAGCGGATTGCGCGGGTGCAGATAGAACGGCACGTCGAGCGCCTCGACCGTGCGCCAGAATGCGCGGTACTGCGGCAGGTCGTAATAGAGCACGCTGTCGGGCGTGCCGGCTTGCGAAAAACCGTTGACCAGCGCGCCGACCATGCCGAGTTCTTTGACGCAGCGGGTGAGCTCGGCCGCGGCGGCCTCCGGGTCCTGCATCGGCAGCGCGGCGAAGCCGGCAAAGCGGTCCGGGCGCTTGCGCACCTCGGCGGCGAGCGCGTCGTTGGCCTCGCGCGCCACCGCGATGGCGCGCGCGACGTCGTGGATCGCCTGCACCGCCGGCGCGTTGAGCGAGACGATCATCAGCTCGATGCCGTGTCTGTCCATTTCCTTCAGGCGCATGTCCTGGATGTCGAGCAGGCGCGGGCCGAGCACGTCCCAGACGTGGCCCCCGAACACTTTCGAATCGCCGAGGGTTGCTTCGATGGCGAAGTGTTCCTCGAGCGCGATCTTGCCTTGCATGCCTTTTCTCCCGGCTGACGTCTATGCCGCATCATGCAATGCCGCGGCCGAGGCGACTTGTCAGCATGCGTCGCAATAAAAAAGCCGCCTCTGCGAGGCGATGTACGTCTTCACCTGCCAAGGTCGAAACTTCGATGTGTGGGTACTTCGCCAGCGTTGTGCTTGCGAGGCGGGCACGTAAATCGTCGGTGATGCCGACGTAGAAGGTTCGGAATTCACGCTTGGAGGATGTAGACGTATTTCATGGCCCGCCTTCGCCCTGCGGGCTACGGCGCGGCAGCCTTTACTCGCTGTCGCTACCAGAAGATACCGGCTTGCCGAGCCGTAGCTCGCGAAGCGAGCGAAGGCTGGTGGAGCCAGGCGGGATCGAACCGCCGACCTCGTGAATGCCATTCACGCGCTCTCCCATCTGAGCTATGGCCCCTGGTACTATTGCTCCTCTTCCTTCTCGACGGTCTCGCCGATGATGTCGCTCACGTCGGGATTGCCTTCCTCTTCTTCCTCGATGAAGGCGGCGTCGTCGAGACTCTCGTCGATCTCGACCTCTTCCTCTTCGCCCGCGACTGCCGGCTCGCCCGGCACCGCGGCAGGCTTCTTCTTGCCCTGCTCTTCGGCCTCGGCGTCCTCGAGCGAGACCAGTTCGACGTCCGCCGTCTCCGGCACCACCGCTTCGACCTCCTCGACCGGCGCCGGCCGCACCACCGGCGCCACCGGCGTCGGCTCCGGCCGCGACCGCGTCGGCGCCACCACAATCGGCACGACCTTGCCGGTATAGGGCGAGATCACCGGCGTCTTGTTGAGATCGTAGAATTTGCGCCCGGTGTCGGGGCAGACGCGCTTGGTGCCGAGATCGGGTTTCGCCACGGTCGGGTTCCTCGAAAAGGCCGCTAAATCGGAACTTCACTTGGCGAGCCACGCGGGTCCTGTCAATAGCGGGACATGCCGCCGCCATGGCTGCCGCGGCGGGATGACGGGCCGCGCAGGCGCATGGTAGGACGGCCTCGTCTTTTTAAGGATCTAAGCATCGTGAATACCGCCGTTTTGACGCCGCTGACCGCCCGCCGCGGCGGCCCTCTGCAGGGCCGCGTCCGCGTGCCGGGCGACAAGTCGATTTCGCACCGCGCGCTCATCCTGGCCGCCCTCACGGTTGGCGAGAGCACGGTGGCGGGGCTTTTGGAAGGCGAGGACGTGCTGCATACGGCGGACGCCATGCGCGCGCTTGGCGCCCGGCTCACGCGCGGCGACGACGGCCTCTGGCGCATTCATGGCGTCGGCGTCGGCGGTTTCGCCACTCCGGCCGGGGTGCTCGATTTCGGCAATTCGGGCACCGGCGTGCCGGCTGGTATCGGCGCGGTGGCGGGCTGCCCGATCACGGCGACTTTCGATGGCGACGCCTCTCATGCGCAAACGGCCGATGCGCCGCATCCTCGATCCTCTGGAAAAGATGGGCGCCCGCGTTATCGATCAGGCCGAGGGCGGCCGCTTGCCGCTCACGCTCCAAGGCGCCACCGATCCGATCCCGATCGAATACAAGTCGCCGGTGCCGTCGGCGCAGCTGAAGTCGGCGGTGCTGCTGGCGGGGCTTGCGGCGCCGGGCGAGACCACCGTGATCGAAGCGGAAGCGACGCGCGACCACACCGAACGCTGCTGAAACATTTCGGCGCCAAGATCACCAGCAAGCCGCATGGCGAGCACGGCCGCCGCATCACGCTGCAAGGCCAGCCCGAGCTTGAACCCGCGAATGTCGTGGTGCCGGCCGATCCGTCGTCGGCGGCGTTTCCGTTGGTCGCGGCACTGATCGTGCCGGGCTCCGATTCGATTCTCGAAGCGGTGATGACCAATCCGCTGCGCACCGGGCTTTATACGACGCTTGCGTGAGATGGGCGCCAATATCGAGACGCTTGCCACGCGCGATGACGGCGGCGAGGAAGTCGCCGATCTGCGCGTGATCGCCTCGAAACTGAAAGGCGTCGACGTGCCGGCGTCACGCGCGCCGTCGATGATCGACGAATATCCGATTCTGGCGGTCGCCGCCGTCGTTCGCGGAAGGTCCGACGCGCATGCGCGGCTTGCAGGAATTGCGCGTCAAGGAATCCGATCGGCTGGAGGCCACCGCCGCCATGTTGCGCGTCAACGGCGTCGACGGTCGATATCGAAGGCGACGATATGATCGTGCATGGCAAGGGCCGATACGTCGCCGGCGGCGGCGAAGTCTCGACCCACATGGATCACCGCATCGCCATGTCGGCACTGATGATGGGGCTCGCCAGCGAGAATCCGGTGCGCATCGATGACAGCGCCTTCATCGCCACCAGCTTCCCCGGCTTCGTCGAACTGATGCGCTCGCTCGGGTCCGACCTCTCATGATCATCGCCATCGACGGACCCGCCGCCTCCGGCAAGGGCACGCTCGCAAGCCGCTTGGCGCAGCACTACGGCTTGCGCCATCTCGACACCGGGTTGCTTTATCGTGCGGTCGCCAAGGCCGTGCTCGATAGCGGCAAGCCGACCAGTGACAAGACAGCGGCAATTGCAGCGGCTCGCTCGCTCGATCATGCGCATCTCGACCGACACGCGCTCCAATCGGACGCCATCGGCACGGCGGCTTCGATCGTCTCCGCGGTTCCGGAAGTGCGGGCGATCCTGCTGGAGTATCAGCGCGCATTCGCGGCGAAACCGCCCGGAGCAGTGCTCGACGGGCGAGACATCGGCACCGTGATCGCGCCGCAGGCTGAGGTTAAGATTTTTCTGACCGCTTCGGCCGAGGAACGCGCGCATCGGCGTACGAAGGAGATGGAGAAACGGGGTGAAAAAGCCGATTTCGATGCCGTTCTGACCGATATTCGCGCGCGCGACGACCGCGACATGAACCGCGCCATTTCACCGCTAAAACCCGCTCCGGATGCGCACTTGCTCGATACCACGCATTTGGATATAGACGCGGCCATCCGGGCCGCCATCGACATCGTCGAGGCCACCCGAGCGGGCCGAGGGCGCGATTAACGCCCCTCGTTGTTGGAGGACAAAGCCCCGCTCGTGCCTCTGCGTGAGGCGGCCTGATCGAAACCATCGTTCCAAAAGCACGGTCTTAGCGCCGGCCATCCGGGATTCCCGGGGGCCGTCAAAGCTCTGCGGGAGCTTTGGCCCGTGCTTCTCGAACGCAACATTCAACCCGCCGGCGCACCGCTTACAGGAGTATCCATGGCCACCGCTACAGCACAAAATCCCTCGCGTGAAGACTTCGCCAAGCTGCTCGACGAAACCTTCGGCGGCGGAAACCTGCAGGAAGGTTCCGTCATCAAGGGCAAGGTCGTCGGCATCGAAAAGGAATTCGCCGTCATCGACGTCGGTCTGAAGACCGAAGGACGCGTGGCCCTGCGCGAGTTCGCCGGGCCCGGACGGCAGAACGAGTTGAAAGTCGGCGACGACGTCGAGGTCTATCTCGAGCGCGTGGAAAACGCGCTGGGCGAGGCGGTGCTGTCGCGCGACAAGGCGCGCCGCGAGGAAAGCTGGGGCAAGCTGGAGACCGCGTTCAAGAACAACGAAAAGGTCCAGGGCGTCATCTTCAACCAGGTCAAAGGCGGCTTCACCGTCGATCTCGACGGCGCCGTGGCCTTCCTGCCGCGCAGCCAAGTCGACATCCGCCCGATCCGCGATGTCACCCCGCTGATGAACTCGCCGCAGCAGTTCCAGATCCTGAAGATGGATCGCCGCCGCGGCAACATCGTGGTCTCCCGCCGCACCGTGCTGGAAGAGACCCGCGCCGAGCAGCGCCAGGAGCTGGTGCAGAACCTGGAAGAGGGTCAGGTCATCGACGGCGTGGTCAAGAACATCACCGACTACGGCGCTTTCGTCGACTTGGGCGGCATCGACGGCCTCTTGCACGTCACCGACATCGCCTGGCGCAGGGTCAATCACCCGACCGAGGTGCTCAATATCGGCCAGCAGGTGAAGGTCAAGATCATCAAGATCAACCACGAGACCCACCGCATTTCACTGGGAATGAAGCAGCTGCTCGACGATCCGTGGCAGGGCATCGAGGGCAAATATCCGGTCGCCAGCCGCTACAAGGGCCGCGTCACCAACATCACCGACTACGGCGCCTTCGTCGAGCTCGAGCCCGGCATCGAAGGTCTGATCCACGTTTCCGAAATGTCGTGGACCAAGAAGAACGTGCATCCCGGCAAGATCGTCTCCACCTCGCAGGAAGTGGAGGTGCAGATCCTCGAAGTCGATCCGGTCAAGCGCCGCATTTCGCTCGGCCTCAAGCAGACCATGCGCAATCCGTGGGAGGTCTTCGTCGAGAAGCACCCGCCCGGCTCGGTGGTCGAAGGCGAGGTCAAGAACAAGACCGAGTTCGGCCTGTTCCTCGGCCTCGACGGCGACGTCGACGGCATGGTCCACCTCTCCGACCTCGACTGGAAGCGTCCGGGCGAGCAGGTGATCGAGGAATACAAGAAGGGCGACATGGTCAAGGCGCAAGTGCTCGACGTCGACGTCGAGAAGGAGCGCATCTCGCTCGGCATCAAGCAGCTGGCGGGCGATCCGATGGAGTCGGCCGGCGACCTCAAGAAGGGCTCGGTGGTCACCTGCGAGGTGACCGAGGTCAAGGAGGCCGGCATCGACGTCAAGATCGTCGGCACCGAGCTCGATGGCCTTCATCAAGCGCGCCGATCTTGCGCGCGAGCGCGGCGATCAGCGGCCCGACCGCTTCGCCGTCGGCCAGAAGGTGGACGCCCGCGTGACGCAATTCGACCGCAAAACGCGCAAGGTCGGCGTCTCCATCAAGGCGCTGGAAGTCGCCGAGGAGAAGGAGGCGATCGCGCAATACGGCACCGCCGATTCCGGCGCTTCGCTCGGCGACATCCTGGGCGCCGCCCTCAAGCAGCGGGCCGACAAGCCCGAGGATGAGGCGGCGGCCGAGGAAGAAAAGGCCGGCGAATAGGGCCTGCCACGCTAAACACCCCCGGGCTTGCTGCCCGGGGGTTTTTCTTTCGGACATGAACGTGCCAAAAAGCGCTTCGATAAGTGGCTTCGATGGAGCGCTGACTGTCTTTCTTTACCTCCCCTTTCAGGGGGAGGGAAGAAGAGGCCGGCGCTCGCCACTAGAATGCTGCGCAATAATTCGGATAGAGGAGCGCACTCATGTCGCTCGATGCCGATGCCATCGTCGATCGCCGCCGCATGCGGCGCAAGCTCACCTTCTGGCGCGTCAGCGCGGTTCTGATCGCGCTGCGGCGGTCGCCGCCGCCGCCATCGCGCTGGCGCCGCGCAGCCGCCTGTTCCCGGCCGGCGCCTATATCGCCCGCATCAAGGTCAGGGCCTGATCCGCGACAATCGCGACCGCGTCGAGGCGCTCGACCGGCTGGCGCAAGTCGCGCGCCCGCGCCGTCATCGTGCACATCGACAGCCCCGGCGGCACCACCGCCGGCTCGCAGCAGCTCTTACGACTCGCTGCGCGCGCTGCAGGCCAAGAAGCCGATGGTGGTGGTGGTGGACGGGCTCGCCGCCTCCGGCGCCTATATCGCGGCGCTCTCGTCCGACCACATCATCGCGCACGACACCTCGCTGGTCGGCTCGATCGGCGTGCTGTTCCAGTTTCCCAATTTCACCGACGCGCTGAAGACGCTCGGCATCAAGGTGGAATCGATCAAATCCTCCCCGCTCAAGGCCGCCCCCAACGGCTTCGAGCCGACCAGCCCGGAGGCGCGCGCCGCCATCGAGGCGATCGTGCTCGACTCCTATGCCTGGTTCAAAGACCTGGTGAAGGACCGCCGCAAGATGGACGATGCGCAGCTGGCGGCGGTCGACGACGGGCGCGTCTTCACCGGCCGCCAGGGCGTGGCCTTCAAGCTGATCGACAGCCTGGGCAACGAAAAGACCGCGCTCGCCTGGCTGGCAGCCGAAAAGCACGTGCCCGCCACCACCCCGGTGCGCGATGTCTCGCTGGAGCCGCGGTTCAGCGAGTTCTCCTTCCTGCATGTCGCGGCCTGGACCTTCCAGGCGGTGGGCCTGTCCGCCGTTGCGCAGCGCATCGAGGAGTGGGGCGCGGTGCAGGCGGTCGAGCGACTTAATCTTGACGGTCTCTTGGCGCTTTGGCACCCTCCAACGTCCAACTGAGGGGGTAGCGGCGGCGATGATCAAGTCCGAGCTCGTCCAGCGTATCGCCGGCCAGAATCCCCACCTCTACCAGCGCGACGTCGAGAACATCGTCAACGCCATCTTCGGCGAGATCACCGCCGCCATGTCCAAGGGCGACCGGGTCGAATTGCGCGGCTTCGGCGCCTTCTCGGTCAAGCACCGGCCGGCCCGCACCGGGCGCAATCCGCGCACCGGCGCCCATGTCGCGGTCGAGCAGAAGTCGGTGCCGTTCTTCAAGACCGGCAAGGAAATGCGCGAGCGCCTGAACAAGCCGGGCGCGGTGTAGAAGCCCTCGTGTCCCGTATACGCGCGCGCTAACTCAGCCGTTCGTCCCCGCGGAAGCGGGGACCCAGTCTTGGTACTTGATCATTGTCCGATTGGGTGGTCTGGATTCCCGCTTGCGCGGGAATGAGCGGAGTTTGGGCTACCGCCCGAGCGACTCTTCAAGCGCAGCGCGAGCAGAGGCCCCATGTTCCGCAAAATCGTCACCGCCGTCATCGTCATCCCGCTCGCCGCCGTCATCATCGCCTTCGCGGTGGCCAACCGGCAGGCGGTGACGGTGTCGTTCGACCCGTTTTCCTCGGCGGCGCCGGCCTACGCGGCGACCGTGCCGCTGTTCGTGCTCATCTTCATCCTGCTGATCCTCGGCGTGATCGTCGGCGGCGTCGCCGCCTGGCTGCGCCAGGCCAAATGGCGGCGCACCGCCCGACGTTTGGATGCCGATGTGCGCGCGCTGCACGAGGAGCTGGAGACCATCCGCCGCCGCTTCGGCACCGTGCAGGCGCCGCCCTCCGAGCCCGCCCCTCCGCTCATCCCGCCGCCGCTGCCTTGAGGCGCCGCTTGCCGCTTTGCGGCGGCGCGGAGAAGGCGCTAGAAGGCGGCGCTATGCCACTGACGGTCAAAATCTGCGGCCTTCGGACCCCGCAAGCGCTCGATGTGGCGCTCGAATTCGGGGCGGACCTGGTCGGCTTCGTGTTCTTCCCGCCGAGCCCGCGCAACCTCGGGCTGGAGGCCGCGCGCGTCCTCGGCGAGCGCGTGGCCGGCCGCGCCGGCAAGGTCGCGCTCACGGTCGATGCCACCGACGAGATGCTGACCGACATCGTCGCCGCGCTGAAGCCCGACATGCTGCAGCTGCACGGCAAGGAGACGCCGGAGCGCGTCGCGGCGGTGCGCAGCCGCTTCGGCCTGCCGGTGATGAAGGCGCTGCCGATCGCCGAGCGCGCCGACCTCTCGCCCGATCCGCATCTACGCCAAGGTCGCCGACCGGCTGTTGTTCGACGCACGGCCGCCGAAGGACGCGACGCGTCCCGGCGGCCTCGGCCGGCGCGTTCGACTGGACGCTGCTGGCCGGCATCAATCCCGGCGTTCCCTTCATGCTGTCGGGCGGGCTCGACGCCGGCAACGTGGCGGAGGCGCTGCGCATCACCCGCGCGCCGGGCGTCGACGTGTCGTCCGGCGTCGAGCGCGCGCCCGGCGAGAAGGACCCGGCCAAGATCCGCGCATTCATTCGCGCCGCGCGGGCGGCGGAGGAGCCGCTCGACCTGTCGAAGGCGGCGATCGCAATGACCGTGCAGCAGCCCAATTCCTTCCGCACCGGCCCCGACGAGCGCGGGCATTTCGGCATCTATGGCGGCCGCTTCGTCGCCGAGACGCTGATGCCGCTGATCCTCGAGCTGGAGCAGGCCTACGCGCAGGCCAAGGCCGATCCCGCGTTCCAAGCCGAGATGGACGGCTATCTCACGCACTTACGTCGGCCGGCCCCCGCCCGCTCTATTTCGCCGAGCGGCTGACCGAGCATTTAAGAAAGACGGCCTCCGGCCTTTCGGCGGCGGCGCGAAAATCTATTTCAAGCGCGAGGAGCTCAACCACACCGGCGCGCACAAGGTCAACAACGTGCTCGGCCAGATCATGCTGGCCAGGCGCATGGGCAAGACGCGCATCATCGCCGAGACCGGCGCCGGCATGCACGGCGTCGCCACCGCCACGCTGTGCGCCAAGTTCGGGCTGCCCTGCATCGTCTACATGGGCGCGGTCGACGTCGAGCGGCAGAAGCCGAACGTGCTGCGCATGAAGATGCTCGGCGCCGAGGTGCGCCCGGTCGAGTCGCGGCTCCAAGACGCTCAAGGACGCCATGAACGAGGCGCTGCGCGACTGGGTGACCAACGTCGCCGACACGTTCTACTGCATCGGCACGGTGGCCGGCCCGCACCCCTATCCGGCGATGGTGCGCGATTTCCAGTCGATCATCGGCCGCGAGACGCGCGAGCAGATGCAGGCGGCCGAAGGCCGTCTGCCGGATTCGCTGATCGCCTGCATCGGCGGCGGCTCCAACGCCATGGGCCTGTTCCATCCGTTCCTCGACGAGCAGCGAGATCGAGATCTACGGCGTCGAGGCCGCCGGCCACGGCCTGCCCAGCGGCAAGCACGCCGCCTCGATCGCCGGCGGCCGGCCCGGCGTGCTGCACGGCAACCGCACCTATCTTGTTGATGGACGACGACGGCCAGATCAAGGAGGCGCATTCGATCTCCGCCGGCCTCGATTATCCCGGCATCGGCCCCGAGCACGCCTGGCTCAACGACATCGGCCGCGTGCAATTTCTGTCGGCGACCGACGAGGAGGCGCTGGCGGCGTTCCAGCTGTGCAGCAAGCTCGAAGGCATCATCCCGGCGCTCGAGCCGGCGCATGCGCTGGCGCGCGTGTTCGACCTCGCGCCGACGAAGCCGAAGGATCACCTGATGGTGGTCAATCTCTCCGGCCGCGGCGACAAGGACCTCGCCAGCGTGCGCAGCATTTCTCGCGAGCAAGAAGAAATGACCACCCGCATCGACCGCCGCTTCGCCGCGCTGAAGGCCGAAGGCCGCGCCGCGCTGGTGACCTTCACCATGGCGGGCGATCCCGACTACCGACACGTCGCTCGCGATCGCCAAGGCGCTGCCGAAGGCCGGCGCCGACGTGATCGAGCTCGGCATGCCGTTCACCGATCCGATGGCCGACGGCCCGGCGATCCAGGCCGCCGGCCTGCGCGCGCTCGCAGCCGGGCAGACCATGAAGAAGACGCTCGCGCTGGTGCGCGAATTCCGCAAGAGCGACGACGCGACGCCGATCGTGCTGATGGGCTACTACAATCCGATCTACATCTACGGCGTCGACAAGTTTCTCGCCGACGCCAAGAGCGCCGGCGTCGACGGGCTGATCGTCGTCGACCTGCCGCCGGAGGAAGACGAGGAGCTCTGCCTGCCGGCGCTGAAGGCCGGGCTCAACTTCATCCGCCTCGCCACGCCCACCACCGACGACAAGCGCCTGCCGGCGGTGCTCACCAACACCTCGGGCTTCGTCTATTACGTCTCGATCACCGGCATCACCGGCGCCGCCGCGCCCGACACCGGCAAGGTCGCGCGCCGCGGTCGCGCGCATCAAGCGCCACACCACACTGCCGGTCGCGGTCGGCTTCGGCGTGCGCACCGCCGAGCAGGCCCGCGCCATCGCCGCGGGCGCCGACGGCGTGGTGGTCGGCTCGGCGCTGGTCGAGGCGTGCGCGCCAGCCTCGACAACAGCGGCAAGGCCGGCCCCGGCACGGTCAAGGCGGTGACCGATCTGGTGGCGGAACTGGCGCACGGCGTGCGCAGCGCGCGGCGGGTGGCGGCCGAGTAACCATTCCGCCGCAACGGCGGTTATAATGCCGCCACAACGGGCCTATATAGGCTGGTCATGAACTGGATCTCCAACGTCGTCCGGCCGAAGATCCGCAGCTTCCTGCGCCGCGAGTCGCCGGAAAATCTCTGGATCAAGTGTCCGGAGACCGGCCAGCTCGTCTTCTACAAGGACGTCGAGGCCAACCAGTTCGTCATCCCGGCGTCCAACTATCACATGCGCATGGGCGCGGCGGCGCGCCTGAAGTCGATGTTCGACGGCGCCGACCTGGCTCGACATCGCGCGTGCCGGAGGTGCCGCTCGATCCGCTGAAGTTCCGCGACGAGCGCCGCTACGCCGACCGGCTGCAAGGACGCGCGCACCAAGACCGGCCTGCACGACGCGGTCAAGCTCGGCCTCGGCAAGCTCGACGGCCTGCCGGTGACGATCGGCGTGCAGGATTTCGACTTCATGGGCGGCTCGCTCGGCATGGCGGCGGGCGAGGCGGTCATCACGCGGCCTGCGAGACCGCGGTCGGAACAGGGCACGCCCTTCATCATGTTCGCGGCCTCCGGCGGCGCGCGCATGCAGGAGGGCATCCTCTCGCTGATGCAGTTGCCGCGCACCACCGTCGCGGTGCAGAAGCTGCGCGAGGCCAAGAAGCCCTACATCGTCGTGCTCACCAATCCGACCACCGGCGGCGTCACCGCCTCCTACGCCATGCTCGGCGACGTGCACATCGCCGAGCCCGGCGCGCTGATCGGCTTTGCCGGCCCGCGCGTGATCGAGCAGACCATCCGCGAGAAACTGCCGGACGGCTTCCAGCGCGCCGAATATCTGAGCGAGCACGGCATGGTCGACATGGTGGTGCACCGCCACAGACTGCGCGCGACGCTGTCGAATCTCTGCCGGCTGCTGACCAAGTCGCCGGCGGCGGTGCCGCAGCCGCAACTGCCGGTTCCGGCGGGGGCGTAACGACCCTCCGCTCGTTCCCGCGCAAGCGGGAACCCGGGATGTAACTCGAAGTCGCGATCAATCGCTCTGGGTCCCCGCCTTCGCGGGGACGAACGGAAGTTGATAAGCTCCTACGAATGACCCCCATCGACTCCATCGTCGCGCGGCTCACTCGCGCTGCATCCCAAGCGGATCGATCTGTCGCTCGACCGCATCGAGCGGCTGCTCGCCGCATTCGATCATCCCGAGCGCAAACTGCCGCCGGTGATCCACGTCGCCGGCACCAACGGCAAGGGCTCGACCATCGCCTTCCTGCGCGCCATGCTGGAAGCCGCGGGCAAGCGCGTGCACGTCTACACCTCGCCGCATCTGGTGCGCTTCAACGAGCGCTTCCGGCTGGGCGTCACAGGCGACGGCGCGCTTGTGTCCGACGAGGAGCTGGCCGCGGCGCTTGCCGAATGCGAGCGCGCCAATGCCGGCGCAAGCCATCACCGTGTTCGAGATCACCACCGCGGCGGGCTCGCTGCTGTTTTCGCGCCATCCCGCCGACGTGCTGCTGCTGGAGGTGGGCTTCGGCGGCCGGCTCGACGCCACCAATGTGATCGCGCATCCGCTCGCCACCGTCATCACGCCGGTCTCCATCGACCACACCGAATTTCTCGGCGACACGCTCGAAAAGATCGCCGCCGAGAAGGCCGGCATCCTCAAGCGCGGCGCGCCGGCGATCGTCGCCGCGCAGCCGCGCGACGCGCTCGCCGTCATCGAGCGCCAGGCCGCGCGTCTCAAGCGCCGCTCAAGGTCGCCGGCGAGGACTGGACCGCCACCGAGGAGCGCGGCCGGCTGGTCTATCAGGACGACGCGGGCCTGCTCGATCTGCCGCCGCCCAAGCTCTACGGCCGCCATCAGTTCGAGAATGCCGGCCTGGCGATCGCGGCGCTGCGCGCGATCAAGCCGCTCAAGATTCCGTCCGCGGCGTTCGAAGCGGGCGTCGCCAAGGCCGACTGGCCGGCGCGCATGCAGCGCCTCGGCCAAGGCGCGCTCGTCGCGCTCGCCCCCGCGGGCAGCGAGCTCTGGCTCGACGGCGGCCACAATCCGGACGGCGGCCGCGCGGTCGCCGCCGCGCTCGCCGATCTCGAGGAGCGCGTGTCGCGCCCGCTGGTGCTGATCGTCGGCATGCTGGCGACCAAGGACTGCGCGGGCTTCCTGCGCAATTTCACCGGGCTGGCGCGCCGCATGATCGCGGTGCCGGTGCCGAACGCGGAGAAAGGCATGAGCGCGGAAGCGGTGGCCGACGCCGCGCGCGCCATCGGCCTGCCGGCCACCAGCCGCGACAATCTCGGCGAAGCAATGGAAGCCGCGCGCAAGCTCGACCTCGACCCGCCGCCGCGCATTCTGATCACCGGCTCGCTCTATCTGGCCGGCGAGGTGCTGCGCGAGAACGGCACGCCGCCGCACGTAACAATGAAAACGGCCGGCGACGAGCCGGCCATTCTCGAACTAACATCTCGCGCGCGCTCACACCGCGCCGCTGATCCATTGCTCCAGCTTCTGCTTCGGCGCGGCGCCGACCTGGCGCGAGGCGATCTCGCCGTTCTTGAACATCATCAGCGTCGGGATCGACATGATGCCGTATTTGGCGGCGACGTTGCGGGTTCTCGTCGACATTGAGCTTGACGATCTTGACCTTGTCGCCGAGCTGGGCGGCGATTTCCTCCAGCGCCGGCGCGATCATGCGGCACGGCCCGCACCACTCCGCCCAGAAATCGACCACCACCGGCGCCGTCGATTTCAGAACATCGGCTTCGAAGCTTGCGTCCGACGTTTTGCCGACGGCCATGGGGATACCTCTTGTTGTTGGCGAGATCGCGCGGGGGCGCTTTGCGTGGGAGGCGCTGAACCTATGAACGCGACCCTGAAGCGTCAAGGCGCTCTCACGCGGGGGTGATTTGCAGCAGCGCCGCATCCAGCGCTTCGCCGGAAATCTCCATGAGATCAGGGACTTCCGTCCAGATGAGGGCGCAGCGGATAGTTTTTTCCGGGTATAATTTGGCGAGCACCGCGCGGTAGAGCGCGAGCTGGGTGACGTAGGCTCGGCGGCACGATTCGCGGGACCGGGCGGTTGGTCTTGAAATCGGCGATCAGCACCGCGTCCGCTGTGACCGCGAGACGGTCGACCTGTCCGGAGACGCGGTAGCTCTCGCCGCGAATATCGACTTTGCCGACGATCGGCACTTCGGCGCGGCTGCCGGGCAAGAACAGCGGCGCGCAACGGGCATCGCCAAGCAGGCCGAGAACTTCGTCCGCGATCCGCCGGCGCTCCTCGTCCGCCAGATCTTTTCCGCGCCGGCCGAGAAATTCCGCCGCGATGGCGGCGCGGCGCTGCGGCGGAAGGTCGGGCAGCGATTGCAGCAGCCGGTGGCTGAGCGAGCCGCGCAGCAGCGCCGCCTTGACGCCGGCGCCGGCGGGCGCGCGCGCCGTCCTCGCCGACGGCGCTCGACGGCGTGACGCTGCGCAGCGCCGGCTTGTCAGGGACGGCATCGCGCATGAGCCAGCCGGGCAGCGAAATCTTTTCCGCCGGTGCGCGGTATCGTTTTCATCGGCGCCATCGGCGCCTCGCCCTTGCGATAGCGCCAGCACCTCGCCGTCGCCGTCGTCGGCCGGCTCGCGCACGCAATCGGTCTTCAACGCGTCCTCGACCAGCTGATACCAGCAGCCGTCGGGAATTTTGTTCGCGCCCTTGGCGCCGCAGACCACCAGCCGCTCGGCCGCGCGCGTCATCGCCACATAAAGCAGCCGCCGGTATTCGTCGCGCGCGGCGCGGCGCGCGGCCTCGCGCGCGTCCGCCATGGCGCCGACGTCCGTCGGCGCGCGCGGTCGCCCATACCAGCCCGCCGGCCGTCGAGCGCCAGCAGGCGCGGGTCGCGCGGCCCGGTCGGCGCGGTCGTGGTGTCGGCGAGGATCACGGTATTGGCTTCCAGCCCCTTGGCGCCGTGCACCGTCATCACGCGCACCTCGTCGCGCGCCATCTCCATGTCGCGCTTGACTTCGCTCTGCGCGGCGCGCAGCCAGGCGACGAAGCCCTGCAGCGAGGCGTCTCGCGCGCCTCGTAGTCGAGCGCCAGATTGAGAAATTCGTCGAGCGCGTCGTTGGCTTCCGGCCCGAGCCGGGCGAGGAATTTCCGGCGGCCATGCAGCGGCCCGAGCACATGCGCGAAGAAGGCGAAGGGCGATTTCTCGCGCGCGCTTTTTGCGAGGTCGTCGAGCGCATGAGTCACGGCCGCGAAAAACTCGTCGTCTGCCCTTGAACGCAAGCTGGCGCGCAACGAGCCTTTCCGGTTCCAGGCCAGCTCGAACAATTGCTCCTCGGTGATGCCGAACAGCGGGCTCTTGAGCACGCTGGCGAGCGCCAGATCGTCGTCGCGGCAGCAGCAGCGCGTCGGCCAGCGCCATCAGGTCCATCACCGCGATGTGCTCGGTCAGCACCAGCCGGTCGGCGCCGGCGACCGGCACGTCTTCGTTCTTCAAGGCGCGGATGATGGCCTCGAACAGCGGACCGCGCTGGCGCACCAGCACCAGCACGTCGCGCGGGCTCAACCCGCGCTCCGTCCACAGCTTCACATGCTTGGCGATCCTCTGCGCCAGCTTGCACGCGCGGGCTTTGTCTCGCTCTCGGTATCGAACGGCGCGTCCCAGCCTTCGATCTCGCGTCTGTCCGCCGGCTCGATCAGCGGCCACAGCTCGACCAGGCCGGGCGCGGCGTCGGGCAAAGCCTGGTGCTCGGAATCGCCGACCACATCGGCGGTGATGCTTTCGTAGATTTCGCGCGCGCGGAACACCCGGTCGACCGAGCCGAGCACGTTCGTCGCCGGAGCGGAAGGAATGGTGGAAGCGCAAGTATTTCCAGCCCAGGTCCGGCGTGTCGAACTGACGCGCGAATTCGCGGCGCATCTCGTCGAAGGCCTCGGGCGCCGCGCCCTGGAACGAGAAGATCGACTGCTTCTCGTCGCCGACCGCGAAGATGCGTGCGCCGGACGTTCGGCCGCGAGCCGCCCGGCATGAACTCGGCGGCGATGGTGCGGATGATCTCCCACTGCTTGGGGCTGGTGTCCTGCGCCTCGTCGATCAGGATGTGGTCGATGCCGAGGTCGAGCTTGTAGAGCACCCAGGCGGCCGAGACGTTGTTGAACAGGTCCAGCACGCGGCCGATCAGGTCGTCGTAGTCGAGCAGCGCGCGCCGCTCTTTTTCGGCCGGTAGCGGTCGATGACGTCCTTGGCGATGGTGACGAGCGCGCGCGTGCGGTCGCGCGCCTCGAGCGCCGCGCTCGCGCGCGAGCAAGGCGCAGACGCGGTGCCTGCTCGTCGAGCAGCCGCGCGAGCCAGTCGGGATGCTTCTCGGCCAGCGCCTTGGTGAGCAGGCTTTTGCGCGGGCTCGCAGCTTCGCGGTGCAGAACACGCGCAAGTAACGATCGATGCGCTCGCGCCCGGAGGCGGCGCGCGCGGCGGTCAGCGCATCGACCTGGTCCTTGTCGGTCTTGGCGCCGTGCGCCAGAGATCTCGATCAGCGCCGGCCATTCGCTATCCGGAATGAGCGAGGCCGAAAAGAATCTCCGCGTCGACGTCTTCCAGCGCTGTCGTCGGGTGCGAGGCCGAAGCGCCTGCGACAGTTGCGCGATGGCCTCGTCGATGCCGCCGGCGTGCGCGATCCAGGCGGCAATCGCGTCGCGCTGCCTGATGGCGTCGCCGATCACCTCCTTGAAGGTGATATCGGCGGCGACGACGATGGCCTGCGCCAGCGCTTGGCCGAGCGCGCTGTCGGGCGCGGCGGAGGCTTCGAGCAGCACGTCCAGCGTCAACCGCTCGAGCAGCTGCGCGGTCGAGGCCTCGTCCAGCACGGAAAAGCGCGCCGCCACATTGGCCTCGAACGGAAACTGGTGCAGCAGCCGCGTGCAGAAGGCGTGGATGGTCTGCACCTTCAAGCCGCCCGGCGTTTCCAGCGCCGAGGCGAACAGCCGGCGCGCCCGCGCCCGCGCCTGCGGCGCTCGGCTTTTTCCCGGTGCTCAGCCGGATGCGCTCGTCGAGCGTGGCATCGTCAAGCGTCGTCCATTGCGCCAGCCGCTTGAACACTTCGTTGGCCATGTTGGCGGCGGCCGTCTTGGTGAAGGTGATGCAGAGAATCTTGGCGGGATCGACGCCGCTCAGCAGCAGGTTGATGGCGCGCTGCGCCAGCACATAGGTCTTGCCGGAGCCGGCATTGGCCGAGACGAAGGCGGAAATCTCCGGATTGGCGGCGGCGATCTGCACGTCGCGCACGGCGTTGGGGATGGTGGGCGGGACACTCATGGCTCGCCCTCATCGGCGCCGCCAGTGAGCGACCATTCCTTCACGCGCGCGAGGTGGTCGTAATCGCCGTAATGCGTCTTCCACATCGGGTGCACGAGCGAGAGATAGGGCGTGCTCTCGTCCTCGAATGTCGCCGCCAATCCTTTCAGCTTGTCGAGCGCGCGGTCGGCCTGGCTGTCGGGCGTGCCTTCAGTGAACTTGATTTGCACCGGCTTGCCGGCCGGCTCGCCGCCTTTGAGCGTGACGTAGGCGATTTCCGACACCGAGCCGGATGCGATCGGCTTGAAGCCGCCGGCGCGCAAGATGGCGGCTTCCAGCGTCAATTGCGGCGCCAGCCCGGTGCGCACCTGCTTCTCCGTGCGCGCCTGCCCGGTCTTGTAGTCGATGATGGCGTAAGTGCCGTCCAAGCGCCGCTCGATGCGGTCGGCGATGCCGGAGAGCGTGAACTGCCGCGCGCCCACGGGGAAGCTCAGCTCGCCGCGGATTTCCGCATGCAGCGTGGTAAGCCCCGCGCGCCGGTCCTTGTCCCAGTCCGCGAACCAGCGCGCGATGCGCTCGAAGCGCGGCCACCAGAAGGCGCGCGCTTCCGGATAGTCCGTCGAGCGGCGCGAAGTGTTTTTCGCCGAGCTTGCGCAGCGCCTCGAGCGGATCGGCCGGAAGCCTGCCGGCAAAATCTTTGGTGTAGTCGCCGATGGCATTGTGGATGACGGTGCCGCGGTCGCGCGCGCCGGGCGGCGTGTCGACGGCGTCGAGCGGGGCCAGCCGCAGAACATAGCTGGCGTAGATGGTGTAGGGGTCGCGCAGCCAGTCCTCGATCGCGGTCACCGAAAGCTTGCTCGGCCGCGCCGCGCGCGGCGGCTTGGGCGCCGGACGCTCGACGTGCTTGACCTCGACCGGCGCATCGAGCGCGCGCGCCAATTTCAGATAAACGTCGCCACGCGCGACGGCGGCTTTCCAGCGCTCACCCGCGAGCGCCGCGATGCGCTGTACGAAGCGCGAGGTGACGGTCGGGGCTGCCTGCCACTTTCGCCGCGCGCGCGAGGATCACTTCGGGCGCGCCCAGCGCCTGCGCGAAGTCGTGCGCGGACAAGCCGATGCGGCGCTCGGGCGGATCGAGGCCGAGCTCGCGGCGCATCGGCCGCGACAGCCAGGGATCGCTGCGCGTCTCAGGCGGCCAGGTGCCCTCGTTGAGCCCGCCCAGCACGATGCGGTCGACGCTTTGCAGGCGCGCCTCCAGCAGGCCGTAGATATGCGCGCGCACATCGCGGTTTTCGGGCCGGCGCACCACGCGGTCGCCGATGGCCGCGTGGAACAGCTCGGCATAGTCGGCGGGCGTGACCTCGATCTTGGCGGCGACCGGGCTGTCGATGATCTCCTCGAAGGCGCGGGCGAGCGCCGCGCCGTCCTGGCCGGTGAAGGCGGCGATGTCACCTTTGTCGTCGGTGCTGAGCGCCGCGATCACGTCGCGGTGGTGGCGGGCGAGTCGGCGAGCGGATGCGGCTTCTTCAGCTCTTCCAGGGGGCTGAGCGCGGCGCCGAGGCTGGTGATGAATTCGGCGGCGGTGTCGAAGCGGTCGTCGGCGATCAGCCAGCGCGTATCGCTGTGATGCATCGAATCACGGTTGAGCCGGAAGGCGGCGAAGGCGCGGTCGAGGCCGTCGCTGCCCGGCCGCGGCCGCGGCCCGCGCAGCAGCGCGTGTTCGATCGTGGCGATGGGGCCGGCATTGCCGTGCTTGCCGGCGTCGAGCCGCAGCAGCGGATGCTTGAGAAGCGCCAGTAGCGGCACCGGCTCGAGACCCTGCATTGCGACCTGCGCTGCAAGGCGCGCGAACAGCCCGGCGCTTGTGTCGGCCAGCGCGTCGCCGCCGGAATCATCCGCCGCAACGTTCCAACGGTCGAGCGCGGCCACGACGCGGCGGGCGAGCGCGCGGTCGGGCGTGACCAAAGCGACGGTCTTGCCGGGCGTCTCCAGCGCCTCGCGCATCGCCACCGCGATGGCGAGCGCTTCTTCCTCGGCATTGGCCGCCTCGATCATCGATAGCTTTTCGAGCGCGCGCGCGGTGGCGGCATCGAAGTCCTTGTCGGAGAGGCGCTCGCGCCAGCGCTCGGTGGTGGCGGCGGGCCGCAAGGCTTCCGACACCAGCGCTTCGCGGCCATTGGCGTCGCGCGAGCTGGCCGAACGTCCGCCCGTTTGATCCCGATGCGGTCAAGCAAAGCGTGCATGGCGAATTGCGCGTGGCCGGCGGCCGGCAGCCCATCATGCGTGTCATCGCCGTCCTTGCCGGCGATCAGCGCCCAGGAGGCGTCGTCGAGCGCCATGTCGAGGCCGGGCAGCACCACGGCGCCGTGCGGCAGCTTGGCGATGGTTTCGAGCAACATGGCGGTCGCCGGCATCGAGCCGGTGGAACCTGCGGCGATCACCGGTGCGTCCGAGCCGGCCAGCCGCTTGGCCTCGGCCGCGATCAATGTGTCGCGGCGCTCGGCGGATTCGATGGCGCCGTTCTCGGCAAGGATTTTGCTCCACGCCGGGTGCAGGAATTTCAAGAATTCGAAAGATTTTTTCCAGAATTCATCGAGGTCATCGGGCACCAATGTGTCGAATTTTTTCCACGGCACCTGGCGGGTGATCATGTCGTCCATCAGCCGCGCCAGCGCGTCGGCGAGCGCAATGGCTGCCTCCGGCGTGTTGGCAATCAGCGGCGCCCTGTCCGGCGCAATCGTTGCGGCCCATTTCGAGATCAGCTCGGCGAGCGTCAGCCGCCGCTCCAGCGCGCCGAAGGCGGGCGGCATTGCGAGCGCCACTTCGGCCAGCTCGGCGGTGGCGGCTTCGGCAAACGCAATCTCGTCCTCGTCAAGATCGCCGAGCGCGACGATGCGCGGCAAGATGGCGGCGTCGCCGTCGAGGCGGTCGAGGAAGACGTCGCGCGCCAGGCGGCAGGCGCGCCGGGTCGGCAAATAGAGCGTTAAGCGGGCGAGTTCGAGCGGGTCGCTCCCGGCCGGAAAGCCCGGCACCAGCTGGCCTTTGCGCAGGGCGTCGATCAGCGCGGGCAGGAACGGCGCCGAGGCGGGGATGTTGAAGATGTTGGGGCGAGCAGCCTTCATGGCGCGAAGCATACACACAACCGGGCGCAGCCGATCAACTTGCGCCGGCCTTGATCGCCGCTTCCGCCGCCGCAATGGCGTCGCGGACGTGCCGACATGCATCCAGCGGCCCTCCAGCGCCAGCCCGTGCAGGCGGCCTTGTCCGGCGGCGCGGTCGAACAACGCGGTGAGCGGGAACTCGCCCGACGGCGCGTCGGCAAACAGCGCGGGCTTAAGGATCGCGGCGCCGGCGTAGACGAAGGGCGCCTGCGCGCGCTCGCCACGCGCGGTCAGCCGGCCGTCGCCCGCCATCAGAAAATCGCCGCGCCCGGCATAGCCGATGCTGCCCGTTGCCGGCGCCAGCAGCAGCAGCGCGTCCATCGCGGCGGGTTCGTATGCCGCGGCGAGGCGCGCAAGATTGGGCGTCGCGCCGTCGATCCAGATCGTGTCGGAATTGATGTGGAAGAACGGCTCAGCCCCGAGCAAAGGCAGCGCCTTGACCACGCCGCCGCCGGTGCCGAGCAACAGCCCGCGCTCGTCGGAGATCGCGATGCGCGGTTTTTTCCGCGCGGCGAGATGGCGCTCGATCTGCTCGGCGAAGTGATGCACGTTGACCACCGCGCGCTCGACGCCGGCGTCTGCCAGCCGGTCGAGCACATGATCGATCAGCGCGCGCCCGGCGACCTTTACCAATGGCTTCGGCATCGCGTCGGTGAGCGGACGCATGCGGGTGCCGAGGCCGGCGGCGAGCACCATGGCGTTGCGGGGCGTGTTCATGCTCACAGCGACCTCAGCGCCGGCACATTGGCGCGGTACCAGCCGTTGAGCTGTGCCAGCGCCGGATGCGCCAGCGAGCGCTGCAGATAGGATGAGACGCGCGGCAGATGACGCAAATATTGCGGCTTGCCGTCGCGCCGGTCGAGGCGGGCGAAGATGCCGAGAATCTTGGACGCGCGTTGCGCGGCGAGCGTGGCATAGGCGCGCGCAAAGCCCGGCGCGTCGAAGCTCGGGTCGCCCGCAAAGCGCGCGCGCGTGTAGCGCGACAGCAGCGCGATCTCCATCATCTCCGGGACGTCGACGCGCGCGTCCTGCAACAGCGAGGCGACGTCATAGGCGGCGTTGCCCAGCACGGCGTCCTGGAAATCCAACAGGCCGATGCGCGCGACGCCCTCGCGCTCCGGCAGCCACAGCAGATTGGGCGAATGGACGTCGCGCAGCACCCAGGTGGCGGGCGCCTCGATCACCGGCGTCAGCGTGTCGCGCCACAGCGCCAGATAAAGGCCGCGCTTGGCGTCGGAGACTTTCGCTTGCAGCTTGGGCAGGTACCAGTCGAGCAGCAATTCCACCTCGATCAGCAGCGCCTCCATGTCGTAGCGCGGCAGCCGGTACTCGACGCCCGCCTCGATCGGCAGCGTCTCCGGCAACTGCTCGCCATGCAGCGCCGCCAGCAGATCGGCCGCCACCGCATAGCGCGCCTCGATCGGCGCCGGCGGCTCGCCCGCCACAATCAATTCGTCGCCGAGATCCTCGATCACCATGAGCCCGGCGGCGCGGTCGGCGGCGAAGATCGCCGGCGCCGAGAAGCCGCGTGCGCGTAAAGCCAGCGCCAGCGCGATGAACGGCGTCACGTCCTCGGCGAGATGCGCGATTTGGCTATAGGGCTTGCCGTCGCGCACAATTGGGCCATCGGGCCGCTTGGGCGAATTCATCAGCATGTAGCTCGCACCCTCGAGCACGAGCCGCTCGTAGGAACGTGTCGAGGCGTCACCCTGGATGCGCCGGCGTTCGGCTTTGGCAAAACCATTGGCGTCGAGAAAACGGCGGATGGCGATGATGCGCTCGGCTCTGGCCGCGAAGCTGCCGTAGCCGGTGACGCGGGCCTGGCGGAACGTCGGCCCCTGCGCGGGCGCCAGCGTCAATGCGATGTCGAGCCGGTCGGCGGGCAGGAAACCGGCGGCGCGGTCGGGCCATTCCAAGAGCGTGACGCCGCGCTCGGGCAGATCCTCGAAGCCGAGTTCGGCCAGCTCGCCCGGCCCCGACAGCCGGTAGAGATCGGCATGCACCAGCGTGAAGCGCGGCAGCTCGTAGGCCTGCATCAGCGTGAAGCTCGGGCTCGGCACTTCGACCGCGGCGTCGCCGGCGAGATGGCGGATCAAGGCCCTGGCAAATGTGGTCTTGCCGGCGCCGAGGTCGCCCGACAGCGTGATCAGGTCGCCGGGCTCGATTGCGGCGGCGATGTCCACCATCAACGCTTGCGTCGCCTGCTCGTCGGCGAGCGCCACCGTGAAGCTGAACGTGCCGGAGGTGCTGAAGAACATCGAATCATCCGCCTTGTGCAGAGACCTTATAAGCGGCAGGGGCGGTGGTGGGCCAGATTCGGGTTTCAGGGATGTGCGCGCTTGTTCAATAAGCCACTACGTGTCATCGACGTGCTAGACGCGGCTTTGGCATTCGTAACGGCCGATACCTTCCGCTAGGCCGCTGCCCCCCGATTTGCCATGTAAATTGGCACGGCCCGGCACTGGACATTCGCTACAAGGCTCCGACAATGTCGCGGCCAGAGGCTCGACGCGTATGAGTAACGAGATAATCCTCGAAACCGAGGACCTCACCAAGGATTTTGCCGGATTTATCGCCGTCAACGGCGTCAGCCTGCGCGTCAAGCGCGGAACCATCCATGCCTTGATCGGGCCGAATGGCGCCGGCAAGACCACCTGTTTCAACCTGCTCACCAAGTTCCTCAGCCCGACCCGCGGCCGCATTCTCTTCAACGGCCACGATATCACCGCCCTGCAGCCGGCCGACGTCGCCCGGCTTGGGCTGGTGCGCTCATTCCAGATATCCGCGGTATTCCCGCACATGACGGTCTTGGAAAACGTGCGCATCGCGTTACAGCGCTTGCGCGGCAGCTCGTTCGATTTCTGGCGCTCGACCTCGCGTGCTCGACGAGTTCAACGAGCGGGCGATGGAACTGATCGCCGATGTCGGTCTTGCCTCCTTCGCCGATTGGACGGCGGTCGAACTGCCCTATGGTCGCAAGCGCGCGCTCGAAATCGCCACCACGCTGGCGCTCGATCCGGAAATGCTGCTGCTCGACGAGCCGACAGCCGGCATGGGGCACGAGGACATCGATCGCATCTCGCAATTGATCAAGCGCGTCGCCGCCGACCGCACCGTGCTGATGGTCGAGCACAATCTGTCGGTGGTGGCCGATCTGTCCGACACCATCACGGTGCTCACGCGCGGCAGCGTGCTGGCCGAAGGCGATTACCAGACGGTGTCGAACAATCCGGAAGTGCGCGAAGCCTATATGGGAGTGGGGCATGCTTGACGTGACCACCCCACTGCTCGCGGTAGCCGACCTGCAGGCCTGGTATGGCGAGTCGCACATCCTGCATGGCGTGAAATTCGACGTGCACGAAGGCGAGGTGGTCACGTTGCTCGGGCGCAACGGCGCCGGCAAGACCACGACATTGAAATCGATCATGGGAATAGTCGGCCACCGCACCGGCTCGGTGCGGTTTGAGGGCCAAGAACTGATCGCATCGCAGCTCCGAGCAGATCGCGCGCGCCGGGGTGGCGTTCTGTCCGGAAGAACGCGGCGTATTCGCTAGCCTCAGCGTCGAGGAGAATCTGCTGCTGCCGCCCGTGGTCAAGCCGGGCGGACTTCCGCTCGATCAGATCTTCGAACTGTTTCCGAATTTGAAGGAGCGGCTTGGCTCAAGCCAAGGCACCAAGCTTTCCGGCGGCGAGCAGCAGATGCTGGCGATCGGCCGCATTCTGCGCACCGGCGCGCGGCTTCTCCTGCTCGACGAGCCGACCGAGGGGCTCGCACCCGTCATCATCCAGCAGATCGGCAAGACTATCCGGGCGCTGAAGGAACAGGGCTTCACGATTCTGCTGGTGGAGCAGAATTTCCGCTTCGCCTCGACCGTCGCGGATCGCTACTACGTCATGGAACACGGACGTATCATCGACCAGTTCGCCAATGCGGAACTGGATGCCAATGTCGAAAAACTGCACGACTATCTCGGTGTCTGATTTACGTAAGCCGATAACAACAAGGAGGAATGCATCGATGAGAAAAACTCTAGGACTGGCGGCGCTCGCCGTCGCTCTGGCCTGCGGCGGCGCCAACGCCCAGCAGATCAACGTCAAGATCGGCGTGCTCAGCGACATGTCGAGCCTCTATTCCGACATCGGCGGCGCCGGCTCGGTCGCCGCCGCCAAGCTGGCGATCGCGGATTTCACCAAGGCCAATCCGAACGTGAAGGTCGAGCTGGTCACCGGCGACCATCAGAACAAGCCGGACATCGGCTCGCAGATGGCCAACCAATGGTACGACGTCGACAAGGTCGACCTGATCGTCGACGTGCCGAATTCCGGCGTGGCGCTGGCGGTCAGCCAGATCGCCAGCCAGCAAGAACAAGGTGTTCATCGTCTCCGGCGCGGCGGCGTCCGATCTCACCGGTCCGAAGTGCAACGCCAATACCATCCACTGGACCTATGACACCTGGATGCTGGCCAACGGTACCGGCACGGCGCTGGTGAAAACCGGCGGCGACACCTGGTTCTTCCTGACCTCCGACTATGCCTTCGGCCATGCGCTCGAGCGCGACACCGCGGCGGCGGTCGAGAAGGCCGGCGGCAAGGTGCTCGGCAAGGTGCGCCATCCGCTCAACACCAACGACTTCTCGTCGTTCCTGCTGCAGGCGCAGGCCTCCAAGGCCAAGATCATCGGCCTGGCCAATGCCGGCGGCGACACCATCAACGCGATCAAGCAGGGCGCCGAATTCGGCATCGTCAAGGGCGGGCAGAAGTTCGCCGGCCTCCTGGTGTTTGCCAGCGACGTCAACGCGCTCGGTCTGCAGACGGCGCAAGGCCTGACCCTGACTGCAACCTGGTATTGGGACATGAACGACGCCAACCGCGCCTGGACCAAGCGTTGGCAGGCGGAGCGAAACGCGGCGGGCAAGTTCCCGACCATGGTGCAGGCCGGCGTCTATTCCGGCCGTCACTCCATTACCTCAAGGCGGTCACCGCGCTAAAGAGCGCCGCCGACGGCAAGGCGGTCGTGGCGGAGATGAAGAAGCTGCCGACCGACGATCCTCTGTTCGGCAAGGGCACCGTCCGCATCGATGGCCGCAAGATGCATCCGGCCTATCTGCTCGAGGTGAAGGCGCCGTCGGAATCCAAGCATCCCGGCGATTTCTACAAAGTGCGCGCCACCATCCCGGCAGATGAGGCTTTCCGTCCGCTCAAGGACGGCAACTGTCCGCTGGCAAAGGGCTGATATGTAACGGTAACGTAACATACGAAGGGGCGGGCCTTGGCCCGCCCCTTCGCCCTGACGGAGCGTTCGCGTGTTCGAAATCTTCGGCATCCCGTCGACGGCCCTGTTCGGTCAGCTCCTGATCGGGCTGATCAACGGCTCGTTCTACGCGCTGCTGAGTCTCGGCCTCGCCGTCATCTTCGGCATGCTCAACATCATCAATTTCAGCCACGGCGCCCAGTACATGATGGGCGCCTTTGCCGCCTATCTGCTGCTGCAATATTCCGGCCTCGGTTATTGGCCGGCGCTGATCATCGCGCCGATCCTGGTCGGCATCACCGGCATGATCATCGAGCGGCTGTTCCTGCGATGGCTCTACAAGCTCGACCATCTCTACGGCCTGCTGCTGACCTTCGGCCTGGCGCTGATCATCGAGGGCGTGGCGCGCAATTATTTCGGCTCCGCCGGTCTGCCCTACGCGTTGCCGGAGTCGCTGCGCGGCGGGCAAAACCTCGGCTTCATGTTCCTGCCCAACTATCGCGCCTGGGTGATCGTGGCTTCGCTGACGATCTGCATCGGCACCTGGTTCGTGATCGAGCGCACGCGGCTCGGCGCCAATTTGCGCGCCGCGACCGAAAACCCGACACTGGTGCGCGCCTTCGGCATCAATGTGCCGCGCATGATCACGCTCACCTACGGCTTCGGCGTGGCGCTCGCGGCCTTCGCCGGCGTGATGGCGGCGCCGATCTACAACGTGTCGCCGCAGATGGGCTCGGAGCTGATCATCGTGGTGTTCGCGGTGGTGGTGATCGGCGGCATGGGCTCGATCCTGGGCGCCATCGTCACCGGCTTTGGGCTCGGCGTCATCGAGGGCCTGACCAAGGTGTTCTTCCCCGAGGCTTCGAACACCGTGATCTTCGTCATCATGGCGATCGTGCTGCTGGTGCGGCCGGCCGGCCTGTTCGGGCGGAGAGGCTGATGGACCGCACGGCCCGATCCGCTCGGCAGAGCGCACGTTCCACGGCACGGGCGCCGAGCGAGACCATTGCCTTCGCCGTCATGGTGGCCGCGCTGATCGTCGCGCCGTTCTTCACCTATCCGCTGTTCCTGATGCAGGCGATGTGCTTTGCGCTGTTCGCCTGCGCCTTCAACCTGCTGATCGGCTATGTCGGCCTGTTGTCGTTCGGCCACGCGCTGTATTTCGGCTGGGCGAGCTATCTGGCGGCCTATGCCGCCAAGGCCTGGGGCTTCCCGCCGGAGCTGGCCATCCTGACCGGCACCGCAACCGCGGCCTTTTGCGGACTCGTCGCCGGATCGCTGGCGATCCGCCGCCAGGGCATCTATTTCGCCATGATCACGCTGGCGCTGGCGCAGATGATGTATTTCTTCGCGCTGCAGGCCAAATTCACCGGCGGCGAGGACGGCATCCAGGCCGTGCCGCGCGGCATCCTGTTCGGCCTCATCGACCTGCGCAACGAGATGGCGATGTATGTCTTCGTGCTGGTCATCTTCCTCGCCGGCTTCCTGTTCATCTACCGCATCATCCATTCGCCGTTCGGCGAGGTGCTCAAGGCGATCCGCGAGAACGAGACGCGCGCGATCTCGCTCGGCTACAAGACCGACCGCTACAAGCTGGTCGCCTTCGTGCTGTCGGCGACGCTCGCCGGACTCGCGGGCGCCACCAAGGCGATCGTGTTCCAGATCGCCTCGCTCACCGACGTGACTTGGCCGATGTCGGGCGAGGTCGTGCTGATGACCCTGGTCGGCGGGCTCGGCACCATTTTCGGGCCGGTGGTCGGCGCCTTCGTCATCGTCGCCATGCAGAACTATCTCGTCCGACATTGTCGGCACCTGGGTGACCGTGATCCAGGGCGTGATTTTCGTCGCCTGCGTGCTGTTGTTCCGCCGCGGCATCGTCGGCGAAATCGCCAATTGGCTGCGCATCCGGCTCTGAAATTACGCCGCGCTCTGCTTCGCCGTCTGCTCCACCGGGAAAACGCAGGTGACGGTGGTGCCCTGGCCGAGCGCGGACTCGATCGTCACCGTGCCGCCGTGCAGTTGCACGAAGGAGCGCACCAGCGACAGCCCGAGCCCCGAGCCGCGGTGCTGCGAGCCCATCGAGTCGGTCTCGAACAAGTCGAACACCTTGTCCTGAGAGTCCGGCGGAATGCCGGGGCCGTGATCGGTGACCGAGAACACCACGGCGTCGGCGCGCCGCTCGGCGGCGAGCGTCACCGTGCCGCCGCGGCGGCGAGAAGCCGACGGCGTTCGACAACAGATTGAACAGGATCTGGCGCAGCCGCCGCTCGTCGGCGGAGAAGCTGCCGATATCGGCGGCGGCGCTGATATCGAGCGTGAGATGGTCCTTCGCCAGCCGGTCCTGCACGCCCTCGGCCGCCGCTTCCATGCTGACGCGGATGTCGACGTCGCCGAGGTTGAGCGTCATGGCGCCGGCGTCGATGGTGGCGAGATCGAGGATGTTGTTGATGAGCGCGAGCAGCGCGTTGGTCGAGGCGGTGATATAGCCGAGATATTCGCGCTGCTTGTCGGTGAGCGAACCGAAGGCGGGATCGCCGAGGAAATGCGTGAAGCCCACGATGTTGGTGAGCGGCGAGCGCAATTCGTAGGACACGTGGTGCACGAATTCGAGCTTGATTTCGTCGGCTTCTTCCAGCGCCTCGTTCTTCTCGCGCAACGCGCGCTCGACGTTCACCGTGTCGGACACATCCTGGAAGGTGACGAGCGTGGCGCCGTCCGGCAGCGGCATGGTGGTCATGTTGATCGTTGCACCGTCGCGCCGCTCGATGCTGGCGGCGATCGGTTCGCGGCCGTCGATGGCGGTGATGGCGGCGCGCAACGAGCGCCAGACCGCGCCGTCATCGTGCAGGGCCTGGCACCAGGCGGCGACCGCCTCGATATGCGGGCGCTGGTCGAGCGCCTCGGGCTTAGTTTCCACATGCGCTGGAAGGCCGGATTGTGCAGCCGCACGCGGCCGTCCGAGCCGAACACCGCCACCGCCTCGGCCAGATGGTCGAGCGTCTCGCTCTGCACCTTGATGAGCGCGTCGTAGCGGCGGTGCAGTTCGAGGCTTTCGGTGACGTCCTCATAAAGATAAGTGACGCCGCCTTCCGGATTGGGCGTGGTGACGACGCGCAACGTGCGGCCGTCCGGCAAATGCCACATGTGCTCCTTCGGCTCGACCGCGCGATAGGCCTCGTAGAGCTGCTGCTTCCACAACCTGAAATCCTGCTCCTCGGGCAACTTGCGCAGCGAACGCAAGCGATCGAGCACGGCGGAATCGGTCGGGGTCTGGTCGAGCAAGCCGGCGTCGAGCTCGAACAGCGAGCGGAAGGCGGCGTTGTAGAAGGTGAGCTTTCTGTCGACGTTGAAGATGGCGACGCCGGTGGCGAGCTGGTCGAGCACGCGCCGGTGCGCCTCGATCAGGCGGTCAAGCTCGGCGCGCATGGCGGCGGCCTCGGTGCGGTCGATGGCGATGCCGGCGCTGCCGGTTCCGCACGGCGCATCGACCACGTCGAAGATGCGGCGATGACCGGCGACGATCGCCGGCAGCCGCCCGGCATAGGTTTGGCCGGCGGCGCGCGCCTGGGCGAGCTGGTCGCGCGCCGAGCGGTCGAGCAATTCGAGCTCGCGCGCCACCGCCTCGGTGGCGTCGGCGGCTTCGACCGCGCGCGCATAGGCGGAATTGGCGAAAATCAGTCGCCCTTCCGCGTCGCGCGCCCACACCGGCGCGGGCAGGGCATCGAGCACGCCGCGCATAATTTCGACGTCGCCGGCGAGCCTGTCGTGGCGGCCGGCGAGTTCGGAGAGTTCGCGTTCGATGCCGCCGACGTCGCGCAGGCGCAGCACCGCGCGCCCGGCCACCGCGCGGCCTTCCGCCTCGATCGGCCGTCCGCTCAAGGTGGTGAGCGTCAGCGCGAAGCCGCGGCCCTCGGCGCGCAGCGTCTCGACCGCCTGCTCCATGCGTTGCGCGGCGGCAGGCTCCAGCCAGCTGCCGAAGGCGAGCACGCGCTCGGGCACGCCGCCGACCACGAGCAGCGTGGTGTCGCCGACGATCTCCGGCCTGTCGCCGGCCGCCGGCCATTCCACCAGCACCTGCGGCTCCGCCAGCAGCAGCGCCTTGAGCCGGTCGACCTCGGTGCGCAGCGTCGCCGCGTCATCGCGCGCGACGACCGCGACGTGCGCGGCCTGGCGGCGCGCGCGCAGCAGCGCGAGGGTGGCGAGTGCGGCGAACGCCAAAAGCGCGATGATCAGCGTGAGGCTGGCGATGTCCTGCCGGCTCAAGGCGGTGGCGGCGCCGCGCCAAGCGTCACCGAGCACGTCGCCGGTCTCGGCGCGCGCGGCTCCGGCGTGGGAAATGGTGAAAAGCGCGATGGCGCAGGCTAGCGGGTAACCGCCCCGCCTCGGACGAGAACGCAGCCTCCCGTTCGCCGCCCGGATCGTCTCCGGCATTCAGTCTTGCCCCAAGGATAACGGGCGATGTCCGCCACATCGCCCGCGAATCGCGGGACTTTAACCCCGCGGGGACTCGGGCCGAAAGAGTCCAGACCGTGAACGGTGCGGGTTAAGTGGCGGTCCGACTGCGCTATTTCTGTTTTTCGGCGGCCCGGGTCAGCTCATCGACGCTGATGCGGCGAAGCGCCGCCGAGAAGCTGCGCTCGGCTTCGGCCAGCGCCGGCCGCACCACGTCATTGACCAAAGCCGAGACCGGCAACGGCATCTCGCCCTCATCGGCGTGGCCAGCGGCGCGCAAGATGTCCTCGGCGGTAATGCGCCGCTGCTCGCGCGCGAGCGCATAGCCGCCGTGCGGCCCGCGTACGCCTTTGAGGATGCCTTCGCGCACCAGCGCTTGCAGCACCGGCTCGAGATGGCGCGGCGGCAGTTTGTGGCGGGCGGCCAGCGCCTTGGCCGACACCGGCCGGCTGCGCGCGTGGATTGCGATGTCGATTACGGCGGCGATGGCGAGCACGGCCTTGCGGGACACCAGCGGCATGATCGGCACCGGACGCAATTGCAAACGAGGCGCTGGTATTAAGATAGGGCCACGCAGGCGTCTAGCCGAAAACGACTATTTGTCCTCGTCAACTTCCCGTTGAGCCAAAGCCGCCCTTCCCGCGCGTGGTCTCGTCGAGCGAGGCCACCTCGGTCAGCCGCGCGCGGGCAACCTGCGCGATCACCAATTGCGCGATGCGCATGCCGCGCGTGACGCTGACCGGCTCGCCGCCGTGGTTGATCAGCAGCACCTGCACTTCGCCGCGGTAATCGGCATCGATCGTGCCGGGCGCGTTCAGCACGGTGAGGCCGTGACGCACGGCAAGCCCCGAGCGCGGCCGCACCTGCGCCTCGTGGCCCTCGGGCAGGGCGATGGCGATGCCGGTGGGAACCAGCGCGCGGCTGCCTGGCGCCAGCGTGAGCGGCGCATCGGCGGCAACGGCGGCGATGAGGTCGAGGCCGGCGGCATGCGCGCTCTGGTAGGACGGCAGCGGCAGATCGGCGCCGTGCGGCAGGCGCGTGATGCGGACCTCGATTGTGCTCACGTCTTGTTTTCCTTCAACGCGTCGGCGACGCGCGCGATCAACATGGCGGCGACGTCGTCCTTCGATTGCGGCGGCCAGGCCTCGACGCCTTTGGCGGTCACCAGCGCGATGGTGTTGCGGTCGCCGCCCATGATGCCGGTCCGCGGCGACACGTCATTGGCGAGGATCCAGTCGCACCCTTTGGCGGCCAACTTGGCTTTGGCATTGGCGGCGACGTTCTCGGTTTCGGCGGCAAAGCCGATCACCAGTTTGGGCCGCTGCGTCTTGCGATGCGCGATGCTGGCGAGGATGTCGGGATTTTCGACCAGCGCGAGTTCGGGCGTCGCGCGGCCGGGCGCTTTCTTGATTTTCTGGGCGCCCGCGCTCGCCACCCGCCAGTCGGCGACCGCGGCCGCGAAGATCGCGACATCGACCGGCAGCGCAAGCTCGACGGCTTTGCAGCATCTCGCGCGCGCTCTCGACGTGCACGGTGTTCACGCCGGGCGGATCCGGCACATTGACCGGGCCGCTCACCAGCGTCACCTCGGCGCCGGCAAGCGCTGCCGCGGCGGCGATGGCGTGGCCCTGCTTGCCGGAGGAGCGGTTGGCGATATAGCGCACCGGGTCGATCGGCTCGTGCGTCGGACCCGAGGTGACAAGCACGCGCTTGCCGCTCAATGATGCATCCGCGCGCGCCAGCAATTTGCCGGCCGCGTCGGCGATCTCCAGCGGCTCGGCCATGCGGCCGATGCCGCTCTCGCCTGCATTCCGCCATCTCGCCTTCGTTGGGGCCGATAAATGTAAATCCGTCGGCTGCAAGCTGCGCGACATTGCGCTGCGTGGCTTTGTTGGCCCACATGCGCGGGTTCATCGCCGGCGCCAGCAGAACTTTGGCCGTCGGTCGCCAGCAGCACGGCGGTGGCGAGATCGTTTGCATGCCCGCCGGCGAGTTTGGCCATCAGGTCGGCGGTGGCGGGCGCCACCACGATCAGATCGGTCTCGCGCGCAAGCCGGATGTGGCCGACGTCGAATTCATGCGCGGGATCGAACAGGTCGGTGAACACGCGCTCGCCGACAATGGCGCCGGCCGACAGCGGCGTAATGAATTCCTGCGCGGCCTTCGTCAGGATGCAGCGCACGGCGATGCCGCGCTCCTTCAGCCGGCGGATGAGATCGAGCGACTTGTAGGCGGCGATGCCGCCGCCGATGACCAGCAGCACGCGCTTGCTCTGCGGCGGCGAAGCGCGGCGAGGGCCGCGCCTGCGGAACGTCTTCCGGCGCAGCGCCGGCGTCGGCCGCGGCCGCGCGCAGAATGGTGCGCACCTCGTCCTCGACCGAGCGGCCGTTGCGGGCCGCGCGCAGCCGCAGCTGGCGCTTGAGCTTGTCGTCGAGCTGCCTGACGGTGAGGGAGGCCATCGAAATCCTCTTGCGATCATATGACTTAGCACAATTGATCGCAATGCAATCATTGCAATCAAATGCATTTGAAAATATTTTTCGATCGCGGCGTTGACGCCGGCAGCCAAGGCATGTATTTAACCGATTAGTTATTTAACTGAACGGTTCACAACGACCATGACCCCGATGCCGACCGACCGCCTCTCCGCAACCTTCGCCGCGCTGTCCGATCCGACGCGCCGCGCCATCCTCGCCCGGCTCGCGCTCGGGGAAACCTCGGTGTCGAAGCTGGCCGCGCCGTTCGAGATGAGCCTGCCCGCCGTCTCCAAGCATCTCAAAGTGCTCGAGCGCGCCGGGCTGATCACGCGCGGCCGCGACGCGCAGATGCGGCCCTGCAAGATCGAAGTCAACGCGCTCAAGGAGGCCGACGACTGGCTGGAGGAATATCGCCGGCTATGGGAGCAGCGGCTCGACCGGCTCGACGATTATCTCAAGACGCTGCAGGCGGGCGAGGCGGACAAAGCCAAAGCGAAGGAGACGAAACGTGGCCGAAAGAAATAGCCTCGACCTCGACAGCGATCCGCGCTCGATCATCGGCACGCGCGTGTTCGACGCGCCGCGCGCGCTGGTGTTTTCCGCCTTCACCGATCCGAAGCATCTGGCGCAATGGTGGGGACCGGACGGCTTCACCACGACGACGCATGCCTTCGACTTCCGGCCCGGCGGCGTCTGGCGCTTCGTCATGCACGGCCCGGACGGCCGCGATTACCAGAACCGCGTCACCTATGACGAGATCGTCGCCGCCCGAGCGCATCGTCTATCGCCACGGCGGCGGCGACGATGTCGAGCCGGTGCAGTTCACGACGACCGTCACCTTCGAGGATCTCGGCAACGGCAAGACGCGCATCACCTGGCACGGCACCTTCCCGTCGGCCGCAGAGCGCGCGCGCGTGATCAAGGACTACGGCGCCGACAAGGGCCTGGTGCAGACCATGGCGCGGCTCGCCGACTATGTCGACACAATGAAAGTCTAAGCCTTAACCCGAGAGGAGGACGACATGCACGTACAGCCTTATCTGTTTTTCGACGGCCGCTGCGAGGAGGCGATCGAGTTCTACAAGAAGGCGATCGGCGCCGAGGTCGGCGATGCTGATGCGCTGGAAGGACGCGCCCGACAAATCGATGTGCACGCCCGCCAACGCCGACAAGGTCATGCACGCGCAATTCAATGATCGGCGACACCACGGTGATGGCCTCCGACGGCCGCAACACCGGCATCCCGAACTTCAAGGGCTTCGCGCTCACCATCAACGCCAAGGACGAGGCCGAAGTGGACAGACTGTTCGCCGCGCTCGGCGAGGGCGGCCAGGTGACGATGCCGCTGAGCAAGACCTTCTTCTCGCCGCGCTTCGGCATGCTCGCCGACAAGTTCGGCGTCGGCTGGATGCTGATCGTGGCGAAGTAGCCGCTGCGAAATCGATGTGGAGGACGAGCAATGGCCGGGCAGCGAGAGCAAAAGACTTCGTCATCTCGCGCGTGTTCGACGCGCCGCGCGATCTGCTGTGGACATGCTTCACCGATCCGGAGCGCATGAAGCACTGGTGGGGCCCCAAGGGCTTCACGGTCGATCGCCTCGAAAATGGATCTGCGCGTCGGCGGCACCTATCACTACGGCATGAAGACGCCGAATGGCGGCGCCATGTGGGGCTTGTTCACCTATCGCGAGATCGTGCCGCAGCAGAAGCTGGTCTTCATCAATTCGTTTTCCGACGAAGCCGGCGGCATCACGCGCCATCCCGGTAGCGCCACCTGGCCGCTGCAAATGCTCTCGACCTTCACCTTCGAGGACGCGCCCGGGCGGCAAAACCAAGTTCACCGTGCGCTGGCAGACCACTCGACGCCACCGCCGAAGAGCAGAAGACCTTCGACACCATGCACGACAGCATGACGCAAGGCTGGAGCGGCACCATGGAGCAACTCGAAGCCTATCTGGCGAAAGCGAAGTAAGGAGTGACTCATGGCAATCGTCGCGAACACAACTCACGCCGTGCCTGTGGTTCGACACGCAAGCCGAGGACGCGGCAAAGTTCTATTGCTCGGTGTTCAAGAACTCCAAGATCGGCACGATCAGCCGCTATCCCGAGGCGGGGCAGGAGATCCACCACAAGCCGCCCGGCTCGGTGATGGTGGTGGCCTTCGAGCTCGACGGCCAGCCGTTCACCGCGCTCAACGGCGGCCCGAACTTCAAATTCGACGAGGCGGTCTCGTTCCAGGTCGATGTGCGAGACGCAAGCGAGATCGACTACTACTGGAACGCGCTGACCAAAGGCGGCCAGGAAGGCCCCTGCGGCTGGCTGAAGGACAAGTTCGGCCTGTCGTGGCAGGTGGTGCCGAGCGCGATCCCGAAGATGATGAGCGATCCGGACACCAAAAAATCCGCGCGCGTCATGAACGCCTTCATGACGATGAAGAAGCTCGACCTCGCCACGATCGAGCGCGCCTATGCGGGCAAGGCAACAGCCTAATAGATCAGCCAGGCGATCCAGGCCAGCAGCAGCGCGATCGACCCACAGCGCCGCGGCGGTCCAGCGGTTGCGCCGCGCCTCGGCCCGGCCGATGGCCTCGACCGTGTCGGGCGACAGCACCAGGCCGTCGCGGGTGATGTCGTCGAGCTGGTCCATCAGAGTGCCGGCGCGGGTGAGCAGGCCGGGCACCTGGCCGAGGAAGCGGCCGATCTCGCCGGCGCCCTCCGCCGATGTCCTCCAGCTTGCCGACCGGCCCGAGATTGCGCTCGATCCATTCGCGCACCACCGGATCGGCGGTCTTCCACATGTCGAGCTTGGGGTCGAGCGAGCGCGCCACGCCCTCCACCACCACCATGGTCTTTTGCAGCAGCAGCAATTCGGGCCGCGTGCGCATGTCGAACAGGCCGGTGACCTCGAACAGCAGCGTGAGCAGTTTCGCCATCGAAATATCTTCGGCGGTGCGGTTGTGGATCGGCTCGCCGATGGCGCGGATCGCCTGCGCGAAGCTCTCCACCGAGTGATGCCGCGGCACGTAGCCGGCGTCGAAATGCACCTGCGCGGTGCGCATATAGTCGCGGGTGATGAAGCCGAACAAAATTTCGGCGAGGAAGCGGCGCTCCTTCGGCCCGAGCCGGCCCATGATGCCGAAGTCGACCGCCACCAGCTGGCCCTCGTCGTCGACGAACAGATTGCCCGGATGCATGTCGGCGTGGAAGAAGCCGTCGCGCAAAGCATGGCGCAGGAAATTCTGGATCACCGCGCGGCCGAGCGCCGGCAGGTCGTAGCCCTTGGCGGCGAGCGCTGCATGGTCGTGCAGCGGCGTGCCGTCGATCCATTCGAGCGTGAGGACTTCGCGCGCGGTCCGGTTCCAGTCCACCGTCGGCACGCGGAAGCCTTTGTCCGCGCGCGTGTTCTCGGCCATTTCGGAGAGCGCCGCCGCCTCCAGGCGGAAATCCATCTCGATCGCCACCGAGCGCGCCAGCGTCGATACGACTTCGGTCAGCCGCAGGCGCTGGGCTTCGAGCGAGAGGTTTTCCGCCGTGCGGGCGGCGAAGAAGAATGCGTCGAGCTCGGACTTGAAGCGGCGCTCGACGCCCGGCCGCAGGATCTTCACCGCCACCGGCCTGCGCCCGTCCTCGGTCTCGATTTCGGCGCGGTGGACCTGCGCGATCGAGGCGGCGGCGACCGCCGGGCCGAAGCTGGCGTAGAGCGCCGTGACCGGCTTGCCGAGAGCGGCGAGCACGGCAGCTTCCGCCTCGGCTTGCGGAAACGGCGCCATCTTGTCTTGCAGGCTTTCGAGATTGCGCGCCATCGTCTTGCCGACCACGTCGGGCCGCGTGGCAAGGAACTGGCCGAGCTTGACGTAGGTCGGCCCCAGCCGCGTGAGCGCGGCGGCCAGCCGGCTCTCGCCGCTTTTGGCGCTCGGCCGCTCGAACAGGCGCGCCAGCGCGACCGCGCTCTTGGCCGGCAGCGGCAGCGGCCGCGTGTCGACCAGCGCAAACACGCCCTCGCGCGCGAACACGAAGCCGGCGCGGGACAGGCGGACGAGATGGGAAAGCGCGCCGATCACAGTTTCCAGCCGGAATGCAAGGCCACCACGCCGCCGGTCATCGGCGTGAACGAGACGCGGCGGAAGCCGGCGTCCTCGATCATCTGCGCGAAGACCTTCGGCTTGGGAAATTTGCGGATCAATTCGACCAGATACTGATAGGCCTCGCGGTCGCCGGCCACCGCCTGGCCGATGCGCGGGATCACGTTGAACGAATAAAGCTCGTACAGCACGTCGAGACCGGGCACGTCGACGCTGGAAAACTCCAGGCACAGGAAATGGCCGCCGAGCTTGAGCACGCGGTAAGCTTCGGCGAGCGCGCGGTCGATGCGCGGCACGTTGCGGATGCCGAAGGCGATGGTGACGCAATCGAAAGAGCGGTCGGGATAGGCGAGCTCCTCGGCATTGCCCTGCTCGAAGGTGACGCGGTCGTCGAGCCCGCGCTCGCGCGCGCGCTCGGCGCCGACGCTGAGCATGTCGTCATTGATGTCGCAGACGGTGACGCGCGTGCCCGGCCCGCCCGCTTCCACCACGCGGAAGGCGACGTCGCCGGTGCCGCCGGCCAGATCGAGCAGCGCGAACGGAATGTCTCCGATGGGCGGATTGACCGCCCGCACCAGCGCGTTCTTCCAGAGCCGGTGCAGGCCGCCCGACATCAGGTCGTTCATCAGGTCGTAGCGGCGCGCGACCGAATGGAACACGTCGTCGACGCGGCCCTGCTTCTCGCTGAGCGGCACGGTCTCGGTAGCCGAAATGGGTTCGTCCGGGCTGCCGGCCATGGAATTGTCCTTTGCGGGCAGGACCATAGCGCGGCGCCGCGCAGGGCGCTATGTGAGAACGGAAAGAGCGTTAACCATGCCCGAGCTGCCTGAGGTCGAGACCGTGCGCCGGGGGCTTGCGCCCGCCATGGAGGGCGCGCGCCTTCGCAAAGGTCGAGGTGCGCGACCGCGGCCTGCGCTGGCCGCTCGCCAAGGACTTCGAAAAGCGGCTCACCGGCAAGACGGTCGAGGGCCTCGGCCGGCGCGCCAAATATCTGCTGGCGGATCTGTCGTCGGGCGACGTGCTGATCATGCATCTCGGCATGTCGGGCTCGTTCCGCGTCGGCAAGGATGCCAAGGGGACGAAGCCGGGCGTCTATTACCACGAGCGCGGAAAAAGCACCGCGCACGACCATGTGGTGTTTCACCTGTCGAATGGCGCGACCGTCACCTTCAACGACCCGCGCCGCTTCGGCTCCATGAAGCTCGTGCCGCGTTCAAAGCTCGAGCAGGAGCCGTTGCTGCGCGATCTCGGGCCGGAACCATTGGGCAATGAATTCGACGCCGCCATGCTGGCCAAAGCCTGTCAGGCCAAGAAGACCTCGCTGAAGGCCGCGCTCAGCGATCAGCGCGTGGTCGCCGGCCTCGGCAATATCTATGTCTGCGAGGCGCTCTACCGCGCGCGGCTCTCGCCCAAACGGCAAGCCTCCACCATCGCCGACCGCAACGGCAAACCCAATGCGCGCGCGGCGGCGCTGGTCGAGGCCATCAAGGCGGTGCTGCAACGACGCCATCAAGGCCGGCGGCTCCTCGCTGCGCGACCACCGCCGCGCCGACGGCTCGCTCGGCGATTTCCAGCACAGCTTCCAGGTCTATGACCGCGAGGGCGAGCCCTGCCCGCACTGCAAGGGCAAGGTGAAACGCATCGTGCAGACCGGGCGCTCGACGTTCTATTGTCCGGCATGCCAGAAATAGGCCCGTCCATCGGGAGACAAGCCATGAGCTACCAGAACATCCTCGTCGAGACCAAAGGCCGCGTCGGCGTCATCCGGCTCAACCGGCCGGCCCACGCTCAATGCGCTCAACATGGCGCTCAAGGCGGAACTTATCCCAGGCCATCGACGCCTTCGAGGCCGACGACGGCATCGGCTGCATGCTGATCACCGGCAACGAGAAGGCCTTCGCCGCCGGCGCCGACATCAAGGAGATGGCGGACAAGACCTTCATCGAGGCCTTTCTCGGCAATTTCGCCGGCACCTGGGACCGCGCCTCGCGCGCCCGCAAGCCGATCGTCGCGGCGGTCGCCGGCTTTGCGCTCGGCGGCGGCTGCGAGCTCGCCATGCAATGCGACATCGTCATCGCCGCCGACAACGCCAAGTTCGGCCAGCCCGAGATCAAGCTCGGCGTCATTCCCGGCATCGGCGGCACCCAGCGCCTCACCCGCGCGGTCGGCAAGGCCAAGGCCATGGAGATGATCCTGACCGGCCGCATGATGGACGCCGCCGAGGCCGAGACGCTCCGGCCTGGTGGCGCGCGTCGTGCCGGCGGCGAGCCTGATGGAGGAGGCGATGAAAGTCGCCGACGACCATCGCCAATATGTCGCTGCCCTCGGTGCTGGCGGCCAAGGAGGCGGTCAACCGCGCCTTCGAGATCGGCGCTGTCGGAAGGCGTGCTGTTCGAGCGGCGCGTCTTCCACTCGCTGTTCGCGACCGACGATCAGAAGGAAGGCATGAAGGCCTTCGTCGAGAAGCGCAAGCCGGAGTGGAAGAATAAATAACCGCTCACCGTCGTCCTGAGGTGCGAGCGCGCATCGCGCGCGAGCCTCGAAGGACGGCGGCCGTCATCCTTCGAGGGCCGCCTCGCGGCCACCTCAGGATGACGGAGTCATTTCCGACGCAAATAATCCGCACCGCCGCGGCGCGGGCATCGCCGGTCGCTCCATCAGCCACGGCGACATGATGCTTGGCGAGGAATTCGCGGATCGTCGCAGCCGAGATCAGCCGCACCGGCGGCAGCGTGGGTTCGGCGCTGGCCAGCACGAAATTGCGCGTCTCCATGATGCCGAGGAATTGGCCCTTGGCGTCGAGCGCGGCGGCGCCGGAAAAGCCCGCCATCGGCACCGGCTGGCGCAGCGCGATGGCCGCGTCGTCGGTGAGCTTCGCCTTGATCTCGGTGAGTTTCTTGGCGCCGTCCTGCTCCTTCGGGTCGGGGATGCCGATCAGCGTGATGTCGCCCGCCTTGGGCGGCTCGCGCGCCAGCGCCAGCGCGGGCAGTTTGCGCGCGCCATAGACGCGCAGCAGCGCGAGCCCATTGGCCGCGTCCTCGGCGACGCGCTCGGCATTGCCGAGACCGTCGGCGACGATCACCTGACAGCCCTGCGCCACCTTGCGCGCCGTCACGATGTGTCCCTCGGCGCTCACGATCAGGCCGGTGCCGTATTCGACTTTCTTCGCCAGCGCCGCGAAAGGCGCCGGCCGCTCGGGAAACGGCGAGAACGCACTCGCCATCGCCACCATCACCGGCGCGACGATGCCTTCCATCATCTGGTCGTAGTACAGCGTGAAGCCGCGCACCTCGCCGTCGCGTTGCTTGGCGCGCACGGTGAATAGTTTCAGGCCCTGCAGCCCGCTGATGATGAAATTGTCGTCGTTGAGCACGCTATGCTCGACCCGGCGCGTCGCCGGCTGCTTCTTCTCCTGCTCGAACAGCGCCGAAAGATTGGCATTCTTGATGCGGAAGGTCTCGACCTGCACTTCCCCGTGCGGCGACGACCAGTGCGTGCCATGGGCGGCGTCGCGCGCGATCGGCACCAGCTTGCTCGGCAGGCCGATGCGGATGCCGGTTGCGGGATCGACCACCACGCTCCAGCCGAATTCCTGCGCGTGGGTGTCGGCGGCGGCGAGCAGCGCGGCGCGCTGTTCGCCGGTCAACTCGCCGGTGATCTTGGCCCGGCTGCGCTTCTGGAAATTGCGAATGGCGGCTTCCATGCCGTCGGCGGGAGCTGAATAGTCGCCCGACCAGTAGAGCGCCGATTGGATCTTCTGCCGCTCGGCTGGCGGAATATTGGAGAGCTCGGCGGGGGCGGGCTCGGAACTGGCCGGCGCGGCCTTGAGGGGTTCTTTCTTCGCCGGCGCGGCTTTTGGCGCCGGCTTGGCGGCAATGGCGGCCTTCTTGTGCACGGCGCGGTGCTTTTTGACGGTGGGCTGCGCTTCGACCGGGTTCGGATTGCCCAACGCCGACTGCGCCAGCGCGGGGCCGGCGGCAGCGCCGGCAAGCAGCGCGAGCAGGACTACGAAGGGACCGCAACGCATTCTTGTTAACGCCGCCCTAACCTTAGTTTTGCGGCCACCTTAGCCCATCGTCACGGTCGCGCAAGGCGGCGCGCGGCACTGTGCATGGCGCCAAGGCACTGGCCCAAAAGCTCTTCCCGCCATAGGGTTAACCATGCTCGACGCTGAGGAACTCGAACGCTACGCGCGCCACATCGTGCTGCGCGAGGTCGGCGGCCCCGGCCAGGCCAGACTGAAAGCCGCGCGCGTGCTGGTGGTGGGCGCCGGCGGCCTTGGCGCGCCGGTGCTGCTTTATCTCGCCGCCGCCGGCGTCGGCACGCTGGGCGTGGTCGATGACGACGCCGTGTCGCTGTCGAATTTGCAGCGGCAGGTGATCTTCGGCACGGACGATATCGGCAAGGCCAAAACCGAGCGCGCAAGCGCGGCGGTCACGCGGCTCAATCCGCATGTCACGGTCGAGACGCATCATGCGCGGCTCGACGCGGGCCAACGCGCTCGAGCTGATCGCGCGCTATGACATCATTGCCGACGGCTCCGACAATTTCGCCACGCGCTATCTCGTTTCGGATGCGTGTTACTTCGCGAAAAAGCCGCTGGTCACCGCCGCGGTCGGCACCTTCGACGGCTCGCTCACCACCTCCGCGCGCATGAGACGCGCGCCGACGGCACGCACAACCCGACCTATCGCTGCCTGTTTCCCGAGCCGCCGCCGCAGGGCACGATTCCCGCTTGCGCGGAAGCCGGCATTCTCGGCGCGCTGCCGGGCGTGCTCGGCTCGATGATGGCGCTGGAAGTGATCCGCGAGATCGTCGGCTTCGGCGAGGGCTTGGTCGGCCGGCTCTTGATGGTCGACGCGCGCTCGATGCGCTTCGAGACGCTGAGCTATGCGTGGGACAAAGACAATCCGCTCAGCGGCGAAAAACCGACGATCAGGGATTTGTCGATTCACGCGCGCTTGCACCGCCTCATCCTGAGGAGGGTGCGTAGCGCCCGTCTCGAAGCGATGGGCGGCCCATGCTCGAGACGCGCACTTCGTGCGCCTCAGCATGAGGCCGATCGAGGCTACAGCATCGAAGGAAGGCTTATCCGGCGCAAGGCCCGCGCTTGCGCAGGCCGTCTTCAGGCAGAAAGACCGCCGGTCGCAGCTTACAGCATGCTCGGGAAGCACGCGATCCGGCGGCCGATGCCCGTCCATGAAGGTCTTGATGTTGATGATGACCTTCTCGCCCATGTCGATGCGGCCTTCCACCGTCGCCGAGCCCATGTGCGGCAGCAGCACCACCTTGCCCTCGCGCGCGAGCTTGACCAGCTTCGGGTTCACCGCCGGCTCGTGCTCGAACACGTCGAGGCCGGCGCCGGCGATCTCGCCCGCTTCAAGCAGGCGGGCGAGCGCGTTCTCGTCGATCACCTCGCCGCGCGAGGTGTTCACGATGTAGGCCTCCGGCCGCAACAGCTTGAGCCGGCGCGCGGACAACAGGTGATATGTTGCGGGTGTGTGCGGACAATTGATCGAGACGATGTCCATACGCGTCAAGCATCTGGTCGGGACTCTCCCAATAGGTGGCGTCGAGCTCCTCCTCGATGCGCGGCGGTACCCGGCGGCGGTTGTGGTAGTGGATCTGCAGGCCGAAGGCGCGCGCGCGCCGCGCCACCGCCTGGCCGATGCGCCCCATGCCGATGATGCCAAGCCGCTTGCCCCAGATGCGGTGGCCGAGCATCCAGGTCGGCGTCCAGCCGGTCCAGTCGGTATCGGCGGTGAGCACCGCGGAGCCTTCCACCAGCCGCCGCGGCACCGCCAGGATCAGCGCCATGGTCATGTCGGCGGTGTCCTCGGTCAAAACGCCCGGCGTATTGGTCACGGTGATGCCGCGCTGGACGGCGGTCACGACGTCGATATTGTCGACGCCGTTGCCGAAATTGGCGATCAGCTTGAGCTGCTCGCCGGCCTTGCTCAGCACCGAGGCGTCGATTTCGTCGGTGACGGTCGGCACCAGCACGTCGGCGGTCTTGACCGCCTCGGCCAGCTGGGCATGGCTCATCGGCGTGTCGTCCGGGTTGAGCCGGGCGTCGAAAAGCTCCCGCATGCGCAGCTCGACCTTGTCCGGGAGCTTGCGGGTGACGATGACCAGCGGCTTCTTGGTCTTCGGCATGCGCCGATTCAGCCCTCTTTAACCGTGCTCCCCCACACTGAAGGTTCCGCGTCGAGGGGGCGTTAATCCGTTCATTTTCCTAGCAGATGGCCGTGACAACACAAAGCTCAGGGAGGCGGCTCGCCGGTGTTGGCGGCCTTGCACTTTTGGCGTGGCTGGCGGGGATGCCGATGGCCGCCCGCGCGGCCGGCGAAATCGCCACCGGCACGGTCAGCGGCCTGCCGGTGCCGCGCTTCGTCAGCCTCAAGTCCGACAAGGTCAATGTGCGCGGCGGCCCCAACCGCGACCAGGAGGTGCGCTGGGTCTATACCCGCGCCGGCATGCCGGTCGAGGTCACCGCCGAATTCGAGAATTGGCGGCGCATCCGCGATTGGGAGGGCGCCGAGGGCTGGGTCTACCACTCGCTGTTGTCCGGCAAGCGCACCGCGGTGGTGGTGCCGAACCTGAAGGACGAACTGGTGCCGCTCTACGAGAGCGCCGACGTCGAATCCGCGGTGGTGGCGAAGCTGCAAGGCGGCGTGCAGGGCTCGCTGCAATCCTGCACCGGCTCCTGGTGCGAATTCCGCGGCAAGGGCTTTACCGGCTGGATCCGGCAGGACCGGCTGTGGGGCGCCTATCCGAACGAGAAGATTCAGTAGATCGGTGCCCGCCGGGCTAGCCTCCAAGGGACGGCGATCGCCTGGCTTCAGCCGATGTCTCGGCCGCGCTCGCCGGGTGGCCACGTCGTGAACGTCCCTCAAGACGAGATGGCCGGGACGAGCCCGGCCATGACGACATCATAGATCGCAGATTGGTTTGACGGCGTTACGCCTTGCGCCGCAGCCGCACGATCACGTCGACGCGGGCGACCTCGTAGCCTTCCGGCGGCGGCGGGCTGTGGCCGACCAGCACGTCGGCGCTCTTGATGTCGAGCAATTCGTCCTCGCCCTCGATGAAGAAATGATGATGGGCGGAGGTGTTGGTATCGAAATAGGCCTTGGAGCCGTCGACCGCGACCTGGCGCAGCAGGCCGACCTCGGTGAACTGGTGCAGCGTGTTGTAGATGGTCGCCAGCGACACCGGCACCTTGGCGCGCGAGGCTTCGTCGTAGAGCATCTCGGCGGTGAGATGGCGGTTGCCCTTGCCGAACAGCAGCCAGCCGAGCGCCATGCGCTGGCGCGTCGGGCGCAGGCCGACCTGGCGCAGCATCGCCTTCACGTCATGCCAGGGGCAGCCGGTGAGTTCGGCGCCGGTCGCGGGCTTGAGCGTCGGCGGTGCCATGCTGCTACGCGTCAGGCTCATGTCGAATGCCTCAACTGGCCGGCTGCGCGGCAACCGGCAAAAACCGTTTCATTTGAAACATATACGCATTTGACCCGCTAGATGCAACTCCTTCGCAACTGCGCTCGATCCGGCCTTTTGCGCCGGCCGGCCATTTTGTCGCGGCCGCCATGCGATTGCCACTTGTGCGTCAGGTCCCATCTTTCCCGGATCAACCCCATTATGTTACGAGTTTCACATGGATATTCAGACAGGCCCGCAGCGCGGGACGGGGATATGACGGCGATGGAACAACGGCGCAGCAGCTTCGACTACGAGGACCTGTTGGCCTGCGGCCGCGGCGAATTGTTCGGCGCGGGCAACGCGCAATTGCCGCTGCCGCCAATGCTGATGTTCGATCGCATCAGCGAAATTTCCGAACAGGGCGGCGAGCACGGCAAGGGCATGATCCGGGCCGAGCTCGATGTGCGGCCGGACCTCTGGTTCTTCCTCTGTCACTTCAAGGGCGACCCGGTGATGCCGGGCTGTCTCGGTCTCGACGCGCTCTGGCAAATGGTCGGGTTTTTCCTCGGCTGGCTGGGCGCGCCCGGCAAGGGCCGCGCGCTCGGTCTGGGTGAATTGAAATTCTCCGGCCAGGTGCTGCCGTCGGTGAAAAAGATCGTCTACGGCATCGATTTAAAGCGCGTGATGCGCTCGAAGCTGGTGCTCGGCATCGCCGACGGCTGGCTGTCGGCGGACGGCAACGTCATCTATCGCGCCTTCGACCTGAAGGTCGGCCTGTTCAAGCAGGACGAAGCATTGCAGCCGAGCGGCGCTTGAGGCACTTGAGCCCCTTGAACCCCTTGCGCAATTGCCTCGGCCGGCCAATCTGTGGCCCAACAGCAAAAATCCACGTGAGCAAGGGGTAGTTCATTCGATGCGGCGGGTCGTGGTCACCGGGATGGGCATCGTTTCGTCCATCGGCAACAATACGCAGGAAGTTCTGGCCAGCCTGCGCGAGGCCAAGTCCGGCATCAGCCGCGCCGAGGATTACGCCAAGCTCGGCTTCCGCTGCCAGGTGCAGGGCGCGCCCACGCTCAATCCGGCCGACTCCGTCGACCGCCGCGCCATGCGCTTCCTCGGCGGCGGCGCCGCCTGGAACCACGTCGCCATGGAGCAGGCGATCCGCGATTCCGGCGTCGAGGAAAAAGACATTTCCAACCCGCGCACCGGCATCATCATGGGCTCCGGCGGCCCCTCGGCGCGCGCCATCGTCGAAGCCGCCGACATCACGCGCACGAAAGGCCCCAAGCGGGTCGGCCCCTTCGCGGTGCCCAAGGCGATGTCGTCGACGGCGTCCGCGACGCTCGCCACCTGGTTCAAGATCAAGGGCGTGAACTATTCGATCTCGTCGGCCTGCGCGACCTCCAACCACTGCATCGGCAACGCCAGCGAGATCATCCAGTGGGGCAAGCAGGACATGATCTTTGCCGGCGGCTGCGAGGAATTGGACTGGACGCTGTCGGTGCTGTTCGACGCCATGGGCGCGATGTCGTCGAAGTACAACGCCACGCCGGAGAAAGCCTCGCGCGCCTATGACGTGGACCGCGACGGCTTCGTCATCGCCGGCGGCGCCGGCGTGCTGGTGCTGGAAGAGCTCGAGCATGCCAAAGCGCGCGGCGCCAAGATTTATGCCGAAGTGGCGGGCTACGGCGCGACCTCGGACGGCTACGACATGGTGGCGCCCTCGGGCGAGGGCGCGGTGCGCTGCATGAATATGGCGCTGGAAACCTGCAAGGCGCCGATCGACTATATCAACCCGCACGCCACCGCGACGCCGATCGGCGACCTGAAGGAAATCGAGGCGATCCGCGAGGTGTTCGGCGCCAAGGCGCCGCCGATTTCGGCCACCAAGTCGCTCACCGGCCATTCGCTCGGCGCCGCCGGCGCGCAGGAGGCGATCTATTCGCTGCTGATGATGCAGAACGGCTTCATCTGCGAGAGCGCCAATATCGAAAACCTCGATCCGGCCTTCGCCGATATGCCGATCGTGCGCGAGCGCAAGGACGATGTGAAGCTCGGCGCCGTGCTGTCGAATTCGTTCGGCTTCGGCGGCACCAACGCCTCTGTCATCTTCAAGCGGCTGGATGCTTAACCGCACATGCCGGGATTGATGGACGGAAAACGCGGGCTGGTGATGGGGGTGGCCAACGACCACTCCATCGCCTGGGGCATCGCCAAGACGCTGGCCGCGCACGGCGCTGAGCTCGCCTTCACCTACCAGGGCGATGCGCTCGCCAAGCGCGTCAAGCCGCTCGCCGAATCCGTCGGCTCCAAGATTGTGCTGCCCTGCGACGTCGAGAACATCGCGACGGTCGATGCGGTGTTTGCCGACATCAAAAAGCAATGGGGCAGCATGGATTTCCTGGTGCACGCCATCGCCTTCTCCGACAAGGACGAGCTGAAAGGGCGCTACGCCGATTCCACGCGCGAGAACTTCATCCGCACCATGGTGATCTCCTGCTACGCCTTCACCGAGGCAGCCTCGCGCGCGGCAGCTTTGATGCCGAACGGCGGCGCCATGGTGACGCTCACCTATAACGGCGGCGACCGCGCCATGCCGAATTACAACGTCATGGGCGTGGCGAAAGCCGGCCTGGAAGCCTCGGTGCGCTATCTGGCGGTCGATTTCGGCCACCAGAAAATCCGCGTCAACGCCATCTCGGCCGGCCCCATTCGCACTCTTGCGGGAGCGGGTATCACCGACGCGCGCTATATGTTCGCCTTCCAGCAGAAATATTCCCCGCTCGGCCGCGGCGTGACGCTGGAGGAACTGGGCGGGGCGGGCTTGTATCTGCTGTCCGACCTGTCGAGCGGGGTGACCGGCGAGGTGCACTTCGTCGACTCAGGTTACCACGCCATCGCCATGCCGCAGCCCGACGCGCTCAAGGCGCGCACGGCGAGGTCGAGGGCAAGAACGGCGGGCAGTAACACCGCCTCATCCTGAGGAGGGCGCGGAACGCGCGCCGTCTGGAAGGATGAGGCCGATAAGAAAAACGGCCGGGGAAAGCCCCGGCCGTTTCGTTTCGTCGCTTCCGTCAGCCAGAGATCAGGCCAAGTCGAAGCGGTCGGCGTTCATCACTTTGGTCCACGCCGCCACGAAGTCGGCCACGAACTTCTTTTGCGAGTCGTCGCATGCGTAGACTTCCGCCAGCGCCCGCAGCTGCGAGTTCGAACCGAACACGAGGTCGACACGGGTGCCGGTCCACTTCGGTTTGCCCGTTGCGCGATCGCGGCCCTCGAACACGTCTGCGGCGTCCGAGGCCGCCTTCCACGTCGTGCTCATGTCGAGCAAATTCACGAAGAAGTCGGTGGTCAGCGTCTGCGGCCGCTTGGTGAAGACGCCGTGCTGTGACTGCCCGAAGTTCGCGTTCAGGACGCGCAGGCCGCCGACGAGAGCCGTCATCTCAGGCGCGGTCAGCGTCAGCAATTGCGCCTTGTCGACCAGAAGTTCCTCTGCCGATACGGCGTATTCGGTCTTGAGGTAGTTGCGGAACCCGTCCGCCGCCGGTTCGAGCACGGCGAAGGAGTCCACATCGGTTTGCTTCTGCGTCGCGTCCGTGCGGCCCGGCGCGAAGGGAACGGTCACGTCGTGTCCGGCCGTCTTGGCCGCCTGCTCGACGGCCGCGCTTCCGCCGAGCACGATCAGGTCGGCAAGCGAAACCTTCTTGCCGCCGGACTGCGCGCCGTTGAACTCCTTCTGGATGCCCTCGAGGGCTTTGAGCACCTTCGCCAGTTGGGCAGGCTGGTTGACCTTCCAATCCTTCTGCGGCGCAAGGCGGATGCGCGCCCCGTTCGCGCCGCCGCGCTTGTCGGAGCCGCGGAAGGTTGCCGCCGAGGCCCACGCGGTCGAGACCAGTTCCGAGATGGAAAGTCCCGCTGCGAGGATCTTGCCCTTGAGGGCGGCGATGTCCTTTGCGTCGATCAGCTTGTGATCGACGGCGGGCACGGGGTCCTGCCAGATCAGTTCTTCGGTCGGAACCTCCGGGCCGAGATAGCGCGAGCGTGGGCCCATGTCGCGGTGGACCAGCTTGAACCAGGCGCGGGCGAAGGCATCCGCCAACTGATCCGGGTTCGCGTGGAAGCGCCTTGAAATCTTTTCGTAAACAGGGTCGACGCGCAAAGAGAGGTCCGTGGTCAGCATGGTCGGCGCGTGACGCTTCGAGGAGTCAAACGCATCCGGAATTGTGGCGGCGTCGCCTTTCGCCTTCCACTGATACGCACCGGCCGGGCTCTTGGTCAGTTCCCATTCGTAGCCGAACAGGTTCTCGAAGAAATTGTTGCTCCACTTCGTCGGCGTCTTGGTCCAGGTGACTTCCGGGCCGCCGGTGATCGCGTCCGTGCCTTTGCCTGTGCCGAATGTGCTCTTCCAGCCGAGGCCTTGTTCCTCGATGCCGGCAGCTTCCGGCGCTGGGCCAACCAGGGCCGCATCGCCGGCGCCGTGGGTCTTGCCGAAAGAGTGTCCGCCGGCGATGAGCGCGACGGTCTCCTCGTCGTTCATGGCCATGCGCGCGAAGGTTTCGCGGATGTCCTTGGCCGCAGCAAGCGGATCCGGCTTGCCGTTCGGGCCTTCCGGGTTGACGTAGATCAGACCCATCTGCACGGCGGCGAGAGGATTCTCGAGGTCCCGGTCACCCGAGTAGCGCTTGTCGCCGAGCCAAGTGTCCTCGGCGCCCCAGTAGACGTATTCGTCAGGCTCCCAGACATCGGCGCGCCCGCCGCCGAAGCCGAAGGTCTTGAAGCCCATCGACTCCAGCGCGACGTTGCCGGCGAGGATCATCAGGTCGGCCCAGGAAATCTTGTTGCCGTATTTCCGCTTGATCGGCCACAGCAGCCGGCGCGCCTTGTCGAGGTTGGCGTTGTCCGGCCAACTGTTGAGGGGCGCGAAGCGCTGCTGGCCGGCTCCGGCGCCGCCGCGGCCGTCGCCGATGCGGTAGGTGCCCGCGCCGTGCCACGCCATCCGGATGAAGAGCGGCCCGTAGTGGCCGAAGTCCGCCGGCCACCAGTCCTGCGAGTCGGTCATCAGCGCGGTGAGGTCCTTCTTCAGGGCCTTGAGGTCGAGCTTCTTGAACTCTGCCGCGTAGTTGAACGCCTCGCCCATGGGATTGGACAGGTGAGAGTTCTGGTGGAGCATTTTGAGGTTCAACTGGTTCGGCCACCAGTCCCGGTTCGTTGCGCCGTGCATGACCGGGCACTTGCCCGCGCTCTTGTCGTCAGTTTTTGCGTCCATGGTTCTCTCCGATGTGTTCTGCAAGATGGCGCATGATAGCGGCGATTTTAGGCCGGGGCGCACGATCAAATCTCATCGTAGATCGCCGAAAGAGCGCTGAACAGAGGCCGCTAGAGCTCGATCTCGTGCTCGATCTTCTTCGGATCTTCCAGGCAATAATAGCCGGACAGGCGCGTGATGATTTTCGCGCGCATCCAATCGTTCATGATGCGGCTGACGTTCTCGCGCGCGATGCCGGCCATGGCGGCGAGATCGCCTTGGCTCACCTTCTGGCGGATGACGACGCGGCCGCTTCCGACGTCCTTGCCGAAGGCGTGGGCGAGATCGAGCAGCGCGCGCGCGACCCGGCCCTTGAGCGGCAGGAAGCTTCCCGCCGCCACGATCTGATCGGTGTCGCGTAAGCGCGATGCCAGTATCTTGGCGAGGGTGTGATAGATCTCCGGCTGCTTGCCGGCGAAAATTTCGAACGCCCTGCGGCTGACGAAGCGCAACTTGCAATCGCGCAAGGCGGAGACCGAGGCCGAGCGCGGCAAGCCGTCGATGATGGCGAGATCGCCGACGATCGAGCCGGGTCCGAGAATGGCGAGGATGCGCTCGGCGCCGGTCGCCGACGCGATGGACACTTTCAGCAGGCCCTCATCCAGCCGGTAGAAGCCGTCACCCGGATCGCCGGCGAGAAACAACGTCTCGTCGGCGGCGATGTGCTTGGCGATGGCGTGGTCGAGCAGGCCGGCGGACAGCCGGTCGGGAAGGTCGGACAGCAGGTTGGTGGCGGATGGTGCTGCCATTGCGTCGCCCCCACGAAAACGCGGCCGGCCTTGCGAGGCCGACCGCCGGGCAATCTAGCAGAAAGGGCGGCGCTTGATCGAAGCGGCCGCTAGTGCCAGTCGACGTTCATGCTGACCGGGGTCGTCGGGTTCAGTCCGCCCTGTGTCGGATGATAGACGACCAGATTGGCTGCCCAGACGCCGAAGACGAGGAAGAAGACGGTGACGGCCGTGGTGATGGTGCTGGTCATGACGCGCTCCCATGATCTGTACTGACGCTGGAGCTGTTCGCTCTCTGATGGTTAACGTAGGAGCGCCCCCGCCGGTTGCTGTGACCCGGGTCACAAATTGGCGCATTTTCGCCAACTGATTGAATTTATAAGAAAAAAGCGGCCCGAAAGGGCCGCTTTGAAGTTATTTGGAGGTTGGGTAGGTGGGTGGGGTACCGCGGCCCCAAGGGGCACCAAGGGGCCGCGGGGGGTTAGATGGCGTCGAAATTCGAGACCTTCAGGGCACCGGTGGTCCGCACATGCGAGACCTGGTTCGCCGAAAGCTTGCCGCTGAACGCGCCCGCATCGGCACGGATCAAGTCGGTGACGATGGTGACGACGGCGAGCGCCGCGGTGGCCAGGGCGAGAATGGTGGTTTTACGCATGACCCGTATCCCTGAAGGTCTGGGAGTGGCCTCACTCCCAATGTTTGTAGGCTAGGGCGCGGGTGGCCGACCGGCTGTGACCGGCATCACAGATTGGCGCTTTTTAAAGGGGGCCGGCCGGGCAGCAAAAAGGGCGGCCGCGGGGCCGCCCTTCATTCGTTTGCCCGGGTGTGCGGGCTGGCTATTCCGCCGCCCGCCGCCGCCGGCGGCTTGCGCGCGGCTGCTCGCCGCCGCGCTGCTTGGCTTCCAGGTCCTCGCCGGTCGTCTGGTCGACCGCCTTCATGGACAGGCGCACCTTGCCGCGCTCGTCCATGCCCAGCAGTTTCACCTTCACCTTGTCGCCTTCCTTGACCACGTCGGTGACCTTGTTGACGCGGTTGGCGGCGAGCTGGCTGATGTGCACCAGGCCGTCCTTGGCGCCGAAGAAGTTCACGAAGGCGCCGAAGTCCATCACCTTGACCACGGTGCCGTCGTAGATCGTGCCGGGCTCCGGATCGGAGGCGATCGACTTGATCCAGGCGATCGCCGCCTTGATCGAATCCGCGTTGGCGGACGCCACCTTCACCGAGCCGTCGTCCTCGATGTTGATCTTGGCGCCGGTCTTCTCGACGATCTCGCGGATCACCTTGCCGCCGGTGCCGATCACTTCGCGGATCTTGTCGGTCGGGATCTTGAGCATCTCGATGCGCGGGGCGTGCTCGCCCAGCTCGGCACGCGCCGCGGTGAGCGCCTTGGCCATTTCACCCAGGATATGCAGGCGGCCGTCCTTGGCCTGCGCCAAGGCGACCTTCATGATCTCCTCGGTGATGCCGGCGATCTTGATGTCCATCTGCAGCGAGGTGACGCCGCCTTCGGTGCCGGCCACCTTGAAGTCCATGTCGCCGAGATGGTCCTCGTCGCCGAGGATGTCGGAGAGCACGGCAAAGCGCTTGTCTTCGAGGATGAGGCCCATGGCGATGCCGGCGGTCGGCCGCTTGAGCGGCACGCCCGCATCCATCAGCGCCAGCGAGGCGCCGCAGACGGTGGCCATCGAGGAGGAGCCGTTCGAACTCCGTGATCTCGGAGACGAGGCGAATGGTGTAGGGGAACTCTTCCTTGCCCGGCAGCATCGGATGGATTGCGCGCCAGGCCAGCTTGCCGTGGCCGATCTCGCGGCGGCCGGGGGCGCCGGTGCGGCCGGTCTCGCCCACCGAATAATGCGGGAAGTTGTAATGCAGCATGAACGTCTCTTTGTACGTCCCCTGCAGCGCGTCGATGAACTGCTCGTCTTCGCCGGTGCCCAGCGTGGCAACCACCAAAGCCTGCGTTTCGCCGCGCGTGAACAGCGCCGAGCCGTGCGTGCGAGGCAGCACGCCGACTTCCGCCACGATCGGGCGCACGGTCTTGAGGTCGCGGCCGTCAATGCGCTTGCTGGTGTCGAGAATGTTCCAGCGCACGATCTTGGCTTCCAGCTCCTTGAACACGGCGGCGACGTGCAGCTTGTTGTAGTCGGGGTTGTCGGTGCCGCCCGGGAAGAAGTGCTCCATCACCTTCTTCTTGACGGCGGCGACGGCGTCCTGGCGATCCTGCTTTTTCACGATCGAATAGGCCGCGCGCAGATCCTTTTCCGCCAGCTTGAGGATTTCCTTCTCGAGCTTGGTATTGTCGGGCGCGATCAGTTCGCGCGGCTCCTTGGCGGCCTTCTCGGCCAGCTTGATGATGGCGTCGATCACCGGCTGGATATGCCGGTGGCCGAACATCACCGCGCCGAGCATGATGTCCTCGGACAGCTCCTTGGCCTCCGATTCCACCATCATCACGGCGTCTTGCGTGCCGGCGATGACGAGGTCGAGCTGGGTTTCCTTCATTTCGTCGAGCGTCGGATTGAGCACGTATTCGTTATTGATGAAACCGACGCGGGCGCCGCCGATCGGGCCCATGAACGGCGCGCCTGAAATCGTCAGCGCGGCGGAGGCTGCCACCATCGCCAGGATGTCGGGATCGTTCTCCTGATCGTGCGACAACACGGTGATGGTCACCTGCGTGTCGCAGCGCCAGCCGTCGGCGAACAGCGGGCGGATCGGGCGGTCGATCAGGCGCGAGGTCAGCGTGTCCTTTTCGGTGGGACCGCGTTCGCGCTTGAAGAAGCCGCCGGGAATGCGGCCGGCCGCGTAATATTTTTCGGTGTAGTTGACGGTGAGCGGAAGGAAATCGATGCCTTCCTTCGGCTGCTTGGCCGCCACCACGGCGGCAAGAACGGTGGTCTCGCCGTAGGTGGCAAGCACGGCGCCGTCGGCCTGGCGCGCGATCTTTCCGGTTTCCAGGGTCAGCTTGCGGCCACCCCAATCGAGCTCAACTCGATGCATATCGAACATTGTCATGGTCTCTCATGTGTTCCGGCAAGTCCCGTTGAGCCATGAGCAAGACGGCGAGAGGCTGCGCATCGCCGCGCAATGCGGCAAACGACAGCGTCTGGCGATCCTGCTCATATGCGATACGAGCCTTGCTCTCATTCGCAAGAGGCGATCTTGATCGGCTCTTGCTTGTCGCCGGCGGCTGTTCGCCGCCGGACCAAATCAGCGAACGCTTGTCTCGCATTCGCTTCGGGTGAAACGCGCCGGGCACCTTTGCCCCGCGCGCTAGATAAAATCAGCGGCGGATGCCGAGCTTCTCGATCAAGCTCCTGTAGCTCGCCTCGTTGGTGCGCCGCAGGTAATCGAGCAAAGTGCGGCGCTGGCTCACCATCTTGAGCAGGCCGCGCCGGGAATGGTTGTCCTTGACGTGGGCCTTGAAATGCTCGGTGAGATTGTTGATCCGTTCCGACAGGATCGCCACCTGCACTTCGGGCGAGCCGGTATCACCGGACTTCTTGGCAAATTCCTTGATCACTTCGGCCTTGCGGCCGGATGTCACCGACATCGGTCATCCTTTCTTGTCGCCGGCGCTGCCCATCAGCCCGGCCAGGTTGAATACGCGCTTGGGGACGATTTCGCCGTGGTCCGTTTCGGCGAGAGCCAAGAGCTGGCCCGCGACCGTGACATAGACCGGTCCACGGAAAATGGGAGCGTCCCGTCCGCGCATGATGACGGCTTGGCCCCGTTGGAGCCTCGCCGCGTCTGCCCGGCTGACGGCCAGCGCCGGGATGTCGTCCAGCGCGGTCTCGACGGGCAGGATGGCGTCGGCGAGGCTAGCCTCGCCGGCCGCGGCTCTATGACACACGGCCTCCAATTCTTCCAGTGAAATCATGGTTTCTTCGCCGAACGGGCCGACCGAGACCCGGCGCAGCGCGCTGACATGGCCGAAACAGCCAAGCGAACGGCCCATATCGCGGGCGAGCGAGCGCACATAGGTGCCTTTGCCGCATTCCGCCTCGAAAACCGCATGATCGGGTCGGGGCTGGCCGTGAGCTCCAGCCGGGCGATTTCGACCGGGCGGGCGGCCAGTTCGACCGCCGCGCCGTCGCGGGCGAGATCGTAGGCGCGCTCGCCCTCGATCTTGATGGCCGAGAAGCGCGGCGGAATTTGCTGGATGGTGCCGGTATAGGCGGGCAGCAAGGCGCGGATGGCCTCGGCGCGCGGCGCGCAGCTCGCTGGTCTGCGTGACCCGGCCCTCGGCGTCGTCGGTATCGCGTTCCTCGCCCCAGGCAACCGTGAAGCGGTAGAGCTTGCGGCCGTCCATGACGAAGGGGACGGTCTTGGTGGCTTCGCCGAGCGCAATCGGCAGGCAGCCGGAGGCGAGCGGGTCGAGCGTGCCGGCATGGCCGGCGCGCCGGGCGGTGAACAGCCGCTTCACCACGCCGACCGCGTGGGTGGAGGTCATGCCGACCGGCTTGTCGAGCACGATCCAGCCGTGCACGTCGCGCTTGTCGCGCTTGAATTGCTTTTTTGCGCTCGCGGCGCTGTGCTCCAGCTGGCGCGCGAGCGGCGGGCTGCAGCGACGCCGGCATCGCGCACGTCGTCACTCATCGTCTTCGCCTTCGTCGTCGAGGTCGCGCTTCACTTCCGGCGAGCGCAACAGCTTGTCGATGCGCTCGGCCTCGGCGAAGCGCTCGTCGATGCGGAAGCGGATATCGGGCGCGAATTTCAGATTGACGCGGTGGGCGATCTCGGTGCGCAGGAATTTCTTGTTGCGCTCGAAGGCCGCGATCACCTCGTCGGCGTCGCGCCCGCCCATCGGCATCACGTAGATGGTGGCGAGCCGCAGGTCGGCCGTCATGCGCACCTCCGGCACGGTGATGAGATGGCCCTCGATCACCGGATCGTGCACGTCGCCGCGCGTGAGCATCTCGGCCATGGCGTGGCGCACCAGTTCGCCGACGCGCAGCTGGCGCTGCGAGCCGCCCGGCGTGCTGGTCGCGATGCGATTTCTTGTGCGTCGTGGCCATAATTCCATCTGTCATGGTCATGCCGGGCTTGTGCCCGGGCATCTCACGTGAGGCTGTGTCGTGCGCCTCATCGAGGAGGCCGTCGTTAGCGGATGCCTCGGGCTCGAGCCGGGCATGACGGTGGAAAAGAGTGGAGCAGTCCTAGCGCAAGCCTGAGACTTGGACTCACAGCGCTGCGTTGAATCGACTCCACCCGGTAGCATTCGATCACGTCGCCTTGCCGCATGTCCTGGTAGTTCTCGAAGGCCATGCCGCATTCCTGGCCGGCGCCGACTTCGCGCGCATCGTCCTTGAAGCGCTTGAGCTGGCGACAGCTTGCCTTCGTGGATCACCACATTGTCGCGGATCAGCCGCACATTGGCGCCGCGCTCCACGGTGCCGTCGGTGACGCGGCAGCCGGCGATATTGCCGACCTTGGAGACCTTGAAGATTTCCAGGATCTGCGCATTGCCCAGCATGGTCTCGCGCAGCGTCGGCGCCAACAGGCCGGACATCGCCTTCTTCACGTCGTCGACCAGGTCGTAGATGATGTTGTAGTAGCGGATTTCGATGCCGGCGCGCTCGGCCGCCTCGCGCGCTTCCTTGTTGGCGCGCACGTTGAAGGCGATGATCGGAACGCCGGAGGCTTCCGCCAGCGTCACGTCCGATTCGGAAATGCCGCCGACGCCGGAGTGCAAGACGCGCGCCGCGACTTCGTCGGTTCCCATCTTGTCGAGCGCGCCAACGACCGCTTCCAGCGAGCCCTGCACGTCGGCCTTGATCACCAGCGGGAATTCCTTGCGGCCGGAGGTCTTGGCCTGCGCCATCATCTGCTCGAGCGAGCCGCGCATGCCGGTGGCGCGCGCGGCCGTCTTCTCGCGCTTCTGGCGGGCGCGGTAATCGGTGACTTCGCGGGCGCGCGCCTCGTTGTCGACCACCGCCAGGCGGTCGCTGGCGTCGGGCGTGCCGGAGAAGCCGAGCACCTCGACCGGCGTCGAGGGACCGGCGCTCTCGATCGTCTCGCCGGTGTCGGAGACCAGCGCGCGCACGCGGCCCCATTCGGCCCCGGCCACGACGAGATCGCCGACACGCAGCGTGCCGCGCTGGATCAGCACGGTGGCGACGGGCCCACGGCCGCGGTCGAGCTTGGCCTCGATCACGGTGCCTTCGGCGGGGCGATCGGGATCGGCCTTGAGGTCGAGAATTTCGGACTGCAGGCCGATCATCTCGAGCAAGCGGTCGATGTTGGTCTTCTTGGTGGCGGAGACTTCGACGTCGACCACCTCGCCGCCCATGGATTCGACCTGGATCTCGTGCTGCAGCAGATCGGTGCGCACGCGGTCGGGCTTGGCGTCCGGCTTGTCCATCTTGTTGATGGCGACGATGATCGGAACCTTGGCGGCCGGGCGTGATGGATCGCCTCGATCGTCTGCGGCATCACGCCGTCGTCGGCGGCGACCACCAGCACGACGATGTCGGTGACCTTGGCGCCGCGCGCGCGCATGGCGGTGAAGGCGGCGTGGCCGGGCGTATCGATGAAGGTGATGCGGGCGCCCGACGGCGCGGTCACCTGATAGGCGCCGATATGTTGCGTGATGCCGCCGGCTTCGCCGCCGGCCACGTTGGTCGAGCGGATGGCGTCGAGCAGCGACGTCTTGCCGTGGTCGACATGGCCCATGACGGTGACCACCGGCGCGCGCGGCTTGAGCAGCGCCTCGTCGTCGGCGGTGTCGAACAGGCCTTCCTCGACGTCGGCTTCCGACACGCGGCGCACGGTGTGGCCCATTTCCTCGGCGATGAGCTGGGCGGTGTCGGCGTCGATCATGTCGTTGATGGTCGCCATCTGGCCCTGCTTCATCAGCAGCCGGATGACGTCGACCGCGCGCTCGGTCATGCGGTTGGCGAGATCCTGGATGGTGATCGCCTCGGGGATCGTGACCTCGCGCACCAGCTTTTCCTTCGGCTCGTTGGAGGTTTGCCCCTTGAGCCGCTGGGTGCGGCGGCGGAACGAGGCCACCGAGCGTTCGCGCACTTCGTCGGCGCGCAGCGCGGTGACCAAAGTGAGGCGGCCGCGTTGCTTTTCGGCGCCGGCGCGCGGGCGTGGCGCGGGCGGGCGGCCGGACGCGCAGCAGCCGCCGGGACGCCGCGAGGTGCGCGGTGCTTCCTCTTCGTCGGCCTCGAGCGTGAGGCGAGCCCCCGGCCCGGCGCGCTTGGCTTCTTCCTCGCCGAAGCGCTTCTTGGCGAGATCGTCGGCCTTGCGCTTGGCTTCTTCGTCGTGCTTGCGGCGGTCGTCTTCGTCGCGCTTGCGCGCGTCGGCGGCTTCGCGCTCGGTCTTGTCCACCACCTCGCGGCTTTGCCGGCGGCGGGCATCTTCCTCGGCGATCTTGCGTTCTTCGGCTTCGCGCAGGCGGCTGTCGGCGAGCGCATGGGCGCGGGCGTTGCGCTCTTCATCGGTCAGCGTGCGCAGCACGACGCCGGACGGTTTCGGTGCTTCGGCGAGCGCCGGCGCCGGCGCGGCGGCGGCCGTTGCTTGCGCCGCGACGCGCTTCTTGGGCGCCTCAACGACTGCGGGTTCGGCCTTGGCCTCGGGGGCGCCGCCGATCGAGCGGCGTTTGACCTTCTCGACCACGACCTGCTTGCTGCGGCCATGGCTGAAGCTCTGGCGCACGACGCCGGTCTCGGTGCGCGGCCGCAGCGTCAGCTTGCCGGCAACGCCGAGTTTCTTTTCGCCAGGGTTCTTTGTTTCGCTCATTCCGAATTTTGTCCTTGTGCGCCGTCCGCCGGCGCATTCTCAGGTTCGATCGCGGGCGAATTCCGAAAGCGCTTCAAGCGCATAGCACGAGCGAGAAAAGTCTCGCTTCCGGGCCCGGCAAGCAGCGCTGCATGTACCACATTTGGGCGGTTTAATGCCAAATCCAATTGCCCGCCGGAAAATAAGTCGATGATCGCGATTTCGCGCGGTTTTTCCGGCATTTTGCCGCTGCAATCCGGCGTCGAGCTTGCGCGTTCCGTCGGCCGCGGCGTCGCTGGCATGGATCAGCGCCTCGACGTTGTCCTCGCGCAGCGCGGCCTCGACCTTGGCGAAGCCCGCGACCACGCGGCCGCCTTTGCCGGCGATCGCCAGCGCATCGAGCGCTGCGCGCTCGATCAGCCGCTCGGCCATGGCGGCCAAGTCGCGCGCCACCCGCACGTCGCGCTTGAAGCCGCGGGCAAACACGTTGCGCTTGACCGCTTGCTCGACCGCGTCGCGGGTGCCGGTGATCCAGATGCCGCGGCCGGGCAGTTTTCGCTTGATGTCGGGCACCACCTCGCCCGCCGGCGAGACCACGAAGCGGATCATTTCGGCGACCGGCTTGAGCTCGCGCGTGAGCGCGCAATGCCGCTCGGTCCCGGGCGCGACGTTTGCTCTCCCGCGGTCGAGTTCATTGTCGTGGTCGTGCGTCACCGCCAGCATGGCCGGTCGCGTGCTCCCTTACGTTTGCGCTTGCGGCGTTGCCGCGTCCGCCGCGGCTGCCTCGGTTGCCTCGGCTGCCGGCGGCGCCAGCTCGGCTTCCGTCACCCAGCCGGCCTTCAGCCGCGCCTGCATGATCAGGTGCTCGGCGTCCTCGCGCGAGATGCCGAGACCGTCGAGATAGCCAGGCTCGTGCTTGCTTTCGCCGTCCTTGCGTTCGGTCCAGCCGGTCAGGTCGTCGGTGGCGCAGCCGGCGAGGTCTTCCACCGTCTTGACGCCGTTCTCGCCGAGCTTGACCAGCATCGCCGTGGTGACGCCGGGCACCTCCTTGAGCTCGTCGTCGACGCCCAGCTCCTTGCGCTTGGCGTCGAGCTCGGCCTCTTGCGCGGCGAGATATTCCTTGGCGCGCTCCTGCAGTTCGCGCGCGGTGTCGTCGTCGAAGCCTTCGATGCCGGCGATTTCCTTCTCGTCCACCAGCGCCAGCTCCTCGATCGAGCCGAAGCCTTCGGAGGCGAGCAGTTGGCCGACGACTTCGTCGAGATTGAGCGCCTCGACGAAAATCTTGGTGCGGCTCTCGAACTCGGCGTGGCGGCGCTCGGACTCTTCCTGCTCGGTCAGGATGTCGATGTCCCAGCCGGTGAGCTGCGAGGCGAGCCGCACGTTCTGCCCGCGCCGGCCGATCGCCAGCGACAGCTGCTGGTCCGGCACCACCACCTCGATGCGCTCCTTGTCCTCGTCGAGCACCACCTTGGCGACTTCCGCCGGCGCCAGCGCGTTCACCACGAAGGTGGCGATGTCGGGCGACCACGGAATGATGTCGATCTTCTCGCCCTGCAATTCGTTCACCACCGCCTGCACGCGCGAGCCGCGCATGCCGACGCAGGCGCCGACCGGATCGACCGAGGAATCGCGCGAGATCACCGCGATCTTGGCGCGCGAGCCGGGATCGCGGGCGACCGCCTTGACCTCGACGATGCCGTCGTAGATTTCCGGCACTTCCTGCGCGAACAGCTTGGCGGTGAACTGCGGATGCGTGCGCGACAGGAAAATCTGCGGGCCGCGCGGCTCGCGCCGCACGTCGTAGATATAGGCGCGGATGCGGTCGCCGTTGCGGAACACTTCGCGCGGCAGCATTTCGTCGCGCCGCACGATCGCCTCGCCGCGGCCGAGATCGACCACCACGTTGCCGTATTCGACGCGCTTGACGATGCCGTTGACGATGTCGCCGATGCGGTCCTTGTACTCGGCATATTGCCGGTCGCGCTCGGCCTCGCGCACTTTCTGCACGATCACCTGCTTGGCCGACTGCGCGGCGATGCGGCCGTATTCGAGCGGCGGCAGCGGGTCGGCGATGGTGTCGCCGACTTGCGCCGCCGGATGGCGCTTGCGCGCTTCCTCGAGCGTGATCTGGTTTGACGAGTTCTCGACGGCCTCGACCACCAGCATGTGGCGCGATCAGCCGCAGCTCGCCGGTCTTCGGTTCGATCTCGGCGTGCACGTCGGTCTCGGCGCCGTAGCGCGAGCGCGCCGCCTTGGCGATGGCGTCCTCCATGGCGGCGATGACGATGCCGCGGTCGATCGACTTTTCGCGTGCAACCGCGTCGGCGATTTGCAACAGTTCGAGCCTGTTGGCGCTGACTGCCATAGCTCAGTCTCCTTCTGTGATTGGCAGGCCCGCTGTCGGGCGCTGCCGTCGCTGGCGTTGTTCGTTTCCGTGCCGCTTTCGCTTCGCGCTTGGCGGCCTTCTCGCGCCGCAAAGCCTGCGTCACCAGTTCGTCGGTGAGCACGAGCTTGGCTTCGCTCATTTCTGCAATCGGCAGCAAAATATCCGCGGCGTCGCCCGCTTCCGCATCGTCGCGACGCAGCCGCGCGGCCTCGCCCTCGGTTCCCGCCAGCAGGCCGCGGAAGCGCTTGCGCCCGTCGATCGGAATTTCCATCTCGATGCTTGCACCAGCTGGCCGGCAAAGCGGTCGAAGTCCGATTTGCGCACCAGCGGCCGGTCGATGCCGGGCGAGGAAATCTCCAGCCGGTAGGCGCGTTCGATCAGGTCGGCGACGTCGAGCACCGGCGAGAGCGCGCGCGAGACCGCCTCGCAGTCCTCCACCGTCATGCTGCCGTCCGGCCGTTCCGCCATGATCTGCACGGTGCAGCCCTCGGCGGCCGAAACCTTCACCCGCACCAGGCGATAGCCGAGTTGCTCGATCACCGGCTCGGCCACATGCAGCGACGCGCGCCGACAGGCCGGGCTCCACGATCAGCCGCGGCTCGGGCTCGTTGAGGGCGGCGAATTCCGCCGCGGGCATCTTTAAATCGTGGCTTGCGACCATTTCGGTAACAAAAAAGAGCGGGTCCGGGGGGACCCACTCTCAAAACCCGTTCGGTTATGAGGGTGTCTTAATTACAGGCCGGAATATAGCGATTTCCGGCCCTCGCGCAAGGCCGGCCGGCCGATGGCAGGCTAACTGTTCCTTCAGAATCTGCCGTTAAATTTGGGTAAAGCCGCCGCCCGCGCGGATTTGACGGGCCATTTCGTAAGGTTGGCAATGGGTGTTTCCGCTTCGCTGCTTCCCGAGTTGGAAGAGGTGGTCCAGCACGGCTCGGCGGAGAAACGCGCCGAGACGCTGCGCCGCATTACGACCTTGTTCATCGACGGCGCCGCCGTGTTCAACGACGACCATGTCGCGCTGTTCGACGACGTCATCGGCTACCTGATCGAGGAGATCGAGGCCAAGGCGCTGGCCGAACTCGCGCGCCGGCTGGCGCCGGTTGCCAACGCGCCGGAAAGCGTGGTGCGCACGCTCGCCGAGAACGACGATATCGCGGTCGCCGGCCCGGTGCTCAAGCATGCCAGCCTCGACGATCCCGAGCTCATGCAGATCGCCGGGACCAAGGGCCAGGCGCATCTGTTGGCGCTGGCGGGGCGGGCGAGCGTCAGCGAGGCGCTGGCCGACATCCTCGTCGCGCGCGGCGACCGTGACGTGGCGCGTTCGATCGCCACCAACGCCAAAGCCAAGTTGTCGGAGAACGCCTTCACCACACTGGTCAAGCGCGCCGAGCAGGACGGCGTGCTGGCCGAGAAGGTCGGCCTGCGCACCGACATTCCGCCGCGGCTGTTCCGCCAACTTGCTGATGCAGGCAACCGACGTGGTGCAGAAGCGCCTGCTGGCTCAGGCCAAGCCCGAAACGCAAGCCGAGATCCGCCGCGTGCTGGCGAAAGTCACCGACGAGGTTGGCGCCAGGGCCGCGCCGCGCAATTACGCCGCCGCGCTCGCCGCCGTGCGCGCTTTGCACAAGGAGCGCAAGCTCAGCGAGGCCGATATCGCCGAATACGCCAAGAGCGGAAAATACGAGGAGACCATCGCGGCGCTGGCGACGCTCTGCGCCGTGCCGGTCGAGGTGGTCGACCGGCTGATGAGCGGCGAGCGCGCCGACCCGGTGCTGATCCTGGCGCGCGCGGCCGGCTTCGGCTGGCCGACCGTGCGCGAGGTCATCATTGCCCGGCCCGGCCTCAAGCCGTCGAGCCAGACGCTCGACGCGGCCTACGAGAATTTCGAGCGGCTCACCGCGGCCACCGCCCAGCGCGTGGTGCGCTTCTGGCAGGTGCGGCAGGGCACCGGCGAATAAGCCACCGGCGAATCATCACAGCTTGCGGAAGATGAAGTAGGCCGGCGCGCGGCCTTCGCGCTTGGCCTTGGCCTCGTAGCGCGTGCCGGAAAAATCCGGCCCATGGCTTGCGCCAGTCGTCGGCGCGCTCGGCGGTCCATTCGAAATCCCGCGAGCGCAGCACGCGCGCCAGCGCATAGGCGGCGTAGTCGGCAATGTCGGTGGCGAAGCGCAATTCGCCGCCGCTCTTCAAGATGCGCGCCAGCCGCTTGAGGCTGTCGTCCTGAACGAAGCGCCGCTTCCAGTGCCGCCGCTTCGGCCACGGGTCGGGATAGAGCAGGTCGATGCGCGCAAGCGCTGCGTCCGGCAGCCAGTCGAGCAGCGTCGCTGGCGTCGCCGTGATGCAGGCGGACGTTTTCGAGCGTGTCGGCCTCGATCGCGACCAGCGCCTTGGCCATGCCGTTGACGAAGCCGTCCGACGCCGATGAAGCCGATACGCGGGTGGCTCTTTGCCTGCGCGATCAGGTGCTCGGCGCCGCCGAAGCCGATTTCGAGGCAGACCTCATCGGCGACGCCGAACAAACGCGCGCAGATCGGCGGGCGCGGGCTTGGCCAGATCGAGCGCGAGCTGCGGCAGCAGCGTGTCGAACAGCGCCGCCTGGCGCGGGCGCAGCGGATGCCCTTTGCGCCGGCCGAAGAAGGCGCGCTGTGTTGTATCGCTCGGATTGTCACGCTCACTCATAGTGTCATCGCCCGCGAAAGCGGGCGATCCAGTAAACGCCGACGCATCGCATAACACGTCGGCGATTGAGAATACTGGATGCCCCGCTTTCGCGGGGCATGACAGCAGAGATAAATGCGGCGCTGAAGCGCTATTTCACCGCGCTGCCGGATGGCGTCGGCGAGGTCGGTGCGCTCCCAGGAGAAGCCGCCGTCCTTGTCGGGCGCGCGGCCGAAATGGCCGTAGGCGGCGGTGCGCCGGTAGATCGGCCGGTTCAGCTTGAGCGTGCGGCGGATATTGGTCGGCGTCAGGCGGAACAGCTCGGGCAGCACCTTCTCGAGCTTGTTCTCGTCGACCTTGCCGGTGCCGTGGGTGTCGACCAGCACCGACATCGGATCGGCGACGCCGATCGCATAGGCGACCTGGATGGTGCAGCGCTCGGCGAGGCCGGCGGCGACCACGTTCTTGGCGAGATAGCGCGCGGCATAGGCCGCCGAGCGATCGACCTTGGTCGGGTCCTTGCCGGAGAAAGCGCCGCCGCCGTGCGGGGCGTAGCCGCCGTAGGTGTCGACGATGATCTTGCGGCCGGTGAGGCCGCAGTCGCCGTCCGGCCCGCCGATCACGAAATTGCCGGTCGGGTTGACCAGGAAGTCGGACGGCTTCTTCGGCATCCAGCCCTTCGGCAGCGCCGACGCGACCGCGTCGCCGATCAGGTCCTTGACCATGCCGGGCGTGTATTTCTTGCCGTTGCGGCTTTGCGCATTGTGCTGGGTCGAGACCACGACCTTGGTGCAGCCGACCGGCTTGCCGTTGACGTATTGCACGGTGACCTGGCTCTTGGCGTCGGGCTGCAGATCGAACAGCTGCCCGGAGCGGCGCTTGTCGGCGAGCACCTTCAGGATCTTGTGCGCGAAGTAGATCGGCGCCGGCATGAAGGAGTTCTTCTCGTAGACTTCGCTCTCGGTGCAGGCGAAGCCGAACATCATGCCCTGGTCGCCGGCGCCTTCTTCCTCGCCGCCCTTCTTCTTCTTGGCGTTCGACGCCCATGGCGATGTCGGGCGACTGGCCGTGCAGCAGCACCTCGACGTCGGCGCCGTGATAGGAGAAGCCGTCCTGGTCGTAGCCGATGTCCTTGACCACGCCGCGCGCGATCTGGGCGATCAGCTCGCGGTCGACCACCGCCTTGTCGCCGTGCTTGTGAAAGAACGGCGCCTGGCCGCGGCCTTCGCCGGCGATGACGATCTTGTTGGTGGTGGTCAGCGTCTCGCAGCCGAGCCGCGTGTTCACCTGGCTGTCGTCGGCGATGCCGAGCTTGATGTCGTTTTCGAGAAACGCATCGAGCATCGCGTCGGAAATCTGGTCGCAGACCTTGTCGGGATGACCTTCGGAAACCGATTCGCTGGTGAACAGGAAATTGGTGTGCGCCACCGCTGAAACTCCTCCCGCGCGCGCGGATTGTTGCGACCGCGCCGTGCTACGCGTCGGGGGTGTTTCTTGCAGCGGCGGCGAGCAAGGTCAAGATGCGGGCAGCGGTGGGCAGTAGCCTCGAGAGCCGCTGGCGATCGGACCGCTCAAGCTCAGTCCTCGCCGGCGATCTGTTCGACCAGATCGACAATGCGCCGGCGCAGCTTGCTGTTCTTGATGCGCATGAAGGACTTGGTCAGCGACAGTCCGTCGGAGGTGGCGAGAAAGTCCGAGACATAAGCCGGCGAGGGCGCTTCGCCCATGCCGCCGCCGTGATGGGGGCCGACATGCGGCGCGCCTTCGAAGAAAAACGAGACCGGAACTTGCAGGATATTGGAGATCTGCTGCAGCCGGCTGGCGCCGATGCGGTTGGTGCCCTTCTCGTATTTCTGCACCTGCTGGAAGGTCAGGCCAAGCGCATCGCCGAGCTTTTCCTGACTCATGCTCAGCATCATCCGGCGCATGCGCACGCGCGAACCGACATGCTTGTCGATCGGATTGGGTGCCTTCTTAGCCGCCATAATGATCTCCTATGCCACTATTCAGTAGCGTAATGTCACATCTGAAGGCGTTTATGCAATCCGTCAATTGCCTTAGATCGATGGATAACCTCAAAGAAGAATGAAAATTATCTCTAATTGTCAGTGGGTTTCGCATGATTACAATCCAGCTGCACGAACGAAGTGGCAGCCGCAAGCGGCCTTTTGACGCCGGGTTGCTCAATCTATGGCTGCAGACGGCGACGACCGACTACCATCAAACTTACTACTAGAAATAGAATCAAGGCGTAATTGCCGAATTTCACATAAATCGTCGGCGCGGCCGCGCGCGGCAGCCGCGCATCGAGCACGCCTTCGGCGCCGAGCGGCAGCGACGCGATAACGCGGCCGACCGGGTCGATCACGCCGGAGATTCCGGTATTGGCGGCGCGCACCAGCGGCAGGCCTTCGTCGATGGCGAGCATGCGCGCCTGCTGGAAATGCTGGTAGGGCCCGGAACTGATGCCGAACCAGCCGTCATTGGTGACATTGACCAGCCAGCCCGGCCGCTCGCCGGCCGGCACCGCGGCGCCGGGAAAGATCGCCTCGTAGCAGATCAGCGGCAGCATTTTCGGCGCGCCGGGCACGTCCATCGCGCGCCGGCGGTCGCCCGACATAAATCCGCCGACCACCTTGGTGAGCTGCTGCAAACCGATGCTTTCGAGCAGACGCTGGAACGGCAGATATTCGCCGAACGGCACCAGGTGCACCTTGTCGTAGATGCCGCGGATCGAGCCGTCGGGGTCGATCACGTAGATCGAATTGTAGGCGCGCACCTCGCGTTGGCCGGCGACCGGCGGCGCCGCGCGCACCGCACCGGTGATCAGCTCGGTGTGCGGCTTGAGCAGATTGGCGATCTGCGCCAGCGCCTCCGGCTCGCGCGCGAGGAAGAAGGGAAACGACGATTCCGGCCAGATCAGATGCGTCACGTCACGCACGCCGTTCGAACCCGGCCCGCTGGCGCGGTCGGACAGCCGCAGATAGCGCGCCATGATCTGATCCTTGACCGCGTAGTTGAACTTCTCGTCCTGCTGGAGATTTGGCTGCATGAGGCGCAGCTTGACGCCGCTGACATATTCGGTCGGATGCGCGCGCAAGCCGCGCCACGCCGTAGCCGGCGAGCGCCGCGAGCACGATCAGCGCGGCAACCGGCGCGCGGTAGCGATGCGGCGTGTCCTTGCGGTCGTCGGCGAGCACGGCGGGACTGGCAAAGATCGCGACCGCGAGGAACGTGAGCCCCCAGATGCCGACCAGCGACGCGGCTTGCGCCAGCACCAGCGGCTCGGTCAGCGCGTAGCCGAACGTGTTCCAGGGAAATCCGCTGAGCAGGTGGCCGCGCAGCCATTCGGCGATGGTGAGGGTGGCGGCGAGCGCCAGAATGCGCGCTGGCCCGCGCACCCAGATCAGCCGGGCGCAGCGCCAAGCCCAGCGCGGTATAGACGCCGAGCGCCGCCGGCAGGCCGCCGACCGCGACCGGCAACAGCCAGCCGAAGGTCTTGGCGTCGACCAGGAAGGCGTAGCCGACCCAATAAAGCCCGGCCAGGAAATAGCCGAAGCCGAAGCACCAGCCGGCGCCGGCCGCGCGCCAGACGCCGCTCGACGCGCCCGGCGGCCGAGCCGTCCACCAGCCAGACCAGCACGGGAAAGGTCAGGAACAGCACCGGCCAGGCATTGATCGGCGCCAGCGCCAGCGCGGAAGCCGCGCCGGCGACAAAGGCGATGATGGCGCGCCGCCAGCCGGAGGCGAGCACGATCGAATGGGCAAGGCGCGTGATGTGCGTCACGGGCGGCGCAGGCCTGCGGGATTGGCGGTTGCGGCGCGGTCGTCTTTTTGCGCAGCCACCTCGTCAACCGGCAGCGCCGGCGGCGTGGTGCCGGCCAGCACCGCGTCCGGTTCGGCGCGCTTGCGGTGCTCGCGCGGGCGCTCGTCGCGCTGCTTGAGCCGCGCGATGCGGATGCGCTTGACGCGGCGCGGATCGGCGTCCAGCACCTCGAATTCGAACGGGCCGGGCCCGGGCACGATCTCGCCGCGCACCGGCAGGCGCCCGGCGCGCGTCACCAGATAACCGCCGAGCGTGTCGACCTCCTCGGCCGCGTCGCCGACGTCGAAATCGGACCCGACGATCGCCACCACGTCCTCGAGATGGGCGCGCGCGTCGGCGATAAAGCTGTCGTCGGCCTGGCGCACCACGCCCGGCAGTTCGTCCTCGTCGTGCTCGTCGGCGATTTCGCCGACGATCTGCTCGACGATGTCCTCGATCGAGATGAGCCCGTCGGTGCCGCCATATTCGTCGATCACCAGCGCGAGATGAATGCGCGTCGCCTGCATGCGCGCGAGCAGATCGATCACCCGCGTCGACGGCGGCACGAACAGGATTTCGCGCACGATCTTGGTGGCTGAGAGCGGCATCGCGAGATCGATCGCCTTGAGGTCGAGGCCGGCGGCAAACGGCTTCTTGCGCTTGGCGTTCTTTTCCGGATCGACCGCGGCGCGCGCGGTCATGAAGGCGATCAGGTCGCGGATATGGACCATGCCGACCGGATCGTCGAGCGTGTCGTTATAGACCACCAGGCGCGAATGGGCGGCGCGCTCGAACACGCGCACCAGCTCGCCGAGCGCGATGTCCTGCTGCACGTCGATGATGTCGGCGCGGGGTATCATCACATCCCCGACCCGCCGCTCACGCAGCCCCAGGATGTTCTTGAGCATCCGGCTTTCTTCCGGCGAGAAGCCGGATTCGCCGGGCGGCATGAGATCGAGCACGTCCTTGAGGTCGCTGCGGATCGAGCCGGCTTTCCAGCCGAACAGCGCGCGCAAGACGCGCGTGAACCAGCCGTCGCCGTTCTCGCGCGGCGGCGGCACCGGCACCGGAAGGTGGCGCGGCTCGAACGAAGCGGTCGATGGCGAGGAATCGTCGGGCATGGCGGTCAGGAACGCTCAAGATCGCGCGCGAGAAAGGGATCGGGCATTTGCATGAGCGCCATGATGCGGCTTTCCAGCGCTTCCATCTCGTCGGCTTGGCCCTCGGTCTGATGATCGTAGCCCAGCAGGTGGAGAAAGCCATGCACGGTGAGGTGGGCGAGATGATGCAGGAAAATCCGGTCTTCGTCGGCGCATTCGCGGACCAGCGTCTCATAGGCGATGACGATGTCGCCGAGAAACTCAGCCCGGCCTGCTTGGACGGGTTCTTTGACGGGTTCTTGGCGGCCGGAAACGACAGCACATTGGTCGGCTTGTCGATGCCGCGCCAGTCGCGGTTCAGGGCGCGGATCGCCGCATCGTCGGTCAGCACGATGCTCACGTCGCCGGTGGCCTTGGCGAGCGCGGCGGCGGCGGCGGCAATCGCCGCGCGCGCGGTCGCAACGGCCAGTGGCTGCGTCGCCCACAGCGGCGAGGCGAGCTGGATATCGATCTCCGGCGTGGCGCTGCGCCGGCTCGGCAACGGCGTCATTCCTTGCTCTCGCGCTTGGCAGTGCCGCGGTCATAGGCTTCCACGATGCGCCCCACCAGCTCGTGGCGGATCACGTCCTCATGGGTGAAGGCGACGTGGCCGACGCCCTCGATGCCGGCGAGCAGCTTGACCGCTTCGGCGAGCCCCGAGGTCTGACCGTGCGGCAGGTCGACCTGGCTCGGGTCGCCGGTGACGATCATGCGGCTGTTTTCGCCCAGCCGCGTCAGAAACATCTTCATCTGCATCGAGGTGGTGTTCTGCGCCTCGTCGAGGATGACGGCGGCGTTCGACAGCGTGCGCCCGCGCATAAACGCCAATGGCGCGATCTCGATCTCGCCGGCCTGCAATGCGCGTTCGACGATGCGCACGTCCACCAGGTCGTAAAGCGCGTCATAGACCGGGCGCAGATAGGGATCGACCTTCTCGCGCATGTCGCCGGGCAGGAAGCCCAGCCGCTCGCCGGCTTCCACCGCCGGGCGCGACAGAATGATGCGGTCGATCTCCTTGCGTTCGAACAATTGCACGGCGTGGGCGACCGCGATCCAGGTCTTGCCGGTGCCGGCCGGGCCGGTGCCGAACACCAGCGGGTGGCGTTTCAAGGCGCGGATATAGGCGTCTTGCGCCGCCGTGCGCGCGCGCACCGGACGCTTGCGCAGGTTGATCTCCTCGAAGGCGGGGCGCGGGCCGGCCGGGTCGTAGTCGAACAGCGAGCCTTGCGCGATCGCCTGCCGGATGGCGCCTTCGACGTCGCCCTGGGACAATTCATGACCGCGCTTCAGGTTTTCGTAGAGCCCCTCCAGCACGCGGCGCGCCTGCTCGCAGGCGCCGCGCGAGCCGTCCAGCGTGACGTGATTGCCGCGCTGCTCGGCCACCACGCCAAGACGGCGCTCGATCAGCGCGAGATTTTGTCCGTATTGGCCGAACAGGATGGAGGCCAGCCTGTTGTCCTCGAACGCCAGCACGGTCTGCGTGGTGGCAGTTTCTTCCGAAGCTGCGGCGGGCGGGATCGGCGGATCCGGGGTGCGCAAGTTGAGTCCTATGCTCCTGCTGCGGCCAATTGCGGGACGGGCGTCTCTTCGGCCAGCGCGCCGAACAGCGTGTTGGTTCCGATTTCGGTGATGATGACTTGCGCCAGTGAACCGATCATGGCGCGTGGCGCCATGACATTGACCGCCTGCAAATATGGCGAGCGGCCGACCAATTGCCCAGCAAGCTTGCCCGGTTTTTCCAGCAGCACGTCGAGCGTGCGGCCGGCGAAAGCGGCGTTGAAGGCGCGCTCACTGGCCGGTAATCAGCGGCCTGCAGCCGTTGCAGGCGTTCGGCCTTCTCTTCATCCGGAACCTGATGCCATCTCGGCCGCCGGCGTGCCCGGGCGCGGCGAGTACATGAAGGAGTAGGCGCCGGCCAAGCCCGCTTCGTCCACCAGCGTCAGCGTGTCGCGGAAATCGTCTTCGCTCTCGCCGGGGAAGCCGACGATGAAGTCGGAGGTGAAGGCGAGATCGTCGCGCGCTGCGCGCAGGCGGCGATCACGCCGAGATAGTCGCGCGCGCGTATGCCGGCGATTCATCGCTTCGAGAATGCGGTCGGAACCGGACTGCACCGGCAGATGCACATAGGGCATCAGCGCGTCGAGCTCGCCATGGGCGGCGATCAGATCATCGGCCATGTCGCGCGGATGGCTGGTGGTGTAGCGCAATCGCAAAATACCGGGCACGCGCGCAAGCCGGCGCAGCAATTTGGCGAGCGAGGAGGGCGCGCCGTCTTCGCCCGCACCGTGATAGGCGTTGACGTTCTGCCCGATCAGCGTCACCTCGCGCACGCCGGCGCCGCCAGCCGCTCGACCTCGGCGACGATCTGCGCGACCGGGCGCGACACTTCCGAACCGCGCGTATAGGGCACGACGCAAAACGTGCAGAACTTGTCGCAGCCTTCCTGCACGGTGACGAAGGCGGAAATGCCGCGCGCACGGATTGCTTCGCGCCCAGGCGCCGCCAGCAGTTCGAACTTGTCCTCGGCCGGAAATTCGGTGTCGACGATTTTCTCGCCGCCTTCCGCGCGCGCGACGCAGCGCCGGGCAGGCGGTGATAATTCTGCGAGCCGACCACCAGATCGACGGAGCCTGCGCGGCGGACGATCTCGTCGCCCTCGGCTTGCGCCACGCAGCCGGCCACCGCGATCAGCATGCGGCGGCCTTGCGCGCGCCGCTTCCTCCTTCATGACGCGGATGCGGCCGATCTCGGAATAAACCTTCTCGGCCGCCTTCTCGCGGATGTTGCAGGTGTTGAGGATGACGAGGTCGGCGTCCTCCGGACTGGCGGTCTCGCGGAAACCGGCCGGCGCCAGCGTGTCCGCCATACGATGGGAATCGTAGACGTTCATCTGGCAGCCGAAGGACTTGACGTGGACTTTGCGGGGTCTGCTCATGCCGTTTGGGTTGCGAACCGGGCCTCAATCTAGCCCGTCCAAGCGGGCTTTGTCGCCTCGCACGATATAGTTGATTTTACAGCGATTTTAAGACGCCTGGGCTACTGCCTGCGGCCGGCCGTGCAGCGCGGCCACCGTGAGGCCGCGCACCGCGCCCTCCAGCGTCTTGGCCAGGGCCTTGCGGTCGGTCTTGCCGCCGGCCTTGCCGCCGGCGGCGACCGGCGCGCCGTAGCTCACCACGGCGTCGACCGCGCCGCGCGCGATGAACGCCCTGATGTGCGGCATGAAGTCGAGATCGCCGTACCAGGCCACCAGCGGGCGGTGCTGGCGGCCCATCGGAATGCCGTGCAGGCCGGTGTAGCAGATCGACATCGGCTGGATCACGATCTGGCCGGCGTCCTGCGCCGCGGCGCCGACCAGCGCGGAACGGAACGGCAGCACGCGGTTGCCGTCGCTCGAGGTGCCTTCCGCGAACAGCACCACCGACGTGCCGGAGGCGAGCCGCTTGACGATTTCATCGACCGCTTCGGCTACCTGATGCCGGCGCGCACGCTCGACGAACACCGTGCGCTGCATTTGGGCGGTGATGCCGACCAGCGGCCATTTGCGCACTTCGCTCTTGGCGACGAAGGCGACGGGCGTGATCGAGCCGATCACCACGATATCGACCCACGACACGTGATTGGAGACGTAGAGCACCGCGCGGCCGCGCACGGGTGAGCCTGCGACGCGCACGCCGATGCGGAGAAGCGCGCACAGCACGCGGTAATAATTGCAGGCGATGAAACCCCAGCCGGGCAGATGCAGCTTGCCGAGCAGCCATTGAATCGAGATCAACAGCGGCGTCACGGTGAAGAAGAACACCGCGATAAAAATCGCGCGCAGCATTATTGTCCGCTTTTCTCGTCCTTGAGCGGTACCGCATAAAGCTCGAGCCGGTGATCGACGAGCTTGTAGCCGAGCTTGCGCGCGATCTCCGCCTGCAGGCGCTCGATCTCCTCCGATTGGAACTCGATCACCTCGCCGCTGCGCAGATTGATGAGATGGTCATGGTGGCCTTCGGTGTGCGTCTCGTAACGCGCGCGGCCCTCGCGGAAATCATGGCGCGAGATGATGCCGGCGTCCTCGAACAGGCGCACGGTGCGGTAGACCGTCGAGATCGAGATGCGCTCGTCGACCTTGGCGCAGCGGCGGTAGAGCTCCTCGACGTCGGGATGGTCGTCGGAGGAGGCCAGCACGCGCGCGATGGTGCGGCGCTGCTCGGTCATGCGCATGCCCTTGGCCGCGCAAAGCGCCTCGATCTGACCCCTGTCCGTATTCGCCGGTATGCTCGCCATCGTCGCTCTCGTTCAAGACGCTCGTATCATACGAACCGTGTCGGCCCTATGTCCATCGCGCGATCCGGCTAAAGATCGCGGCGCAGAATCAACGCGGTGGCGGGCTTATCCCCGGCGCCCGGGTAATAATTGGGGCGGCGCGAGACCTCGTGAAAGCCGGCGCGGTCGTAGAGCCTGATCGCCGCGCTGTTGTGCTCGTCCACTTCCAGGAACACCGCGCGCGCGCCAAGGCCGGCGAGCCGCCGCAGATGCAGGCTCAAGAGGTTACGCGCGAGCCCGCGGCCGCGCTGGCGATGAGCGACCGCGACCGAGAGGATTTCCGCCTCGTCTTCAATGAGCCGCGACATGATGAAGCCGGAAAGCCGGCCGCCCGCGATGGCGCGATGCGCGAAGACGTGGCGGTCGAGCAGCAGCCCCTCGACCTCCTGTTCGCTCCAGCCGCGATTGAATGACGCCGCGTGCAGCGCGGCGATTGCCGCGGCGTCGCGCGCGCCCGCCTCCGACAACACCGGCGCGGCGCGCCTGAACAGATGCGTGAAGAAGCCGATCATCGCCGCGCCAAACGGCTGGCGTTCTGCGGCTGCGCGTCGGGCGCGCGCAGGTAAAGCGGCTTGACCGGCGCCGCCGTTTCGCTCGCCAGCGCGCCGAGCCGCGCCACCCAGTCGATGTCGGGTGCGCCGCGCTGCTCGACCGCACGCGGTGCCCGCTCGCCGGGCGGCCAGGCCGCCGCCAGCATGGCGGCCGCGGTGCCGGTCACGCGCGGCGAGCCGGTCGCCGCCACGCGCAAGGCCTCGCGCAAGGGCAACAGCCGCGGCGTCACGATGGTGGCGCCGCCGGGACCGAAGACCTGGAGATAGACATGCTCATGCCGCGCATCGATCGCCACCACCACCGGCAGGCTGTCGTCGGCGGCGATGAATGGGGCGGCGAAGGCGGCAAGCGTGGTAAGCCCGACCGCCGGCTTGGCCGCGGCGAGCGCGATCCCGCGCGCCGCGGCGATCCCCACGCGCAGGCCGGTGAAGCTGCCGGGCCCGGTGGTGACCGCGACGCGGTCGATCTCCGCGAAGGTGAGCCGCGCGCGCTCCATCACGCGCGCGATCAGCGGCATCAGCGCCTCGGCATGCCCGCGCTGCATGGCGGTCGACTCATGCGCGGCGACCGCGCCGGCGCCGGTGTCGAGCACGGCGGCCGAGCAGGCCTCGAGCGCGGTATCGATGGCGAGGACGCGCATGGGTTATTGCAGCCGTCATCACCCGCGAAAGCGGGTTGATCCAGTAATCGCAGCTAAGAGATTATGCCGCAGCGCGGCGAGTACTGGATGCCTCCGCCGAGCTTACCGATCGGGCCGCGCATCGCGCGGACCCGTTGGCGGGGCATGACAGCATCGCTTAAACCGGCCGCACTTCCGTGACGTCGGGCACGAAATGCTTGAGCAGGTTCTGGATGCCGTGCTGCAGCGTGGCGGTCGAGGACGGGCAGCCCGAGCAGGCGCCCTTCATGGTGAGATAGACCACGCCTTCCTTGTAGCCCTTGAAGGTGATGTCGCCGCCGTCGCCGGCCACCGCGGGCCGCACGCGCGTCTCGATCAGGTCCTTGATCAACTCGACGGTCTCGGCGTCCTTGGCGTCGAAGAATTCATCGTCCGCTGCCGCCGGCTGCGCCCCGCTCGCCAGCAGCGGCGCGCCCGACATGAAGTGCTCCATGATGGCGCCGAGGATCGCCGGCTTGATCTGCAGCCACTCGCCGTCGGTCTTGGTGATCGAGATGAAATCGGAGCCGAAGAAAACGCCGCCGACATTGGGGACGTCGAACAGCCGCTCGGCCAGCGGCGATTGCGCGGCTGCCTCGCGCGTCGGCATGTCGAGCGTGCCGGTTTCGAGCACGGCGCGCCCGGGCAGGAACTTCATGGTCGCCGGATTGGGCGTGGCTTCGGTCTGGATGAACATGGTCTGCGTTCTCCTATCCCAGCGCACGATCTTGTCCGAAAACCGGTACCCACTTTTCGGGATCGTGCGCGTACGGGTTCAAGGCCCGCGGGTTCAGATGAATATAGGCGATAAATGGCGCTTACGGCGGCTAAGGTCAAGCCGCGCGGCACATGCGCGCGGAACCTACGCCATGGTGTCGAGATCGTCGTCGCTCAGATGGCCCGGCACGATGGCGACCGGAATCGGGAAGGTGCCGGCGCTCTTGCCGATATTGGAGACCAGCGGCCCGGGGCCTTCCTTGCCGGTGCCGGCGGCCAGCACCAGGATGCCGATATCGGCGTCCTCGTCGATCAGCTTGACGATTTCCTCGGCGGTGACGCCCTCGCGGATCACGCGGTCGGGCGTCAGATGCGTGAGCTTCTTGGCGCTCGCGGCGTGCCGGTCGAGCGCCTTGTTGGCGGCTTCCATCGCCTCCGCCTTCATGATGTCGGCGACGCCCAGCCATTGCTGATTGCGCTCGCTGGTTTCGATCACGCGCAGCATGACGATCTGCGACTTGGTGCGGCCGGCGCGCTTGGCCGCCCAATGCACCGCGCGGTCGCATTCCTCGGTGTCGTCGATCACCACCAGATATTTGCGCTTGTGCCCTTTCTCGTAGCTGCGGCGCTTGGTGCTCATGAAGGCCTCCCGCGTCGTAGGTCGTTTGCGCGATAACAGACGCACAAGCCGTGAATGGTTGCATGGCGGCTGCGGCGCCGACAAGCGGGATGTTGTCCCATTCTTGCGCAGTGCAATGTTGCGTGTAGCAGGCTAGCGCCGCACGAAGCCGACGATGTCCTTGACCGCCTTCATCGTTTCGGCGGCGATTGCCTGCGCGCGGGCCGAGCCGTCGGCCAGCACGCCGTCGATGTAGACCGGATCCTGCGTCAGCTTCTTCATCTCGGCGCCAATCGGCCCGAGCTTGGCGACGGCGAGATCGACCAGCGCGCTCTTGAAGGTGGAGAATTGCCCGCCGCCGAATTCCTTCAGCACCTCGGCCCGGCTCACGTCCTTGAGCGCGGCGTAGATGCCGACCAGATTGTCGGCCTCGGGGCGGGCTTCGAGGCCCTTCTCCTCGCTTGGCAGCGGCTCGGGATCGGTTTTCGCCTTGCGGATCTTCTGCGCGATGGCGTCGGCGTCGTCGGTCAGATTGATGCGCGAATAGTCGGACGGTTCCGATTTCGACATTTTGCGCGCGCCGTCGCGCAGGCTCATCACCCGCGTCGCCGGCCCCTGGATGATCGGCTCCGGCAGCGGGAAGAACGCCTCGCCATAGCCGTGCGCCTTGATCGACTCGGCAAAGTCGTTGTTGAACTTCTGCGCGATGTCGCGCGACAGTTCGAGATGCTGCTTCTGGTCCTCGCCCACGGGAACGTGCGTCGCGCGGTAGACCAGAATGTCGGCCGCCATCAGGTTCGGGTAAACGTAGAGGCCGACCGAGGCGTTCTCGCGGTCCTTGCCGGCCTTCTCCTTGAACTGCGTCATGCGGTTGAGCCAGCCCATGCGCGCGACGCAGTTGAACACCCAGGCAAGCTCGGCGTGCTCGGCCACCTGGCTCTGGTTGAAGATGATGTGCTTCTTGGGATCGATGCCGCAGGCGATGAACGCCGCCGTCACCTCGCGCGTGGCGCGCGGCAATTCGGCCGGCTCCTGCCAGACCGTGATGGCGTGCAGGTCGACCACGCAATAGATGCAGTCGTAGCGCTCCTGCAGCGCCACGAACTTGGCGATGGCGCCGAGATAATTGCCGAGGTGCAGGTTGCCGGTCGGCTGCACGCCGGAAAATACGCGCTCCTTGAACGCCATTGTCGCTTCCTTCGGTCGGAAGCGTCCCATGCCACGCCGGAGGCGCGCTAGGCAAGGCTCAAAATTCGCGGCCAAACGCGCTCAGCAATTCGCGCGGGCTGGTCACCCGCATCGCCTTGAGCAGCAGCACATAGACGGCAAGACCCAAGGCGATCAGGCCGGCCAGCACGAGGGCGCGCAATGCGGGTTGCGCGCCGGCGCCGAGCAAGGGCCCCAGCAGGCGGTGGGCGGCCTCGATCACGAGCCCCATGATCGCGGCGGCGAGCGCGATGCGCGGCAGCCGGCGGCGCGCCTCGCGGTCGATGGAAAAGCCGATGCGGCGCGCGATCAGCACGCCGAGCAGAGCCGCGCTCGTCCAGCCGGACAGCGCGACCGCCAGCGCCACGCCGACATGGCCGAGCAGCGGCATCAGGATCAGGCTGCCGATAATGGCGACGGCAAAGCCGGCGAACGCCGCTTTCATCGGCGTCGCGGTGTCCTCGCGCGCGAAGAACACCGGCGAGAAGGTCTTCACCAGCACGTGGCCGGGCAGGCCGAGGGCGAAGGCGGCAAGCGCGGCAGCCGCGGCGGCGGTGTCCTCCGGCATGAAGGCGCCGCGCTCGAACAGCACGCGCACGATCGGCGTGGCGAGCGAGACGAATGCGATGGAGGCCGGCAGCGCGAGACCGAGCGCCAGCTCGATGCCGCGCGATTCGACTTGCGCGAGCTCGCGCTTGTCGCCGCTGCGGATGGCGTGGGCGAAGGCCGGCACCAGCACGGTGCCGACGGCGATGCCGACAATTCCCAAAGGCAGCTCGATCAGCCGGTTGGCGTAGTAGATCCACGACACCGCGCTGCGCGAGGCCGACGCCACCATGACGCCGGCAATCACCGTGATCTGCGGAATGCCGCTCGCCAGCAGGCCGGGGATCGCCAGCGCCAGAAACCGCCGCATCTCGCGCCCGAACGAAATCGACAGCGGCGTCACCCGCTCCTTGGCGCGCCACACCGCAACGCTCACCAGCAGCAATTGCGCGGCGCCGGCCGCGGTCACGCCGGCCGCCACGACGCCGGCCGGACATCTCGCTGTCGCCGCCGTGGCTATAGAACACGATCGCCATCGCGCACAGCATCACGGCGTTGAAGGCGGCGGTGGCGAAGGCCGCGGTGGCGAACTTGTGATTGGCGTTGAGCACGCCCATGAGCACCGCGAAGGGTCCGGCGAACGCCAGATAAGGCAGCATCAGCCGCGCCAGCTCGACCGCGATGCTCATGCGCGGTCCGCCGACGGCGAAGCCCGGCGCCATCAGCAGCACCAGCGCCGGCATGGCGAGCGCGCAGACCACCACGACGCCGCTCAAGGCGACGATGGAACTGCCGATCAGCCGTCCGGCGAAGGCGCCCGCCGCGGCCTCGCCGCCTTTATCGCGCGCGCGCAGATAGAGCGGCACCACCGCCGCGTTGAGCGCGCCCTCCGCCAGCATGCGGCGGATCAGGTTGGCGAGCTGGAAGGCGATGAAAAAGCCATCGGCGCGGATGCCGGCGCCGAACACGGCCGCAATCGCCATGTCGCGCGCGAAACCGAGCAGCCGCGAGGCGAGCGTGGCGCTTCCGACGGTGGCGACGTTGCGGGCGAGCGACATAAGGGGCGACTCTAAGCATGGGGGCCGGCGCCCGTCACCTCTGGCGTGGCAGCGCGCTTGCCCAAGCGCGCTCGCCCGATATAGTGCGCGCGCAAATTCAAGAGGTTTCTCACATGGCCGCTCCCCGTTTCGACGTGCTCGGCATCGGCAACGCCATCGTCGACGTCATCGCCCGCGCCGAGGACGATTTCCTGGTGGCGCAGGGCATGCGCAAGGGCGGCATGGCGCTGATCGACGAGGCGCGCGCCGCCGGCATCTATCAGGCCATGGGGCCGGCGACCGAAAGCTCCGGCGGATCGGCCGCCAACACCATCGTCGGCGTCGCCTCGTTCGGCGCGCGCGCGGCATTCGTCGGCAAGGTCAAAGACGACGAGCTCGGCCGCGCCTTCGCGCACGACATCCGCGCCGCGCGCGTGACCTTCGACACCAAGCCGGCGGGCGCGGGGCCCTCGACCGCGCGCTGCTACATCATGGTGACGCCGGACGGCGAGCGCACCATGAACACGTTTCTCGGCGCCGCGCAGGATCTCACTCCCGCCGACATCGACGAGGCCGCGGTCGCCAGCGCGTCGATCGTCTATCTGGAAGGCTATTTGTGGGATCCGCCGAAGGCGAAAGAAGCCTTCGTCAAGGCGGCGAGGATCGCGCACAGAGCCGGCCGCCGCGTCGCGCTCACGCTGTCGGATGCATTCTGCGTCGACCGCTACCGCGCCGAGTTCCTCGATCTCATCAAGAAGGGCACCGTCGACATCGTCTTCGCCAACGAGCACGAGCTGCGCAGTCTGTACGAGACCGCCGACTTCGACACCGCCGCCAAGGCGCTGCAGCGGGACGCCAAGCTGGCGGTGGTGACGCGCAGCGAAAAGGGCTGCGTGGTCGTTACCCGCAACGCCCTGGAGGCGGTGCAGGCCATGCCGGTCGAGCAGGTGGTGGACGTCACCGGCGCCGGCGATCTGTTCGCCGCCGGCTTCCTGGTCGGGCTGTCGCACGGCAAGGACCATCGCGCCGCCGCCCGGCTCGGCAGCCTCGCCGCGGCCGAAGTGATCCAGCATGTCGGCGCGCGGCCGGCGGTGTCGCTGAAGGCGCTGGCGGCGGAAAACGGCCTGGCTTTGTAGGCGGTAACCGATTGGTAACCGAACGTGGTTACCGCTTCGTGAATAACATTCGCGGAGCGCGCCATGGCCGACGACGACAACAAAGACAAGAGCAGCGCCGACCCCAAAATCGAAGCCAAAACCGAATCCAAGAGCGAACTGCCGGCGGTCGATTCGCCGCCGCTGTCGCCGGCCGGCGAAGTGATCCCACTGCCTGCGCCGAAGGTCGAACCTGCCGGCACGCCCGAGCCGGAAGAAAAGAGTTCGGCGCTGCCGGCGCCGTGGCGCCTGCGCATGAAGGCGCGCCATAAGCGTCAGGCCGGACTTGCGGCGTCGGTCGCGCTCGCCGCCGGCATCGGCGCCATCATCGGTGCGCTGGCGATGAGCGGCACCAGCGCGCCGCCCGATGTGGCCAGCCCGCGCGAGCGCCAGGCCATGGCGCAGTCGATCGACAAGCTCAACCATGAGGTCGCCGCGCTGAAGGCCAATATCGAGGCCGGCAGCAAGTCGGCGCGCAGCCAGATCGCCAAAATCAACGACAAGATCAGCGAGCGGCTCGCCCGCGCGCCCGCCCCGGCGCCGGACATCACCGGCTCGATCCCGGCCCCGCCCGCCGCCGTTCCCACGCCGGTGCCGCGGCCCGACATGCGCACGGCGGTGGTGCGCGACTGGTCGATCCGCGACGTGCGCGACGGCTACGTCTACGTGCAGGGCCACGGCGACATCTATCAGGTCGTGCTCGGCGCGCCCTTGCCGGGCCTTGGGCCCGTGCAGCAGGTCAAGCGCCAGGACGGCCGCTGGGTCGTGACGACACCGAAAGGCCTGATCGTGTCACTGCGCGACCGGCGGTTTTTCGAGCCCAACTAGGCGTCCGGCCCATCGTTGAAATTCCGGCGGCGCCCGCGCGGGCGCCGCTTTTTTTGCGCGCCGCGCCATGCGCGCCAGCCCAGTAGCGGGCCGCCCAAAACCGTGTCAGATTCTGTGCCACTGGGGTGGCGTCAGGTTCTGTCATATTCGTCATGGGCGGCACGTCACTGAAGTTCGCACTCGCCGCGGCCTTTGCGCTCGCCGCCGGCCACGCGCAGGCGCAAGGCGCGTTCCCGCCGGCGGCCAAACCGGAAATGACGCAAAGCTGCCCGGGTCTCGTTGCCCTGCGGCCGCCGATTATTCCCGCCGCCTTGCGCCTCGCCGCGCTCAATGCCGACCAGGTGCGCATCACTTACGTCGGCCACTCGACCTTCCTGATCGAGAGCCCGCAGCTCGTGCGCATCGCCACCGACTACAACGATTATGTCCGGCCGCCGCTCACGCCCGACATCGTGACGATGAACCACGCGCATACCAGCCACTACACCGACAATCCCGACCCGGCCATCAAGCACGTGCTGCGCGGCTGGGCGGCCGATGAGAAGCCGGCGCGCATCGACATGACCTACAAGGACGTACGTGTTCGTAACGTTCCGACCAATATCCGCCGCTGGGACGGCGGCACCGAGCGGCACGGCAATTCGATTTTCATCTTCGAGGTCGCCAATCTCTGCATCGCCCATCTCGGCCATCTGCACCACACGCTCACGCAAGCCCAGCTCAACGAGATCGGCCGCGTCGACGTGGTGATGGCGCCGGTCGACGGCAACATGACGCTCGATCTGGAGGGCATGGTCGAGGTGCTGCACGCGCTCAAAGCGCCGCTGATCATCCCCATGCACTATTTCAGCGCCTATACGCTCGACCGCTTCCTGTCGCGGGTGCGGCAGGACTGGGAGGTGCAGATCGCCGAAATACCGTCGGTTGTGGTGTCGAAGGCCACCCTGCCCAACACGCCGAAAGTCCTGGTCCTGCCGGGCCATTGAACGGGGGCGTCGGGAACATTATTAACAGGGGTGGTTGACGGCATGGAACCGATGGGTCGATGTCGCGTTTCTGGAGCACGTTTGAGCGGTCATTCAAGGGTAATTTAGATGGTGCAGACCTGGAGCAGCTGGAAGCGGTATCCCGACGTCGAAAGCGGCGACAATGTCGAGGCGCCGATCGGGCCGGGCGTTTACGAGGTGCGCCACACGCTGACCGGGCGGGTGATCGCCTTCGGGCCGGCCGCCAACGTGGCGCAGGCGCTGTCCGAGCTGAAGGTCAATGGCGGCGCCGGCACGTTCGCCCGCCTGTTCCGCAAGCCGCCGCTGGTTTCGCGCGTCTCCGATCTGGAATACCGCACCTGCGCTGCGGCCAGCCGCGCCGAGGCCAAGACCGCCGCCAATCGCCTGCTCGGCCTGCGGCAGACCGCCTGGCGGCGCCGCATGGACGCCGGCTGGGCCGCGCGCCAGCCGGGCTGACCATCCCACGGGTTTCGCACGCGCGTTTCGCGGCCGGCCGGCTTTGCCGGCCGTTTCGCTTTTCAGGGCCCGCGCATTGCGTATGATCCCGCGCCACTCAGCGACGGGACAAAAAGCCAATGCCTTACGCCACCACACCCGACAACGTACGGCTCTATTACGAGGAGGTCGGGCAAAAAACAGAATTTGGCACGCCCATCGTGTTCGTGCACGAGTTCGCTTCCGACCACCGCGGCTGGGAGCCGCAGCTGCGCGAGTTCGGCAAGCGCTACCGCTGCATCGCCTACTCGGCGCGAGGATATACGCCGTCCGACGTGCCGGCGGATCCGAACGCCTACAGCTATAACCACGTCATGCGCGACGCGGTGGCCGTGCTCGATCATCTCAAGATCGAAGCGGCGCATCTCATTGGCCTGTCGATGGGCGGCTACACCTCGCTGCAGGTCGCGCTCAATCATCCAAAGCGCGTGCGCTCGCTGGTGCTGGCCGGCACCGGCTCGGGCTCCGAGCGCTGGTACACGAAAGACTTCCACCGGCATTCGCGCGAGCTCGCCGATCAGTTCGAGCGCGACGGCTCAGCCGCGGTGGCTAAGACCTACGGCATGGGACCGAGCCGCCTGCCGTTCCTGCTCAAGGATGCGCGCGGCTTTGCCGAGTTCACGGCGCGGCTGGCCGAGCACGACGCGCGCGGCTCGGCCTTGACCTCGCGCGGCTTTCAAGGGTCGCGGCCTTCGCTCTACGACTTCGCCAAAGAGATCGGCAAGCTCGCGACGCCCGCGCTGATCGTGGTCGGCGACGAGGACGAGCGCTGCATCGAGCCGAGCCTGTTCCTGAAGGATGTCATCCCCGCCGCCGGCCTGGTCGTGCTGCCGAAGACCGGCCATGTGGTGAACCTGGAGGAGCCCGACCTGTTCAATGTGGTGGTCGGCGATTTTCTCAGCAGGGTCGATGCCGGGCGCTGGGCGCCACGCGATCCGCGCACGCGCGCGCCAAAGCCGGCGCCCTTCGCCGTGGACCTAGGCGGCGGCCGACGTCATTAAGTTGATGCCGTCGGCCGGCCCCGTAGAATCCTTGAATTGCGCAAGCCTATTCGCGCTTCCCGCTGCCGGCGGATAGACGAATCCCGCAGCGAGAGCAGTGCTGCACAAGCAATTCGGCGTCCAATATTCGGTCTGAGCTTGCAATGACCGGTATAGGCATTGCGCCGGCTACAAAAATGGTCCGCCAAATCGTCAAATCAACTTGGTTAACGTCCAATTCAATTGTCCGAGGAAACCCGTAAAATCATCGATTCCTGACCGGAATCCGTCGAATTTTGGGACAATCCGGGAAACTTTCGCTAAAATTATGGTTAATATGAAACCGGCTGTTGCAGCCGCGCGTCGTGTAATGGTTTCAGGGAGTAGCGTCATGCGTCGGATCATGTTCGCGTTGTTGTGCTCGTGCGTGTTGGCTTGCCTCGGCCTCATCGCCGCCCCCGCCACCCCCGCCAGCGCCGGCGACTACTATTACGGCGGCGGCGGTTATTCCGGCGATGGCTATTATCGCAGCGGCTATTCCGGCGATGGCTATTACCGCAGCCGTTATTCCGGCGACGGCTATTACCGCAGCCGCTATTCCGACGACGGCTATTATCGCCCACGCTGGCGTCATCGCAGCGTCTGGTATTCGTCGAACTGCTGCTACCGCAAGGTCGTGCGCCACGAGCGCAGCGTACGCTACGTGCCGGAAGATTATGGCTACCGCTCCGGCTATTCCGACGACGGCTATTATCGGCGCTCCTACCGCTCGAGCTACTACGACAACGGCTATCGCTACGGCTCTTACGAGCGGCCGTACCGCAGCTACGGCTACTACGATGCGGGTTATTCGGGCTATTCGGGCTATTCGGGGTATTACGTACGGGGCTACGGCGGCTGCGGGCGCGTGCGTGTCGCCGACGGCCGCGGCGGCTGGGTCTGGAGCCGCAGGGCCTGTTACTGAGTTTCGCAAGCCTTACGAGGACGTCCGGCCCGGGTCATCGCCCGGGCCGTTTCGTTACACATCCACGCTGGCGGAGAGCGCGTTGTTCTGGATGAACAGCCGGCGCGGCTCGACCAGTTCGCCCATGAGTTCGGCGAACACGTTGTCGACTTCCTCGCCTTCTTTGATCTTCACCTGCAGCAGCGAGCGCGCGTTGGTGTCGAGCGTCGTTTCCCAGAGTTGCTCCGGGTTCATTTCGCCCAGGCCTTTGTAGCGCTGCATCGTGACGCCTTTGCGCCCGGCGGCGGTCAGCGCCTCGAACAAGCCCACCGGACCGTGGATCGAGATTTCTTCGTCCTTGCGGCGCAGCACCGCGGGCGGCGTCGGGCGTGGGAAAGTCTGTTGCAGCGCCGGCGCGAAACTGTCGAGCTTGCGGGCATCGGCGGATCCGAGCAGCGCCTGGTCGATGATCGCGACCTCCTTCACGCCGCGGATGGTCCGTTCGAACCGAAAGCCGTTCTCGTCAAATTGTCCGACCCAGCCGCGTTCGGTCTCGTCCGCCAGTGCATCCATGCGCTTGGCGATGTAGTCGGCGGCCGCTTTGGCGGTTTTCGGGTCGCCGGTCACTTCCGGCCGCAGCACGCCCGCGATCGAGGCTTGCTCGATCACCTTGCGGTTATAGCGGCTGTGCAATCCGCCCAACAATCCGCGGATCGTGCGCGAATCCTCGACCAGCTTGAGCAGATCGGCGCCGGCGCGCTCTTCCCCGTTGGAAAGCCGCAGCACGGCTTCCTCGATGCCGGCGGCAATCAGATAGTCCTCCAGCGCGCGCTCGTCCTTCAGGTACTGCTCGGATTTTCCGCGCGAAATCTTGTACAGCGGCGGCTGCGCGATATAGAGGTGGCCGCGCTCGATCAGCGTCTGCATCTGCCGGAAGAAAAACGTCAGCAGCAGCGTGCGGATATGGCTGCCGTCGACGTCGGCGTCGGTCATGATGATGATCTTGTGGTAGCGCAGCTTGTCGGCGTTGAACTCGTCGCTGATGCCGGTGCCGAGCGCGGTGATCAGCGTGCCGATTTCCTGGCTGGACAGCATCTTGTCCATGCGGGCGCGCTCGACGTTGAGGATCTTGCCGCGCAGCGGCAGGACCGCCTGGAATTCGCGGTTGCGGCCCTGCTTGGCGGAGCCGCCGGCCGAGTCGCCCTCGACGATGAACAGTTCGGACTTGGCCGGATCGCGCTCCTGGCAGTCGGCGAGCTTGCCCGGCAAGGACGAGACATCGAGCGCGCCCTTGCGGCGGGTGAGATCGCGCGCCTTGCGCGCCGCCTCGCGGGCGGCGGCGGCTTCCACCACCTTGCCGACGATGACCTTGGCCTCGGAGGGGTGAATTTCGAACCAGTCCTGCAAACCCTGGTTGATCACGTTCTCGACCACCGGGCGCACTTCCGAGGAGACCAGCTTGTCCTTGGTCTGCGAGGAGAATTTCGGGTCCGGCACCTTCACCGACAACACCGCGGTCAGGCCTTCGCGGCAGTCGTCGCCGGTGAGCGCCACTTTCTCTTTCTTGCGTGGTGCCCAGCGTCTCGGCATATTGCGTGACCTGGCGGGTGAGCGCGCCGCGGAAACCGGCCAGATGCGTGCCGCCGTCGCGCTGCGGGATGTTGTTGGTGAAGCAGAGCACGCTCTCGTGGTAGCCGTCGTTCCACCACAGCGCGCATTCCACCGTGATGCCCTCGCGCTCGGCCTTGATCATCACCGGGTTGGGGATCAGCGGCGTCTTGTTGCGGTCGAGATATTTCACGAACTCCTCGACGCCGCCGGCGTATTTCATCTCCTCGCGCTTCTCGACCGCGTGGCGCATGTCGGACAGCACGATGTTGATGCCGGAATTGAGGAACGCCAGTTCGCGCAGGCGATGCTCGATGGTGGCGAAGTCGAACTCCACCATGGTGAAGGTCTTGGGCGAGGGGAAGAACGTCACTTGCGTGCCGCGCTTGTCGCCCGGCATCGCCGACGACTTTCAGCGGCGCCACCGCGACGCCGTCGCGGAACTCCATGAAATGCTCTTTGCCGTCGCGCCAGATGGTGAGCTTGAGCCAGCTCGACAGCGCGTTGACCACCGAGACGCCGACGCCGTGCAGGCCGCCGGAGACCTTGTAGGCGTTCTGGTCGAATTTTCCGCCGGCATGCAGCTGGGTCATGATGACCTCGGCCGCCGAAATGCCTTCGCCCTTGTGGATGTCGGTCGGGATGCCGCGGCCGTTGTCGATCACGGTGCACCGAGCCGTCCGGATTGAGCGTCGTCGATCACTTCGGTGGCGTAGCCGGCCAGCGCCTCGTCGATGGCGTTGTCCACCACCTCGTAGACCATGTGGTGGAGCCCGGAACCGTCGTCGGTATCGCCGATATACATGCCCGGCCGCTTGCGCACCGCATCGAGGCCCTTGAGGACCTTGATCTGCTCGGCGCCGTATTCGGAATTGGACGGGATATTGCGGGCCGGTTCAGCCATCGGCGGCACCCTCAAAACGGGCTGGAAAAATGAGTCGGATTTGGTGGAATCGATAGACGATTTGTCTGACACGAAATATGAGCCCCGTACAGAGCAAACTGACAAGGTATAATATATTGATTCCAAAGCTATTTTTAAGGGTGCAGCGGTGCAAAAAACGCGCGGTTTTTGCACCCCGAATTCGGCCCGATTTTTCGTCTTGCGCCTAGGCGTCGCGGCCACCCGGTTCGCCGAGTTCGTGGTGGTTCAGTTGCGCCGGCGCGATGTGACGGAAGGTCGGCTCATAGTCGGGAATCGGCGCGCTGAAGCCGTAGAGCGCCGCCGCCAGAATCTCGACGCGCTCGAGTTCGGCATGCACATTGCGCAATGCGCCGCCCAGATCCTGCTTCAATCGTTCCATCGCCGGCTGCATGTCCTGGCCTTGTTGCCCATGAGGAGTTAAGGCCCCGCGCGGGCGATGGTTCCTGGATACTGGCGTCTTTGTGAACTTGCCGACTTAGCGCGGGAACATTAGTTCCGCGTGGTTACTGTTCCGTTGCGCACCTCGAAGACTTGCGCGCGGTCCATGATGTCGCCGAATGCGGCCGGGTCGGCGCCGGTCATCCACACCTGCGCGCCGAGATTGGCGAGCGCGTCGTAAAGCGAGGCCCGGCGCTTGGGGTCGAGATGGGCGATGACTTCGTCGAGCAGCAGCACCGGCGCAAATCCCGTCATGTCCTTGATCAGCCCGGCATGCGCGAGCACCAGGCGAATGAGCAGCGCCTTCTGTTCGCCGGTCGATGCTTCCTCGGCCGGCACGCCTTTGTTGACGTGCGTCACCTTGAGGTCCGACAGATGCGGGCCGTCGAGCGTGCGCCCGGCGGCGGCGTCGCGCGCGCGGTTGTCCTTGAGCAGCGCGCGGTAGCGGTCCTCGATCTCGGTCGCACTGTGGGCGGGCAACAGCTGCTCCATCCAGCCCGCGAGCGCGACCTCGGCCAGCGGGAATTCCGGCGCGTTGCCGCGCGCATGCGGCAAGCGCACCGGAAAGCCGCGTCACCGTCTCGGCGCGCGCCGCCGCAACTGCGACGGCAATTTCGGCGGTTTCGTGCTCGACCGCGTCGAGCCAGTGCGGATCGCTCGACGGGTTTTCCAGCAGACGGTTGCGCGAGCGCAAGGACCGCTCAAGCGCGGCGACGCGGCCGGAATGGGAGGCATCGACTGCCAGGACGAGGCGATCGAGGAAACGCCGCCGCTCGGAGGCCGGCCCGTTGAACAGCCGGTCCATGGCCGGCGTCAGCCACACCACGCGCAAATGGTCGGCGAAGGCGGCGGCCGAGGAGACGCTTTCGCGGTCGATGCGGCATTGCCGCACGGGCGTGGCGTCCTCAGCCGTCGGCGGTTCGATGCCGGTGCCGAGCGTGGCCAGCCCCAGCATGCCCTCGAGCTCGGCCGACACCGCCCAGGAGCCGTCGCCTTCGAAGAAGGCGAGTTCCTCCAAGGTCGCGCGCCGCAAGCCGCGGCCGGGCGCCAGCAGCGAGATCGCCTCGATCAGATTGGTCTTGCCGGCGCCGTTGGCCCCGGTCAGCACCACCGGCCCTGCCGCCGACAGCTCCACGTGCGCGGCGTGATAGCTGCGGAAGTTGCTCAGTGTCAGGCGGCGGATGCAGGCGGCGGTCATGATGGTCGTGCCACGCGCCGCAGCGTTTTGCCCTCTCCCATAAGGGGAGAGGGTAGCCGAGCAAGCGGCCAGGCTCTAGACCGGCTAGGCCGCCGGCTTGCGGGAGATGTGGTAGGACATCACGCCGGTCAGGAAATCGCGATTTTCGATGCCGACGAAGCCGACGCCGTCGAGCAACTCGCTCAGCTCGTGCGGCTTGTAGAAATGGTGGATCGCATCGGCGAAATAGCCGACGCATTTCTTGCTCTCGGCCGAGCTGCCGAACAGCAGCGCGGTGAACCAGACCGAGAAGCGCAAAAAGGCGAGATAGGGCACTTCGACCACGCGCGAGGCCGGCCGCAGCATGTCGTTGTGGCAGAAGATGCCGCCCGGCTTGAGCACGCGGCGGATTTCCTTGAACGAATGAACGAGCTGGAGATGGCGCGAGGCGAATTGCAGCGTCACCGCATCGAACGAATTGTCCGGAAACGGCAGCACATGGGCGTCGCAGACGCGCGCATGGATGGTCAGCTTGCGCTCGCGGGCGCGGCGCTGGCCCTCGGCGGTCATGTGCGGGCTGCCGTCAACGGCATGGATATCGAGCGTCGGATCGAACGCCAACAGCCGCAGCGGAATGTCGTGGGTGCCCGAGCAGACGTCGAGCACCTTGGCGCCGCGCGGCAAATGCCGGTCGATCGCGGTGGCAAAGGTGTTGCTCCAGCGCGAGCAACTCCCGAGCGAGGCGACCGCGTTGCCTTTGTCGTAATAGGTCGGCACGTCCCGGAAGACTTCCGGAATGAGATCGCGCCAGGTTTCACCAAAAAGGTGCGAGCGAAGGTCTTCCTTCTTCAATATCTGCTCAGAGAGGCTCATGGCGTTCCTCTTCGGGTCGATGCGCTGTTTCGGCAACCGGCCCGCGCGGACGCGCGGTCTCTCGCGTGGAGCCCGGGATAGCCCGCCTGAGCGGCTGGTCCGGGGTGCCACGGCCATGCCTACACCCTCATCGGCATCAATACATAAAGCGCGCCCTTGCTGTCTTTGTCCTGGATCAAAGTGGGCGAGCCGGGGTCGGCGAGCTTGAGGACGGCCACTTCGCCCTCGATTTGCGCGGCAATGTCGAGCAGATAGCGCGAGTTGAAGCCGATATCGAGCGGATCGGCGCTGTATTCGACTTCGAGCTCTTCGGTGGCGCTGCCTGAGTCCGGATTGGTCACCGACAGCACCAGCCGCCCACCGGTGATCGAGAGCTTGACGGCGCGGCCGCGCTCGCTCGACACGGTGGAGACGCGGTCGACCGCGGCCTCGAAATCCTTCTTGTCGACGGTCAACAGCTTGTCGTTGTTGGCCGGGATCACGCGCGCGTAATCGGGGAAGGTGCCGTCGATCAGCTTCGAGGTGAGCACCACATTGCCGATCGAAAAGCGGATCTTGCCGGCGGACAGTTCGATCGCCACCTCGCCTTCGCCGGTCTCGATCAGCCGCTGCACCTCGCCGACCGTCTTGCGCGGCACGATGATGCCCGGCATGCCGGCGGCGCCCGCCGGCAGCGGCAATTCGCACTTGCGCCAGCCGATGGCCGTCGGTCGCCACCGCGCGTAGCGTCGCACTCTTGGCCGAGCCCGCCGCGTGCAGATAGATGCCGTTGAGATAATAGCGCGTCTCTTCGGTCGAGATCGCGAACTGGGTCTTGTCGATCAGCCGCTTGAGGTCGGCGGCCGGCAGCGTAAACGAATGGCTCATGTCGCCGGCGGCGAGATCGGGAAAATCGCTTTCCGGCAAAGTCTGCAAGGTGAAGCGCGAGCGCCCGGCGCGGATCGAGAGCACGGCGCGGTCGCCGGAGCCTTCGATCACGATCTGCGCGCCCTCGGGCAGCTTGCGCACGATGTCGTAGAACATGTGCGCCGGCACGGTGGTGCTGCCTGCCGGCGAAACTTCGGCCGCAATCGAGTCGGTGACCTCGAGATCGAGGTCGGTCGCCTTCAGGCTGAGCTTGCCCTTGTCGGCCTTGACCAGCACGTTGGCGAGGATCGGGATGGTATTGCGCCGCTCGACCACGCGGTGGACGTGGCCCAGCGACCTTAAAAGCTCTGCCCGCTCGACGGTAACCTTCATGGGGAGACCCGCTCCGGCGCCTTTGCAAAGGGCTGAAAATGAGGCGACGGCAAGCCGGCCGGAGGGCCGGGGAGCAAAGGTGGCAAGACAGCGGCATTTAAGCAAGGGTGCTGGGCGGACCTGGAAAAATTTCCCCAGGCGTCCACAGCCCCAATCGTCATGGCCGGGCATAGCCGTCCGGAGGACCGAGCCGGCATGACGCCGGGAGCAGGCGACGGCCCGCCAACTACTCCTGCAATTGCCGCTTGAGGATCTCGATTTCCTCGGCCAGCGCCATATCGGCGCCGACCAGGCCCTCGATCTTGCGCACCGCGTGCAGGACGGTGGTGTGGTCGCGGCCGCCGAAGCGCCGGCCGATCTCCGGCAGCGAGCGCAGCGTCAGGGTCTTGGCCAGATACATCGCCACCTGGCGCGGGCGCACCACATTGGCGGTGCGGCGCGAGGACAGGAGGTCGGAGCGGCTGACATTATATTGCCGCGCCACCACCCGCTGGATGTCCTCGATCTTGACCCGCTTGGGCTCCTGCGGGCGGATCAGGTCGCGCACCTCGCGCTCGGCCATTTCCAGCGTCACGGCATGGCCGGTGAGCTTGTTATGCGCCAGCAGGCGGTTGAGCGCGCCTTCGAGATCGCGGCCGTTATGGGTGACGGTCTTGGCGATATAGCCGAGCACCGGCAGCGGCACGTCGAAGCTCGGATGGTGCGAGCGCGCCGCCATGCACGCGGGCTTTGAGGATTTCGAAGCGCAGTTCCTCGCCGAGCGCCCCCATCTCCACCACCAGCCCGCCGCCGAGCCGCGAGCGCACGCGGTCCTCGAGGCTTTCGAGTTCCGAGGGCGGCCGGTCGGAGGCGATCACCACCTGGCGGCCGGCGTCGATCAGAGCGTTCAGCGTATGACAGAACTCGGCCTGCGTGGATTTTCCTTGCAGGAACTGCAGGTCGTCGATCACCAGCACGCCGATGCCGCGCAGCGTCTCCTTGAAGGCAAGTGCCGTTTGGGTGCGCAGCGCCGAGACGAAGCCGTACATGAACTTCTCGGCGGTGAGATAAAGCAGCTTGCGCTCGCCCATGGCGTTGCCCGCCCAGGTGATGGCCTGCAGCAGATGCGTCTTGCCCAGGCCGACCCCGGCATGGATGTAAAGCGGGTTGAACATCACCGGGTCGGAGCGCTTGGCGGCGGCCACCTGCTTGGCGGCGGCTTGCGCCAGCGTATTGGAGCGGCCGATCACGAAGGTCTCGAAGGTGAGCCTCGCGTCGAGCGGCGAGCCGCCCAACGCCTCGTGGCCATTGCCGTCGCCGGCCAGCAACGGGCGGCCGTTGCCCATATTGCTCGGGAAGCGGCCGCCGTTGCCGGCGGCGAGGTCCAGTTCGGCCTTGGGCTTGTTGGCCACCGCCGAGCGCAGCACCGGCGAGCGCACGATCAGCTCGACGCGGGTGACCTTGGGTTCTTGCGCCTGCCAGCAGGCCAGCACCCGCTCGGCATAGTGCGATTGGATCCAGCTCTTGAGGAAGCGGGTCGGCACCGACAGGCGCACCGTGCCGTCTTCGTTTGCTTCCAGGTCCATGCGCGCAAACCAGCTCGAATAGACGTCGTCGCCGACTTCCACGCGCAGGTGCTCCTTGACCCGTAACCAGCTCTCCTGATCCCCGGTGGTCATTGTTTTTGTTCTCGATCCGATTGAAAGGTTAAAACGGACGCGGGTTGCTCGGCCTGGCGGCACATTGGCCGCCGACGCGCCGGAAACGGGACGCAACGTCACTCGGTCGATAATGTCGTTGGCGGTTCTTTAAGTCCGCGGCGGCTGATAAAGGCCGGGACCGCGCGACATCGGGGAACGAGGAAGCTGCGTTTCAGCCGGCGGGCGGCGAAACGGAACCTCGACCTCCAGTCGCGTTACGATGCGAGGAAAGGACAGCGCATGAAAAGCGGACGGGACCGCATGCGGGAAGGGTGACAGCGAGGCTTGTCCTCGCGCTCAAAGGTCCAATCGGACCTGATCCAACAGCCGGCACGCGACCCTGTTCCATCATAGTAGACCCCCCTCATTCGGGCTATTGCCCATTTTGTCCGTCCGCACGTTCGCCGCCCTCGGGTTTTTTCGTGTTCCGAAATTTCGATTGTCCGGAACCCGCCGCTGAACCCGTTTCCCGGCTGCGCCATCACCTGATCTTGTGGCCCAAGTCTTGTGGCTCAAGTCTTGTGGCCCAGGTGGCATGGAACAGCCGTTCTCATCCGCGATGAGCGAGTGGTAAGACCTTTTCCTGAAGACACCCGGGCGATCCCCGGGCACGACGACAATTAAAAAATCATAAGCACTGTTCGGCGGCAATGAAATTATGCGCGCCCGCAAGCAGCGGCGGGTGAAGTGGTGTGAAGTGGGTCACACCTGCGGCGCTATCGGCGTTGCAGAAGTTTTTATCAACATGTTGATGAGTCGCGTGGAATCTGACGGCGCAGCGGCTGGCCCGAGCGCCGCGCGGCGTCGGATTATTATCCGCGCGCGCGCGCCGGAAATGCCGCCAGATATGGACTTTTCAAGTCCTTCGCCGCGCTATGACGTTAAGTCGTTATCTGCTCGCAAAAATTTCTGCGCGACTTTGTCACCTAGCCTGCTTTCAAAAGCGTATGCGCTGTCGTATTTGGCAGATCATGAGCGCGCATCTTGTCAAGAAAAATCGCGACGCGCAGAAATTTTTGTCAGTGCGATGACATTTCAGTAACAACGCGGCGCCGCTCGGCCGAATTCATTCGATTTCGCAGAAAATTTGCCGCGCAAGCGCACCGGCCGCGCGGAACGGTATGAAATTACTTGCCGAGCTTGGCGACGCGGTGCGTCAAACGCGAAACCTTGCGGCTCGCATTATTTTTATGGACGACGCCGCGCTGCGCCGCCCGCATGATCGCGGGCTCCGCCGCCTTCAAGGCCGCCGCCGCCGCCGCGCGGTCGCCTGAGGCGATCGCTTCTTCGACCGTTCGCACCGCATTGCGCAGCGCCGAGCGGCGTCCTTTGTTCACTTCGGTGCGGCGCGCGATCACGCGCGTGGCTTTGCGGGCGGACTTGGTGTTGGCCATGCTCTACTCGTTTGCAGCGGGCGCCGGCGGGGTCGGTTCTGCGCAAGCGCCCGGGTTTTTCAAAAAAATGAGGCCGGCGAGCAGGCTCGCCGCCAAGGCTGAGGCTTATAGTGAGGGCGCGCGCGGGCGTCAACGCCGCAAAATGAGGGCTTATGCCACCCGTTTCGCCCGCAATGTGTCGTAGCCGGCGATCACGGCGGCGCGGTCGGCGGCCGAGACGGGCGCCAGCGGCGGCTTGACCCGCGCCAGCGCCGCATCGCCGTGGATATGGGCGAGCAGCGCCTTCACGCCGGAGACCAGCGGCTTGCCGTCGAACAATTTGCGGATCGCGACCGCGGCCTCGAGCGCGGCGGCATCGCCCGCGCGGAAGGCGCGCGCGCACAAGTCGGCATTGCAATTGGCCGTGGCCGAGATGCAGCCGGCGAAGACGCCGCTGCGCGCCTCGATCAGGGCGGCTTCGGTCGAGGGGAACACGGCGAAGTCGGGCGAGATCGCCGCCGCCGCGCGCGCAAATGCCATGTCGCCGGAAGAATCCTTCAGGCCGACGATGCGGGAACCGTATGAGTCGCGTAGCCGACGGATCAGCGCCACGTGCCAGGGCAATCCGGACATGGCCGGAAAATGGTAGAGGTAGATCGGAATGTCGGCGGCCTGCACCAGCGCGCCGATATAGGCGGCGAGGCCGTCGTCGGGCACGCCCTTGTAGTAGAACGGCGGCAGCACCAGCGCGCCGGCAAAGCCGAGTTCCGCGGCGTGGCGGGTGAGCGCGACGGCGTCGGCGACGGCGGCGGCGCCGGTGCCGACCATCAGCCGGCTCAAGGGCAGCCCGTCCGACTTGTAGGCGCTCATCACCGACTTGCGTTCCTCGCGCGAGAACGAGGTCGCTTCCCCGGTGGTGCCGAGCACGTTGAGGCCGTCGCAGCCATTGTCGAGCAGGAAGCGGGCGAGCTTGACCGCGCGGGCAAGATCGGGCGCGCCGCTCTCCTCGACCGGCGTGGCGACGGCGGCGATCACGCCGGACAGCGTCTTGCTCAAACGTGGTTCTCCATCTGTCTCGTTGCGCTCGGCTAGCCGCTGATATTATACGCCGCCAGCGCCGCCATGTTGACCAGTTGGTTGTCCTTGGCGCCGAGTTGCACGATCTGCACCGGCCGGTCGAGCCCGACCAGCAGCGGCCCGATGACGGTGGCGCCGCCGAGTTCCTGCAACATCTTGGTCGAGATCGAGGCCGAGTGGAACGCCGGCATCACCAGCACATTGGCCGGGCCCGACAGCCGGCAGAACGGGTAGGGCGCCGCCAGTTCCGGGTTGAGCGCGACGTCGGCGGCCATCTCGCCGTCATATTCGAAATCGACCCGCTTATTGTCGAGAATCTTCACCGCCTCCATCACCCGCGCCGAGCGCTCGCCTTGCGGGTGGCCGAAGGTGGAAAACGCCAAAAGCGCGAGCCGCGGCTCATAGCCGAGCCGGCGCGCGACGCCGGCCGCTTCGATCGCGATATCGGCGAGTTCCTCGGCGTTCGGCATTTCGGTCACCGCGGTGTCCGCCACCAGCACGGTGCGACCGCGCGCCACCACCAGCGAGACGCCGATCACGCGGTGGCCGGGCTTGGGATCGATCACGCGGCGCACGTCCTCGAGCGCGACCGAGAAATTACGCGTCACGCCGGTCACCATGGCGTCGGCGTCGCCGAGCGCCACCATGCAGGCGGCGAAATGATTGCGGTCCTGGTTGATCAGACGCTGGCAATCGCGCACCAGATAGCCGCGCCGCTGCAACCGCTCGTACAAGTAATTGATATAGACGGTGTTGCGGGTGGACATGCGCGCATTGATGATCTCGATGCCTTCGCCGAGATCGATGCCGGCTTCGGCTGCTGCCTCGCGCACCAGATCCTCCCGTCCGACCAGCAGCGCCGTCCCCAAGCCCTGGTGCACGAAGCTTGCCGCGGCGCGGATCACTTGTTCTTCCTCGCCCTCGGCGAACACCACGCGCTTGGGCGCACGGCGCAGCCGGGCGAACACTTGCACCAGCGTTCCAGCGATCGGATCGCGCCGCGCGTTCAATTGCTGGCGGTAGGCGTCCATGTCGACGATCGGCTTGCGGGCGACGCCGGTGTCCATGGCGGCCTTGGCGACGGCGGGCGGCACCGTGCGCAATCAGCCGAGGATCGAACGGCACCGGAATGATGTAGTCGGGCCCGTATTTCGGGCGCGCCCCGTAGAGCGCGGCGACTTCGTCGGGCACGTCCTCGCGCGCGAGTTGTGCGAGCGCCCGCGCCGCGGCGATCTTCATCTCCATGTTGATGGTGGACGCGCGCACATCGAGGGCGCCGCGGAAAATGAAAGGGAAGCCGAGAATATTATTGACCTGATTGGGATAGTCGGATCGCCCGGTGGCCATGATGGCGTCGTCGCGCACTTGCGCCACCTCCTCGGCGGTGATTTCCGGATCGGGATTGGCAAGTGCGAAGATAATCGGCTTTGCCGCCATCGACTTGATCATGTCCGCGGTGAAAGCCCCTTTGGCCGAAAGTCCGAAGGCCACATCGGCGCCCTTGAACGCCTCCGCCAGCGTGCGCGCCGAGGTCTTGATGGCGTAGGCCGACTTCCACTGGTTCATGCCATCCGTGCGGCCCTGGTAGATCACGCCCTTGGTGTCGCACAGGATCAGGTTCTCCGGCCGGAAGCCGATCGCCTTGAGCAGTTCCAGGCAGGCGATGCCGGCGGCGCCCGCGCCATTGCACACGAGCTTGGTGGTCTTGATGTCGCGCCCGGTGAGATCGAGCGCATTGATCAATCCGGCCGCCGAGATGATGGCGGTGCCGTGCTGGTCGTCATGGAACACCGGGATATCGAGCAGCTCGCGCAGCCGCTGCTCGATGATGAAGCATTCCGGCGCCTTGATATCTTCCAGATTGATGCCGCCCCAGCCGGCGCCGAGATAGCGCACGCAATTGATGAACTCGTCCGGGTCCTCGGTGGAGACTTCCAGATCGATGGAATCGATGTCGGCGAAGCGCTTGAACAGCACCGCCTTGCCTTCCATCACGGGCTTGGCGGCAAGCGCGCCGCGGTTGCCCAGCCCCAGGATGGCGGTGCCGTTGGTGATGACGGCGACGAAATTGCCCTTGACCGTGTAGTCGTAGGCGCGGCTCGGGTCCTCGGCGATGGCCAGCACCGGCACCGCCACGCCCGGCGAATAAGCGAGCGACAGGTCGCGCTGGGTCGCCATCGGCTTGGTGGCGACGACCTCCAGCTTGCCGGGACGGCCGCGGCTATGGAATTGCAGGGCTTCCTGGTCGGTAAAGGTCGGCCTGGTGGGGCCGGGGGGCTTGGCGGGCATTGTTACTCCCTGGAACGCAACCGGTGATGCCCGGCGTGGGCGACCCTAGCGGAAGGGCCAAGCTTTGCTCAAGGGAAGGGCGCAACCGCTGCAACGCTGCCAAGCCGCTGCCAAGCCGCACAGTTGAATGCAAGCCCGCCGCAGGGTAACGGTGCGCCCGGTGGGCGCATTTAAAAGACCTTTGAGACCATGATCCGTTTTTTGTTCCGATTTGTCGGCCTGATCTGCCTGGCGGCGGCCTTTATCCTGGTGATCTATGACGGCACCAAGTCGATCGCCGGCAATACTCTCTATCTCACCAGCGTGCGCGCGCTGTGGGACCTGATCAATGCCGGCAGCCTGGCGCATCTCAAGCCGCTGATCGTGCCTTACGCCAACGGCTATCTGTGGGACCCGGTGATGGTGACCTTCCTGCAGGCGCCGAGCTGGGGCGTACTCGGCGTGCTCGGCATTTTCCTCATCTTGCTCGGTCGCAAGAAGAGGCCGCTGATCGGCTACGCCCGGCCCTAACTCGCGTCCGCGTGAAGGCGGCGTGCGGGGACCTGTCCGAGACGTGATCGGCGGCCCGATTTCGGTTAGGCTCGGCGGCGCCTATATTCCTGCCAGCAATTGCAGGAGAACCAACCATGTTCGGCTTCAAGAAAATTGCCATGCCCCAGCGCCAAGGACGCGCTGCCCGGCCGCGGCCACGAAATCCGCACGGCGGCCGAGCACTTCGTCAATCACCGCCCGCTCAAAGGGCCCTATCCGGCGGGCACCGAGAAGGCTTTGTTCGGCCTCGGCTGCTTCTGGGGCGCCGAGAAAAGCTTCTGGGAGCTGGGCGACGGCGTCTTCGTCACCGCCGTCGGCTACGCCGGCGGACTGACGCCCAATCCGATCTATGAGGAGGTCTGCTCGGGCCGCACCGGCCACAACGAGGTGGTGCTGGTGGTCTACGACCCGCAAGAAGATTTCCTACCAGACCCTGCTCAAGACCTTCTGGGAAAGCCACGACCCGACGCAAGGCATGCGCCAGGGCAATGACGTCGGCACCCAGTACCGCTCCGGCATCTACCCGTTCACGCCGGCGCAGCGCCAGGCCGCCGAGGCCTCGAAGGCGATGTACGAGGCCGAGCTGAAGAAGAAGGGCTTTGGGCCGGCGACCACCGAGATCGTCGATGCGCCGCCGTTCTATTTCGCCGAGGACTATCACCAGCAATATCTGGCCAAGAACCCGTTCGGCTATTGCGGGCTCGGCGGTACCGGGGTGTCCTGTCCGATCGGGACGGGGGCGAAATTGAGCCAAGGCGCTTCGGCCTAACGTCCCCGCCGCAGCCTCACTTTTCCCTCCCCCTGAAAGGGGGAGGGTCAGGGTGGGGGTCAATCCGACGCATTAAAGAGACCCCCACCTTTCCCTTGCAGGGGGAGGTGAAGGGCGCTCGGTTAGGATTTCTTAACCATATAAAGCGTTAATCGGGCTTAATTTCCGTAACCGGCCCGGATTCGCTTTTGATGCGGACAGCCAAATTTCTGTTGCCACTCGCCGCTGCGCTCGTGCTCGCCGCCTGCGCGCGCCAGCAGCAGACTTATTACGTGGTCGATCCGCAGACCGGTCAGCCGGTGCCGGTCGTGCAGCAATACACGCCGCCCCAGCAATACGCGGGCCCGGCGCAATATGTGCAGGCGCAAGCCGGGCAGCAGCAATATGCAAACTCGCCGCGCTCTGCCCAGAGCGGCAGCCGCGGCCTGTTCGGCTCGCCGCAAGCAGCGCAGCAGGCCTACGCGCCGCCGCAATATGCCCAGCCGGTCTATCAGCCGCCGCCGCCCGCAGCCGCAGTCGCGCCGAGCAGCGAACGCGGCCTGTTCAATTCGCACCGCAATGCGCAGCCGCAATATGCGGCGCAGCCCTACCAATCCCAGCCCTACCAATCTTACGTGCTGCAATATCGTCCGCCGCCGGCGCCGCGCGCCACAGGCGATGGGCGGCCCCTATCAGCCTGCGCCTTACGGCTATGCCTATGCGCAGCCCGGCTATCAGCAGCCTTACACGCTCGACGCCGGCGACAAACTGCGCGTCTCGGTGTTCGGCCAGGAGGGCATTTCCGGCAGCTACATGGTCGATGCCGGCGGCAACGTGAACCTGCCGCTGGTCGGGGCTGTGCCGGCGCGCGGCTACACCACGCAAGCGCTCGCCAAGATGATCGGCGAGCGGCTCAAGCAGGGTTACGTGCGCGAGCCGCATGTGACGGTGGCGATCGAGAGCTACCGGCCGTTCTTCATCATGGGCGAGGTGACCACGCCCGGCCAGTACGCTTACGTGCCCAACATGACGGCGGAGAACGCCGTCGCGGTCGCCGGCGGGTTCTCGCCGCGCGCCAAGAAGCAGACGGTCGAGTTGACCCGCAACGCCAACGGCCAGCGTTTTTCCGGCGAGGTGCCGCTCAATTATCCGCTGCAGCCCGGCGACACCGTCGTCGTCAAGGAGCGGTGGTTCTAGGCGAACTCTCCTGTCGTCCCCGCGAAGGCGGGGACCCAGTATACACCGACATTGCCGAGATTACTGGATCGCCCGCCTTCGCGGACAATGACAGCCGAGTAGCACGAGCGCTCGCCGCTCACTTCATATGCTTCGCCAGGAAATCCGGTCGCCCGGCCCCAGGCCTGGTCGGCGGCGGCCTTGTTGTAGCTGCCGCGCTCGTCGCAATAAAAGCCGTGCGCGGCGCCGGGATAGACGTAAGTCTCCGCCTGCGGCTGCTTCTTCTTGATCTCCTCGACGGTCGCCAGCGGGATGCTTTCGTCCTTCTCGCCGAAATGCATTTGCAGCGGACATTTCGGCTTCTCGTCGGCGAACTTGCCGATCATGCCGCCGTAGAAGGCAACCGCCGCCGCCAGGCCGGGAAGGCGGCAGGCCGCGAGGAAGGCCGCGGTGCCGCCCATGCAGAAGCCGACGACGCCGAGCGGGCCGACGCCCTTCAAGTCGTCCTTGGCGGCGGCGACGTCCGCCATCATGTGCTCCCAGTTGAGATTGCCCAGGTAGCTGCGCGCATGCGCGATCTCGTCCGGCGTATAGCCGCATTCGAAATCGCGCACGAAGCGGTCGAACACGGCGGGCGCCACCGCCGCGTAGCCGAGCGCCGCCAGGCGGTCGCAGACCGCGCGGATGTGGTGGTTGACGCCGAAAATCTCCTGCACCACGACGATGCCGCCCTTGGCCTTGCCTTGCGGGTCGGCGCGGTAGGCGCCGAGCGAATGCTTGTCGGTGGTGGTGAGGGTGAATTGCTTGCCCAAGGGAACCTCCCAGTTTTTGTCAATGACGCGCGATCGAAGGTGTGCCGCCCGCCGGTTTTCTAGCATCTCAATTCGCATGCGGGGAGTGGGGCTGCTCAGGCGAAGGCCTGCGCCAGCAATTCGTAGGAATGCCGCGCGCGCCGATGATCGAACAGCATGGTCGTCACCATCAATTCGTCGGCCTGGGTGGCCGCGATCAGCGGGCGCGAGCCGCGCCTTCACCGTGGCCGCTGAGCCGACCGTCAAGCGGCTCGCGTTCTGCGCGATGCGCGCGCGATCGACCGGGGTGTAGTCGTAGGCCGCGGCGTCCTCCGGCGAGGCCAGCGGCTGATATTCGCCCTTGGCGCGGCGCACGAAATTCAGCTCGACCGTGGTGGCGAGCCGCTCGGCCTCGGCGTCGGTGTCGGCGCACACGACATGCGTCGCCAGGATCGCGTAGGGCTTTGTGCGCGTTCCCGAAGGGCGGAAATTGTCGCGGTAGAGCTTCATCGCCTCCACCGCGTCGAAGGTTGCGAAGTGATGCGCGAAGGCGAATGCCGCGCCGATCTGGCCGGCGAGCTGCGCCGAATAGTCCGACGAGCCGAGGAGATAGATCGGCGGCAGCGGCACCTCCGCCGGCTGGGCGCGCACCTTGGCGAACGGGTGGCCCTCCGGAAAACCGCGCGTCTCCAGCAGCATCAATTCCTGGAAGCGCTCGAGGAAATCGTCCTCCTCGCTGATGCCCTGGCGCCGCCGCAGCATGTAGGAGGTGGCCGGATCGGTGCCGGGCGCGCGGCCGATGCCGAGATCGATGCGCCCGGGAAAAAGCGCCTCCAGCACCTTGAAGCGCTCGGCCACCATCAGCGGCGCGTGGTTGGGCAGCATGACGCCGCCGGAGCCGACGCGGATCTTTTCCGTCACCGCCGCGATCTGCCCGATCATGATCTCGGGCGCGGAGCTGGCGATCGCCGGCAGATTGTGATGCTCGGCCACCCAATAGCGCGTGTAACCGAGGCGGTCGGCCAGCCGCGCCAAGTCGAGCGAATTGCGCAGCGCCTGCGCCGCCGTTGAGCCGGCCGACACCGGCGACAGATCGAGGATGGAGAGCGGGATCATGGCGATAGACTAACACGGCTTCTCTCGCGCCGTGACTTGCGTATGATGCGCGGCGAGACTGGCACCAGGAGCGCCCTTATGGCCTCGCTGCTCGAATGGAAGGTTCCCGCCGCCGCGCAGCCGCGGGCGGATAATTACGGCTACGATCTCGAGCGCGCGCTGTCCTCGATCGTGGGCCTGCATACTTTGATCCCGGCCGACGCCTTCACCGCCGACACGCTCGGCACCGAGCGCGCCGGCAACGGCGTGCTGATCGACGACGGCCTGGTGCTCACCATCGGCTATCTGATCACCGAAGCGGAAACCGTCTGGCTGCATTATGGCGACGGCCGCGTGGCGCCCGGCCACGCGCTCGGCCTCGATTCGGAGACCGGCTTCGGCCTGGTGCAGGCGCTCGAACGCCTCGATCTGCCGGCGCTGCCGCTCGGCTCCTCGAGCGCGCTCGAAATCGGCGAGCGCGTGGTGATGGGCGGCGCCGGCGGGCGCACGCGCTCATTGGCCGCCAGAGTCGCCGGCAAGCAGGAATTTGCCGGCTACTGGGAATACGTGCTGGACCAGGCGATCTTCACCCATCCGGCGCATCCCAACTGGGGCGGCGCCGGCCTGATTTCGTCGAAGGGCGAATTGTGCGGCATCGGCTCGCTGCAGGTCGAGCGGGCGCGCGAAGGCCGCGACGAGCATCTCAACATGGTGGTGCCGATCGATCTGGTGAAGCCGATCCTCGACGATTTGCGCAAGTTCGGCCGCGTCGAGCGGCCGGTGCGGCCGTGGCTCGGGCTCTACTCGACCGAAATCGAGGACAAGGTCGTCATCGTCGGCATCGCGCCCAAGGGGCCGGCGGCGCGCGCGGAACTCAAATCCGGCGACGTCGTGGTGGCGGTCAACGGCGAGCGGATGTCGAACCTGGCCGCCTTCTACCGCAAGGTCTGGTCGCTGGGCGAGGCCGGCGTCGCGGTGCCGCTCACGCTCTACCGCGAGGGCGTCACCTTCGACGTGTCGGTGAATTCATCCGACCGCGCCAAGTTCCTGAAAAGCCCGCGCGTGCATTGACATCTCCCCGTTCGTCCCCGCGCATGCGGGGACCCAGGGCGGCAATTTCCGAGCGTCGGTCGTCTCTGGATTCCCGCTTGCGCGGGAATGAACGAAAATTACTTCTTCCCGAAAACCCGTTTGGCGCCCGCGCGCGCGAAGGCGGCGGTGATCAGCCAGGTGAGCAGCGCGCCGAAACCGAAAGCCGCGCGGCCGATGAATTCGCCGAGCGAGCCATAGACCGGCAGCGGCAGCACAAATTGGCGCGGGCCGTCGCCGAAGGCGACCCAGGTGGCGGCCGCGGCAAGCCCGGCGCAGGCGGCCACCACGGCGATCCATTGCGCAGCGATCAGCGCGCGCGGCGCATCCGCCGGCAGGTCAGCCGAGTCCGGCACGCCGAGCCAGCCGCGCACGGCCACCATGACGCCGCCCGCCAGGAACACCAGCCCGACGCAGATCGCGAGCCAGAGCGGGCCGTTGATCCGGCTCGGCGGCGGCGCCAGCCCGAAGCCCACCAGCACGAAATAGAGGCCGCCGGCGGTGCACACAGCGCCGATCGTCAGCAGGCTGCGGTCATGCGGATAAGACGGCTTGAACTCGGCCACGCAACTCTCCCCCGACACGGGGAAAGCATGACAAAGCTTGCTTGAGAATTCGTTGCGGAGGGCCTCAGCCTTCCTCGATCTTGTCCACGCGGCTGGGGTAGAAGGCGAGATGCCCCGTGATCTCGGCCATCGCCGGGTAGGGCCGCTCGTAGCTCCACACCGCGTTCTCGGCACTGCGGCCGTCGACGGAAATCGATGAAATAGCTGGCGTCGCCTTTGTAGGGGCAATGGCTGGCGTGCGATGTGCGCGTGAGCGCGCTCATGTCGGCATCTTCGCGCGGAATGTAGTTAACCGGCGGATAGCCGGCTTCCTGCAATGTCAGCGCGCGCGTTGAATCGGCGATCACTTTGCCGGCGAAGCTGACGCGCACGCGCTTTGCATTGCGCGCGATGCCGATCGGATGGTCGGGACCGGGCAGTTTCATGAGCGGTCTTGCCGTTTTAACGCCCCGTTAGCCAACACAGATAAGCCGCCGCCCGGCCGTTGCGAGCCCCGCGCGCGCGGAATTTTTGCGACAAATTGAGCGATTGCGCTTAGCAAAATTGCAGAACCTTTGAACTAGCTTTGCCGCACGTCAAGGAAAGGTTGCGCGCTTCATGCCGAATACGTCGCGGTCGCTGGCCAACAAGTCGATGGAGAAGCTGATTCAGGGTCTCAACATCCTGATCGTCGACAGCAACGCCTATATGCGGCGCATGACGCGCATGATGTTGATGAACCTCGGCGCCAAATCGGTGATGGAGGCCATCGACGGGCTGGCCGCGCTGGAAGCGATCCGTACCTGCGACCCCGACGTCATGTTGCTCGACTGGGACATGCCGGTGCTCAACGGCATGGAGGTGATGCGCATCGTGCGCTCGCCCGGCGTTTTCCCCGCCCCAATCTGCCGATCATCATGCTCACCTATCGCTCGCAGCGCTCCGCCGTGGTGGAGGCGCTGGCCAACGGCGCGCACGAATTCCTGCTCAAGCCGACCTCGCCCAAGGCGCTGTGCGACCGGCTGATGTCGATCGTGGTCAAGCCGCGGCCGATGGTGAAGCTCGGCAAATATTATGTGCCGGAGCCGCGCCGCATGCCGGGCTTGAGCGAGGTGCGCAGCTTCGGCTGAGCGCGCCGACCAAGCCCGGCGCTTGCGGAAAACTGGCGCGCCCGAGACGATTCGAACGTCCGACCTTTGCCTTCGGAGGGCAACGCTCTATCCAGCTGAGCTACGGGCGCCTGCCCCCTGAGATAGACGAAACGGCGCCAAGCGGCAACGGCGGCGGGCTCGGAAAAACCGCCAAAATCAAGCTTTCTGTGACTTAAACGGCGCCCGGCCCGCATTAGCTGTTTGCGGAGTCGCGCGAATCTCATAGTGCTTAACCTTCGCGCATGATGCGCGCCAAGGAGCAATTCTCATGGCAGCCATGGTCGCCGCCCCATCCAAACCCAAACCCGTCACCACCCGCCATCTCGCCGCGGCCTTGTCCGAGCAGCACCAGCTTACCAAGAAGCAGGGCTTGCAGATGATGGAGGACCTCATCGGCATGATCACCAAGCACCTGAAGAAGGGCGAGCGGGTCAAGATCGCCGGCCTCGGTATCCTGGTGGTGCGCAACCGCGCCGCCCGCATGGGCCGCAATCCGGCGACCGGCGAGGCGATCAAGATCAAGGCCTCCAAGAAGGTCGCCTTCCGCGCCTCCAAGGACTTGAAAATGGCGATCTGAGCGGCCGCGCGAGCGCCTGCCTGATCGAGCATCGATAAGCCCCGCCGCGCGCCGCGGCGGGGTTTTTGTTTGGGGCGGTGCGCTGCAACGCAAATTTTCATCCGTCATCCTGAGGTGCCCGGCGAAGCCTGGCCTCGAAGGCTGAACGGCCCCGAATGCGCGCCGCGTTATGAGGCCGCGACACCTTGAAAATCCACGTCAGAAAAAATTTTCGAAAACTTATCCCCGCTCGCGTCAAGCGCTCTTACGATGCGCGTGTCCTGCTCGCTCGAGGGCGTCATCATGAGGCGTCTGGATGATGGAGCAGGACGCGGCGCCCGCGCGGGGGAGACGAACGCTCCTCCCCCACCCGGGCGGCGCCGGGGCACCGCCCGGGGGTACAACGGCCCCCTGCGAGGAGCTCCGACGGGGGCCTGCGAGGTCAGCTCAGGCTCGACGGCGCGGACCCGCAGGGCGCAAATTCGGCGGAGCGGAACGTCCGTGGGCAAAGCGCGGCCCGGCGCCGGAGTGAGAACGCCGCGATGGCGCGCCGAAAGGCGCCGCACCTTCGAAAGAGGGTGCGCACTAAAGCTAGGTTGCGCCGATCGGCGCGCCGTCCCCCTCATGTTTGAGGGGGAGAAGAAAGAAGACGGCCTCCCCGGGCCGCAAAGAACAGGGGCGATGACGCATGCGCGCATCGTAGGTAAAAGGCGCTGGCGCGGAAAGGATCATCGGCATGACAAGCTCGGAACGCCCGGCGATGCACGCTCAACAGGTCGCGCGCTAGTGGACCTTGTCACCGCGGCGTTCCTGGCAGGGGCCGGCGTGCTCGCCGGCGTCACCGCCTCGATCATCGGCGGTGCCGCGGTGGTGCTCTATCCGGCGGCGGTCGCCGCCGGCTGCCGCCGCAGGCGGCGGCCGTGACCGTGCTGGTGTCGCTGATGCCCGGCATTTTCCTCGCCGCGATCGCCGACCGCTCGCAACTGCCGCCGTTCAACCGCGATTTCGTCACCCTGATCGTCGTTTCGATTACCGGCGCGGCGCTCGGCGGTGCCTGCCTGCTGCTGACGCCGTCGCGCGTTTTCACGGCAATCGTGCCGTTGCTGCTCGGCTTTGCCACCGTGATCTTCGCCTTTTCCGGGCGCATCAGCGCCTATATCCACCGTCGGGCCGCAAACCGCGGCCACGAGATCAAATTCAATATGTCGAGCCTGAAGGTGCTGCTGCCGGTGTCGTTCTACGGCGGCTATTTCAACGCTGGCGTCGGCATCCTGTTGCTCGGTGTATTCAGCGTCGCGACCGCCGGCGATTATCGCTCCGCCAACGTCGCCAAGAATCTCGTCTCAAGCCTCAACGGGCTTGCCGCCAGCGTCGTCTTCATCGCGCAGGGCGCGGTGCATTGGCCGCCGACTCTTGCCTTGATGGCGGGCACCGTCGTTGGCGGCCTTGCCGGTTCCTATCTCGCGCGCGTCATTCCGCAGAATATCGTGCGCGTGCTGGTGGTGGCCGCCGGCGCCGCTGTTCACCATCGCCTTCGCGCGCAAATACTGGTTCTAGAGCGCGGCTGGCTTGCACTTGCTTGCGCCAATTCCACCACGCGCCCGGTCATCGCGCTGTCGGCCTTGCCGAGCAGATCGACCGCGGTGAAATGATTGGCGCCGGCCAACTCCTCGTAGCGGGTCTGCGCCTTTGCCTGCCGCCAGGCGTCCGCGATCATGCGGCTCTGGCGCAAGAATTCGGCCGATTCGAGCGCGCCCACCACGGCATCGAGCATGCGCCCCGCCGGCACGCGCCAATAAAGCGGCGAGCAGGCGCGTGCGGTCGCAGCATCGAGCTTGAGGTCCTGGTTGACCGAAATCTGCGGCAGCGGGGTGAGATCGAACACGCCGGAAATGGCGTAACCGGCCGGCACCAGATCGGCGGGCGCGTCGGCGGCAAGCGCCGTCCAGTCGGTCGCGGCGAGACAGGCGGCGAGATGCCCGCCGGCGGAATGGCCAATCGCCAGAATGCGTTTGCCGCGCCTGCGCCACAGCCACAGGGCCGCCGCGCGCATTTGCTCGATGATGGTCGCGATCGTCACCTGCGGGCACAGATCGTAGCCCACGACCGCGACGGAAACGCCGCGCGCATTGGGTCCGGCGGCGAGCTGGCTGAAGGCGGCGGGCTCGAGCGTGCGCCACCAGCCGCCGTGGATGAACATCGCGAGCGGGGCGCCGTCGGCCTGGGCCGGGAACAGGTCGACGATCTGGCGCGGCGAGGGGCCGTATTTGAGGCCGAATTCGGCGCCGCGCGCGGCTTGCCGATAGGCCGCGGCCTCGCGCGCCCAGCGCGCGAAAATCTCCGGATGTTCGGGGACGCGGGCGCGGTTGTCGTATTCTTTCTCGTAGTCGATGGCCATGCAGCGGTCTCCTGTCGGCGGCTTGCGGCCACGGTAGGGCCCGCATCCGCGTCACCGGCGCCGACAACCTCGCTATCTCTTGCACCATGAAAATCGACGGCCAAGACACGCGCAGCATCTGGCTGGAGAGCGATCGGCGCAAGCGTCGGCATTATCGACCAGACGCTCTTGCCGCACCGCTTCGCCACAGCGCGGCTTGCAACGCTCGACGATGCCGCGCACGCGATCAAGACCATGCAGGTGCGCGGCGCGCCGCTGATCGGGGCGACCGCGGCTTACGGCGTCTGGCTGGCGCTGCGCGCGGATGCCTCCGACGAGAATCTCGAGCGCGCTTGCGCGCTGCTGCATGGCGACGCGGCCGACCGCGATCAATCTGCAATGGGCGCTCGATGAGATGATGGCGGCGGTGCGCAACCGGCCGCGCGGCGAACGCGCCGATGCCGCCTTGCGCCGCGCCTCGGAAATCGCCGAGGAGGATGTCGCCATCAACCAGGCGATCGGCCGTCATGGGCTCAAGCTGATCGAAGAGATCGCGCGCGCAAGAAAAAAGGCGAGCGCGTCAATGTGCTCACCCATTGCAATGCCGGCTGGCTGGCGACGGTGGATTGGGGCACCGCGACCGCGCCGATCTACATGGCGCACGACAAGGGCATGCCGGTGCATGTCTTCGCCGACGAGACGCGGCCGCGCAATCAGGGCGCTTCGCTCACCGCCTGGGAGCTCGGGCAGCACGGCGTGCCGCACACCGTCATCCCCGACAATACCGGCGGCCATCTCATGCAGCACGGCCTGGTCGATCTGGTGATCGTCGGCACCGACCGCGTCACAGCGCATGGCGACGTCTGCAACAAGATCGGCACCTATCTGAAGGCGCTGGCAGCCGCCGACAACAAGGTGCCGTTCTATGTGGCGCTGCCGTCGCCGACCATCGATTTCACGCTGAGCGACGGCGTGGCCGAAATCCCGATCGAGCAGCGCGGGCCGGAAGAAGTGGCGAGCATGACCGGCAAGACCCAAGACGGCCGCATCGTGTCGGTGCAGGTCGTGCCGGACGGCTCAGCCGTCGCCAATTACGGCTTCGACGTCACGCCGGCGCGCCTCGTCACCGGGCTGATCACCGAGCGCGGCGTGCTCGGCGCGAACCGCGCGGCGCTTGCCAAGGCCTTTCCCGAGCGCGCCGGAAAGCATGATAAGATCGCATCATGACGCTCGCCGCCAAACAACCGCTCGAATTTCCGATCGACGGCCGCCAGTCGGAAACCGCGCTGGCGGTCGCGCGCGGCGCCGCGCGCCTGCTGCACGCGCACGGCTTTTGCGTGGTGAGCGAATTGGCGTTGCCCTCCGGGCGCCGCGCCGACCTGGTGGCGCTCGATGCCGGCGGCGAATTCTGGATCGTCGAGATCAAATCCTCGGTCGCCGATTTCCGCGCCGATCAGAAGTGGCAGGACTACCGCGCCCATTGCGACCGGCTGTTCTTCGCCACCACGGTCGAGGTGCCGTGCGAGATCTTCCCGCCCGACACCGGGCTGATCGTGGCCGATGCCTTTGGCGCGGAGTTCAAATGCGAGGCGCCCGAGCATCGGCTGCCGGCCGCCACCCGCAAATCGATGATGCTGCTGTTCGCGCGCGCGGCCGCCTTGCGCCTGCAATCGCTCGCCGACCCGAACGGGCCTTATGGGGATGTGGGCTAAGCCTCGCTCCGTCACCCCGAGGAGCGAGCGCGCAGCGCGAGCCTCGAAGGGCGACGGCCAAGGCTCTTAAGAATTTGGCCGATCATCCTTCGAGGCGCGCCTCTGGCGCGCACCTCAGGATGACGGACTAAGGTGGGTTAACGCGGAGCCCTTTTGGCCAGAATCCGCTGCAGCGTGCGGCGGTGCATGTTGAGCCGGCGCGCGGTCTCCGACACGTTGCGGCCGCACAATTCGTAGATGCGCTGGATGTGCTCCCAGCGCACGCGGTCGGCCGACATCGGATTTTCCGGCGGCTCGACTTGTCGGCCGTCGATGCGCGAGCAGCGCGGCGACCACGTCGTCGGCGTCGACCGGCTTGGCGAGATAATCGACGGCGCCGAGCTTCACCGCGTTCACCGCGGTGGCGATGTTGCCGTAGCCGGTGAGGATGATGCCGCGCGCCTCGGGCCGGCGGCGCTTGAGCGCGGAGATCACGTCGAGCCCGTTGCCGTCGCCAAGCCGCATGTCGACCACCGCGAAGGCGGGCGCTGCCTTTTCGACCTGCAGCAGTCCGTCGGCGACCGATTCGGCGGTGGTGACGGCAAAGCCGCGGCTCTCCAGCGCCTGGGCCAGCCGCTGCAGGAACGACTTGTCGTCCTCGACGATCAACAGCGATCGCTCGCTCGGAACCGTCCCTTTCGCCGCCCGACCCGCGACGTCGTTCATGGCCATATCCATGCTGCCACCGCTCCGGTGCGCTCGTGTCACGCCGCCGCAAACCAACCATAGTCGTCATGGCGCGCGATCTCAAGCCGCCGCGAAGGTCAATGGCCGCTCGAAATCCTCGCGCCGCCAGCGCACGCGCACAACGGCGCCGCGCTCGGGGATTGCGCGATTTTCGAACGCGAGCGTGGCGCCCGAGCGCTCCAGCAGCGTCTTGGCGATGAAGAAGCCAAGCCCCAGTCCGGCCGGCTCGTCTTCGGCATCTTGCGCAGTGCGGCGGCGGCTGCTGACGTAAGGCTCGCCGATGCGGTCCATGAATTTCCGGCGCGAAGCCCGGGCCGTCGTCGCTGATGGTGACTGCGACCGCGTCCTCGCTCCACTGCGCGCCGCACCTCCACGCGCTCGCGCGCGAAATCGACGGCGTTTTCCAGCAGATTGCCGAGGCCGTAGAGGATCGCCGGATTGCGCGCGCCGGTCGGCTCAGACTGACGTTCGCTCGCCAGCGCGACGTCGATCTCGACGCCGAAATTGCGGTGCGGCGCCACCACTTCCTCGATCAGCGCGCTGAGCGGCTCGCGGTCGAACGGCTCGCCGCTCGCGGACAATTCGGTGAGCTTGGCGAGGATGTCGCGGCAGCGCGTCGCCTGTTCGCGCAGCAGCCGCACGTCCTCGCCGTGCGGCGCGTTCTGCGCAATCGCGTTCTCCAGCTCCTTGGCGATCACCGCGATGGTGGAGAGCGGCGTGCCGAGCTCGTGGGCGGCGGCGGCGGCGAGCCCGTCGAGCTGCGAGAGATGCTGCTCGCGCGCCAGCACCAGCTCGGTCGCGGCGAGCGCGTCGGCGAGCTGGCGCGCTTCCTCGGTGATCTGCCACGCGTAGACGCCGATGAAGCCGATGGCGAGCAGGATCGAGAGCCAGACCCCGATCATGTAGATCGGCGGCAGTTGCAGCGGATCCTCCGATGTCCCACGGCAGCGGATAATGCACGAACACCAGCACGGTGGCGCAGGCGACGGCGAAGCCGCCGAGCATCAGCGTGAAGCGCGGCGGCAGCGCGGTCGCCGACAGCAGCACCGGGCCGAGAAACAGGAAGGCGAACGGGTTTTGCAGTCCGCCGGTCAGGAACAGCAGCACCGCGAGTTCGGCGATGTCGAAGGCCAGGAGCCAGGCGGCGCGGTCGGGCTCGAGCCGCTGCGTCATGTGGAAGCGCAGGCGCAGCGCCACGTTGAGCCAGGCCGACAGCGCGATCACCGCCAGGCAGGCCCAGATCGGCAGCGGAAAATCGAGCCCGTAATAGACCACCAGCACGGCGGTGGTCTGGCCGATGACCGCGAGCCAGCGCAGCCGCACCAGCGTGTCGAGCCGCACGTTGCGGCGCGGATGGTGCTTGGCGCAAGGTCGAGCCCGGGCATGACTGGCAATGTAACGCTTTCGCGGCCGCTCGCACCAATCTGGCCGGCACGGCCGCGGGGCTTGCGCTTGCCGCGGCGGCGCGTCACATCTGCCGCCGTCGCCATGGACGCCAGCAACCGCCAGCCCGCCATCGCCGTCGACCGCCTGGTCAAGCTCTACAAGGGCGTGGCCGCGGTCGACGGCATTTCGTTTCGCGCTTGCGCCCGGCTCGATCACCGGCCTGCTCGGCGGCAACGGCGCCGGCAAGACCACGACGATCGCGATGATCATGGGCCTGGTGACGCCGACCTCCGGCACCGTCACGGTGCTGGGCGCCGCCATGCCGCACGAGCGCTACCGGGTGCTGCACCGGATGAATTTCGAAAGCCCCTACGTCGACATGCCGACGCGGCTGACGGTGCGGCAGAATCTGACCGTGTTCGCGCAGCTCTACGGCGTCGCCGATATCGACGCGCGCATCGGCGCGCTCGCCGCCGATCTCGACTGACCGAATTTCTCGACCGGCCGACCGGCAAGCTCTCGGCCGGGCAGAAGACCCGCGTCTCGCTCGCCAAGGCGCTGATCAACACGCCGGACGTGCTGCTGCTCGACGAGCCGACCGCCTCGCTCGATCCCGACACCGCCGACTGGGTGCGCGCGCGGCTCGAAACGCTATCGGCGCGAGCAACGGCGCCACCATCCTGCTCGCCTCGCACAACATGACCGAGGTCGAGCGGCTGTGCGAGCGCGTCATCATCATGAAGCGCGGCCGCATCGAGGACGACGACACGCCGACGCATCTGCTCGCGCGCTACGGCCGCGAGACGCTGGAGGAGGTGTTCCTCGACGTCGCGCGCGGCCGGCGCTCGCATCGCGAGGCGGCGCAATGATCGGCAGCGATAGCGGCTTCGCGTTCTCCGTCACCGCGTCGCCGCCATGGTGCTGCGCTATTGGTATCTGCTGCGCTCGTCCTGGCCGCGCATCCTCGACCTGATCTACTGGCCGACGGTGCAGATGCTGATGTGGGGCTTCCTGCAGATGTACGTGTCGCAGAACGCCGGCTTCTTCGCGCGCGCCGCCGGCGTGTTCATCGGCGCGGTGCTGCTGTGGGACATTCTGTTCCGCGGCCAGCTCGGCTTTTCGATCTCGTTCCTGGAGGAGATGTAGGCGCGCAACCTCGCCAACCTGATGATGTCGCCGCTGCGGCCGGTCGAGTTCGTCAGCGCGCTGATGATCATGAGCGTCGTGCGGCTTGCCGATCGGCATGGTGCCGGTGACGTTGCTCGCGATCGCCTTCTTCGGCTTCAATCTCTGGTCGCTCGGCCTCGCGCTCGCCGCCTTCTTCGTCAATCTGATTCTGACCAGCTGGGCGATCGGCATTTTCGTCGCCGGGCTGTTGCTGCGCAACGGCATGGGCGCGGAGAGCCTGGCCTGGACCATCATGTTCCTGTTCCTGCCGCTCACCTGCGTCTACTATCCGGTGGCGGTGCTGCCGCGATTGGCTGCAGTACGTCGCCTGGGCGCTGCCGCCGACCTATGTGTTCGAGGGCATGCGCGCGCTGCTCATCGACCACGTGTTCCGCGCCGACCTGATGCTGGAGGCGCTCGCGCTCAATGTCGTGCTGTTCGCGGCTGCGTCATCGCCTTCCGCAAGCTTTTGCAGAGCGCGCGGGTCCAGGGCTCGCTGCTGCAGACCGGCGAGTAGAGCCAAAAGTATAACGATGTCTGTTGGTTACTGAGGCGGCAACCGTTGTAAACCAGGTGCGAACAACTTATCTGTAAAGTTGACCCTATGACAGAAAAACGACACTCTGCTGCAACGCAGCAGGGGCCGGGGAAAGAACCAATGGCGATCGGTGAATTCGACGGCGCAGCAACGCTGCCCGCCGACAGCGGCCCATTGCTGGCGTCGCCGATGTACTGGTTCTACGAAATGGGCCAGGCCGCGCTCAATCCCTCGCGCGCCTTTGCCGACGCCACCCGGCTGTTCTTCAAAAATCCGGCCAATCCGCTGGCGCACACCGCCTACGGCAAGTCGATGGCCGCCGGCATGGAACTGTTCGAGCGCTCGACGCGCCGCTACGGCAAGCCGGAATGGCATATCCATGACACCTTGGTCGGCGGCGAGCGCGTGCCGGTGCACATCACCAGCGTCTGGGAGCGGCCGTTCTGCCGGCTGCTGCATTTCGAGCGCGCCTTCCGCCACGTGCCGCGGCGGCCGCAGCCGAAGCTGCTGATCGTGGCGCCGATGTCGGGCCACTATGCGACGCTGTTGCGCGGCACGGTCGAAACCTTCCTGCCCAATCACGACGTCTACATCACCGAATGGGTCGACGCGCGCATGGTGCCGCTCTCCGAGGGCCGCTTCGATCTCGACGACTACATCGACTACCTCATCTCCATGCTGCACCTGCTCGGCGGCGACGTGCATGTGATCGCGGTGTGCCAGCCGTCGGTGCCGGTGCTGGCGGCGGTCGCGCTGATGGAGGCCGACAAGCGACCCCTACGTGCCGCATTCCATGATGCTGATGGGCGGCCCGATCGACACCCGCGTCAATCCCAACGGCGTGAACAAGCTGGCGGAGAGCCGCGGCCTCGACTGGTTCCGCCGCAACGTCATCACCAAGGTGCCGTTCCCGCATCCCGGCTTCATGCGCGACGTCTATCCGGGCTTCCTGCAGCTGCACGGCTTCGTCAGCATGAATCTCGACCGCCATATCGAGGCGCACCGCAACCTGTTCCTGCATCTGGTCAAGGGCGACGGCGACTCGGCGCAGAAGCATCGCGAATTCTACGACGAATATCTCGCGGTCATGGATCTGACCGCCGAGTTCTATCTGCAGACGGTCGACACCGTGTTCATCCGCCACGCGCTGCCGAAGGGCGAGATGACCCATCGCGGCCGCTGGTCGATCCGTCCGCCATCGAGCGCGTCGCGCTGATGACGGTCGAAGGCGAGAACGACGACATTTCCGGCGTCGGCCAGACCAAGGCGGCGCACGCGCTCTGCGCCAACATTCCGGCCGAGCACAAGGCGCATTACCTGCAGCCCGCCGTCGGCCATTACGGCGTGTTCAACGGCTCGCGCTTCCGCGCCGAGATCGCGCCGCGCATCGCCGATTTCGTGCTGTCGCACAACGGCGCGCACCGCGGCGGCGCGGTGCCGTCCAAAGTGGCCGCTGCCGGGTAGACGTTGCGTTGAAGTGTCCACCGGCGCGCCTTGACCGCCGCCGGACCGCAACCGATTTCGGAGAGGCCCAATATCTCGTGGCTCGGCTAAGGCTCATCCCCTGGCTTTTGGGGCGCGGCGATTCCGATCGGCCGGCCGCCTATGGCACACTTTCCTCCCGGCCCGCACCGAGATGGATGAGGCCCATGCCGCTGCGCGCCTTGCTCTACCGCCGGCCGAGCGAACCGTCGGCCATCAACATCATTTTCGAGCGCGAGGTCTATCTGGTGCGCGTGCGCCGGCACCGGCAGGCGCGCCGCTACACGCTGCGCATCCATTCCGCCACGCGCGAAGTGGTGCTCACCATGCCGCCGCGCGGCAGTCTCAAGCAGGCGCGCGAATTCGCCCAAAAGCACGGCGGCTGGATCGCGGCGCGGCTCGACCGGCTGCCGCAGCCGGCGCCCTTCGCGCACGGCACCATGCTGCCGCTGCGCGGGATCGATCACCGCATCGTGCATCGCCCGGCCGCGCGCGGCACGGTCTGGATCGAAGGCGCGGGCGAGGAGCGCATGCTGTGCGTCGCCGGCGCGGCGCCGCATCTGGCGCGGCGCGTGCGCGATTTCCTCAAGCGCGAGGCCAAGTCGCGATCTCGAAACCGCCAGCCGCCAGGCGGCAGCAAAGCTCGGCGTTGCGATCAAGCGCGTGTCGATCCGCGACCAGTCGAGCCGCTGGGGTTCGTGCTCGACCACCGGCGTGCTGTCCTATTCCTGGCGGCTGATTCTCGCGCCGCCCTTCGTGCTCGACTATCTGGCCGCCCATGAGGTCGCCCATCTGGTCGAGATGAACCATTCGCGCCGGTTCTGGCGGCTGGTCGAGCGCATCTGTCCGCACGTCACCCGCGCCAAGACCTGGCTCGACGTGCACGGCGCCAATCTGCATCGCTACGGCCAGCCGGACGGCGCGCGCGCGCGGCGCTAGCATTGCGGCGGCGCATGCGCTAGTCACTCGCCTTCATGCTGCGTCCCGGCACCTTCGCGCTCACCGCTCTGCTCGCCGGCTTGACCGCGATCGGCCCGCTGACCACCGACATGTATCTGCCGTCGCTGCCGGACATCGCGCGCCAGCTTTCCGCCTCGACCGCGCAGGTGCAGCTCACGCTCTCGGCCTATCTGGTCGGATTTGCCGTCGGCCAGATCTTCTACGGCCCGCTCTCCGACCGGCATGGCCGCAAGACCGGTATTGATGGGCGCGCTCGACGCTTTACGGCCTGGCGACATTCGCCTGCGCGCTTTCAACGTCGATCGACATGTTGATTGTCGCACGCGCTTTGCAGGCGATCGGCGGCTCGGGCGGCATCGTGCTGGCGCGCGCCATTGTGCGCGACCTTTATTCCGGCGCCCGCGCCGGCCGCGAGCTGTCGCTGATGGCCTCGGTCATGGCGCTGGCGCCGGTGATCGCGCCGGTCGTCGGCGGCGTCCTGCAGACGGGGTTTGGCTGGCGCTCGGTTTTTGTGACGCTGCTGATGTCCGGCGCGGCTGGCGCCGCCGTGGTCTGGCTGCTGCTGCCGGAAACGCTCGCCAGCCGCGCGGCCGAGCCGTTCTCGTTGCGATCAATGTTCAAGTCGTTCGGCGTGCTTGCGCGCAGCCCGGCCTATCTGGCCTATCTCGGGCTCGGCGCGTTTAGCTTCGCGGGTTTGTTCGCCTGGATATCCGGCGCGTCATTCGTCCTGCAGAATCTCTATCGACCTGTCGCCGTTCGATTTCGGCGTGGCCTTCGCGCTCGGCTCCATCGGATACATGAGCGGATCGGCGCTGTCGGCGCGGTTGGTGACCCGGCTTGGGCTCGACGGCATGCTCGGGCTCGGCGCTTGCGCCTGCGCGGCCGGCGGCCTCGGCATGGTGGCGGCCGTCGCGTGCGGGCTGACTTCGGCAGTCTCGCTGGTGCTGCCGATCGCGGTCTATCTTGCCGGCCTCGGCATGGTGCTGTCGCAATCGATCGCCGGCGCCATGACGCCGTTTCCCGAGCGCGCGGGCGCGGCTTCCTCGCTGTTCGGCTTCACCCAGCAAAGCGCGGCGGCGTTGTGCGGGGCGGTGGTCGGCGTGTTGCTCGGCGACAGCGCTTGGCCGCTTGTGCTGGTCGTGGCCGCGATGGGTTTGGCGACGCTGGTGCTGTGGTTATCGACGCGCGCCGTGCGGGCGCGCGCCGCCCAACATTAGCGCCGGCCGAACAGATTGTTGAGCAGCCAGCCGTCGAGACTGGCGTTGCTTTGGTTCGCCGGCGCTGTGGCATTGGCGAACGGCGGCCGGCGGCATCGGCGCCGCGCCGACCGTCGAAGCAGCCGGCGCCGGCGCCGGGCGCGCGATCCGCCGAACAGGCTTGCGAAGAAGCCGCCGCCGCCGGCGCCGGGCAGGCCAGCGACCGGCACGCCCTGGTGCGCTGCGCGCATGAAGCGGCTCCAGATTTCCACCGGCAGGCTGCCGCCGGTGACGTGCTTGGTCGGCGTGCCGTCATCGTTGCCGAGCCAGACGCCGGTGACCAGATGCGCGGTGTAGCCGATGAACCAGGCGTCGCGGAAATCCTGGCGATGTGCCGGTCTTGCCGGCGGCCGGCCAGCCCGGCAGCGAAGCGCGCTTGCGCGGTGCCGATCAGCAGCGTCTGCTGCATCATCGCGTTCATCATCCGCCACGTCATTGGCATCGACGATGCGGCCGAGCGGGCGGTCGTCGCGCGCGTAGAGCAGCTTGCCCTTGGCGTCGTTGATGCGCTCGATCACATGCGGCGCCATCGCGATGCCGCCATTGGCAAATGTCGCATAGGCGCCGACCAGTTCGAGCACCGAGACTTCCGAGGTGCCGAGCGCGATCGAGGCGTTCGGTTCGAGCGGCGAGGCGATGCCGAGCCGGTGCGCGGTGCGGATCACCGCGGCGGGTCCGACTTCCAGGTCAGGCGCACCGACACGGTGTTGAGCGACAGCGCCAGCGCCTTGCGTCAGCGTCACCGGCCCGTAATATTCGCGGCCGTAGTTTTCCGGCTGCCAGCCTTTGATCGCGATCGGCTTGTCCTCGCGCACCGTGTCGGGCGTCAGGCCGTGCTCGAGCGCGGTGAGATAGACGAAGGGCTTGAACGCCGAGCCGGGCTGGCGCTTGGCGGCGACCGCGCGGTTGAACTGGCTTTCGGCGTAGTTGCGGCCGCCGACCATGGCGCGCACCGCGCCGTCCGGCGTCATCGCCACCAGCGCGCCCTGTGCGACGCCCGCCTTGCCGCCCTTCTGCGCCAGCTCGTCGACGAGCGCCTGCTCGGCATTTGCTTGCAAGGCGCCGTCGATCGAGGTGCGCACCACGATATCCTCATCGACATGGCCGAGCGTGTCGTTGAGCGCGTCCATCACCCAGTCGGCGACATAGTTGATCGAGCCGCTGCCGGCCTGCGCCACGATGCGCGGCGGATGCGAAAGCGCCGTGCGCTCGTTCGTCTTGCTGACGAAGCCGAGCTCGGCCATGGCCTTGAGCACGATCTGGGCGCGGTGCTCGGCGCCGTTGAAATTGCGCGTCGGCGCCAGCCGCGACGGCGAGCGCACGAGCCCTGCGAGCAGCGCCGCTTCGGCGAGCGAGATGTGCTTTGCCGACTTGCCGAAATAGCGCTGCGACGCTTGCTCGATGCCATAGGCACCGGAGCCGAAATAGACGCGGTTCAGATACAGTTCGAGAATTTGCGTCTTGGAGAATTTGCGCTCCAGCCACAGCGCCAGCAGCACCTCCTGCAGCTTGCGATGGATCGTACGTTCTTGAGTCAGAAAGAGATTTTTCGCCAATTGCTGCGTGATCGTCGAGCCGCCCTGGCTCACGCCGCGATGCAGGACGTTGGCAAACGGCGGCGCGCGCGATGCCCCAAGGATCGACACCGTAATGCTCGTAGAAGCGCCGATCCTCGATGGCGACGAAGGCTTTCGGCACGTAGCTCGGCAGTTCCTTCAGCGGGATGATTTCGCCGCCCATGTCGCCGCGCACCGCGAGCGCGCGGCCGCGCACATCGACGATCTGGATCGAGGGCGGCCGCTTGGGGATTTCCAGCGACTGGATCGGCGGGCAGATGCGCCCCGGTCCAGGCGACGGTGGCGATGCCGCCGATGCCGAGCCACAGCCCCAGCACCAGGCTCCAATAGATCAGGCGGCCGAAGAACGAGCGCTTGCGCCCGCCGCGCGCCTTGCGCCGGCGCCGCCGCGCTGGCTTAGCCGCGGACGGCCGCTCGCCCGCGCCGACCCGCAAGGCGGGAGCCACATCGAACACCGGCTCGCGGCGCCCGCCCGTCTGTCCCCGTCCAGCCATACGCGACCCGCTGCTGCGTTTCCCCGGCCGGGAACGCTAAGGGGGCCGGTTTAAGGGGTCGTTAAGCGCCCGAGTGAGACAAAGTCGTGATTTAGATCAATGGGTTCCGGCGGCGCGCGCGTATGGTCCGCCAGTCTATTCCCAGGATCTAAAATGACCGCCATTCCGGCATCGCCGCTGCGCCCAAAGCTCAAGATCCGGCGCGTCAATCTCGACACCGGCCGCGAGAACGTGGTGGTGATCTCGCGGCGCTCGACCGCGTTGCGGCCCGACGTGTTCCGCGGCTTCTCGCGCGTCGAGCTGCGCAGCAATTCCAAGACGCTGCTCGCCACGCTGCTGCTCACCGACGACGGCATGGTCGCGCCCGACGAATTGGGGCTGGCCGAACCGGCCTTCCGCCGCTTCGCCGAGCCGGCCGGCAGCGCGGTCACTGTGACGCCGGCGACGCCGCCGGAGAGTCTCGACGCGGTGCGCGCCAAGATCCAGGGCCGCGTGCTCAGCGACGCCGAGATCGGCGCGATCATCGAGGACATTGCGCATTACCGCTATTCCGACATGGAGATCGCCGCCTTCCTGATCGGCTCGGCGAGCTTCATGACCAGCGGCGAACTGCTCGCGCTGTCGCGCGCGATGGCGGACGCCGGCACGCAACTGAAGTGGGACCACAGAATCGTCGTCGACAAGCACTGCATCGGCGGCATTCCCGGCAACCGCACCTCGATGATCGTGGTGCCGATCGTCGCCGCGCACGGCTTGACGATTCCGAAGACCTCCTCGCGCGCGATCACCTCGCCGGCCGGCACCGCCGACACCATGGAAGTGCTGGCACGCGTCGATCTCGGCGTCGACGAGATGAAGGAAGTGGTGAACGCGTGCCACGGCTGCCTGGTCTGGGGCGGCCACGTCAATCTGTCGCCGGCCGACGACATCCTGATCTCGGTCGAGCGGCCGCTCGCCATCGACACGCGCGAGCAGATGGTCGCGTCGATCATGTCGAAGAAGCTCGCCGCCGGCTCGACCCATCTCTTGATCGATCTGCCGGTCGGGCCGGCCGCCAAGGTCACCAGCACCGCTGGAGGCGATGCGGCTGCGCAAGCTGTTCGAATTCGTCGGCGATCACTTCGGCATCGCGGTCGAGGTGGTCACCACCGACGGCCGCCAGCCGATCGGCAACGGCATCGGTCCGGTGCTGGAGGCGCAGGATGTCATGGCGGTGCTGGCGAACGATCCGGCCGCGCCGCGCGATCTGCGCGAGAAGTCGCTGCGGCTCGCCGCGCATCTGCTGGAATACGATCCGGAGCTGCGCGGCGGCACCGGCTATGCGCGCGCGCGCGAATTGCTCGACAGCGGCGCCGCGCTCAAGCAGATGCACAAGATCATCGAGGCGCAGGGGCCGTCCGGCTGCAATACCGATCTCGGCAACCTGCAAGCCGACATTCCGGCCGGCCACGACGGCGTTGTCGAGGCGATCGACTGCCTGCGGCTCAACCGGCTGGCGCGCACCGCCGGCGCGCCGATCGACAAGGGCGCCGGCATCAAGGTGTTCAAGAAGATCGGCGACCGCGTGCGAGCAGGGCGAGCCGCTCTACCGCATCCATGCGTTCGACGACTCGGAATTCGATCTGGCGCAGGCCGGCGCCAAGGCCGATGCCGGCTATGTCGTCGGCAACAGTTCGTCCGGCGAGCGCAAGCCGTGACCGCGGTGGCCCTCCAATGCCTGCCGTCCGCTGCGGAGGCGGCGCGGCGGCTTGCGGCGCGGCTCGGACTTTCCTTGCATGAGATCGAGGTCCATCGCTTTCCCGACGAGGAGTTGCGCGTCACGGTAGGCCCGGCGGCCGCGACCACGCTCGTCTATGCCTCGCTCGATCAGCCGAACGACAAGCTGCTGGCGCTGCTGTTCGCCAGCGAAGCCTTGCGGCGCGGCGGCGCGCGGCGGCTGGTGCTGGTGGCGCCCTATCTCTGCTACATGCGGCAGGACGCGGCGTTCCATGACGGCGAGGCGATCAGCCAGAAGGTCGTCGGCAAGCTGCTGGCGCAAGCCTTCGACCGCGTCGTCACGGTCGACGCGCATCTGCACCGCACCGCGAACATCGGCGACGTCTTTCCCGGCATCGACGCGAGCAATCTGTCGGCCATGCCGGCGATCGCCGACGCGCTGCGCGCGGGCAAGCTCGATCCGCACACGGTCGTCGTCGGACCCGACGACGAATCGCGCCCTTGGGTGAGCGAGCTGGCGGCCATGCTCTCGCTCGACGCACGCGGTCGCGCGCAAGAGCCGCCGCGGCGACCGCTCGGTCGAGATCGCCTTCGATGAGCCGGCGCGCTTCGCCAACCGGCCGGTGCTGCTGATCGACGACATCGTGTCCTCGGGCGGCACGCTTGCTGACCTGCGCCAAGGTGCTGCGCGCGGCCGGCGCCACGACCATCGACGCGGTCGTCACTCACGCGCTGTTTCCGCCGGAGCTGTTGCGCGCCTTGTTCGACGCCGGCATCCGCTCGATCAAATCGACCGACAGCGTGCCGCATCCGACCAATGCGATCGCGCTCGACACAGATTTTGGCCGCCGCGCTGCGCAAGGAGCGTCGGCCGCATGAGCGTGACCCTGCGGTTTTGCGGCGCGGCCCGCACGGTGACCGGCTCCTGCTATCTGTTCGAGACGCCGGCCGGCCGCCTGCTGGTCGATTGCGGCCTGTTCCAGGGGCCGAAGACGCTGAAGGCGCTGAACTACGGCGCGTTTCCGTTTCGGCCGGCCGACATCGATACGCGTGCTGCTGACCCACGCGCATATCGATCACAGCGGCCTGATGCCGAAGCTGACGCGCGGCGGCTTTCGCGGGCCGATCTGGGCGACGCGCGGCACCATCGACCTGTGCTCCTATCATGCTGCCCGACGCCGGCAGCATCCAGGAATCGGAGGTGATGGCGCTCAACCGGCGCAATGCCGCGCGCGGGCGCCCGCTGGTCACGCCGATCTACACGCAGCGCGACGCCATCGCCTCGCTCGATGCCTTCCGCGCGGTGGATTACGAGCGCTGGTTCGAGGCCGATGCCGGGCGTGCGCGCGCGCTACTGGAACGCCGGGCATCTGCTCGGCTCGGCCTCGATCGAAATCGAGTTCGCCGGCGAAGGCAAAGCCGGCAAGCCGCTGCGCGTGCTCGTCTCCGGCGATCTCGGGCCGGACGCCAAGCTGCTGCAGCCCGACCCGGAGGCGCCGACCGGGCTCGACTACGTGATCTGCGAATCGACCTATGGCGACGACGACCGCCCGCCGGTCACGCGCGAGTCCCGCCGCCAGCATCTGGCCGCGGAGGTGCGCGCGGCGCAGGCGCGCGGCGGCGCACTGCTCATTCCGGCCTTCGCGGTCGAGCGCACGCAGGAACTGATCGTCGATCTGGTGGATCTGATGGAGCGCGGCGAGATTCCGGCGGCGCCGATCTTTCTCGATTCGCCGCTCGCCATCCGCGCCACCGAAGTGTTCCGGCAGCATGCCGAGAGCCTGGAATCCGACGTCGACGTCGGGCGGCTGCTGTCGTCGCCGCATCTGCGCTGCACCGAGACGGTGGACGAGAGCAAGGCGATCGCCCGCTTCACCGGCTTCCACATCATCATCGCGGCCAGCGGCATGTGCGATGCCGGCCGCATCCGCCATCATCTCAAGCGCTGGCTGTGGCACGCCAAGGCGACCGTGCTGCTGGTCGGCTTCCAGGCGCAGGGCACGCTCGGCCGTTTCCTCGTCGACGGCGCCAAGGCGGTGCGCATCCAGGGCGAGGAAATCAAGGTGGCGGCGCGCATCCGCCGGCTCGACGAATATTCCGGCCATGCCGACGGCCCGGAGCTGGCGCGCTGGATCGCCGCGCGCCGGCCGATCCAGCGCGGCGTGTTCCTGGTGCATGGCGAGGAGCCGGCGCTCGCCGGGCTTGCCGACCGCATCGCCGAGCGCACGGTGCCGGCGGCGAAAGTATTCACGCCACTGCTCGACGATATTTACGAGCTCACCACCGCGGCGCCGACGCCGATCGATGCCGCGCACCGCCGGCGGCTCGCGCCCGAGGCGGTGGTCAATCTCGATTGGCACAACGACATGTCGAAGCTGATCCTCGACATCAACGATGCGGTCGATGCCGCCGCCGACGACCGCGCCCGCGGCGTCATCATCCGCAAGCTGCGACGCGCTCTGGAAGAGTAACGGCGGCCAAGGCCCCGCGAGCGCACGACGTTTCAAGTCTTGACGCGGCGGCGGCGGACTTCGTTGATGATCACGCTATTGTCCAGGTCGGCTTCGCCCGCTCGCACGCAGGCTTCCAGCACCTCGGCATGCAGTTCGAGCGTCTTGAGCGTCTGCCCGGCGGCCTTGGCCTGATCGAGCATGAGATGGACATCCTTCAGGGTCTGGCGGGCGCGGCCCTCGGCTGAGAAATCGCCGCGCACCATCTTCGGCCCCTTGGTCTCCATCACCTGCGAATAGGACGCCGAGCCCTTGGCCACGTCCAGGAACGCGGCCGGATCGAGGCCGAGGCGCTCGGCGAAGACCAGGCCCTCGGCCAAAGCCAGCCGGTTCAAGCCGAGGATCAAATTGACCGCCAGCTTGGCGCGGCCGCCGTCGCCGATCTTGCCGACATGGAAGCGGCGCGCAAACAGCGCGTCCAGCACTGGGGCGACCTCGTCGGCGATCTTGGCATCGCCGCCGATGAGCGCCACGCCGTCGCCGCGCCGCACCTGCTCGCTGGTGCCCGACACCGGCACGTCGAGATAGCGGATGCCGCGCGGGGCAACGCGGGCGGCCAAGGCCGCCACCCGGTCGGGATCGCAGGTGCTCATGCACAGCACGATTGTGTTCGAACCGTCCCCGAGCGCCGGCAGCAAATGGTTCTCGATCACGTCCTCGACTTGTTCGGTGGAGAACACGGCGATGAGGATGCAGCGCGCGGGCTTGGCGAGTTCGGCGATCGAATTGACCGCGCGGCCGCCGATCTCATTGAGCCGGGCGCGCCGCGCGGGGTCGATGTCGAAGCCGGTGACGGGAATGCCCGCGTCGATCAGGCGCTTGGCGTAGACCTCGCCCATCAAGCCGAGACCGATAATGGCGACGGGGGAGTCGTGTCATCGCGCGCTTCGTACTACGTGGCGGGCGAACGTTACGCGACCGGCGCCAGTCTTGGCATTGCCTTGCTTGCCGTCCGCCTCCGCCGCAAACAGCGCGATCAGCGCGCGCTTGATGGCCGCCTGGCGCGTGGGTGAGGCGATCTGCGCGCCCATCAGGTCGGTCACGTAGAAGACGTCGACCACGCGCTCGCCGAAGGTGGCGACATGGGCCGAGGCGATGTTGAGGTTGAGCTTGGACAGCGTCGCCGTCATCTCATACAGCAGGCCGGTGCGGTCGAGCCCGGTGATCTCCACCATGGTGTAGCGGTGCGACCACGCGTTGTTGATGGTGACGCGTCGGCTCGAGCGCGAAGGCCTTGATGCGGCCCTTGGGCGGCGTGCGCTTGGCCACCACGTCGGGCAGCCGCAATTCGCCGCGCAGCGCCTTCTCGATCGAATCGGCGATCCTGGTGGCGCGCCGCTCCTCGTCCTCGTCGCGGTCGAATTCGCGCGACAGCGAAATGGTGTCGAGCGCGCGCCCGTCGGTGGTGGTGTAGATCTGCGCGTCGACGATATTGCCGCCGGCCATGGCGCAGGCGCCGGCGATGATCGACAGCAGCCAGGGATGGTCGGGCGCCATCACGGTCAACTCGGTCACCGCCCGCTCGGCGTCGAAGGCGACCGCGGTCGCCAGATTCTTGCCGGCGGCGTCGGCGGCGCGCAGGAAATCGGCGTGCGCGATCTTGTGCGGCAGGTCGACCTTGAGCCAATAGGCCGGATAGTGCTTGGCGATATAGGCCTCGACTTCGGCGGCCGGCCAGGCCTGCATGGCGCCGCGGAACTCGGTTTGCGCGAGCGCGACGCGCTGGGCGCGGTTGACCTCGGAGAAGCCGCCGGTCAGCACCGGCTCGGTCTCGAAATAGAGCGTGCGCAGGAGCTGCGCCTTCCAGCCGTTCCAGACGCCGGGGCCGACCGCCTTGATGTCGGCGGTGGTGAGGATGGTCAAGAGCTTCAGCCGCTCGGCCGACTGCACCACGGCGGCGAAATTCTCGATGGTCTTGCGGTCGGACAGATCGCGCGACTGCGCCACGCTCGACATCACCAGGTGATTGCCGACCAGCCAGGCAACGATTTCGGTCTCGGCCGCCGTAAAGCCGAGCCGCGGGCAGAAGCGTTCGGCCACCCGCGCGCCGGCGATGGAATGATCCTCCGGCCGGCCCTTGGCGATGTCGTGCAGGAACAAGGCGACGTAGAGCACCTTGCGGTGCTCGGGCAGAATCTTGCGGATCAGCTCGTCGGCGAGCGGGGTGTCGCCGCCGCCGCCGCGGTCGATTTCCGCCAGCACGCCGATGCAGCGCAGCAGGTGCTCGTCGACCGTGTAGTGATGATACATGTTGAACTGCATCATCGAGACGATCTTGCCGAAGGCCGGCACGAAGCGGCCGAGCACGCCGGCCTCGTTCATCCGCCGCAGCACCGTTTCCGGATCGTTTTCCGAGGTGAGGATGTCGAGGAACAGGCGGTTGGCTTCCTCGTCGTCGCGCAAGGTCGCGTCGATCAGCTTGAGCGAGCGCGTGATCGCGCGCATGGCGTCGGGATGGAAGGCGAGATTGTGCTTCTGCGCCAGCTGGAAGACGCGGATCAGGTTGACCGGGTCGCGCTTGAACACGTTGGCGGCGGCGACCGTGATGCGGTTCTTGTCGACGACAAAATCCTCGGCTCCGGCGAGCCGCACGCGCTTCGGTGTCCGCCGGAAGCGCGCCATCACGCGGCTCAAGACCGGCACGGACTTGGCGTGGCTGTCTTCCAGCTCGGCGCACAAAATGGCGGTCAGGTCGCCGACGTCCTTGGCGATCAGGAAGTAGTGCTTCATGAAGCGCTCGACGTCCTGCTGGCCGGGGTGCTCGGTGTAGCCGAGCCGCACCGCGATCTCGCGCTGGATGTCGAACGACAGCCGCTCCTCGGCGCGGCCGGTGACGAAATGCATGTGGCAGCGCACCGACCAGAGGAAATCCTCGCAGGTCCGGAACAGCTGGAATTCCTGCTTGTCGAACACGCCGCGCTTGATCAGCTCGGCCGGCTCGCGCACGCGATAGACATATTTCGCGATCCAGAACAGCGTATGCAGATCGCGCAAGCCGCCTTTGCCGTCCTTCACGTTGGGCTCGACCAGATAGCGCGACTGGCCGGCGCGGCGGTGGCGCTCCTCGCGCTCGGCCAGCTTGGCGGTGACGAATTGCTGCGCGGTGTTGCGCACCACCTCGTGGTCGAAGCGCGTCTGCAATTCGTCGAACAGCTTGCGGTCGCCGAGCAGGAAGCGCGCTTCCAGAATGGCGGTGCGGATGGTCATGTCGGCTTTCGACTGGCGGATGCATTCGTCCACCGAGCGGGTGGCATGGCCGACCTTCAGGCCGGTGTCCCACAGGCAATAAAGAATGGCTTCCGCGATCGACTCGCCCCAGGCGGTCTGCTTGTAGGGCAGCACGAACAGCAGATCGATGTCGGAGCCGGGCGCCTGCAGCCCGCGGCCGTAGCCGCCGGTGGCGACCACCGCCATGCGCTCGGCCTCGGACGGGTTCTGCGAGGGGTAGAGGTGCTGGCGCGCGAAGTCGAACAAAATGCGGATGATCTCGTCTTCCATCCGGCATAGCCGTTCGGCGCAGCGGCGGCCGTGGCGGTCCTTGAGCAACAACCGCTCGGCTTTGGCGCGGCCCTCGGTCAGCGCGGCTTTAAGCCGCTGCGCCACGCCCGTGCGCAATTCGCGCTCGTTGCCGGTGTGGGCCTTGGCGATTTTTTCCAGGTCGGCGGTGACGGCGCGCACATCGATCAGCTCGCCCGCGTCGCGGGTCGGATGCTCGGGGGTCGCGCGCGTGCCGGTTTCGAGGGCGAGAGAGGCCATGCGTCCCATCGGATAGCGGAGGCGGGCTCGCAAGTCACGGCCCCGGCGCAAAGATATTCGGCGGCGGGCTGGAAGTGCCTGAAAATTCGGCGGCCCCGCCGCATGGTGACGGCTGGCGCGGACTGTGGTTCCCTGCCGGCCGGGCTATTCCGACAAGAACAAACGCCGGGAGGAATTCGAATGCGCATGTTCCAGGTCTGCGTCTGCGGCCAGCCGTTGCAGTGCAACGAGGCGCCGACGCCGGAGCCCAAGGGCAGCGAGGTGCTGCTCAAAATTTTGGCCGCCGGCGTCTGCCACAGCGATCTGCATCTGGCCGACGGCTATTTCGATCTCGGCGGCGGCAAGAAGATGAGTCTGGCCGACCGCGGCATGAAACTGCCGGTGACGCTCGGCCACGAGAACGTCGGCGAAGTGGTGGCGCTCGGACCCGATGCGAAAGGCGTCAAGGTCGGGCAGCGCATGCTGGCCAATCCCTGGATCGGCTGCGGCACCTGCGCGGCCTGCCTGCGCGGCGAAGACAATCTGTGCCGCGCCATGACGCAGCCTCGGCGTCTTCAGCAACGGCGGCTATGCCACGCACATGATCGTGCCGCATCCGCGCTACCTGCACGACATCGGCGATCTGCCGCCCGAGCGCGCGGCGCCGCTCGCCTGCTCGGGCGTGACGACCTATGGCGCGCTGAAGAAGGTGACGACGCTGAAGACCGAGCCGACCGTGATCATCGGCGCCGGCGGCCTCGGCTTGATGTGCCTTGCCTTGCATCGGAAGATGGGCGGCCACTCGGCAATCGTCGTCGACATCGACGACAGCCAAGCTCGCCGCCGCGAAGAAGGCGGGCGCCAAGGCGACGGTGAATGGCAAGGCGGCGGATGCCGTGCAGCAGATCATGACGCTGACAAGCGAAGGCGCCGGCGCCTGGGCGGTGATCGATGTGGTCGGCTCGTCGGAGAGTGCGCGGATGGGCTATGACAGTCTGGTCAAGGGCGGCAAATACATCATCGTCGGGCTCTACGGCGGCGATCTCACCGTGTCGCTGCCGCCGATCCCGATGCGTGCGCTGACCATCCAAGGCTCCTACGTCGGCAATCAGCACGAAATGAAAGAGCTGATGGAGCTGGTGCGCAGCAAAGGCATGCCGGACGTGCCGGTCGCCACGCGCCCGCTCGAGGATGTCAACGCGGTGCATGGCGAGCTCCGCGCCGGCAAGATCGTCGGCCGCGTGGTGCTGACGCCGGCGTAAGCTATTCATCGGCCTCATGGTTCGAGACGCGGTGCTGCGCACCGCTCCTCACCATGAGGGTCTAACCCAATCCTCGTCCTGAGGAGCGACGAGCGAGCGTCTCGAGGACGAGGCAGAGATCGAGGGTTTGAAATGGACGGCAATGAATTGCGCGCCATGCAGGCGCCGATCAAGGAGCGCTACAAGGACGATCCGAACGCCGCGGTCGTCACCTTGAAGGCCAAGGGCACGCTCGACGACGCCAATATCGCCTGCAAGGTCGAAACCGGCCGCGCGCTTGCGGCCGCCGGCCTGCATCCGGCGACCGGCGGCTCCGGCCTCGAACTGTGCTCGGGCGACATGCTGCTGGAAGCGCTGGTCGCCTGCGCCGGCGTCACGCTGAAGGCGGTGGCGACCGCGCTCGACATTCCGCTGAAGTCGGGCGCGGTGTCGGCGGAAGGCGATCTCGATTTCCGCGGCACGCTCGGCGTGGCGAAAGACGCAGCCGGTCGGCTTCCGCGAAATTCGCCTGCGCTTCGATCTCGACACCGACGCGGCGCAGGACAAGCTCGACCAATTGCTCAAGCTCACCGAGCGCTATTGCGTGGTGTATCAGACCATCAAGACGGGCCCGCCGGTGGACGTGGTAATCCAGCGGGTCTAGGAATGCGTCATGGCCGGGTTTATCCCGGCCATCCACGTCTTTGGTACTGTCAAGTTTCAAGGCGTGGATGCCCGGCACAAGGCCGGGCATGACGGCGGGAATGCAATGCCCCCCGATCTCTCTTTCGCCCTCACGCTCGTCGTGAAAATGGCCGTCACCGCCGGCTTCGTGGTGGCGGCGACGGTGACCGCCGAGCGCGCCGGTCCCCTGGTCGGCGGGCTGGTGGCGACGCTGCCGATCGGCGCCGGCCCGGTCTATGTGTTTCTCGCGCTCGATCACGACGCGCATTTCATCGCGCAGAGCGCGGTCACCAGCCTCGCCATCAATGCCGTCAACGTGATCTTTGCGCTGAGTTACGCGCTGCTGGCGCAGAAGCGCTCGCTGACGGTGAGCCTCTCGCTCGCGCTGTTGCTCTGGTTCGCGCTCGCCTCGATCGTGCACGCGATTCATTGGACGCTTGTCACGGCCGCGCTGACCAATGTCGTGGTGCTGGGCACCTGCATCGCGCTGGCGCGCCCGCTGCGCCATGTGCGCATCCCGCCGGTGCGCACCTACTGGTACGATCTGGCGCTGCGCGCGAGCCTCGTCGCGCTGCTGGTCGGCGTCACGGTGTCGCTCAGCTTCCGCATCGGCGCCGCCGCCAGCGGAATCCTGGCGGTGTTTCCGATCGTGCTCATCAGCATCATGTTGATCCTGCACCGCCGCGTCGGCGGCCCGCCCACCGCCGCGGTGATGGCCAATGCCGTGCTCGGCCTGGTCGGCTTCGCCTTCGCCTGCGTGGTGCTGCGCTTTACCGCCGAGCCGCTCGGCTCGGCCATGGGCTTGTCGCTCGCGCTCGCGACCTCGGTCGGTTGGGGCCTCGGTGTGCTGACCGCGCGCCGGCACGGCATACCGGTTTAACGATGGGCATGGTCCTGATCGGCCTGCTGCTCAAGATCGCGATGACCGCCGGCATCGTGGTGGCGGCCTCGATCGTGGTCGAGCGCACCGGGCCGTTCATCGGCGCGCTGATCGCCGCGCTGCCGACCGCGGGCGGCGCCGCCTTGATCATTTTGGCCTTCGAGCATCCGCCGCAGTTCATCGCCCACAGTGCCATCGGCAGCCTGGTGGCCAATGCCGCCTGCGCGCTGTTCGCGCTCACTTATGCCGGCGCTGGCGCAGCGCCGCTCGTTGCCGGTGAGCCCTCGGCGGCGCTTTCCTGGTGTGGCTCGCCGGCGTGTTCGTCGCGCGGCTGTTTGACTGGAGCGCGACCGGCGCCGTGCTGCTCAACGCGGTGATTTATCCGATCGCGATCTGGCCGGCACGCGCTTTCGCGTCGAAGGCGCGGTCAAGCGCGTGACGATCTCCGGCGCCGATCTGGCCTGGCGCGCCGGCGTGGTGACGCTCTGCGTGATCGTGGTCACGGCGCGAGCAGTTCGATCGGCTCTTATTTCTCCGGCGTGTTCGCCTTCTTCCCGGTGGCGATGGGTTCGTTCTTCATCATCTTGCATCCGCGCATCGGCGGGCCAGCGACCGCGAGCGTGGCCGCGCATGTGCAGGCGCCGCTGATCGGGCTCGGCCTCGGCCTGCTCGCCGTGCATCTGCTGGCGGAGCCGATCGGCGTCTGGTGGTCTTATGCGATTGGCCTGAGCGTCGGCATCGGCTGGAACGCGCTGCTGTGGCTGGCGCGCAATTGGCGGCTCGGCCGCGCTACGTTGATCAGCCCTTCCTCCAGCGCCTTGATCTGGATCGCCAGATAGCGCGAGAAGATGCGGCATTGCGCGAGGCTGCCGGCGGTGAACCAGAGCCCGGCTTGCGCCGTGCGCCGCCACATGTTGCGCAATTCGCCGCCCTCGTCGAAGCCCCAGACCGGGCCGATTGTGTCGGCGATCGCGTCGCCGAGATAAAGCGCGCACGGTGTCCTGCTGGTTCTTGTAGCCGGTCGCCAGCACCAGCAGCTCGGCCGGCACGCACGCTGCCGTCGCGCAGCTTCGCGCCGCCGGCGACGAATTTTTCGATGTCGGAAAATTGCAAGCAGCTTGATTGCGCCGGAAATGATCAGCTCGGAGCAGCCGACATTGAAGTAATAGCCGCCGCCGCGGCGCAGATACATCATCTGGAAGCCGGTCTCGTCCTCGCCGAACCACAGCCGGAAGCCGCGCTGCTGCCAGGCCTTCCAGCAGCTCCTTGTCGACCTCGCGGCCCTTGGCGGTCGAGAGCTGATAGGAGCGCTGCAGCACCGGATAGGGCAACGAGGTCGCCAGCAGGTCGCAATCGTCGAACGGAATGCCTTCCGAATAGATCGCGTAGACGCTCTGCGCTTCCTTCAGGCTCACCACGTAAGTCTTGCTGCGCTGGATGATGGTGACGTCGGCGCCGTGCGCGTGCAGCTCCTGCGCCACGTCGTGGCCGCTGGTGCCGGTGCCGAGCACCAGCGCCTTGCGGCCTTTCCATTGCTCGGCGTCGGCGAAGTCGCCGGAATGCACCACGGTGCCGGCGAAGTCGTTGAAGCCCGGCAGATCGGGAAACGTAGGGAATGCTGCTCACGCCGGTCGCAAAGATCAGATGGCGCGGATGCATGACGCGCGTTCGCGCCGTCGGCGCGCTTGCAGCGTGACCGACCATTGCTTGCGCTTCTCGTCATAGCTGCCGGCGACGAGTTCGGTGCCGGTCCAGAAATTCAGCTCCATCGCTTCGACGTAAAACTCGAACCAGTTCGCCAGCTTGTCCTTCGGGATGTAGACCGGGAAATGTCGGCGGGAACGGCAGATAGGGCAGGTGGTTGACGAAGACTTCGTTGTGCAGCGTCAGCGAATGATAGCGCGTGCGCCAGTTGTCGCCGATGCGCTCGTGCCGGTCGACGATCAGCGTGTCGACGCCGAGCTGGTGCAGGCGCGCGGCAATCGATAGGCCGGCCTGGCCGCCGCCGACCACGATCACCGACGGGATCGTGGTCGGCGAATGCGCGCTGCCTTGCGAGGCGGTCGCTCCAGTTCTCGGCGCCGAAGTCGCGCGTTGCAGTCGGGCTCGGCGCGCGCGCTTGAACTCCTCTTCGTGGCCGCGCAGCTCGTGCAGGTTCGTGTTCAGCGTCCAGGCGCGCAGCCGCGACTGGCCTGCGGATCGGGCACCAGCCGCAACACGCCGTTGCCCGGGCCGAAGCGCGGTTTCGAATTCGAACAGCGCCTCGATGCTTCGGTGCCGGCGCGGGTGACCCAGCGCGGCGGCGTGCGGCGCGGCGGAATGCGGAAATTCTTTGGCTGCGTGCGCGCCAGCGTCTCGCGCAGCGTTGTCTCGATGGCCGCGCGGCCGGACACGGTCTGGATCGTCCAGGTGAAGGCCAGCACGTCGCGCCAGAGGCCGTCCGCGCAGGAACAAAGCGGCGGCGGCCGCGGCGTCCTGCGCCTGCAGCGCGGCCTCGAAGCTCGCGAGCCAGCGTTGCGCCTCCGCCGGCGCGTTACTGCGCGTTCTCTCGGCGACGTTCATCATGACTCTTTATGCGTCTTCGCCAATTGCTCTTTCAGCCGGTAGAGCGCTTCCATGGCCTCGCGCGGCGACAGGTCGTCGGGATTGAGCGCGGCGATGGCCGCGGCGAGCAGATCGTGCGCGGCCTCCTGCATTTCGGCCGACGGCTTGAGGGCGCGGCGAACAGCGGCAGGTCCTCGAAGCCCTTCGGCGCGGCGCGGTCCTCTTGCTCGAGCTTGGCGAGCACCAGTTTGGCGCGCTCGATCACGCTTGTCGGCAGGCCGGCAAGCTTGGCGACCTGGATGCCGTAGGAGCGGTCGGCTGCGCCGGCGGTGACTTCGTGCAGGAACACCACCTCGCCCTGCCATTCCTTCACCTGCACCGTCGCGTTGTGCAGCCGCGCAAGGCGCGCGGAAAGCGCGGTCAGCTCGTGGAAATGCGTGGCGAACAGCGCGCGGCATGTGTTGACGTCGTGCAGATGCTCGACGGTCGCCCAGGCAATCGACAGCCCGTCGAAGGTCGCGGTGCCGCGGCCGATTTCGTCCAGAATAACCAGCGAGCGCGCGCCTGCCTGATTGAGGATGGCGGCGGTCTCCACCATCTCGACCATGAAGGTCGAGCGCCCGCGCGCCAGATCGTCGGCCGCGCCGACGCGCGAGAACAGCCGGTCGACCACGCCGATGCGCGCGCGACTTCGCCGGCACGAACGAGCCCATCTGCGCCAGGATGGCGATCAGCGCGTTCTGCCGCAGGAACGTGGACTTGCCGGCCATGTTGGGGCCGGTGATCAGCCAGATGCGGCCGGCCTTCGCTTCGGGCGGCGGCGACAGGTCGCAATCATTGGCGACGAAGGGCGTGCCGTCTTTCGACAGCGCCTGTTCGACCACGGCGTGGCGGCCGCCCTCGATGACGAAATCAAGACTGTCGTCGACGCGCGGCCGCGCATAGTCGCGCTCCACGGCAAGATGAGCGAGCGCGGTGGCGACATCGAGCCGGGCGAGCGCCTCGGCGCAATCCTTGATGGCCTCGCTTTCGGCGATCACGCTGCCTGCCAGCCGCTCGAAAATCTCCAGCTCCAGCCCGAGCGCGCGCTCGGCGGCGCTGGCGATTTTGGATTCAAGGTCGCCCAGTTCGGTGGTGGTGAAGCGCACCTGGCCGGCGAGCGTCTGGCGGTGGATGAAGCTGGCATTGAGCGGCGCGGCCATGAGCTTGTCGCCATGCTGGGCGGTGACTTCGACGAAATAGCCGAGCACGTTGTTGTGGCGGATTTTCAGCACGCGAACGCCGGTTTGCTCGGCGTAGCGCGCCTGCAATGCGGCGATCACGCGGCGCGATTCATCGCGCAAGCGCCGCGTCTCGTCGAGCGCCGTGTCATAGCCCTCGCGCACGAAACCGCCGTCGCGCTTGAAGGCCGGCAATTCGGCGGCCAAGGCGGCTGAAAGTTCGGCCGCCAGCATGCCGTCCGGGCGCCGGCAGGATTTCATCGCGTCCGCGATCTCGGCCGGCGGTTCTTTCAGCGCGCCGAGCGCGCGGGCAAGCTCGGCGGCGGCCAGGATGCCGTCGCGGATGGCGGCGAGGTCGCGCGGGCCGGCGCGCCCGACGGCGATGCGCGCCAGCGCGCGGGCAAGATCGGGCGCCGCGGCCAGCCGCGAACGGGTCTCGGCGCGCAAGCCGCCATCCTCGACGAAGGCGCCGACCGCATCGAGCCGTTGCGCAATCGCCGCTGGATCGGTGAGCGGCGCCGACAGGCGTTGCGCAAGCAGCCGCGAGCCGGCGGCGGTCACGCTGCGGTCGATGGCGTCCAATAGCGAGCCGCGCCGTTCGCCCGACAGCGTGCGCATCAATTCGAGATTGCCGCGCGTGGCCTGGTCGATCGCCATGGTGGCGCCCGCGCTCTCGCGCAAAGGCGGCGACAGCGGCGGGCGCTTGCCGATCTGCGTGCGCTCGACGTAAGTGACGCAGGCCGCCGCCGCGGTCAGCTCCAGCCGCGTCAGCGCGCCGAAGGCTTCGCTGGTGGCGACCGCGAAGAACGAGGTCAGCCGCCGCTCGGCGGTGGCGGCGTCGAACACGTCGCGCGTCAGCGGCGTCACATCGGGCAGCGAACGCCAGAACGCCGCGAGCTCGCCCTCGCTGTAAAGCGCGTCGGAGACGATGATCTCGCTTGGCTCCAGCCGCGCGATCTCGGCGGCGAGCGATAGCCGGTCGCATTCGGTGATGCGGAACTCAGCCGTCGAGATGTCGATCCAGGCCAGCGCAAAACGCGCGTCCTCGCCCGCCGACGACAGCCGGGCGCGCGCAACGCTGAGCAGATAATTGTTGCGCTTGGCGTCGAGCAGCGTGTCCTCGGTCAGCGTGCCGGGCGTCACCAGCCGCACCACGTCGCGCCGCACCACGCTTTTCGGCCCGCGCTTCTTGGCCTCGGCCGGATCCTCGAGCTGCTCGCACACCGCCACGCGGTGGCCGAGCGCGATCAGGCGGTGGAGATATTCGTCGGCGCGCTCGACCGGCACGCCGCACATCGGGATGTCGGCGCCCAGATGCTTGCCGCGCTTGGTCAGCATGATGCCGAGCGCGCGCGAGGCAACTTCCGCGTCCTCGAAGAACAATTCGTAGAAGTCGCCCATCCGGTAGAACAACAGGCAGTCCGGATTGGCGGCCTTGATCTCGACGTACTGCTCCATCATGGGAGTCACGCGTCCGGCTTCGCCGGACGCTATGGGCGTGACGCGCCCGTCGCCGTCTTTCGGCGGCTCGGGCTCGGATAGTCCGGAGGGATGCGTCAGCGCCATGGGCGCGCAGGTTAGCAGACCGCGGCGCAATGGCCGAGTGCGGTCGGGCCCGGCCCGCAAGTGGCGATGCGCCGCTCCCGGTGCAGCGCAGCGATTTCTCCCGGCGCCGGGATGCCCGGCGGCCGCGACCCCGTCGCCGCCGCAAACAGCCAGGTTGCCTGCACACGTGACACGTGTATTATTTTGCCAAGGGGTCGGCGGTGGGGGTCGCCTGTAAATCGGGTCCGTTTTACGGGCATTTTCGGCCAGTCGATTTAACTCATGGTTTTCTGCTCGGCAATCGTGCCATGCCGTGCGACCGGCTTCGGGGTGCCGGCCTTTAGCGAAGGAGGCAAGCTATGCGCAGCTCTCGTTTGATGGGTCGCGGCGGTGTCGCGCTGGCCGCGACGATCGGGCTCGTGCTGCTCGCCGGCATCGCCCTCAATCGCGCGTGGGCCGATGTCTCGCCCGGCACCGCCGAAAGCGCCAAAGAATATTTCCGCTCGCTTCCGGACGCGATTGGTTTTTCGACGCCCGAGAAGATTTTCGACACAACGCTCGACGATGTCGCGACCTACCTCGGCTACGACGGCCTTACCGGCGCCGACATGCAGGATCTTCCATCCGACGTCCTGATGAACCCGGACCAACTTCTCGCGCCCGACGCGCTGAAGAACCGCGACCGGCTGATCGCCGCGCTGCGCGGCGGCAAGCTCGGCCCGGACGATATTCTGGTGTCGCGCTTCTTCGCGCCCAAGATCGTCAACATCCATGACGCGCCGGCGACCCGCAAGCTCGGATGGCGCAAGATGGTGAGGCTGAAGGCGCGGCCAGGATCGCCCGCGGACGCGAAACACATCGCCTTGGGGATCGTGCTGTTCAACATCTTCACCGATCCGGGCGTAAAACCGTTTCAGAAAGGCCAAGAGTTGGTCAACACGCAAGTCATCTTGTCGGTTGAGACGTCGCATGCGCCACTCGCATCCGATGAGGATGAAAAGATCGTCACCCTGTATTGGCTCGATTACGACAAGATATCGAACGGCAACAAGCTTGCGCTCGCCCTCCCTGCCAGTTTCGATGCCAACGAATTACCGCCGTCCAAGGACGGTATTCAGGAGTACTTCGTCCCCGACGGCTGCGTCGCCTGCCACGGCGCGAACCTCAAGCGCTCGATGCTCAATTATCTGGACACCGACCATTGGTTCGATCGTCTTGACAACGATTTCCAGGATCTGGAGAAGTCCGGGCTGGCGATCTTGTTCGACGCGGGAACCAACGATCCGAGCTCGCCCGCCTATCAGCGCGCCTTCGACGTCATTCGCCGCTTCAATAAAGAAGCGGACGAGCAGGCCGAGAACGCCCAGCCCAGCACGACGAAGTGCTCGCCTCGCGCAAATGGCTGGACTGCATCCGAGCATTTCCCGCCGATAGGCGCGGCGATCCGCCCGCATCCTGCGTAGCGCGCGCATTGCGCTCTTCGAAGCGACGGCGGCCACATGGTTCGAGACGCCGGCGACGGCTCGGTCAAGGCGCGCATCCGCTTCAAGGATGGCACGACCGTCGACGCCGATCCGGCCTGGGTTTTTGTCGGCCCGCCGAAATTCGCCCCCGGCATCGGCAATGTGGTGACGCTGTACGACTGCATCTGGGACATCGGCGTGCGTGACGTGGATGTGCCGTCGTCGGCGCCGAAAACGCCGGCGACGGCGCGGCTGATCGAGCAAAAGAAAATCTGGAAAGCCAACGGCGGCAAGTCCTTGGCCGGCTTCAAACCGTCATTCGTCAACGACATTCTGCCGATGTTGCAGCACGCGCTTGGCGCGCGCGACACGCACATCCCGTACTTGGGACAGCAGCAGTTCCATCGCGTGACGATGTCCGATTGGGGAAAATTGAGCACGCTCAGCGGACCGCAGGCCGCCGAGGCCAAGGATTTGCGCGAATACGTTTTCAATTACATGCGCAATCCCGACGCCACGTCCGTCGAATGGAACAAGATGCCGCGCGGTCTGGGTGACAACTACACCGCGATGATCATCGATCAATTCAAGCCGACGCCGAACAGCCTGTTCAGCCTGACGCGCATCCAATACGCGATGCTGCGCGAATGGGCGGCCGGCAATTTCATCAACGATTGGACCGGCTCGGAGCCGGCGGTCTCGCCCAAGTCCGATCCGACCCCGGACGAGCTCGACCGCGCCGCGCTGGAACACTCGGTCGGCGGGCCGTTCTTCCCGGGCATCGAGGTGAGCTGGCTTATTCGGCTGAAAGAGGTCTACAGCGAGCCGTTCCGCTTCAAAGTCGCGCGCGAGCCGGAGGATGAAAAAACCCCGCCGCCGCTCAGAGTCGGCGCGCTCGAATTCGGCACCGGCTTCTTCAGCCAGCAGATGGCGCTGCCGTGGCAGGCCGACTTCTACGACTGCCACAAGGAGCAGCACGACGATACCGACGGCAATGCCTACTTCTTCATGTGGTGGACGGCGCAGCGGCCGGACGACACTTACCCATCGGGCAAGCCGAAGCAGGAGAAATGGACGCGCTCGTTCAACATCGAAGACGAAGAAAACGACCTGGAGCGCTTCGTGCAAATGCAAGCAAACTGGGACAAGCTGAAATTCGTGACGGTGAAGAACGGCGATCACTACGAAGAGGAGCCGTGACCCGTTGAACGTCGAGGTCGCCGTCATCGGGGGAGGGCCGGCCGGCTGTGCGGCGGCGCTGACCTTGCGCGCGCGCGGCCATGACGTGGCGGTGATCGACGCCGGCAAGCGCTTGGATAAGCCGACCGAGACGGCGGTGCCCGAGCTGGCGCGGCTGCTGCGGAAGCTTGGCGCCGGGGCGGCGCTCGCGGCGTGCGAGCCGTGCTACGGCATCGCGGCGCGTTGGGGTGCACAGCCGGCCTTTGCGCCAAGCATGATGAACCCATCCGGGCATGCTTGGTTTGTCCACCGCGCGCAGTTTGACCGCGCCTTGCAAACAGCCGCGCAAGACGCAGGCGCGCAATGGCTCGAAACGAAAGCGACAGTCTTGAATTTCACCCCCGTGATGCGCTCCAGATTGCCGTGCCAGATCTTCTCCTTGTCGGCCTTCGGCATGTCGATGCCCTCGAGAATGCGCAGCGTCTCGCGCGTGTACATGGTGCCCTTTTCCGGATCGAACGGGCAGTCGGAGGCGAACACGATCTTGTCGAGGTCGTAGAAGGCCAGCCCCGCACTGCGTCGCCGGCTCGCCGCCGAACACCGCGGTGTCGGCGTAGAACGAATGCTTGAAGTAATCGAGCGGCCGCTTCTTCAGCTCGCCAAGCAGCGCGTGCAGGTCCTCGTCCGAGGTGCGGGCGCCGAGCTGGTCCCAGCCCGGCCCGATGCGGCCTTCCAGCATCGGCACGATGCCGCCGAAATGGTGGGTGATGATTTTCAGGTTGGGGTACTTGTCCATGATCTTGGAGAACACCAGCCGCGCCATCGCCGCCGCGGTCTCGTAGGACCAGCCGAAGGTCCACCAGATTTCGTATTTCGATTTTTGCTCGGTGAGATAATCCGGGAAATTGGCGGCGCGCGCCGGGTGCAGCCACACCGGCTTGCCGAGCCGGTTCATGGTTTCCCAGAACGGCGCGAATTCGGGCAGGTCGAGCGGCTTGCCGGCGATGTTGGTGTGGATCTGCACGCCGAGCGCCCCGCTCTTGATCGCGCGCTCGCATTCGCGGGCGCCTGCGTCGGGCGCGCCGATCGGCGCCTCCGCCACCCAGCCGGGGAAATGATCGGGGTCTTTTTTGCAGATGTCGGCGAAGCCGTCATTGATCAACTTGGCGTATTCGTTGATCTGCTCGCCCTTGGCCAGAATCTCGACCGGCGGCATCGGGTAGGACAGAATCTGCGCATAGTCGGGGAAGGTATCGACCACCTTCTTGCGCGCGTCGAGATCGTGGATGCAGGGGATCTCGCGCACGCGCTTGCCGATGTCGGGATGGTGGCTTTCCACGATCTTGGCGAAGAATTTCTCCGGGATGAAATGGGTATAGGCGTCGATGCGCATTTTACGCTTGCTCCGTGCTGGCTTGCATTTCTCGTCGGCGGGTCAGTAAGGCGTGATGACGTTGAGCAGCGCCTGGCGGCGGCCGCCGACGACGGCGTCGCGGGCGCGCGTCAGCGCGTCGGGTAAATCGGACGGCTTTTCCACGCGCTCGGCATAGGCGCCTTGCGCGCGCGCGATCTCGTCATAAGGCGGCGCCGGATCGAGGTCGGCGAGCCCGCGGCCGTCGGTCTCGCCGGCGACGCCGTCCTTGAACATCGAGAGCGTGGCGCGGCGCACCGCCGCGTAGCGGCTGTTGTTGAACACGATGGTCAGGATCGGCAATTCGTTCTTGGCGGCGACCCAGTGGCCGACCATCGGATTGCCGAACATGTAGGCGCCGTCGCCGAGCGTGGCGACGATGAAGTGGTCGGGCGCCGCCAGCTTGGCGCCAAGCGCCGCGCCGAAGCCCCAGCCGAGCCCGCCGGCGGGACCGAGCGCGAAGAAGGTGCCCGGCTTCTCGCGCGCGCAATGGTCGGGCCGCAGCGGATATTCGTTGAAGATGACGGCGTCCTCGCCCACCGCTTCGCCGATGGCGCGCGAGAGATATTCCGGCGAGATGCGCTCGCCCGCCGCCGAATCCTTTCCGAGCTGCGCGCGCCTGGTGCGCATGCGCTCGGTCAGCCGCGCGCGGCGGGCGGCGATGCGCGCCTCCGCCATTTGCAGGCGCGGCTCGACCGCCGCGGCCAACGCCTCCAGCGCATGCGTGACGCCCGACTGCACGGCGATGTCGCTCGGGAAGGAGCGCATCGGATAGCGCACATAGAACGGATCCTCGGCGATATGAGCGACGCGGCAGCCGGCGGGCGGATGCTGCAAATGCGGAATCCACGGCACGTCCGATTCCAGAACAATCACCAGGTCGGCGTCGGCCAGCAGCGCGCCCGGCTCGAAGCCGAAATGCATGGCGTGACTGGACGGCAGGCAGACGGTGCGCGGATTGTGCGTGACCACCGGAATGGCGCAGCGCTCGGCAAAAGCGGCGAGCCGTTCGACCGCGGCGGCCGGCAGCGTGGCGGCGAGGATCAGCGGGCGCTCGGCCGCGGCGATCCATTCGGCCAGCGTCGCGAGACTGCGCGGATCGGGATAGGGATCGGCGGCGAGCGGGCGCGGCTTGACCGGCGCGGTCGGCTCCGACAACGGCGCCGACAGCGGCTCGCGCGGCAGCATGATGTAGACCGGGCCGCGCGGATGCGCCATCGCCACTTCCACCGCGCGCGCCACCACGTCGCCGGTCTGCGCGGGCACGCGCAATTCGTAATCCCATTTCACCAGCTCGCGCACCATGCCGGCCTGGTCGAACATTTCCTGGCCCCATTGGATCGGGCGCGAGCGCGAGCCGAACGAGCCTTTCTCGGTGATCGGCGTGCGACCGGCGGCGAGGATCAGCGGCACGCGGTCGCGCGCCAGGTTGAGCAGATTGTTGAGCGAGTTGGCGGTGCCGGCGGTGGTGTGCACCATCACCGCCTGCGGGCGGCCGTTCATCAGGTAGGCGCCGTGCGCCATGGCGACGGCGAGATTTTCGTGCGGCACCAGGATCGGCTTCGGCACCTTGGCATTGGTTTTCTTGGCGCGGCCGAAGGCTTCCACGATCGGCGGGAAATCGGTGCCGGGATTGCAGAAGAAATAGTCGACGCCGTGATCGGCGAGCGCGCGCAGGAAGGCCTCGGCGGCGATCGTCGGCCGTTGTCCGGTCGGTGCGGCCATCTCGTTTCGCCCCCAAGGCCCAAGTTCCGCGCGCCGGCGGCCGTCTTGGTTCGTTATTGTTGTGGGGGAGTCTTACTCGACCTGGGGTAGGCCTGACAACGAGCCTATTCCGCCGCCATCGGCAGGCGCGCGCCGCCCTCGATTTCGGCCAGGCATTGGCTGAGGCTTTCGCCCTCCGGATCGGTGAGGGCTGCGGTGCGCGCGCTTGCAACCGCATCGGCTGCGCGCGCAACCGGCAAGTGGCCGGCGAGCGCGGGGGCGATCACGCGCGCCTCGATCGCGGCGTAGTTGGCGATGCCGCGCGCATGCGTGTCGCCATAGCCCTTGATCAGCCGCGCGCATTCGGCGATCTCGAGCGCGAGGTCGCTCGATTGCCGCGCCGCTTGCACGATCAGCGCGAGCCAGGCCTCGATCGCCTTCTGCTCCTGCTTGTAGCGGTGGCCGAAGGGGCGCAGCACGCGCAGCTTGGCGAGCAGCAGGAAGCGCAAATATCCGGCGATCGAGGTCGTGTTGATCTGCATGCCGAAATGGACGCGGCCAAGCCAGCCGCGGCGCTCGGCAACATGCATGATCGGCCGCGCCAGGAACGAGGGCAGCAGCTGGCACATCTCTTCGATGCCGGGCTTGAGGAAATCGTGCACCGAAAACGGCTCGTCCTTCACGCGCAATTCCTCGCGCGCGATGCGGGCCATGCGCGCGGGCGCGATCTTGGCCTGCGCCACCCGCACGACGTCTTCATAGGACATGCGTACGGCGAGATGGCGCGCGACCTCCTTGAGCAGCCGGCCGTGCGCGCCGGCCGCCTCGTCGGCTTCGAGCACCGGCTTGAGCCGATCGATATAGAGCCGCGCGTAGCCGGCGCTCTGATACGGCACCAGGCGCCGCACGCCTTCGAACGCGGTCGCCTGCGCCAGCGCCGGGAAGGTCCAGGCCACGGCCTGCTCGAGCGATTGGCGGGTGGCGGCGGCGTTCTTCTTCCTGTCGGGAATTGTCGCCGGCTGTACTTTGGCGCGCGCGACGTCCAAGCCGGCGCGGAAACCGCGCAGATTGGCGTCGGCCTGCTTGCCGTCGGCGCGGATCGCGGCTTCCAACTGCTCGGCCGTGACCGGCAGCGTTGCGCGAGCGGCGATGGCGCCGAGCATCACCGCGCTGACGATCGAGCCGCTCTGCTGCGCCAGCCGCTCCATGTCGATGAGCACGGCCTCGCGCGCATGCGCCTTGATGACCTCGGTGAGCTTGTCCTGGTCGAAGCGGCCGTCGCCCATGGCGATCTTCTCGTCCATGGCATAGGAGCGGCTCAACGATGCGATGACGAAGGTGCGCTCGGGCGTGACGAAGCCGTTCGCCACGGTGCGTCCGGCTTCCAAGAGTTCGCTGGTCACCGCGATGTCGATGTCGCCGACGCCGGGCGTGAGCGCCAGCACCGGCCGCTTGCCGTTGAGCTCGCGCGCCGGCACGGGAAAAATCTCGATGTAATACGTGGTGGCGCCGGTGCGCTGCGCGACGCCGGGGATCGAGGTCGACTGCACCGGAAAGCCGGCGTCGGAGGCCGCCGACACGATCCAATTGGTCAGCACGCCGCCGCCTTCGCCGCCGAGCGCGCCGATCAGGATGGTGATGGGGCGCTGCGCGGTCATGTTCCAGCCTTTGCCGCCACCCTGCCATCGTAGCCGCCGAGCCAGCCGATCACTTTGAGCCGCAGTCGGTGCATGAAGCGGTCGCGCCAGGTCGGATTGCGCACGATTTCGGCGCGGTAGAACGAGGGGCACAGCACCGCGGCGTGCGCGACCTCGCCGCACAGCCCGCAGCCGACGCAGACTCTCGATCACGGTCGCCACCGGGTCGGTGCGCAGCGGGTCGCTCGTCGGCTTCACCGTCAGCGACGGGCAGCCCGACAGCCGGATGCAGGAATGGTCGCCGGTGCAGATCTCTTCGTCGACGCCGTAGCGGACGCGGGTGACGCGGGCGCCGCGCGCAAGCTTGTCGGCGTCCTCGGCGCGCACGCGGCGCTGGCGCGCCAATTGGCATTCGCCGTCGGCGATGATGACCTTGAGGCCCTTCTCGGCGGTGCGCATCGCGTCCTTCAGCGTCTTGACCATCACGCTGACGCTGTAGGTGCGCACCGTGCGCAGCCATTTCACGCCCATGATGCGCAGCGTCTGCTCGATATCGACGCCGGCGGCGACGCCCGGGCGGCTGGTGGCGCTCGACGGAATGTATTGCTGGCCGGTGGCGGAGGCGTAGCCGTTCTGCATCACGATCAAGACGCCGTCGCCTTTGTTGAACAAGTTGGAGGCGACGCCGGTGATCAAGCCGTTATGCCAGAAGCCGCCGTCGCCCATGATCGCAATCGGGCGGCGCTCCATGTTGGGCGTCACCGCGGCGGCGCTGGCGAGCGACATGCCGTAGCCCAAAATGGAATTGCCGAGCGAGAACGGCGCGAAGGTCGCGAACGAATGGCAGCCGATATCGGTGCTGATATGGGTCGGGCCCAGTTCGCGCTGCATCAGCTTGATGGCGGAGAACACCGGGCGCTCCGGGCAGCCGGTGCAGAAGGCGGGCGGGCGCGGCGGCAGCGGCCCGAGCGCGCCGGCTGCTTTCGGCTTGTGCGCGAACAGCCCGCGCGCCTTTTCGGCGAGGCTGTCGGCGTCGAGGCCTTTCGGCTTAGCCGCTTGCAGGAAGGCGGCGAGGCCCTCCAGCAGCGCATCGGATGAATATTCGCCGACCTGCGGCAACGGTCCCTTGCCGAGGACTTTCGTCTGGATGTCGGCGCGGCGCAGTTCGACATTGACGGCATCTTCGATGTAGGCCGGGCTGCCTTCCTCGACCACCAATACCGCGCGCTTAGTGGCGCAGAATTCGCGGATCTCCTCCGGCACCAGCGGATAGACCACGTTGAGCACCAGCAGCGGAATGCGCGCGGCGCCGAACACGTCGGCCAAGCCGATGCGCTCCAACGCGCGCAGCACGGAATTGGTCAGGCCGCCCATGACGATGATGCCGACATCGTCGACGTCACCGGCGATCGTCTCGTTGAGCTTGTGTTCGCGGATGAATTTGCGCGCCGCCGGCAGACGCTCTTCGACCTTGAGCTTCTCCTGGGTGAAGATCACCGGCGGATGCGCGAGGCGGCCGTATTCGAAGCGCGGCGGGCCGGCGAGCTTGTTCAAGCCGGAGACCGCGCCCTTGCGGTTATTCTTGGCGGCGAATTCACCGGTGGCGTGGCAGGCGCGGATGCGCAATTCCAGCATCACCGGCGCGTGGCTCGCCTCCGACAGTTCGAAGCCCTTCTCCACCGTGCGCACGATCGTCGGCAAATCGGGGCGCGGGTCGAGCAGCCACATCGACGACTTCAGCGCATAGGCGTAGGAGCGCTCCTGGATGACGCTGGCGCCCTCGCCGTAGTCCTCGCCCAGGATGATCATGGCGCCGCCGACCACGCCGGGCGAAGCCAGATTGGAGAGCGCGTCGGCGGCGACATTGGTGCCGACGATCGACTTCCAGGTCACCGCGCCGCGCAACGGATAGTTGATCGAAGCGCCCAGCATGGCCGCGGCCGAGGCTTCGTTGGCGCAGGTCTCCAGATGCACGCCGAGCTCGGCCATGATGTCTTGCGCGTCCACCAGCACGTCGAGCAGGTGCGAGACCGGCGCGCCCTGATAGCCGCCGACGTAGGAGATGCCCGATTGCAGCAGCGCCTTGGTGACCGCGAGGATGCCTTCGCCGCGGAAGGTCTCGCCGTCGCCCAGTCTCAGCGCCTGCACTTCCTTCTTGAACGAGCGTTCCATGAGGTCCGGCCGATGGTTGGGGTCCCAACTATCATATCATGAGCCTGCCGCCCTGGCGGGCCATGCCAAGGCACGGATTGCGCGATCAGAACATCGTGTTGTTATTGGCCGATTTCTCCGGAATTTCCTGGCGCACGTCCCAGTGCTCGACCACTTTGCCGTGCTCGAGCCGGAAAATATCGACGATGGCGGCGCCACGTTCGCCGGGCGCCGGCACGTTGTGCACGTGCAGGATGACGTAATCGCCGTCGGCGAAGGCGCGCTTGATCTCGCTGTGATAGTTCGGGAACTTGGCTTTCAGGAAGCCGATGAAGGCTTTAAAGCCTTCGAGCCCGTCGGCAGCGCGCGGATTGTGCTGGGTGTAGTGCGGCCCGAAATCCTTGGCGGCCGCCTCGAAATTCTTCTGGTTGATGCCTTTCTCATAAAGATCGAGCACCACTTTCTTGTTGGCTTCCTCCTGCGGCGTGTTGCCGGCCAGCGCGGGCGCGCAGGTTATCAGCAATGCGGCGGAGATCGTCAGTACGCTCTTCCACATGACTTTTACCCCCTTTGTTCGCCCTCACATATGCGAGGGCAGCCAGGTCGCCAGAATCGGGAAGGCGATCAGCACGGCAAGCCGCAAGATGTCGGTCAGCACGAACGGCATGACGCCGTAAAACACGGTGGACAGCTTGACGTCCTTGATCACGCTCTTGATGACGAACACGTTCATGCCGACCGGCGGGTGGATCAGCCCGAGTTCCACCGTCATCACGATGATGACGCCGAACCAGATCGGGTCGAAGCCGAGCGTCTTGATCACCGGGAAAATGATCGGGACGGTGAGGATGATCATGGCCATGGCGTCCATGATGCAGCCGAGCACCAGATACATCAGCATGATCAGCACCAGCACGCCGTAGGGCCCGAGGCCGAGACCGGTGAGGAACTCGGTCAGCTTCTGCGGCGTCTGCGTGATGGTGAGGAAATAGCCGAAAATCAGCGCGCCGATCAGGATGGTGAACACCGCGGCGGTGGTGCGCAAGGATTCCACCAGGCAGCGCCAGAAATCCGCGCGCGACGAGCTTGCGCCGCACCACCGCGATGATGAAGGCGCCGGCGGCGCCCATGCCGGCGGCTTCGGTGGCGGTGAACATGCCGGCATAGAGCCCGCCGATGATGAAGATGAACAGCAGCACCACCGCCCAGATGTCGCGCACCGAGGCCATCCGCTCGGCCCAGCTATGGCGCGGAGCCCTGGGCAGGAAATTCGGGCGCACGAAGGCGATGATGTTGATGGTGGCGATGTACATGCCGACGGCGAGAATGCCGGGCACGATGCCGGCGATGAACAGCTTGCCGATGTCCTGCTCGGTGATCAGCCCGTAGACCGCGAACACGGTGGAGGGCGGGATCATGATGCCGAGCGAGCCGCCGGCCGCGATCACGCCGGTGGCGAAGCTCTGCGGATAGCCGTGCTGGCGCATTTCCGGGTAGGCGACCTTGGAGAAGGTGGCGGCGGTGGCGACGGAAGAGCCGCAGATCGCGGCGAAACCGCCGCAGGCGGCGATGGTGGCGATGCCGAGGCCGCCGCGCAGATGGCCGAGAAACGTGTTGGAGGCGCGGAACAGTTCGCGGCTCATGCCGGAAGCGGACGCGAAGGCGCCCATCAGCAGGAACAGCGGGATGACGGCGAATTCCGCCTCGGTCGCGGTGCGGATCGGCGATTGCGACAGCAGCTTGAGCGCCGGCGCGATGTCGCCGATCAGATAGCCGAAGCCGAGCACGCCGACCATTCCCATGGCGATGCCGACCGGCACGCGCAGCATCATCAGCGCGAACAGCGCGAGAAATCCTGTGACGGCGACGGCATCGGTGCTCATTCGAAGCCCTGTGTCTCGCCTTTCGCCGCGAGCTTGTCGGGCGAAAACACCAGCCGCACCGTGCGCAGCACCAACAGCAGCACGGCGGAGGCGAGCCCGATCCAGGCGATGAAGAAATAGATCCACACCGGCTGGCGCAGATCGAACGTGCCGACATGGTCGGCGCGGGTGTTGAGCACCTTCTCGGCGAACATCCAGGTGAAGGCGGCCATGGCGACCAGCATGACCAGCGCGGCGAACACGTCCATGGCGCGCCGCGCGGCCGGCGGCGCCGCGCTCCACAGCAGATCGACCGTGATGTGGTCGCCGCGATAGCTCGCCACCGCCATGCCCCAGAAGATCAGGATGCCGAGCAGCAGCCGCGTGAAGTCGTAAGAATCGGGGATCGACCAGGAAAAGAAATAGCGCAGGATCACCGACACGAAAGTGAGCAAGGTGACGACGGCGAGAAATCCCGCCGCCGTCACCTCGATCAGATCGATGAATCTGTCGACGGGACCGCGTCCCATCGCTGCATCATCCATCAATAGGCCGCGTGCTCTTTCTTCAGGTCCGCCCGCAGTTCCGCAATCGCCTTGGCGGGATCGACGCCGGCCTTCTTGACGCCGTCGGCCCATTTGGCCTCGAGCGGGGCCGCGGCCTTGCGCCACTCGGCGACCTGCGCGGGCGTGAGCGTGTAGACGTCCTGGCCGGCCTCGGCCTTGATCTTGGCGATGCCGTTATGCTCGAAGTCGGCCCAGGGGCCGGCGACCTTGGCCGCCCACTGGCTGGTGCAGTGATTGTCGATCACCTTCTTCTGCTTGGCCGACATCGCGTTGTACTTGGCCTTGTTGAACACCAGCGCGAAGGTCGTGGTGTAGAACGGCAACTCCATGTGGTACTTGGTCACCTTGTCGATGCCGAACAGCACGATCGAGCCCCACGGGAAGGTCACCGCGTCGGCGACGTGACGCGCCAGCACGTCGCGCACTTCCGGCGCCGACGCCTGCACGTTGGTGCCGCCGAGCAGCGTGACGAATTCGGCGATGGTGCCCTGCGCGGGCCTGATCTTCATGCCCTTGATGTCGCCCGGCACCGTGACCTTCTTGTCGACCAAATGCAGCGCGCCCGGATCGTGCACGAAGGCGAGGCAGAACTTGACGTCCTTCATCTCCGTGGCGGCGTATTTGCGGTACCACTCGTCGAGCGCGACCGAGCCGCCTTTGCCGTTCGACATCAGGAACGGCAGTTCGCCGGCGGCGATGACCGGGAAGCGGCCGGGCTGATAGCCGGGATTGATGTAAGTGAGGTCGGCGATGCCGTCGCGCGCCATGTCGTAATGGTCGAAGGCCTTGCCGAGCTGCTGCGAGGGATAGACCTTGTAGTGGATGGTGCCGCCGGAATCCTTCTCCACCGAGGCGCCCCATTCCTCGAGCGCCTTTTGCAGCGGATGCGACGGCGGCACCCAGTGCGAAATCTTGAGATCGAAGGTCTTTTCCTGCGCCTGCGCGGTGGCGCCGCCGCAGAGCAGCGCGGCGAACGCGGCGGCGGTGAAAATGCCGGCAAAACGGAATGTCATGGACGTCCTCCCTCGGTTATATGTTGGCTACGCATGGCCAAGTTTTGCGGCAATTGAGCCGGATATCGCGGCGCTTGTAAAGTTGGTTTGAAGTCAAACTAAATGCTGCCGGTGGGCCGGGCCGTTGGGCGGGGGAAACCGTGGTGAAAGAGCGCAGGCTGAGGCGTAGGCTGACCAGGAACGGCGAAACCGTTGCCGCAGCGGTCAATTTCGGCCCGCTGGCGGGCTGGATCGGCTTCAATTTGCGGATGGCGCAGGAGGCGAGCTTCCAGGCGTTCTCGCGCCGCTCGCAGGCGATCGGCGAGAGCCCCGGCCGCTTTGCCACGCTGACCCTGATCGGGCGCAACCCGGGCATCAGCCAGACCGAGCTGTCCCACGCCAACGGCCGCGACAAGTCGAGCGTCACGCCGGTGGTCGAGGATTTGGTGCGGCGCGGCCTGGTCGCGCGCAAGCGCGTGCGCAGCGACCGGCGCGCCTACCGGCTCAATTTGACGCCGGCCGGCAGAAAGACGCTGGCCGATCTCACGGCCTGCGCGCGCCGGCATGAGCGCAATCTCGATCGGCTGATCGGGCGCGGCGAGCGCCAGCGGTTCCTGGCGGTCCTGAAGCGAATTGCGGCGGAGATCGCCGGCTAGGTGTGGAACTTCGCCAGCACCTCGTCGGGCACCGGATGCGATTTGATGCCGCCGGTTGCCTCATCGCGCACCACCCAGACCCGCGTCTCCGAGCATTCCACGCAAAGGATGCCGTCAAGGCTCAGGCGGTGCTCGATCTCGAAGCTGGCGCGGCTGAACGTGACCTTGCTGTCGACCACCACGTCGTCGCCGAAGCGGGTGGGCCGCCTGAACTGCGCGCGCGTGCGCGCCAGCGGGTAGCCGGCGAAGTTGAAAGCTTTAAGCTGCTTGAGCTTGGTCATGCCGAGCGCGCGCTCGAACAGCGCCGCGGTCGAGGCGTCGAAAATCTCGAAATAGCGCGGATAGAAGATGATGCCGGCGGGATCGCAGTCGCCCCACTCGATGCGCACCGTGCGGCTGTTGCGTGACAGCGTGGCGTGGCCCGACCGGGGACCGGCCCCCGGCGGGGCCTCCAACAGCGATTTCCAGTCGACCGGAATCATGCGCTAACGCGGCGCCAGGCGCAGCGCGCCGTCGAGGCGGATGACCTCGCCGTTGAGATAGGAATTGTGGATGCAATGCATCACCAGCGCGGCGAACTCGCGCGGCTCGCCCAGCCGCTTGGGGAACGGCACCGCGGCGCCGAGCGAGTCTTGCGCGTCTTGCGGCAGCGCGCGCAGCATCGGCGTGCCGAAAATGCCGGGCGCGATCGCCAGCACGCGGATGCCGAACTGGGCGAATTCGCGCGCCGCCGGCAGCGTGAGCGAAGCGACGCCGCCTTTCGACGACGAATAGGCGGCCTGCCCGATCTGGCCTTCGTAGGCGGCGATCGAGGCGGTCGAGACGATCACGCCGCGCTCGCCGTCGGCAAACGCAGGAAGCGCCTGCATGGCGGTGGCCACCAGCCGCATCATGTTGAACGAGCCGATCAGGTTGATGCGGATGACGCGCTCGAAGTCGGCGAGCGGCATCGGACCGTCGCGGCCGACGATGCGCTTGGCCGGACCGATGCCGGCGCAATTGACCAGAATGCGCGCCGGGCCATGGTCGGCGGCGGCTTTCTTCACCGCGGCTTCCGCGCTGGCGCTGTCGGACACGTCGCATTGAATCGCGATGCCGTTGACGTCGATCGCCATCTCGGCGGCGGCCTTTTCATTGACGTCCACGATCGCGACCTTGGCGCCGCCGGCGGCCAGCGTGCGCGCGCAGGCGGCGCCCAGGCCGGAAGCGCCGCCGGTGACGATGGCCGCGTGTCCTTTGAGTTCCATTACGTTCCTCCGGCCGCAATCACTCGCGACGAATATGGCGTTGCGTAGAGTTCGTCCACCAGCGCGGCGCGGTTGTTCAACACCGCGCGCTGGTTGATCGAGCCCTTGTCGGTCATCTCGCCTTTGTCCATCGACGGCGGCTCTGCCATCAGGATCGCGCGCGCAACGCGCGTCGATGAGCCGGGGCTCATGGCCGCAAGCTTCGTCAGCATGTCGGAAAATGTCGCGCGCAGGGCGGCGTGCTGCACGATTGCGTCCGGCGCAGCCTCCGGCACCGAGGCCGGCCAGCTTGCGGCAGGCCTCGATGTCGGGAAACACCAGCGCGGCGAGGTCGTCGCGGTCGGGACCGGCGAACACCACGTCGCGCACATAAGGCGCGAAGTGATCGATGAAGCGCGCGCGCAAGGGGCCCACGCTCGCCCAGGTGCCGGTCGCCAGCTTGAAATCCTCGGCGATGCGGCCGTCGAACAGCAGGCCCTTCAAGGGATCGCTCGGGTCGGCGAATTTCAGCGCGTCGCCGATCTTGTAGTAGCCCTGCGCATCGAAGGCGGCAGCCGTGAGGTCATCCTGCCGCCAATAACCGGGCGTGATATGCGGGCCGCGCAGCCGCGCCTCCAGCTTGCCCTCGTTGGGAACGAGCTTGAGCTCGACCCCGGGCGACGGCAGGCCGATATTGCCGGCGCGGTCGAAATCCCAGGTGCAGGCGAGCGCCAGCGGCGAGGTCTCGGTCGAGCCGAGCGACGACAGGAAGATGATGCGCTCGCCGGTGGTCTCGACCGCCAGCTGCGTGAGATCGTCCCAGGTGGTCTGGTTCAAGCCGGCGCCGGCATAGAACAGCACCTTCAGCCGGCTGAAGAATGTCTTGCGCAGCGTCTCGTCGGCGCGGAAGTGCGGCACCAGCGCCTCATAACCCTTCGGCACGTTGAAATAGATGGTGGGCGCGATCTCGCGCAGGTTTCGCGCGGTCTTCGGCACGCCCGGCGGCGTCGGATTGCCGTCGTCGATATAGAGCGAGCCGCCGTTCACCAGCACCATGTTGAAATTATGGTTGCCGCCGAAGGTGTGGCTCCACGGCAGCCAGTCCATCACCACCGGCGGCTCGTCGGTGACGAACGCAAAACCCGCTGCGATCATCGCCTGGTTCGAGCACAGCATGCGTTGCGTGTTGATCACCGCCTTGGGCGTGCCGGTCGAGCCGGAGGTGAACAGGAACTTGGCGATGGTATCGGGCGAAACGCGCGCTTGCGCGGCAGCGACGCCGCCAGCGTCCTCGGCCCCGATCAGATCGGCGAACAGAGTTGTCTTGCGGCCGGCCGGCGGATTGCGCGTCACCACCAGCTCGGCATTCTCCGGCACCGCTGCGCCGATGGCTTTGCCGAACATCGCGCCGTCGGCGGCGAACACCAGCCCGGGCGTCAGCAGGCCCATCATCATGCGCAGCTTGCCGAAGTCGCTCGACATCAGCGAATAGGCCGGCGAGATCGGCGCATAGGGAATGCCGACAACCATGGCGGCCAGTGCCAAGCAGCGCGTGCTCGATGCCGTTGCCGGAGATGATCGCGATCGGCCGCTCGGCCGACAGCCCGCGCCGCAACAGCGCGGCGGCAATGCGCTTCACCTGGTCCAGCACCTGCGGCATAGCTGAGCTTGCGCCAGCGATCGTCGGCGTCGCGCTGCGCCGAGGATACACGCGCTCGGGCGCGGCCTTCGCCCATTTCTCCAGCGGTTCGCTCAGCGTGTTGTGATAGGCGCCGAGCGGCTGCGAGGTGCGAATAAAAATGGTGCCGTCGGCTTTGCGCTCGAGCACGGCATCGGGCGCGCCCAGGCGCACCGCGCGCAAAGGCGCGCGGCGGCGAGAACGAGGCGGAGCAGAACTGGACACAGAGCCGGGCTCTCATCGTTTGACCAAAGCCATGGCGCGACCGCCGATAGTCATTAAGTACGATCTTATCCTTGGCGCGCGCGAATTGATCGCATCTTCGAACAACCTGGCCGACCCATGGCCGGCGGCACGATCCGCCGCGCGCGCGGCATTCGCTGCTCCGAGAACTCTTCAGTGCTTGCGGGAATCGCTGACATTCAGCACCACAGCCATGGCCGTATCTCCCGCGGCGCAGCCGGTGAACAAACCGTTGCCGCCGCCGCGGAGCGCGAGCTCTTCGATCAACTCTATCACGCTGCGCATCCCCGTTGGTCCCTGAGGATGTCCGAAAATCAGCGACGAGCCGTAGTTGTTCATTCTTTCGACCGGGAAGCCGGTGTCGCGGGCGAACACGATGTCGTTGACGGCGAACGGATTGTGAGTTTTCACGGCGTCGATGTCTTTGATGTCGAGATCCGCCGCTTTGAGCGCCGCTGCGCGCAGCCGGCACCGGCGCCATCGGCATGTGCCCCTTCTCGACGCGCGCCTGGCCGAAGCCCAAGAGCTGCACTTCAATGAACTTATCCTGGGCCAACTCGGCGGCGCGCTCTTTGTCGTCACGATCATGCCGGCATTGCCGTCGGCGGGATGGGTTTGGCCGCCGAAGGTGACGGTGCCGTTCGGCTTCACCGGTTTCAGCTTAGCCAGGCTTTCAGCCGTAACTCCGAACACGCCTTCATCGCCGGCGAGCGTGCCCGTGGGTCTTGCGGAAATTTGCATCGGTGATTGGCACATCGACCATGTAGCGGCGCTGAAAGGCGCGGTCATCGGCGAGCGCATCCTGATATTGCTCGTAGCGGCGCAGCACGATGGCATGCTGCTCGGCCGTGGTAATCTGATAACGCATGGCGACGTTTTCGGCGGTGTCGATCATGGCGTTCATGGCGAAAGGATCATTGTTAAAATTATCGAGCACCCACGCCTCAGTGAGATTTGTACCTCCCGGTCCGGTTGGATTGGGATAAACGAGCGTTGCGCCATTCGAACAGCGGTCCGTGGTCACAGTGAGCGCACAGGCGGCAGATCCCTGTCCGACCTCGTCCGCCGCCATCTGCAAGACACGCACGCTCGTGGCGCACGCCTGGCTCACGGTAGGGCCCGGCACGTCGGGAATTCCAATCATCCCGGTCACCCACGGCAGGCCGTAAAAACTGCTCGGCTGAGGATTAGTGATACCGAGAATTCCGAGGTCGATCGCCTCCATCGGGAAACTTCTTGGCCGCAGCGTATCGCGCGCGACGTTGGCTGCGAGCTTCATGCTGTGAAGATGACCAACGAGCCCTGCCACTTTGCGAAGGGCGTGGACCAATACGCGCCGTAAGGAACATACGCTTTGTTCATCGGGTTACCTTTCAGCCAGCGGGCCTGTTCGGCCTGCCACTCGACCGAAGGAAGATCCAGCCTTAGCCAGCTTTTCCAATAATGGGGCGGGTTGCCAGTATTGCGAATCGAGCGAGCGCTGGAACTCGAGAATGCGGTAATAGATCTTTTTGAGGCCGACGGAATCGGCGTAGAACATGGGACCGCCGCGGTAGCGCGGAAATCCGTAGCCCGAAGTATAGACGACGTCGATGTCGCTGGCGCGAAAGGCGATGCCTTCCTCCAGGATACGCGCGCCCTTCATTGACCATTGCGTAGAGACAGCGTTCGCAAATTTCCTCGGCACTCGGCTTACGCTGCGGCACGCCGAGACGACTGCCTTCGGCATGAAGCAACGTGATAACTTCCTGATCGACGACGCGTTTGCCGTCCTCGTATCGGTAGTAGCCGCGTCCGGCCTTTCTGCCCGAGCCAGCCGCGCTCGGTCAGCATTGCCGACGGCCGATAGAAGGTGGGGTCGTTGTCAAAGGCATTGCCACGCGCCACGCGGGTGAGGTGGCCAATGTCGACTCCGGCCATGTCGAAGACGGCGAGGATGCCCATCGCCATTCCGAAATCTTCCAGTGCCGAATCCACCTCTTCCGGCGTCGCGCCCTCCAGGACGCAATGCTCAGCCTCTCGCGCATAGGGGTCCATCATGCGGTTGCCGATAAAGCCGTAACAAACCTGCGCCACGACTCCGACCTTGCGCAGCTTTTTTGCGATCTCCAGCGCAGTCACCAACACATCGTCAGCTGTCTTTTTTGCCTGCACGATTTCAAGGAGCGGCATTACATTCGCCGGACTGAAGAAATGAAGGCCGATCACGTCCTGTGGCCGCTTCGTGACCGCAGCAATCGCGTCGATGTCGAGCGTCGAGGTATTGGTGCCGAGAATCGCGCCAGGCTTGGCGACTTGGTCAAGCTTGGCAAAGATTTTCTTTTTCAAGTCCATATTCTCGAACACCGCCTCGATGATGAGATCGGCCGTTGAAACCGCGGCATAATCGAGCGCAAGCGCGATCAACTTCATGCGCGCGTCCATCTGATCGGCAGTGAGACTGCCGCGCGAAACGGATCGCTCGTAGTTCTTGCGGATCGTGGCGCGGCCGCGGTCGAGCGCCTCTTGACTGGCGTCAACCATGGTCACGGGTAAGCCGGCGTTGGCGAATGCCATGGCGATGCCGCCGCCCATGGTGCCGGCTCCGATGATGCCAATACGGCCGATCGGCCGCGGCGTCACGCTGGAAGAAAGACCGGGAATTTTGCGCACCTCGCGCTCGGCGAAGAACAAATGTCGCAACGCGCGCGACTCGGTCGCCTGTGTCTAGGCTGGCGCTCACCGCCTTTTCGACTTCCAATCCTTCGTCGAACGGCTTTTCGGCCGCGGCTTGCAATGCGTCGAGCAGCTTGATCGGGGACAGGCGGTTGCGCATGGTTTTGGCCACCTGTGCGCGCTTGGCCTTCAGCATTTCCGCGACTTTTTCTGCGCCAACGACCGGCCGTTCGCGCGTCTTGCGCGGTCCATCGCCGGCGGCGACAAGCTCTTTGGCATAGGCGATGGCGCCTTCGGTAACGTCGCCCTTGACCACCCGATCAACCAGACCGAGTTCCTTCGCCTGGGTTGCGTTCAACGGCCGGCCGGACAGCATCATGTCCGCCGCCGCCTCGAACGGAATCAGCGCGCGGCATGCGCTGCGTGCCGCCCGCGCCAGGAATGATGCCGAGCGAAAGCTCGGGCAACCCTAAAGAGGCCCCTTCGGCGGCAACGCGATAATGGCAGGCGAGCGCGACTTCCGTGCCAGCCCCGAGCGCGGTGCCGTGAATCGCAGCGATCACGGGCACTGGGGAGTCTTCGATAAGGCGGAAAACCTCGTGATAGCCGGGCTCGGCAATCCCCGTGTCGAATTCCTTGATGTCCGCGCCAGCGATAAAGGTCCGGCCGGCGCAGGCGAGCACGATCGCCTTAACGTCAGGGTTTGCCCGCGATTCGCTAAATGCCCGCCAAAGGCCGGCGCGGACGCTTTGGTCCATTGCGTTGACCGGAGGCTTGTCGACGCGCACCACTGCGATGCCATCGCTCAAACTAGTGCTGACCACCTCGCCCATTCGAAGGCTCCCATAATTTCCCCAATGAAGTAGAAGTACAAGTAGCGCCGCGCTTCAATTCAACCTTGAAAGCTGTTAGTAAATCGTGCCGACGGGCTAGAGGACACCCATTGAAGACCTTGGCGACTGCGAAAGAATGTTGTCATTGACAACAATCAGCGTCAAGCTAGTTGTGCTAAGAAAACCCACCGAAAGCGAACTCAGCGAGCGTCCATGAAGCGTCGGCGACCAGGTGCGAGCGCGGCAAAAGCAAACGGCCGCACGGCGGCAGCGCGGGAGGAAAAACTTAGCTTAGGCCAGCTCGATCGTCATCTCGGGTATTTCCTGCGCCGCCTGCAGATCTGGGTGTTCCAGAACTTCATCCAGAAGCTGGACACCCTAAGGTGCGTCCGGCGCAATATTCCGTCCTGCTCATCATCGAGGCCAATCCGAGCCGTTCGCAGGCGGCGATAGGCCAGACGCTTGGCATCGAACGCGCGCGTCTCTCCCGCCTGCTGCAAGAGTTGGAACGGCGCAAATGGATCGCCCGGCTTACCTCTCGTAGCGATGCGCGCTCGCGTTGTCTGCACCTGACCGTGGACGGCGAAAAGGCTCTGGCCAAAATGAAGAGGCTGGCCGAACAGCACGAAGCTCTGCTCGCCGACCATCTCGGACGACAAGCGGTATACGCAGCTGATGGATCCGCTGCGGGAATTCGGCCGACCGAAGAAAGTCAGGTCACCTCGTAGACATCGAGCCGCACGCTGCGCGCCTCGCGTTGCCCCCGCGCCAAAGCCAGGATGCGATTGAGCCAGTCGGCCGCGGGATCGGCCGTCTCAAACCGCATCACGGTGCGGAAATAATAGCGAGCGGGATCGACTTTGTCGCCGCGCGCCAGCTGCGCCAGCACCTCGGGCGGGCCGTGCCGCAGGCCGGCGCTGTTGACCACAATGCGCGCGCCTTGGTCGCTTTCGATGATATAGCGCGCCTGAATGTCGGCTGCGCCGTCCGAGCGCACGATCTGCCAGTCGGCGCCGCCCGGCAGGATGCGGCCGTTCAGCTTGCGGCCCCTTCACCGTCCCACCAAGAATGCCGATCACGCGCCGCTCGCCATAGGGCGTGCGGCCCAGCGTGATCATGGCCTCGAGCTCGGCGGTCACGGTGAAGATCGGCGCGGGAGACAGCATTGGCCTGCCTTTGGCGGTCGGACCGGCCATTTGACCCTGCCTGTGCCCAGCCGTAAATACGGGACCGCAACCGGGAAGCAGTTCGTATGGCGCGTATTTCGTCCCTCGCCGAGGCCATCGAGGCCACCGTCCGCGATGGCGATACCGTGGCCATGGAGGGCTTCACCCACCTTATCCCGCATGCCGCCAGCCACGAGATCATCCGCCAGCGCCGCAAGGGCCTGACGCTGATCCGCATGACGCCCGACCTGATCTACGACCAGCTCATCGGCATGGGCTGCGCGGCCAAGCTCGTCTTTTCATGGGGCGGCAACCCCGGCGTCGGCTCGCTGCACCGCTTCCGCGACGCGGTCGAGAACGGCTGGCCGGGGCCGCTCGCGCTCGAGGAGCATTCGCACGCCGCCATGGCCAATGCCTATGAGGCCGGCGCCGCCGGCCTGCCCTGCGCGATCTTCCGCGGCTATATCGGCGGCGACCTGCCGCAAGGTGAATGCCAAGATCAAATATATCACCTGCCCGTTCACCGGCGAAAAGCTCGCCGCGATCCCTGCGCACCGGCCGGACGTGGCGGTGATCCATGCGCAGCGCGCCGACCGCGCCGGCAACGTCATGATCGAGGGCGTGCTCGGCGTGCAGAAGGAGGCCGTGCTCGCCGCCAAGCGCTCGGTGGTGACGGTGGAGGAGATCGTCGACGAGTTGCCGGGCGACCGCAGCCTCAACGCGGTGGTGCTGCCGCACTGGACCGTCGGCCACGTGGTCGGAAGTGCCGGGCGGCGCCTTTCCGTCCTATGCGCAAGGGTTTTATCCGCGCAACAACAGCTTCTACAAGAAATGGGACGCGATCGCGCGCGAGCGCGACAGTTTCCTCGCCTGGATGAAACAGAACGTCCTGGAAAAAGGTCCCGACGTGTTTGCCGAGCACGTGCGCAAGTTCCGCACGGCGGCGGAGTGAGGAACGATGGCCGATTACAAGCCGAATGAGATGATGACGATCGCGGCGGCCCGCGCGCTCAAGAACGACGACGTATGTTTCGTCGGCATCGGCATGCCCTCGGCGGCGGCCAATCTCGCCCGCCTCACCCATGCGCCCGGCATCACGCTGATTTACGAATCCGGCACGCTCGCCACCAAGCCGAACGTGCTGCCGTTGTCGATCGGCGACGACGAGCTATGCGTGACCGCGCTCACCACCGTCTCGGTGCCGGAAATGTTCCGCTACTGGCTGCAAGGCGGCCGCATCAAGATCGGGTTTCTGGGCGGCGCGCAGATCGACAAATATGCCAATCTCAACACCACCGTGGTCGGCTCCTACGACAAGCCGAAGGTGCGGCTGCCGGGCGGCGGCGGCGCGCCGGAAATCGCGACGTCCTGCGGCGAGATCTTCGTCATCATGGCGCAGGGCAAGCGCAGCTTCGTCGAGAAGCTCGATTTCGTCACGTCGATCGGCCATGTCAGCGGCGGCGACAGCCGCGCCCGGCTCGGCGTTGCCACCAAGGGGCCGACCAAGCTCATCACGGATCTGGCGCTGTTCGCGCCCGATCCCGACAGCAAGGAAATGACCGTGGTCTCGATTCATCCGGGCGTCACGCGCGAGCAGATCCAGGAGAATACCGGCTGGCCGGTCAAATTCGCCGCCAAAGTCGGCGCAGACGCCGGCGCCGACACGCCAATGAGCTCGAGGTGCTGCGCGATCTGCACGCCCGCACCGACCGCGCCCATGCGGAGGCCGCATAATGACAAACCGTGACGTCTTCATCTGCGACGCGGCGCGCACGCCGATCGGGCGCTATGGCGGCTCGCTCGCCAAAGTGCGCACCGACAATCTCGCCGCCGTGCCGATCAGGGCGCTGATGGGCCGCAACACCCATGTCGACTGGGAAAAGCTCGACGACGTCTTTTACGGCTGCGCCAACCAGGCCGGCGAGGACAACCGCAATGTCGCGCGCATGGCGCTGCTGCTGGCGGGCCTGCCCGGCAGTGTGCCCGGCGTGACGCTCAACCGGCTGTGCGCCTCGGGTATGGACGCCATCGGGACTGCCGCGCGCGCGATCCGCGCCGGCGAGATGGATTTCGCCATCGCCGGCGGCGTCGAATCGATGACGCGCGCCCCCTTCGTGCAGGGCAAAGCGGAAGACGCGTTCGCGCGCAAGGCGGAGATCTTCGACACCACCATTGGCTGGCGCTTCATCAATCCGCTGATGAAGCAGCAATATGGCGTCGATTCCATGCCGGAAACCGGCGAAAACGTGGCGGAGGAATTCCAGATCAGCCGCGCCGACCAGGATCAATTTGCCTTGCGTTCGCAGCAGCGCGCCGGCGAGGCGAGGCGGCGGGGCTATTTCACCACCGAAATCGTGCCGGTCGAGGTGCCGGCGGCAAGGCCGGCCCGGTGCTGGTCGATCGTGATGAACATCCGCGCCCGGATACGTCCCTTGAGCAACTCGCCAAACTGAAAACGCCGTTCCGGAAAGATGGCACGGTGACCGCCGGCAACGCCTCCGGCGTCAATGACGGCGCCGCGGCGCTGCTCATCGCCTCGGAAGCCGCGGTGAAGGAGCACAAATTGACGCCGCGCGCGCGCGTGCTCGGCATGGCCTCGGCGGCGGTGCCGCCGCGCATCATGGGCATCGGCCCGGTGCCGGCCACCCGCAAGCTGATGGCGCGGCTCGGGCACAAAATCGGCGACTACGATTTGATCGAGATCAACGAAGCCTTTGCCTCGCAGTCGCTAGCATGCCTGCGGCAGTTGGGGCTCGCCGACGACGCCGAGCACGTCAACCCGCATGGCGGGGCGATCGCGCTCGGCCACCCGCTCGGCATGTCGGGCGCGCGGCTGGTGCTGACGGCGGCGCATGGGCTGCACGAACGCGGCGGCAAACTGGCGCTCGCCACCATGTGTGTCGGCGTCGGCCAGGGCGTGTCGCTGGCGCTCGAACGGGTTGGCTGAAAGGACGATGACGATGTCGCTGATCTATCCGCGCGAAAGCTTGAGCGTCTACCCCAAGCACCTGTCGCCCGAATACCGCTCGACGGTAAAGCGCTCGCCGTCGAAGCCGCTGATCATCGTGCCGCACACGCTGTCCGAGCTCACGGGTCCTGCCTTCGGCCATGATGCGATTCAGGAGAACGACAACGATCTCACCAAGCAGCACAAGGGCGAGCCTCTGGGCGAGCGCATCATCGTGCACGGCCATGTGCTCGACGAGGACAAGCGTCCGGTGCCCGAGACGCTGGTGGAAATCTGGCAGGCCAATGCCTGCGGCCGCTACGTACACAATGTCGATCAGCATCCGGCGCCGCTCGATCCGAATTTCACCGGGGCCGGCCGCACCCTCACCGACAAAAGCGGCTATTACAAATTCATCACCGTGAAGCCGGGCGCCTACCCTTGGGGCAATCACAAGAACGCCTGGCGGCCGAACCACATCCACTTCTCGGTGTTCGGGCAATCGTTCCTGACGCGGCTGGTGACGCAGATGTATTTCCCCGGCGATCCGCTGTTCCCGTTCGACCCGATCTTCAACTCGGTCACCGACGAGAAGGCGCGCGCGCGCATGATCTCCAGCTTCGATCTGGACAACACCATTCCCGATTGGGCGCTCTGCTTCCGCTTCGACATCGTGCTGCGCGGCCGCGAACAGACACCAACGCATACGGAAAAACACTAATGTCCGATATCACCCCATCACAAACCGTCGGCCCGTTTTTCGCCTATGGCCTGGCGCCGCACAACCGTTGCGACTGGAAGCCGAGCCCAATCTACGATTGGAAGGAAACGATCGGCGCCAACCTGATCACGCCGGACGCCACGGGGACGAAGATCCATATCGAGGGCCGCATCACTGACGGCGACGGCAAGCCGATCAATGACGCCATGATCGAGATCTGGCAGGCAGACAGCCAAGGCCGCTACGCCCATGCGCGCGGCGAGAAGCCGCGGCCGAACGCCAAGTTCACGGGCTTCGGCCGCTCGGCCACCGACAAGGATGGGGTCTTCGTCTTCGACACCATCAAGCCCGGCTCGGTGCCGGGACCAGAGGGCAAACCGCAGGCGCCGCATATCGTGGTCTGCATCTTCTCGCGCGGCATGCTGCGGCAGGTCTATACGCGGCTTTATTTCGCCGACGATCCCGCCAACGCCGCCGATCCGATCCTGGCGCTGGTGCCGGCCGGGCGCCGCGGCACTTTACTTGCCCACAAGGAGACGCGCGGAGGTCAAAGCGTCTACCGCTTCGACATCCGCATGCAGGGCGACGGCGAGACGGTTTTCTTCGACATTTGAATGGGCTAGGTCGCACCGCTGGCGCCCACTCTGCCCACAATTGAATCCAATATCGTGGGCAAATGCCCCAAATCGCAGTGTCTTTGACACCTGGCCGCCGCCGCTTGACTTAAAATAATGGCTATTTTGTTGGAGGGAAGCGGCCCACCCACTTTGCCCATCTTTCCCACAGGCGTTTTTGTGGTTGACGCTCCGGCGCGGACTTGGTTCGCTACGCGCAACACGGCCGCTCAGAGCCGCCCGGGGAAGCGCCGCCATGAACGAACAAATCCTGCAAGAGATCGGCGAATTCTGCCGCCGGCGGGGCTTGGCCGAATCCACCTTCGGCCGCCGCGCCGTCAACGACGGCAAGCTCGCCAACCGGCTGCGCAATGGCGGCCGCATCACCACCGATACGCTCGATCGCATCCGCGCCTTCATGGCGCGTAATGTCGACGGCACGCCGCCGCGCCGCCGCGTGCTGTTCGACGCGCCGCCCGCCGGCCTGCCCACGGTGACGCCGCCGGCGCCGCCGGTCGCGTCCGGGCAGGCGAACGACGATCCCAGCCGCAATTTCCGCTTCTTCGACAACCGGCAGAAATATCTGCTGTTCGTGAACACCTGCTCGGAGAAATGGGAGATCGCCAACCGCGTCGGCCTCGAGCTCGCCAATCTGCATCCGCGTCCGCCGGCGGTGCGCGTGTTCGACGCCGGGCTCGGCGACGGCACGGTGCTGGCGCGCGTCATGCGCACCATGCACGACCGCTTCCCGACCATGCCGTTCTACGTCGTCGGCAAGGAGATCAGCCTGGAGGATATCCGCCTCACGCTGCACAAGATGGCGGACCGTTTTGTCGAGCATCCCTCCACCGTGCTGGTGCTGACCAATCTGGCCTATGCCGAGGCGCCCTGGCTGGCGGTGAAGTCGCTCTCCGCCGCCACCAGCCTGGTGTGGAAAGAGCTGGCGATGGACGGCGCCAGCGCCCACTCGTTCGAGCAGCAGATCACCGCGCTCGAGCCGTTCCTGGGCGAGAACTGGAAGGCGCGCGTTTCGCCGAAGAGCGGCAACCCGGTTTACGAGCGGCCGGTGATCCTGGTGATCTACCGCGCCGATCACAAATTCCTGCTCGACCAGATCGTGCCCAAGCCCGGCGGCACCGTCGCCGATTACGACCTGGTCATCGCCTCGCAGCCTTATCGCGCACGCGCCTCGCTCGAATTCAAGGCCAAGCGCGTGCTCGCCCCGCTCGCCCGCGCGCTCGGGCCGGGCGGCCGCATGATCGCGATCCATTCCACGGGCACGATCCGGGCATGGAAATCATTCACCGGGTTTGGCCGAACGACAATCCGTTCGTGCACAGCCGCCATGACCTGCTCAAGGCGGTCAAGCACGATCTGGGTACGGCCGGCCGCGATCTCAATTTCAACGCCTATTCCGACCAGCGCTCGCTGTTCCGCTACGACATGCACACGCTGCCGTCGGAGATTTCCTCATCGATCGGCACCTCGACGCTGCTCGCCGCCTGGAACGCGGCGATCTACGTCGCCCAGATCGAGGACGACCGCCTGTCCGACGTCAATAGCGACCGCCGCTACATCGAGGCGACGCGCGAAGCGCTGCAGAAGAACGGCGGCTTGTGGTTCTACGACGAAAGCTTCGTGATCTCGCGCAGGCGAGAGTGAGCGAGCGTCCCGCCCATGCCCACCGCCGGATTTGCGCAAAAGTTCTCCATCGAGGCGACGCGCCCGGGCGCGGCCGAGATCGCGGCGCTCGCCGATATCATGCCGCGCGAAACGCCGGTCTATTTCTCGGCGGTGCCGACGGTCACGCCGCAAGAGCTGGTCGGCGCGGCCGCCTTGCTGCGCAAGGCCGGCCTCGAGCCGGTCATCCACATCGCCGCGCGGCGCATTGGCGCGGCCGCCGATTTGCAGGAATTGCTCGCCGCCTTGCGCGGCGAAGCCGATGTCAGGCGGTTGCTGGTGATCGGCGGCGACATCGATCCGCCGGGCCCGTTTGCCGATGCGCTGGCGGTGATCCAGAAAGGCAAGTTGCGCGAGGCCGGCATCGAGGAGATCGGCATCGGCGCCTATCCGGAAGGCCATCCGCGCATTGCGTCCGCGCGGCTGGAAACCGCGCTCGACGAGAAGATCGCAGCCTGCGCCGCGCAGGATTTGCGCGTGCACATCGTCAGCCAGTTCTCGTTTGATCCGGAACGCATTCTGGCCTGGCTCAAGCAGTTGCGCGCCTGCGGTATCACGCGCCCGGTCAAGGTCGGCATGGCGGGACCGACCAGCGTGCCGGCGCTGTTTCGCTATGCCAAACGTTGCGGCGTCGCAGCCTCGCTGCGCGGCCTGGTCTCGGGCGCCGCGGCCTCGCTGATCGGTCAAGTCGTCGGCAATGTCGGGCCCGACCGCATCCTCGAAGCGCTCGCCGCCGCCGCCGGCCTGGGCGATGTCGCCCCGCATTATTTTTCCTTCGGCGGAGCGGTTGAAACCGCACGCTATGCATGCGAAGCGGCGCATGGAAAACACGGCGCCGGCCGTGCTATGGCTCATCCGCAACTAAGAGCCCGTCCGCCAGGGACCGGAACTAATCGCGGAGGAAACGATGCCGCAACGCACCAAGCCGCCATTTCGCGCCGACCATGTCGGCTCCATCCTGCGCACCGCACCGGTGAAGGAAGCGCGCGCCAAGCGCGAGAAGGGCGAGATCAGCGCGGCCGAGCTCGCCAAGGTCGAGGACGCCGAGATCGTCAAGATCATCAAGAAGCAGGAGGAGATCGGGCTGCAAGCTTGCGACCGACGGCGAATTCCGCCGCTCGTGGTGGCACTTCGACTTCTACGGCATGCTCGACAACGTCGAGATCTACGAACTCGACCACGGCATCCAGTTCCAGGGCGTGCAGACCAAGCCGCGCTCGATCCGCAGTCACCGGCAAGATCGGCTTCTCCAACCATCCGATGATCGAGCACTTCAAGTTCCTGAAGGCGCACACCAAGGTGACGCCGAAGATGTCCATCCCGGCGCCGTCGACGTTCCATTTCCGGCTCGAGCCCAATGCGGTGAGCAAGAACGCCTATGCCAGCCGCGACGCCATCTTCGACGATCTGGCGATGGCCTATCAGAAGGCGATCAAGGCGTTCTACGACGCCGGCTGCCGCTACCTGCAGTTCGACGACACCGCCTGGGCCTATCTCTGCTCGCAGGACGAATTGAAGAAGGCGCGCGAGCGCGGCCTCGACGTCGACCACCTGCAGGAAAGCTACACCAAGCTGCATCAACAAGGCGCTGCAGGCCAAGCCCGCCGACATGACGATCACCACCCATGTCTGCCGCGGCAATTTCCGCTCGACCTTCATTTCGTCCGGCGGCTACGAGCCGGTGGCCGAGAGCCTGTTCGCGCAAGTGCAACTACGACGGCTACTTCCTCGAATACGACACCGACCGCGCCGGCGGCTTCGAGCCGCTGCGCTTCCTGCCGAAGGGCAACAAGATCGTGGTGCTCGGCCTGATCACGTCCAAGCAGGGCCGCCTCGAGCCGCGCGAGGACATCAAGAAGCGCATCGAGGAAGCGACCAAATATGTCGCGCTCGATCAGCTTTGTCTGTCGCCGCAGTGCGGCTTTGCCTCGACCGAGGAAGGCAACGTGCTGGCCGAGGACGAGCAATGGGCCAAGCTGCGCATGGTGGTCGAGATCGCCAACGAGGTTTGGGGGAAATAAGCATGCCGTCATCCCCGCGAAAGCGGGGATCCAGTACGCCGTGTACTCTCGATAGACTGCGAGTATCGCGTCCCGGCTCGGCGCTCCACCGGATCAAGTCCGGGCGTCGCTTCGCCGGGACGACAGACAACGAATGTCCGGGAGAAACATCCATGACCCAACGCACCACGCCGCCCTTCCGCGCCGATCACGTCGGCAGTCTGCTGCGCACCGCGCCGCTGAAGGAGGCGCGGGCGCAAGCACGCCAAGGGCGAGATCGACGCCGCCGCGCTGAAGGCGGTCGAAGACCGCGAGATCGAGACAGATCGTCAAGAAGCAGGAGGAGGTCGGCCTCAAGCTCGCCACCGACGGCGAATTCCGCCGCTCCTGGTGGCATTTCGATTTCTTCTGGGGCTTGCAGGGCGTCGAGAAATATCAGCGCGCCGCCGATCAAATTCCACGGCGTCGATACCAAGGCCGAGGCGATCAAGATCGCCGGCAAGGTCGATTTCACCGGCCACCCGCAGATCGAGCACTTCAAGTTCCTGAAAGCGCACTGCCGCGTCACGCCGAAGATGACCATCCCGGCGCCGTCGACGTTCCACTTCCGCCAGGGCCGCGCGATGGTGAGCAAGGAGGCCTATCCCGACTACGACGAATTCTTCGCCGACATCGCCGCCACCTGGCAAAAGGCGATCCGCGCCTTCTACGACGCCGGCTGCCGCTATCTGCAGCTCGACGACACCGCCTGGGCGATGATCTGCGATCCGAAGGAGCGCGAGCAATCGAAAGCGCGCGGCGACGATCCCGACAAGCTGCCGGCGATCTACGCGCGCGTGACCAACGAGGCGCTCGAGGGCAAGCCGGCCGACATGGCGATCACCATGCATTCCTGCCGCGGCAATTTCCGCTCCACCTTGATCGCCTCGGGCGGCTACGAGTTCGTCGCCGAGCAGCTGCTCGGCAACACCAAGCTCGACGGCTATTTCCTGGAATACGACAGCGACCGCGCCGGCGGCTTCGAGCCGCTGCGCTATTTCCCCAAGGGCAACAAGCAGCTCGTGCTCGGCCTCGTCACCTCCAAGAGCGGGCGGCTGGAGCCGAAGGACGACATCAAGCGCCGCATCGACGAGGCGACGAAATATGTTGCGCTCGACCAGCTTTGCCTGTCGCCGCAATGCGGCTTCGCCTCGACCGAGGAAGGCAATGTGCTGGCCGAGGAGGAGCAGTGGGCCAAGCTGCGCATGATCGTGGAATTGGCGGAGGAGGTGTGGGGGAAGTCATGCGCGCGACGAATCCATGCGTGCTGCCATGCGGCGAGCTGCGATGCAACGAACGACCGCCCGTTCCGCGCCGATCATGTCGGCAGCCTGCTGCGCACCGCGCCGCTGAAGGAGGCGCGGGCGAAGCGCGAGAACGGCGAGATCGACGCCGCGACGCTGAAGGCGGTCGAGGACCGCGAGATCGAGACGATCATCAAGCAGCAGGAAGACATCGGCCTCAAAGCCGTCACCGACGGCGAATTCCGCCGCGCCTTCTGGAACTACGATTTCCTGGGCGCGCTGCCCGGCGTCGAGGCCTATCTCGGCGAGCGCAAGATCAAGTTCGAGGGCGTCAACCCGAAGCCGATGATGCTGCGCGTGACGGGCAAGCTCGGCGCGTTCTCCGGCCATCCGATGCTCGAGCATTTCAAATTCGTGCAGGCGCACACGCAGCGTTGCCGAAGATGACAATCCCATCGCCGTCGTCGCTGCATTTCCGCTACGGCCGCGACGCGGTGCCGGAATCGATCTATCCCGACATGGGCGACTTCTACCGCGATCTCGGGCAGACCTACCGCAAGGCCGTGCGCGCCTTCGCCGACGCCGGCTGCCGCTATCTGCAGCTCGACGAGGTCAACTTCACCTATCTGTGCGATCCCAAGCTGCGCGCGCAGGTGGCCAACCGCGGCGATGATCCCGAGCAACTGCCATCGATCTATGCCGGCATGATCAACGCGGCGATCTCCGACGTGCCCGCCGACATGACCATCGCCATGCATCTGTGCCGCGGCAATTTCCAGTCGACCTTCGTGGCGTCGGGCGGCTACGAGCCGGTGGCCGAGATCCTGTTCAACGACATCAACGTGCACGGCTATTTCATGGAATACGACAGCGACCGCGCCGGCGGCTTCGAGCCGCTGCGGTTGGTGCCGAAGGGCAAGACGGTGGTGCTCGGTCTCGTCACCTCGAAATCAGGCCGGCTGGAGTCGAAGGACGAGCTCAAGCGCCGCATCGACGAGGCCGCGAAATTCGTCGCCCTCGACCAGCTTTGCCTGTCGCCGCAATGCGGCTTCGCCTCGACCGAGGAAGGCAATATCCTGGCCGAGGACGAGCAATGGGCGAAGCTCGCGATGATCGTGGAACTGGCCGAGGAGGTGTGGGGATGAAGCGAACCAAACCGCCGTTCCGCGCCGATCATGTCGGCAGCCTGCTGCGCCCGGCCGCGCTGAAGAAAGCGCGCGAGCAGCGCGCCAAGGGCGAGATCGACGCCGCGGCGCTGAAGGCGGTCGAGGACCGCGAGATCGAGCGCGTCATCAAGACGCCAGGAAGACGTCGGCCTGCAATCGATCACCGACGGCGAATTCCGCCGCTCCTGGTGGCATCTCGATTTTCTCTGGGGCCTCGACGGCATCGACAAGCACGTCATGGACACCGGCATCGCCTTTGCCGGCGTGAACACGCGCAACGAAGGGCTCAAGGTCACCGGCAAAATCGGCTTTTCCGGCCATCCGATGCTCGAGCATTTCAAGTTCGTCGCCGCCCACACCAAGCGCACACCCAAGATCACCATCCCGTCGCCGTCGGCGGCTTACGGCCGGCCGCTGCCGACGCCGATCGACCGCACGATCTATCCCAAGCTCGATGCCTTCTTCGACGATCTCGGCCAGGCCTACCGAAGCGCCGTGCGCGCCTTCGCCGACGCCGGCTGCCGCTATCTGCAGCTCGACGAGGTGTTCATCGCCATGCTGTGCGATCCGAAATACCGCGCGCAGATGAAGGACGCGCGGCGACGATCCGGACAAGCTCGGCGAGCTCTATGGCGATCTCATCAACACCGCGATGTCGGACATTCCGTCCGACATGACCATCACCATGCACTGTGCCGCGGCAACTATAAATCGACCTATCATGGGCTCCGGCGGCTACGAGGCCGGAGCAGGAGATGCTGTTCAACCGCATCAAGGTGCACGGCTACTTCATGGAATACGACAGCGAGCGCGCCGGCGGCTTCGAGCCGCTGCGCCTGGTGCCGAAAGACCGCCAGATCGTGCTCGGCCTGGTCACCACCAAGACCGGCCGGCTGGAAGCCAAGGACGCGATCAAGCGCCGCATCGAGGAAGCCGCGAAATATATTTCGCTCGATCAGCTGTGTCTCTCGCCGCAATGCGGCTTTGCCTCGACCGAGGAGGGCAATACGCTTGGCGGAGGACGAGCAATGGGCCAAGCTACGGATGATCGTCGAGGTGGCGGAGGAAGTGTGGGGCTGAAAACAATCTCCGTTCGTTCCCGCGCAAGCGGGAACCTAGGAGTCACAAGCACTGGATGCCCCGCATTCCGCCGGGCAGACGAACGGAAGAGGGAGCGGATGCCGGGGATCGTTCAGAATAAAGTGGCCATCGTCACCGGGGGCGGGCGCGGCATCGGGCGCGCCGTCGCCGAGCTGATGGCGAAAGAAGGCGCGCGCGTCGTGGTCTGCGACATCGGCGCGAGCCTGACCGGCTCCGGCAGCGACGCCGGCCCGGCGCAGGAGACGGTCGCCGCGATCAAGAAGGCGGGCGGCGAGGCGATTGCCTCGACGCTCTCGATCACCGATCCGAAGAACGCGGAAGCGATCGTCAAGGCCGCGATCGACGCCTTCGGCCGCGTCGACATTCTGGTCAACAATGCCGGCATTCTGCGCGACGTCATCTTTCACAAGATGAGCTAGTCCGACTGGTCGGACGTGATCGCCGTGCATTTGAACGGCTCGTTCAACATGAGCCGCGCGGTGGCCGGCCATTTCCGCGAGCAGGGGTCGGGCTCCTACGTGCACATGACCTCGACCTCCGGCCTGATCGGCAATTTCGGCCAGGCCAATTACATGGCCGCCAAGCTCGGCATCATGGGCCTGTCGCGCGGCATCGCGCTCGACATGGCCCGCTTCGGCGTGCGCTCGAACTGCATCGCGCCGTTTGCCTTCACGCGCATGATCGAGTCGATCCCGGCGCAGACCGAAGCCGAGAAGCAGCGCGTCGAACGGCTGGCGCAAATGACGCCCGACAAGATCGCGCCGCTTTGCGTTTATCTCGGCGCCGACAGCGCGTCCGGCATTTCGGGCCAAGTCTTCGCCGTGCGCAACAACGAGATTTTCCTGTTCAACCAGCCGCGCCCGATCCGCGTCATCCACCGCTCCGACGGCTGGACGCCGGCAAAGATCGCCGAGCAGCTCAAAGGCGCCTTCGGGCCGTCGTTCACGCCGCTCGAGCGCTCGGGCGATGTGTTCTCGTGGGATCCGATTTGAGCGATGCCCATCGTCTACGAAAAACTCCTGGCCCTCGACATTCCTCGCGGTCGAGCACAGCTACGGCCCCAAGGACGTGATGCTTTATGCGCTCGGCCTCGGCCTCGGTCAGGATCCGATGAACGAGGACGAGCTCGCCTTCGTCTACGAGAAAAATCTCAAGGTGCTGCCGAGTTTCGCGCTGGTGCAGGGCTATTCGCCCTATTGGCTGCGCAATCCGCAAACCGGCGTGAACTGGACCAAGGTGGTGCACGGCGAGCAGGGATTGACGCTGCACAAGCCGGTCATGACCGAAGGTCACGTGATCGGCAAGACGCGCATCGTCGAGGTGATCGACAAGGGCGAGGGCAAGGGCGCGCTGGTTTTTTCCGAACGCAAGGTGACCGACAAAGCGAGCGGCGAACTGCTGGCGACGCTGACGCAGACCACCTTCTGCCGCGCCGACGGCGGCTTCGGCGGACCCAAACGCGAGGCCCCGAGCCCGCACGCGGTCCCTGAGCGCGCGCCGGACATCGTCTGCGATCTGCCGACGCGGCCGGAAATGGCGCTGATCTACCGGCTGTCCGGCGACATCAACCCGCTGCATGCGGAACCCGAATTCGCCAAGGCCGCCGGCTTCCCGCGCCCCATCCTGCACGGGCTTGCCACGTTCGGCGTGGCCGGTCACGCTCTGCTCAAGTCGGTCTGCGGCTACGATCCGGCGCGGTTGACCGGCATCGCCGGCCGCTTCTCGGCGCCGGTGTTTCCGGGCGAGACCATCCGCACCGAGATCTGGCGCGACGGCAACGTGGCAAGCTTCCGCGCCCGCGTGGTCGAGCGCGACGTGATCGCGATCAATAACGGGCGCGCGGACATAGTGTGAGTCATGAGCAAAAGCGTAGCGCAGCAAGACACCGACCACGCCGACATCCGCGCTGGCGTGCGCGCGCTGTGCGCCAAGTTCCCCGGCGAATATTGGCGCGCGCTCGACCGTGAGCGCGCCTATCCGACCGACTTCGTCACCGCGCTCACGCAGGCCGGCTATCTCGCCGCGCTGATCCCGGAGGACTACGGCGGCAGCGGGCTCGGCATCGGCGCCGCCTGCGCGATTCTCGAAGAAGTGCACGCCGCCGGCGGCAATGGCGCTGCCTGCCACGCCCAGATGTACATCATGGGCACGATCCTGCGTCACGGCAGCGACGCGCAGAAAAAGGCCTATCTGCCCAAGATCGCCAGCGGCGAATTGCGCCTGCAGGCGTTTGGCGTGACGGAACCGAGCTCCGGCACCGACACGTTATCGCTGCGCACCACCGCGCGGCGCGAGGGCAACGATCATTACGTCATCAACGGCCAGAAGCTGTGGACCTCGCGCGCCGAACATTCCGACCTGATGCTGCTCTTGGCGCGCACCGCGCCGCGCGATGAGGTCAAGAAGCGCACCGACGGGCTCTCCGTGTTCCTGGTCGACATGCGGCTTGCCGCACGGCACCAGCATGACGATCACGCCGGTCCGCACCATGATGAACCACGCCACCACGCAGATCTTCTTCGACGACCTGCGCGTGCCGGCGGAAAATCTGATCGGCGAGGAGGGCCAGGGCTTCCGCTACATCCTCGCCGGCATGAACGCCGAGCGCATTTTGATCGCGGCCGAATGCATCGGCGATTGCAAATGGTTCATCGACAAGGCGACGCGCTACGCCAAGGAGCGCGTGCTGTTCGGGCGGCCGATCGGGCAGAACCAGGGCGTGCAGTTTCCGATCGCGCGCGCCTATGCGCAGATGCGCGCCGCCGAACTGATGGTGCGCGAGGCGGCGGCCAAATACGAGGCCGGCGGCGAGATCGGGCCGGAGGCCAACATGGCCAAGCTCTTGGCCGCCGACGCCTCCTGGTTTGCCGCCGACATGTGCGTGCAGACTTATGGCGGCTTCGGCTTCGCCGAGGAATACGACATCGAGCGCAAGTTCCGCGAGACGCGGCTCTACCAGGTGGCGCCGATTTCCACCAACATGATCCTGTCCTATCTGGCCGAGCACGTGCTCGGCCTGCCGCGCTCGTATTGAATTATTGCCGGCATAAAAAAGCCGGGGGCAGGTCCCCCCGGCTGCGGCCTTGCCTGTCGGGGCAAGGCCGAGTTGAGCCATCCGCAATCTAATTCTTGCTAGTTCTTGGCCGTTGCAGCTTTGCCGGCGATCCAGACCAGCGCGCCGAGGCCGATGAAGGGGAAGAAGACCACATAGGCCAGTCCGATCGCCGGGCCGGCGAGCACCGCGCCAGCCGCTTTGAGGACATCGCCGACCACCTTCACCGCATTGAACTTGGGGCGGCGGCCCGGGCCGTCAGCAGCGCGAGGGCCGCGAGTCCGACGAGGGGCAGTGCGATGATGTAGGCCAATCCGATGAAGGGCGCGACCAGGAACAGCGCGATGTTCTTCAGCAGGCTGCCGGGGGCTTCGGCTTCCGCCGGCGCTTCATTGCTCACGACATAGAGCCGAGGAGCGCGATTGGCGGCAACGGCGTTGGCGACAAAGTCTTCCTCGATGAGGATCTTGCGAAGGGCGGTCATGGCACACTCCTGTTTTTCTGGTCTTGCCGGCGAGGCCTTTGCTCTCGCCTTTCTTGTCTTGATAAGAGCAAGCGCCGTGCCAGGATTCCCGCCCGCCTGAAATAGATATGTTAGTTCAAAGGCTTATAAGGAATAAGCGGCGGCGAACCGGCTATTTCTTGGGCATTGCCGACCGGCTGAAGTATAAATGCGCCATGCGGTTGGCCGCGGGCTTGGTGGGAATGGCGAAAAGTTTCAATCTGTTAGCCGCGGCCACCGGTGCACCTTTTTCCCATACAGGAAGCGGCGCGGCAGGAGCCGGCGGAGCCAGTCATGCTGCCGCTTGAAGGCCTGCTCGTCGTTTCCATCGAGCAGGCGGTCGCAGCCCCGCAATGCACCTGCCGCATGGCTGACGCCGGCGCGCGCGTCATCAAGGTCGAGCGGCCGGAGGGCGACTTCGCGCGCGACTACGACCACGTCGTGCACGGCGAGAGCGCCAATTTCGTCTGGCTCAACCGCGGCAAGCAGTCGGTGGTGCTCGACCTCGCCAAGGCCGACGACAAGGCGCTGCTCGAAGCCATGCTCGCCAAGGCCGACGTGTTCGTGCAGAACCTCAAACCCGGCGCGCTCGCCAAGCTCGGCTTCGCTTTTGCGCGCCTGCGCAAGGCCTACCCGCGGCTGATCTGCTGCTCGATCTCCGGCTACGGCGAGAGCGGGCCTTACGCGCAACGCAAGGCCTACGATCTGCTGATCCAGGCCGAGTCCGGCGTGTCGTCGGTGACCGGCGGGCCGGAGGCGCCGGCGCGCGTTGGCGTCTCCATCGTCGATGTCGCCGCCGGATTGAACGCCTATCAGGCGATCCTGGAAGCGCTGATCGCGCGCGGCCGCAGCGGCGAGGGCGCGGAGATTTCCGTGTCCATGTTCGACGGCATGGCGGAATGGATGACGGTGCCGCTGCTGCACGGCGAGGGCGGCGCGCCGTTCAAGCGCATCGGGTTGGCGCATGCGGCGATTGCGCCCTATGGCGTGTTCAAGTCGCGCGACAAGGCCGACATCCTGATCGCCATCCAGAACGACCGCGAATGGCGCGTGCTGGCCGACAAGGTGCTGGGCGACGCCGCGCTCGGCACCGATCCGAAATTCGCCACCAATCCCAAGCGGGTCGAAAATCGCGCGCGAGACCGATGCGCATCGTCGCCGCGGTGTTCGCGCGCCACGATGTCGCGCCGTTGAGCAAAATGCTGGAGGCCGCCGACATCGCCTTTGCCCGCGTCAACGATTGGGAATTGCTGTCCAAGCATCCGCACTTGCGAAGGATCACGGTCGGCGCGCCGAGCGGGCCGGTCTCGATGCCGGCGCCGGCGCCGCTGCGCGCCGGCGAAGAACGCCGCTACGGGGCGATCCCGGCGCTGGGCGAGCATACCGAAATGATCAGGAAGGAATTTCTCTCGTGAAAGGCGGGCGAGCGAAGCGCGCGATGGCGTTTCTTGCGATCGGCGTCTTGATCGCGCTGTCCATCCAAGGCGTGGCCGGCGCCGCGCCACCGCAACCCGCCGCGCTTAGCAAATCGCAGTCGGCTGCACTCAAGGCCTACAACGAGACGCTGGCCGAGTTTAAGGCGATCTTGCGCCAGCGGCGCGCGCAGATCGATGCGGACGAGCCGTTGCCGGACTTGCCGGGTCAGGCACTCTATATCGCGCGCATCAACATGATGAGCGCCTATAAAGACCTCACCGATGCCATCCCATCGAAGATCGGAAGACCCAATAAGTTCGGAATTCCTCCGGCATATTTCGACGCCGAGACCGAGGCGCTGATCGATGAATACCGAAATCTCTTCACCATCCTGGAGGCGCCGCCGGAGAACGCGCAAAAATCGGATACGCCGCTGAAAGACGTCGTAGCCCTCTCGCGCGCCATCGCTCGCGCCAAAGGCCTTGATGAGGCAAATGCCGACGCGGCGGGCCTCATCGGCCTCGGCATCTTCTTTGCCGAGACGAACGGCCATCAGAACATCGGCAATGCGCGCTCGAACAAATACAAAGGAAGCCTGCAAACCGGCATCTCCGAAGACCGCAACGGCCGGAAAAAGTGGGCGGCAATCAAGGAGGAGATCGCGGCGTTCGACCCCGCGCTCATCGCGCGCGACGACAAGGAGGAAGCCCGCATCGGAAATTTGGATCACCGGCTCAATCATTGGACCGCCGTGCGAGACGGCCTTATGGGCGCGCACGCGGATCTTTTCCGGCAAATACCGGAAATTGTGAAAATCTTGTCAAATCCGATCGACCAGATGAAGTTCTTCGAACTTATCCAGATCGTTCCCACGCCCACGAGGGCGGCTCTCGCATCGGGCGATTTGACCGGCTACAAGATCTCCGATGCGCGGATCATGAAATATCTGCGAAACAACAGCATCTTCACGTTCGGACGGGCCGACAGGGCGAAAAAATCCGCGACCTTTCGCGAAATTCTCGATGCGATGTGGCTCTTCAACAACAAATTTGAGCGGGCGCTTTCCAAATTCAATGACATCAACCGTGGGCAAAAGGGTTAGCGCCGGTTTTTGGCTCAGCGGCTAGTCCACCACCACCGAATCTTCCAAATCCTGCTCGCTGAGCTTGCGCTTGCTGGTGCCGATGATCAGCACCAGCGGCACCATCGCCAGCGTCAGCACCATCAACAGCTTGTAGTCGTTGATATAGGCGATCATCGCGGCCTGCTTGGTGACCATGGCATCGAGCAGCGCGCGGCCGAGATCGCTGTGCACGTCGAGCTGCGAGGCCACGTCCGGCATCTGCAGCGCGTCGTTGAACGGCGTCACGCCTTCGGTAATGCGCGCGTGCATTTCGGTGGTCTTGCTGGTCAAATTGGCGATCACCATGGAAATGCCGACCGAGGAGCCGATATTGCGCACCAGCGTGGTGATGGCGGCGCCGCCGTTGCGCATGTCTCCCGGCAGCGTCGAAAACGCCACCGCCGTGATCGGCACGAACAGCAGGCCGAGGCCCACGCCCTGCACGATGCTGGTGGTCACGATCGTATATTGCGTGGTGTCGAACGAAAATCCGGTCATCACGTAGAGCGTGCCGCCGGAGAGCAGCAGGCCGGCCAGGATCAGATAGCGCGATTCCACCATCCGCATCAGCCGCGGCGCCGCCATCATGGTGAGCAGCGTGCCGACGCCGCGCGAGCCGAGCAGGAAGCCGGCGGTCTGGATCGGATAGCCGAGCAGCACCTGCATGAAGGGCGTGATCAGCGCCATGGTGCCGAACAGCACCACGCCGATCACCGCCATGAACACGCAGCCGGAAACGAAATTGCGGTCCTTGAACATCTCGAAGCGTACGAACGGTTCCGGCGTGGTCAGCGAATGGGCGAAGAAATAGTAGAAGCCGGCGACCGAGACGATCATCTCGATCCAGATCTCCTGCGCACCGAACCAGCCGACCTGCTCGCCGCGGTCGAGCAGCAATTGCAGCGAGCCGATGCCGATGGCGAGTGCGAGGAAGCCGAACCAGTCGAAACGTAGGTGTTCGTGTCGATGCGTCTCCTGCATGAACACCAGCATGCCGATCACGGTGACGACGCCGATCGGCAAATTGATCAGGAACACCCAGTGCCAGGAATAATTGTCGGTCAGCCAGGCGCCCAGCGTCGGACCCATGATCGGCCCCAGCATCACGCCGATGCCCCAGATCGCCATGGCGGAGCCGCGCTCCTCCACCGAATAGGAATCGAGCAGCACGGCCTGCGACAGCGGCACCAGCGCGGCGCCGGCCATGCCCTGCAGCAGGCGGAACAGCACCATCTGCTCGATGTTCTGCGCCAGCGCGCAGAAGAACGAGGCGACGGTGAAGCCGGCGACGCAGGCGATGAATACCGTCTTGCGGCCGAAGCGGTCGGCCAGCCAGCCGACCGGCGCGGTCATGATGGCCGCGGCGACGATATAGGAGGTCAGCACCCAGTTGATCTGGTCGAGGGACGCCGACAGCGAGCCCTGCATATAGGGCAGCGCCACGTTGGCGATGGTGGTGTCGAGCGCCTGCATGATGGTCGCCGTCATCGCGCACACCGTCACCAGCATGCGCAGCACTTTCGGCGACAGCGACGACGCGAAACGCGGGCTCATTGTGCGGCGGCTTCGGATGCGTCTTTGGCGCCGGCGGCGAAGAACGGAATGCGGCTGTGGCCGGTGTCGATTTCGACGTTCACGCTCATGCCGGAGCGCAGCAGGCGCGTGTCCTCGTCCTTGTCGAAGGCGATGCGCACGGGCACGCGCTGCACCACCTTGACCCAGTTACCGGTGGCGTTCTGCGGCGGCAGAATGGAGAACTGCGCGCCGGTGCCGGGGCTCACCGCCACCACCGTGCCCTTGAAGGTGTGGTCGGGGAAGCTGTCGACGTCGAGCGTCGCCTTCTGCCCGACGCGCAAATAGGTGATGTCGGTCTCCTTGGGATTGGCCTCGACCCAGGGCGCCTGGTCGTCGATCACGCTCAGCACCGGCGTGCCGGCGGCGACGAAGCGGCCGAGCTGGATATTGTCCACTTGCGTGGCGGTGCCCGGCATCGGCGCGCGCACGGTGGTGTGGTCGAGATTGCGCTGCGCGTCATCGAGCGCGGCTTTCGCCAGCGCGTATTCGGGAAACTCGGCGAGCGGCAGGTCGGGATTGCCGAGCAGCTGATTGAGCGTGGAGTCGCGCTGCTGGGTGGTGAACTGCGCCTGCAGTTGCGCGGTCACCATGCCGGCCTCCGAGGTGTCGACGTCGGCGCGCGAGCCGGCCTGCGAATTCACCAGCGCGGTTTTGCGGTCGACGTCGCGCTTCTTGAGCTCGACGTTCTTGTTGGCGAGGAGCGCGAGCGTGTCGAGCGATTTCAGATTGGTCTTCAGCTTGTCGTAGTCGCTGCGCGCGGTATCGAGCTTGGCTTTCGCCTGCGCGCAGCGCCAGCCGGTAGGGCTCGGCGTCGAGCGTGAACAGCTCGTCGCCCGGCTTGACGTGCTGGCCTTCGACGATGGCGACGTGGACGATCTTGCCGGAGATATCGGGCGTGATCAGCACCTTCTGCGCGCCGACATAGGCGTTGTCGGTCGAGATGTAGCGGCCGCCCATCACGTAGAATGCAGCCCCGAGCACGGCCGCGATCGCCGGCACGGCGATCAGCAGGATCATGCGCAGGCGCTTGCGGTCGACCCGCCGGCGCCGGGCACGGACCGGCGCTTCGCCTGGCGTTTGTTCGCCCGGCCGCGTCTTCGCCTCGGCAGTCTTGGCCTCGGGCGGGGGAACGATCTTCAAAGACTTTTCGCTCATGACGCCTTGACGCTTTGCGGTTCGTGGGTACTGCGGCTGATGGCGGCGCGCAGGTTGTCCTTGATCAGGGTGAGGTCGCGCAGCAGCCGGTCATTGGACTTGGCATCAAGCCCGTCGAGCACGGTTTCCATCATGTCCTTGCCGAGCTCGGCGAGCTGCGCGAGCAGCGGACGCGCGGCCGGCGTGAGGTAAAGCCGGTTGGCGCGGCGGTCGTTGGGATCGGCGCGGCGCTCGATCAGCCCGTTCTCGGCCAGGCGGTCGAGCAGGCGGGTGAGCGAAATCGGCTGCAGGTCGAGGATCTCGGCGAGCTCGGACTGCTTGAGGCCCTCCGAGCGGTCGAGCCGGAAAAGAACGACCCATTGGGCGCGCGAAATGCCAAATTGCCGGGCGCGCTGATCGGCGTAGGTCCGCAGCATGCGGGCTACGTCCATGATATTGACCGCGATTTCGCGGGTGACGGGCTGCTGGGGCATCGCGGGTCCTTTGCTCAGGCGCAATATAATAAGTGTCCTTATAATAACGTCAATAGCCTATTGATGACGCCGCCGGGCGCATCGGGCAAAGTCGCGCGAGCAAAAAAATAAGGGACGGAACCACAATGGACATCGGCTTCATCGGGCTGGGCAATATGGGCGCGCCGATGGCCAAGCGCCTGATCGAGGCCGGCCACACGCTCGTCGTCTACGACACCCGCAACGACGCGGTCGCGCCATTGGTCGCCCTCGGCGCAAAACTGGCCTCGTCGCCGCAAGACGTCGCCGACCGGGTGGAGACCGTGATGGCGAGCCTGCCGGAGCCGCAGATCGTGGCCAAGGTGGCGGTGGGCGAGGGCGGTCTTCTGCACGGCAAGCGCATCAAGCGTTTCGTCGACCTCTCCACCACCGGCTCGCGCATGGCTGCGACCATCGCGACCGGGCTTGCCAAGCGCGACATCGCGCAGATCGATAGTCCGGTGTCGGGCGGCGTCGCCGGCGCGGTCAAGGGCACGCTCGCCGTCATGGTGTCGGGCCCGCAAGCCGACATCGACATCGTCAAGGACGCGCTCTCGGTGTTCGGCAAGGTCTTCGTCATCGGCCACAAGGCCGGCATGGCGCAGACCATGAAGCTCGCCAATAATTTCCTCTCCGCCACCGCCATGGCGGCAACCTCCGAAGCGGTGGTGATGGGCGTCAAAGCCGGACTCGATCCCTCCATCATGGTCGAGGTCATCAACGCCGGCTCCGGCCGCAACACCGCCACCACCGACAAGTTTCCCAAGGCGATCATCCCGCGCAAATTCGATCTCGGTTTCGCCACCGCGCTGATGCTGAAAGACGTGCGGCTGTGCGTTGCCGAAGCAAGAGCGCTCGGGGTGCCGGACGACGTGATGAGCGCGGTGCTCGGCGCCTGGGAAACCGCCAATTCCGAAATCGGCGGCGCGGCGGATTTCACCACCGTCATTCAGCCGATCGAGAAGCGCGCCGGCGTCACCGTGGGGAAGCCAACATGAGCGACGACGTCCACGAGGTTTACGCCGTCTGCTACGCCGAGCACGCGCGCAAGCGCAGCGAGAATTACATTTTCGGCGACCCGCACGACGAGATGACCTCGATTGCCTATTACGTCTGGGTGATCAAGGGCGCGCACGGCACCTTCGTGGTCGACACCGGCTTCGACGAGGCGGCCGCGAAAGAGCGCGGGCGCAAGATCGTCCATCCGGTCGGCGAGGGGCTCAAAGCGCTCGGCGTTGAGCCGGACAAGGTCGATCACGTCATCGCCACCCACATGCACTGGGACCACGCCGGCAATTACGACCTGTTCCCGCATGCGCGCTATCACGTGCAGGACACCGAGATGGCCTATGCCACCGGCCGCTGCATGTGCCACCAGACGCTGCGCATCCCGTTCAGCGAGGCCGACGTGCACGCCATGATCGCTAAGGTCTATGCCTATCGCGTCGAATTTCACGACGGCGTCGAGGAGCTGGCGCCCGGCATCACCGTGCACAAGATCGGCGGCCACTCGAAGGGCTTGCAATGCGTGCGGGTGAAAACCAAGCGCGGCTTTGTCGTGCTGGCGTCGGACTGCTGCCATCTCTATTCGCACATCGACGAGGGCCGCGTGTTCCCGATCACCTATTCCGTCGGCGACACGCTCGAGGGCTACAAGACGCTGCTCAAGCTCGCCTCCTCGCGCCACCACATGGTGCCGGGGCACGATCCGGAGGTGTTGAAGCTTTATCCGGCGGCGCAATCCAATCTGAAGAACTGGATCGTGCGGCTGGATGTGGAGCCGAAGGTCTAGGCGTTAGCGCGATGCGGCACCACAAACTCCGTTCATTCCCGCGCAAGCGGGAATCCAGTTCTTTGGCCCTGGGTCCCCGCTTTCGCGGGGACGAACGGGTGGATTACACCAACCCCAAATCCGCGAACGCGTCCTTGTGATGCTCGGCGCTCTCGGGCGCGAAGCAGCAGAACACCACGCGCTCGATGCCGCGCGGGTGCGCGGCGATTTCGGACGCCACCGTGCCGACCGCGATGCGCGCGGCAAGGTCGGCGCGGAAAGCGGTAGATGCCGGTCGAGATCGCCGGATAGGCGAGCGACGTCAGCGCGTTGTCCGCCGCGAGATCGAGCGCCGCGCGGTAGCAGGAGGCGAGCAGCGCGTCCTCGCCCTTGGCCCCGCCGCTCCACACCGGCCCGACCGCGTGGATGACGTGGCGCGCCTTGAGCCGGTAGCCGCGGGTGATCTTGGCGGAGCCGGTGTCGCAGCCGCCGAGCGTCTTGCACTCCTCGTAGTAGCTCAGGGCCGGCGGCGCGATGGATGGCGCCGTCGACCCCGCCGCCGCCCAGGAGCGATGTGTTGGCCGCGTTCACGATCGCGTCGACATCGAGCGTGGTGATGTCGGCCACCACAATGTCGAGCCGGGTGTTACCGATTTCGGCGGTGAGTTCTGTCATCGAGAAAGTATAACAAAGTTGTCGTCACCGGGGTTAGCCGGTGACCCCGCTCGGGCTGGCGAGGGTGTTGCCCACCCGAGCGAGATGGCCGGAACATAGGCGTGCGAAAGCACGCCGTCCTTTGGACGGCTATGCCCGGCCACGACAATTCCTTGCAACAGCAAAATTACTCCCGCTCGGCATAGACCTCGGCGTTGAGATCGATGCTGCTTTTCACGCCGATGTCGTCGTAATGCGCATCCAGAAAGCGCCGCGCCGCGCGCTGCCCGAGCTTGCGCAAAAGCTCGAAACGTATCGTAATCGTTGCGCGCCTTGCTGGCCGCGGCGAAACGCTCGCCCAAGCCCTCGAGCACGATGCGATGCACGTTGATGCGGCGGTATTCGTTCGGGCCCGGTGCCGTGCGGCAGCCGGCCCTGGTCGATCAGGCGCGTGACGAATTCGATCGCGCGCAATTCCGCCATCAGCGCCGAATTGAAGGTGATCTCGTTGACGCGGCTCATGATCTCGCGTGTCGAGGTCGGCAACTTCTTGCGCACGAGAGGATTGATCTGCACGATCAGCACGTCCTCGGTCTGCGTCGAGCGGAAGAACGGGTAGAGCACCGGATTGCCGAGATAGCCGCCGTCCCAATAATGCACGCCGTCGATCTCGACGGCGCGGAACACGGCCGGCAGGCAGGCCGACGCCATCACCGCCTCGGCGGAAATCTTGTCGTGCGGGAAAATATGCAACTGGCCGGTTTGCACATTGGTGGCGGCGATGAAAATGGGCCGCGCGTCGGCGCGCAAGCCCGTCGAAATCGACGAAGCGCTCGATCAGATCCTTGAGCGGATTGATGTTGAGCGGGTTGAGATCGTAGGGCGAGAGATATTGCGACCAGGCGGTGAGCCAGTTGAAGGTCGGCGATCCTTCGCTCGGCACCAGCGAAAACAGCCGCTCGGCGACCGCGCGTTGCAGCGGCGGCAGGTCGCCGCCCAGGCTCGCCGCCCGCCAGAAGTCGGCCAGCCGCTTGCGCGCTTCCGCCAGCGCCGCCGCGCCGCAAGCCGTCGGCCAGCATCACCGCATTGACCGCGCCGGCCGAGGTGCCGGAAATGCCTTCGATGCCGAGCCGGCCGTCGTCCAGCAGATGATCGAGCACGCCCCAGGTGAAAGCGCCGTGCGCGCCGCCGCCTTGCAGCGCGAGATTGATGCGCTTTTCCGCGCGCGGCGCGTCCGGCGTGCCGCCCCCGAATGCGCGCGAGAGAAATTCGATCACTGCGCCGTCCAGCCGCCGTCGATGGAATAGGCCGAGCCGGTGATGGTGGCCGCCGCCTCGCTCGCAAGAAACACGGCGAGCGCGCCGATATTCTCCGGCGAGGTGTATTCGTGCATCGGCTGCTTCTCCGACACCAGAATGCGCTTGGCCTCGTCGAAGGTCTGCCCGGCGGCCTTGGCGCGCGCCTCGATCTGCTGCGCCACCAGTTGCGTCAGCACCCAGCCCGGGCAGATGGCGTTGCAGGTGATGCCGGCATTCGCGCACTCGATCGCCACCACCTTGGTCAGGCCGACGAGGCCGTGCTTGGCGGCGACGTAGGCCACCTTCTGCCCGCTCGCCACCAGCCCATGCGCGGAGGCGATGTTGATGATGCGGCCCCATTTGCGCTTCTTCATGCCGGGCACCGCGGCGCGGATGGAGTGGAACGAGGACGACAGATTGATCGCGATGATGGCGTCCCATTTCTCGACCGGGAAATCCTCGATATTGGCGACGTGCTGGATGCCGGCATTGTTGACCAGCACGTCGAGCGCGCCGAACTCCTTTTCGGTGGTGGCCACCATGGCGGCGATCTCGGCCGGCTTTGCTCATGTCGGCGCCCGAGTAACGCGCCTTGACGCCGAACTCCTTCTCCAGTCCGGCGCGCTCCTTCTCGATCGCGGCTTTGTCGCCGAAGCCGTTGAGCATCAGGTTGGCGCCGTCCTTGGCCAGCGCGCGGGCGATCGCCAGCCCGATGCCGGAGGTGGAGCCGGTGACCAGCGCGGTCTTGCCTTTGAGCATCGATATCCTCGTTTGATCTGGCTAAATGGCCGGAAACACAGGGGCGGGAACCTGCTCCCATTTTTGCTGCAATGCAATATATAGGGTGCCATGGTGGTTTTCGCGACTCGCCTTTGGTCGCGCTACACTTGGGATTCGAAAGGCGAGAGCCCTTGGCCCGAAAGACAAATTTGCGCGCGGCGTTCCCGGCGCCCGATCACGACCACGACCGTTGCGCCAGCGACGCCATCGCCCACGCCGAGGCGATCTGCGCCGCGCGCAACGAGCGCCTCACCCCGATGCGCCGCCGCGTGCTGGAGGCGCTGCTGGCGAGTCATGCCCCGCTCGGCGCCTACGAGCTGATCGACCGGCTGTCGGTGCGCGGGCAGCGCCTCGCGCCGGTCACCATCTACCGCGCGCTCGACTTCCTGCGCGAGCAGGGGCTCGTGCACCGCATCGAAAGCCGCAACGCCTTCATCGCCTGCGTCGCCAATCACGCCAGCGGCGATCCGGTGGTGTTTCTGATCTGCGAAAAATGCGGCGCGGTCGGCGAGGCGGCGTCCGCGGCGGTCGCCGCCACCATCAAGTCGGCCTCGCGCGCCGCCGGCTTCACGCCGAAGACGCCGGTGATCGAGATTTCCGGCATCTGCGCGCATTGCAAGGCGGGGTGATTTAGCCCGCACCTCATGTCCAGTTCGCCCGCGTCCGCCATCCACCACCATCACACCCGCCCGCTCGATGCCATTGCGCTGTCGGTGATGGTGGTGCTGTGCATGTCCTGGGGCTTCAACCAGGTTTCGGTCAAGCTCGCGATCCACGACATTCCGCCGCTGCTGCAAGGCGCCATCCGCTCGGTTGGCGCGACGCTGCTGGTCGCCGCCTGGGCCAAGGCGCGCGGGCAGCCGCTGTTTGCCCGCGACGGCACGCTGCGCGATGGGTCTCATCGCCGGCGTTTTGTTCGGCGCCGAGTTCATCTGCATCTATCAGGGCCTCGTCTTCACCACGGCGACGCGCGGCACGCTGTTTCTTTATCTGGCGCCGTTCTTCGTCGTGCTCGGCACGCGCATCTTCTTTCCCACCGACCGCTTTCATGCCGCGCAATGGCTGGGGCTTTTGCTGTCTTTCGCCGGCATGATCGTCGCCTTCGGCTTGCCGACGCCGGCGCTCGATCCGCGCCAGACGCTCGGCGACGTGATGCTGGTCGGCGCCGCGGCGTTCTGGGCCGCCACCACGCTGCTCATCAAGGCGAGCTCGCTCAATCGCGTGTCGTCGGAAAAAGTGATGCTCTACCAGCTCGTCGTCTCGGCGCCGATTTTGGCGTTCGCGGCTTGGGCGCTCGGCGAGCGGCTGACCGCCATGCCGTCGGCAATTGCTCTCGGCTCGCTCATCTATCAAACCGTCTGGGTGGTGAGTGTGACCTTCGTGGTCTGGTTCGCGCTGGTGGTGCGCTATTCGGCCAACCGGCTCGCCACCTTCACCTTTATCACGCCCTTGTGCGGCGTCGCCGCCGGCCATCGGGTGCTGGGCGAGCCGCTCACCCCGGCCTTCGCCGCCGCGGTGGCGCTGGTCGCCGGCGGGCTGATCCTGGTCAATCGGGCGCGTTAGCCCCGTCAAATGGCCCTCTTTCGCCTGCGTTGACCGTGCCATATTTGTCTGGCACCCCATTGGCTCAAGGACCCTCGGATGAGCACGAGCACGCAGGACCGTCATAAAACCGTGGCCGTCGACGTCGGCGGCGTCATGGTCGGCGGCGGTGCGCCCATCGTCGTGCAGTCGATGACCAATACCGACACCGCCGATGTCGAAGGCACCGCGCGCCAGGTGGCGGCGCTCGCGCGCGCCGGCTCGGAACTCGTGCGCATCACCGTCGACCGCGACGAGGCGGCGGCCGCCGTGCCGAAGATCAAGGAGCGGCTGGCGCAGATGGGCGTCGGCGTCCCGATCGTCGGCGATTTCCACTACATCGGGCACAAATTATTGGCCGATTACCCGGCCTGCGCCGAGGCGCTCGACAAATACCGCATCAATCCCGGCAATGTCGGCTTCAAGAACAAGCGCGATCCGCAGTTCTCGCAGATCGTCGAGATGGCGATCAAATACGACAAGCCGGTGCGCATCGGCGTCAATTGGGGCTCGCTCGACCAGGAACTGCTCACGCGGCTGATGGACGAGAACGCCAAATCGGCGGCGCCGCGCGACGCGCGCGAGGTGACGCACGAGGCCATGGTGCAGTCGGCGCTGCTGTCGGCCGCGCGCGCCGAAGAGATCGGCCTGCCGAAGAACCGCATTATCCTGTCGGCCAAGGTTTCGGCGGTGCAGGACCTGATCGCGGTCTATTCGGAACTGGCGCGCCGCACCGACTACGCGCTGCATCTCGGGCTGACCGAAGCCGGCATGGGCTCCAAGGGCATCGTCGCCTCGTCGGCCGCCATGGGCGTGCTGCTGCAACAGGGCATCGGCGACACCATCCGCATTTCGCTCACGCCGGAGCCGAACGGCGACCGCACGCGCGAGGTGCAGGTGGCGCAGGAACTGTTGCAGACCATGGGGCTGCGCACCTTCGTGCCGCTGGTCGCCGCCTGTCCCGGCTGCGGCCGCACCACCTCGACCACGTTCCAGGAACTGGCGCAGGACATCCAGAGCTTCATCCGCGACTCGATGCCGGCCTGGAAGAAGCAGTATCCGGGCGTCGAGACGCTCAACGTCGCGGTCATGGGCTGCATCGTCAACGGCCCGGGCGAGAGCAAGCACGCCGACATCGGCATCTCGCTGCCCGGCACCGGCGAAACGCCGACCGCGCCGGTGTTCATCGACGGCAAGAAGGCGGCCACCTTGCGCGGGCCGACCTTGAGCGCCGATTTCAAGCAGATGGTGATCGATTACATCGAGCGGCGGTTCGGCCACGGCCAGCGCACGGCGGCGGAATAAATTTCAGCTCTCCTTCATCGCCCTCGCCGCCGTCGCATAGCCGCCGTCGGCGCCGTCGATGAAATGCACGTGGTTCGCCTTGGCCGGATTGGGCGCAAAGCAGGTCATCATCGCCGCGTTCTGCTTGTGCGTGCCGAACTTCACCATGCCGTCGGCCGCCGCCGCCTTCAGATAGTCCTCGATCTCGGCGGCCAGTTCCGGCGTGCAGTCGAGCACCATGCGCAAGCTGTCGTCGAACTTGCGGAAGTCGGAATTATCGATCAGCTCGCCGACATATTTCTCCGGGATGAATCCTCCGACGCGCAGCTTGAAACGCATGATGAGAAATATCATCAGCGTCAGCGCCAGCACCTTGACCTTGCGCGCGCCGATCAACTCGCCGGCGCGGCGCGAGGCGCGCGCTTCGAGATCGACGCCCGATGGCGGCCATTTCATCTTCATGCCCTGTCCCGGCAGCGGCCGCGAGGCGTCCGGCGTCTGCTCGACGATGCGGGTCACTCCCTCGACCGCGGCGCGGAAGCTCTCGGCGTCGCTTTCGGCCCCGGCGTCACCACCAGCGACAGCACCTGTCCGCGTTGCGACGGGATCAGCTCGTAGCGGCACGACAGGCCGGTGAGATCGGGATGCGCGCCGGGCGGCGCGGGCGGCAGCGGCGATCTCGCCGCGCTTCATGGCGGCGTCCGCCCAGGCCAGCCCGCCGCCGGAAAACATCGCGATCGAAATGTTCTGCGATGGCGCATAACGCGCGACGCGCACGTCGTGGCCCTGCGCGCGAATGTCGGAAACCGGCACCATGCCGATGCGCAGCGTGAGGTCGAGGTCTTCGCCGACCCAGGTCGCGGTTTCCGCCAGCGCCTGGCGCGCCGCCGCGGCGTCAGCCGCGGACACCGCGAAGCTCGCGCCGTCGCCGCCAAACACGAAGGGGAAGTCGCGGCCAGTGAAGCGCGTTGGTGATGGCGACGATCACCGCGGCGCCGGCCATGTTCACCGCCTTGTAGCGGTTCTCGGCAATGGCCTTGGTCGATTGCACGACGTCGGCCACGCCGACCATCCAGCCGTCCGGCAGCGGCTTGAAGCATGTCTCGTCGGTGACCAACGTGAAGTCGGAAAACACCGGCAGGCTGGCGTAGAAGTCGTCGGTCACAGCGTCCATGATTTGATAATAGCGGGACGGCGGGACGTTGGCTAAGCGCGTCCCGATGCCTACATAAGCTTGGCAAACGCGGCATCACCAAACAGGGCGGTCATCATGAACAAGCTTCAGCCTCTCGCGCTCGGCATCGCCTTCGGCGTTATTTGGGCCATTGGCGTATTCCTCGCCGGCATCTTCGCCATGTTCCATTGGGGCAATGCCTTCGTCGACGTGCTCGCCTCGTTCTACCTCGGCTATGGCGCGTCGATTATCGGCGCCGTCATCGGCGCATTGTGGGCCGTCGTCGACGGCTTTTGCGCCGGCTACGCGATCGCCTGGGTTTATAATTCGGTGGCGAAGTAGCGGACGCTACATCCACCCGCCGCCGTCGGAGCTGCGATTGGCGACGGAGGCTTCCTCCAAATCGAGTTCGTACTCGATGCGCCGGCGCGCCTCGTCGGTGATCCTGCCGCCGCGCAGCAGCTGAAAGATGAACGCGCGCTCCGCTTCGATCAGCTTGGCTTTGATCTTGGCGGTTTGCCGCATGTGCTCGACGCCGTCGGCCAGGTTGTCGGGCAGGACCTGCAGGCGGCTTTTATTGCGCGTGCGCAAGTGGTCGGCGGCATCGCGCGGTATGGCGTGCCGCTTGATGAGCGTCTCCAGCCGTTTCGTGACTTGCCGCAGCGCGGCCTGGCGCGCGCGCAATTCGCGCTTGATCTCGTCCCGATGCTCTTTTTTGCCGAGGTGGTTCAGCCCAAGCCAGCGCACCACGCTCGGCAGCATCAACCCTTGCCCGACCAGCGTGACGATGATGACGCCGAAGGTGACGAACAAGATGAGTTCGCGGTGCGGGAACGGCTGGCCGTTGTCGAGCGCATAGGGCAGCGCCAGCGCCGCCGCGAGCGAAACCACGCCGCGCACGCCGGTGAAGGAGAGGAAAAATACCGATTGCCAGGGCGGCGACGGGTCGCGCTTGCGCAATGACGCGCTGACCCAGCGCGGCAGGTAGGTCGCCGGAAACACCCAGACGAAGCGCGCGACGATCGCGATCGGCGTGGTCACGGCGGTCGCGATCAGCAGATCGGGGATCGAGAACGCGTGGCCGTTGTCGAGCAGCGTGCGCGCCTGCAGGCCGGTGAGCAGGAACACCAGGCCCTCGATCAGATAGACCAGCAGGCCCCAGAAGAAGACGCCTTGCAGGCGCGTGGCCGCTGAGATCAGCAGCGGTCCGTTCCAGCTCACGTAAAGCCCGCAGGCAACCGTCGCCAGCACGCCGGAGCCGCCGAAATGCGCCGGCACCCAGAAGGCGAGATAGGGCGTCATCAGCGACAGCGTGATCTCGACGCGCGGGTCGCCCGCCCATTGTCGCAGGCGCAGACTGAGCCAGCCGACCGCGATGCCCCAGGCGATTTCGCCGACGACGATGGCGGCGAAGGTGCCGGCGGCTTCGGGCAGCGAAAACTGCGCGGTCGCGACGGCGGCGACCGCGAAGCGGTAGAGGATGAGCGCGGTCGCGTCATTGGCGAGCCCTTCGCCTTCCAGCACCGTCACGATGCGGCGCGGCAGGCCGAGCCGGCGCGCGATCGCCAGCGGCGCCACCACGTCGGGCGGCGCGATGATGGCGCCCAGCACGAAGCCGACCGCCCAGTCGAAGCTGAGCAGATAATGCGCGGCCGCCGCCACCGCGCAGGTCGTGAACACCACGCAGCCGAAGGCGAGCAGCGCGATCGGCCGCAGGTTGAAGCGGAATTCGCGCCAGCTCATGGCGAAGCCGGCCGAATAGATCAGCGGCGGCAGGATCACCAGCAGCACGAATTCCGGCGCCAGGGTCACCCTCGGCAGCCCTGGCACCAGCGCCATGCCGATGCCGGCGATCACCAGCAGGATCGAGGGCGCCACGTTGAGCCGCTTGGCCGCGACCGCCACCGCCGCCAGCACCGCCAGCATGAACAGCAGCGTCTGCATGATCGCGGTCATCGCGCGCTCACCCCGGCTTGATCAGGTTGGAGACCATGTTCACGGTCAGCGCCAGGATCGAGAGCGTGAAGAAAAACGACAGCACGCCGTGAATATTGACGACGCGGCGGATGACCTTGCTGGTGATGGCAACGTCCGAGACCTGGCAGGTCATGGCGATCACGAAGGAGAAATACAGGAAATCCCAATAGTCCGGCTCCTGCTTGCCGGGGAAATCCAGGCCGCCGATGCGCGCGTCGCGGCGCTCGCCGTAATATTCATGCGCGTAATGCAGCGCGAAGATCGTGTGCATGAACAGCCAGGACAGCATGATCGTGACCATGCCGAGCGCCAGATTATTCCAAGCGTATTCTGCCGACGCATTGCCGACTTCGGCGACGATGGCGACCAGGCTCGCGATCGCCGTGGCCGCCGTCAGCAAGGGAATGATCAAGGCGCCCTCGTCATGCATCGACGCGCGCCGGCGAATTTCGTCCACTTTCGCCAATCTCATCATCCAGAACGTCAAGGCAAGATAAACCAAGACGGCGGCGTCCCAGCCGGCGAGCAGGTGTGTCGGCGTCCGCAAGTCGGCGGCAAGCGAGGCAATGCCGACCGCGACGCCCAATGCGCTGGATAGCAGCAGCCGGATGTGCATTCGCACCAGCCGCGCCGGCATGCGCGCTTCAACGATTGCACGCTTTGGCTTGCGGCTCGGCCATTAGCGTCGCCGCTCGGCGATGAAACGGGCGGCGGCGCGCAGCGTATCGGCTTTCGCCTCGAACGGCGCCAGCGCGGCATCGGCCTCGTCGACCAGTTCGGCGAGCCGCGTGCGCGCGCCGTCGGGCCCGAGCGCGGCCACCAGCGTGGCCTTGCCGGCGGCGGCGTCCTTGCCGGCGGCCTTGCCGAGCGTGGCGGCGTCGCCCTCCAGATCGAGTAGATCGTCCGCGATCTGGAACGCCCGCCCGATCGCCACGCCGTAAGCATCGAGCCGCTTCAGCGTGTCGCCGTCGGCTTGCCCGAGGATCGCGCCGGCCCGGCAGGCAAAACGAATGAGCGCGCCGGTCTTCATGGCCTGCAAGGTCTCGATTTCGTTCGTGCTCAGCGCGCGCTTTGTCGCAAAGCGCCCCTCGGCGGCGAGATCGAGCATCTGTCCGCCGGCCATGCCGCCGAGGCCGGCCGCGCGCGCCAGCTCCAGCACCAGCGCGCTGCGCACGCCGGCGTCGGGATGCACCTCGACGCGCGCCATGACGTCGAACGCCAGCGTCAGCAGCGCGTCGCCGGCCAGGATCGCGGTCGCCTCGTCGAAGGCCTTGTGCACGGTCGGCCGCCCGCGCCGCAGATCGTCGTCGTCCATGGCCGGCAGGTCGTCATGCACCAGCGAATAGCAATGCACGAGTTCGAGCGCGCAGCCCGCGTTCAGCGCGCGCATGCGTTCGACCCCGAACAGCGCGGCGCATTCCACCACCAAGAACGGGCGCAGGCGTTTGCCGCCGCCCAGCACGGCATGCTGCATGGCGGCGAGCAGGCGCGGCGGCCGCGCGATTTCGCCGGCAAGGGCCGCGTCATCGAGCAGGCGCGTGAGCGCGCCCTCGGCCTCGCCCGCCGCGGCGGCCAGCCTGGTGCCGAAATCCTTGGGGGAACCCGCGTCCATGCGGCCATTTACCTCTCCGCCGCAGCGACCGCAATTGGCCTCGGGATGCGATAATGTCGGCTCATGTACCGTCCCGGCAAACGGATGAGCCTCGCCTACGATATGCTGCGGCTGCCGCATGTGCCGCGGCCGCTGCGCGCGGCCGGTTTGGCGATCCTGGTGCTGCTGGCGCTGCCTTACGCGATCGCGCCGTTTTATGCCTTCGGCGAGCCGGTCTCCACGGTGATGCTGTGGCGGCGCATGGCGGGCGAGCGGGTCGAGCGCGTTTACGTGCCGCTGTCGCGCATTTCGCCCACTTTGCCGTTGGCCGTGATCGTTGCCGAGGACGGCCGCTTTTGCAGCCATTACGGCGTCGACCTTGCCGAAATCCGCGACGCCATCAACGAGGCCGACGACATCGAGGAGATGCGCGGCGGCTCCACCATCACCCAGCAGGTCGCCAAGAACCTGTTCCTGTGGCCGGGCCGCAGCTATCTGCGCAAGGTGCTGGAATTCCCGCTGGCGCTGTGGATCGATCTGGTGCTGTCGAAGCGGCGCATCCTGGAAATCTATCTCAACGTCGCCGAATGGGGCCCCAATGGCGAATTCGGGGTCGAGGCGGGCGCCCGCCGCGCCTTCGGCCGCTCGGCCCATGATCTGTCGCGCTACCAGGCGGCGCTGCTGGCGGCGCTGCTGCCCAATCCGCATGACCGCGACGCGCGCCGGCCGGGCCCGGGCCTGCGGCGCCTCGCCGGGCTTTATGTCGCCCGCTCGGAGCGGGCCGCGGGCGAGGCGTCCTGCCTTCGCCGAACCCACTAGCCTTGACTGGAGCCATCCTCTATAAGCCCCCGCAATCAACCGACATCTTGGATTTTCAGGAGTTCCTGTCCATGGCTGTGCCGAAAAGAAAAACCTCGCCGTCGCGCCGCGGCATGCGCCGCTCCGCCGACGCGCTCAAGCGCGCCGACCTATGTCGAGGACAAGGACTCCGGCGAATTGCGCCGGCCGCACCATATCGACCTGAAGACCGGCATGTACAAAGGCCGCCAGGTGCTGAAGGTGAAGACCGAGGCGTAACGGACGCAAACCGGGAAGCTTGTCATGTTCATGCTTGGCTTCCCGCTGCTGCTGATCCCGTTCGCGATCTACAACATCGTCGCGTTCCTGATGCCGGGCGTGAGCTGGACCGGCGTGTTCACGACAGTCCACATGGTGTCCGGCGCCGACTGGACCATGTCAGCTCGGCAACATACTGGTCACGCTCGGCATTCTGGTGCTGTTCGGCGAGGTGATGAAATCGACCCGCATCGGCATTCGCACCGTGGTCGATCACGCGCTGTCGCTGATCCTGTTCCTCGGCATGCTGGTCGAGTTCCTGCTGGTCAAGCAGGCCGCGACCGCGACCTTCTTCCTGCTGCTGGTCATCAGCTTCGTCGACGTGCTCGGCGGCTTTGCGGTGACGCTGCGCTCGGCCCAGCGCGATCTCACGATCGAAGGCAACCTGCCGCACATCTGACCATCCGAAACGTCCCGACACCATGAGCCGCGATTTCCAACTGCCCGGCCGTTCGCCCGTCATCGCCTGCGAAGGCATGGCGGCGACCTCGCATCCGCTGGCGACGCTGGCCGCCATCGACGCGTTGCGCGCCGGCGGCACCGCCGCGGATGCCGCGGTTGCCGCAGGTGCCGCGCTTGCCGTGGTCGAGCCGGAATGACCGGCATCGGCGGCGACTGCTTCGCCTGGTGGCGCAGCCGGGCAAGCCGGTCTGGGGCTACAACGGCTCCGGCCGCTCCGGCGCGACGGCCTCCGACCAGGCGCTGCGCGCCAAGGGCATGGAAGCGATCGGCATGACCTCGGTGCATGCGGTCACCGTGCCGGGCGCGGTCGATGCCTGGGAGGCGATCCTCAAGACGCACGGCCGCTTCGATCTCGACGCGCGCTTTGCAGCCTGCGATCAAATACGCCGAAGGCGGCTTTCCGGTCGTCGCAGCGCGTGGCCTGGGACTGGAGCCGGCATGTCGCCAAGCTCAAGGCCGATCCCGGCGCCACCATGCATTATCTGTTCGACGGCAAGGCGCCGAAGGAAGGCGACGTCGTGCGCCTGCCGGCGCTCGCCGCGACGCTGAAGACCATCGCCGCAAAGGGCGCGCGCGCTTTCTACGAGGGCGAGATCGCCGACGACATGGCGGCGACGGTTGCCGCGCGCGGCTCGTTCCTGACGGCGGAGGATTTCGCCCGCCACCGCGGCGACGCGGTGACGCCGATCTCGAGCAATTACCGCGGGCTCGATCTCGTCGAGATCCCGCCCAACGGGCAGGGCCTCACCGCGCTGGTCCTGCTCAACATCCTGGAGAACTTCGATCTCGCCGCGCTCGACCCGTTCGGCCCCGAGCGTTTCCATCTGGTGCTGGAGGCCGCGCGGCTGGCCTATGCGGTGCGCGACACGCATATCGCCGATGCCGAGCCACATGCGCGTGCCGGTGGCCGATCTGCTCGACAAGGGCTTTGCCAAGAAGCTCGCCGGCAAGATCGACCTGAAGCGGCGCGCCAAGCTGCCGCCGACGCCGACGCCCGGCAGCGATACGATCTATCTCACGCGTGGTCGACCGCGACCGCATGGCGGTGTCGTTCATCAACTCGCTCTATTCGAATTTCGGCACCGGCATCTGCACCGAGAAGACCGGCATCCTGCTGACCAATCGCGGCGCCTGCTTCACGCTCGCGCCCGGCCATCCCAATACATTCGGCCCGGCCAAGCGCCCGATGCACACGATCATCCCGGCGCTTGGCCATGCGCGACGGCCGTTGCGACATGAGCTTCGGCGTCATGGGCGCGCATTATCAGCCCATGGGCCACGTGCAGATCGTTCTCAACATGCTCGACTACGGCATGGACGTGCAGCAGGCGATCGACATGCCGCGCTTCTTCTTCGAGGACGAGCAGACCGTGGTCGAGCGCGCGACGCCTGCCGCCACCATCGACGGCCTGAAGGCGCGCGGCCACACTGTGGCGATGGCGCCGACGCCCTGGGGCGGCGCGCAGATCGTCAAGATCGATTGGGATCGCGGCGTGCTGATCGGCGGCTCCGAGCCGCGCAAGGACGGCTGCGCGCTCGGCTACTGAGCGAACCGTTCGTCCCCGCGCAAGCGGGGAGCCAGAGCCGAAACTCACCGAACGAAGAACTGGATTCCCGCTTGCGCGGGAATGAGCGGAATTTGCCTCACTGCGCATGAGCGCCGCGGTAGCCCGATAGGCCGCGATCGCCTCTTGCGGGTCGGCGCGCCGGCGCTCGCGGGTCTGCGCGTGCTGATCCTTCACCGCCAGCAGATGGGCGAGGAACGGCGCCTGACGGGTAGCCGGCGGGGATCGCGCGCGTTGGCGCGGCCGGCGCCAGCGCGCACCAGCGCGCGGCTTGCGCCTGCCGCGGTCGCCGGCTCGCCGGCCGCGCGTGGCCGGGCCTGGAAGCGCTTGTCTGATCTCGCCAATACGCATCGCTTTACCTGTCTCAATTCGGGACAAGACGCCCTTGTCCACCTTGGACTTCGCAAGGGCCGTGCCGCAATCCGCTGGCTGCCTTTGGCCGCCCGCGCATCCGCCGATTTGTCAATTTATTTAAGGATTTCCCATAGCTTGCAGGCCGTATCCATGACGCTGACCAACGCCCGGCGTGGGCCAAGCGTTCCCAAAAAGGGGCGAGCGTGACCCGTTTCGATTCCCCGGCCGGCGCGCCCGACGCGGCGGCGATTCTCACTTCGATCGGCGAGGCCGCCTATGAATGGCGGCTGGACACCGACGCGCTGAGCTGGAGCGGCAATGCCGCTGCCGTGCTCGGCGTCGCGATCGCCGAGATCGCCAGCGGCCGCGCCTATGCCGCGTGCGTCGAGGCCGAAGACGGGCACAGCCGCCTGCGACGCGGTCACCCACAGCGGCCAGAGCGACGGCGGCGCCGGCGTTGCCTATCAGGTGCAATACGCCTTCAAGCACGCCGACAGCGGCGAAAAGATCTGGCTGGAGGATACCGGCCGCTGGTTTGCCGGGCCCGACGGCAAGCCGTTGCGCGCGCACGGCGTGGTGCGCGCGATCGACGCGCGCCACGAACGCGAGCGTAAGCTCATCCAGCTCGCCAAATACGATCCGCTCACCGGCGAGATGAACCGCGCGCAGCTGACCGAGGTGCTTGGCGCCACGCTCGACGCGGCGCTGCGCTTCCGCAGCTCCTGCGGCTTCCTGCTGGTCTCCATCGACCATCTCGGCCGGCTCAACGAAGCCTACGGCTTCGACGCCGCCGACGAGGTGATCGCCAAGGTCGCCAAGCGCATCCGCGCGCGGCTGCGCGGCAAGGATCATCTCGGCCGCTTCTCCGGCAACAAATTCGGCGTCGTCCTGACCAGCTGCACCGCCGACGAATTGACGGTGGCGGCCGAACGGCTGCTCGCCGGCGTGCGCGACGAGACCATTGCGACCGCCGGCGGCCCGGTGGCGGTGACGGTGACCATCGGCGGCGTGATCGCGCCGCGCCATGCCCGCACGGTGCCGGAAATCTTCTCGCGCGCGCTCGACGCGCTGCACGTCGCCGCGCGCGCGCCGCCACGGCTCCTTCGTCGCCTACCGGCCGAACGTGGAGCGCGACGCCATGCGCCGCGACAGCGTGCGGGCGACCGACGAGATCGTGGCCGCGCTCAACGAGCGCCGCATCGCGCTCGCCTACGAGCCGGTGGTCGAGGCCGCAAGCCGCAAGGTCGCGTTCTACGAATGCCTGATGCGCGTGCGGCGCGCCGACGGCGCCATCGCCCATGCCAGCGAGATCATCCCGGTGGCCGAGCGGCTCGGCCTGGTCCGCATGCTCGACCACCGCATGCTGGAACTGGTGGTGAACGAGCTCGCCGCCGCGCCCGAATTGCACGCCAGCGTCAATGTCTCGCCCGCCTCCACCGTCGATCCGGACTGGTGGCTGGGGCTCGGCGCGATGCTGCGCGCCAACCGGGGCGCGGCCGAGCGGCTCATCATCGAGATCACCGAGACCGCGGCAATCCAGGACGTCGACGACGCGCGCGGCTTCGTGTCGCGCGTGAAGGATCTCGGCTGCCGCATCGCCATCGACGATTTCGGCGCCGGCCACACCTCGTTCCGCAACCTGCGCAAGCTCGGCGTCGATATCGTGAAGATCGACGGCGCCTTCGTGCAGAACATGATGAAGTCGAGCGACGACCGCGCCTTCGTGCACACGCTGGTCGACCTGTCGCGCCGGCTCGGCCTCAAGACCGTGGCCGAATGGGTGCAGGACGAGGAAGCCGCGCAGGAATTGGCGGGCTGGGGCTGCGACTATCTGCAGGGCGCGCTGATCGGGCTGGCGAACGACGCGCGGCCGTGGTTGGGCGAAAAAAGCGCGGCGACGGCGTAGCGCCTATTGCTTGTTGCCGAGCTTATCCAGCCGCTTCTGCATCTCTTCGAGCTGGCGCTTGAGATCGTCCATCTCGTTGCCGCCTTGCGGCTTGCCGCCTTCCGCGCTCTTGCCTTGGCCGGGCGCGAAGGGCACGAACATGGCGAAGGTCTTTTCGAACATTTCCATGTTCCGCCGCACCTGATCCTCGAGCGGACCGAAGCCGCCGACGCCGAAGGCCTGCGCCATCTGCTCGCGGAATTTGCCCTGCTCGCGGGTGAAGGTGTCGATCGACTGTTCGAGATAGCGCGGCACCAGCATCTGCATGCTGTCGCCGTAGAAGCGGATCAGCTGCCGCAGGAAGGTGATCGGCAGCAGGCTCTGGCCTTCCTTGTTCTCCTGCTCGAAGACGATCTGCGCCAGCACCGAACGCGTGATGTCCTCGCCGGTCTTGGCGTCGTAGACGACGAAATCCTCGCCCACCTTCACCATGGTGGCGAGGTCCTCGAGCGTGACGTAGGTGCTCGTCCCGGTGTTGTAGAGCCGCCGGTTGGCGTATTTCTTGATTGTGACCGGCTCTTTTTCGTCTGCCATGGTGCTCACGCGTCTGTGCTGCCTAGAGCTTGGCTGCCTAGAGCTTGAGCATAGCCGTTTTCCACTGCGCTGAGCCAGTCGTTTTGTGGCGGCGCGGAAAGCTTTGCGGGCACTGCGGCAACCCTTGCGAAATATCAAAAAAGGGCCAATTCTTGGGGGTATCCTCGAGGGGTCTATCGTTGACAGGGTTGCCCGGGCTGCCGAGGATGCGGCAGTGCCGTAATGGCGGCCCTTGCCCCACACCTGGCTGCTAAAAGGAGTTTCGGATGAAAGACGACATCGTCATCGTAAGCGCCGCCCGCACGCCCGTCGGCGCCTTCAACGGGGCCTTCGCCAATCTGCCGGCGCACGAGCTCGGCAAGATCGCCATCCAGGCCGCGCTCAAGCGCGCCGGCATCGAGGCCGGGCGCGTCAACGAAGTGATCATGGGGCAGATCCTGACCGCCGGGCAGGGCCAGAACCCGGCGCGGCAGGCCTCGATCGCCGCCGGCATCCCGGTCGAGAGCCCCGCGTGGGGCGTGAACCAGCTATGCGGTTCCGGCCTGCGTACGGTCGCGCTCGGCTTTCAGCCGATCGTCAATGGCGACGCCGACATCGTGGTCGCCGGCGGCCAGGAGTCCATGAGCATGGCGCCGCACTGCCCAGCATCTGCGCAACGGCGTGAAGATGGGCAACTTCGAGATGATCGACACCATGATCAAGGACGGCCTGTGGGATGCCTTCAACGGCTATCACATGGGCAACACCGCGGAGAACGTCGCCAAGCAGTGGCAGATCACCCGCCAGATGCAGGACGAGTTCGCGGTCGCTTCGCAGAACAAGGCGGAAGCCGCGATGAAGGCCGGCAAGTTCAAGGACGAGATCGCGCCCGTCACCATCAAGTCGCGCAAGGGCGACATCGTGGTCGACACCGACGAATATCCGAAAGCCGGCGTCACGCTGGAATCGCTCGCCAAGCTGCGCCCGGCCTTCGACAAGGAAGGCACGGTGACCGCGGCCAATGCCTCCGGCATCAATGACGGCGCCGCCGCCGTGGTGCTGATGAAGGCGTCGGAAGCCGCCAAGCTCGGCAAGACCCCGCTCGCGCGCATCGTGTCGTGGGCGCAGGCCGGCGTCGATCCCTCGATCATGGGCACCGGGCCGATCCCGGCTTCGCGCGCGGCGCTCAAGAAGGCCGGCTGGAAGAAGGACGATCTCGATCTGATCGAAGCCAACGAGGCGTTCGCGGCGCAGGCCTGCGCGGTCAACAAGGATCTCGGCTGGGACACCTCCAAGGTCAACGTCAACGGCGGCGCCATCGCCATCGGCCATCCGATCGGCGCCTCCGGCGCGCGCGTGCTGACGACGCTGCTGTACGAGATGCAGAAGCGCAACGCCAAGAAGGGCCTTGCGACGTTGTGCATCGGCGGCGGCATGGGCATTGCCATGTGCGTCGAGCGCTGTAAGCGCGAAGACGCACGCGAAAAATGCGTCGAGCGCTGAAAGCGCGAGACGCCACGTAGACTCGTCGAGCGCGGCTGAGCCGCGCGCCGGCGAAGATTTGATCTGCGTCATGGCCGGCTCGACCCGGCCATGATCATCTAAGAAGCGTATTGGGAGGAGTTGTCATGGCACGCGTTGCGTTGGTTACGGGTGGTACGCGCGGCATCGGCGCCGCGATCGCAAGGCGCTGAAGGCGGCCGGCTACAAGGTTGCCGCCAACTATGACGGCAACGACGAAGCCGCCGCCAAGTTCAAGGCCGAGACCGGCATTGCGGTGTTCAAGTGGGACGTGTCGTCCTTCGAGGCCTGCGCCGACGGCGTCAAGAAAGTCGAGGCCGAGCTCGGCCCGGTCGAGGTGCTGGTCAACAATGCCGGCATCACGCGCGATGCCATGTTCCACCGCATGAAGCCCGAGCAGTGGACGGCGGTGATCAACACCAATCTCGGCTCGCTGTTCAACATGACCCGGCAGGTCAGGGAAGGCATGCGCGAGCGCAAGTTCGGCCGCATCGTCAATATTTCCTCGATCAACGGCCAGAAGGGTCAGATCGGCCAGTCGAATTATTCCGCCGCCAAGGCGGGCGAACTCGGCTTCACCAAGGCGCTGGCGCAGGAAGGCGCGCGCGCCGGCATCACGGTGAACGCCATTTGTCCGGGCTACATCAACACCGAAATGGTGCAGGCGGTGCCGAAGGAGGTGCTGGAGAAAAGCATCCTGCCGCAGATTCCGATCGGCCGTTTGGGCGAGCCGGAGGAGATCGCGCGCTGCGTGGTGTTTCTGGTTGCCGACGAGGCCGGGCTGATCACCGGCTCGACGCTCTCCGCCAACGGCGGGCAGTATTTTATCTAGCGTTTGCGCGTTTCCTTGCCGGGCCTCCAGCCTTTCGGCGCCAGCTCGAAGCCGGAGAACTCGAAGCCCGGCGCCACCGTGCAGCCGACCAGCGTCCAGTCGCCGAAGCTTTCCGCCGCCTGCCAGGCGCGCGCCGGCACCGTCACCTGCGGGACTTCGTCGGCATGGATATCGGCGCCGAGCCGGATGATCTCTTCCTTGGCGCCGTCCACGACTTCGAGCTTGAGCGGGGCGCCGGCGTAGTAGTGCCAGATTTCGACCGCGTCGACGCGGTGCCAGTGCGAGCGCTCGCCGCGCGCCAGCAGGAACAAAATGGCGGTCGAGGCGGCGCGGCCGTCATGCGTGCGCGTGTCGCGAAAGGTCTCGCGATAATGCCCGCCTTCCGGATGCGGCTTGAGGTCGAGCTTGGCGATGATGTCGGCGGCGGTGGGTGAGGGCATGGCCAGCTTGTCCGTCACCCTTCGAGACGCTCGCTGCGCGAGCTCCTCAGGCGGATGACTCCTAGAACTTGTTCTTCCGCCCGCGGATTTCCGCGAACACCTGCGCCGCCGGCTTGCCGGCCATGCCGATATCGACCGCCAGGTCGGGCACGTCGGCGCGCAGAAACGGATTGGCCAGCTTCTCGTCGCCGATGGTGACGGGAATGGTCGGCTCGCCTTCGGCGATCAACTGCTCGACTTGCGCCGTCGCGCGCCGTCCAGCACCGGGTTGTCCGGCTCGACGGTGAGCGCGAATTTGATGTTGGCGGCGGTGTATTCGTGCCCGCAATAGACCTGCGTGTCGTTCGGCAGGTCGCGCAGCTTCACGAGCGAGCGCCACATCATCTCGGCGTTGCCCTCGATCACGCGGCCGCAGCCGATCGAGAACAGCGTGTCGCCGACGAAGGCGAGCTGGTCCTTGGGCAGCCAATAGGCGATGTGGCCGAGCGTGTGGCCGGGCGTCTCGATCACTTGGCCGACGAGATTGCCGACCTTGACCTCGTCGCCCTCGCGCACGGTCTCGTCGACGCCGGGGATTTTCGCGGCCTCTTTTGCCGGCGCGACGACGCGGCATTTGTATTTCGTCTTGAGCGCGCCGATGCCGCCGGTGTGGTCGGCGTGATGATGGGTGACCAGGATGTCGGTGAGCTTCCAGCCGGTCGCCTTGAGCGCGGCCTCCACCGGGCCGCCTCCGGCGCGTCGATCGCGGCGGTCGCCCCGCTGCCGGGGTCGTGCAGCAGCACGCCGTAATTGTCGCTCAGGCACGTGAACAGGCGGGTTTCGGCGGGCATGGCGGCGTCCTCGTCGTTGGCGGCGTTAACCGTAGCATGACGATGAATTGCGGCGCACGCAAAGCGGTTCCGCAAGGGCAACGATTTGCCGCGAATTTCATGCTAAAATTCGTCGCATGTCGATCGACGTCGTGGACCTGCGCAATTTCTACGGCCAGCGCCTGGGCGTGGTGGCCCGCCGCTTCGTCGGCCGCGGCATCCGCACGCTGTGGCGCGACTCCGCCGGCCAGCGCGTGCTCGGCATCGGCTATGCGACGCCTTATCTCGGCCTGTTCCGCGAGGAGGCCGAGCGCTGTCTCGCCTTCATGCCGGCGGCGCAGGGCGTGGTGAAATGGCCGACCACGCGGCCCGCGCTGTCCGCGCTGGTCGACGAGAACGAGCTGCCGCTGCCCGACTCGGCGGTCGACCGCGTGCTGCTGGTGCATGCGCTCGAGATGACCAACGACCCGGCCGCGCTGTTGCGCGAAGTGTGGCGCGTGCTGGCCGCCGGGCGGACGGCTGCTGGCGGTGGTGCCGAACCGGCGCGGACTGTGGGCGCGCATGGACACCACGCCGTTCGGTCATGGCCGGCCCTATTCGCGCTCGCAGATCAATCAGCTGCTGCGCGAGACCTGGTTCACGCCGACCGGCTGGAGCGAGGCGCTCTATGTGCCGCCGGTCGCGCGCGGCTGGTTCCTGCGCTCGGCGGTGGCCTGGGAGCGCACCGGCTCGACGCTGTCGGCGCCGTTCGCCGGCGTGCATCTGGTGGAAGCGACCAAGCAGGTCTACCGCGCGATCCCGGCGCGCAGAGTCAAGCGCAGCCTGGTGCCGGCGCTCGAGCCGGCGCTGGCGCCCTCGCCTGGGGGCTAGTAACAACCCCGCTCGTCCCCGAGCAAGCGGGGACCCAGTTCTTTTTGATCTGATGCAACGTACGCCGCTCTGGATTCCCGCTTACGCGGGAATGAGCGGAGCACGAGTTTGCGAGCGACGGTTATTCGCCCGGCTGATGCGGCTCGTCGCCGCCACCGCCACCGCCGCCACCGCCGCCACCATCGCCGCCTTCGCCCTGCGGGTTTGCGCCTTGCGGATTGCCGCCGCCGAAATCGGGCCGGTCCGGCCGGTAACCGCCGCCGCGATGGCGCCGCCGCCGGCGAAAGTTGCCGCCGCCATAACGATCCTGGTTGTTGCGGTCGCCCTGCTCGTGACCGTTGCCGCCGCCGCTATTGCGGTTGCGGCTGGTTGCCGCCGGTAATGAAGGCCGGCAAAGCGCCGATCGCCTGGCCGCCTTCGGGCTGCGGTTGCGGTTGCGGCTGTGGCTGCGGTGGACGGCTGTGCTGGGCCTGGTCGCGCGGCGGAAACGGCTGGGCGTCGCGCGGCAGATAAGGTTGCGGCTGCGGCTGCACGAAGCTCGGCTCGTTCTGACCTGTGAAGGGCTGACCGTCGTCTTCGCCGTCGTCGTAGTTGTCGTCGGCGGCGCCTTGCGGCGCATTCTGGCCCTGCTGCGGCTGCTGATTGTAATAGGGGTTCTGCTGGCGGAACTGTTCCTGCGCGGCGGCGATCAGGCGGAAATAATGCTCGGCGTGCTGATAATAATTTTCCGCCGCCACCGGATCGCCCGAGCTTTGCGCGTCGCGCGCGAGCTGGATGTATTTTTCCGCGATATGCGAGGCGGTGCCACGGATCTTCACGTCGGGTCCGTTCGACTCGTAGACCCGTGTCAGCGGGTTCTGGCTTTTGCGATGACCGCCGCCGCCGCCGCCGACCGCCGCCGCGTCCACGCATGCGCTTTTGACCGTTTCTCATGATTTGCCTGTTCGCTGACCTTTCATCGTCACTTCATCGTCACTGGCGGCACGCGCCGCCGATCGTTCCAACGCGCTTCAAACCACATAAAAGCCCGCTGCGCGGCTTTCGCCCGCGCCGAATTTCCGCGCGAATGCTCGATCGTTTGCGAGTCCTTATCGCGATTGCAGCAGCAACCCCAATGGCCGCGGTCTTAGTCTGCGGCGTTGCCAACCTCCCGTTACGCGCATCCCATAGGTTTCGAAATTCGATGCGCCCAACCGGTGAAGCATCCGGACCCGTATTTGGCGTTTTCGTCCGCCCTTGCGCCGCCGCCACACAGAGCTTCAAAGGGCTCCGGGGTTCACAGGCGATGCAACCGTCACAGGTCGATTCCGTGACGGGAAGCTAGTCGTTTCCGCGACACATTCCAAGAGGTTTTTTCGAGGTTTATCGAGGTCTGCATTTTCACCCGGTCGCAATGCGGTTGGCTCATGGCCTGACGCTGGCGCAAAGGGCGCGCGGGATTCCGGCCAAATCCTTGCGCGCGGCGGCGACGCGCAAACCCGCCTTGCTCAACAAGGCGGCGACCGCGGCCTCCTGGCCGGCGCCAAGTTCCACGATCAACCGGCCGCCGGGGCTCAGCAGGCGGCCGGCCTCGGCCGCGATGGCGCGGTAAACGTCGAGGCCGTCATTGCCGCCGTCGAGCGCAAGCGCCGGATCGTAAACGCGCACCTCCGGCGCCAAGGCGGCGATGTCGCCGCGCGCCACATAAGGCGGGTTCGACACGATCAGATCGAATTGGCCCTGCACGGCGGCGCCGAGATCGCAGGCGAGAAACGCGCAGCGCGCGGCCAAGCCGTTGCGAACGGCGTTGGCGCGCGCCACGTCAATTGCCGCCTCGCTGATATCGGTGGCGAGGCCTGCCGCGTTGGGCAATTCGGCAAGCAGCGCCAGCAGCAGCGCGCCGCTGCCGGTGCCGATGTCGAGGATGCGCAGCTTCGCCATTTTGGCGCCGTCGCGCGCGATCGCCTCGAGCGCGGCTTCGACCACGGTTTCGGTTTCCGGCCGCGGCACCAGCACATCGGGCGTCACGGCAAGCGGCAGGCTCCAGAATTCCTTTGTGCCCAGGATGCGCGCGACCGGCTCGCGCTTGAGCCGGCGCGCGACGAGCGCGGACACGGCGTCGACTTCGCGCGTCTCCAGGATGCGGTCGGATTGCGCGATGAGCTGGGTGCGATCGAGGCGCAGCGCGCGGCCGAGCAGCGCGCGCGCATCGACCAGCGGCTCCTCGATGCCGGCGGCCTTGAACGCTTGCGCGATCAGCCGCGCCGCCTCGGCCAGCGAAGCGCCGGCCTTCAGCCCGGCGACAATCCTCACGTGGCGCCTTCGGCCGCCAGCAGCTCGGCCTGGTGCTCCGTGACCAGCGCGTCGATCACCTCGTCGAGCGCCTCGCCTTCGATCATCTGCGGCAGCTTGTGCAGCGTGAGGTTGATGCGGTGGTCGGTGACGCGGCCTTGCGGGAAATTATAGGTGCGGATGCGCTCGGAGCGGTCGCCGGAGCCGATCTGCCCGCGCCGGTCGGCGGCGCGCGCGCTGTCGCGTCTGCTCTTCTCGGCGTCGTAGAGCTTGCTGCGCAGGAAGGCCATCGCCTTGGCTTGTTCTTGTGCTGCGAGCGCTCCTCCTGCACGAACACGACGATGCCGCTCGGCAGATGCGTGATGCGGATGGCGGATTCGGTCTTGTTGACGTGCTGGCCGCCGGCGCCCTGCGCGCGCATGGTGTCGATCTTGAGATCGCTGTCCTTGATGTCGATGTCGACGTCTTCGACCTCGGGCAGCACCGCGACCGTCGCCGCCGAGGTGTGGATGCGGCCGGAGGCTTCGGTGTCGGGCACGCGCTGCACGCGGTGCACGCCGGATTCGAACTTGAGCTTGGCGAACACGCCGCGGCCGTGCATCTCGGCGACGATTTCCTTGTAGCCGCCGTGGCTGCCTTCGCTCGGCGAGACGATTTCGACCTTCCAGCCCTGCTTGGCGGCATAGCGCTCATACATGCGGAACAGGTCGCCGGCGAACAGCGCGGCCTCGTCGCCGCCGGTGCCGGCGCGGATTTCGAGGATGACGTTGTGCTCGTCCATCGCGTCCTTGGGCAGCAGCGCGAGCTGAATCTGGTGCTCCAGTCTGTCGCGGCGCGCGTTGAGCGCGGGCTTTTCGCTTTCCGCCATGCGGCGCATTTCCGCATCGGTCGACGGATCGGCGATCAGCGCGTCGAGGTCGGCGATCTCGCCGGTGACCGCGCGATAGGCCTTGATCGCCTCGATCACCGGGCCGAGTTCGGCGAATTCGCGCGACAGCTTGACGTAGTCGTCGCGGCTCAAATTGGTCGCCAGCTCGCTTTCCACCAGCGCGTGGCGGGCGAGCAGCGCGTCGAGCTTGTGCTGCGGCAGCGCGATCAAAGCTGCAGCCCCTCGGCCGCCGCGAAGCTTTCCAGCTCGTCGCGGATGGACACGCTGCCGACCGGCTGCGCCAGGAACGGCAGGATGGCCTGCTCGCCCTTCTTGCAGTCGAGCTCGAGCAGCATCGCCTTGACCGGGCCGACCGCCGAGGGCGACAGCGACAGCGAGCGGTAGCCGAGGATCGCGAGCGCCAGCGCGCCGATCGGCTGCGAGGCGAGCTCGCCGCACAGCGTCACCGGCTTGCCGTGCTTTTTGCCGCGGTCGGCGATGTCTTGAGCGCGCGCAGCACCGGCGCCGACAGCGGATCGAAGCGCTCCGACACGCGGACATTGCCGCGGTCGGCGGCGTAGAGGAACTGCATCAGGTCGTTGGAGCCGACCGAGAGGAAATCGACCCGCTCGAGCAGTTCGTCGAGCTGGAACAGCAGCGACGGCACCTCCACCATGGTGCCGATCTCGACCCGCTCGGGCAGCTTGTGGCCGTGCCGGCGCAGATGGGTGAGCTCGAGCTCGACCAGCGCCTTGGCCTCGTCGAACTCCTCCACCGTGGCGATCATCGGGAACATCAGGCGCAATTCGCGCCCGCCCGCGGCGCGCAGCAGCGCGCGGATCTGGCTGCGCAGCAGGCCGGGCCGGTCGAGGCCGAGCCTGATCGCGCGCCAGCCGAGCGCCGGATTCTCCTCTTCCACGTTGCGCATATAGGGCAGCACCTTGTCGCCGCCGATATCGAGGGTGCGGAAGGTCACCGGCTTTTTGCCGGCGGCGTCGAGCACCGCGCGGTAGAGCGCAAGCTGCTCGTCGGTGCGCGGGAAGGTGTCCGCCACCATGAACTGCAATTCGGTGCGGAACAGGCCGATGCCGGCGGCGCCGGTTTCCTCGATATGCGGCAGATCGACGGCGAGGCCGGCATTGATCATCAGCGTGATCTTGCGGCCGTCCTTGGTGACGCAGGGCTTGTCGCGCAGCGCGTGGTATTGCGCCTGCCGCCGCGCGCGCAGCCGCACCCGCTCGACATAGGCCGCCTCGATGTCGGGCGGCGGGCGCATATGCACGTCGCCGGTCGAGCCGTCGACGATGATGGCGTCGCCCGGCTCGACCAGGCCGGTGGCGTTGGCGATCTCGCCCACCGCCGGGATGCCGAGCGCGCGCGCCACGATCGCGACATGCGAGGTCGGCCCGCCTTCCTCCAGCACCAGCCCGCGCAGGCGTTTGCGGTCGTAGTCGAGCAGCGCCGCCGGCCCCATGGAGCGCGCCACCACGATGGCGTTCTCCGGCAGCCGCTCCTTGCGGCGGCGCGTGATCCTGGCCCATCAGCTGGCGCATCAGCCGGTTGGCGAGATCGTCGAGGTCGTGCAGGCGGTCGCGCAGATAAGGATCGGAGGCGCGCAGCATGCGGGCGCGGGTGTCGGACTGCACGCGCTCGACGGCGGCTTCGGCGGTCAGGCCGGTCATCACCGCCTCGCGCATCTTGTGCAGCCAGCCCTGGTCGTAGCCGAACATGCGATAGGCTTCGAGCACGTCGCGGTGCTCGCCGCCGTCGGCGACGTCGCGGTGCTCGAGCAGCCGGTCGAGATCGGCGCGCAGCGTGCCGATCGCGGCATCGAGGCGCTTCAATTCGCGCGGCACGTCGTCGGCGATGACATTGGTGATGACGACGCGCGGCTCGTGCAGCACGACATGGCCGAGCGCGATGCCGTCGGAGAGCGATGTGCCGACGAGATGCAGCGTGTGGCGGGCGGCGGGCTCGGCGCCGGGGTGGGCGAGCGCCGACAATTCGCCCGAGGCGATCATCTCGGCGAGCACCATCGCCGTGGTCTGCAGCGCCTCTTCTTCCTCTTCCGTGTAGGTGCGGCGCGCGCGGTTCTGCACCACCAGCACGCCGAGCGTATTGCCGGCGCGCAGCACCGGCACGCCGAGGAAGGAGTGGTAGATTTCTTCGCCGGTTTCCGGCCGGAACGAGAAGGCCGGATGGCTTTGCGCGTCCGACAGATTGATCGGATTGGCCTCGCTCGCCACCAGGCCGACCAGGCCTTCGTCGGCCTTCAGCACGGTCTGGTGGACGGCTTCGCGCTTCAGGCCTTCGGTGGCGTATAGCTCGAGCGTGCCGTCCACGCGCAAGACGTAGACAGAGCAGACCTCCGCCACCATGTTGGCGGCGATCAGCACGACGATCTTGTCGAGGCGATCCTGCGCGCTGACCGGCTCCGCCATCACTTCGCGAAGCCGGCGCAACAGCACGCGCGGACCGCCGAGCGCGCCACGCATTATCGAGGTCCTTGTCCAGCCGGGGCCTTACGCCCCCCGGCCTCGTCTACGGCCCAATCATGTACGAATAGCGACCGCGGGGCGCCTCAAAAACCCACGGCCGCATATGGCTTGAGGCTATAGCCAGCGCCCATGCAAGGGGCAAGCCAAAGCGCGATCCAGCCACCGATATGCGGTCGAGGCCACGCGGCGCGACATCCCGAGCGGGTGGACCGTCTCATCTTGTATGGCACCTATGCGCGCGGGCGATTGCGGTGGACGGACCTGCCGAACGAAGTTGAAAAAGGCCGGGTGTTGCTCGATCTCACGCAACTCGGCTGGGGACAGGAGAACCACGCTTTTTTGCAGGTATGGGCGTCGCAGTTCCAACCGGGCGGCACGCTTGAGCATTTGCGCTCCTGGTGCACCCAGCAGTGCGCGGCAACTTCCGCCGAGACAGCCGTGCGCCTGCTTCGGATCGGCTGGAACGTGGACGTGCGAGATGCCGCGCGCAAGATCAAATGTCCCGTTCTGATCGTGCATCCCGAGCGCGATGCGGTGGTGCCGATCGATCAAGGCCGTTTGCTTGCGAGCCTCATTCCAGACAGCCGCTTCGTTCAACTCGATAGTGAAAATCACATGCTGCTCTCTGACGAGCCGGCATGGCCGCGGTTGGTCGACGAGGTGCGGCAGGTTTCTCGCCGAACCAGCATCAGCCTCTGCCGCCACCGCGAGGCGCTCGCCCGTGGGCGAGCCTCGAAGGATGACGGGCACGGAAGCCCGCGGGGGCTCGTCGGGACATCTGTCCCTGGTTCCTGCGCGATAAAATCGTCACCATCGGGGCTTTCGCCTCAATACATCGGCTGCCGCAGACGGCACATCTTCGCGCGAGGCATGCGTCCTGCATGTCACGCAAAACGAAGGAGATGTGCGATACGGGGCCACTCTTCCCGCTCCGCGCTTGCGGGGAGAGGGTGGTGAGCAAACTCCGCTAGCCGGGTGAGGGGCCTTTTTCCGCGATTCCAGCGCTCGACCGGCAGAGATGCCGCTCAGGCCTTCAACTTCAGCAGCGCGTCCGCGGTGCCGTGCGCGAGCTTGGCCAGATCGGCCGGGGCGAGCGAAACGCGGTTGAGAAACTCGCGCCCCTTCATATTGGGCGCGTAAGGGTAGTCGACCGAGAACATGATGCGGTCGATACCGAAGGTTTGCAGCGCGGCGAGGAAAGGCGGCTCGGTGAAGATGCCGCTGGTCGTGATCCAGACCTGGTCGAGGATCGCGCGGGTGACCGGCCGCTTGAGATGGCCGGTGTCGAGTGCGAAGACCTGGTCGATACGCGCCAGCATCACCGGCAGCATTTCGCCCATGTGGCCGATGATGATCTTCAGCTTCGGGTGCTTGTCGAGCGTGCCCGCCAACACCATGCGCAGGATGTGGATCGCCGTCTCGGAATGCCAGCCCCAGCCGGCGGCTTCCAGCGCGCGGCCGGCGCCCTGTTCGAGCCCGGCATAATAGGCCTCGCGCACCGGCGCCGGCGCCAGATGCGGATGGATGTAGATCGGCACGTCGAGCTCGACCGCGGCGGCCAGCAGGCCGTCGTAGCTCGGGTGATCGAGGAAGCGCCCCTCGGTGGTGCCGTGCACCATGGCGCCCACGAATTTGAGTTGCTTGACGGTGCGCTCAAGCTCGACGGCGCAAGCGTCCGGGGATTGCGTCGGCAGCACCGCGAAGCCGGCGAAGCGCTGCGGATGTTGCGCGATCACGCCTGCCAGGTAATCGTTGATCTCGCGTGCCATGGCGACGCCGTCGGCGCCGGGCACAAGGTCGGGACCGGGACCGTTGTTCGAAAGCACCTGCACGGTGACGCCGGCGTCGTCCATGGACTTGAAGCGGCGCTCGCCGATCTCGGGCAACAGCTCCAACGGGTTCGGACGGTCGGGGGCTACGCGGCGCGGCTGGTAGCCGCGGGCCTTGATGACGGCCGGATCGATGCGCTTGACCGCGGCAGGGACGCTGAAATGCTCTTCGAGCGCAACGACACGCATGACTTCCTCCCGAATTTTATTGGTCTACTTGTCCAGCCCGTACAGCGTATGCAGCGTGCGCACCGCCAGGTCGGTCTGGGCGGCCTCGATCAGCACCGAGAATTTGATCTCGGAGGTGGTGATGGCGAGGATGTTGATCTTCTGCTCGGACAGCGCCTTGAACGCCTTGGCGGCGACGCCGGCATGGCTGCGCATGCCGATGCCGATGACCGAGACCTTGGCCACGTCGGTGGCGCCGTCGAGCCGCTCATAGCCGATCGCGCCCTTGGCCTTGTCGAGCGTCATGCGCGCGCGCTCGTAGTCGGCGGAGGGCACCGTAAACGTCAGGTCGGTGGTGGCGCCGTCGCCCGAGACGTTCTGCACGATCATGTCGACATTGATGCTGGCGTCGGCGAGCGGGCCGAAGATCGCGGCGGCGACGCCTGGCTTGTCCTGCACGCGGCGGATCGAGATCTGCGCCTCGTCCTTGGAGAAGGCGATGCCGGTAACGGTTTGCTGTTCCATGATTTCACTCTCGTCGCAAATGAGCGTGCCGGACGGCGGCTTTGCGGGATCGATGTCTTCCGGCTTCTCGAAACTGGAGCGTACGAAGATCGGCACGTTGTGCATCATGCCGAGCTCGACCGAGCGCACCTGCATGACCTTGGCGCCGAGCGAAGCAAGCTCCAGCATTTCCTCGTAGGCGATCTTGTCCAGGCGGTGCGCCTGCGGCACCACGCGCGGGTCGGTGGTGTAGACGCCGTCGACGTCGGTATAGATGTCGCAGCGCGTCGCGCCGATGGCGGCGGCGATCGCCACCGCCGACGTGTCGGAGCCGCCGCGGCCGAGCGTGGTGATGCGGCCGGTCTCCTTGTGCAGGCCCTGGAAGCCGGCGATCACGGCGACCTGCTTGCGCTCCTTGAAGCGCTTGATCAGCTCCTCGCCGTTGACCTCGACGATGCGCGCCGCGCCATGCGCGTCGTCGGTCAGGATCGGCAATTGCCAGCCCTGCCAGGAGCGCGCATTGACGCCCATGCCTTCCAGCACGATGGCGAGCAGGCCGGCGGTCACTTGCTCGCCGGAGGCGACCACGGCGTCGTATTCGCGCGCATCGTGCAGCATGGCCGCCTGGCGGCACCATTCGACCAGCTGGTTGGTCGCACCCGCCATGGCGGAGACCACGACGGCCACGTCATGGCCGGCGTCGACCTCGCGCTTGACGTGGCGCGCCACGTTGCGGATGCGGTCGAGATCGGCGACCGAGGTTCCGCCGAATTTCATCACCAGCCGTGCCATCGATTGTCCCGGGCGTGCCAAAGCCGCTAAAAGGCGCGTATACATACCGGCGGGTTGCCTCACCTGCAACAAGCGCCCGCGGCGGCAGTAAGATGGGTCCGATGGTTAACCGCAAAGCCCGCGCCAGTACGGTCGATCAGCGCGGAAGTCGAGCGCTTTTCGCGCCAGGCCGGGCGACTGGTGGACGCCGCGCGGGCCGATGGCGGCGCTGCACAAGTTCAATCCGGTGCGCATCGGCTATATCCGCGACCAGGCGGCGGCGCAGTTCGGCCGCGACGCCAAGAAACTCGACTGCCTCAAAGGCCTGCGCATGCTCGATATCGGCTGTGGCGGCGGCGTGCTGTCGGAGCCCCTGGCGCGGCTCGGCGCCACCATGGTCGGCGTCGATCCGGCGGAGGAAAATATCGCGGTCGCGCGCGCCCATGCCGAGGAGCAGGACGTCGCGATCGACTACCGCGCCGCCACCGCGGAAGAACTGGCCGAAGCCGGCGAGCGCTTCGACGTGGTGCTGGCGATGGAAGTGGTCGAGCACGTCGCCGACGTACCGCAGTTCGTGTCGACCTGCGCCGAGATGGTCAAGCCGGGCGGGCTCATGTTCGCCGCCACGCTCAACCGCACGCTCAAGAGTTTCGCGCTCGCCATCGTCGGCGCCGAATACGTGCTGCGCTGGCTGCCGCGCGGCACCCATCAATGGGACAAATTCGTCACCCCGCGCGAGCTTGAGACGGCGGTCGAGAATGCCGGCTTAAGCGTCATCGGCGAGCGCGGCGTGATCTACAATCCGTTCGCCGACCGCTGGCAGTTGTCGTCCGACATGGATGTGAATTACATGCTGGCCGCCGAGCGACCTGAAGGAGCAAAGACATGATCCTCGAACTCGTCGAATTCAACTCGCCCAAGGGCTGGAGCCGCAAGCAAGTCGCGGAAGATGCGCGCAACGTGATCCCGAAGTGGAAGGCGAACAAGGAATTGCTGCGCAAGCATTTCCTGCTCGAGCTCAACGGCAAGACCGGCGCCGGCGTCTATGTCTGGCCGTCGGTCGAGGCCGCGCAACGCGCGCACAACGAGGAATGGCGGCAATCGGTGATCAAGCGCACGGGCGGCGCACCCACCATCCGCTATTTCGATCTGTTCCTGCTGATCGACAACGAGAACGGCAAGGTGACCGAGTTCCCGGAAGCCGCCGAGATCCAGTCGGCCGCCGCGTGAGCGCATAAAGTCATCGCCACGCAATGCTCTGGGCCGTCTTCACGCTGATCGCCGCGGCGGCGCAGACCGCGCGCAACGCCATGCAGCGCGAGCTGACCGCGACGCTCGGCACGGTCGGCGCCACCCATGTGCGCTTCCTGTTCGGCTTTCCTTTCGCGCTCGTCTTCCTCGCCGGCGTCATGACCGTGGTGGGCGAGGGCTTGCCGCACCCGCCGGTCCTATTCTGGCCCTGGGTGCTGGCCGGCGCCTTCGCGCAGATCGCCGCCACCGCCACCATGCTCTCGGTCATGGGCGAGCGCTCGTTCGTCGTTGCCTATGCCTATATCAAGACCGAGCCGGTGCAGGTCGCGCTGTTCGGGCTGATCTTCCTCGGCGACAAGGTGACGCCGCTGTCGGCCGCCGCCATCCTGATCGCCACCGCCGGCGTCATCGTGATCTCGCTCAAGCCCGGCGCCAGCGAACTGCGCACCACGCGCTCGACGGTCATCGGCCTGTTGTCGGGCGGATTGTTCGCGATCTCGGCGATCGGCTATCGCGGCGCCATCCTGACGCTGCATCTGCCCGACTTCGTCTTGGCGGCGACCTTCACGGTGACGCGTCGGGCTGGTCATCCAGGCGGCGCTGCTGTCGCTCTATCTCTCGCTGCGCGAGCCGAAGGTGATGCGCGACATCATGCGCGCCTGGAAGCCGTCGCTGTTCGCCGGCTTCATGGGCGCCTTCGCCTCGGAATTCTGGTTTCTCGGCTTTGCCATCACCACCGCCGCCAATGTGCGCACGCTGGCGCTGGTCGAGGTGCTGTTCGCGCAAGGCGTGACGCACTTCATCTTCAAGCAGCCGACGACCAAGCGCGAGGGCGTCGGCATCGTGCTGGTGGTGATCGGCGTCGCGCTCTTGGTGTGGGCCTACTAGATCGCGCCTGCGTTCGCCGATAGACTGGCGGCAAAGCGGCAATCGCAGGGGCGTCGTCATGTATTTCGACTATAGCGGTATCGTCGGGCTGATCATTCTCGCGCTGGACATTTGGGCGATCATAAAAATTCTCCAGGGCGGCGGACCGACTAACACGAAATTGTTGTGGATCATCGTCATTTTGGTCCTGCCTGTGATCGGCTTGGTGCTTTGGCTGCTGATTGGGCGCAAGTAGCTCCGAGCGACCCAGTCTAGTTCTTCTCGTCCGGCAGCACCGGCAGCGGGTGGAATTCGATGCCTTCCTCGGCGAGCCGCTTGGCTTCGCCGGGCGTGGCCTCGCCGTAGATCGAGCGGTGCTCGATCTCGCCGTAATGCATCTTGCGCGCCTCTTCGGGAAATTTCGCCCCGACATTGTCGGCGTTCTTGGTGAGGTGCTCGCGCAATTCCTTGAGCTTGGCGCGAATCTCGCGCTCTTGCGGCGAGATCATCGCGACCGGCGTCGGCTGCGGGGACGCCGCAGCCGGCGGCAGCCTCGACCGGCGGCGCCACGATCGGCGCTCGGCCCTTCTTGCCGGCCAGCCGCGGCGCCATGATCGCCTTCTCGACCTTGGCCGAGCCGCAATACGGGCAGGTCACCAGCCTGCGCTTGGCTTGGCTGTCGTAGCTGGCCGAATCCGCGAACCAGCTTTCGAAGTCGTGGCCTTGCTCGCAGACGAGCGCGTAGCGGATCATTCGCCGGCTCCCGGCACCACGTGCAGATGCGTCGGCTCGGCCATCGGCTCGACCATCTCGAAGCGGCGCCCGTGCTGGAGCGAAGGAATGCGCGAGCGCGCTTTCGCCACTTCGCCCAGGTCGATCTCGGCCATCACCACCCCCGGCTCGATGCCGCCTTCCGCCAGGATGCGCCCCCAGGGGTCAACGATCAGTGAATGGCCGAAAGTCTCGCGCCCGTTCTCGTGCTTGCCGCCTTGCGCGGCGGCGAACACGAAGCAGCCGTTCTCGATCGCGCGCGCGCGGTTCAAGACGTGCCAATGCGCCTCGCCGGTCTGCTTGGTGAAAGCGGACGGGATCGCCAGCATGGTGGCGCCGGCCTCGGCCAGCGCGCGGTAGAGCGCGGGAAAGCGCAGGTCGTAGCAGATCGTGATGCCGAGCCGCCCCCAGGGCAGGTCGGACAGCACCGCCAGTTCGCCCGCCCGGTAGCTGCGCGACTCGCGATAGCTCTCGCCGCCGGCAAGATCGACGTCGAACATGTGGATCTTGTCGTAGCGCGCGACGATCTCGCCGCGCGGATCGATCAGGAAGGCGCGGTTGGCGGCGCGCTCGGGACCGGCCTTGATCGCCAGCGAGCCGACATGGACATAGATGGCGAGCTTGCGCGCGAGCTCGCGGAACGTGGCGAGCGAGGTGTCGTGCTCTTCGTCCACGATCGCCGCGAACAGCCGCTCGCGCTTGACCTCCATGATGTTGGTCATTTCCGGCGTCAGCACGTATTCGGCGCCGGCCGCTTTCGCTTCGCCGATCAGGCGCACCGCGGCCTCGACATTGGCGCTTGGCGTCATGCCGGAGCGCATCTGGATCATCGCCGCCTTGAAGGTGCTGGCGCCGGTGCTCATGCCGTGGCTCCGTCGCCGGCCAGCAGCGCATCGAGCTCGCCGGCGTCCTCGAGCGCGTGCAGGTCGTCGCAGCCGCCGACATGCACGGGGCCCGATGAAAATCTGCGGCACGGTCGTCCGCCCGTTCGCCCGTTCGATCATTTCGCTGCGCCGCTCCCTGTCGCGCGACAAATCGATCTCCGTGAAATCGACGCCCTTGCGTTTCAGCAGCGCCTTGGCCATGGCGCAATAGGGGCACCAGCGCGTGGTGTAGATTTCAACGGGCGGCATGAGTTTTTCGCGTTGCGGTTCCGTAAGGTTATATGGGGCTGCGCACCGGCGCCACAACCCGGGCGAACACCAGCACATCGACATGGGCGGCGCCGGCGCGCAGCAGCGCGCGGGCGCAGGTGTCGACGGTGGCGCCCGACGTGAGCACGTCGTCGATCAGCAGCAGCCGCCGGCCGGCGACTTGCGCCTTGCGGTCGGGCGGCACGCGGAAGGCGCCCTGCACGTTGTCGGCGCGTTCCGTCTTCGACAGGCCGACCTGCTGGGCGTGGCGCGCACGCGCTTGAGCGCCTCGTGCAGCACCGGCACGCCGGAGCCTTGCGCGATGGCGCTCGCCAGAGCGGCCGACTGATTGAAGCGGCGCGACCATAATCGTCGCCAATGCAGCGGCACCGGCAGCAGCGCGTCGGCGCCGGTCAGAAGCTCGCGGCCGGCACGCGCCATCCAGCGGCCCATCATCGGCGCGAGATCGAGCCGGTCGCCGTATTTGAACGACAGCACCAGCGCGCGGGCGATGTCGTCGTAGCGCACCGCGGCGCGCGCGCGGTCATAGGCCGGCGGTGCGGCGATCGCTTCCATCGACAACAGGCCGGGGCCGGGATCGTAGGTGAAGGGAATGCCGAGCCGCGCGCAGAACGGCTTCTCGATGAAGGAGAGCTTCGACCAGCAGGCGGCGCACAGGCCGACACCCTCGCCGAGCGGCTCGCGGCAGGACGGGCACAGCGGCGGCAGCGCGGTGTCCAGCGTCTGGCGCAGGACCGCGCGCAAACCGCCGCGCAGGCGCGCGAAAGGCGAGGGCGCGACGTCCTGGCTTGCCGGAGCGAGTTCGTTCATGCTGCAAGGGTATCACAAAGCGCGCTCAGGCGTGACAGGGCAGGGTTATGTCGTCGGACCCGACCATCTTCGACCGCCAGCTTCTGCGCCGGCGCCAGCAGCGCGCGCGCTCGCTCGGGCCGGCGACCTTCCTGATCGACCGGGTGGCCGAGGACCTCGGCGAGCGGCTTACCGTGGTGCTGCGCCAGTTCGAGCGCGCCGTCGATCTCGGCACGCCGACAGATGCGGTCACGCGCGCGCTGGCCGCAAGCGGCAAGGTCGCGACCGTCATCGCCGCGAGCCATGACGCCGGGCGGCGCGCCGCGCCGCGCTTGCGCGTCGCCGCCGATGAAGAAACCTTGCCGTTCGCCGACGGCTCGCTCGATCTGGTCGTCTCGGCGCTGTCGCTGCAATTCGTCAATGACCTGCCGGGCACGCTGATCCAGATTCGCCGCGCGCTCAAGCCGGACGGCTTGCTGCTGGCCGCGCTGATTGGCGGCGACAGTCTGCGCGAATTACGCGACGCCTTCGCCGCGGCCGAGAGCGAAGTGGAAGGCGGCATCTCGCCGCGCGTCGCGCCCTTCGCCGATCTGCGCGATCTGGGCGCGCTGCTGCAACGCGCCGGCTTTGCGCTGCCGGTGGTCGATGCGGACCGCTTGACCGTGCGCTACCCGTCGGCTTTCGCGCTGATGCGCGACCTGCGCCACATGGGCGCGACCAACGTGCTGCGCGAGCGGCGGCGCAGCTCCCTCAAGCGCGCGACGCTCGAGCGGATGGCGCAAATCTATGCCGAACGTTTCGCCGACGCCGACGGCCGCTTGCGCGCCACGTTCGAGATCGTCTGGCTGTCGGGTTGGGCGCCGCACGAGAGCCAGCAGAAGCCGCTGCGGCCCGGCTCGGCCACGCATCGGCTGGCCGATGCGCTCGGCACGCAGGAAAGATCGGCGGGCGAGAAAGCCGGGCGCTAGTTGAATATTTTGGAGACGGCCGTAAACAGCGCCGTCACCTGTCCGCCCAGCGCGGTGACGGCGGCGGCGATGGCGACGGCGACGCCGCCGGCGATCATGGCATATTCGATCGCCGTGGCGGCCTCGCGTGCAGCCAGAAAGCGGCGGACATCGGCGGTCGCGTTGAAGCGGCGCATCGCGTTCCTGCTCGGGTCACCGGGCATTTAAAGCAGCGCCATCAGGTGGGACACCAGCGGAACGTCCGCCGGCGGCATGTCGTAGTCGCGCAACCGGTTCGGTCTCACCCAGGCGAGCTGCTGGCCTTCCGTGGCGGTGACCGTTCCCTCCCAGCGCCGGCAGACATAAAGCGGCATCAGGAGATGAAAGTCCGGATAGGCATGGCTGGCGAAAGTGAGCGGTGCGAGACAGTCCTCGCTGACGGCGATTCCCAGTTCCTCCTTGAGCTCCCTGATCAGACTCTGTTCGGGCCGCTCGCCTTGCTCGACCTTGCCGCCGGGAAACTCCCACAACCCCGCCATCGGCTTGCCTTGCGGCCGTTGTGCCAGAAGCACGCGGCCGTCGGCATCGACGAGGGCGCAGGCGGCAACAAGAACGATTTTGCTCACAGCCCAACATCCTCGACGATAGGCAGGGTTGGTTAAGAGGCTTTGACAGCAATGCGACACGCGCAGCCGCACTGTCCGGCAGGTTAACAGATCGTTACGATCGGTAGTCGCCGTTGATGGCGATATAGTCCTTGGTGAGGTCGCAGGTCAGCACGCGGTCGCGGCCCTTGCCGAGGCCGAGCGCGACTTTCAGGCTGATTTCGGGCTTCTTCATCTGTGCGCTGACGGCGGCCTCGTCGTAGCCGGGATCGCGCGCGCCTTTGTGGGCGACGCGAATGCCGCCGAACCAGATCGACAATTTATCGCGATCCGCCGGCTCGCCGGCCTTGCCCACCGCCATCACGACGCGGCCCCAATTGGCGTCCTCGCCGCCGATCGCGGTCTTCACCAGCGGCGAATTGGCGATCGACATGGCGATGCGCCGGGCGGACGTGTTCGACACCGCGCCTTCCACCACGATCTCGACCAGCTTGCGCGCACCTTCGCCGTCGCGCGCCACCTGCTCGGACAGGTTCGCCAGCACGTGATGCAGCGCCTTTTTGAACGCGCGCAGCCGCGGATCGCCGGCGCGCGCGATGCGCGGATGGCCCGCTTGGCCGGTCGCGAACAGCATCAGCGTGTCGGAGGTCGACGTGTCGCCGTCGATGGTGACCGCGTTGAAGGTGTCGGCGACGCCGTCCTTGAGCAAGCGCCTGCAAGGCCGGCGCCGCGATCGCGGCATCGGTGAAGACGAACGACAGCATCGTGGCCATGTCCGGCGCGATCATGCCGGCGCCCTTGGCGATGCCGTTGACGGTGACCGCCGCCTTGCCGATGCTTGCGCGTCGCGGTCGCGACCTTGGGAAACGTGTCGGTGGTCATGATCGCCTGCGCGGCGGCAGGAAATTCGCCGGCCTTGGCGCCGAGCACCAGGTCATTCATGACCGCGCCGAATTTGCTCGCGTCGAGCGGCTCACCGATCACGCCGGTGGAGGCAAGGAAAACCTCGTCGGCCTTGCAGCCGCTCGCCTTGGCCGCGAGCGCGGCGGTGAGCTTGGTTGCCACGCGCCCGCTCTTGCCGGTGAAGGCATTGGCGTTGCCGGAATTGACCACCAGCGCGCGCGCCTTTCCGGCCCGCAAATGGGTCCGGCACCATTCCACCGGCGCCGACGGGCATTTCGAGCGCGTGAACACGCCGGCAACCGTGGTGCCGGGCGCAAACAGCGCCAGCAGCACGTCGGTGCGACCGGCGTAGCGGATGCCGGCCGCCGCGGTCGCCAGCCGCACGCCGGCGATCGGCGGCATGTCCGGCACGTGGGTGGGGGCGAGGGGGGAGACGCGGTGGACATTAAGCCTGTCATCTCCGGGCGTCGATGCGCCGGCGCTTGATGCCGGGCGATCCCGACTTCAGTTGGCACGGACCGTGCCTACCTAAGCGAGATGGCCGGGACAAGCCCGGCCATGACGACATTATTTGAATGGCTGTGATCGCCTTTACTTCTTCGCCGGGGCGTCGGTCTTGGCCGGCTCGTCCTTCTTGGGCTCTTCCTTGGGCTCTTCGGTCTTGTAGAACTTCTCGACCTTGGCCTCGGCGCGCAGCTTGGTGACCAGATCGGCTTGCGCCTTGCGCACCACGAACTGCTCGATCTGTCCCTTGACCTCGTCGAAGGTCGGCGGCGGCTTCATGCGCTTGTCCTCGACCTTGATCACATGCCAGCCGAACTGGGTCTTCACCGGGCCGGAGATCTTGCCCTTGTCCAGCTTGAAGGCGACGTCGGCGAATTCCGGCACCATCTGATCCTTGGTGAAATAGCCAAGATCGCCGCCATTGGCCTTGCCGGAGGGGTCCTCGGTCACTTCGGCCGCGACCTTGACGAAATCCTCGCCCTTGTTGAGGCGGACGATGATCGCCTTGATCTTGTCCTCGGCCGCCTTGCTCGCCTTCTCGTCGCCGGCGGGCGCGCGGATCAGGATGTGGCGCGCGTGCACTTCCGGCTGCTCGCCGATCCCCTTGACCGCGTCGTCATAGACCTTGTGCATGGCGGCGTCGGTGAGCGCGTCCTTGCCGACCGCTTGCAACAGGCTGGACATCAAGAGCTTGCGGCGCTCGAATTCCATCTTGTGCTTGAAGTCCGCGCTGTCGCCCATCTTCTTGGTTTCGGCGTCCTTCGACACCAGGATCAAGTCGGCCATGAACTGCACCAGGTAGTCGCGCTTTTGATCGGGCGACATCGGTGGAATCTGCCCGGCCTCCTCCTCGGCGACGGCGAGGTCGCTCTGGTGGATTTCGACGCCGTTGACCTTGGCGATCAGCGGATCCTTGTCTTGGGCGTTTTGGGCGGCGAGCGGGGCGCCCGACACCAGCAGCAGCGCCAGGCTCGCGGCGAGCAAGCCGGCCCGGCGGGGGAAAGCCGGCTGACCGGCAATCGTTGAAGTCGTCATGGCACTGTCCTTGGCACTGTCCTTGGGAAGGGATGGTCCGCGCCGTGGGGCGGACGGCGGCGGACTTGTCACCCAACAACCGTGGCTTGGCAATGGCGAAGCGGCGCCCAAGGGCGCTCAAGCGTTAACCTCTGCGTGACCGAAAGGCCGGTTAAGGCCGCGGCAAGCCGCCAATTGACAACAATCCGACCCCCTCCTATCTCTCGGCTAATCTCGGCCGGGCGCGATTTGCAGGCCCAGTTCGCGTCGAAAAAGCCCGAAAAGTGCCGCATTTCCGGAGCGCCGGAAGCAACATCCGGCCGCGGCGGCGTGATAGAAGCGCCCGGACCAAAGTAAGGAGCTCCCCCCGCATGATCGGCGCCGTCGCCCGCAAGCTGTTCGGTTCCGCCAATGAGCGGCGGATTCGCAGCTATCAGCCGCGGGTCGAGGCCATCAACGCGCTGGAAACAGAGGTGGAAGCGCTCTCCGACGAGGCGCTGCGCGCGCGCACCGACGCGTTCAAGAAACAGATCGCCGAGGGGGCCGAGCTCGACGACATCCTGGTGCCGGCCTTCGCCACCGTGCGCGAGGCGGCCAAGCGCACGCTCGGCCAGCGCCATTTCGACGTGCAGTTGATCGGCGGCATGATCCTGCACGAGGGCAAGATCGCCGAGATGAAGACCGGCGAAGGCAAGACCCTGGTCGCGACGCTGCCGGTCTATCTCAACGCGCTCGCCGGCCGTGGCGTGCACGTCGTCACCGTCAACGACTACCTCGCCAAGCGCGACGCCGAATGGATGGGGCAGATCTACAATTTCCTCGGGCTGACCGTCGGCGTCATCGTGCACGGCCTCGACGACGAAGAGCGCAAGACGGCCTACGCCTGCGACATCACCTACGGCACCAATAACGAGCTCGGCTTCGACTATCTGCGCGACAACATGAAATACCGGCTGGAGGACATGGTCCAGCGCGAGCACGTCTACGCCATCGTCGACGAAGTGGACTCGATCCTGGTCGACGAGGCGCGCACGCCGCTGATCATCTCCGGCCCGCTCGACGACCGCTCGCGATTTCTACAACACCATCGATAAGTTCATTCCCAATCTCGACAAGACCGACTTCGAGGTCGACGAGAAGCAGCGCACCGTCACCATGACCGAAGCCGGCATGGAGAAGATGGAGACGCGGCTGCGCGAGGCCGGCCTGCTCAAGGGCGGCAAGCTCTACGACGTGGAGAACGTCTCGGTCGTGCACCATGTCAACCAGGCACTGCGCGCGCATAAGCTGTTCCAGCGCGACAAGGACTACATCGTGCGCAACGGCGAGGTCGTCATCATCGACGAGTTCACCGGCCGCATGATGCCGGGCCGGCGCTTTTCGGAAGGGCTGCACCAGGCGCTCGAGGGCAAGGAGCATCAGCCGATCCAGCCGGAGAACCAGACGCTCGCCTCGATCACCTTCCAGAACTATTTCCGCATGTACAAGAAGCTCGCCGGCATGACCGGCACGGCGCTCACCGAGGCCGACGAGTTCATGGACATTTACGGCCTCGAAGTGCTCGAAGTGCCGACCAACATGCCGCTCATCCGTCTCGACGACGACGACGAGGTCTATCGCACGGCCAAGGAGAAGTACCGTTCGATCATCGCCTTGATCGAGGATTGCAAGCTGCGCGGCCAGCCGGTGCTGGTCGGCACGACGTCAATCGAGAAATCCGAGCAGCTCGCCGACATGCTGCGCGAGGCCGGCTGGGAGTCGCACGACTTCACCGATCCGAACGCGTTCGCGGCGCTCTATTCGGGCGATGACGGCGCCACCAAGACCAAGGTGTTCGCCATCCTCAACGCGCGCTACCACGAGCAGGAAGCCTATATCGTGTCGCAGGCGGGCGTGCCCGGCGCCATCACCATCGCCACCAACATGGCCGGCCGCGGCACCGACATCCAGCTCGGCGGCAATGCCGACATGCGCATCCGCCAGGAGATCACCGAGATCGAGGACGCGCGCGAGCGCGAGAAAAGCCCGCGCGCCACGGAAATCCGCGGCCAGGTGGCGCGGCTGAAGGAGAAGGCGCTCAAAGCCGGCGGCCTGTTCGTGCTCGGCACCGAGCGGCACGAGAGCCGCCGCATCGACAACCAATTGCGCGGCCGCTCCGGCCGCCAGGGCGACCCCGGCCATTCCAAGTTCTTCCTGTCGCTCGAAGACGACCTGATGCGCATCTTCGGCTCCGACAAGCTCGACGGCATGCTGCAGAAGCTGGGCTTGAAGGAGAACGAGGCCATCGTTCATCCCTGGATCAACAAGGCATTGGAAAAGGCGCAGCAGAAGGTCGAAGCGCGCAACTTCGACATCCGCAAGAACCTCTTGAAATACGACGACGTGATGAACGACCAGCGCAAGGTCATCTTCGATCAGCGCCTCGAGCTGATGCGCGACGAAGCGGTGGATGAGACCATCGCCGACATGCGCCATGCGGTGATCGAGGATCTGATCGCCAAGCATATCCCGCCGAACGCCTATGCCGAGCAATGGGACGTCGCCAGCCTCGACACCGCGCTGCGCGAAGTGCTCACGCTCGATCTGCCGGTCAAGGACTGGGCCAAGGAGGAAGGCATCGCCGACGAGGAGGTGCGCGAGCGCGTCATCCGGCGCGCCGACGAGTGGATGGCGGGCAAGGTGGCCAAATGGAGCCCCGACGTCATGCGCTACGTCGAGAAGTCGATCCTGCTGCAGACGCTCGACCATCTCTGGCGCGAGCATCTGGTGATGCTGGAGCATCTGCGCCAGGTGATCGGCCTGCGCGGCTACGGCCAGCGCGATCCGCTCAACGAATACAAGGCGGAGGCCTTCGCGCTGTTCGAGACGATGGTGGCGAACCTGCGCGAGGCGGTCACCGCCCAGTTGATGCGGGTCGAGATCGTGCAGCCGCCGCCGGCCGAGGAGGCCGAGCAGCTGCCCTACATGGAAGCGCACAAGGTCGATCCGACCACCGGCGAGGACGAGATGGCGCTCGCGTCGGCGCCTCTCGCCGCCGCGATGGCCGGCAACGGCAACGGCGCGCAATCGGTGCGCAATCCGAAGGATCCCACGAGTTGGGGCAAGGTCGGCCGCAACGAGCCGTGCCCGTGCGGCTCCGGCAAGAAGTTCAAGCACTGCCACGGCAAGTTCGCCTGACGGCAGCCGCCGCGACGATGCCGCCGCTCAGGCCGTCATCGCGCGCGTTTTGCGGCGAGCTTCTGCGCCAGCTTTTTGCGAAACTTGCGGTCGCGCTTCAAGTGCCATTCGCGGCTCATGGCTTCGCGCCGCGTCGCAAACCATTCCGAATGCAACAGCACCCACTTGCGCCCGCGCGTCGTGCGCGCGCCCTTGCCGACGTTGTGCCGCTTGAGCCGCTGCTCAATGTCGTTGGTCCAGCCGACATAGGTTAAATCTCGGTTCTTGGTCCGCGTGCCGAGGACGTAGACGAAGCAATCCATGCGCTGTTCCCGGATGCAGTGATCGATTCTCGGATCAGATCACGCGCCGATCAAAAAGAGAATTACACGTATTGAGAGAGGTATTTGCTTAGCGCAGGCCGCTGAACGAGCCGGCCGGCACCACCGGCTGGGCGCCGGCGAGCAAGCCGCTGCCGGTGGTCGTGCCGGAATAGGCGGTGCGGATTTCCGGCTCGCGGGCCGGCGGCGGCGCGGACGGCGCCTTTTCCTTCGCGGCGGAGGCCACCTTCACGCGCGGCTTTGCCGCCGGTTCGGGCTTGGACTCGGGCTTGGGCTCGGACTTTGCCACTGCCGTCGGCTTGGGCGGGTTAGGCTTGTGTTGATCCCAAACGGAGGTTGTCTTCGGTTGGTCCCAAACCGAGGCCGGCTTCTGTTGCGCTGCGACCTGCTGCGGCTTGGGCGGCTGCGGCTTCGGCGACTTGGACGGCGGCGAATTGGGCGGCTGCAGGGAGACTGGCGGGGCGGCGGCGACGCGGGTTTTCTGCTCGGCGCGTCGCGGCTTGGCCGCCATCTCGGTGTTCTCGCCATTGCCGCCGCGCAAGGTGGCCGGCTCGCTGGGCGCGGCCGGCGCCGGCGGCGTCGCTTGCGCGGGCGAAGGCGTTGCCTGCGCGCGCGAGCCGTTGAAGAAGTTGCCGAACAGGCTGGCGACATCGGTCTGCTTTTGCGGTTCCGGCGCCTGGCCTTCCTTCGGCAGCGGCGCGGGTTCGGGTAACCGCACGCTCGCCATCACGACCGGCGCGCTCTCAGGCTGCGGCTGGCTCGCAGGCGCGGCGGTCGCCGCCGGCTTGCCGACCTTCGGGATCGTGGTGCCGGGCGGATTGGGCACATGCGGCAGCGCGCCGGGTACGTGCGACCCCAGGCTGGGCACGCCGTTGAGGCTGGCAACCGAGTAGCGGCCGTTGTTGTCGACGTCGGCTCCCGACAGCGCGGTCGCAAAGACCGGGTTCATGCCGCCGTCGCCGACATGCGGCGCAACGGTCGCCACATGATTGCCGATATAATTCGCCATCTTGACCTGCTCGTGCCGGCGATAATCCAGCACGGCGTCGGCAACGGCCGGGTCGAGCCGGTAGACCGGACACTTGCCGCTGGCGCTAAAGCGCAGCGGTGCCGTGGCGCCGTTGGCTGGTGTCGCGTCGAACACGTAGCGCTTCTCGCAGACCGCGACCTTGGGCTCCTGCCGCGTCGCTTCGAAATTGTCGTAGCCCTCTTTCAGCATTTTCCAGAAGGCGAAGTTCGGATTGTTGCGATGCTTGGCCATGTTCATCGCGGTCATGCGGAACGGAAAGGCCTCGAACTGGAAATCTTTCTGGCCGCCGAAGAAGGACTCGCGCGCCAGCGCGTAGATTTCCTGGATCTGCTCGTCGGTCATGGCGTAGCAGCCGCGCGAGGAGCAGTCGCCGTGCACCATCAGCTCGGAGCCGGTGCGGCCCCAGGCGCGGTCATAGGCGTTCGGATAGCCGATGTTGAAGGCGAGATAGTAGTTGGAATTCGGATTCATCTGCGCCGGGCGTGATCGTGTAGAAGCCCTCCGGCGCCTGGCGGTCGCCTTCCTTCTTCTTGGGGCCGAGATCGCCCGACCAGCGGCAGATCGGATAGGTCTTGAGCAGCGAATATTGCCCGTCGCGGTTCTTCTTCCAGACCTCCAGCTCCGCCTCTTCCTTGAAGATGCGGACCAGGATCGGCGATTCCTTATCCATGTTCTTTTCGGTTATCAGCGCCAGCGTCTTTTGCGACAACGGCGCCATGGCGCGGCCGTTGGGGACAATGCCGTCGGCATCGCAACCGGCAAGAGCGATTGCGGCGGCAATCGCCGCCGATGCTAACAGCGCGCGTGCGACGGGTTGGCTCAAACGCGGTACTCCCCCGAAGAGGCGGGCCCTCATTCAATAATCGTTATCCATAAGATGTGGCATGCGCAAGGCAAAGAAGGCTGCCGCCGGCTACCGCTAACCCTATGGTAAACCAAGTGTAAACGGGTGAGCCGCTAGGCCGCGCCGGCGACCGGCGGCAGGGCGGCGGCGCGGCCCATGGCGAGGAATTTCTCGCGCCGCTGCTTGCGCACCGCCTCGCGCGTCAGCGGCTTAAGCTCTGAAAGCGCATTGGCGATGGCCTCGGCGGTCGCCGCAATGGCGGCCGCGGGATCGCGATGGGCGCCGCCGGTCGGCTCGCTCACCACGGTATCGATCACGCCGAAGCGCACCATGTCCTGGGCGGTGATCTTCATGCTGGTTGCGGCCTCCTGCGCCTTGGCGGTATCGCGCCACAGGATCGAGGCGGCGCCTTCCGGCGAGATCACGCTGTAGATGGCGTGCTCCAGCATCAGCACGCGGTTGGCGGTGGCGATGGCGATGGCGCCGCCGGAGCCGCCTTCGCCCAGGATCACCGCCACATTGGGCACGCCGAGGCCGAGGCAGGTTTCGGTCGAGCGCGCGATCGCCTCGGCCTGGCCGCGTTCTTCCGCGCCGATGCCGGGATAGGCGCCGGCGGTGTCGACCAGCGAAAGCACCGGGATGCCGAAATGGTCGGCCATGTCCATCAGCCGCACCGCCTTGCGGTAGCCCTCCGGCCGCGCCATGCCGAAATTGTGCTTGAGGCGGTTTTCGGTGTCGGAGCCCTTCTCGTGGCCGAGCACGCAGATGCTTTCGCCGCGGAAACGGCCGAAGCCGCCGACGATGGCTTCGTCCTCGCCGAATTTGCGGTCGCCGGCGAGCGGCACGAAATCGGTGATCAGGCCGGCGATATAGTCGAGCGCGTGCGGCCGCTGCGGATGGCGCGCGACCTGGGTTTTCTGCCAGGGGGTGAGATCGGCATAGAGTTCCTTGAGCGCGACGCGCCGCCTTGGCCTCGAGCCGGGCGATTTCCTCGCCGAGGGCGACCGAGTCGCCGGTCTGCGCCAGCGCGCGCAATTCCTCGACCTTGGCCTCAAGTTCGGCCACCGGCTTTTCGAAGTCGAGATAGCTGCGCATGAGCGTCAAGGGGCGTTGCTGACCGGGGGCAAGTGACGTGGGCTAGGCCCTTAAGTCAAGCAATCGGGTTAAGATCGGCCTTACTTAGGCGTTCGCTAGCTGTCCGCCAGCGGATGCAGGTCGCGCACCAGCGTCTTCAGGCGTTCTTCCAGCACATGGGTGTAGATCTGCGTGGTCGAGATGTCGGCGTGGCCGAGCAGCGTCTGCACCACGCGCAGGTCGGCGCCGTTGTGCAGCAGGTGGCTGGCGAAGGCGTGGCGCAGCACGTGCGGTGAGAGGCGCTCAGCCGCGATGCCGCAGGTGGCGCCCAGACCTTTAAGCTCGCGGGCGAAATGCTGGCGGGTGAGATGGCCCTGCTCGCCAAAGGAGGGGAACAGCCATTTCGACGGCGTCTTGCTTTCGCCTGCGGCGCGCAGCGCCAAATATTCCGCCATGGCGCGCTTGGCCGCCTTGTTGAGCGGCACCAGCCGTTCCTTGCCGCCTTTGCCGCGCACCACGAGCATTCTTTGGTCGCGGCGCGCGGCGGAGGCCGGCAGCGCCACCAGCTCGGAGACGCGCAAGCCGGTGGCGTAGACGGTTTCCAGCAGGCACAACAGCCGCGCCGCGCGCAGACGGGCGGCGTCGCTGAGCTTGCCATCCTCGGCGTCGGCGCGCGCCTGCGTCAGCAATTGATCGACCTCGGCGATGGACAGCACCTTGGGCAGGCTGCGCCCGCGCTTGGGCCCTTCCAGGACCGCGGCCGGATCGTCGGCGCGTTTTCCTTCCGCGTAGAGAAAGCGGTAGAGCTGGCGCAGCGCCGAGAGCCGCCGCGCCACCGAGGACGCCTTGAAGCCGCGCTCGGCGAGGCTGGCGAGAAATCCACGCAGGTCGTCGGTGCCGGCATTGGCAATGCCGCGGCCGCCGCTGCGCAAATGCGCGGCGAGGTCGGCGAGGTCGTTGCGGTAGGCGGCCAGCGTGTTTTCGCCGGCGCCGCGCTCGGCCGCCTGCATGTCGAGGAACAGTTCGACCAGGCTGTCGTCGGAGCTGTGAGGCCTGCGGGCCATTACCCTTGCGCGGTTTGAGCGTCAGTGCGGAGCTTTGAGGAACTTGTCGGACGGCACGGTCACGATGATCTCGCGCGGCGTGTGACTGACGAAATTGGCGAGCGCGAACACCGTGACATAGGCCGCCCCGCAGATGAGGCCGAGGACGACAAGAAATCTGAAGAGAGACGGCATCTGCTAAATCCGGCAAGCGGCTGCGTGCCCGAATCGGGCTGCTTTTGCGCGTGAACCATCACGTTCGTTAACCGATGACAAGGGCCGAGCGATTGGGCCGCCATCGCGGCCGCCCCGATTTTGGTATATGGAACTGGCGTTGTTCGGGAACCTAGCATGTCTCACACGGCCATTCAAAAACCGGCGGAAAACGGCCCGGAGCGCTCAATCGTCGGCGCGCTCGGCCGCCGTTCCATCGTGCTCGTCGGCATGATGGGCGCCGGCAAGTCGTCGATCGGCCGCAGGCTGGCCTCCCGGCTGGGCATTCCCTTCGTCGACGCCGACGGCGAGATCGAAAGCGCCGCCGGCATGACCATCCCGGAAATATTCGAGAAGCACGGCGAGCCTTACTTCCGCGCCGGCGAGGCGCGCGTGATCGCCCGGCTCTTGGACAGCGGCCCGCAAGTGCTGGCGACCGGCGGCGGCGCCGTCATGGACCAGAGCACCCGCGACCTGATCCAGATCAAGGGCATTTCGGTTTGGCTGAAGGCCGATCTCGACGTGCTGATGAAGCGCACCAAGCGCCGCAACGACCGCCCGCTGGCCGAGAAGATCAAGGACCTGTTGCCGGCGCGCGAACCGCTCTATGCGCTGGCCGACATTACGGTGCAGTCGCGCGACGAGCCGCACGACACCATCGTCGACGAGATCATCGCCGCGCTGCCGCGGCATCTCGACATGGCGGCGCCGGAGGCGAAGCCATGACCGCACCGCTGCGCCAAGGGCGAGCTTGCTGAACCGATCGTGGTGCAGGTCGCGCTGGCCGAGCGCGCCTACGACATCGTGATCGGCCGCGGGCTGCTGGCGAGCCTGGGCGCGCGCATCAAGGCGCTGCGGCCGGGCGCGCGCGTGGCTCTCGTCACCGACGAGACGGTTGCCCGCCACCATCTCGCGGCCGCCGAGGCGGCACTCAAAACGGCCGGCATCGACGCCGCGCGCATCGTGGTGCCGGATGGCGAGGGCTCCAAGAGCTACGCCACATTCGAGACCGTGTGCGAGGCGATCATCGCGGCGCGCATCGAGCGCGGCGATCTCGTCGTCGCGTTCGGCGGCGGCGTGATCGGCGATCTCGCGGGCTTTGCCGCGGCCTCCGTGCGGCGCGGCCTCGATTACGTGCAGGTGCCGACGACGTTGCTGGCGCAGGTCGATTCATCGGTCGGCGGCAAGACCGGCATCAATTCGCGCCAAGGCAAGAACCTGGTCGGCGCCTTCCATCAGCCGGCGATGGTGATCGCCGACAGCGCGCTGCTCGACACTTTGCCGAAGCGGCAATTCGCCGCCGGCTATGCCGAAGTCGCCAAATACGGGCTGCTCGGCGACGCCGCGTTCTTCTCCTGGCTGGAGGCGAACTGGCAAGATGTGTTCGCTGGCGGTGCCGCGCGCGAGCACGCCATCGCGGTGTGCTGCCGCGCCAAGGCGGGGATCGTGGCGCGCGACGAGCGCGAAACGGCGAGCGCGCGCTGCTCAATCTCGGCCACACGTTCGGCCATGCGTTGGAAGCCGGCTGCGGCTTCTCCGGCCGGCTGCTGCACGGCGAGGCGGTGGCGCTCGGCATGGCGCTGGCCTTCGAATTCTCCGCCGGCAAAGGGCTGATCGCGGCGTCCGAGGCCGCGCGCGCCTGCGCGCATCTTGCGGCGTCGGCCTGCCCACCCATCTGAAGGACATTGCCGGCGGCGCGCCCGGCATCGACGACGTGATGGATCTGATCGCCCAGGACAAGAAAGTGAAACGCGGCAAGCTCACCTTCATTCTGGTGCGCGGCATCGGCCAGGCATTCATCGCCGACGACGTCGATGCGGCCGAAGTGCGCGCCTTCCTCGCCGATAAACTGAAATGACTGCGAACGACTGGCTGTCCCTCGTCATCGTGCTGGTTTGCCTGCTGCTGTCGGCGTTCTTCGCCGGCAGCGAGACCGCGCTCACGGCCTCCTCGCGCGCCAGCATGACGCGGCTGGAAAAGCAGGGCAACAAGCGCGCGGCCATCGTCAATCGTCTGCTGGCCAGCCGCGAGCGGCTGCTCGGCGCGCTGCTGTTCGGCAATAACGCGGTCAACATCGCGGCCTCCGCGCTCGCCACCGGCATTTTGCTCGCCTGGTTCGGCAAGGCCGGCGTCGTCTACGCCACCGTCGTGATGACGATCATCGTCGTCGTTTTCTCCGAAATTCTGCCGAAGACCGCCGCCTTCAACGCGCCCGACCGCATCGCGCTCGCCGTGGCAAGGCCGATGAACATCATCGTCAAGCTGCTCGCGCCGGTGCTGATGGCCATCGAGGCGCTGGTGCGCTGGCTGTTGAAGCTGTTCGGCATGACGGTCGGCGAGGATCAGTCCGTGCTGTCGGCGCACGAGGAGCTGCGCGGCGCCGTCGATCTGTTCCACCGCGAGGGCGAGGTCGAAAAGCTCGACCGCGACATGTTCGGCGGCGTGCTCGATCTGCGCGAGCTGGCGGTCTCCGACGTGATGGTCCACCGCACCAAGATGATCAGCTTGAACGCCGACGATCCGCCCGAGGAGGTGGTCAACGCCGTGATCGCCTCGCCGGTGACGCGCATTCCGCTTTGGCGCGGCAATCCGGAAAACATCGTCGGCATCCTGCACGTCAAGGATCTGCTGCGCGCGCTGCACGCGGTCGACGGCGCTGCGTCCAAGATCGATATCACCGCGCTGATGACGCCGGCCTGGTTCGTGCCCGACACGCGGCCGGTGTCGGAGCAGCTCAAGGCCTTCCGCCGCCGCAAGACGCCGTTCGCGCTGGTGGTCGACGAATACGGCGAGGTCGAGGGCCTGGTCACGCTCGAGGATATTCTCGAGGAAATCGTCGGCGACATCACCGACGAGCACGACGTCGCCATGCCGGGCGTGCGCCGCCAGCCGGACGGCTCGATCAATGTCGACGGCGCGGTGTCGATCCGCGACCTGAACCGCGTCATGGACTGGAACCTGCCGGACGAGGAGGCGACCACCATCGCCGGCCTCGTCATCCACGAGGCGCGCTCGATCCCCGAGGTCGGCCAGAGCTTCACCTTCCACGGCTTCCGCTTCCGGGTGCTGCGCCGCTCGCGCAACCGCATCACCGCGCTGCGCATCCAGCCGCTGCCGCGCAAAGCGCCGGCGAAGGCGCGCTAAAATCCGTCATCCTGAGGTGCGAGCGAAGCGAGCCTCGAAGGATCGATTTGCGGAGCATAACAAGCTGCGAAGAAATCAGACCCCGCCTTCGCCCGGCGCCGCGGCGTGGATGGCGAGCGCGTGGACGCCGCCGGCCAGTTCGTCCGAAAGAATGCCGTTGATCATGCGATGGCGCTCGATCCGGGTCTTCCCTTTGAACGCCTCCGACACGATATAGACCCTGAAATGAGTTTGCCCGCCCGGCCGGTGCCCGGCATGGCCTTCGTGCTGGTGCGATTCGTCCACCACTCGAGGCTTTGCGGCGCGAAAGCCTCGGTCAACTTCTTTGTGATCAGATCGGCGGTCCGCATGCTGCCCGGCTTAGGGACGGGGAGCGGGCGGGTCAATGGCTCCTTGGGCTCTTTGGGCTGCTTCGCGGCGGAAATGCGCGGGCCCGTCAAAGTCAAGTCTTGAACGCATCGTCGGCAAAAGCGCATAATGATCGGTCATGAAATTCAACTCACCACTCTTCGATAAAGTCCGCGTCAAGCCGAGCAAGGATCGCCGGATCAAAACCGACGGTCCGGGCTGCGAATGGGCCGGCTGCAAGGAAAAAGCCAGCCATCGCGCGCCCAAAGGCCGCGGGCGCGACAAGGACTATTGGAGCTACTGTCTCGCGCACGTGCGCGAATACAATCAGTCGTACAATTTCTTCAAGGGCATGAGCGACGCCGCGGTCATGGCCTATCAGAAGGACGCGCTCACCGGCCATCGCCCGACCTGGAAAATGGGAACCGGCAAGGGCACCGTGCGGCCGGATTTGTCCGCCTTCGGCAACCGCACCGATCCGTTCGGCCTGTTCGGCGAGGGCGTGCGCGCCGAGCAGCAGGCGCGCGCCGAAGCCCGCCCCATCCGCAATGCCGAGCGCAAGGCGCTCAGCTCGCTCGGGCTCGAGGTCGGCGCCAGCCGCCACCAGGTCAAGATGCGCTTCAAGGAACTGGTGAAACGCCACCACCCCGACGCCAATGGCGGCGACCGCTCGACCGAGGACCGCCTGGTCGAGGTCATCCAGGCGTATAACTACCTGAAATCGGTGGGATTCGCCTGAGCCCTGAAAAACCGGGGCGAGCAGCCCAGCCCTGCCTTTCGCGCGGCCCTGGTCGTTCCTATCTCATTGAAAACATTGATGGGGCTATTCGCGACCCACGGGTTTTTCGCCGCCGCCCCGTCTGCTAAGTTGCCCCAATCAGCCGGACCGTAAAAGCGTCGGGTGCGCATTCAAGGCTTCGGGCGTTCCGAAGCCACGGAGGATCAATGACTGCCGCAGTTCAAGACGTTGCCCCGCTGCCGGACATGAAGGTGTCGATCCGCCAGCTGTTCGGCATCGACAGCGACATGGAAGTGCCGGCTTATTCCAAGCCCGACGAACACGTGCCCGACATCGATCCGGATTACCGCTTCGACCGGCCGACCACGCTCGCCATTCTCGCCGGCTTTGCCAAGAACCGCCGCGTCATGGTCACCGGCTATCACGGCACCGGCAAGTCCACGCATATCGAGCAGGTCGCGGCGCGGCTCAATTGGCCCTGCGTGCGCGTCAATCTCGACAGCCACATCAGCCGCATCGATCTGATCGGCAAGGACGCCATCGTCATCAAGGACGGCCAGCAGGTCACCGAATTCCGCGACGGCATTCTGCCCTGGGCGCTGCAGAACAACGTCGCGCTCTGCTTCGACGAATACGACGCCGGCCGCCCGGACGTGATGTTCGTGATCCAGCGCGTGCTGGAAGCCTCCGGCCGCCTGACGCTGCTCGACCAGAGCAAGGTGATCAAGCCGCATCCCGGCGTTCCGCCTGTTCGCCACCGCCAACACGGTCGGCCTCGGCGACACCTCGGGCCTCTATCACGGCACCCAGCAGATCAACCAGGGCCAGATGGACCGCTGGTCGATCGTCACCACGCTCAATTATCTGCCGCACGACAACGAGGTCGAGATCGTGCTGGCCAAGGCCAAGCATTATCGCAACGAGCCGGCCGCGACATCGTCAACAAGATGGTGCGGGTCGCCGACCTCACGCGCAACGCCTTCATGAACGGCGACATCTCGACCGTGATGAGCCCGCGCACGGTGATCACCTGGGCGGAGAACGCCGAGATCTTCAACGATATCGGCTTCGCCTTCCGGCTCACCTTCCTGAACAAATGCGACGAGCTGGAGCGGCCGATCGTGGCGGAGTTCTATCAGCGCTGCTTCGGCGTCGAGCTGCCGGAGAGTTCGGTGAACGTGGCGCTGAGCTGATCGCGTCGCGCCCGCGAAGGCGGGGACCGAGTCGCAATGCGAGGCAACATGGCCTCCAACATCAAGAGCCAAACCGTCGGCGAAGGAATCGCCCGACCGAGCCGTTCAAGCGCGCGGTCACCGGCTGCCTGCGCGCGATCGCGCGCAAGCCCGACCTGGAGGTCTCCTTCGCCGCCGAGCGCCCCGGCCTGATGGGCGGCAAGGTGCGGCTGCCGGAGCCGCCGCGCAAGCTGGGCAAGGCGGAGGCCGCGATCGTGCGCGGCCATGCCGATTCGATTGCGCTGCGGCTCGCCTGTCACGATCCGGCGATGCATCGCCGCCTGCAGCCCGCCGGCCAGCAGGCGCGCGCGGTGTTCGAGGCGGTCGAGCAGGCCCGCGTCGAGGCGATCGGCGCGCGGCGCATGGACGGCGTCGCGCAGAACCTCACCGCCATGCTCGACGACCGTTTCCACCGCGGCAAGTTCGACGAGATCACCGAGCGCGCCGACGCGCCGATCGAGGAGGCGCTCGCGCTGATGGTGCGCGAGCGGCTGACCGGCATGGCGCCGCCGCCGGCCGCCAAGAAGCTGGTCGATCTCTGGCGCCCGCTGATCGAGGACCGCGCCGGGCGCGATCTCGACCAGCTCGAAGACCTGATCGAGGACCAGCGCCAGTTCGGCGACGCGGTGCACGATCTGCTCGACGCGCTCGAAATGGGCGACGACCGCTCCTCCGATTCCGAGGAGAACGAAGACGAAGGCGACGAGGATCGCCGCAAGCAGGAGCAGGGCGAGGACGGCGAGGCCGCCGATAGCGACGAGATGCAGCGCATGAGCGTGGAGGACACGCAGGTGTCCGCCGACGACATGCCCGACGCCGCCGCCGAAGCGGTCGACGCGCCGACCGCCGACATGGCCGACGACACCGACATGGGCGACGCCGAGACCCCGGGCGAGCCGCAGCGGCCGCGCCATTTCGGCGCCAACGAGCCGCGCGGTCCCGACTATCGCGCCTTCACCACGAAGTTCGACGAGACGATCGCGGCCGAGGAATTGTGCGAGCCGGAAGAGCTCGACCGGCTGCGCGGCTATCTCGACAAGCAGCTCTCGCATCTGCAGGGCGTGGTGGCGCGGCTCGCCAACCGCCTGCAGCGCCGGCTGATGGCGCAGCAGAACCGCTCCTGGGAATTCGATCTCGAGGAAGGCCATGCTCGATCCGGCGCGGCTGTCGCGCATCGTCGATCGATCCGCTGCATCCGCTGTCGTTCAAGGCCGAGAAGGACATGCAGTTCCGCGACACCGTGGTGACGCTGCTGCTCGACAATTCCGGCTCGATGCGCGGCCGCCCGATCACGGTCGCCGCCACCTGCGCCGACATTCTGGCGCGCACGCTGGAGCGCTGCGGCGTCAAGGTCGAGATCCTCGGCTTCACCACGCGCGCCTGGAAGGGCGGCCAGTCGCGCGAGCAGTGGCTCACCGCCGGCAAGCCGGCCAATCCCGGCCGGCTCAACGATCTGCGCCACATCATCTACAAGTCGGCCGACGCGCCGTGGCGGCGCGCGCGCAAGAATCTCGGCCTGATGATGCGCGAGGGCCTGCTCAAGGAGAACATCGACGGCGAGGCGCTCGACTGGGCGCATAAGCGCCTGCTCGGCCGCACCGAGCAGCGCAAGATCCTGATGATGATCTCCGACGGCGCGCCGGTCGACGATTCGACGCTGTCGGTCAATCCCGGCAATTATCTCGAGCGCCATCTGCGCTGGGTGATCGAGGAGATCGAGACCCGCTCGCCGGTCGAGCTGATCGCCATCGGCATCGGCCACGACGTGACGCGCTACTACCGCCGCGCCGTCACCATCGTCGATGCCGAGGAGCTCGGCGGCGCCATGACCGACAAGCTCGCCGAGCTGTTCGAGGAGCACGCCGCCGCCGAGCGGCCGCGCCCCGCGCCGCGCCGCAGGCGCGTGGCTTGAGCGCTGCATGGCGCGCCGCCGCTGGCTTGCCGCCGGCACGCTGTTTGCCGCTTGCGCGCTCGTCGTCGGCTCGTTCGGCGCTGGCGCAAGCGCTGCGCACGCGCCCGCAGCCGGCGCGCATCGCGATCGAGGCGGCGCCGATCGCCGCCTTCGATCCGCGCGACTCCATCGCAGACGCGCTTCGGCGCGCTCGAATTCCGCGGCGGGCTGGTGCTGACCTCGCAGCGAGCGAGCCTTCGGCGGCCTCTCCGCCCTTCACATGGAGCCGGACGGCGCGCATTTCCTCGCGCGTCACCGACAACGGCTCCTGGCTGCGCGGCCGCATCGTCTATCGCGACGGCCGCCCCGACCGGCATCGCCGACGCCGAGATGGCGCCGATGCTCGGCGCCGACGGCAAGCCGCTCGCCGCGCGCGGCTGGTACGACACCGAGTCGCTCGCCGAGGCATTGACGGCATGTTCTATGTCGGCATCGAGCGGGTCGAGCAAATCGTGCGCTTCGACTATCGCCGCGACGGCCTCGCTGGCGCGCGGCGAGCCGATCGCCGGTGCCGGCCGACTTCAAGACCTTCACGTACAACAAGAGCCTGGAGTGCCTCGCCGCGCCGCCGAAGGGCGCGCCGCTTGCCGGCAGCGCTGATCGCGATCACCGAGCGCAGCCTCGACGCGGCCGGCAATCACCGCGCTTTCGTGCATCAAGGGCGGCGCAGTTCGAGCCGCTTCAGCGTCAAGCGCAGCGACGATTTCGACGTCAGCGATTGCGCCATCTTGCCGCCGGCCGACCTGCTGCTGCTCGAGCGCCACTCTTCGTCGCGCGCGGGCATCGCCATGCGCATCCGCCGGCTGCATCTTGCCGACATCAAGGCGGGCGCGCTGCGTCGACGGGCCGGCGCTGATCGAGGCCGATCTCGGCTATCAGATCGACAACATGGAAGGCATCGGCGTGCACCGCAACGCGCAGGGCGAGACCATCCTCACGCTGGTGTCGGACGACAATTTTTCCGTGCTCCAGCGCAATCTGCTGCTGCAATTCGCGCTGGTGGGGGAGTACGCATCGACGTCCGCATAGAACGTCAAATCGCCCGGCACAAGGCCGGGCATGACGACGCAAGATCCGCGTTCGAAAAAGCTCAGCCCGCCGCAGCGGCTTTCTTCTTCGCGATCTGCGCGCTTGAGCTCGAGCATCTTCGGCGCCAGCTCGGCGTCCTTGGCCTTGAGCAGGAAGGCATCGAGCCCGCCGCGATGATCGACGGTCTTGAGCGCATTGGCCGAAACGCGCACGCGCACTTTGCGGCCGAGCGTGTCGGAAATCAGCGTGACATTGCGCAGGTTCGGCAGGAACCGCCGCTTGGTCTTGATGTTGGAGTGGCTCACTTTGTGGCCGACCAGCGGCTTCTTGCCGGTCAGATCGCAACGCCATGACATGGCAAATCCCTCGGCTAATCCCTTGAAAATCGCCGGCGCCGAAGCGGCGCCGGCCCGGTCATTCGTCTTGGAAGACGGCCGGACGTATAGAGAGCGGGCCAAAGCGCGTCAAGCCGACGTTAAAACGGCGCCTGCCATCACAGAATCGACTTATTCGGCGACGACCAGATGGTGCGCTGGCCGGGCTGCATTTCTGTGGGCCATCGGGCCGCTTCATCGGGCGGCCCTTGCCGGACGGTTGGCGCTGCCGGTTAATACCTCGCCCGACCGCGGAATTTGCGCTGCGCCGGCGCGCGAAAGGATGGAGTTTCGTGCTGGCCTTGCGGCAAATTATTCGAGCCATGCGGATCGCGCTGGCGGCGTCCGGCGCGCTGGCGGTTGCGCTGCCCGGCGCGGCCTTGGCCCAGGGCAAACTGGAGGCGCACTACACCGTGACGCTGGCCGGCATTCCGATCGGCAAGGGCAGTTGGGTCATCGAGATCGCCGACACCCATTACAGCGCGACCGCGAGCGGCATCACCACCGGGCTCATGCATGTCTTGACCGACGGCGAGGGCACCACCGCCGCGCACGGTTCGTTCGCCGGCAGGCAACGGTGCCGACCGCGACCTATGCCTCCACCATCAAGAGCCGCAAGAAGACCGACAGACGTGCGGGTGACGCTCGACAACGGCAACGTCAAGGACTTCAAGGCCGATCCGCCGCAGGACCACGACCACGAACGGGTGCCGGTCACCGAAGCCGACCGCCACGGCGTGTTCGATCCGATGACCGCCTCGCTGATGCGCGTGCCCGGCAATGGCGAGCTGCTGTCGCCGGAGGCCTGCCAGCGCACGATGGCGATCTTCGACGGCCGCATGCGCTACGACCTGCAGTTTTCCTTCAAGCGCATGGACACGGTGAAGGCGGACAAGGGCTATGCCGGCCCGGTGGTGGTTTGCGCGGTCTATTTTACGCCGGTCGGCGGCTACATCCCGTCGCGCGGCGCGATCAAATACCTCGCCAAGTCAGCGCGACATGGAGATCTGGCTGGCGCCGATCGCCGGCACGCGGGTGCTGGTGCCGTTCCAGGTCGCAGGGGCCGACGCCGATCGGCGAGGCCGTGCTGCGGGCGACCCAGTTCGTGACGTGGCCACGCCCGACCCGCGCCTCCGCCAATGGCAAGTCGAAGATCCCCTTGACGGCCGCAAACGGCCTTGACTCTTCGCAGCCGGCTGAGTCTCGCGTCGCCCGTTAACGTTTGCAGGCGGCCGAAGGCCGCTTGAATGACCTTGCCGCTACCCGATCTTGTAGCCATGCGGGTGCGGCTTGCCAGATGTCGCCGTGAACGAACCCGTACAGCGCCTGAGTCAGCGATTCGGGCGCGGTTCGTTCCAGACTCGTTCTAATGCTTAACCGCGGCCACGTTCGGCGTCGTCAGGCGTCACATTGTGATACAGAAAGGCCCTGCGACGGGCGCCGATGCCCCGCCGCCAGTTCGGAAGCGTAATGGCCATCTCGTTTCTCTCCGCAGCCCGACCGAGCCTCGCGAACCCGCGGCGCCGGCGTCACCGCCGTGCTCGGACCCACCAATACCGGCAAGACCCATCTCGCCATCGAGCGCATGCTGGCGCATTCCTCCGGCATGATCGGCCTGCCGCTGCGGCTGCTGGCGCGCGAGGTCTACAACAAGGTCGTCGATCGGGTCGGCGCCGACGGCGTGGCGCTGATCACCGGCGAGGAGAAGATCAAGCCGCCCAACCCGCGCTTCTGGGTCTGCACGGTCGAGGCCATGCCGCGCGATCTCGACGTGGCGTTCCTCGCCATCGACGAAATCCAGCTCGGCGCCGATTTCGAGCGCGGCCACGTCTTCACCGACCGCATGCTCAATCGCCGCGCGCGCGAGGAGACGCTGGTGCTCGGCGCCGCCACCATGCGGCCGATGGTCGAGAAGCTGCTGCCCGGCGCGCAACATCGTCAGCCGGCCGCGGCTGTCGATGCTCACCTACTCCGGCGAGAAGAAGATCACCCGGCTGCCGCGCGCGCTCGGCCATCGTCGCCTTCTCGGCCGACGAGGTCTACGCCATCGCCGAATTGATCCGCCGCCAGCGCGGCGGCGCCGCGGTGGTGCTGGGCGCGCTGTCGCCGCGCACCCGCAACGCGCAGGTCGCGCTCTATCAGTCCGGCGACGTCGATTATCTGGTCGCCACCGACGCCATCGGCATGGGCCTCAATCTCGACGTCGATCACGTCGCCTTCGCCGTCCGACCGCAAGTTCGACGGCTACCAGTTCCGCAAGCTCAACCCGGCCGAGCTCGCGCAGATCGCCGGCCGCGCCGGCCGCGCGCACGCGCGACGGCACCTTCGGCACCACCGGGCGCTGCGATCCGTTCGAGCCGGAACTGGTGCAGGCGCTGGAAAGCCACACGCTTCGAGCCGGTGCGCATGCTGCAATGGCGCAATTCCGATCTCGATTTCTCCTCGATCGGCGCCTTGCAGGCGTCGCTCGGCGATGACGCCGACCGAGCCCGGGCCTGACGCGCGCGCCGACCGCCGAGGACATTCTCGTGCTGGAACACGCCGCGCGCGACGAGGAGGTGCGGCGCGCTGGCGCAAAACCCGGCCGCCGTCGAGCGGTTGTGGGATGTCTGCCAGGTTCCCGACTACCGCAAGATCGCGCCGGCCACCCATGCCGAACTGGTCGGTGACCCTCTATGGATTTCTGATGCGAGAGGGTAACATCCCGACCGACTGGTTCGCCGCGCCAGGTCGCCCAGGCCGACCGAACCGACGGCGACATCGACACCCTCTCCAACCGGATCGCGCATGTCAGGACCTGGACTTTCGTCGCCAACCGCCCGGATTGGCTTGCCGATCCGGAGCATTGGCAGGGCGTCGCCCGCGCGGTCGAGGACAAGCTGTCCGATGCGTTGCACGAGCGCCTGACCGAGCGCTTCGTCGACCGCCGCACCAGCGTGTTGATGCGGCGGCTGCGAGAGAACACGATGCTGGAAACCGAAATCGGAAAGACCGGCGAAGTCACGGTCGAGGGCCATGTCATCGGCCGCCTCGACGGCTTCATGTTCGCGCCCGATGCCTCCAGCCGACGGCTCGGAAGCCAAGGCGCTCAACGCCGCCGCGCAAAAGGCGCTGGCCGGCGAGATCGAGGCGCGCGCCACCAGGCTGTCGCAGGCCGCCAACGATCAGCTCGTGCTCGCCACCGACGGCGCCTTGCGCTGGCCGGCGACGTCGGTCGGCAAGCTCATCGCCGGCGACGACACGCTGCGCCCGCGCCTGCGCATCGTCGCCGACGAGCACCTGACCGGACCCGCGCGCGAACTGGTGCAGACGCGGCTCGATCTCTGGCTCAAGACCCATATCGAGAAGCTGCTGGCGCCGCTGTTCTCGCTCGCCGCCGCCGACGATATCACCGGCATGGCGCGCGGCGTCGCCTTCCAGCTGGTGGAGGCGCTCGGCGTGCTGGAGCGGCAGAAAGTGCCGGAGGAGGTCAAGGGCCTCGATCAGCCGGCGCGCGCCACGTTGCGCAAATACGGCGTGCGCTTCGGCGCCTATCACATCTATCTGCCGATGCTGCTCAAGCCGGCGCCGCGCGCGCTGGCGACGCAGCTCTGGGCGCTCAAGCACGAGAGCCCGGACGCCAAGGGCGTCGGCGACCTGCTGCATCTGGCGGCGAGCGGGCGCACCTCGATCCCGGTCGACAAGGAGACGCCGAAGCCGCTCTACCGCACCGCCGGCTATCGCGTCTGCCGGCGAGCGCGCGGTGCGCGTCGATATTCTGGAGCGGCTCGCCGATCTCATCCGGCCGGCGCTGTCGTGGCGCGAAGGCGCGCACGACGCCGAAGCCGGACGGCGCCTTCGACGGCCGCGGCTTCACCGTCACCGGCGCGATGACGTCGCTGACCGGCGCCTCGGGCGAGGACTTCGCCTCGATCCTGCGCTCGCTCGGCTATCGCATGGACCGCAAGCCCAAACCGGCGGAGCCGGCGCAGCGGCAAGCCGCCCGAAGCGGCGGCGGCGCCTGCTGCGGATATGCCGGCTGATGCGGAGACCGCGCCGCCATCGCCAAGCGCCTGCGGCGGACATGCCGAGCCGGCGCGAGCGCAGCCGGCTGCCGCCGCCGAAGCCGCCGCGGCCGAACTCGCCGTGTTGCTGCCCGACGCCGAATCATCGCGCCAGCCGTCGCGCCTGCCGTCGAAGCGCCCGCCGGCGGCAGCGGCAATCCGCCGAGGCCGCCGCAACGCCGGCTGAAGCCATCGGCGCCGATGGCGGCGAGGCTGGCCAGGTGGCCGCCCCGCCGGCGGCCGAAGAACCGGCCTTCATCGAGGTCTGGCGGCCGGCCGGCCGCGCCGACCGCGCGCCCGCATCGGCCGCGCCGTCCGCGCCGTGCGCAACAGCCGCCAGCGCCCCGCTGCGGTGCCGGCGCAAACCGGCGAGGCCGCCGCCGCGGCGACGGCCGAGACGCCGGCTGCTCCGATCGCTGCCGAAGGCGGCGAAGCCGCGCCGGCTCCCCAGCATCCCGCAGCCGGACCGCCAGCAGCGCCGCGAGCGCCACGAGCGCCAGCAGCGCATGGAGCAGCAGGACAAACGCGGCGAGCGCCAAACCGCGCGCCAAGGGACTCACGGCGGCCGGCAGCCCCCGCGCGGCGACCGGCCGCGCCGCAAGCGCGACGACGGTCCCGACCGCGCCGAGCGCGAGCAGTATTACGCCAAGCCGCACGGCGTCCGGCGGCGGCCGCAACAAGGAGGCCGACCCCAATTCGCCCTTCGCCAAGCTCGCCGCGCTCAAGCAGCAGCTCGAGGCCAGAAGCGGCAGAGCCGTCCGTGAAGCGCTGTTGGACCGCCAGCGCATCGACAAATGGCTGTGGCACGCGCGCATGGTGCGCACCCGCAGCGATGCCGCTGCCCTTGCCGATGCGGGCTATGTCCGGATCAACGGCAAGCGCATCGCCGCTCCCAGCCAGCCGGTCCGCGTCGGCGACGTGGTGACGCTGGCGCTCGACCGCTCGGTCAAGGTCCTGCGCGTGGACGGCTTCTGCGAACGGCGCGGCGCCGCCGCGGCTGCGCGGGCGCTTTACCGCGAAATGACAACGCGTTCCGGCCTTGAGGCTTCCACGCCGGCTTCTTCTTCGCGTAAGGTCCCGCCGGTCAAAATCGAGGCAGATTAGGCGCTGGCCGGTGGAATCGCTGCGGCTTGCGCCCTATTTGTCGATACGATAGGCAGCGCTGCTGACCTGGCCGGAGCCGTGGATGACCTACATCGTCAACGAAAGCTGCATCAAATGTAAGCTAATGGACTGCGTGGAGGTGTGTCCGGTGGACTGCTTCTACGAAGGCGAGAACATGCTGGTCATCCACCCGGACGAATGCATCGATTGCGGCGTCTGCGAGCCGGAATGCCCGGTCGACGCGATCAAGCCGGATACCGAGCCGGGCCTGGAAAAGTGGCTGGAAGTGAACGCCGAATACGCCAAGGTTTGGCCGAATATCACGACCAAAAAGGAGGCGCCGGCGGACAGCAAGGAATGGGAGGGGGTTCCCGACAAGTTCAAGAAGTTCTTCTCGCCCAATCCGGGTACCGGGGATTGAGCGGCAAGCGGCCCTGCACGTAACGGTTTACCGCCCTGGCGGCCCCGGTTACCGCAGTCGGCCCAAGGAATTAACCGATCCGCCAAATTTGCCGAATTTTTATCGCTGGATGGCGCTTTTGCAGCGCCATAAGGCTTTGATTTTGACCAAAAATGTGCTATATAGTGCAAATCATGGACGATAACGCCGCCGAACGCGCTCCCCCTCTCGGGAGCCTTATTTTTCGCGGCCGATCTCAAGGGTCTTGGATAAGAGGGCGTGCGATCCACGCGTAAAGGCAGTGGCAGGAAAAACGCGTCATAAATCGAAGAAAGGGTCCGCCGGCATGAGCCGGAGTACCAAAAAGTCTGCCGTCGCGCGGCGGACCTCGCAGGCCTCGCGCGGCGTTGTCCGCCATGGGGCTCCCGCAGCCAAAATGACCGGCGCCCGCAAAGGCGGCCGGTGAAGGAGTTTTGCCCGGAATGCCCAGCAAGAAGACCACCCAACGACAAGGCTTCAAGACCAACGAGTTCATCGTCTACCCCGCCCACGGGGTCGGCCAGATTCTGGCCATCGAGGAGCAGGAGGTCGCCGGCGCCAAGCTCGAGCTGTTCGTCATCAACTTCGTCAAGGACAAGATGACGCTGCGGGTCCCGACCGCCAAGATCGTGTCGGTCGGCATGCGCAAGCTGGCCGAGCCGCCGCTGGTCAAGCGCGCGCTGGAGACGCTGAAGGGCCGCGCGCGCATCAAGCGCACCATGTGGTCGCGCCGGGCGCAGGAATACGAGGCCAAGATCAATTCCGGCGACATCGTCGCCATCGCCGAGGTGGTGCGCGACCTGTTCCGCTCCGACACCCAGCCGGAGCAGTCCTATTCCGAGCGGCAGCTTTACGAAGCCGCGCTCGACCGGCTGTCGCGCGAGATCTCGGCGGTGCAGAAGATCACCGAGACCGAGGCGATCAAGGAAATCGAGGCGGCGCTCGCCAAGGGCCCTCGGCGCGGTCCCAAGCCCGCCGACGAGGCGGAAGCCGAAGCCGGCACCGAGGAAGAAGCGGCGGCCTAAGGCCTCTCGACCAACGACATACGAAAAGCCCGGCAGCGATGCCGGGCTTTTTGATTCACGGCATTGCTTGTTATGATGGCGCGCACATAAACGGCGGCCTCACGCCGGCATTCAGGGGAGAGAAACAATGACGGATCGTTTTTCCGGCATTTCGCGTCGCGGGCTCATCGCCGGGTTGGCGGCGGCGCCGATCGTAACGGCTTCAGCCGAACCAAGTGTTGCGCAGACAACTGGACCGCGCTGGACCCCGCAGCAGGCGCAGGCCGCGCTGAAGGACGCCAAAGGCACTAAGCTGGTGCTGCTCGGCACCGCCGCCGGCCCCGTGCCCGGGCGCTCGCGGCAGATGACCTCGCACGTGATGTTGAGCAACGGCGCGGCCTATGTGCTCGATTGCGGCATGGGCTGCACCGACAATTATGCCCGCACCGGCATCCCGTTCAGAGCGTTGAATTCGATCTTCATCACGCACCACCACGCCGACCACAACATCGAATACGGCCCGTTGCTGATCATCGGCTGGATCCAGGGCATGAAAAACGGCGTGCGCGCCTTCGGCCCGCCGCCGCTCAAGCAGATGACCGAGGATTTCATGAAGGCCTACAAGACCACGGTCGACTTCTGGGCCGAGGATCTGAAAATGCAGCCGCTCACGTCGGTCACTGTGAGCGAAGTCTCGGGCGTAGGTCCGGTGATGCAGGACGACAACGTCAAGGTATCGGCGATCCTGGTCGAGCATCCGCCGGTCAAACCGGCGCTCGGCTACCGCTTCGACTTTAAGGATCGCTCGATCGCGTTCTCCGGCGACACCGCGCCGCTCGATGCGGTGGCGGACATGGCCAAGGGCGCCGACGTGCTGGTGCACGAGACCATGTATCTGCCGGCGGTGGAGACATACATCAAGGACCAGATCGCCAAGGGACGGCCGGTCAAGTTCGAGCCCTTCATGGCGCACATGAAGGCCGACCATACGCCGGTCGAGGATGTCGGCCGCATCGCGCAGAAAGCGGGCGTGAAAACCCTGGTGCTGTCGCACCTGACCCCGGCCATCGACAGCATCAGCGACGACACCTGGCGCGCGCCGGCGGCGAAATATTTCAAGGGCGAGATCATCGTCGGCAAGGACCTGATGGTGGTTTAATCCGTCGGTAGGATCATAATCCTGCCACAATTGTCTAGGATAATATGCCTTATCCCGCCCCATACCGAGGGGTGTCTGTGCAGCATCTTCAGATGCGGGGCGGGGAGCGGTGGCCGGGGAATGACTTGGTGTCGGAGATGCGACATCAAGGCCCGGCGGTTGAAGCCGCAGCTCGTCCCGGCGCGCCAGCCGCGCGCCACGGGCCCCGTGATGGCGGGGACGGCAGCCGGTCACAGGATTGCCGGCCTCGACCTGGGCCCAGAGCGGTGGATAGGTGGCCTTCCGTAAGGAAGGTTGCCTGAAACGGTAAGTCCACCGGGGGCGATGCGGAGCAAACCTAGAAACACCGCGCGCGGGACGCCATCGGGTTTGGCGGACTTGCGGCTTTACGGACTTCGACAAGCCTCGATATCGCGAGGTGTCGAGGCCCGCGGGTCCGAGCATTCTTGTTTGCGCCTACTTGCGTGAACTTGAATGCGCCCGGGACCCTTGGCGTCCCGCGCGCCCTCGGCTTTTTCGAGGGCAGCGGCAGGAGACAGGAGACGGCGTCCCCGCGCCGCAAAGAATAGGGGCGATGACGCGCGCCCAAAACTCAGACCTCATCCTGAGGAGCCCGCCGAAGGCGGGCGTCTCGAAGGATGGCGGCAAGTTCGGGGCCTCATGGTTCGAGACGCGCCGCATCGCAGCCAAGTTTACGTAGGCTGCGCCTGCTATGGCGGCGCTCCTCACCATGAGGCGAGAGGCTGGGCGCGGCGAAATCGTCCGGTTGCCCGGCGCGCGCGGGGGAGCTAGAATGCGGATCAATCAACGCGATCGCATGAGGAACCCGCAATGACCGCCATTCGCGGCTATGTCGCGCCGACCACGGAGACCGACGCGCTCGGCGTGCATTCGCTCGACCAGTTCGTGCTGGCGGTGCCGGACGCCAATGTGGCGGAGGAGTTCTACGGCAATTTCGGCCTCGACGTCGCGCGCCAGGGCAATGTGCTGGCGATCAAGACCTTCGGTCACGAGCACCGCTGGGGCTCGGTGGTGGAGGGCAAGACCAAGGCGCTGCATCATCTGTCGTTCGGCTGCTACGCCGACGATCTGCCGAAGCTGAAGGCGCGCATCGAAGGCGCCGGCGTCACGCTGATCGATCCGCCGCCCGGCTTCGAAAGCAACGGCTTCTGGTTCCGCAACCACGAGAACGTGCTGATCGAGGTGAAGGTCGCGCCCAAGGTGTCGCCCGACAAGAAAACGGATAGCGTGTGGACGCCGGGGCCCTCCGGAACGGCCGGCGCCAAGATCCGAGCGAAGTCACCGCTGACGCGGCCGCGCCGGTTGTCGCACGTGCTCACCTTCACCGCCGACGTCGACGCCGCGATCAAATTCTACGAGCGCACGCTCGGCCTGCGCCTGTCCGACCGCGCCTCCGACCTGGTGGCGTTCATGCACGGCATCCACGGCAGCGATCATCACATGTTGGCGCTGGTGAAATCCTCCGCGCCCGGTTTCCACCATTGCAGCTGGGACGTTTCCAGCATCGAGGAAATCGGTCTCGGCGCCATGCGCATGCACGACAAGGGCTTCACCAAGGGCTGGGGCCTCGGCCGCCACGTGCTCGGCTCCAACTATTTCCACTATGTGCGCGATCCGTGGGGCAGCTTCGCGGAATATGCCTGCGACATCGATTACATTCCGAAGGACGTGCGCTGGCCGGCCGGCGACCACAAGCCGGAGGATTCGTTCTATCTCTGGGGCCCCGACGTGCCGCCGGAATTCACCATCAATTACGAAGGCGGCGAGAGCTGATTATTCCACCAGCTTGACCATCTCGCCCGGCTTGACCCGGTCGTGCGGGCCTAAGCCGTTGAGCACGCGGAAGCGCTCGAGCGCGTGATCGACCGCCATGCGGCGCGCCAGCGATGCCACCGTGTCGCGCTTGCCGACTTTCGCGATTTTAAGGCGCAGCGGCTTGACGTGCTGGCTTTCCGTCAGGCTCATGCGGCGGAAGGTCATGATCGCTTCGCGGAATGAGCGGTCGGTCTGCGCCGTCATCGTCTTGGCCGCGAAGATGAAGCGGTAGACGTCGCTGCCGAAGCGCACGGCAAACAGCCGGAACGACCATTGCTGGCCCTTGGCCGTGGCGGTCGCCGCCGGGAAACCGTTGATGGTGAATTCCTCGACGCTTTGCGGCTCGACATTCTCCATCCATCCCGATTTCAGATAGTCGGGCAGCGGCTGCTCGGCCGGCACGCTCACCACGTCGAGCCGCATCGCCTCGCCGCCGCCGTCCGTTAAGCCCAGCACGGCCTGCGCGGTATTGTCGAGCGTGAACTTCGGCGGCGCCATGAAGGTGAAGCCGAGCTTGGGATGCAGGAAGCGCCGGCCGCGCACGAAGCCCTCGCTCGGGTCCTCGCCGTAAATCAGGCCGTTGAGCGCCGCCAGATAGTCGCCGCGGTCGCGCTCGCCGGCGCCGGGGCCGCTGAACTGGCGGGCATTGGCGAGCGCGTTGCGCACGCGGTCGGGCGTCGCGGGATGATTGGCCAGGAAGTCGGACGATATGTGGATGTCGGCGCCGCCCGCCGGCTTGAGATCGGCGTTGTGCTGCATGTCGGCGAGGAAGCGCGAGGCGCCGAACGGATCGAATCCGGCGCGCGCGGAAATTCCGACGCCGATGCCGTCGGCCTCGAATTCCTGGGCGCGCGAGAAGCTGGCGAGTGCGATTTTCGATTTGGCCAGCGCCAGCGCGCCCATTTGCGGGTCTTTCACCACTTCGGTGATGGTGCGGCTGGCGAGCGCGGCGTCGCGCGCCTGTTCCTCGCGGATCGCGGCGTGGCGCGCGATCACGTGGCCCATCTCATGCGCCAGCACCGAGGCAAGCTCGGCCTTGTCGTTGGCCAATGCGATCAGTCCGCGCGTGATGTAAAGCTGTCCGTTCGGCAGCGCGAAGGCGTTGATCGCGGGCGAGTTGAGGATCGTCACCTGGTATTTCAGCTCCGGCCTTTCCGACGCCGCCACCAGCCGGTCGACCAGTTGGCCGACCATCGCCTGCAGTTTGGGATCGTCGTAGACGCCGCCATAGGTGGCGAGAATGCGCGCGTTCTCGCGCTGCTCGGCGCTCGGCGTCTCGACCTGCGCGCTCGCATGCGGCAGCGTCAGCTGCGGCAGCTCCAACGAAACCTGTTTGCCGTCGGGGCCGCTGCTGCACGCCGCGAGCGAGACGGCGAGCGCGAGCGCCGCGCCCCTCATCCAGTCTGCCGGCCGGCGCGTCGTGTTCATTGCCGCATCTCTTGTCCGTGCGTCATGGTCTCGTCGGCGAATTCGATCTGCTCGGGCGCATCGGCCTCGATGACCGGACCGCGGCGTTGCTCGAGCCAGCCGCGCACCCTGATGCGGCGGCCTTCGAGGCGCTTCAGGTCTACGCCGGCGGCGTTAAAGATGCGCTGATTGCGACGCAGGATGATGACACTGAAATCCCGCGCCCAGCGCCGCCCGAAATTCACATATAGTGTGCCGCCGCTCTCGCGCACCGACAAGACCTTGCCTTCAATTAACGTAAAATGACCCCGTTCCGCCCGCAGGCGAGCATGGTTTTCGGATGACAAAGGGGCAAAATTGGGATCGGCCCACAGCCCGCGGTGGGCCTCGCGCGCCGCGCGCTCGGCCGCCAACAGCGCGTCCGCGCAGGCCTTATTCCCGACCCGTGCCGAGACGCGCGCCTGGCCCTGCTCCAGCAGGGCCTGCTGCAGCGACTGCCGGCTGTCGGCGGCAAAGGCAAAGACGACCAGCCGGCCATAGCGGTCGCGATCGGCGCTGGCGCCTTCGAGCCGCAGCACGTTCGGCTGCCGGCCAGATCTTGCAAGGCGGCGCGGCTCGCATCGGTCACTTCGATCGCGGCGAGGCGCAGTTCGCGGCCGTCGGCCAGCAACAAAGTGCGGCCGTCGCGCACCGCGGCGACCTGCCCGGTGCCGATCGCGGTGAGCGTGCACGCCTCCTGTGCGCCCGCCTGCCAAGCGATCAGCGACAAGGCGGCGGCGCTGGACGATGTAAAGCGGCTTCATGGCGGCGATTGTCGGTATCCGGCGCCGCCGCCGTCAATACGGGGGTCGTGCGCGGCGCGCGCTCCTGTGATAAATCGCCGTCACGCGGTCCCGTAGCTCAGCTGGATAGAGCAGCGGTTTCCTAAACCGAAGGTCGCAGGTTCGACTCCTGTCGGGACCGCCAGCAATAACTTTTCGCCGACCGGGCTTTTGTCGGTCCAAGATGGAAAGCGTGAGCTGACGGCGAAAACAGGGGTTCGAGTCCCCTAGGGAGCGCCAGGAAAATCAATAACTTAAGCGTTCTTCTCAACTCCCGCCCCAACTTTTGGGAAGGTTTTGGGGAGTTGCGCTGACGTTCGCCGGCTCGCAGGCACATTCACGCGACTTCACAACACAAACGTAGCCACAATCGCCTCGCGGCGTTTTGCATGAAGAACCGGCACCCAATCATGTGGTTTCTTCTTTGCCGCGAGTGAATTGCGGTAGCGCGCGATTTCACTTTGTACTTCGTGCATCCGCCATTCCGGAACTTCGCACTCGGCCCGCGCGCTGACCAGCGCATCGATTGCCCGCGCCAGGCGCACCAGCAACATCCGCAGGCCTTTCGCATAGGCCGGCTGGGTGGCGACGTTTTCAAGGACAAGGGCAGTTATCGAAGTCCCTCCTTAATTGTTGCGGAAGCTCGTTTGGCCTCCGTGCTGCCTATATGTGTGGCGTCTGAAAGGAATTTGATTGGGAAATCAGCGCCTCCCCATAACCGCGTCATAAAGGCCGGAAAAAGCGAAGATTCGAATTAACCGGCGACCGCTCGACGGCTGTTAGGTTCTGGTTCGCACGGGTTACCTATCACGTAGTCGGCATAATTTTCGCAGACCTGTGTCATTGCTGCGGTGACCTCGGCCTTGCTCTGGTCGGTCAACTCGACCAGCGGCAACCGAACTTTGGGCGACATGAGGCCAAGCAAGCTCAGCGCGTATTTGAGCGGAGCCGGACTGGCCTCCCGAAATAGCGCGGCGGTCAATTTCGCGACCGGAATTGCCCAGCGCTGCGCACCGGTGATCTGCCACTTTCGACAGGCCGAAAACATATTCCGGCACAAACCCGGCGCGACGTTGGACGTGACAGAGATGCAGCCGTTGCCGCCTTGCGAAACGAACGCCAATCCGGTGGCGTCGTCGCCTGTGAGAAGTCTGAAATTCGGCCCCAGCAGAGACCTCAGCCGCATCGGCCGGGTCACATCGGCGGTGGCGTCCTTAAGACCGATTATTTTCGGCATCTCAGCCAGCCGGGCAATCGTTTCATCGGCAAGGCCGCACACGGTTCGCGACGGCACATCATAGAGGATGATCGGCAATCCGCTCGATTGAGCGATGGTGCGAAAATGCTCATACAAACCCGTTTGCGTCGGCTTGTTGTAGTACGGCACGACGGACAAAATGGCGTCAGCTCCCGCCGCCTCGGCGTCCCTGGTCAATTCGATGGCGTGGGCCGTCGAATTCGACCCGGCGCCCGCGATCACCGGTACCCGGCTGTGAGCAACGGCAACCGCGATTTGAATGAGCGTGGTATGTTCTGCGGGCCTTAGCGTGGGTGCTTCCCCGGTCGTTCCGCAGACGGCAAGCGCGGTGGCACCGGCCCGAATCTGGCGATCGCAGAATTGTTCGAATGCTGCAACGTCGACGTTGCCGTCGTCGCCAAACGGTGTTGGTAGTGCGGGCGCATAGCCCGAGAGCTCTGAAACGTGGCGGCCGATGGTGGCCATCGTTATTGCCTCAAGCTACCTGTCGGATTTGTCTGGCGTTGGATCGCAATGGCGTTACGTTTCTTCAGAAAGCCAAATTGATGGCGAGGACGGCGAGCCAGATTGCAAGCCGCAATACGATCGTCGCGGTGAAAGCGGTGGCGAAGAGTCCGAGCAGGAGAGCCACTGGATGGGCGCGCTTCGCCGGCGCGATGGCCCATGGCGCCGTACACTGCGCAAGTTGCAACACGAGCCGCTTTGCGGCGGCGAGGTGAGCGGCAAGCGGATTTCCTTTGTTCTCGACGTCGAGTTCGAAGCGTTTGGATAGAAACATTGTAGCGCATCCTCCTGGCTGAACGCTTCTATTGGCGAACCGCAAGGCCGCCTGCTTGCGCAGGAAAATGCCGCCAATTCGTCCGTCGGCCTCGCGCGCAATCCAGAACCCGTCTTCGTTCCGGCCGATGAAAAACAGTGGGATTGCCTCACTGACGGTTCCCGGATCAGGTCGCGGTGGCAATTTCGCTGGCTCCAAGGGCTGAGCCATCGACGCGACGTGAGGGCGATAATCCGGAATGTCGGGCCCCTGTAGCGCCATGATAGTCATCGCATCAAACGCTGTCGGTAGCGCGAGCGCACAGTCCGAGACCATTGGGACGTGGCGGCCGATGGTGACCATCGTCGTCGCCTCAAGCCACCTGCTGCATTTTTATGGTGTTGGATGGCGGGTGCCGTTCCGGACCAGCCTTGCCGCTCATATCGAGTTCAAAAATGCCCGGAACCATAATGACCGCTTGCGGCTGATTTCCATTTTGAAACATTGCAAACTTGAGAGCTTCTGCACGATTGACAAAAAGTCCGCCGCAGCGGCCCTGATTGTCCTGGACGACCCAATTGCCCCGGCTGTCCTTTCCGATCAGGAAGAGCGGAAATCGCGAACCAGGTTCGGGAGAGCGAGGCTCGACATGTTTCATGGCACTTCTCCTTCATGATGGATGGTTGCTTTGCGCGCCCGCTAGCGGGCTATCGGCAGATCGTCGTCGTTCTTGGATGAGTGCCTGTAGCGGTTGAGATAGAGCTCGGCCTCGATTGCCGCCTTGTGCTGCCGCGCTTCGGCGAAGACCTCGAAGATGTGCATGAGCAGCTTTGCGCCGCTCATGATCGCGTTGCGCAGGGAACCGACGAACGCCGACATGGGGGAGGCGATCGCTGTGTATTTCCTATGGGCAATGACCGACATTTTTCACTCCTCTAGCGGCGCGACATTGCAGGCCGGCCGTAGCCGCGAAGCCGCTTATGGCGCACGGGCTTGGCCTTGCCGCCGCTGAGGTGCGAAAGGCCAATAACTGAGCCGATCAGCATGAAGAGCATGATGAGCTTGAGGTTTTCGACCAAAAGAGCAGTCATCGAAGTCCCACCTTGTTGTTCTTGCGGAAGCCTCTCCGGCCTCCGTGACGCGCAATGTGGGTGGCGCCGCATAGGAATTCGATTGGGAAATCAACGCTGGCTTATAAGGCGGTCATAAAGATCGAGAATTGTGACAGCCGGCACAGCCGATCGGCGAAATCTTTATTTCTTCTTGATATCCCGCAACGACAATTCGCATCGCTTCTTTATTGCTCTGAAGCCTATTTGCAAGCTCGCTCCGACACCATTTGAAAGGGAGCAACCATGCTCGATCTCCTCATGCTGACAATTGGAATTGGCTTGTTCGCGTTGTCGATCGGCTACGCCTACGCGTGCGATCGGCTCTAAGGGGGCTGCCATGCTCATCGACTATTCACTCGCCAGCCTCGTGACCGCGGGGCTGCTGATCTACCTCACCTACGCTCTGCTGCGTCCCGAGCGGTTTTGATCTGAGAGGCGTGCCATGACTACGATTGGCTGGATTCAAATTCTGCTTTACTGCGCGATCATCGTCGCGATCACGCCGGTGCTCGGCGGCTACATGACGCGCGTCTTCAACGGCGAGCGCACGTTCCTGTCGCCGGTGCTGCGGCCGGTCGAAGCCGCCATCTATTGGGCCGGCGGCGTCGACGAAAAGCGCGAGCAGCACTGGCTGACCTACACGGTCGCCATGCTGCTGTTCCACGTCGGCGGCTTTCTCATCATTTACGTTCTGATGCGCTTGCAGGCGGTGCTGCCGTTCAATCCGGCCGAGCAATCGGCGGTCGCGCCCGATCTGTCGTTCAACACCGCGGTCAGCTTCATCACCAACACCAACTGGCAGAACTACGGCGGCGAAAGCACGCTGTCCTATCTCGTGCAGATGCTCGGCCTCACGCACCAGAACTTCCTGTCGGCGGCGACCGGCATCGTGCTGGCGGTCGCGCTCATTCGCGGCTTCGCGCGCGCTTCGGCCAAGACCGTCGGCAATTTCTGGGTCGATATCACCCGCTGCACGCTCTACATCCTCATGCCGATCTGCATCGTCGTTCGCGCTGTTCCTGGTCTGGCAGGGCATGCCGCAGACGCTCGGCCCCTATGTCGATGCGACCACGCTGGAAGGCGCCAAGCAGACCATCGCGGTCGGCCCGGTCGCCTCGCAGGTCGCGATCAAGATGCTCGGCACCAATGGCGGCGGCTTCTTCAACGCCAATGCCTCGCATCCGTTCGAGAACCCGACCGCGCTGTCGAATTTCGTGCAGATCATCTCGATCTTCGCGCTCGGCGCTTCGCTCACCAACGTGTTCGGCCGCATGGTCGGCAACCAGCGCCAGGGCTGGGCGATCCTCGCGGTGATGGGCGTGCTGTTCATCGCCGGCGTGGCGGTCTGCTACTGGGCCGAAGCCAACGGCACCACCGCGATGCACGCCTTGGGCATCGATGGCGGCAACATGGAAGGCAAGGAGGTCCGCTTCGGCATCGTCGCCTCGGCGCTGTTCGCGGTGATCACCACCGCGGCCTCCTGCGGCGCCGTCAATGCCATGCACGACTCGTTCACCGCGCTCGGCGGCATGATCCCGCTCATCAACATCCAGCTCGGCGAGATCATCGTCGGCGGCGTCGGCGCCGGTCTCTACGGCATGCTGCTGTTCGTCATCCTGGCGATCTTCGTCGCCGGCCTGATGGTCGGCCGCACGCCGGAATATGTCGGCAAGAAGATCGAGGCGAAGGAGGTCAAGATGGCCATGCTCGCCATCCTGGTCCTGCCGTTGATGATCCTCGGCTGGACGGCGGTTGCGGTGGTCTATCCGCCCGCGGTCGCCTCCATGAACAATGCCGGCCCGCACGGCTTCACCGAGGTGCTCTACGCCTACAGCTCGCAGACCGGCAACAATGGCTCGGCCTTCGCGGGGCTCTCCGGCAATACCATTTTCTACAACATCACCGGCGCCATCGCGATGTTCGTCGGCCGCTTCTTCATGGTCATCCCGGCGATGGCGATCGCCGGCTCGCTGGCGGAGAAGAAGAGCATCGCCGCCTCGGCCGGCACCTTCCCGACCACCGGCGGCCTGTTCGTCGGCTTGGTCGTCGGCGTCATCCTCGTCGTCGGCGGTCTGACATTCTTCCCCGCGCTCGCGCTCGGGCCCATCGTCGAGCATCTCGCGATGCAGGCGAACACGCTGTTCTGATCAGGATTCATTCGGAGTTACGGCAATGGACACTTCTAAACTGCGCAAGCGGATGCCGGTCTCGACGCTGGTCGATCCCAAGATCGTGCTGCCTGCGATCGGCCAGGCTTTCGCCAAGCTCAACCCGGCCACTCTGATCAAGAATCCGGTGATCTTCGTGCTCGAAGTCGTCACCGCGCTGACCACCGTGCTGTTCGTGCGCGACCTGGTCCAGCACCACGCCGGCCTCGGCTTCACCTTCCAGATCATTCTGTGGCTGTGGTTCACCGTGCTGTTTGCGAATTTCGCCGAAGCGGTGGCGGAAGGGCGCGGGCGGGCGCAGGCCGACACCTTGCGCAAGACCCGCACCGAGACGCGCGCCAAGCGCATTCTGATGCCGGACAACTACGAGGTCTATCAGGGGGTAGCGGCCGAAGACCTGCAAGCCGGCGATCTTGTGGTATGCGAGGCCGGCGACATCATCCCCGGCGACGGCGACGTGATCGAGGGCATCGCCTCGGTCAACGAAGCCGCCATTACCGGCGAATCCGCGCCGGTCATCCGCGAATCCGGCGGCGACCGCTCGGCGGTGACCGGCGGCACCACCGTCATTTCCGACCGCATCGTGATCCGCATCACGTCCTCGCCCGGCTCGTCGTTCCTCGACCGCATGATCAAGCTGGTCGAAGGCGCCGAGCGGCAGAAAACGCCGAACGAGATCGCGCTGAACATTCTGCTCGATCGGCCTGACCATCATCTTCGTGTTCGCGACCGCGACCATCCCGAGCTATGCCGCCTATGCCGGCGGCACGATCTCCGTCGTCATTCTGGTGGCGTTGTTCGTGACGCTGATCCCGACCACCATCGGCGCGCTTGCTGTCGGCCATCGGCATCGCCGGCATGGACCGTCTGGTGCGTTTCAACGTGCTGTCGATGTCCGGCCGCGCGGTCGAAGCCGCCGGCGACGTCGATACGCTGCTGCTCGACAAGACCGGCACCGTCACTTTCGGCAACCGGCTGGCGACCGAGATCATCGCGGTGCCGGGCGTGACCGAGCGCGAGGCCGCGGAGGCGGCGTTGCTTGCCAGCGACGCCGACGAGACCGCCGAAGGCCGCTCGATCATCACGATGATGCAGGAGAAATACAATGTGCGGCGCCAGGCGGCGCCCGCCGGCGCCAAGTTCATCGAATTCTCGGCCATGACGCGGCTGTCCGGCGTCGATATCGGCGACCGCAAGCTGCGCAAGGGCGCGATCGATTCCGTGCTCGAATTCGCCCGCAAACAGGCCGGCCGCGACGTTCCCGAGCCGCCGACCTTCCGCGCGGCGGTCGACAAGATCGCGCGCTCCGGCGGCACGCCGCTCGGTTTGGTCGAAGGCAGCCGCATCCTCGGCGTGATCCACCTGAAAGACGTGGTGAAGCCGGACGTGAAGGATCGCTTCGCCGCGCTGCGCCGCATGGGCATCAAGACCGTGATGATCACCGGCGACAATCCGGTGACGGCGGCGTCGATCGCCTCGGAAGCCGGCGTCGACGATTTCATCGCCCAGGCCACGCCCGAGGACAAGCTGCGCTACATCCGCAATGAGCAGACGAACGGGCGGCTGATCGCCATGTGCGGCGACGGCACCAACGACGCGCCGGCGCTGGCGCAAGCCGACGTCGGCGTCGCCATGCAGACCGGCACGCAGGCCGCGCGCGAAGCCGGCAACATGGTCGATCTCGATTCCGATCCGACCAAGCTGATCGAGGTGGTCGAGATCGGCAAGCAGCTGTTGATGACGCGCGGCGCGCTCACGACGTTCTCGATCGCCAACGACGTGGCGAAGTATTTCGCCATCATCCCGGCGATCTTCCTCGCCTTCTATCCGCAACTGGCCGTGCTCAACGTCATGCAGCTCGCCACGCCGCAGAGCGCGATCCTGTCGGCGATCATCTTCAACGCGCTGATCATCATCGCGCTCATTCCGCTGGCGCTGAAGGGCGTCGCCTATCGTCCGATCGGCGCCGGCGCGCTGCTGCAGCGCAATCTGCTGATCTACGGGCTCGGCGGCCTCGTGCTGCCGTTCATCGGCATCAAGGCGATCGACCTCCTGGTCAACGCCTTGCATCTGGTCTGAGGAGAAAGAGTCATGCTGAAAGAAATCCGTCCGGCCATCATCCTGCTCGTGGCTCTGACGCTGATCACCGGCCTGGCTTATCCGCTCGCCATGACCGGGATCGCAGGCGCGATCTTCCCGCGCCAGGCGCAAGGCAGCCTGATCGAGAAGGACGGCAAGGTCGTCGGCTCGGCGCTGATCGGGCAGGTGTTCGCCGACGACAAATATTTCCACGGCCGGCCTTCGGCGACCAATGCGCCCGACCCGAAGGACGCCACCAAGACCATCGACGCGCCCTATAACGCCGCCAATTCGGGCGGCTCCAACCTCGGCCCGACCAGCAAGGCGCTGATCGATCGCGTCAAAGCCGATGTGGACAAGCTCAAGAAGGAGAACCCGTCGGCGGCGATCCCGGCCGATCTGGTGACCACCTCGGGCAGCGGCCTCGACCCGGATATTTCGCCGGAGGCGGCGCTGTTCCAGGTGCCGCGGGTGGCCAAAGCCCGTGGGCTGCCGGTGGAGCGCGTCCGCGCCCTGGTCGAGGGCCAGGTCGAGGGACGCACCTTCGGCCTGCTGGGCGAGCCCCGGGTCAACGTGCTCAAGCTCAATCTCGCGCTTGATGGGCTGAAGTCGTAAGTTCCTCCGAAAGGAGCCACATGCCCGGCGACGAAGCGCAACGAGCTTCGCCTGATGCCCTGCTCGCCCTCGCCAAGAAGGAAGGGCGGGGGCACCTGAAGATTTTTCTCGGCGCCGCGCCCGGCGTCGGCAAGACCTACGCCATGCTCACCGCCGCCCAGCACCGAGAAATCGGGCGGGCGCGACGTCGTCGCCGGGCTGATCGAGACCCACGGCCGGCGCGAGACCGAGCAATTGATCGAAGGCTTCGAGGTTCTGCCGCGCAAGCCGATCGTCTACCGCAACCAGGTCATGAAGGAATTCGATCTCGACGCGGCGCTCGCGCGCCGGCCGAGCCTGCTGCTGGTCGACGAATACGCCCACACCAATGTGCCCGGCAGCCGCCATCCCAAGCGCTGGCAGGACATCGACGAAATTGCTCGCCGCCGGCATCGACGTGTGGACCACGCTCAACATCCAGCACCTGGAAAGCCTCAACGACGTTGTGCTGAAGATCACCAAGGTCCGCGTGCGCGAAACCGTGCCGGATACGGTGTTCGACAAGGCGGACGAGATCATCCTGGTCGACTTTCCGCCCGACGAATTGCTCAAGCGCCTCGCGGAAGGAAAGGTCTACGTTCAGGACACCGCCGCCCGCGCCGTCGAGAGCTTCTTCAAGCCGCAAAATCTGACCGCCTTGCGCGAACTTGCGCTGCGGCGCGCGGCCGAGCGCATCGATGCCGATCTCATTTCCCGCATGCAGGCGCAGGCGATCGAAGGGCCGTGGGCGGCAGGCGAGCGCATCCTCGCCTGCATCGGACCGGATACGATCTCGCCGACGGTGGTGCGCACCGCCAAGCGCCTCGCCGACCTGATGGACGCGCCCTGGCTTGCGGTCACGGTCGAGCGGCCGGGCACAAACCTCGACGAGGCCGCGCGCCAGCGGCTGGACGACGCCATGAAGCTCGCGGAAGCGCTCGGCGCCGAGACCCAGACGCTGACCGGCAGCGATCTGCCGGCGGAACTGCTTCGGTTTTGCCAAATTCGAGAATGTCACCCAGATCGTGATCGGCCGCTCGCATGGCGGCTTCTTCAGCGAGCTGTTGCGCCGCTCGTTGCCGCACGAGCTGGTGCGCCGAACCCAGGATATCGCGATCCATCTGGTGACGCGGCAAGTCGAGCCGACGCCACCCACGCCGCCGCGGCGTCGCTCCCGCTTCGTCTTGCAGCCGCTGCCGTTCCTCTATGCGACGCTCGCCATCGGCGCGGCGCTGGCGATCGGCGAAGGGCTGACCGCGCTGACGCCGATCCCGAACCTGTCGATGCTGTTCCTGGTGGCGGTGCTGTTGATCGCCGTGAATTTCGGCATCTGGCCGGCGATCTATGCTTCGGCTCTGTCATTTCTGGTCTACAATTTCTTTTTTATCGAGCCGCTCTACACCTTCACCATTGCCGAACCGTACGAACTGCTGGCGCTGGTCATTTTTCTGGTGGTGGCGGTGATCACTTCGGCGCTTGGCGGGCGGGTGCGCGAACAGGCCGACATCTCGGCCGGCCGCATGCGGGCGATGCGGCGGCTCTACGAATTCACCCGCCGTCTGTCGGGACTTGCGTCGCTCGATGCGGTGGCCGAAGGCGCGGCCAGCGAAATCAATGCAAGCCTTGGCCGCGCCGTGGTCGTGCTGTTGGAGCAGGACGGCGATCTGGCACTTGATCGCCGCCTGGCCGCCGGAAGATGCGCTCGACGCTGCGCCGATGACGGCGGCGCGTTGGGCCTTCAGCCATGGCGAGCCGGCCGGCGCCGACACCGGCACGCTGCCGATCGTGCCGTGGTACTTCGTGCCGTTGCGGATCGGCGACAAGACGCTGGGCGTGATCGGCGTAGCCAAGCCGGAGGGCGTCGGCGCCGCTCGATTCGGAGGCGCGCGCACTGCTCGATGCTCTATCCGAACAAACCGCCGCCGCGCTGGAACGCGCCTCGCTCGCGCGCGATATGGTGAGCGCCAAGACCGCGACCGAAACCGAACGGGTCCGCAACACGCTGCTGGCGTCGATTTCGCACGATTTTCGCACGCCGTTGTCGTCGATCCTCGGCTCGGCGACGCAGCCTGATCGATTATGGCGACAAGCTCAGATGCCGAAGCGAAGAAGGACCTGCTCGTGCAGATCAAGCAGGAGACCGAGAGCCTCGACGAGATGGTGCGCAATCTGCTGGCCATCACGCGGATCGATGCGGGGGCATTGGAGTTGCGGCGCGACTGGATCGACCTGCGCGAAATCGTCGATCGCGTCACCAGTGCCGCCCGGCGGCACGGCGCGCGACAGCACATCGATGTCGCTTTGCCTGCCGATTTGCCCTTGGTGCGCGCGGATGCCACGCTGGTCGAGCAGGCGATCGGCAATGTGATCGGCAATGCCATCGTCCACACGCCGCCGGAGACCCGCGTCCTGGTCGACGCGATCGTCGGCCCGAATGAGATCGCACTGCGCGTGACCGATGACGGCCCCGGTATTCCGGCGCAGGCGCTGCCGCAGTATTCGACAAATTCGTCAAGGCCGATACGACGCAGGCCGACGGCGGACAGGGAACCGGCCTCGGTCTCGCCATCGCCAAGGGCATCATGGAGGCGCATGGCGGCTCGATCGCGGCCGAGAGCCCCCATGCAGACGGGCGCGGCACCCGCATCAGTCTTGACATTTCCACGCCAGGACGTGCCGGCATGAGCGCGAAGACGCAAGTTCTGGTCGTGGACGACGAGGCGGCGATCCTGCGCTTCCTCAAGCCGGCGCTGGAGGCAAACGGCTATGAGATGACGAGCGCCGGCAGTGTCGCCGAGGCGACCAAGCGCATCGCCGCCGAGTCCCCGGATATCGTGCTGCTCGATCTCGGCCTGCCGGATGGCGACGGCAAGGATGTCATCCGGCGCGCGCGCGAATGGTCGGATGTGCCGATCATCGTGCTGTCGGCGCGCGAGCGCGAAACGGAGAAGATCGAGGCGCTCGATCTCGGCGCCGACGACTACGTCAACAAGCCGTTCAATGTCGGCGAACTGCTGGCGCGCATGCGCACGGCGTTGCGCCATCGCATGCAGCGCAAGGCGGAAATTCCGCTGCTGCGCGTCGGCAATCTCGAAGTGGATGCCGTTCGCCACCGGGCGACACGCGCTGGCGCCGAGACTCAAGCTGACGCCGAAGGAATTCGAGCTGCTGTCATTTCTCGCCAGGCACGCCGGCCGCGTGGTCACCCACAAGCAGATTCTCACGGCGGTCTGGGGACCGGCGCATACCGAAGACACGCAATATCTGCGCGTCTATGTCGGTCAGCTTCGGCAGAAGATCGAAGAACACGCCGACGATCCGCGCATCATTCTGACCGAGCCTGGGATCGGGTATCGGATTGCCGAGAATTAAGCCGGTTCGGCACGGCCGCGCGTTGGCTCATTCTGCGATTGGCGCGCGCGTCGACGCCCCGATCAGGCATGTGATTATGATTCCGTGGCGCGCAAACGGATGCAACACATTTGCAACATCCGGGCGTAAGTCATTGACAAGATCGAGGGCCAAAACGGTTTCCTAAACCGAAGGTCGCAGGTTCGACTCCTGTCGGGACCGCCAGCAATAACTTTCGCCGACCGGGCTTTTGTCGGTGCAATGATGGAGAGCATCAGCTGACGGCAAAAAGGCATTGGGTCTCTGCGTGTTAGGGCAGGGGTATTTCGTTGCTGTCGTACTGTTCGTCGTACCGTTCTCTCTGCCTTCCCGCATGAATTTGATTGGTAAGTCGGCCCATCGGACAACCTCGCTATCCTATTCGGATCGTCCCCTCGATATTTTGGCGGCTATACCGTCGGCTCCCCCATTTCTCCATATAATTCCGACTGACGGAATGGGCACCGCATTGCCTTGGGACAAACAGCACATCTTTACTGGTAACGAGGGAGCAGCAATTCGCGAAATACAGCAAATTATTTGTCGATCAAGGCATTCGGTTTGGCAAAGCGCTGCAGGACAGCGACATTTTCGATGATAAAGCCATCGGCCGATTGTTTCACGCCGTGTTTCGACAAATGCGCCAAACTCCGCGACAAATTTTCCGGAGTCATGCCGAGCCGCGACGCCAGCGTGCGCTTTTCGATCTTGAGTGCGACAGTACGGGAATGCCCCTGGTGGGCGTCCTCCTGCAAGATCCAATTGGCCAGCCGTTCCGCGCTGCTGCGCAGCTTTTCGTTTTTGAGTGAGCGCACGACGCCACGATAACGCTCTGCGAGTTCATCGACGATGGCACGCGCGAACGCGGCGTCGCGCCCGAACACGTCGCGCACGGTCTGTGCCGGTATCATCAGGATTTGGGCGGGCGTGAGCGTGCGTGCCGATTTGAGATAGACCTTGTCGCGTATGACCGCGGCCAGGATGAACGTGGTCACCGGGCGCATGATGTCGATCGTGGTTTCGTATTCGTTGTGGGTTGCAAACATTTCGACGGAGCCGTCGACGACGATGTGCAGGAAATCCGGCAGGTCGCCTTCATTAATGAGATTGACGCCCTGGGGAAACCGCTGAAGGAAGGCGGCACTCATCAATTCGTCGAAATGTTCCGTACTGACGTTCTCGAACAGCGGCAGCGCGCGGATGAGATTGCTTTCGGTCTGGCGCACGGTCGGGGTTCCATATCTCGCAACTTTACTAGCCTAGGCGCGATTAGAGGGAGCGATTTGATCCCAATCAAGTCGCGGCATCTAGAAAGTCAAGCTAGCGTTGATACTAAGTCAAACTACAAGACGAAAAAAGTAAAGACAAGTTGTCGCAGAATAATTTACAGTATATTTGATCGATCTCAAGGCTCATCTGCCGGCATTACGCTTTTGTCGCCCCGAAACGTCCTGCAATGGACGCCAAAAAAGGGGCTTACGAATGCAAGGCAAGCCGGCTGCCGGCGCCACAGACCGCGCGCCGAGTGCGAGCAGCCCTCAGGTTTTCCAGACCCGCAAGCAATATTCCGTCCTGGCCATGAACACGTTGGCCTTCACGGTCAACTTTGCGGTCTGGACGATGTTTTCCGTCATCGGCATCCGGATCAAATCCCAACTGGGTCTGAACGAGACGGAATTCGGCTTGCTGGTGGCGACGCCAATCCTGACCGGATCGATCATGCGCCTGCCGCTTGGCATCCTGACCGATCGCTATGGCGGCCGCGTTGTCTTTTTCATTCAAATGATTCTGGTGGCGATTCCGACCTACGGTTTGGCGTTCGCCACCCAGTATTGGCAGTACCTCGTGATCGGCCTGTTTGTCGGTCTGGCCGGCGGCTCGTTCGCCATCGGTATCGCCTATACCTCCGCCTGGTTTCCGAAAGAGAAGCAGGGCACCGCGATGGGAATCTTCGGTGCCGGTAACGCCGGCGCCGCGGTGACGAACCTGGCGGCGCCCTTGATCATTGTTGCGTTCGGATGGCGCATGGTGCCGCAGGTTTATTCCGCCGCCATGTTGGTGATGGCGATCATTTTCTGGTTCTTCACCTATCCCGATCCAACACAGGAAGAGCGTCAGCGAAAAGGAAGCTTTCCCTCGATCACCGATCAGCTCGCGCCGCTCGCGGAACTGCGGGTGTGGCGATTTGGCCTCGCCTACTATTTCGTGTTCGGCGGGTTCGTCGCGCTCGCGCTCTGGCTGCCGAAATATTACGTGGCGCAATACGGCCTGAGTCTGCGCTCCGCCGCCTTCATCACCATGTTCTTTACCCTGCCGTCCGGCGTCATACGCGCGCTCGGCGGGTATATCTCAGACAAGTTCGGCGGCAGCACCACGACCTGGTGGGTCTTCTGGGTCAGCATCGTCTGCCTGTTCTTGCTCTCCTATCCGCCCACCACTTTGGTGGTGCACGGCATCAAAGGCGACGCGACCCTGCACATCGCCGTCCACGTCGTTCTTTTCACGGTTCTCGTCTTTGTCGTCGGCATGGCGATGGGCATCGGCAAAGCCAGCGTCTACCGCGAACTGGCCGACTATTACCCCGGGAACATGGGCGCGGTCGGCGGGCTGGTCGGCGTTATCGGCGGGCTTGGCGGCTTCACCCTTCCCATCATGTTCGGCATCGCCGCCGATGCGAGCGGCGTGCGCTCAAGCACCTTCATGCTGATGTACGCCGTCGTTGCCGGCGTGATGGTCTGGACGTGGCTGGCGGAAAAAGGCGAACGCGCCGCGGTCCTCGAACGCGAACCGGCGCTGCGCGACCAAATGGTCAAGGAACATCTGGTCGGCGTCGGCGCCGCCCGCCGCTGGCTCACCAAATGGCGCCCGGACGACGCCAAGTTCTGGCAGCAGCCAGGGCCGTCGCATCGCTTTGCGCAACCTCATTCTCTCCATGCCGCCGCTGTTCCTTTCGTTTGCGGTGTGGATGGTGTGGAGCGTGGTGGTGGTCGAACTGCCCAAGATCGGCTTCCAGTTCACCACCAGCCAGTTGTTCTGGCTGGCGGCCGCACCGGGCATTTCGGGCGGCGCGCTGCGGCTGGCTTACGCCTTCGTGGTTCCGATCTTCGGCGGCCGCAACTGGACGGTGTTCTCGACGGCGTCGCTGTTGCTGCCGACGCTGTGGATGGCGCTCGCCATCCAGGACCCGACGACGAACTACGTCGTGTTCGTCGCCATCGCCCTGCTATGCGGATTGGGCGGCGGCAATTTCTCCGCCAGCATGGCCAATATCAGCTTCTTCTTTCCCAAGCGGATGCAGGGCACCGCGCTCGGCTGGAACGCGGGCGTCGGCAATCTCGGCGTCGGCGTGATGCAGGCGGTGGTGCCGCTGACCATCTACGGCGGCGCGCTCGCGATCATGGGCGGCTCGCCGCAGACCTATACCGACGGCGCGCTCGTCACCAAGGTCTGGATGCAGAACGCCGCCTTTATCTGGATCCCGTTCATCCTGGCCGCCACCATCGCGGCCGCCTGGGGCCAGAACAACATCCGCGACGCACAGGCCAGCCTGCGTGAGCAAATCGGCATCTTCCAGCGCAAGCACGCCTGGATCCTGGCGTGGCTTTATACCGGCACGTTCGGCTCGTTCATCGGCTTCGCCGCGGCGTTCCCGCAACTGCTGTCGACCTATTTCCCGGCGTCGGAAGCCAAGCATTGGGCCTTCGTCGGCCCGCTCTTGGGCGCGCTGGTCCGTCCGCTCGGCGGCTGGCTGTCCGACCGTCTCGGCGGCGGCAAGGTCACCTTCTGGAATTTCGCCGTCATGTTGCTTGCCGCGGTCGCGATCCTGACATTCTTGCCGTCGGCAAAGGACAGCGCCGGGGTCACCTGGTTCTTCGCCAGTTTCGTGTTGCTGTTCATCACGACCGGCATCGGCAACGGTTCCGTGTTCCATGTCGTGCCCAATGTCTTCCTCAAGTTGCACGCACGCGCAGCCGGCAAGAGCAAGGCCGCACAGAATCGCGCGGCTGTTGCAGGCGAAATCGAAGCGTCGGTCGCGCTGGGTTTCACCGCCGCCATCGCGGCGCTCGGACTGTTCTTCATTCCGGCGCTGATCGGAACCTCCATCAATACGACCGGGACGGCGGGCGCCGCGCTCGCCGTCTTCGTCGTGTTCTACGTGACCTGCCTGCTGGCGACCTGGTGGTGGTACCGGCGCAACGGAGCCGAAGTGCAATGCGACTGAACGAAAAATGCGCCGCCCGGCAAGCAGCCGAAACGGCGATAGCAAGGTTTTACAAAGGGGCGATCAAATGTCGGCTATAACGACGTGGAACGTTGACGAAGCAAAATTCTGGGAATCGACCGGCAAGCACATCGCAAACCGCAATCTCTGGATTTCGATCCCGGCCTTGCTGCTGGCCTTCGCGGTCTGGATGGTGTGGTCGGTGGTCGTCGCCAAGCTGCCGGCGGTCGGCTTCAAGTTCAACACCGACCAGCTGTTCTGGCTGGCCGCCATGCCCGGGCTGTCGGGCGCGACGCTGCGCATCTTCTATTCGTTCATGCCGCCGATCTTCGGCGGGCGCCTGTGGACGGCGCTGTCGACCGCGTCGCTGTTGATACCGGCGATCGGCATCGGATATGCGGTGCAGAATCCCGCCACGCCTTACATGTTCTTCCTGGTGCTGGCGCTGCTGTGCGGCCTCGGCGGCGGCAACTTCGCCTCCTCGATGGCCAATATCAGCTTCTTCTTCCCGAAAGCGGAGAAGGGCAATGCGCTCGCGCTCAATGCCGGCCTCGGCAATCTCGGCGTCAGCGTGGTGCAGTTCGTCATCCCGCTGGTGATCACGGCCGGCGTGTTCGGCTGGCTCGGTGGCGAACCGCAGGCCGCAACGGTCGCCGGCAAGACCACCCAGCTTTGGCTGCAGAATGCCGGCTTCATCTGGGTGCCGTTCATCGCCATCGCCACCATCGCGGCCTGGTTCGGCATGAACGACATCGCGGCGATGAAAGCCTCGTTCACCGATCAGGCGGTGATCTTCAAGCGCAAGCACAATTGGGTGATGTGCTGGCTCTACACCGGCACCTTCGGCTCCTTCATCGGCTATTCGGCAGGCTTCCCGCTGCTGGCCAAGATCGAGTTTCCTCACGTCGATTCGCTCAGTTTCGTCTTCCTCGGGCCGCTGGTCGGCGCGCTGTCGCGCTCGGCCACCGGCTGGCTGTCCGACAGATATGGCGGTGGCCGCGTCACCTTTTGGGTATTCGCGCTGATGATCGCGGCGGTCGGCGGCGTTCTCTACTTCCTCGGCATCAAGGATCAGCCCGGCGCGTTCTGGGGCTTCTTCGCGATGTTCATGATCCTGTTCTTCGCCACCGGCGTGGGCAATGCGTCGACCTTCCAGATGATCCCGGCGATCATGCGCACGGAGCTGCTGCGGCTCGAGCCGGGCATGACTCCGCCAGTGCGGCAAAAGCAGGCCGATATGGAATCGGCCGCCATCATCGGCTTCACCTCGGCAATCGCGGCCTACGGCGCCTTCTTCATTCCGAAAGCTTACGGCACCTCGATCTCGCTCACCGGCGGACCGGGAGCGGCGCTGTGGTGGTTCATGGGGTTCTACGTGACCTGCGTGGTGACGACGTGGGCCTTCTACACCCGGCGCGGCGGGCTGCTGTACGACGTCGAACGCGGCAAATCGCTGCCATCCGCCACAAAATAAAACCGGCCGCACAAAAGGACTAGAGCGATGAGTCATTTTCTCGATCGCCTGATGTTTTTCAACCGCACCGTCGGCGATTTCTCCGACGGCCACGGTATCGTGACCAATGAGGACCGCCGCTGGGAGGACGGCTACCGCAAGCGCTGGCAGCACGACAAGATCGTGCGCTCGACCCATGGCGTGAATTGCACCGGATCGTGCTCCTGGAAGATCTACGTCAAGGGCGGCATCGTCACCTGGGAGACGCAGCAGACCGATTATCCGCGCACGCGGCCCGACCTGCCCAATCATGAGCCGCGCGGCTGCTCGCGCGGGGCGAGCTATTCCTGGTATCTCTATTCCGGCAACCGCGTGAAATATCCGCTGGTGCGTTCGCGGCTGCTCAAGCTGTGGCGCGAGGCGCGCGCGCTCCGGACGCCGGTGGCGGCCTGGAAGTCGATCGTGGAAGACGCAGGCAAACGCGCTGCCTATGTGAGCAAGCGCGGCCTTGGCGGTTTCGTGCGCTCGACCTGGGACGAGGTCAACGAAATCATCGCGTCGGCGAACGCTTATACGGTGAAAACCTACGGGCCGGATCGCGTGTTCGGTTTCTCGCCGATCCCGGCGATGTCGATGGTGAGCTACGCGGCCGGCTCGCGTTATTTGTCACTGCTCGGCGGCGTCAGCATGTCGTTCTACGACTGGTACTGCGACCTGCCGCCATCGAGCCCGCAGACCTGGGGTGAGCAGACCGACGTTCCCGAAAGCGCCGATTGGTTTAACTCGGGCTTCCTGCTGCTTTGGGGCTCGAACGTTCCGCAAACCCGCACGCCCGACGCGCACTTCTATACCGAAGCGCGCTACCGCGGCGCCAAGAGCGTCGTGATCTAGTCCGGACTATTCGGAAGCTTCGAAATTCGCCGATCTCTGGATGTCGCCGAAGCAGGGCACGGACGCCGCGCTCGGCATGGCCATGGGCCACGTCATCCTGCGCGAATTCCATATCGATCGGCAGGCCAAGTATTTCGAGGATTACGTCCGGCAATACACCGACATGCCGATGCTGGTGCGGCTGGTGAAGCAGGGCGGCCATTACGTGCCGGAGCGCTTCATCCGCGCGTCGGATGTTGTGAAGTCGTGCGGTGAAACAAATAATCCCGAGTGGAAGACGCTGGCCTACGACGAGACCAGCAATGCGATCGTGGTGCCGAAAGGCTCGGTCGGCTTCCGCTGGGGCGAGAAAGGCAAGTGGAACCTCGAGGAAAAAGCCTCGAACGGGCAGGACGTCAAACTGCGGCTGTCGCTTGCCGCCATCAAGGACGACGTCGCGGCGGTCGGCTTCCCCTATTTCGGCAACCGCGAGCACGACCATTTCCTCGGCACCGACCACCCGGGCGTGCTCATCCGCAATGTGCCGGTGAAGAAACTGCAACTGGCCGAGGGCGAGACGCTGGTCGCCTCGGTGTTCGACCTGTTCGTGGCGAATTACGGCGTCGATCGCGGCTTCGGCGGCGAGCACCTCGCCAAGAGCTACGACGACTTGCAGCCCTACACGCCGGCCTGGGCGGAGAAGATCACCGGCGTGCCGCGCGATCAGATCGTCACGGTGGCGCGCGAGTTCGCGCTCAACGCCGAGAAGACCAAGGGCCGCTCGATGGTGATCGTCGGCGCCGGTCTCAATCACTGGTACCACATGGACATGAACTACCGCGGCATCATCAACATGCTGGTGATGTGCGGATGCGTCGGCCAATCGGGCGGCGGCTGGTCGCATTATGTCGGCCAGGAAAAACTGCGGCCGCAGACCGGCTGGCTGCCGCTCGCCTTCGGCCTCGACTGGAGCCGTCCGCCGCGGCAGGCGAATTCGACCTCGGCGTTTTACGCGCACACCGACCAGTGGCGCTACGAGACGCTCGACGTGTCCGAAATTCTTTCGCCGACCGCGCCGGCGGGTCCGTGGGACGGCGCGCTGATCGACTACAACGTGCGCGCCGAACGCATGGGCTGGCTGCCGTCGGCGCCGCAACTTGCAGGCCAATCCGCTCGACGTCGCCAAGCAGGTCGCCGCCTCCGGTCTGGAAGCGAAGGACTACGTCGCCAAGGCTCTGAAATCCGGCGAACTGAAGCTCGCCTGCGACGATCCGGACAATCCGCAAAACTGGCCGCGCAATCTGTTCGTCTGGCGCTCCAATCTGCTGGGCGCGTCGGGCAAGGGCCATGAGTATTTCCTCAAGCACCTGCTCGGCACCAAACACGGCGTCATGGGCAAGCACCTCGGCGAGGACGGCAAGAAGAAGCCGAGCGAGGTCGTCTGGCACGAACAGGCGCCGGAAGGAAAGCTCGACCTGCTGGTCACGCTCGATTTCCGCATGTCCACGACCTGCATGTATTCCGACATCGTGCTGCCGACGGCGACCTGGTACGAGAAGAACGATCTCAACACCTCCGACATGCATCCCTTCATCCACCCGCTGACGTCGGCGGTCGATCCGGTCTGGGAGGCGCGCAACGACTGGGACATTTACAAAGGCATCGCCAAGGCGTTCTCGGCGGTCGCACCGGAAGTGCTCGGCGTCGAAAAGGACGTGGTGCTGACGCCGATCCTGCACGACACGGCGGGCGAGATCGCGCAGGCCTTCGACGTCAAGGACTGGAAAAAGGGCGAGATCGATCCCATCCCCGGCAAGACCATGCCGGCAGTGACGGTGGTCGAACGCGACTATCCCAACCTCTACAAGCGCTTCACCTCGCTCGGACCGCTGATGGCCAAGCTCGGCAATGGCGGCAAGGGCATGAGCTGGAATACCGAGCACGAGGTCGACTTCCTCAAGCGGCTCAACGGCGCCGTCACCGAGGAGGGCGCCAGCAAGGGCCTGGCGCGGATCGAAAGCGACATCGATGCCTGCGAGGTCATCCTCAGTCTGGCGCCGGAAACCAATGGCGAGGTCGCGGTCAAGGCTTGGGCCTCGCTCGGCGGATTTACCGGGCTTGAGCACACCCATCTCGCGGTTCCCAAGGAGGACGAAAAAATCCGCTTCCGCGATGTGGTGGCGCAACCGCGCAAGATCATCTCATCGCCGGTCTGGTCGGGGCTGGAGTCGGATAAGGTCTGCTACAACGCCGGCTACACCAACGTGCACGAATTGATCCCGTGGCGCACGCTCACCGGCCGCCAGCAGCTCTATCAGGATCATTTGTGGATGCGGGCGTTCGGCGAAGGCTTCTGCGTCTACCGCCCGCCGATCGATACAAAATCGGTCAATCCGATCATCGACCGCAAGCCGAACGGCAATGACGCGGTCGTGCTCAACTTCATCACGCCGCACCAGAAGTGGGGCATCCACTCCACTTACACCGACAACCTGCTGATGCTGACGCTTTCACGCGGTGGACCGTGCGTGTGGATCAGCGAGATCGACGCCAAGAAGGCCGGCATCGTCGACAACGATTGGATCGAGGCATTCAACACCAACGGCGCGCTGGTGGCGCGTGCGGTGGTGTCGCAGCGCGTCAAGCAGGGCATGTGCATGATGTACCATGCGCAGGAGAAGATCGTGAACGTGCCGGGCTCGGAGATGACCGGCCAGCGCGGCGGCATCCATAACTCGGTGACCCGCGCCGTGCTCAAGCCGACCCATATGATCGGCGGCTACGCCCAGCAATCCTACGGCTTCAACTATTACGGCACGGTCGGATCCAACCGCGACGAATTCGTCGTCGTGCGCAAAATGTCGAAGGTCGATTGGCTCGACACGCCGACCGCCGATCAACCCGAAGCTTTGGCCGTCGCGCCCAAATCCGCGCCAAAGTCCATGATCAAGCTGGAGGCCGCAGAATGAAAGTCCGCGCGCAAATCGCGATGGTGCTCAATCTCGACAAGTGCATCGGGTGTCACACCTGCTCGGTCACCTGCAAGAACGTGTGGACCAGCCGGGAAGGCATGGAATACGCCTGGTTCAACAACGTCGAGACCAAGCCTGGCATCGGCTATCCGAAGGACTGGGAAAACCAGAAGCGCTGGAACGGCGGCTGGCGCCGCAAGCGGAACGGCAAGATCGAGCCGCGCATCGGTTCGAAATGGCGGGTGCTGGCCAATATCTTCGCCAATCCCGATCTGCCCGAGATCGACGACTACTACGAGCCGTTCACCTTCGACTACGAACACCTGCAGAAATCGCCGGAAATGACGGCGATGCCGACCGCGCGCCCGCGTTCGCTGATCTCCGGCGAACGCATGGAGAAGATCGAGTGGGGCCCCAATTGGGAGGAAATCCTCGGCGGCGAATTCGCCAAGCGCTCGCAGGACTACAATTTCGAGGGCGTGCAGAAGGACATCTACGGCGCAGTTCGAAAACACCTTCATGATGTACCTGCCGCGGCTGTGCGAGCACTGCCTCAACCCGGCCTGCGTCGCCGCTTGCCCATCCGGCGCGATCTACAAGCGCGAGGAAGACGGCATCGTTCTCATCGACCAGGACAAGTGCCGCGGCTGGCGCATGTGCGTGTCGGGCTGCCCCTACAAGAAGGTCTATTACAACTGGTCGAGCGGAAAATCCGAGAAGTGCATCTTCTGCTATCCGCGCATCGAGGCGGGCCAGCCGACGGTGTGCTCGGAAACCTGCGTCGGCCGCATCCGCTATCTCGGCGTCGTGCTCTATGACGCGGATCGCATCGAGGAAGCGGCCAGCGCCGAGAACGAGCAGGATCTCTACGAGGCGCAGCTTGTCGATCTTCCTCGATCCCAAGGATCCAAAGGTGATCGCGCAGGCGCGCGCCGACGGCATCGCGGAGAACTGGCTGGAAGGCGCGCGGCGCTCGCCGATCTGGAAAATGGCGATGGAGTGGAAGGTCGCCTTCCCGCTGCATCCCGAATACCGCACGCTGCCGATGGTCTGGTACGTGCCGCCGCTCTCGCCGATCCAGTCGGCGGCGGCCGCCGGCAAGATCGGCCACGACGGCGAAATGCCCGACGTGCGCGTCTTTGCGCATTCCGCTGAAATACCTCGCCAACCTGCTCACTGCCGGCAAGGAAGAGCCGGTCGCGCTCGGCCTCGAACGCATGCTGGCGATGCGCGCCTATATGCGGGCCAAGACGGTCGACGGCGTGATCGACGAGGCCATCGCCAAGCGGGTGGGGCTTACCGCGCTGGCGATCGAGGACATGTATCAGACCATGGCGATCGCCAATTACGAGGATCGCTTCGTCATCCCGACCGCGCATCGCGAGACCAACGAGGACGCCTACGACCTGCGCGGCTCGTGCGGCTTCTCGTTCGGCAACGGCTGCTCGGGCGGCACCAGCGAAGTCAACCTGTTCGGCACGCCCAAAAGCGGCAACGAGCGCGGCAAGACGCCGATGGAGGTCGTGTGATGATCAAAGCATTGAAGGCGCTCTCGGCGTTGCTGACCTACCCAAGCGCCGAACTGCAACAGGCGGCCGGCGAGATCAGCGAGGCGATCGAAAACGAGCCGGCAATCTCCGTTGCCGTGCGCGATCAATTGCACCGCCTGTTGAAGGAACTCGCCGGCGACGATCTTTACGATCTGCAGGAGCGCTACGTGCTGCTGTTCGATCATACACGGTCGCTGTCGCTGCATCTGTTCGAGCATGTGCACGGCGAGAGCCGCGATCGCGGCCAGGCCATGATCGACCTCAAGGCGCAATACGAGAAGGCTGGCCTCGTTCCCGACGCGGCCGAATTGCCCGACTTCCTGCCGCTGTTCCTGGAGTTTCTCTCGACGCTGCCGGCGCGCAGGCGCGCGACATGCTGGCGCAGCCGGCGCACATCCTTGCCGCCATGGCGGAGCGGCTGCGCAAGCGCCGCTCGGCTTACGAGGGCGTCTTCCGCGCGCTGGTCGCGCTCGGCGGCGGCAAAGCCGAAGGAGACGGAAGTCTCCGCGCTGCTCGCGCTGCCGGATCCGGATGCAACCGACATGGCGGCGCGCGATGCCGCCTGGGCCGACGAGGCGGTCAGCTTCGGTCCCGGCGCCAGCGATGGCTGCAAGGACGGGCTGATCGCGCGCGTGCGCGGGGCTTTGCGTCCCGCGCCCGACATGCCGGCATCGGCCTCCACCATCCCGCCGCGCCAATAAGGAAACGATCATGCGCGAACTGATCAACTACATCGTCTTCGGCTGGTATCCCTACCTCTGCCTGACCGTGTTCCTGCTCGGCAGCGTGCTGCGCTTCGACCGCGAGCAGTACACCTGGCGCAGCGGGTCGAGCCAGTTGCTGCGCCGCCGCCAGCTGACCTGGGGCTCCAATCTGTTCCATGTCGGCATCCTGGTCATCTTCCTCGGCCATTTCGGCGGCCTGCTGACGCCGATCTGGATCTTCGAGGCGCTCGGCATTTCGCACACGTTCAAGCAATGGATGGCGATCGGCGTCGGCGGTGTATCCGGCGTCATGTGCTTCATCGGCATCACGCTCTTGGTACATCGCCGGTTGTTCGATGCACGCATCCGCACCACCTCCTCGTTCGGCGATATCGCGATCCTGCTCATCCTTTACGTCCAGCTCACGCTCGGCCTCGCCACCATCCCGGTCTCGCTGCAGCACCTCGACGGCCATGTGATGGTGACGTTCATGACCTGGGCGCAGGGCATCCTGACTCTGCAACCGGGCGTCTCCGCGCTGATCCTCGGCGTGCCGGCGATCTTCAAGGTGCACCTCGCGCTTGGCATGACGATCTTCCTGTTGTTCCCGTTCACCCGCTTGGTGCACGTGTGGAGCGCGCCGATCTGGTATCTCGGCCGGCGCGGCTATCAGGTGGTGCGCACGCGGGCGGTCCGCGGCCTGGAACCGGCGGAGTAGGGCGATGACAACTTGCTCCGCGCACGCGCAAATCCCGGCAGGAAAGCCGGCAGCGGTCAGCGTCAACGGCGTCGCCATCGCCCGCGACGCGATTGTGCGCGAAATGCAGCACCATGCGGCGCCCAAACCGATCGCCGCCTGGCAGCAGGCCGCGCGCGCCTTGGTGGTCCGCGAACTGCTGCTGCAGCGGGCGCGGCTTCTTGACGTAAAGCCTGAACCGGTCAGCGACGCCGAAGGCCGGCGCGAGACCGACGACGAAGCCATCATGCGGGCGCTGGTCGAGCGCGAGGTGACGGTCCCGGAACCGGACGACGAAACCTGCCGCCGCTATTACGAGCGCAATAGCGCGCGGTTCCGCTCGCCCGACATCTACGAGGCCTCGCATATCCTGTTCGCGGTCCTGCCGGAGGACCGCGAGGCTTACGAGCTGGCCCGCGCCGAGGCAGCCACCGTGCTCGCCGAACTGCGCGCGCACCCGGAGCGGTTCGCCGAACTCGCCAAGGCGCATTCGCGCTGTCCGTCGGCGGAACAGGACGGCAATCTCGGCCAGATCACGGCGGGGCAGACGACGCCCGAATTCGAGCAGGCGCTTTTCGCGCTCGCGCCCGGCCAGCTGTGCGAAGCGCCGGTCGCCACGCGCTACGGCTTTCACGTCATCCGGCTCGAGCGCAAGCACGAAGGCCGTACGCTGCCCTACGCACTCGTGGCCGACCGTATCGCCGACTATTTGCGCGACAGCGTGCGGCGGCGCGCCGACGCGCAATATATCGCGCGGCTGGTGTCGGCGGCGCGCATCGAAGGCATCGAGCTTGCCGGCGCCGACGCGCTGCGCGTCCATTGAGGAGTGGCAAACGTCATGCTCGGTGATCTGCTGGCCCAATTGACCGACGAAACCGTCGCGGTCGAGACGCTTCTGCAACTCGGCGATCTGGCGCTGTTGGAAACGGCGCGCGCGAAAGCCGCCACCGAGGGGATCGATCTGGCCGCCTGCGTGACGCAGACCGTGCAGCGCTATGCGGCGACCGCTTCCGACGAGGAATGGGTCACGCTGATGGGATTGCTCAACCGCTCGCCGGATCCTGGCGCCACCTGCCTGCAGCGCGCTTTCGCCTACGCGCAGTCATGAGCCCGGTCCCGCGCTTAAAGGACTATCGAGGACCGGCGCTGCTGTCCTACGGATTTCGGCCGTTCTTTCTGCTCGGCGCCGTTTATGCGGGGCTTGCCATCCTGGCCTGGCTGCCGATGTTCAGCGGCGAGCTGACATTGTCGACGGCTTTCGGCCCGATCGACTGGCACGTGCATGAAATGCTCTACGGCTACGTGCCGGCGGTGGTGACCGGCTTCCTGCTCACCGCGATCCCCAACTGGACCGGGCGGCTGCCGATCCAGGGCATGCCGCTGCTCACGCTGGTGGTTGTGTGGTTGGCGGGCCGCGTGGCGGTGACGTTTTCCGCCGAGATCGGCTGGCTGTCGGCCGCGATCGTCGACGTCGCCTTCCTGGTGTTGGTCGTCGCCGCCGCCGCGCGCGAGATCGTCGCCGGCAAGAATTGGCGCAACCTGCGCGTCGTCGGCTTGGTCACGCTGCTGCTCGCCGGCAATATCGCGTTTCATCTCGAGGCGCATTTCCAGGGCAGCGCCGAATACGGTGCCCGCATCGGCATCGCCGCGGTGGTGCTGCTCCTCGTCGTGATCGGCGGGCGTATCATTCCGAGCTTCACGCGCAACTGGCTGGCGCGCGAGAACCCGGGCCGGCTGCCGGTGCCGTTCGGACGCTTCGATGTCGTGGTCATTCTATTGAGTGCCGTCACACTGGCGTTGTGGATCGTACTGCCGTCCGGAAAGATCACCGCAGCGGCACTCGGCTTCGCGGGCGTGCTGCATATCGTGCGGCTGGCACGATGGGCCGGCGACCGCACCTGGCGCGACCGCCTGGTGCTGATCCTGCACGTCGGCTACGCCTTCGTGCCAATCGGATTTTTGCTCGCGAGCGCGAGCGCTTTCGGCATCGCCGCGGAAAGCGCCGGAATTCACGCCTGGATGGTCGGGGCGGCGGGCACCATGACGCTTGCCGTCATGACGCGCGCCAGTCTCGGCCACACCGGTCAGGCGCTCAACGCTTCGCCGGTGACGCAGGCGGTTTACGCCGCCGTCGTCATCGCCGCGCTGGCGCGCATTTGCGCGTCATTGGAGCCGATGTATAGCGAGCCGCTGTTGCATGTCGCGGTGCTGGGATGGTGCTTCGCCTTTTTTGGCTTTGCAGCCTCGTTCGGCCCCATGCTCTCAGGCTTACGCCGACCAAGAAAAAGCGCCTAAGCCTGCCAAGCCACTGACCCGCTCATGAGGATCACATGACCAAGAAATCCAATCAGTTTCCGCCGTCGCGCGCCGGCGATGTTGCCAAGAAATATCCTCAGGTCTGGCAAGCCTATTCCGATCTGGGCAAAGCCTGCGCCGAATCCGGTCCCATCGCCGGGCAGACGCTTCGCCTGATCAAGCTGGCGCTGGCCATCGGCGCCTCGTCCGAGGGAGCCGTTCACTCGCACGCCCGCCAGGCGATCGAGGAAGGGATTGCGCCCGATAGTCTCAAGCAGGTTGCTCTGCTTGCCATCCCGACACTCGGATTTCCGCAAGCCGTTCGGGGACTGAGTTGGATTGAGGATATTACGAAGTAGCAGTTGGCAGTTTTGCCGGACCCGTTCGTCCGACATTACGTGCGATTTTGGATCATTCGCGGCGTTTGACGAGTGCCGGGAGCGGTTGGTTTGGTTTGCCCCTTTCCAGCCGTTTCCTCACGGGGAGCCCCAGCCTTGCGCTGGGGCTCTTTCCCGACGCTTTTGATGATTGGACCGACTTAAGCAGATCGCTGTCTCGACGCAGGCCAATCAGCTTCGTTTTTCGGTGTGTCATACGCTTGTCATACTAACTACGACCGGTCAGCTGGCGACACTCTATCAAGGCCTTTTCGCGTTTCGCGGCACGGAAATGGATGCAACACATTTGCAACATCCGGCTGCAAGTCATTGACAAATCGATTGGCGAAACGGTTTCCTAAACCGAAGGTCGCAGGTTCGACTCCTGTCGGGACCGCCATCTTATTCGGCAGCCAGGGCTACCGGCACGATCACGCCGACGACAACACCGGCAGCAACACCCGTTTCATCCTTTCCGCCTTAGGCTTTTTCGTTTGCGCTGCGATCGCCCGCTTTTTCTAATTCCGTGCGGGCTGCACGCAGCAACCTCCACATGACAAAGACATGCCATCTGCTTGCCGGAGCAGCCGCGGGTGTCCCGTCAATGCCTCGCTGCCAACGACTATTGGACCGCCATAATCTTCACCGAAGTGGTGATGGTCTGCCAATGCTTGATTTCGCCGTCGAGCCAGGACTGGGCGTCGGCGACCGTTTTGCTCGGCGCGACATTCATCATCTGCTTCTTGAACTTTTCTTGCAAAGTCGGCGCTTGCAGAGCCTTCATCACGATTCGGTGCAGCTCCTCCAGCACCGGTTTCGGCGTTGCCGCCGGTGCGAACAGGCCATTCCACGCGATCGTCCCCACATCGGGAAAGCCGACCTCTTTCATGGTCGGAACATCCGGGTAGTCCGCCAAGCGTGTGTGATTAACCACTGCGATGGGACGAAACTTGCCCGCGCGCACCATACCGGAAGAACTGGCGACGTTGAGAAACGCCACCTGGGCGTCGCCGCGCAACATATCCTGGATGACGCCGGAGGCGCCGTTCTTGTTGGGTAAGGCGACCAAGTCGAGATTGCCCGCGCGCTGGGCGAAATAGGCCATGTCGTAATGCGGATAAGAGCCGACGCCGACGGTGCCGTAGTGAACCATGCCGGGGTTTTTCTTGGCGTAGGCGATCAGCTCGGGCACGGTTTTGACCGGAAACTCATTCGCCGTCGTCGCCAAGAGGAACGCGGGCACGTCGATCAGGTTGGTCACGGCCGTCACGCTCTTTGAGTAATCAAAGGACATCTTCTTGCTGTAGAGGATCGGCGTGATGGCATTGGTCGATACATTGCCGACCATCAGCGTGTAGCCGTCGGGAGCCGCCCTCACCATTTCGTCAATCGCCAGCAGTCCGAAAGCACCCGGTTTGTTGATCACCACGACACTCTGGCCGGTGATCTTCTGGATTTCATCGGCGACGATACGCGCGGTGATGTCGGTGGCGCCGCCTGGTGCATAGGGCACCAGGACCTTGATCGTCCGGCTCGGATATTTGTCCTGGGCCGACGCCGTTGCCATGCCGAAGGCGAGGCAGGCGGCGGACACGAGTAGCAAGCTCAGGCGTTTCATCGAAATCCTCCTTGGATTTTCTGAATTTTAATTGGCGCCGGGGCGGGGGACCTTCTCGCCCCGAAAGGAACATCACGTTGCTTTGATCCCGTGCAGGCTGTGGGAGCCGTCCTTGCAGGTGAAGAACACGACGTCGCCGTCGGCCGAGGCCTTGCCGGAATGGATCGTGTCGGCGGGAATGTAGACCACGGTGCCCGGTTTCGCCTCGATCGACTTGCCGTCGATGACGGCTTGGAAGGTGCCTTCGAGCATGTAGATCCATTGCTCGTTGGGGTGCGAATGCGGTTCGGCGCCGGTGCCGGCCTGCATGCGCATCAGGCCGACGATGATGCGGTCGCCTTCCACGCAGGGCCCGTGGGCGGTCGAATAGGCGGGCCCACCCAGGATCTTCTGCACGGTGCCGAGGTCGAAGGCATATTCGCCCGGAGCGGCGCGCTTGGCGCCGGGAGTGCGCGGGACGGGTACGCCGCTCATGCTGTTTCTCCGCAGGGAAGGTCGCACGGTGGTTTGGCGATGATGTTAGTTGAGCGGGCAGGGCCGCGCCAGTACATTGCGTCGAACGCCATACGTGGCGCAAATGCCGATCGATTACCGGATGTGAGCGCATGAACGTGCATGGCGGTGCCGCCAGCGATGCCAAGGAGGCCAAGGAGGCCACGGATGCCGTCCTGGTCGAGAAGGACGTCGACGTGCCGATGCGCGACGGCGCGCGCCTCAAGGCCGACGTGTTCCGTCCCGACGACGGCGGCGCGTTCCCGGCGATCCTCAATCTCGGTCCCTACCAGAAGGACAAGCTCTGGGTCGCCGCCCGACACGCTGGAGGAGAAGCCGAACCCGCTGATGAACTGGGAGACCGTCAACCCGCAATGGTGGGTGCCGCGCGGCTATGCCGCCGTGCGCGTCGACGGGCGCGGCAGCGGCAAATCGCCAGGCCAGTGCGAGCCGTGGTCGCTCGCCGAGGCGATCGACTTCTACGACGCCATCGAATGGGCGGCGGCGCAGCCCTGGTGCAACGGCAATGTCGGCCTGCTCGGCATTTCCTATTACGCCATCAATCAGTGGTTCGTCGCCAACCTGCAGCCGCCGTCGCTGAAGGCGATCATCCCCTGGGAAGGCTTCGCCGACATCTACCGCGACGCGCTGTTCCACGGCGGCATCCTGAGCGTGTTCATGACCAACTGGTTCACCGCGCACCTGATGCACCACACGCGTCGGCCGCGCCGTCGCAGCACATGCCCGACGCGCTGGCAGATCAACACGCTGCATTTCTGGCTGCAGCAACAATCTCGACAGCGGCGCCTTGCGCGGCGCGCAGGCGCAATGGGACAAGATCACCGTGCCGCTGCTACTCGGTCGGCAACTGGACCGGCATCGGCGCTGCATCTGCGCGGCAATACCGAGGCCTTCATGCGCGCGGCCTCGAAGCACAAGAAGCTGCGCATCCACACCGGCATCGCACGTGCATCCGTTCTACACCGAGGAGGCGCGCGCGCGATCAGATCCGCTTCTTCGACTACTGGCTCAAGGGCATCGACAACGGCGTGATGGACGAGCCGCCGGTCAAGCTCGCGATCCGCAAGGGCGGCGACGAGATCGAATGGCGGCACGAGCAGGAATGGCCGCTCGCGCGCACGCAATGGACCAAATTCTATTTCGACCTGTCGCCGCCGACAGCCGGAGCCGGCGCCGGCGCGCTGGTCAACGACGAATCCGGACGCAAAGCGCGTCACGCACCTATGCGGCGTCCAGCCTCGGCTCGATGGGCTCGACCTCGGCGGCCTCCTCGCAGGTGATGGGCGGCGGCATCAAGCCCGGCATGGGGATCGCGCTCGAGACGCCGCCGCTGGCGCGCGGACGTCGAGGTCACCGGGCCGCTCGCCGCCATCGTTCTGGGTGTCGAGCACGAGCGAGGACATGGACCTGTTCCTCACGCTGCGCAACTTCGACGCCGACGGCAACGAGGTCATGGAAACCGGCCAGCAGGGCACGCCGGTGCCGGTGGCGAAAGGCTGGCTGCGCGTCTCGCACCGCGAGCTCGATCCCGAGCTGTCGCTGCCCTACCGGCCCTATCACAAGCACCCGCGCCGGCTCTCTCTCAAGCCCGGCGAGATCGTGAAGGTCGAGGTCGAGATCTGGCCGACCTCGATGGTGTTCAAGAAGGGCCACCGCATCCGGCTCGACGTGCAGCCGCGCGACGGCGTCGGCAGCCAGGGCTATCATGCACTATCACGCCGACTACAACACCGGCACCAACACGATTTATGCCGGCGGCGAGCACGAATCGTATCTGCTGCTGCCGGTCATTCCACCGCAGTAACGGTGCGCTACGCCGCCGCCTTGAAGTCGTCGGGATCGAGCGGCAGCTTCACCGGTGCTTTCCGCTTGGCCGACAGGTCGAGCGCCTTGGTCAGCATCAGGTTGCGGTGGGCTTCTTCCACCGTCGCCGCCGCGGTCGGCAGGCCGAGCGCGATGCGGTTGAGCCAGCTGTCGGTCTCCAACGCCATCGGCCCGCGCAATTCGCCGAGCGCCATGTCGCCGGGCGGATAGCTGCCCATGAAATCCACCAGCCGCGAGGCGTCGGGGTTGTAGCCCTCCGATTGCGGCTTCGACACCGCCAGCACGATGTCGCGATGGGTGTCGTCGATGGTGAGCACGCCGGTGGTGCCGACGATGCCGACTTCCAGGCTGTAGACCGCGGCCGGCCAGGTCACCGGCAGCGCCCACGAGATGTTGAGATGATAGACGGTGCCGTCGGAGAACATGATCATGCCGGCGGTGGCGTCGATGCCTTTGTAGAGCGGGCCCAGCACCTTGTCGATCGAGCGCGCATAGAGCTCGACCGGCGTCTTGCCGTCCAAACACCACATGCAGATGTCGAGCGCGTGCGTGCCGGAAATCACCATCGGCGAGATGGTCGAGGGATCGTTGGTGCGCTTGTAATTGTCGATCGCCACCAGCCGGTTCATGAAGGCGCGCGAGGTGACCAAAGTCACGTCGCCGAGCGCGCCGGTGCTGCACTTTTCCTTCGCCGCCAGCCAGCGGCGGCGAAACCGCTGCGTATAGCCGACCACGGCGTCGAGCTTGGCGTCCTTGATCGCTTTGAGCACGCGCGCGGATTCGGCAAGATTGGTGGCGAGCGGCTTTTCGATCAGCATCGGAAGGCCGCGCTCGATCGCCGCCATGATCGGATCGACGTGCAGATGCTCGTCGGTGGCGATGATGGCCGCGGTCACTTCCGGCCGGCGCAGCAATTCGACGTAATCTTGGGTGACGAAATCGGCGTTGATCTTCGGCCCGACCTCGCCGGCGCGATTCGGGTTCTTCTCGGCCAGCCCGATCCACTCCACCGCCGGATGGCGTGCCGCCACCTCGCCGCGAAACAGGCCGACGCGGCCGCCGCCGATGATCGCCAGGCCGATGCCTTTGGCATTCTGCTTCATGAACTCACTCCCGCCATGATCTCGTTGTCGCCGGAATTTCTGCTGTTGCGCTGGGAAATGCGGCCGCGCGGCACACTAGCCAATGCACCGGCAGCCGCCAAGGCGCTAGCGCGCGTCGGCGGCGCGCGCCTCGGCCAGCTTGCGGTTGCGGCGGCCGCGCCGCAGGCCGTCGATGAAGACGAAGGCAATGGCGATGACGAGCACGTGGCCGATATATTGCTTGGCAAAGAAGTCGAGCCCGTTGTTGTTGAACAGCAGCAGCGCGCGGCGCAGGTTCTCGTCCGCCAGCGGCGCCAGGATGATGCCGAGCACGACCGGAGCGGTCGGCAATTTTAACATGTAGAAGGCGTAGCCGATGAAGCCGCCGGCCACCATCACCCAGACGTCGAACATGTTGGTGCGCACCGCGAAGGCGCCGATGATGCAGATCGGAAGGATCAGCGTCATCAGCAGACTGTGCGGCAGCGAGAACAATTTCACGCAAGGCTTGATCAACGCCAACGCGGCGCCGAACATGAGAAAGTTGGCGACGATCAACAGCGCGTAGATCAATTCGATCAGGCCGGGCTGGTCGATTGCGATGGTCGGACCGAGCACCACGTTCTTGAGCTGCAACGCCGCCATCATCGCGGCGGCCGGCGCGCTGCCGGGAATGCCGAGCGTGAGCGTCGGCAGCATGGCGCCGCCGATATTGGCGTTGTCGGCGACCTGGGCGCAGACGATGCCTTCGAAGCTGCCCTTGCCCCATTTCGCCCTTTCCTCCGGGCTCGCGCGCCGGCGGCCGATGTCATAGGCAATGAAAGAAGCGATGTTGGCGCCGGCGCCGGGGATGGCGCCGATAATGGTGCCGATCAGGCCGGAACGCAGCGCGGCCGGCATGTGCTTGATGAGCAGATCGAACGATGGAATAGCGCGGCCGACGTTTTCCGGTATCGGCGTGTGCTCGCGCTGCGGCAGCACTTTCATGATCTCGCACAGTCCGAACAGGCCGATCAGGATGGCGACGTAGCTGATGCCGTCGTAGAGCGCGGGGATATCGAAAGTGAAGCGCGGCACGCCGTGAATGGCGTCATAGCCGACGAAGGCGAGCAGCATGCCGAGCCAGCCGGTGATCCAGCCCTTGAGCGGCATCGCACCCGACGTCATCGAGCCGCAGATCGAAATGCCGATCACGGCGAGCAGGAACATTTCCCAGGAGCGGAACCGCAGCGCGATCGCGAGAATCAAAGGCATAGAGCCGACCAGCAGCAGGATGCCGACCCAATTGCCCAGGAAAGACGACGTGATCGAGAGCCCGAGCGCCTGCCCGCCTTTGCCTTGCTTGGCGAGCGGATAACCTTCGATCATCGTGCAGACCGAATCCGGCGTGCCCGGAATGTTGATCAGCACCGCGGAGATGGCGCCGCCGAACGTGCTCGCGGTATAGACGCCGAGCATGAAGGCAAGCGCGACGTCCTGCTTCATGTTGACCGACAGGCCGACCAGCAGCATCATCGCCATGGTGGTGGAGAGCCCCGGCATGGCGCCCCAGAAGATGCCGAGGACGACGCCGCCGAGCGTGACCATCAGCAGGTAAGGCGACAAAGCATGCAGGAATGCGTCGACCACGGCGGCCTCACGGCAACGGGGTTAGGAACAACATGCGGAACACAATGGAGAGGAAGGCGACCCAGAAGACGGTCACCGTCAGGCAGGCCCACAACGATGCGCGCCAATAGATTCGCAGCAGAGACGTGATCGCCACGACCGACACCGGCTCGAAGGCGCCGATGACGAAACGCAGCGAGCCGATATTGAAGCTCGTTCTGATCGGGACGAACTGCAGCGCCAGCACGTAAAGAATGACGAGGCCGCCGAGCGTGAGCGAGCGCATGAAGTCGCTCGGCACGTCGAAACGGTCGAGTTCGCGCGGTGTCGTGCGCCGGCGGCCGATTGCGCTGTAGCCGAGGATCAGCGCCATGATCAGCAGGCTCGCCGAGGTGAGAAACGGCAACAGGCCGGGCGCGGTGACGATGCCGCCGGGGACGGGCAGCCGCAGCGATTCGACCGCCATGACGACCGCGATAGCGGCGATGACGCCGGCCGAGGCCAAATCCATGATCGGCGCCGCGATGCCGGAATGGGCGTCTTCCGGCACGACGGCCTTTTCCTCTTCGGCCGAATTGTCTCGCGCCATCGCGTCGACCTTAACGTCAGCGTGGGAGATGTGCGGCAGGTCGAGCGGAGCGGCAAGGCCGCCCCGCTCACAAACGCGATATTATGCGCCGACCGCCGTGTAGCCCTTTGGCGGCCACCAGGACTCGAAGTCCTTCGGGTCGGGCAGCCCGAGCTCCTTGGCCGTCATCACTTTGCCGCCGATCTGATCGCGATAAAGATTGAACAGATAGGCGGTGTTGACCTCGAGCTGGGCGGCGCGCTTGTCGGCGGCCTCGCCGGTGAGCACCTTGAGCTCGAAGAATTGCTTCGTGGCCACCGCCTTGAAGGCCGGCGAGGTGGCGGCCTTGACGAAGGCGGCGGTGATCTCCTTTTGGATATCGACCGGCACCGCGCGGCGCATCATCAGATTGTAGGTGGAGCCGACCGGCAGGATATGTTTGGTCGCCGGGACCAGATTGCCGATCGAGTACAGCACCTTGCCGTCGTCGAGCTTGATGTCTTGGGTGCCGCACTGGAACAGATTGCGCATCTTGCCGGCGCGGATGAGATCGATGTGCTCGGGCACGCCGCCGCCCGCGATCATGGTCTCGCCCTGCAGCCCGGCCAATGCCGCCGGCTTGCCGCCTTTGTAGGGAACGAACTGCGCCTTGATATCGAGCGCGTCGGCGATCTGCATGGCGACCTCGTGCCAGATGCCGCCGGTGCCCGAGGTGGAGATCGTGAGCTTGCCGGGATTGGCCTTGGCAAACTTGATCACGTCGTCGACCGACTTAAGCGGCGATTCCGCGCGCACCGACCAGCTGGCAGGCGCCGCGGCAGCCTGCATGGTGGTCCAGTCTTCCCACTGCTTGCTGGTGGTGTGACCCATCACGCGCACGAATTTGTTGAAATTGGCGGCGCCCAGCAGCGTGTAGCCGTCGGCCGGCTCGCTGAGCACGTAATTGGTGGCGATGCCGCCGACGGCGCCCGGCTTGTTGGCCGGCTCGATCGTCCAGCCGGTGGCCTTGGCCATCTCCGAGGCAAGCAGGCGCATGATGACGTCGGTGCCGCCGCCGGCGGCATACATGATGACGATGGTGATCGGCTTGTCCGGCCATTTGGCCGCATTGGCCGATCCCGGCCGGATGACCAGAAAGCTGGCCGCGCCGGCCGCGCCGGCGAGCACATCGCGCCGCCGGATGTTATTGCGGCGTCCACTGCCATTCGGTGTTTTCATCTGAATCCTCCCCTGCGGTGCAGCATGTGTTTTTTAAAAAGCGCGTGCTGTCCGGCCAAGCTTACGTCAACTTGTCGCCGCCGCCACAAAATAGTGGGGCACGCGTCCCGCCGCCGATTTTGCCGGCGACGCCGCATGCCATGCGCGCCGCTAGGCAGAAAGTCCTTATGGATTTTGGTCTGGACTCCGGTAAACAGTTAGGACTATTTGAATATGAGAAGTCTGGGAGACGACGCATAATGTGGGTGCCGGACCTGCGCCGCCGGACGTCAGTCCGCGGCCGCGACAGCCATGACCCGGCTGGCCGCCGTAAATTCATCAAGCTCGGCGCCGCGCTCGCCGGCGGTGCGCTATTCGGTCGCGGCGCGGCGCAGGCCAACGATGCCTTTCCGCCGCAGGACGCGCCCTGGTCGCAGTCGATCGGCCCCGGCATCGTCGACCGGCCCTACGGACAGCCGTCGAAATTCGTCAAGGACACGATCCGCCGCAACGTGCCCTGGCTCACCGCCAGCCGCGAATCCTCCGTGAGCTTTTCGCCCATTCAGGATTTGAACGGCATCATCACGCCGAACGGATTGTTCTTCGAGCGCTATCATGCCGGCCGTCCGACGTGGATCCCGCGCAGCATCGCCTGATGATCCACGGCATGGTCGAGCGGCCGATCGTGTTCACGATGAAGGACATCGAGCGCTTCCCGTCCGTCTCGCGCATTCACTTTCTCGAATGTCCGGCGAACGGCGGCATGGAGTGGCGCGCGGCCCAGCTCAACTCGCTGCAATTCACCCACGGCATGGTCGAGTTGCGCCGAATGGACCGGCGTGAAGCTGTCCACGCTGCTCGAGGAGGTCGGCCTCAAGAAAGAAGCCAAGTGGGTTCTGGTGGAAGGCGCCGACGGCGCGCACATGACGCGCAGCCTGCCGCTCGCAAAATGTCTCGACGATGTGCTCGTGGTCTACGCGCAGAACGGCGAAGCCTTGCGGCCGGAGCAGGGTTTTCCGCTGCGCCTGTTCGTGCCGGGCTGGGAAGGCAATGTCTCGGTCAAATGGCTGCGCCGCATCAAGCTCGGCGATCAGCCCTGGTACACGCGCGAAGAAACGTCGAAATACACCGACCTGATGCCCGACGGCACCTCGCGCGGCTTCACCTGGGCCAACGAGGCCAAATCGGTCATCACCTTCCCATGTCCGGAGAAGCCGCTGTCCGGTCCCGGGCTCTATGAAATTCGCGGGCTGGCCTGGAGCGGCCACGGCAAGATCAAGGCGGTCGACGTCTCGTTCGACGGCGGCGTCAACTGGCAGCGCGCCGAGCTGCAAGGAGCCGGTGCTGACCAAGGCGCTCACCCGCTTCACGCTGCCGTGGCGCTGGGACGGCAAGCCGGCGCTTCTGGAATCGCGCGCGATCGACGAGACCGGCTATGTGCAGCCGACCATCACGCAGTTGCGCAAGCAGCGCGGCTCGAATTCGATCTACCACAACAATTCGATCCAGACCTGGCAGGTCAAGCCGGACGGGAGCATCACCGATGTCCAGCTGGCTTAGCCGCGCGCAGATCGTTGCGCTGCTCGCCGCTGCGTTCGTGGCGTTGTCGGGCGCGGCAATCGCTGCGCCGCCCGGGCATTACGGCTACGGCACGCAGGCTTCGCCCGGCCAGATCGCCGGCTGGGACATCGACGTACGTCCCGATGGCGTCGGCCTGCCGCCGGGCAGCGGCTCGGTCGCCAAGGGCGCCGAGGTTTACGCCGAGCAATGCACGCCGTGCCACGGCACCTTCGGCGAAGGCGAGGGGCGCTACCCCAAACTCGCCGGCGGCGAAGGCACGCTCACCAAGGAACGGCCGGAGCCGAGCGTCGGCAGCTATTGGCCGTTCGCAACGACTTTGTTCGATTACATCAACCGGGCGATGCCGTTCCAGTCGCCGCACTCGTTATCGGCCAATGATGTCTACGCGCTCACCGCTTACGTGCTCAATATCAACAATATCGTGGCAAATAATTTCGTTGCAGATCGCAACAGTCTGCCTAAAGTGAAGATGCCGAACCACGATGCCTTCATCTGGCAGGATCCGCGGCCGGATACCTCGGCGAAGGAATGCATGAAGAACTGCGCGGATCCGAAATCGATCAAGATCGAATCGACGGCGGAAGGCAAGGGCCTGACGCCGCGCACGACCGGACCGCTCGACGAGATGCTGCCGAAATAAAGCCGGCCATAACGGCTCACTGCGCTGGGAGGAAAGCAGATGGAATTGAGACAACCGCATTTTGTGCTGGCGGCGATCGCTTGCGGGGCGCTCGTGCTCGGTATGAGCGCCGTCGCGGCGGCGCCCTCGCAAGGCGAGCAACTGGCGTTTTCGCGCGCCAAGGGCAATTGCCTCACCTGCCATGACATCAAGGGCGGCCCCGATCCCGGCAATGTCGGCCCGCCGCTCATGGGCATGAAAGCGCGCTTTCCGGACCGCAAGGAACTGATCGCGATCGTCTCCGACGAGACCAAGCGCAATCCGACGACCGTGATGCCGCCCTTCAAGCGCAATCTCATTCTGAACGACAAGGAAATCGAGGCCATCGTCGATTTCCTGTACACGCGCTGAGCGCGCGTGCGGATCAACAAGGAGAAAATGAAAATGAACGAGTTTCCGGACGCGCCCGATGCGGCGCGACGCAACGTCCTGAAAGGCGCCGTCGCCGGCAGCCTGGTGGGCTTGGGCTTCGGCGCCTTCCCATGGCCGGCTTACGCCGATGCCGACGCCAAGGAGTGGCCGGCGGATGCCTTCAAGCAGAAGAGCGAGGCCGATACGCTCAAGGCGCTGTACGGCAAGAGCGCGACGGCGTCGGACAAGATCAGCCTCGACGCGCCGGAGATCGCCGAGAACGGCGCGGTGGTGCCGATCGCGGTCTCCAGCACGCTGCCCAAGGTCACCGGCATCGCCATTTTGGTGCTGGAGAATCCCAACGTGCTGGCGGCCGCCTACAAGATTCCGGACGGCACGCAAGCGTCGGTGTCGAACCGGCTGAAGATGGCGAAGACCACCAAAGTTCTCGCCGTCGTGGAGTCGGGCGGCAAGCTCTACAGCGCCAGCAAAGAGGTCAAAGTCACCGTCGGCGGCTGCGGCGGCTGATCCGAAAAACGAACAGAGAGGCTAGAGCAATGGCAGGGACAATCCGCGTGCGCGCCACAGCGAGCGGCGACGCGACCGAGGTTCAATCGCTGATCCGACACCCGATGGATTCCGGCTTCGTCAAGGACTCCAAGGGCCAGGTCATCCCGGCGCACCACATCGAGGTGGTGCAGTTCGAGCACGGCGGCAAGACGGTCTTCACCGCGTTGTGGGGCCCGGCCGTCTCCAAGGACCCGTATCTGAAGTTCAGCTTCAAGGGCGGCAAGAAGGGTGACGACCTGAAGGTGAGCTGGGTCGATAACAAAGGCACATCGGATTCACTGGTGGCCAAGATTGGATAAACCCGGCTTAGCCGGGGCGACAGGGAGGATTGCTGAATGCTGCGCAAAGTCTTCATCGCGGTCGCGTTCGTCGCCGGCACGGCACAGCCATTGCTGGCTGCCAACGCCGCCGACCCGCAAACCGATTTCAAGGCGTTCCGCGAATATTTCGTGAAGCGCTTCCCGAAACTGCCGCTCAACGACTTCGTCAACGGCCCCTATTCGATGGACGAGGGCCTGCGCAAGCAGTGGAAGGCGATCGACGCGTTTCCGCCCTACGAGTTCGCAATCGAGCAGGGCAAGCAGATGTTCGCCACGCCCTTCAAGACCGGCAAGACCTATGGCGACTGCTTCCCGAACAAGGGCATCGGCATCCGGCAGAACTATCCGATGTTCGACGCCAAATCGGGGCAGGTCGTCACGCTCGACGTCGCGCTCAACCAATGCCGCGAAGCCAATGGCGAGAAGCCGTTCGACTACAACAAGGACGACATGGCGGCGCTCACCGCCTATATGGCCTTCACCTCGCGCGGCAAACCGTTCGACATCAAGATCCCCAACGATCCGCGTGCGCTGGCGGCTTATGAAAACGGCAAGAAATATTTCTATACCCGCCGCGGCCAGCTGAATTTCTCCTGCGCCAGCTGCCACGTGCAAAGCCCGGGCGATCACATCCGCACCGAAGTGCTGGCGCCGGCGCTCGGCATCACCGCGGCGCTGCCGATCTACCGCTCGGCCTGGGGCGGCATGGGCACCACCAGCCGCCGCTTGCGCACCTGTAACAGCCAGGTGCGCGGCGTTCCGCTACCCGCGGAGGTCGATGAGTACCGTGACGTCGAATATTTCCTGTCCTACATGGCCAACGGCCTGCCCATCTCCGGGCCGGGCGCGCGTCCGTGACCGGAACGAATAGTGGAGGATATCCCATGCGCACTCGTGCCCTGATCCGGCTGGCGGTCATTTTCTCGGTCGCGGGCTTTGCCACGGCGGCGCTCGCCGCCTCCGCCGACGACTTCAAGGCGGCGCTCGCGAAAGCGGAAGCCGCCGATAAGCAAGCCCACGCGCTCAAGAACGAGTGGACCACCACGAAGGACGAACTCAAGAAGGCAAAGGCCGCCGCCGATGCCGGCAAGTTCGACGACGCCGTCAAGCTCGCCCAGGAAGCAGAAGCCTTGGCGAATGCCTCGATCGCGCAGGCCAAGGAGCAGGAAACGGCCTGGACGCAGGCGGTCGTGCGCTGAGCTTGGTCCGTCCGTAAGGAGATTGTTGCGATGCGCCGCCGCGAGGTGTTGAAGCTGCTCACGGCGGCGGCGATGTCGGGCGCAATTCCCCGCATCGGCAGCGCCGCGGAAGGCGACGCGCTCTACGACATCGGCAAATTCGGCAATGCGCGCGTGCTGCACATGACGGACACGCATGCGCAGCTCATCGCCGGTCTATTTCCGCGAGCCGAGCGTCAATCTCGGCATCGGCACCATGGCCGGCAAGCCGCCGCATCTGGTCGGCGAGGCCTTCCTTAAAGCTTTCGGCATCGCGCCCAAGTCGCGGCTCGCGCACGCCTTCACTTTTCTCGACTTTGCCGAGGCCGCGCACCGCTACGGCCGGCTCGGCGGCTTCGCGCATCTCAAAACGCTGATCGACCGCCTGCGCGCCGAGGCGGGCGCCGCGCCTCGCTGCTGCTCGACGGCGGCGATCTCTGGCAGGGCAGCGGGCTCGCCAACACGATGCACGGCGAGGACATGGTGGACGCCGCAAATCTGCTGGGCATCGAGGCGATGACCGGGCATTGGGAATTCACCTACGGCGAGGAACGCCTGCGCGCCAATCTCAAGCGCTTCAAGGGCGAGTTCCTGGCGCAGAACGTATTCTTGACCGAGGAAGCCGCGTTCAACGACAAGCCGTCTTTCGACAAGGCCTCGGGGCGCGTGTTCAAGCCGGCGACGGTGAAAGAGGTCGGCGGCTTCCGCATCGGCGTCATCGGCCAGGCGTTTCCCTATGTGCCGATCGCCCATCCCAAGCGCTTCACGCCGGACTGGACCTTCGGCATCCGCGACGCCGAGATGCAGAAGGTGGTCGACGGGCTGCGCGCCAAGGACAAAGTCGACGCCGTGCTGCTGCTGTCGCACAACGGCATGGACGTGGACTTGAAGCTCGCCGGCCGCGTCACCGGCATCGACGTCATCCTCGGCGGCCACACCCACGACGCGGTGCCGCAGCCGGTCACGGTTACCAATAGCGGCGGCAAGACGCTGGTGACCAATGCCGGATCGAGCGGCAAATTCCTCGGCGTGCTCGATCTCGATCTGGCCAAAGGCGCGGTTAAGAATGTGCGCTATCATCTGCTGCCGGTCTATGCCGGGCTGTTGAAGCCCGACGCCGCGATGCAGGCGCTGATCGATAAGGCGGCCAAGCCGCACGCGGCGCAGTTCGGCGAAAAGCTGGCGGTGGCGGGCGATCTCCTCTATCGCCGCGGCAATTTCAACGGCACCATGGATCAGCTCATCTGCGACGCGCTGCGCCATGAGCTCGACGCCGAGCTGGCGCTGTCGCCCGGCTTCCGCTGGGGCAATACGGCGCTGCCGGGCGAGCCCATCACGATGGAGGACGTGCTCAGCGAAACGGCCATCACCTATCCGGAAGTCTACGTGACGGAGATGACCGGCGCGCAGATCAAAGCCATCCTGGAAGACATCTGCGACAATTTGTTCAATCCCGATCCCTACTACCAGCAGGGCGGCGACATGGTGCGCATGGGCGGCCTGGACTATGCCTGCGCGCCGGCGGAGAGCGTCGGCAAGCGCATTTCCGACTTGACGCTCGACAATGGCCGCAAGCTTGAAGCCGACAAATCGTATAAGGTTGCCGGCTGGGCCTCGGTCAATCCGCAAGCTGGCAAGCCGGTATGGGACGTGTTCGCCAACTATCTGCGCCGCGAAAAGACCGCGAAGCCGAAGAAACTCAATCAGGTCGTGCTCAAAGGCGTGTCGAACAATCCGGGAATCTCCGGTTAGAGGTTGCTATGCGTGCAGTGCTTGTTCGGTTGGCGCTGGCTGTGACGATGGCGGCCGCCTCGCTATTGCCGGCCGTGGCGCAGACGCCATTGCCGGACAAGCCGTTCGCCGATCACCACCTCGTCCTGCAGCTCTCCGACCGCGCGCCGGATAAGCAGGCGCTGGTCATCAGCGTCGCCTACAATCTGCTGAAGGCCTACGGACCCGACCGGATCGCGGTCGAGGTCGTTGCCTTCGGCCCCGGCATCGATCTGCTGCGCGCGGAAAATCCCAACCGCGCGCTGGTCGACAGCCTGATCTCGCAAGGCGTGCAGTTCGACATCTGCATGAACACGGTCGACACGCTCGAGCGCGAGGGCAAGCACGTCGACATCAATCCGAAGGCGGTGCGGGTGCAGGTCGGCGTCGAGCGCATCCTCGAATTGACCGAAAAAGGCTACACGCTGGTCCGTCCATAACCAGGGAGGAAACAAATGAGAAAGCTTACACGTCTGCTGGCCGTTGTTGCCGCGCTTGCCGCAGGTGCCCTGCTTGCCGCGCCTGCCCATGCGGCCGACAACGCCAAGACGCACCGGGTCGCTTTCCATGTCGATCAGAACGATCCGGCGGTCATGAACCTCGTGCTCAACAATGTCTCCAATCTGATGGAGTATTATCACGGCAAGGGCGAACAGGTTCAGATCGAGGTCGTCGCCTATGGACCGGGCTTGCACATGCTGCGCGAGGATACGTCGCCGGTGAAAGACCGCTTGAAGCACCTGGCGAGCGGCACCTTTCCCTCGAGCGTGAAGTTTTCCGCTTGCGGCAACACCCAGAAGGGCATGGAAAAGCGCGAAGGCCACGCGATTCCCATTGTTCCCGAGGCGACGGTCGTGCCGGCCGGCGTCGTGCGCCTGACCGAATTGCAAGAACAGGGCTGGACCTATATCCGCCCATAACGGAGGTGAACGTGAAACGGATCATTCTCGCGGCGGCGCTGTCGCTGGCGGCGGCGCTGCCCGCCCGCGCCGAGGAAGCGGTCGTCACCTACAAGTCGATCGCGCCCGATGTCGCTTTCGATCTCGCGCGTACGGCGCTCAACAAATGCCGCAAGGACGGCTACCAGGTCGCCGTGACGGTGCTCGACCGTTTCGGCCAAACGCTGGTCGTGCTGCGCGACCGCTTCACGCCGGCGGGCGCGCTCGGCATCGCCAGAGGCAAAGCCTGGACCGCCGTGACCTTCGCGCGCGACACCGGCGAATTCGTCAAATCGCTCAAGGACGGCACGCTCAGCCCCGGTCTTGCCACTCTGCCGAATGTGACGCCGCTCGCCGGCGGCCTCGTGATCCAGGCCGGCGGTTCGCTGCTCGGCGGCGTCGGCGTGGCCGGCGCGCCCGGCGGCGACAAGGACGAGGCCTGCGCCAAGGCGGGCCTGGAGTCGGTGCAGGACAAGCTCGAATTCTGAGCCTTCGCGTCGAAAATTACCGCCATTGCTGCGGCCATAATCGCGTTGGACTACCGGGTTTCACAGGCCTAGAAGTGGCCCATGAAAACCGACGCCGAAGTCAGCAAAACGCCGCACGACAAGGAATCCCGCCCCAGGCTGGTGGTGCGCAACGCCGTGCCCGCCGACATCCCCGCGATCCGGACGCTGATGGCCAAGGCCTACGCTTCGCTGGGGCCGGTCGGGGTCTATTCGGAAGCGCAACTGCTCGGCCACCAGAACCAGTTCCCCGAGGGCCAGTTCGTCGCCATCTACGAAAATACCATCGTCGGCTATTGCGTCACGTTCCGGATTTCGGGCGTGGTGGCGCTCAAATCGCATGACTGGGTGACGATCACCGGCCGCGGCTTTGCCTCGCGCCACGATGCCAAGGGCGACTGGCTCTACGGCATGGACGTCTGCGTCGATCCGGACTTTCGCGGCTTGCGCATCGGCCAGCGGCTCTACAACGAGCGCAAGAAGCTTTGCCAGCATCTGCGGCTGAAGGGCATCGTGTTTGCCGGCCGCATGCCGCAATTGGCGCGGCGATGGAACGCGGTCGGCTCGGCGGAGAAATATCTCGAATTGGTGCAGGCGGGAAAGCTGCGCGATCCGGTGATCGGCTTCCAGATTCGCAACGGCTTCCAGCCGATCGGCGTACTGAGCAATTATCTGCCGGTCGATCATGAATCGCGCGGCTATGCGACGCACATGATCTGGCGCAACCCGCAGGTGCCGGACGACGCGGTGGTGGTCGCCGGCACGGCGACGCGCGGCCTGCAGACCGTGCGCGTCGCGGCGGTGCAGTATCAGCAGCGCGCGCTCACCTCGTTCGAGGATTTCGCCAAGCAGGTTGAGTATTTCGTCGACGTGGTCGCCGACTACAAGGCGGATTTCGTGCTGTTTCCGGAGCTGTTCACGCTTCAGTTGCTGTCGATCGACAACAGGCGCATGCCCGCCGCCGAAGCGATCGGGACGCTGACCAATTACACCGAGCGCCTCAAGGAGCTGATGAGCCGCCTCGCGGTCAGCTACAACGTCAACATCATCGGCGGCTCGCACCCCACGCGCGAGGCCGACGGCGAGGTCTACAACATCTGCTATGTCTGCTTGCGCGACGGCAGCGTGCATCCGCGGCGCAAGGTCCATCCGACCCCGAGCGAACGTTATTGGTGGAACATCAAGGGCGGCAGCGACGTCAACATTGTGCAGACCGACTGCGGCCCGATCGGCGTGCAGATCTGTTACGATTGCGAATTTCCGGAAATGACGCGCTATCTGATCGACCAGGGCGCGCTCTTGCTGTTCGTGCCGTTCTGCACCGACACGAGGCAGGCCTACAACCGCGTGCGCTATTGCGCGCACGCGCGCACGGTCGAGAACCAGTGTTACGTCATCATGGCCGGCAACGTCGGCAATCTGCCCAACGTCGAGAACATGGACATCCAGTACTCGCAGAGCTGCGTGCTGACGCCGTGCGACTTTCCCTTCGCGCGCGAAGGCATTGCCGCCGATACCACGCCGAACGTCGAGATGGTGGCAATCGCCGACCTTCAGCTCGATGCGCTGCGGGCCTCGCGCCAGGACGGCACCGTCACGAATCTGCGCGATCGCCGGTTCGATCTGTATTCGCTGACCTGGGGAAAGACTTAAAAGCGCACGCGGCCGAATTTCAATATCGGCCGCCCCGCCTCGTCCGCGCGGACGATGCAGGCTATAAATAGCCGACACGTTGTGAAATTGGCCGCGTGAGGAAACAGCCATGTCGGATGCCAAGCAGGGCCCGCTCGCCGGCATCCGCGTGCTCGATTTCTCGACGCTGCTGCCGGGCCCGCTGGCGACGCTGCTGCTGGCGGAAGCCGGCGCCGAGGTCGTCAAGATCGAGCGCCCGGACGGCGAGGACATGCGCCGCTTCCAGCCGCTGTGGGGCACGGAAAGCGTCAGCTTCGCGCTGCTCAACCGCGGCAAGAAAAGCGTGGCGGCGGACCTGAAGGACGCGCCGCGTACGCGACCGCATCCTTGCGTTGGCAAAGACCGCCGACGTGGTGGTGGAGCAGTTCCGCCCCGGCGTCATGGACCGGCTCGGGCTCGGCTATGCCGCCTTCCGCGCCGCCAATGTACGCATCGTCTATTGCGCCATCACCGGCTACGGCCAGAGCGGCCCGCGCTCAACCCGCGCCGGCCACGACCTCAATTATATCGGCGATGCCGGCTTGCTGGCGCTGTCGGCGGGGCAGGCGGGCCACCGCGTGGTGCCGCCGGCGCTGGTCGCCGACATCGCGGGCGCGGCCTATCCGGCGGTGATGAATATCCTGCTGGCGCTGCGCCAGCGCGAGGCGACCGGCGAGGGCACGTTCATCGACGTCAGCATGGCCGAAAGCGTCTTTCCCTTCATGTTCTGGGCGCTCGGCGCCGGATTTGCCACCGGCATATGGCCCGGCAATGGCGCGGACCTGCTCACCGGCGGCACGCCGCGCTACCGGCTTTACGAGACGCGCGACGGCAAGGTGGCGGCGGTCGCGGCCATCGAGCAGCGGTTCTGGTTGTCGTTTGTGGCCGCCATCGGGCTTGAGCCGGAATTGATCGACGACGAGCGCGATAAGGCAGCAACCATCGTGCGCGTGAGCAAGATCATCGCCGGCAAGACCGCCGCCGAATGGCTGCCGATCTTCGACAAGGCCGATTGTTGCTGCTCGATCATGCAGGATCTGCGCGCCGCCCTCGACGATCCGCATTTCAAGGCGCGCGGCCTGTTCGCGGCGCGGCTCGTGAACGCGAGCGGGCAAGCGATCCCGGCGCTCCCCGTGCCGATCACGCCACCATTGCGGCCGGGCGCTGCGAGCGAGGCTTCATCGCCCGCGCTCGGCGCCCACAATGCGGAGTTCGGATTCTAGCCCAGGATCAGCAGCCCGCCCGTCACGATGACGAAGATCACGGCGGTCGTGCCCATCACGGTGGCGATGTGGCGCCAGCCGAGCGCGACGATCGACGCAATCGATGTGCCGAGGCCGAGCGCGCCGATCGCCAGCAGCAGGCCCCAGGCCGAGGCCTCGACCAGCACGCTCTTGGCCGGCGCGTAGATCGGCATCAGCGCCGGTATCAGCGGCACGGCGCTGTTGAGCGCGCACAGCAGAAGAAACACGATGCCGAACACCGGCACCGGCACGCGCGCCTCGCCATGCTGCATGCCCTTGCGGGTGAAATACCAGCCGACGCCCAGCACCACCGGCAACAGCAGGAAAACGCGAAACAACTTGACGATCACCGCCGTGTTGCCGACCGCCGCCGACACCGCAAAACCGGCGCCCACCACCTGCGCGACGTCGTGGATGGTGCCGCCCAGCATCACGCCGGTGGTCAAGGAATCGAAGTGCAGCAGGATGCAGAGCGGCGGATAGACCAGGATCGCCAGTGTGGCGAGCGCGTTGATGGCGACGACGACGAAGACGACATCGGCCGGCTTGCCCGGATAGTCCGGCACGACCGTCGAGCAGGCCAGCGTCGCCGAGGCGCCGCACACCGCCGTGCCGACGCCGACCAGCGCGCCGAAACCGGGGCTGCGCCCGCTCCAGCGCGCGAAGACGAAGCCGGCGACGACGGTTGCCGCCATCGACGCCACGATCAGCGCCGCCGTCTCGCCGCCGAGCGCGGCGATGTCGGCCAGGCCGACGCGCAAGCCGAGCAGCGCCACCGCCCAGCGCAGCACCGTGCGCACGCAGAAGGCCATGCCTGCTTGTGTCACGGGCCGCGCGGCAACCGGGTTGAGCGCGATGCCGACGATGAGCGCGATCACCATGCTCGGGATCGGCACGATGTGGGCGACATAAGGCGCGGCGAGATAGCCGATGACCGCGACGAGCGCGGACATGGCCACGCCGGGCAGATAGTCGGCGGCAACCGCCATGAACGGCCGCATGGCTTGCGAATTTTGCGCTGTCACGCGACGTCCTTGCTTTGTTTCGTGCGTCCGGCGGCGACGGCGGGAGCGATTTGCGAGGGCGTGTTCACGACAACGACACCCGCCGCTTCCAGCGCCTTGCGCTTGCCCGCGTAGCTGCCGGCGTTGCCGGTGACGATGGCGCCGGCGTGGCCCATCTTCTTGCCGGGCGGCGAGGCGGCGCCGGCGATGAAGGCGACCATCGGCTTGCGCACGGTGCGGGCGTAATCGGCCGCCGCTTCCTCCATGGCGCCGCCGATCTCGCCGACGATGACGATCGCGTCGGTGCCGGCATCCTCGTCGAGCGCCTGCAAGCGCGTCGCGCGTGGTGGTGCCGAGCATGGGATCGCCGCCGATGCCGATGAAGGCGGATTGGCCGAGCCCGGCGCGCGTGAGATTGAGGCACACCAGCGTGCCCAGGCTGCCGCTGCGCGAGATCACGCCGACGCGGCCGGGCTTGAACACGCTTGGCACGAAGGCCGGCATGATGCCGACGAAGCATTCGCCCGGCGTCACCAGGCCGGCGGTGTTGGGGCCGACGATGCGGGTGCCGTGCGTGCTGGCTGCGGCATGCATCGCCATCACGTCCTGCGCCGGGATGTGCTCGGTCAGCACCACCAGCAGTCTGACGCCGGCCTGCGCCGCCGACGACCGCCGCCTCCTTCGCCATCGGCGGCGGAATGAACATGACCGCGACATCGGCGCCGACTTGCTTGCGCCGCGTCCGCCGTGGTGGCGAAGATCGGCACGCCGACATGCGTTTCGCCCGCGCGCTTGGGATTGACGCCGGCGACCACATTGGTGCCGTAGCCGATCATCTTCTCGGTCCAGAACGTGCCCTGCTTGCCGGTGATGCCGAGCACGACCACGCGGTCTTTTTTGCGCACGATCATTGCGCGGCCTTCACCGCCGCCTGGATGGCGTCTTCCATGACATCGTAGGGCTCGATGCCGAGCTCGCCGCGCACCAGCGCGACCGCTTCCTCTTCGCCGGTGCCATGGATGGAGAAGAACACCGGCACCTTGGGCTTGAGCTTGCGCCAGGCCTTGACCACGCCGTCGGCCATCACGTCGGTGCGCGCGAAGGCGCCGCAGAAATTGATCACCAGGCTTTTGACGCCGGGATTGGACAGCACCAGGTCGAGCGCGATCTCGGACTTGGTGTAGGCCTCGCCGCCGATCTCGAGGAAATTGGCGGGTCTGCCGCCGAAATGGCGGATCACGTCCATGGTCGTCATGGTGAGGCCGGCGCCGTTCGCCAGCACGCCGACATTGCCGTCGAGCTGGATGAGCTTGAGCCCGGCGTCGGCGCCGCGTTGTTCCAGCTCGGTCATCGCGCCGGGCGAGCCGGCGCTGGCGAGCTCCGGCTGGCGGTCAATCGCCGCGTCGTCGAGCACGAATTTGCAGTCGAGCGCGACCACGCTGGCCGTCGGTCATGCAGCGCCAGCGGGTTGATCTCCAGCAGCTCGGCGTCGCGCGCGCGGTAGGCGGCGTAGAGGCGTTGCAAAATATCGGCGATTTGCGATTCCGCCACGCCGAGGCTCAATCCCTTCGAGCATCCCGGCGATGTCGGCTGCGGCCGGTTTGCCGCCGATATCGACCAGCAGCCGGCGGATCGCTTGCGGCTTTGCGGCGGCGATCTCCTCGATGTCCATGCCGCCTTCGGTCGAGAACAAAATCAGCGGCTTGCGCGCCTCGATGTCGTGCAGCACGGCGGCATAGAACTCGCGCGCGATCTTGGCCTGCTCCTCGACCAGCAGCCGCTCGACCGTGTACTCGCCGATGCGTCATGCCGAGGATTTGCGCCGCCACCTGCTTCGGCTTCCGCCGGCGTGTTCGCGAGCTTGATGCCGCCGGCCTTGCCGCGCTTGCCGGTCGGCACCTGCGCCTTGACCACGCAGGGCCCGATCTCGCGCCGCGGCCTTGCGCCGCCTCCGCCGCGCTCGCGCACAGAATGCCGCGCGGCACCGCAATGCCGGCAGGCGCCAGGATCAGCGCTTTCGCAGCGTGCTCTTCGAAGTTCATTACTTGCCGTATTTCTTCCAGTAAGCGCCGAACAATTGCTCTTCGCTCGGCCTGTCTTCCGGGATGGTGGTGACGAGGTGGGTGATGTTGAGGAAGTTCATGTAGTTCAGGTTGTCGGTGATGGAATTGCCGCCCCAGGTGCCGCAGCCCATGCTGAGCGTGAAGTTCAGGCCGTTGTCGAAGCCGCCGCCGTTGCCGAAGGTGTGCGCCTGGTTGATCAGCACGCGCACCACGTCGGTTTCTTCGCGCGAGCTTGCGGGCGCGCGCCATGTCCTTGGTGTGCAGGCCGACCGAATGGCCGCGGCCCTGATGCGCGAGGATGGCGCGCGCACGATCGGCCGCCGCGTCGAAATCCTTGGCGCGGTAGACGGTGAGCACCAGCGCCAGCTTCTCGCCCGAGAACGGGAAGTCGCGGCCGACGCCGGTTTCCTCCACCATGAAGAACTTCTTGCTTTCGGCCGCCGCCGGCAATCCGCAGCCCTTCGCCAGCACGTCGGCATCGCGCGCGATCAGCGTGCGGGAGAGCTTGCCGTCCGGCCATAGCGCGGCCTGGATTTTCGCCTTCTCGGGCGCGGAGGCCATGTAGCCGCCGGCGCGCTCGAGCGCGGCGATCGCCTTGTCGTAGACCGCATCGACGATGATGACGGAATTTTCCGACGAGCACGACGTCGCGTTGTCGAAAATCTTGGAGGCGCAGATCTTCTTCGCGGCGTCGTCGAGGTCGGCGGTTTCGTCGACGATCACCGGCACGTTGCCGGTGCCGACGCCGATGGCCGGCGTGCCGCTGGAATAGGCGCGCCGCACATTGTCCTGCGAGCCGGTGGCCACCACCAGGTCGGCAGCCTGCATCAGCGCCTGCGTCATGTCCTTCGACGCCGGCGCCGGCAGAATTTGCACCAGGTCCTCCGGCGCGCCGATCTTCTTCAGCTCCGCGCGCATGTAATCGACTGTTTTTGTTGTTGTTTTCAGCCCAGCCGGAGAGGCCGCGATGATGATGGCATTGCGGCCCTTCATCGCCATCATCGCCTTGTTGACCGGCGTCGCGCCCGGATTGGTCGAGGGCGTGATCGCGCAGACGACACCGACGGGCTTGGCGTATTTCACGATGCCGCGCTTCTTGTCCTCCTCGATGATGCCGACCGATTTGACGCGCAGCAGGTCGCGCAAGGTGCCGAAGGTCTTGCGCTGCTTCTTGACGATCTTGTCGGGCACATTGCCGAGCTTGGTGTCGGCGACCGCGAGCGCCGCCAGCTCCTTGGCGTGGCTTGGATTGTACAGCGACCAGGCGAGCGCGGTCACCGCCTCGTCGGTGCGCGCCTGATCGGCATCGGCGAAGGCCGCCATGGCCGCGCGCGCGCGGCGCACCAGCTCATCGACCACAGCGTTCGCGCTCTCGGGCGATTTCACTGCCACAGTCATTCCAACGACTCCGTTAAGCACCTTGCTGCGCGCGCATGTCCTCGCGCTTGATGCCCGCCACCACCGTCGGCTTCTTCATGGCGTCGCGGCGGAACGGCTCGCCCAGCTCTTGGTTGAGGATCACCTCGATGAAGGTGGTCACCCGCTTCTTCTGCGCCTCGCAGGCGGCGCGCAGCGCGTCCGTCAATTCGGCCTGCGTTCTGACCGCAACGCCTTTGAGGCCGCAGCCTTCCGCCACCTTTGCATAGCTGAGATGCGGGTCGAGCTCGGTGCCGACGAAATTGTCGTCGAACCAGAGGATCGAATTGCGCTTCTCCGCGCCCCATTGGTAGTTGCGGAAGATCACCATGGTGATCCCCGGCCACTCCTCGCGGCCGATCGAGCTCATCTCGTTCATGGAAATCCCGAAGGCGCCGTCGCCGGCGAAGCCGACGCAAGGGATGTTCGGATTGCCGATCTTGGCGCCGATGATCGAGGGAAAGCCGTAACCGCAAGGGCCGAACAGGCCGGGCGCCAGATATTTCCGCCCCTGCTCGAAGGTCGGATAGGCGTTGCCGATGGCGCAATTGTTGCCGATGTCGCTCGATATGATGGCGTCCTTCGGCAAGCCGGCCTGGATTGCGCGCCAGGCCTGGCGCGCCGACATCCGGTCGGGATCGCGCTTGCGGGCGTCTTCGTTCCAGGTGGTGCCGGCATCGTCCTCTTCATGATCCATGCTGGAGAGGGTCTGCAGCCACTTCGACTTGGTCGTGTGGATCAGCGCCTTGCGCTCCTCGCGGCCGGAGTTTCCGGCGGCGGGCGCGAGCTGCGCCAGGATGCTCTGGGCGACAAGTTTGGCGTCGCCGCAGATGCCGACGGCGACCGGCTTGGTCAGCCCGATGCGGTCGGCATTGATGTCGACCTGGATGATCTTGGCGGTCTTCGGCCAGTAGTCGATGCCATAGCCCGGCAGCGTCGAGAACGGATTGAGCCGCGTGCCGAGCGCCAGCACCACGTCGGCCTTGGCGACCAGCTCCATCGCGGCCTTCGAGCCGTTATAGCCGAGCGGACCGACGGCAAGCCGGTGGCTGCCGGGGAAGCTGTCGTTGTGCTGGTAGTTGTTGCAGACCGGCGCGTCGAGCTTCTCGGCGAGCGCGGCGCATTCGGGGATCGCGTTGGCGAGAACGACGCCGGCGCCCGACAGGATGACCGGAAACTTGGCGCCCGACAGCAGCTTTGCCGCCTCCGCGATTGCCAAAGCGCCGCCGGCCGGCCGCTCGAACTCGACGATCGCCGGCAGGCTGATGTCGATGACCTGGGTCCAGTAGTCGCGCGGGATGTTGATCTGCGCCGGCGCCGACAGGCGCTTGGCTTTGGTCATGACGCGGTTCAAGACTTCGGCGACGCGCGAGGGATCGCGCACCTCTTCCTGATAGCAGACCATGTCGCGGAACAGCGCCATCTGCTCGACTTCCTGGAAGCCGCCTTGGCCGATGGTCTTGTTGGCCGCCTGCGGCGTGACCAGCAGCATCGGCGTGTGGTTCCAGTAGGCGGTCTTGATGGCGGTGACGAAGTTGGTGATGCCGGGACCGTTTTGCGCGATCGCCATGGCCATTTTGCCGGTCGAGCGCGTGTAGCCGTCGCACATCAGGCCGCCATTGGTCTCGTGCGCGACGTCCCAGAATGTGATGCCGGCCTTTGGAAACAAATCCGAGATCGGCATGAAAGCCGAACCGATGATGCCGAAGGCATGCTCGATGCCGTGCATCTGCAGGACCTTCACGAAGGCTTCTTCCGTCGTCATCTTCATGGCTTAAGACCTATTTGTCCTGAAAAATCTTCGCAAGCTCGGCGGCGGCGCCGCGCAAGGCCGGCAAATGGCCGCGCGCGGTTGGCACGTTCATGCGCGCTTCCGGCGCCTGGATCGCAAGCGCGGCCAGCGTCTCGCCGTTCTTGCCGAGCACCGGCACCGCCATGCAGACCACGCCGACCAGATATTCCTCGCGGTCGAACGACACTTGCTCCTTGCGGATCTGCCGCAGTTCCGCCTCCAGCCGCGCCTTGTCGGTGATGGTGCCGTCGGTGTAGCTGCGCAGCTCCAGGCTTTGCAGCAGGCGCTGCCGGCGTGGGCTGGGCGCCAGCGCCAGGAACAGCTTGCCGATGGCGCTGCAATGCAGCGGCACGCGCGAGCCGCTGGTGTAATGCAGCCGCAACGGCCAGTGCTCGGCTTCGACGCGGTCGAGATAGACCACTTCGCCGTTGAGCAGCGTGCCGATATTGCAGGTCTCGTTGAGCGTGCGCACCAGGCGCTGCAGCACGAGGTGCGGCGCGTCGTTGCGCATCGAGGCCGACAGCACGCCGAAGGCGAGGTTGGCGAGCCTGGGGCCGACGATCAGGCGCTTGCGCCCCGGCTCGCGCGCCAGATAGCCGTGACCGAGGAACCAATCGACCAGCCGGTAGGCCGTCGCCTTCGGCAGCTTGAGCGAGGCGATGATGTCGAGCACGTCGACCGGCGCGTGCGAGGCCGCGACATGGTCGAGGATCGCGAACGAGCGCGCGGTGGCGCCGAGCTTGTGCTCGCGCGGCTTTGCGGCCTTCGCCGGGGCGACCGGCTTGAGCGCGCGCACCGTGTCGCCCGCGGGCCTGATGTCGAGATCGAGATTGCTACGCATGGCTCTCACCCTGAGCGCAAAGCGGCGGCAACGCGCCGTTTCGCGCGCCACTGCTGGATAAACGGAAGCAGAAGCATGACGATCGTGAACGCCATGACCGTTCCCGAGATCGGCCGCCGGAAGAACACGGTCCAGTCGTTGGCGAAGCTGATCATCGAGTTCATGAAGGACTTCTCGGCCAAGGGTCCGAGGATGACGCCCAGCACCAGCGGCGCGATCGGGAACCTCAAGCGCTCGAACAGATAGCCGATGACGCCGAAAGCGATCATCAGCCACAGGTCGGTCACGTTGTTGCGGATCGACAGCGCGCCGATGAAGCACAGGATCAGCACGATAGGCGGAGACCACCGCCTCCGGCATGTCGAGGATCTTCACCAGCGGGCGGATGGCGAAGTAGCCGAGCACGCACATCAAAATGAGGCCGAGATAGAGCGAGGCGAACACCGTGTAGACGATAGGGGACGACGTCGCCAAGATCTGCGGGCCGGGCTGGATGCCGTGCAGCATGAAGGCGCCGAGGATGATGGCGGTGGCGCCGCTGCCGGGAATGCCGAGCGCCAGCAGCGGCACCAGCGCGCCGCCGACCGAGGCGGTGGCGGCCGCCTGCGGCGCCACGATGCCCTCGGCAATGCCGGTGCCCATCTCCTGCCTGCGCTTGCCGAATTGCGCTTCCAGCGCCGTAGCTCACGAAGGAGGCGATGGTGGCGCCGGCGCCGGGTATGAGGCCGATGATGTTGCCGAGCACGCTGGCGCGCAGGAACATGGCCTTGAGCGCCATTATTTCGCGCCAGGACGGCAGCTCGGTGTGCGACACTCTCGATTTTCTCGATCGGCTTGGAGGCGAAGCCGGTTTCCAGCCGCGCCAGCACTTCGCCGACGCCATAGGCGCCCACCATCACCACCAGGAATTCGATGCCGTCGGCGCAGGATGCGCGAGCCGAAGGTGAAGCGGTCGGCGCCGTAGGTTTCGTCGGTGCCGACGCGAAGCGATCAGCAGGCCGACGCGACAGGCTGATCAGCGCGTTCGCGAGCGACGCCGCGGCCGAGCGCGACCACGCTGGTGAGGCCGAACAGCAGGATCGCGAAATATTCCGGCGACGAGAACCTCAACGCAAAATGCGCGAGCGGCTGCGGTCAGCAGCACCATGATGGTCGCCGACAACAGGCCGCCGCCGAGCGCCGCGACCAGCGTCCAGCCCAGCGCCTTGGCCGGCTTGCCCTTGCGGCCCATGGTGTAGCCGTCCCACAGCATGGGCACGTCGATCGGCTCGCCCGGTATCCGGAACAGGATGGCGGTGAAGGCGCCGCCATAGGTGCCGGAGACATACATGGCGGTGAGCAGCACGATCGAGGCGGTAACATCCATCCGGTAGGTGAACGGCAGCGCCAGCGCCACGCCCATCACCAGCGTCAGGCCCGGGCAGCACGCCGATCAACAGGCCGATCACGATGCCGATGAACAGCATCAGCAGATTGATCGGCGTCAGGCAGTCGATGAAGCCTTGGCCGAGTTGCAGCAGGATATGGCTCATCGCGTCCCTCAGCCGCCCAGCATGATGCGGATGAAATCGGTGAAGGCGTCGAACGGCGGCTCGCCGCGTGGCAGCGACACGTAGAGCAAAGCGCATGAAGATCAGCGCCGCCAGCACGGTGATGATGGCGCTGATGCTCCAGCACCCATGACATGCTTGCGGTAGCGGCCGAGATACATGAAGGCGGCAAGAAACAGGAAGGTCGCCAGCAGGAAGCCGAGAATATCGACCACCAGCGCGTAAGATCGTGACCAGCACGACGCCGCCGATCAGCAGCCAGGGATAGGTTTTTACCGGCTCCTCGCCGTCGTCTTTTTCGATCGCGTCGGCGACGCCGTGCGCTTCGACTTTCAAGCCGGTGAAGACGCGCATGATCTCGAACAGGCACGCCGCCGCCATCAGGCCGATCGCCATTTTCGGCCAGAAATCGGGACCGAGCAGGCCGGGGCGCGGCGTGTACTCGATTTGGCCGGCATAGAAAAGGACAGCGCCGCGGCAACGGCAAGGCCGACGAAATAGGGCAATGCGGTTCGGATGGCGCTCTTGTCCATGACTGTCCCGGCGGCCTCACGTGTCATTCACTTTCCGCTCGCCCCCGTACTCGGGCCCAGCCTTCGGCTGGTCCGGGCACGGGAATGAGCGGATCGCGGGTTGATGCGAAAGCGACATAAATCAGTTGGTCGCCATCGTTTTCTTCATGTCCTCGAGCTGCTGACTGATGAAGGCGGGCGCGGTCGATGCGTCCTCGAAGCTGTTCGGATCGCAGAACTGCACCTCCATGAACTTCTTGTATTCCGGCGAGGCATAGACCTTGGCCAGCGCATCGGACAGCTTCTTGACGATGTCCGGCGGCGTGCCGGCGCGCACCACGACCGAGCGGAATTGCGGCAGCGCGATCTTGTAGCCGAGCTCATAAGAGGCCGGGATGTCCTTGAAGGCGTCCAGGCGCTTCTCGCCGAACAGCAGGATCGGCCGCATCTGCTTGCTGTTGAGGAACTGTGCGACGTCGCCGGCCTGCTCATAAAGCGCGTCGGCGTGATCGCCGAGGATCGAGACGTAGCGCTCGCTCGGCTTGGAGAACGGCACCTGCGTGACCTTGATGCCGTTATGCGCCAGCACGGTGAGCGAGAAATCGTCGACGCTGCCGAAGCCGAGCGTCGCCACCTTCAGCTTGCCGGGGTTAACCTTCGCGACGTTGGCGAAGTCGGTCCAGTTCTTGAACTTGGAGTGCTGCTTCACGAAGATGAACGAGGGCACCTTCATCATCACCGCGACCGGCGTGATGTCGCTCATCTGCCAGCGCGGGGTCTTGCCCGCGAGCAACGCGTGGCTGTCGGCGATGTAGATCGCCATCGAATAGCCGTCGGCCGGCGCCGCCAGAAGCTTGGCCATGCCGGTGGCGCCGGTGCCGCCCGGCACGTTGATGACCGGGATGCCCTGGCCGAGCATCGGTTCCATCTGCTTGCTGACGAGCCGCGCCAATTGATCGGCGCCGCCGCCCGGGCCCCATGGCACGATCAATTCGATCGGCCGTTGCGGATAGGCGGCTTGCGCCAGGGCCTGGCCGCCGGTGAGCGCGGCGCCGACGGCGGCGGCCAAAAGCACGGCGAACTTTCGCGTGGTCGAACGCATGGAATTCCTCCCTGACTTCGGCCGCTTGCTTGATCTGCCGTCCGCCCGCGGCCTGCCGGCGGTCCGACGTCCGGCTTATGGCTGCCGGCTTGGCGCCGGAACGGGTCCGGCAAAGTCTCGTTTTGTGAGACTGTCGTTCTCAACAGACTAGCAGAAGGCCTCCGTCGCCGCAACGGCGAAACGAGACGGCTGATCCCACGCCGCGGGACTGTGGTCCCGCTCAGCGCCCGCGCTCGGCAATCGGCCGGTAGGGCCGCGCCGCCGGGCCGTTGTAGAGGGTGAGGGGGCGGATCAGGATGTTGTTCTCCTGCTGCTCCATGACCTGCACCACCCAGCCCGGCACGCGGCCGATGGCGAAGATCGGCACGAACAGATCGCGCTTGAGGCCGAGCAGGTGGTAGACGACGCCGGAGTAGAAATCGACATTGACGTTGACGCCATGACGCGCATAGGGCGCCATGGCCGCGACCACCGCCTGCAGGATCTCGAACCATTTCGGCTGGCCCATCTCCTTCGACAGCCGCTCGACGCCTGCGCGCATGTGGCGCGCGCGCGGATCCTCGGCGCGGTAGACGCGGTGGCCGAAGCCGGTGACGGCGGCGCCCGATTTGCGCTTGTCGCGCACATAGTCGGCGGCGCGGGCGGGTTCGCCGATCTCCTCCGCCATTTTCATGACGTCCTCGGCGGCGCCGCCATGCGCCGGCCCCGACAGCGCGGCGATCGCCGCCGTGATGGCGGCATGCAAATTGGCCTCGGTGCCGATGACGACGCGCGCGGCAAATGACGAGGCGTTGGAGCCGTGCTCGGCATGCAAAATGAGATCGCGGTCGATCAGCAGCGCTGCGTCGCGCGACGGCTTCTCGGCGCGCAGCATCCACAACAGGTTGGCGGCATGGCTGAGCGTTAAGTCGGCCGCCAGCGGCTCCAGCCCTGAGCGGATGCGCGCATGCGCCGCCACGATCATCGGCACTTGCGAGGAGAGCCGCACCGCCTTGCGCAGCGTGGCATCGCGCGAATTGTCGGCGGTGTCGGGATCGAAGGCGGCGAGCGCCGACACGGCGGTGCGCAGCACATCCATCGGATGCGCGTCCTTGATGGCGCGCACGATGTCGAGCACCTGCGGCGGCAGCTTGCGCGCGGCTTTGAGCTCGGCGTCGAAGCCGGCCAGTTCCTGCGCGCTCGGCAGGTCGCCATGAAGCAGCAGCCAGGCGGTCTCCTCGAAAGTCGAGTTTTCCGCCAGATCGTGGATCGAATAGCCGCGATAGCGCAATTCGCCGGCCTTGCCGTCGATGAAGGTGCAGGGCGAACGATCGAAATAGACGCCCTTGAGCCCGCGGTGAATCTTGATCGCTTCGGCTGTTTCGGTCATTACAAGCGCTCCGCTGGCGCGTTTTCTCACGCGGTGAGAAGCATGGATTTGCTCGCTCGGCTGTTTGATATCGCACGTCGGCGCCGGCGCAAAATCGTTTTGCCCGAGGGCGAGGATACGCGCATTGTCGGCGGCGGCGCTGCGGCTGAGAGACGAGCAGCTGGCGCAGCCCATTTTACTCGGCGCGCCCGACGCCATCCGAGACGCGGCGCGCGGCGCTTCGCTCGACGGCATCGAACTGATCGACCCGCGCAACGATCCGCGGCTTGCCTCTTACGGCGAGGCCTGCGCCGCCGCGCGCCCGTCGATGACGCCGGCCATCGCCACCCGCATGGTGACGCGGCCGCTCTATTTCGGCGGCATGATGGTGCGCCAGGGCGACGCCGACGCCATGGTCGCAGGATGCGCCAATGCAACGCGGCGCGTGATCGAGGCGGGATTAATGACGGTCGGGCTCGCGCCAAGGCATCGCGCTGCCGTCGAGCTGCTTCCTCATCATCGTGCCGGATTTCCTGCAACAAGGCCCGCGCGCCTTCGTGTTCGCCGATTGCGCGGTCAACGCCGATCCAGCGCCGGCGGAACTCGCCGACATCGCCATTGCCTCGGCGCGCAGCGCGGAAAGTTTGCTCGGCGAGACGCCGCGCGTCGCGCTGCTGTCGTTCTCGACCAAAGGCAGCGCCCAGCACGCCCGCGTCGACAAGGTGCGCGAGGCGCTTAGCCTTGTGCGGCAACGCATGCCCGCGCTCGCCATCGACGGCGAATTGCAAGCCGACGCCGCGCTGGTGCCGCAGGTCGCCGCCAGGAAGCTCAAGCAGGAAAGCCCGGTCGCCGGAACCGCCAATGTGCTGATCTTCCCGGATCTCGATTCCGGCAATATCGGCTACAAGCTCGCGCAATGGCTGGGCGGCGCGCAGGCGATCGGGCCGTTCCTGCAAGGCTTCGCCAAGCCGGTCAGCGATCTGTCGCGCGCCGCAAGCGTTGACGATATCGTCACCACCTGCGCCGTGGTGGCCGCGATGAGCGGCGCATGATCCCGAAAAGCTTGTCCTCGACCCGATCGGGGATGGGAACCGGTTTTCGGATAAGATCATGCGCAAATAAAAGGTCGCTATTCCGCCCGGTAGAACGCCGCAACGTCGTTGCTGAACGCCTTGCGCGACGCGGGATCGAGATAGAGCATGTGGCCGCCGCGATAGAGCTTGAGCGCGACGCGGCCCGGCGGCGCAAAGGCCGGCATGTGCTCGAGCAGGTAGCGCGTCATGGCATAGGGCGTGATCAGGTCGGAATAGCCGTGCGCGATCAGCAGGTGGAACGAGGGATCGAACGACAGCAGCACGCGCAGGTCATCTTCGACGCCGGCTTGCACGCGGCTGCCTTTCCAGTCCCAGTGGCGGGTGACCTCGTTCGCCAGCAGTTGATAAGTCATCTCGGTCTTGAAGCCGAGCTCGTTACGCGCGTAAGCGGCAAACGCGCCGCCATAGGCGCGCGCAACGCCGTCGAGGATCGGATCGGGCGCGTGGCCTGATCGCCGCTCGGGGAACGGATCGTCGACCGCGAAAGTCGCGTCGTAGCGGCTGACAATCTTGTCCGCGCGCAGGCTCTTGATGAAGGCGTCGGTCACGAAACCGCGCTGCCGCTTGACCTCGTCCACCGGCAAGCCGCTCAGCTGCGCCACGCGCTCGTAGAAGGCGCGGGCGGCATCGCCCTGCGGCACCGGTCCGGCCAACGTGGTGAGATAGTCGGTGAGCGCGAACTTTTCGGCGGCGGCGAGCGCCTCGCGGCTGAACGCCTTCTTGCGCTCGAGTTCGGCGGCCGCCAGCGAGGGCAGTTCGAGCGCCGCGCGCAGCGCCGATCCGTCGTCGCCGAAGGTCAGCCATCCCTCGATCAGCGGCGACAGCATCACGATGCCGGCCGCCGAGATGCCTTGCTCGCGCTGCATGAGGCGCGCCGTCCTGGCGGCGCGGAAACCGCCATAGCTTTCGCCGAACAGATATTTCGGCGAATTGAAGCGGTTGTTGTGGGTGACGTAGAGCGCGATCGCCTTGGCCATCGAACCGGCGTCGCCGTCGACGTTCCAGAAATTCTTGCCGTCGTCCGCCTTGGCCGTGCGGCTCCAGCCGGTGCCGATCGGATCGATCATCACCAAGTCGGTGAAGCGCAGCCAGGTGTCGGGATTGTCGCGCAGCCGGGCATAAGCGGGTTCGCGCGCGTCCGGGCCGAGGTCGAGAATGCGCGGTCCGACCAGCCCGAGATGCAGAAAGGCGGACGCCGCGCCCGGTCCCCCGTTGAACACGAAGGTGAGCGGGCGGTTGGCGCCCAGGCCTTTGGCGACATAGGCGGTGTAGAACACCGCCGCGCTTTGCTCGCCGGATTGGTCGAAGAAGGCGAGCGTGCCGGCGGTCGCGGTGTAAGCGAGCTTGCCGGCGGCCGTGTCGATTGCGTGCTCGGTGACGGAATCGGCCGGCAGCAGGCGCAACAAGCCCTTGCCGGGCGCATGATGAGCTTCAGTGTTTTTGTCCTGCGCGGCGACGCCAAACGCGCCGGCGCTGACGAGCGCCAGCGCGAATGCGAAACGAAGGATAATTGCTTTCATGAGCAGGCCCGGTACTCCACTCACAATGTGTGTCCCGGCTTACCGCCCCTTTGCGTCAAACTAGCGGCGACGGAAATTCGGTCGGCGCTGCTGCGGTGACGGTGACGGCGCGTCGCCCTTGTGGCGGAAACTGATGCGCCCGCGTTGCAGGTCATAGGGCGACATTTCCACGATCACGCGGTCGCCGACGCCGGTGCGGATGCGGAACTTGCGCATCTTGCCGGCGGTGTAGGCGAGCACTTCATGGTCGTTGTCGAGCTTCACGCGGAAATTGCCGTCCGGCAGGACCTCGGTCACCGTGCCGTCGAACTCCAGCAGTTCTTCCTTCGCCATCCAGTGGTCTCCAATCGATCAGCGCTGCGCGTTGGAGCGCGGCGCGCCCGGGCGCTGCAGGAATGTAACATTTCCGATGCCGTTTGGCTCCCCCGCCGAAGCCTCCTGACGGGGGGCCGGCTGATGGCCATTCTGGCTCGGGCGGCTGCGGTGGCCGTTGCCGCCGTTATGGGAGCGGTGGCCGTTGTGACCGTTATTGCCGGAGCGGCCATGACCGCCGCCCTTGCCGCGCTGCTGTTGGTTGCCGCGGTGTCCGGCGTGGCGGGTTTCCGCCTGTTGCGGGACCGGCCGTCCGCCGGTGCGCCGGTTGGTCGTCGGGATCGACAGTCGGATCAGCCGCTCGATGTCGCGCAGGAACGGCGCTTCCTCGTGGTCGCAGAACGAAATCGCCACGCCCGCGGCGCCGGCGCGCGCGGTGCGGCCGATGCGGTGGACGTATGATTCGGGGATGTTGGGCAGGTCGTAATTGACCACGTGGCTGATGCCGTCCACGTCGATGCCGCGGGCGGCGATGTCGGTGGCGATCAGCGTGCGGACGCGGCCGTTGCGGAAGTCCGCCAGCACGCGCTCGCGCTGGCTCTGCGACTTGTTGCCGTGGATCGCCGCGGCGTCGAGCCCGGCCTTGGCAAGGCTGCGCACGACTTTGTCCGCGCCATGCTTGGTGCGGGTGAACACCAGCACGCGGTCGATGGTCTCGGCTTTGAGCACCTCGGCCAGCAGCGCCGGCTTGGAGGCTTTCTCGGTGAGGATCACGCGCTGCTCGACTTTTTCGACAGTCGAGGCCTGCGGCGTCACCGCGACGCGGGCGGGATTGCGCAGCATCTGGTCGGCGAGCCGGGTGATTTCCTGCGGCATGGTGGCCGAGAAGAACAGCGTCTGCCGGGTCTTCGGCAGCATGGCGACGATGCGCTTGATGTCATGGATGAAGCCCATGTCCAGCATGCGATCGGCTTCGTCCAGCACCAGCACCTCGACCTGGTCGAGACGCACGGCGCGCTGGTTGACAAGATCGATCAGGCGGCCGGGCGTGGCCACCAAGACTTCGGCGCCGCGCGACATTCCGCGCACCTGCCGGTTCATCGGCACGCCGCCGATCACGAGCTCGACGGCGAGCGGGCGGATGTGGCGGCCATAGGCGCGAAAGCTGTCGGCGATCTGGCCGGACAATTCGCGCGTCGGCGACAGCACCAGCACGCGGCAGGTCTTCTGCGCCGGACGCTGACGTTTGTTGAACAGGTGATTGAGGATCGGCAGCGCGAAGGCGGCGGTCTTGCCGGTTCCGGTCTGCGCGATGCCGATGACATCGCCGCTTTGCATGGCGATCGGAATGGTCTGGGTTTGGATCGGCGTGGGAGTGACGTATTTCTCTTCGGCGAGGGCGCGAAGGATCGGCTCTGCGAGGCCGAAGTCGTTGAATGAAGTCAAAGAGTCTCTTTTCTATGCGGCGAGACGGCCGGCACGCGAATGCGGGCGGCGGAATCGCGGGGTTCTAAAGACATCCCGCGTGGCCAGGGTTGTCGTTTGGTTTGAGAAACGGAATGGGCGGGGCGAAAATCTTGCTGTGAGTTTCGTGCACGCAGCCCGCAAACCCGAAATCGGGTCTTTCATCCGCTGCGGTGCATATGACAGTTTGAGATGGTCTTTTCAAGGCACAACGCCGGCTTATGGCGTCAAATGATGAATAAAGTGCCCGGTTGAGGCCGATGGACAAGGCGGGTCAAATTGGGGAAGGTCGGGCCCGAAAAGGCTGCATTTAGCTGTTTGGAGCGTCGAAATGCCGTTTCCCAGGGCGTCTCAGGCCCTTTCCCGCTTCACCGTTCTCGATCTCACGCGCGTGCGCTCGGGGCCGACCTGCGTGCGCCAGCTCGCCGATTGGGGCGCCAACGTCGTCAAGATCGAGACGCCGCCGCATCTGGAGAAGGGCGAGGGCCCGGGCGGCCCGCGCGAGGGTCCGGACTTCCAGAACCTGCATCGCAACAAGCGCAGCATCACGCTCGATTTGAAATCGCCGCAAGGCTTGGCGGCGTTCAAGCGCATGGTCGCCAAGGCCGACGTGGTGGTGGAGAATTTTCGCCCCGACGTGAAGGAGCGGCTCGGCATCGACTACGAGCAGTTGAAGACGATCAACAAGCGCATCGTGCTGGCCAGCATTTCCGGCTTCGGCCAGGACGGCCCCTATCGCGACCGCCCCGGCTTCGACCAGATCGCGCAGGGCATGGGCGGGCTGATGTCGATCACCGGCTTGCCGGGGCAGGGGCCGGTGCGCGTCGGCATTCCGATCGCCGACTTGACCGCCGGGCTGTTCTGCGCGCTCGGCATCATGGTCGCGCTGCTCGAGCGCGAAACCTCGGGCGAGGGGCAATGGGTGTCCACGTCGCTGCTGCAGGCGCAGATCTTCATGCTCGACTTCCAGGCGGCACGCTGGCTACAGGCGCATGAGGTGCCCAAGCAGGCCGGCAACAATCATCCGACCAGCATCCCGACCGGCGTGTTCAAGACCAAGGACGGCCACATCAACATCGCATCCACCGGGCAGGTCATGTGGGAGCGGCTGTGCAACGCCATCGAGGCGCCCGAGCTGATCGCGCACCCCGACTACAAGAGCGGCGATCTGCGCTCGAAGAACCGCGACGCGCTCAACGCCGAGATCGAGAAGCACACCGTCGACAAGACCAGCGCCGAGTGGATCGACGCCTTCAACACGATCGGCGTGCCCTGCGGCCCGATCTATGCGATCGACCAGATGTTTGCCGATGCGCAGGTCAAGCATTTGGGCATTGCGCAGGCTGCCCGCCGCCCGGACGGCAGCGAGCAGGTTTTCGTCGGCCAGCCGGTCGCGCTGTCGCGCACGCCGAGCAAGATCGTGGCCACGCCGCCCGCGCAAGGGCAGCACACCGACGAGGTGCTCAAGGAATTCGGATTTAAGGACGGTGAGATCGCCGAGCTGCACGCTGCGAAAGCGGTGTAATGACTCGCCGCCGTCAAGCCCGTTAAGGAGCCACGCGATGAACGTAGCGACACAGACCGACAAGATGCTCTCGCGCAAAGAGGGCGGCGTCGGCACCCTGATCTTCAACAATCCCGAGCGCCACAACGCGGTGTCGCTGGAGATGTGGGAAGCCGCGGAAGGTTTTCTCGAGGACTTCAAGAACGACAAGAACATCCGCGTCGTCGTGGTCGCCGGCGCCGGCGGCAAGGCCTTCATCTCCGGCGCCGACATCTCCAAGTTCGAAAAGGAGCGCTCGACCCAGGAAGGCGTTGATCGCTACAACGCCGCGGTCGACCGCGCCAACAACGCGTTCTTCAATTTTCCCAAGCCCACCATCGCCATGATCCGCGGCTACTGCATCGGCGGCGGCGTCGGGCTTGCGATCTGTTGCGACTTGCGCATCTGCACGGAAGACTCAAAATTCGCCGTGCCGGCCGCCAAGCTCTCGATTGGCTACCGTTACAACGGGCTGAAGAAGCTGGTCGATCTCGTCGGCCCCTCCTACGCCAAGGAAATTTTCTTCACCGCGCGCCAGTTCACCGCGGCGGAAGCCTATCAAATGGGCCTGGTCAACCGCGTGGTGCCGGACGCGGAATTGGAAAGCTACGTCAAGAACTATGCCGACACGATCGCCGGCAACGCGCCGCTCACCGTCGACTCCGTGAAATTCATCGTTGCGCAAACGCTCAAGGACGAGAGCAAGCGCGACCTGAAGACATGTGACGAAATGGTGCAGGCCTGCTTTGCCAGCGGCGACTACACCGAAGGCCGCAAGGCTTTCATGGAAAAACGCAAACCGCGATTCACCGGCACCTATGGCGTAGCCGGCGCATGAAGCCGGCTTCGACGGTGTTATAACCGAGAATGGCGGCAAACGGCCGCGGAAGTCCAGGGGGAGGACACGAGTGGCGTCCGTCGAATTACGCGGCCTGACCAAGCGTTATGGCGATGTCGCGGTGGTGGACGACGTGTCGCTCACCATTACGCACGGCCATCTGGTCTGCCTGCTCGGGCCTTCGGGCTGCGGCAAGACCACCACGCTGCGGCTGATCGCCGGCTTCGTCGAGCCGAGCGGCGGCGAGATCCGCGTCGGCGACAAGGTGATGTCCTCGCCCGCGCATTCGCTGCCGCCGGAGCGGCGCAACATGTCGATGATCTTCCAGAGCTACGCGCTGTGGCCGCACATGACGGTGACGGAGAACATCGTTTACGGGCTCAAGCTCAGGAAGCTCGACCGCGCCACCATCGCCAAGAAGCTCGACGCCATCCTCGCCACCACGCGGCTTGGCGCCCTTGCGCAGCGCTACCCGGGCGAATTGTCCGGCGGCCAGCAGCAGCGCGTGGCGCTGGCGCGGGCGCTGATCGTGGAGCCGGAGACGCTGCTGCTCGACGAGCCGCTGTCCAACCTCGACGCCAATCTGCGCGAGGAAATGCGTTTCGAGGTGCGCCGGCTGCACGACACTTATCGTTACACCACCGTCTACGTCACGCATGACCAGGCCGAGGCGCTGACCACCGCCGATCTCATCGCGGTGATGAATGCCGGCAAAATCGAGCAGGCAGGCTCGCCGGAGGACATCTACAATCGCCCGCGCTCGGAATTCGTCGCCCGCTTCATCGGCTCCAGCAATGTGATCAAGGGCAAGGCGCTCGATAATTCGCGCGTCGAATTTGCCGGCGTTGCCTTGCGCTGCGTGGGCGAGCCGCTTGTCGCCGGCAAGCCGGCGCCGGTCTCGGTGCGCCCGCACGACATCGGAATTTCGACGGCCAAGCCCGCGCAGGCGGAAAACCTCGTGCCGGCGACCGTTACGCGGCAGGTCTTTCTCGGCGACCGCCGGGACTATATGGTTGAGGTCAAGGACGGCACCCAATTGCGCGTGGTGACGGCAGCCGGCGAGGCCATCCCGCAAGGCAGCGCGGTTTGGCTGCATCTGCCGCCCGAGTGTTGCCGCGCGCTGGCCGAATAGAACAAACATCAAAGGGAGGATCGATCGATGAAGAACTCGAAATTCTCACGCCGCGACTTGCTGATCGGATCGAGTGCGCTGACCATCGGCAGCGCATTTTCCACGCGCGTCGTCTCGGCCGCGCCGCCGGCCGGCAGCATCACACCCGAGCTGATCGCAGCCGCCAAGAAGGAAGGCAAGGTCGTCTGGTACACCTCGATCGACCTCAAAGTGGCCGAAGAGATCGGCAAACGGTTCGAAGCCAAATATCCCGGCGTGAAGGTGCAGGTCGAGCGCACCGGCGCCGAGCGCATCTTGCAGCGCGTCGGCCAGGAATATTCCAGCAACATCCATGCCGTCGACGTGGTCAACTCGTCGGATGCCGCGCATCTTGTCTATTGGAAGGACAAAGGTTGGCTCGAGGCCTACGTGCCGGAGGACGTGGCGAAATACTATCCGGCCGAGCACAAGGACCCGGACGGCATGTTCGCCAGCTTCCGCGTCTATCTCTGCATCATCGCCTACAACACCAGCCAAGTGAAAAAGGAAGAGGCACCCAAGAGCTTCGCCGATCTGCTGCTGCCGCAATGGAAAGGCAAGATCGTCAAGGCGCATCCCAGCTACAGCGGCACCATCCTGACGGCGACCTATCAGATGGCGCGCGATCTCGGCTGGGGCTATTTCGAGAAGCTGGCGCAGCAGGACGTGCTGCAGGTGCAGTCGGCCGCGGTGCCGCCCAAGAAGCTCGCGCTCGGCGAGCGCGCGGTGCAGGCCGACGGCGTCGAATATTTGATTTTCCGCGAAAAGGAATCCGGCCAGCCGGTCGAGCCGGTTTACGCCACCGAAGGCACGCCGCTGATCATCGGGCCGAACGGAATGTTCAAGGCGGCGCCCAATCCGAACGCGGCGCGGCTGTTCCAGAACTATTGCTTCACGCCGGAGTGCCAGCAGATCAACATCAACGTAGGTGGCCTGCGCTCGGCGCATCCGCAGACCAAAGACAAGCCCGGCCGCACGCCGCTCGCGCAGATCAAGCTCATGAAGGACGACGCCGCCGCCGTTCTCAAGCAGTCCGAGGAGATCAAGGCGCATTACACCAAGCTGTTCCATGTGTGATGTCACACTTTTCCCCTCCTCCCACGCGCACTCGCGCGTGGTGGGGAGGGGTCAGGGGTGGGGGGCTAGTTTCTTTTTCGTCACGCACGATGAAATGTCCCCCATCCCGACGCGCATCGCTTGCGCGATGATCGTCGACCCTCCCCGCCGTTTCGCGGGGGAGGCTGGAAAGCGCTTGCATGACGACGCTCGCCGCCACCGTACCGATGGCAAAGTTGCGCGCCGGCTTCGATCTGTCGAAGCCGGTGCTGCTGCTGTTCGCGGCGGTGCTATGCGTGTTGATCGTGATGCCGCTCGGCTGGCTCACCGTTTACGCCTTCACCGACAAGACCGGCGCCCTCACGCTCGCCAATTTCCAGCGCCTGGTGGTGGACGACGCCTATCTCGATCCGCTGCTGACCACGTTTGAACTCGCCACTTTGTCCGCGATCTTCTGCTGCGCAGTGGCGGCGCCCATGGGCTGGCTGGTGGCGCGCACCGACATGCCGCTGCGCCGCACGGTGCGCATCCTGGTCACGGCGTCCTTCGTGACGCCGCCCTTCCTCGGCGCCATTGCCTGGGAATTGCTGGCGGCGCCCAACAGCGGACTGCTCAATCAGCTCTATCGCGATCTCACCGGCCAAGCGGCCGGCGTGCACCTCTTGAACATCTATTCGTTTTCCGGCCTGGTCTTCGTCATCAGCTGCTACACCTTCCCTTATGTCTTCGTCCTGGTCGCCAATGCGCTCGACCGCATGCCGGGCGATCTGGAGGACGCTTCCGCAATTCTCGGCGGCGGCAATTGGGTCACCGCCCGGCGCATCACCATTCCGCTGGCGCTGCCGGCGCTGCTCGCCGGCGCATTGGTCGCCTTCCTGCAGGCGATGACGCTGTTCGGCTCGCCGGCGATTCTGGCGATGCCGGCCGGCTTCCACACCATGACCACCAAGATCTGGAGCCTGTTCCAGTTTCCGCCCAAGCCGGAGCTGGCGGCCGCCGCCTCCTTGCCGCTCTTGATCCTCACCGTCATCCTGCTGCGCGCCGAGCACATGGTGCTCGGCCGCCGCGGCTATGCCGTGGTCGGCGCCAAGAACAGCGAGCCGCGCATCGTCAAGCTCGGCCTCTACAAGTGGCTGGCGCTGGCGATGAGCATGCTGGTGCTGATGTGCCCGGTGTTCCTGCCGTACTTCGCGCTGCTCAACGCCACCTTCTCCAAGCTCGCCTCGCACATCGTGACCATCAGCAATTTCACGCTGCAGAACATCAATTTCGTGTTCTTCGAATTGTCGGCGACCGAGGTCGCGGTCAAGAACACCTTCATCCTCGGCATCCTCGCCGCCACCATCGGCACGGTCATCGCCGTCGTCATCGGCTACATCACCGCCCGCCAGGCCATCGCCGGGCACCGCGTGCTCGGTTTTCTGGCCACCGCGCCGGTCGCCATCCCCGGCATCGTGCTCGGCGTCGGCCTGTTCTTCAGCTACACGCGGCCGCCTTTCGTGCTCTACGGCACGCTGTGGATTCTGCTGATCGCCTTCGTCACACTGGCGATGCCGGCGGCCTATCAGCAATTGCAGTCGGCCTTCCGCGCGGTGCACCCCGAACTGGAGGACGCCAGCCGCATCTTGGGCGCCACGCGGTTGCGCGCGCTTTGGCAAATCACCGCGCCGCTGTTGCGCACCAGCGTGATCGCCACCTGGTGCTTCATCTTCGTCGGCGTCATCCGCGAATTGTCGGCGGCCATCATGCTGTTCACCGCCAAGACCAAGGTCATGTCGGTCCTGATCTACGATCTCAACGAAAGCGGCGATCTCGCGGCCATCGCCGTGCTCGGCCTCACCATGCTGGTGATCACCTTCGTCGTCGTCGCCATCGCCAACAGCCTGCCGGCCTTCGGGGCGCGGCGAGCGGCATGAGCGAGCTTTCAGTCGCCGAGCAACTGGCCGCGCGCATTGCCGCGCTCAACGCAGTGCCCGCGGCCGTCCGCGCCAAATGCGAGGATTTGGCCGTCGACGTCGCCGGCCTCTGCCTCACCGCGCGCAACGAGGATTACGTCAAAAGCGCGCTCGCGGCTTGCGACGACGACGGGCCCTGCACGGCGATCGGCCACGCGCGCACTTTGAGTGCTGCCGGCGCCGCCTTCGTCAACGGCACGGCCGCGCATGGCGAGGATTTCGACGACACCTTCGAGGGTGGCCCGGTGCATGCCGGCGCGGTGGTGGTGCCGGCGGTGCTGGCGGCCTGCGAGCGCCAGAAGCTGGACGGCAAGGCCGCGCTCGTCGGCATTGCGGTCGGCAGCGAGGTCATGTGCCGGCTGTCCACCGTGGTGCCCAAGGCCGTGCACAAGGCCGGCTTTCATCCGACCGCGATTTTCGGCGTGATGGGCGCCGCCGCCGGCGTTTCGGCGGCGCTTGGGCTGAACGCCAAGCAGATCGTCGACGCGCTCGGCATCGCGGGCTCTTTTGCCGGCGGCATCATCGAATATCTGGCCGAAGGCGCCTGGACCAAGCGCCTGCATCCCGGCTGGGCGGCGCAGTCCGGCTATCGCGCGGCGCTACTGGCGCGCGCAGGTTTTATCGGCCCGCGCACCGTGTTCGAAGGCACGCACGGCCTGTTCCACGGCTTCGCCCATACCACGCAAGGCGACTACGCCGCGCTCGACGATTTCGGCAAACGCTGGGTGATCGAGACGCTCGCCTTCAAGCCTTATCCGTGCGGGACCATGGCGCATCCGTATATCGATTGCGCCCGCAGGCTCGCCGCGCGCGGCATCAAGCCGGACGACGTCAAGGAGCTGGTCTGCGAAGTGGCGGAAGGCACCGTGCACCGGCTGTGGGAGCCGCTCGCCGCCAAGCAGCGCCCGCCCAACGGCTATGCCGCGAAATTCTCCACGCCTTTCATCCTGGCCAGCGGCTTCGTGCGCGGCGGTGTCGGGCTCGATGCCTTCACCGAAGAAGCCGTGCGCGATCCGGCCGTGCTCGCGCTCGCCGCCAAGGTGCGTTACGTGATCGATCCGGATAATCCCTATCCCAACGCCTTCACCGGCCACATCCGCGCCGTGCTCAAGGACGGCCGCGTGATCGAGGAGCGGCAACCGCATTTCCGCGGCGGCGCCAATGAGCCGCTGACGCGCGCCGACATTGCGGAGAAATTCATGCTCAATGCGCGCCACGGCGGCTGGGACGAAGCGCGCGCCAAGGCGGCGCTCAAGCTGTTGGCGCAAGCTGTATGATGGCACAATCGATCTGTCGTCCTTGCGGGGGTAAGCTGCGTCATGAGCGATAACAAGGAACTCGCCGGCAAGGTCGCCATCGTCACCGGCGCCGGCCGCAATATCGGCCGCGCCATCGCGCTCGCCTTGGCGGACGCCGGTGCGTCGGTGGTCATCAATGTGCGCTCCAACAAGGCGGAGGCCGACAAGGTCGTGGGCGAGATCGCGGCCGCCGGCGGCAAGGCGACCGCCGTGCTCGGCGACGTCGCCGATGTGAAGACCGCGCAGGCGCTTGCGGCCGCCGCGCTGAAAAACTTCGGCCGTATCGACATCCTCGTGAACAACGCGGCGCTGCGGCGCGAAAAGCCGATCGATCAGATGAGCTATGAGGAATGGCGCGAGGTCATGGACACCACGCTCGATTCCGCCTTCCATTGCGTGAAGGCATGTTTGCCCGCGATGAAGAAAAACGGCGGCAGCATCGTCAATATCGGCGGCATGAGCGCGCATATCGGCTCCAAGCACCGCGCCCATGTGATGACCGCCAAAGCGGCATTGGTCGGCTTTTCGCGCGCGCTGGCGCACGATCTCGCCGCCGACCGCATCACCGCCAATTGCGTGGTGCCCGGCGCCATCGACACCTCGCGGCCGGAGACGTCGCCCAAGCCGGCGCATCATCTCACGCATGGCACAATCACCGGCGAGCGCGCCAAGCCGGAGGACGTGGCGGCAATGGTGCGGTTCCTCGCCGGCCCTGGCGGGCGCAACATCACCGGACAGACGCTGCACGTCAATGCCGGCGCGTATTTGGGCTCATAAAGCGCCGGGCCCGCGGAGGGTGGCTGCTTGCGCCCGAAAGTGCTAATGCATCGCACAACGCATGGTCCAGTCACGACGAGGTTCGAAATGTATACGGAGCTAGGTCTTTACATCGACGGCAAGTGGCTCAACGGCGACGGCCGCAAGGGCGAGGACGTGATCAACCCGGCGACCGGCAAGACGTTGGCGCATTTGCCGCATGCCAGCAAAGCCGATCTCGACGCCGCGCTCGCCGCCGCCGAAAAGGGCTTCGCGCTGTGGCGGGCCACGTCCGCCTATGACCGCTCCAAGATCATGCGCAAGGCCGCCGATTTGGTGCGCGAGCGCTACGATCACATTTCCAAGGTGCAGACGCAGGAGCAGGGCAAGGTCTATGTCGAGTCGCGCGCGGAAGTCCTGACCAGCGCCGACATCATCGACTGGTACGCCGAGGAAGGCCGCCGTACCTATGGCCGCATCATCCCCGGGCGCCAGAAGGGCGTGCGCCAGATCGTGCTGCAGGAGCCGGTCGGCGTGGTCGCCGCGTTTACGCCGTGGAATTTCCCGACGCTGACGCCGATCCGCAAGATCGCCGGCGCGCTCGCCGCCGGCTGCGCCATCATTATCAAGGCTTCGGAAGAGACGCCGGGCGGCTGCGTCGAGCTGGTGAAATGCTTCGCCGATGCCGGCCTGCCGGCGGGCGTGCTCAATCTCGTGTTCGGCGTGCCGGCCAATGTGTCGGAACACCTGATCCCGTCCAAGATCGTCAAGAAGATTTCCTTCACCGGCTCGATTCCGGTCGGCAAGCATCTCGCCGGCCTCGCCGCCAAAGGAATGAAGCGCGCCACCATGGAGCTGGGCGGGCATTCGCCGGTCGTCGTGTTCGCCGACGCCGACCCAGAGAAGGCCGCCGACACCATCGCCGCTTTCAAATACCGCAATGCCGGCCAGGTCTGCATCTCGCCGACGCGCTTCTACGTGCAGGAGGCCTCCTACGCGAAATTCGTCGCCCGCTTCACCGAATACGCCAAGGGTCTCAAGATGGGCGACGGACTGGAGAAGGGCATCACCTTGGGCCCGCTCGCCAACCCGCGCCGGCTCGACGCCATGGAGAGCTTCGTCAACGACGCCAAGGACCGCGGCGGCAAGATCGTCACCGGCGGCTCGCGCCAAGGCAACCAGGGCTTCTTCTTCCAGCCGACGGTGATCACCGACGTGCCGGATGACTCAAAGATCATGACCGAGGAGCCGTTCGGCCCGCTGGCGCCGATCGTGTCGTTCAAGACTTTCGACGAAGTGGTCGAGCGCGCCAACTCGCTGCAGTTCGGGCTTGCGGCCTATGCCTTCACCTCGTCGGAAAAAACCGCCGCCGCCATCGGCGACGCCATCCAGTCCGGCATGGTGGGCGTCAACAGCATTGCCGTCTCGACGCCGGAGACGCCGTTCGGCGGCGTCAAGGAGAGTGGCTACGGTTCGGAAGGCGGCATCGAGGGCTTGCAGGCGTACTTGAACACGAAGTTCATCTCGCAGGGGTGAATTCAACACGCTCCCTGTCAGTGCCCGGCGCGGCTTGTGCCGGGCATCCACGTCTTCCTTCGAGCCATGAGCAAGTCGTGGATGGCCGGGACAAGCCCGGCCATGACGGACAATTATTTCGCCATCGCCTTCCGACACGCCTCCCACACCTTCGCCGGCGTCGCCGGCATGTCCATGTGGTCGGCGGCGCCGTTCGGGATGGCGTGCGAGATCGCGTTCATCACCGCCGCGATCGCCGCCGTCGTGCCGGCCTCGCCGGTGCCCTTGACGCCGAGCGGGTTGCTCTTGGCCGGCTGTGGCCGCAGCGCCTCGCGCAATTCGATCGGCATGGTGTGGGCGTGCGGCATGCCGTAGTCCATGAACGAGCCGGTCACCAATTGCCCGCTGGCGGAATCGTAGACCGCGTTCTCCACCAGCGCCTGCCCTAAGCCTTGCGCGATGCTCCCGTGCACCTGGCCCTCGACGATCGTCACATTGAGCGGATTGCCGCAGTCGTCCACCGCCGTATAGGTCACGAGATCGACGAAGCCGGTGTCGGGATCGATCTCGACCTCGGCGATGTGGCAGCCGTTGGGGAAGGTGAGCGGCGTTTCCGCCTTGTCCTTGGTGTCGAGGCTTTCGCCCAGCTCCTTGGCGCGCCGCGCGGTCTCGAACAGCGAAATCTTGCGGTCGGTGCCGACCACTTCGAAGCCGCCATTGCGATATTGAATGTCGGACTTCGGAGGCTTCCAGCAGCGACGAGGCGACCTTCTTGCCCTTGGCCAGCATCACGTCGGCCGTATGCACGATGGCGTTGCCGGCGCACATCGCCGAGCGCGAGCCGACCGAGGCGTTGCCGGACAGCCCCAACGCGGTATCGCCGTGCCGGTGCTCGATCATGCCTGCGTCGATGCCGAGTTTGTCCGCCAGCAGGCGGCCGAACACGGTGGCGTGGCTCTGGCCGGTCGACTGCACATTGCAGCCGAGGATCAGCCTGTCGCCGCCGGGGAACGCGACCGAGGCCTGTTCCATCGGCGTGGCGCCGGAATGCTCGAGCATGCAGGAGACGCCGATGCCGCGGTATTTCTTGCGCCGCGCAGCGTCGCGCTTGCGCTTGTTGAAATTGGCGTAGTCGGACAGCTCCAGCGCCCGCTCGACGATGCCGGGGAAATCGCCGCTGTCGTAAGTATTGCCGATCGCGGTCTTGTACGGCATGGCCGAGGGCGGAATGAGATTTTTCTTGCGCAGCCGCACCGGCTCCATGCCGATGACGCGCGCGGCTTCTTCGACCACGCGCTCAAGAACGTAATTCGCCTCCGGCCGCCCGGCGCCGCGATAGGGCGCGATCGGCACCGTGTTGCTGAAATAGCAGGCGACCGACGCGTCCACCTTCGGGATGCGGTACATGCCGGGGAAGCAGCGCGCGAAATTGCTGGTGTTGATGTTGATGCCGGCGTTCGCCACATAGGCGCCCTGGTTGCACAGATGGCGCACGCGCAAGGCCAGAAACTTGCCCTTGTCGTCGAGCGCCAGTTCCGCCTCGCTGACGGAATCGCGCGCCTGCGCGTCGCTGACGAAAGCCTCCGAGCGCGTCGACTGCCAGTGCACCGGCCGGCCGACCTTGCGCGCCGCCACCAGCACGGCGATGTATTCCGGGTAGCAGGTCGTCTTCATGCCGAAGGCGCCGCCGACGTCCTGCGTGATCACCCGCAATTTTTCGTTCGGCACGCCCATGATGGAGGCCGCCTGGCCGCGCATGCCGTCGGCGCTCTGCGAGCAGGCATGCAGCGTGTAGCTGTCTTTCGCCGCGTCATATTCGCCGGTTGCGCCGCGCGTCTCGAGCGAGGCGACCACCATGCGCTGGTTGGTGACGCGCACGCGCGCCACGTGCGGCGCGTCCTTGATGATCTGGGCGACCTCGCGTTCGTTGTCTTCGCTCGCCATCATGCCCGGCCAGTCGACGCAGAGATTGCCGGGCGCCTCCGCGTGCAATTGCGTCGCCGCTTTCATCGCCGCGTCGAGATCGACCACCGGCGTCAAGCTCTTCGTAGTCGACCTGCACGAGGTCGGCGGCGTCCTGCGCCGCGGCGAAACTCTCCGCCACCACCATCGCGACCGGGTCGCCGACATGCATTGCCGTCTCCGCCAGCACCGGGCGGAACGGCATCGCCATCTTGGCGCCGCCGCGGCCGACGACCGGCGGATGGCGCGAGATGCCGCCGATGCCGGCCGCCTTCACGTCCGCCGCGGTCAGCACCGCCAGCACGCCCTTGGCTTTGCGCGCCGCCTCGGCGTTCACAGCGAGCACGCGGGCATGGGCGTGCGGCGAGCGCACGAAGGCGGCATAGGCCTGGTTCTCCAGGCGCGGGTCGTCCATGAAACGGCCGTGGCCGCGCACCAAAGCGTTGTCCTCGACGCGCGGCGTGGGTTTGGCAGGGCTGGTCGCTGTCATGGACGATCCAAAAATGTGGTCTGCGGGGCCTCTTTTATAGCCGATACGGCAAAGGCTGACAGGGGCTTGCGCCCGGCCTGCGCCTGCGGCACTGAGGCGCTCCCGCGCCGCTTGCCAGTTTTTCAGGGGACGAAATGAGTACCGTGCGAACGATCGATACCCACACCCACATCCTGACCGAGGAAACCGCAGGTCTGCTGAGCAAAGCCGCGCCCAAGGTGCCGGTGACCATCACGCCGATCGACGCCGAGAACGCGACGCTCGACGTCGGCGGCGTCGCCTACCGGCCGTTTCCGCGCGGCGGCTTCGATATCGCGCGCCGCCTGCGCGACATGGACGCGGCCGGCGTCGGCGTGCACGTGCTCTCGGCCACGCCGCAGACTTATCACTACGACCAGGACGCCTCGCTCGCAGCCGCCACATCGGCGATCCAGAACGACCAGATCGCGAAACACATTGCTGCTCACCCGGACCGCTTCATGGGGATTGCCACGCTGCCGATGCAGGATCCCAAGCGCGCGGCGGACGAGCTCAAGCGCGCGATGAGCAAGCTCAATTTGCGCGGCGCCATGATCGGCTCCAACGCCATGGGCAAGAACCTCGACGATCCCGATTTCGCGCCGCTGTGGGCCACAGCCGAGGAACTCGGCGCCTTCATGTTCGTGCATCCGGTCCATGTCGCGGGCGCCAATCGCCTCACCTCCTATTATTTGCGCAACCTGATCGGCAATCCGCTCGACACCACCATCGCCGCCGCCTGCCTCTATTTCGGCGGCGTGCTCGACCGCCATCCGAAATTGAAGATCGTGCTCGCCCATGGCGGCGGCTTCACGCCCTATCAGGCGGCGCGCTGGCAGCACGGCTGGCAGGTGCGGCCGGAGCCGAAGAAGAATATCGCCAAGCAACCGGAGAACATCGCCGGCCGTTTCTTCTACGACACGATTTTGCATTCGGCGCCGGTGCTCGAATTCATGATCGGGCATGTCGGCGCGGACCGTGTGCTGCTCGGCAGCGATTACCCCTACGACATGGCCATGCCGGACTGCGTCGCGCACGTGCGCTCGCTCAAGATTTCCGATGCCGACAAGGCTAGCATCCTCGGCCGGCGCGCCGAGGCGCTGCTGAAGGCTTGACGCCATGGACGCGAAAACCACGCAACGCACAAGCGCCGCCGCTGTGCGCGGCCTCATTGCCGACGCCATGGTCGAGTCCGGCCTGCCGGCCGCCGACGCCGCCAAGGTGGCCGAGTTGATGCTGGAAGCCGACTTAACGGGCGCCGACGCGCACGGTGTGTTCCGCCTGCCGCAATACGTCAATCGCCTCAAGCTCAAGTCCGTCAACCCGCGCCCCAACATCACGGTCACGCGCACGGCGCCGGCGACCGCCTTGGTCGATGGCGACAACGGCATGGGCCATCTGGTGGTGGCGCGCGCGATGGAGACCGCGATCGACGATCGCGACGCGAGAACGGCATCGGCTGGGTCGGGTTGCGCATGTCGAACCACGCCGGCGCGGCCGGCGTCTACGCCGCGCTGCCGCTCAAGGCCGACATGATCGGCATGTATGCCGCGGTCGCCAACGCCAACCACATGCCGCTCGCCGGCGGCGCCGAGCCGCTGCTCGGCACCAATCCGCTGGCGATCGCCATTCCGGCCGGCCAAGAGCCGCCGCTGGTGCTCGACATGGCGACCTCGATCGTGTCCTACGGCACCATCAAGAACTACCGCTTGCAGGGCAAGCCGCTGCCGGAAGGCTGGATGGTGGACCCGAAGACCGGCGCCGCCGTGACCGATCCGCGGAAAGACCGCCGAGGCGCTGCTGCTGCCGATGGGCGGCTACAAGGGCGCGGGTCTGGCGCTGATGATCGGCCTGCTTGCCGGCACGCTCAACGGCGCGCTGTTCGGCCGCGATTGCGTCGATTTCAACGCCGAGCCGGAGAAGGTCAACAACACCGGGCAATTCGTGCTCGCGCTCGATCCGGCGCGCTTCCAGAAGATCGAGCACGTTCAAGGCCGAGGTCGACCGCCACGCCCGCGAATTGCGCGCCTCCAAGACGCTGCCCGGCCAGAGCGTGCGGCTGCCGGGCGACGAGCGCGCCAAGCGCCGCGCCGACCGGCTGAAGAACGGCCTCATGTTGCCGCCGGAATTGCTCGCCGAGCTGGATAAAGTGGCGAAGGAGCTTTCGATCAAGCCGCTGGCGCAGCGCTGATTACGAATTCAGCCCCGGCGCGATTTCTCTGCTTGAACTCGGCGATGCGCCGAGATCGTCTCGTTGGTCAGCGGCAGGTCGACCGGCTCGTTGCGGTCGGCCGACAAATCCGCGGCGCTGTAGGTTTCCATCACGCGGCGCGCGCTTTCCGGCGTGACCATCACCGGCGTGTCGCGGATGCAGGCTTCCAGGAAATGGATGGTCTCCGGCCCCATGCCGCCGGCGAACACCTCGCCGACCTGCTCGCCCGGCATGGTCGACATCGGGAACTGCTGGCCGTCCTTCACGGTATTGAGCCAGTTGTCGCGCTGGGTGTCGTCGAGGAACAGCGAGCCCTCGGTGCCGGTGATCTCGATCCAGGTGGCGCAATAATTCGGATAGCTCGGCGGCAGGTTCCAGCCGCCGCCGATCATCACCGCCACGCCGTTGTCCATGGTGACGGTGGTGAACATGACGTCGTGCGAGCCGTTCACCGGCTTCATGTAGCCGTAGGCGCCCTGCGAATAGACGCGCACGGGCTTGGCCGGCTCCAACAGCCAGAACACGAAGTCGAGGTCGTGCGTCGATTCCATGACGACGGGCGACAGCCGCACGCGGCTGGCGATCTTCTTGCCCAGGCTGCGCGAGAGATGCCGGCTGACCAGCACCGACACGACGTTGCCGAGCGTGCCGTCGACGATCTTCTTCTTGGCGTAGGCGATCTTCGGATTGAAGCGCTGCGAATAGCCGATGGTGAATTTCAGGTTGTTGCGCTTGGCGAGCTGGATCAGCTCGTCGGCTTCCCACAGTTCGAGCGCGATCGGCTTTTCCAGCATCACGTTCTTGCCGGACTTGCAGACAATCGCGGCAGATCGGATAGTGGTTCGACTCCGGCGTGGTCGAGACATAGACCACCGAAATCTTCTCGTTCTTGATGATGTCGTTGTAGTCGAGCGTCGCCGTCGCCGGCTTGAAGAGCGTCTTCACCTCGGCCAGCCGGTCGGGCCTGATCTCGCACAGGTGCAATTTGTCCACCAGCGCGGTGCGCGACAGCGTTTCCGCCCGCGTGCCGCCGACCCAGCCGACCCCGATCACCGCAGCTTCAACCGTTTTCACGTGCCATTTCCTCGTGTTGATTTTTCGGGCGGGACACTAGCGTAGGACCATGAGCGCCGGAAGGGCCGCCGCTTTCACCGCGCGACAGCGGGGTCGCCCACGCCGAACACCTGAGCCGCGAACTGCGGATAGACCTCGGCCAGCTGCGGCGCCACCGTCTCGCGCATCAGCTTGAGCGTCTCGGGCGAGGGCGGCGGCGTCTCCGGCACCTGCGCGGGCCGGTCGAAATCGAAGCCGGTGTTCTCGCTCACCTCTTCGACCGTGTGGCCGGGATGCACGCTCGCCAGCGTGAAGCGTCCGTCGGCGAACGAGAACAGGCAGCGGTTGGTGATGAGCGCGATCGGCCCGCCGCTGCGATACACGTTCGGCGCATTCGAGCCCGGCGCGCTGATGAAATCGACCTTCGGCACCAGCGTGCGGCGCGAATGCTCGGTGCGGAACAGGATCACCTTGGGCACCACGTAATAAAGGTAGGCCGAGCCGAACGAGCCGGGGAAGCGCACCTTGGGGTGCGCGTAATCGCCGATGCTCACCAGATTGACGTTGCCGGCGCCGTCGATCTGCCCGCCCGACAGGAAGAACACGTCGATGCGGCCTTGGCCTGCGCAGTCGAACAGTTCGCGCGCGCCGTCGGTGAAGAAATTGTGCTTGCGGCTTTGCAGCAGCGATACATACGGCTTTCCATGTCCGCGCTCGCGCGCAAGCAGCGCCGCGGTCGCCGGGATCGGCGAGGCGTTGCCGACCGCCACGTGGCGCACGTCGCCGATCAGCCGCGCAATCACGTCGGCGAGCAGTTCCTCGTCGCGGAAACCATGTCAGCCGCGGCGCGGCGGTCATAGCACATACTTGTCCAAGATACTCGGCAAATCCTTCCGGCGTCGCCGCCATCTTCGCGTACAGCGCCAGATGCTCGGCATCGGCGCCGTAATGATCGGGCAAGCCGAGCGGCCAGCAGCCGCGCTCGGCCACCGCGATGCTCTCGACATAGAATCCCGGCAGCGTGCCGGCGGCGAGCACCGGATCGTCGAGCAGATTGCCGTCGTGAATCTTCTCCACGGTGACGACGGTCTTCTCCGCCGCATGCGCCATGGTCGCCAATTCGCGCTGCCGCCCGATCCAGACATTGCCGAAGCGGTCGGCCATCGGCGCGTGCAAGAGCGCGACGTCCGGCTTGATCGCCGGCAGCAGCACGATCGGATCGGAATTGCCGAACGGGCTGTCGATCACTTTCCAGTCGTCGCGGTATTTCAGCACGTCCGAGCCGATCAGCCCGCGCAGCGGCATGAACGGCACGCCCTTCTCCGCCGCCTGCAGCGCGGCGTGCAGCGCCGGACATGTGGCGTCCTTCATCGTGATGGTGCCGCCGGTAATGGCCGCGGTGAAACGCGGCGCCGGCCCGAACTCGCCGAGGCTCACCGCGCTCGTCTCCAGCGTCGCGACGCAGCCCGCGCCGATCAGCAGGTCGGCTTGCAGGCTCGAGGTCGGCAGCGCCACCAGATGCAGCCGCTTGACGGCGCGGCGGATCAGCGCCCGCGTCGCCGCCATCGGCACGCCCGAGACTTCGCGCGGCACCACCAGCATGCAGCCGTCGGTCACGCTGGCGAGCGCTTCGTCGAGGGATTTCGCCGGCTGAAACATGCCTTTCGATAACACGCTTGCCAGGTCCACACAATTTTGCCACGTGGTTTCGATGAAAACGTTGCAAGACAAGTTGCGCGACGGCCGTTTCGTGATCACCGCCGAGGTGACGCCGCCGGTCTCGGCCGAGCGCGGGGAATTGCTCGCCAAGGCCGCCCCGCTCAAGGGCCTGGCCGACGCGGTCAACGTCACCGACGGCGCCGGCGCGCGTCCCCATCTCGGCGCCGTCACCGCAGCCGCCATGCTGGCGGAAGCCGGCATCGAGCCGGTGCTCCAGCTCACCTGCCGCGACCGCAACCGCATCGCCCTGCAGAGCGATCTCATCAGCGCGGCGGCCTGCGGCGTGCGCAATCTTCTCATATTGCGCGGCGACGATCCGAGCGCCGGCGATCAGCCCGACGCCATGCCGGTGTTCGATCTCGATCCGCGCCAGTTGCTCGAGACCGCGCGGCTGCTGCGCGACAAGGGCGAATTGCCGTCCGGCCGCAAGGTCGCCGGCCGCGCCGATTTCTTCCTCGGCGCCGCCGACAATCCGCTCGATCCGCCGCCCGGCTGGCAGCCGAAGGGGCTCGCCGCCAAGATCGCCGCCGGCGCGCAATTCTCGCAGACCCAGTTCTGCATGGATGCCGGCGTGGTGCGCCGCTACATGGCGCGGCTCACCGAGCACGGCATTGCCGACAAACTGTTCGTCATCGTCGGCCTCGTGCCGCTGCGCTCGGCCAAGTCCGCGCGCTGGATCAAGGACAAGCTGTTCGGCGCCATCATCCCGGACGCGGTGATCGAACGCATGGAACGCGCGAGCGATCCGGCGGCGGAAGGCCGCCGCATCTGCCTCGACATGGTCGCCGAGCTTGCCGGTATTCCGCATGTCGCCGGCTGCCACATCATGGCGCCGGGCAACGACGCCGTGGTGCCGGATATCATCGCCGCCGCCCGTGAGAGTGTATCCCGCCTGGCGCCGGCATGACCGGCTCCCGTAGCCCCTGACGACATCCTTGCGCCGGGATGCTAGGATGCCCGTAGGGAACAAAGCGCCATAAGGCGCGCTCGTCAGGGAGGAATGCTCGCCATGCGCATCATCAATCGAATTGCGCCCGTCATCGTTGCCGCCGCAACCGTCTGCGCGCTGAGCGGACCTGCGTCCGCCCAGCACGTCTGGCGCCACGGCCTGATCAAGGCCAAAGCCGACGCCGGCATCTTTCTGATGGTCACCACCCGCGACTTCGCCAAGAAGCAGGGCCTCGAGCTGAAGATTTCCGAATTCCGCAACGACCAGATCGCGCTCAAGGCGCTGATCGCCGGCGAAGTCGACAGTTACGAGGGCGGCCCGCAGGGCGTGTTCTCCGCCGACGCCAAGGGCGGCGACATCCGCATTCTCGGCTGCCATTGGGTGGTGGTGCCGCACGGCATCTACGCCAAGGACAGCATCAAGACGGTCGCGGACCTCAAGGGCAAGTCGATCGCGGTGTCGGCGCCGAACTCGATGCCCGACATGCTGGCGCGCTTTGCGCTGGAGAAATACGGCCTCACGCCGGCTGACGTGAAGCTCGCCGCGGTCGGCGGCGACAACGACCGTTATCAGGCGCTGGTCGGCGGCGTGGTGGAGGCCGCGGTGGTGTCGAACGAATACGAGCCGGTGGCGCCCAAGGACGTCCACCTGCTGGTGGCGGGGCGCGACGCGGTGCCGAACTTCCTGCGCGTGTGCATGATGTCGAGCGCCAAGGTGCTGGCCGAGCAAGGGCGACGACGCGGTGCAGCTTCCTCGCCGCCGAGATGAGCGCGCTGCATTTCGCGCTCACCCACAAGGCCGAGACGGTCGCGCTGACCGAGAAGATCATCCACTCCAAGCCCGGCGATCCGCGTCCCGGCTTCGTCTATGACGACGCGGTCAAGCACCACGCCGTCGACGCGACGCTGCCGCTGCCGATGGCGAAGCTCGCCTGGCTGCAGGAGCAGCTGGTGAAGGCCGGCAAGCTGAAAGCGCCGCTCGATCTCAAGACCATCACCGCGCCGGAATATCGCGAGAAGGCGCTCAAGCTGTCCGGCTCGTGATATTATCGGTCATTCCGGGCGTCCGCCGCAGGCGGACCCGAATCGACCCGGTCTGTGATATGATTCGGGTCGCTCGTCACTCGCGCCCGGATGACGAGGTCAGGAGACCCTGAATGGGTGAGGTGAGTTTCGTCGACGTCTCCAAGCGCTTTTCCATGCGCGTGGACGGCGAGCTTCATCACGTCCAGGCGCTCGATCGCGTCAGCTTCACCGTGCGCGACGGCGAGGTGGTGGCGCTGATCGGCCCGTCCGGCTGCGGCAAGACCACGGCGCTGCGCGTCGCCATGGGGCTCGACCCGGCGAGCGGCGGCCGCGTCACCGTCGACGGGCGCGAGGTCAAGGGCTGCGGCTACGACCGCGGCATGGTGTTCCAGCACGCCGAATTGCTGCCCTGGCTCTCCGCCAGGCAGAACGTGATGTTCGGCCTGGAGATGAAGGGCATGCGCGGCGGACGCGTTGCGCGACACCGCCGAGAAATATCTCGAACTGGTGGGCTTGACCTCCTCCGGCAGCCGGCGCCCGCACCAGCTCTCGGGCGGCATGAAGCAGCGCGTCGGCATTGCCCGCGCGCTCGCCATCGATCCCAAGGTTTTGCTGATGGACGAGCCGTTCGGCGCGCTCGACGCACAGACGCGCGAAACCATGCAGGCCGAATTGCTCGACATCCACGCCCGCACCGGCAAGACCATTTTGTTCGTCACCCACGATCTTGACGAAGCCGTGCTGATCGCCGACCGCATCGTCGTCATGAAGGACGGCCGCGTGCAGGGGATCATGAACGTGCCGCTCGGCCGTCCGCGCCCCGATCTCGGGCTGGTGCGCGGCATGCCCGAATTCGCCGACACCCGCTACAAGGTCTGGCGCGCGCTGCATGACGACGCGACGGTGCATTGACCATGGCCGATGTCGCGGACACCCATAAGCAAGTGGCGCCGCAGGCCGAGCCGGCCGAGCGTCGTCCGCTGCCGGGCTGGGTCATCACGGTCATCTCGGTCTGCTGCGCGCTGATCCTGTGGGAAATCTTCGGCCGCAACATCAATCCGATCTTCGGCTCCTATCCGAGCGCCATTGCCGTAGCCTTCTGGGAGCTGCTGGTCAGCGGCCAATTGGGCACCGCGCTTTATTCGAGCCTGCGCCCGTTCGTGGCCGGCTACGGCCTCGCCATCGTGATCGGCGTGCCGCTCGGCCTCGTCATCGGCCGCTTCCGGGTGGCGGAGGCCGCGCTCGGCATTTACATCACCGCCGGCTACGCCATGCCGCTGGTCGCGCTGGTGCCGCTGCTGATGCTGTGGCTGGGCCTCGGCTTCGCGGTCAAGGTCGCGGTGGTGTTCCTGATGGCGCTGTTTCCGATCGTCATCAACACCTGGCTCGGCGTTACCGCGGTGCCGAAGACGCTGATCGAGGTCGGCAAGTCGTTCGTGGCGTCCGACATCGTCATCCTGCGCCGCATCGTGCTGCCGGCGACGCTGCCTTACATCATGGCCGGCATCCGCCTGGCGGTCGGCCGCGCCGTCGTGGCCATGGTGATCGCGGAATTCTTCACCACCATTTCCGGCCTCGGCGCCGTCATCATCAATTCGGCCAATAATTTCGACACCGCCACCATGTTCGTCCCGATCATCATCCTGATGGTGATGGCGATCGGTCTCAACGGGCTGATCGGCTGGGTCGAGCGCAAGGTCGCGCCCTGGCAGGAGGAGATTGCGGGGCGGGAGCGGGAGTAGTCAGCTCAAGGCGCGCACCGCCGCAAACAACGCGCGCACCTGCTGCTCCGAGATTCCTCGCGTGATGAACACCACGCGGCTTTGGCGGTTGCCGTCCGGCCACGCCGCCAGCTCGACCGGCGGATGCGCCAGGTGCTGCACGAACTGCACCACCACCGGGCCCTGGCAGCCCTCGACGTTGAGGAAGCCCTTCACGCGCAGCAGATCCGGCCCGCGCATGGCCATCAGCGTCTCCATGGCGCGCGCGAACGCCGGCCACGGCATCGGCTGCGTCGTCGGTCAATACGAAACTCACGATGCCGTCGCTGTGCGCGGCTTCGGCAACGAAGGCGTTGCGCTGATCGGTGGCCGGCTCGGTCAGCCGGCTCGGATCGAGCGCGCCGTTCACCGCCTGCAAGATCTCCGCGCCCGGGTTGAGCTTGCGCAATTGCGCCGCCAGCCGCTCGGCCGCGCCAACGCCTGCGATGTCGGTCTTCGTGATGACCAGCCGGTCGGCCAGGATCGCCTGCTTGCGCGCCTCCGCCGACCAGCCAAGCGTCTCGGGCCCGGTCACCGCGTCCACCACCGTCACCACCGCTTCGACGGCGAACACGTCGCCCAGCGCGCGGTCGGTGGCGAAGGTCTGCAGGATGGGCGAGGGATCGGCGAGCCCTGAGGTCTCGATCACGATGCGCTGGAAATCCGGCAGCTCGCCGCGCTCGCGCTCGATCACCATGCGGCGCAGCGCGCGTTGCAAATCGCTGCGCGCGATGCAGCACAGGCAGCCATTGCCGAGCAGCACCGTCTCGTCGGCGCTCTCGCGCACCAGCGCGTCGTCGATGCCGGCGGCGCCGAATTCGTTGACCACCACCGCGGTGCCTTGCCCCTGCGGCGTCGCAAGGAAGCGCTTGAGCAGCGTGGTCTTGCCGGCGCCGAGGAAGCCGGTCACCACCGTCACCGGCACGCGATGCCCCCGCTCGCGCTTGAGCCTGCGCCCGAAGCGCCCGGCGGCCGGGGAGGGGAAGAGCTCGTTCAGAAATCCATCTCCAGCACGTAAAGCCCGCCGGTGTGGCGATCGACCGTGTAGACGATCTCGCGCTCGTCGACGAACACGTCGTTGAGCTGCACGCTGCCGACCGGCGTTCCCTTCGGCGGCGGCGGCACGAAGGCGGCCGACTTCCTTCGGCTGATAGGGATTGGAAATGTCGTAGGCGCGCAGGCCGCCGTTGAAGAAGGTGCCGAGCACGATCTGATCGGACTGCCAGGCCGTCGGCACCGGCGGGTTCTCGTGGATATTGTGCGCGCCGAAGCGGCCGCCGCGGTCCTTGTAGGCGTCGACCGGCGGCAGCGGGCAGGTCGCGATCGGAGACGAGGTGCTTCTCGTCGCGCGCGTCCACGATCCACACCAGCTTCGGCCAGTCCTTGGCGTTGTTCTCGGTCAACTCGTCGGTGACGATCAGCAGCCCGCGCTCGAACAGCGGCATGGCCGTATGCATGAAGCCGGTATAGGGCGGCGAATTGGTCCAGTGCGACACCACCTTCGGCTTCGACTTGTCGGCGATGTCCATCACGAACATGCCGCCGTCGATGTAGCAGAGATAAAGCCGGTCGCTGCCGCTGCTGGTAGACATTGGTGTTGTGCGCGCGATAGCCCTTGTCGAGCTTATGGCGCGGCAGCGGCGTCTCGCCTTGTCTGGTGCCCGGCATCCACCAGCGCCCGACCTCGACCGGCTTCGACGGATTGCGCACGTCGATGCAGCGGTAGAACTGGTCGTCGAGCGGGTGAGCTCGGCGTGAAGTCCGGCGCGCCCGCCGCCATGTGCACGTATTCGCCGTCGCAGAACCACAGTTGATGCACGCCGCGCGAGGTCGCGCCCGAGCAATCGAAGAACGAGATCGAGCGCGGCTTTTCCGGCACCGACACGTCGAACAGTTCGAGCCCGGCCGGCTGCTGCCCCGCTTTCTGCGTCTGATAGGCGACCGCCATGATGTCGCCGGACAATTCCAGCGAGTTCGAGCGCATGAAGCTCTGCGGCAGTTCGGTCTGCACCACCACCTTCGGCTGGCGCGGATCGGAGACGTCCACGCCGGTGAAATTCTTCGGCGCGCTTTCATGCGCCAGCCAGATGATGCGGCGCCCGTCCTTGGCGATCTGCACCGACATGCCTTCGCCCATGCCGCCGAAGCCGCCCAGGTCGTTCTGCGACAGCAGCTTGAAATTCCAGGTCACGGGCTCTCCGCTTTTGCCGAGCGGATTGTTTGCGGCCGACATTCAATTCTCCGTCTGCATATTCGTGGAAAGGCCGGCGCACGCGGCGCCGGCCCGGTGTTTCAATTTGGCGCTCGGCTTACGCCATCGCCTTCTTCATGAAGTCCTTGCGGAACGCCTTGCTCCAGTCCGGGATCGCCTTGATCTTCTTCGCCTTCAGCAGCACCTCGGCGTGGTGCGTCATGTAGGGCTCGAGATCGTCCGGCCAGCCGGGCCCGACTTCGACGCGGCCGATGGCCTTGTGGAAGGTGTCCTTCGACATCTTGTAGCCCTTCGAGGTGTAGAACGAGTAGATCACGTCGGCGATCTTGTCCGGATTGCTCTTGAAGTCCTTCTCGGCGTCGAGCCAGGCTTTCAGATAGGCGACGACTGTGTCCGGATTCTTGTCGACGAATTCCGGCGTCGCCGCCATGAATACCGGCAGCTTGTCGAACGAGGAGAAGTCCTCGAGCGTATTGGCGATGCCGTCGGCTTCCGCGATCGCGTTATAGGGCTCGATATTGACCATGGCGTCCACGGTCTTGGCCACCATGGCGGCGACCATGTCGTTCACGTTCATGCGGATTTCCTGATAGTCGCCCTTGTGCAGCCCGGCCTTGGTGGCGATCTGGTCGACGAAGATGTTGCCGGTCGAGGAGCCGGTCTGGTTGGCGACCTTCTTGCCTTTCAGGTCGGCGACGGTCTTGAGGCCGAGATCCTTGCGCGCCATCACGCGCGCGGTCTTGCCGACATATTCGATCTTGGCGATGGCGACGAGGCCGCCTTTCTCGTTGCCGATGATGAATGAAGGCCCGGCATAGGTGCCCATGTCCACTTGCCGCGCCACCATCTGCTGCATGGTGAGGTTGCCCGACGGCACCGCGAATTCCTCGAATTTGACGCCGTGCTTTTCGAGCAGGCCGGAATGCAAGAGGTAGTAGGTCGGCATGCCCCACATATTGGTCTGGTAGCCCTGCCGCACGGTCGCCGCGGCAAATGCGGGCCGCAGGCCCAGTCCCGCCGCCAGCACGCCTGCGCCGGATGCCGCGAGATAGTGACGTCGCGTAATGCCTTTCGTCATCGCTGTTCTCCCTATTTTCCTTTTCCATTGGTCGTGGCCGGCGCCGCCGCGGTGTGATCCTGTCCGAGATGGCGCAGCAATTCCTTCTGGCAGTCGAGAAATTCCACGCTCAGCGGGTCGCGCGGGCGCGGCAGGTCGATTTTGATCACGGCCTTCACGGTGCCCGGATGCGGCGTCATCACCACCACGCGGTCCGCCAGATAGACCGCCTCCGCCACGTTGTGCGTCACATAGATCACCGTCTTGCGCGTCTCCCGCCACACCTCGGCGAGCAGCCGCTGCATGTCGTCGCGGGTGAGCGCATCGAGCGCCGCGAACGGCTCGTCCATCAGCAGCACCGACGGATTGTAGGCCAGCGCGCGGGCGATGGCGACCCGCTGCTGCATGCCGCCGGAGAGATGGTGCGGATAGGAGGCGGTGAATTTCTCCAGCTTCACCAGGCGCAATTGCTCGCGCGCGATTTTCTCGCGCTCGTCCTTCGGCACGCCTTTCATTTCCAGCCCGAACGAGACGTTGCCGAGCGCGGTGCGCCACGGGAACAGCTGCGCGAAATCCTGGAACACCACGCCGCGGTCCATGCCGTGGCCGGTCACGGTCTTGCCGCCGATGCGGATCTCGCCGGCGGCGGGGCTGAGAAAACCGGCGATGATATTGAGCAGCGTGGACTTGCCGCAGCCGGACGGCCCGACGATGCAGAGGAATTCCGACGCGCCGATATTGAAATTGACGTCCTTGACCCCCGGCACCTTGCCGCCCGGGGTGTCGTAGATCAGCGAGACGTCGCGGATTTCGATCGGCACCATGCGCCGCGCCTCTAGTCCTTCTTTGCCCAGCGCGCCGGGCGTTTCTCCAGGAACGCGGCGAGGCCCTCCTTGGCCTCGTCGCTCTGGCGTTTGGCGGCGTGACTTTCGACCAATCCGGCGAAAGTTTTTTCGTCGAGATTGCTCCAGGCCGAGCGCAGCACGAAAGCCTTGGTAAGCGCAATGGCGTCCGGCCCGTTGGCCAGCAGGTGCGCGACGATGCGCTCGCCGGCCGCTTCCAGCCCGGCCAGCGGCACGATCTCGTGCACCAGGCCGATGCGGCGCGCCTCCGCGGCGTCGAAGCGCTCGCCGGTCAGCGCGTAGCGGCGCACCTGCCGCACGCCGATGGCGTCGTTGAGCTGCGGGATGATGATGGTGCCGGCGACGCCGATCTTGACTTCGGCGATCGAGAAGGCGGCATTGTCGGCGGCGATCACGATATCGCAGGCGGAGACGATGCCGGTGCCGCCGCCGAAGCAGGCGCCTTGCACCAGCGCCACGGTCGGCGCCGGCAACAGATTGAGCCGCTGCACCGCCTGCGCGGTCATGCGCGAGGCAGCGAGGTTTTCCTGCGGCGAGGAGCGGCCGACCGCGTCGAGCCATTTGACGTCGGCGCCGGCCTGGAAATTCTTGCCCTTGCCGGCGATCACCACGGCGCGCGGGCTTTGCCCCGCGAGCGCGTCATAGGCCGCCAGCAGCGCCTCGATCATCTCGCCGTTATAGGCGTTGTAGACCTCCGGCCGGTTGAGCGTCACGTAGGCGACGCCGCGTTGGTCGACGCGCCACAGAACCGGACCGCTCGTCCCCGCGCTCATGCTGCTCAACCCTTCGCCACCCGCATCATGCCCCAGCGCAGCACGGTAAAGCGCTCGAGCGAGCCGAACACCACGCGCTCGAACACGAAGCCGATGCCGCCGATCACGATCAGCGAGGCCATCATGACATCGGCGTTGAGAAATTCCTTGGCGTCGAAGATCACCCAGCCGAGCCCCCAGTCGGAAGCCGCGATCATCTCGGCGCCGACCACCGCGATCCAGCAACGCAAGAAAGCTTGCCGCATGCCGGTGATGATGAAGGGCGAGGCGCCCGGAATGATCACCTTCCAGAACATGCGGCGCTCGTCGGCGCCCATCGAGCCGGCCGCGCGCAGCCACAAGGGATTGACCGAGCGCACGCCCGACCAGGTGTTGAACAGCATCGGAAAGGTGGCGGCGTAGAACACGATCAGGATGGTGGTGAGGTTGCCGATGCCGAACCACAGCATGAACAGCGGAATCAGTGCGAAGGAGGGGATCGGCATCAGCGCGCTCACCAGCGGCAGGAAGAAGTTCTCCACCGGCTTGAAGCGCGCCATCAAAATGCCGAGCGGCAGGCCGACCGCGACCGCGAGACAGAAGCCGCACAGCACGCGGTAGAGCGTGAAGGCGGCGTGCTCGATCATGGTGCCGTCGGCGATCATGGCGAACAAGGTTTGCGCGATGGTCTCCAGCGTCGGCAGCAAAGCCGGCGCGAAATAGCCGCTGCGCGCCGTCAGCTCGTAGAGCAAAGCCGCCGCGATCAGCGTGACCGCTGCCCGCCGCATCGAGCGCATGCGCGTACCTTGCTCGCTCATGACGCCATCGATCCCATCATTCCCCAGCGCACGATGGTGTAGTCCTCGAGCTTCTGGAACACGAGCTTCTCCAGCGCCAGGCCGATGATCGCGATCACCGCGATGCCGGCCATCATGACGTCGGTGTTGAGGAATTCGCGCGCGCCGAAGATCAGCCAGCCGAGCCCCCACGGCACGGCGGCGAGCATTTCCACCGCCACCAAAATGCGCCAGGCCTGCGCCAGCCCGAGCCGCAAGCCGGTGAGGATATAGGGCAGCGCGCCCGGCAGAATGACGTGGCGGAACAGGCGGCGGTTATCGGCGCCCATCGATTGCGCCGAGCGCACCCAGATTTCCTTCACCGCCTTGACGCCGGTCCAGCTGTTGAAGATGACCGGAAACATGGCGACGAAGCCGACCAGCAGCACCGCCGAGACATTGCCGAGCCCGAACCACAATAGAAACAACGGCGCATAGGCAAGTCCCGGGATCGGCGCGCAGATGGAAACCAGCGGCAGGAAAATGTCCTCGGCGCGGCGCGAGCGCCCCATCGCTACGCCGATGCCGACGCCGAACACCGCCGAAAGCGTAAAGCCCGCCAGCAGCCGGATCACCGTCTCGATGGCGTGATGCGGCAGGATGCCGGCGACGGTCAGCTCGACGAAGGAGCGCGCGATTTCCTCCAGCGTCGGAAACAGCCGGTGCGGAAACACGCCGGCCCAGGCCACGATCTCCCAGATCGCGCCCACCACCAGGAACGGAAAGGCGTTGCGCGCGACGGCGCGCCAGCGCTCGCGGCCGGCGCCCGGCGCAATGGGCGCGCCCTGCACGGCGATGGTGACGGCGTCCTGCATGGGTAGCCGAGGGCGTTCTCCCGATGCCTTAGTGCCGCATGCGGCCCTTGTGGCGGGCCTTGCGCGCCGAGCCTTGTTGCCGGCTCGCCCGACAGGATAATGCCCCGGTCGCGTCCACCACAAGCATAGGCGGCATAGCTTTTTGACGCTGGCGAATTGCGCATAGAACGGCTAAAGCCGCGCAAAGTTCAACGGGAGAGTTTCGTGATGTCGAATAAAGCGCAAAAGATTGGCTGGATCGGCGCCGGCCGCATGGGAACGCCCATGATCGAACGCCTGCTCAAGGCCGGCCACGACGTGACGATCTGGAACAGAACCCGCGCCAAGGCCGAGCCGCTTGCTGCCAAAGGCGGCAAGCTCGTCAACAAGCCGGCCGAACTGGCCTCCTGCGAGGTGGTGTTTGCGATCGTGTCCACCGGCAAGGACGTCGAGGAAGTGCTGTTCGGCAAGGACGGCCTGCTCTCCGGCAGCCAGAAGCCGAAAATGGTGGTCGACTGCTCGTCGATCTCGGTCGAGGAATCCGCCGCCATCCGCAAGAAGCTGAAGGACAAGGGCGTGAGCTTCCTCGCCGCGCCGGTGTCGGGCAACGCCAAGGTCATCAAGTCCGGCAAGCTGTCGTCCGTCGTGTCCGGCCCGGAAGCCGACGCCAAGGTTGCGATGCCGCTGATCGAGGTTTTCGCGCCGCGCGGCGTCTCCTACGTGGGCGACGGCGAACTCGCGCGCATCTGCAAGATCGCGCACAACGTCATGCTCGGCGTGGTGATCGAGAACCTGATCGAGATCACGCTGCTCGCCAATAAGATGGGCGTGCCGCGTCACGCCTTCCTTGCCTTCATGAACAACGGCGTCATGGGCTCGATGTTCACCGCCTACAAGACGCCGGCGCTGGTCAATCTCGATTGGACCACGACCTTCACGCCGGAACTGCTGCGCAAGGACCTCGATCTCGGCCTCGAGCTCGCCCGCGAATGGGACGTGCCGATGCCGGTCACCGCGGCCACGCGCGAGGTGCTGCAGACGCATTTCGGCGCCGCGCAGTTGCAGAAAAATCCGGACGAATATCTGCAGAAGGACTTTGCCGCGCTCGCCGAAACCATGGCGCTCGCCGCCGGCATGAAGCTCACGCCGGAAAACAAGAACGTGCCGACCGGGTTGGAGAGCTGAGCCCCGCCTACATTTGGCAGCGTGCGACAAAAAAAGGGAGCCGCTGGCGCGGCCCCTACGTGCATAAGTGGAGGATTGTGACCGCCGTCCAAGCCTGAAGGGAGGAAAAACGGCAGCCATGCACCTGACCACTCAACGCGAGCGCGCGCCCGCTCACAAGTAAAATGGCCGTAAATTTAGCGGTGGATTTGCGCGGGGCGAAATAATCGCATCATTGCCGCCGGAAACGGGAGAACGCCATGGCCTTCAAGCTCTACAACGCGCCGCAATCGACCTGCAGCCAGCGGGTGCGCTTCGTGCTCAATTCCAAGGGGCTCGCCTTCGACGAGGTGAAGCTCAATCTGCTGGCCGGCGACCAGCTCAAGCCCGATTATCTCAAGCTCAATCCCAACGGCGTCGTGCCGACGCTCGACCACGACGGGCAGATCGTCATCGATTCCACCGTCATCACCGAATATCTCGACGAGGTCGCGCCCGACGACGAGCTTCACGCCGGAAGATCCCGGTTGCGCGCGCGCGCATGCGCACGCTCATGCATTTCATCGACGAGATGCCGGCCGCCGCCGTGCGCGTGCCGACCTTCAACCTCGCCTTCCTGCCGAGCTTCCAGAAGATGAGCCGCGAGGATTTCGTCGCCATGGCGGAGTCGAAGCCGCTGCGGCGCGAATTCATGATGACCATGGGGCAGACCGGCTTCCCCAAGGCCGAAATGGACGCGGCGCTGGCGCGCTTGCGCCGCAGCTATGAGCGCATGGACGCCGAGATCGAAAAGAGCGGCGGCCCCTGGCTGCTCGGCAAGGACATCACGCTCGCCGACGTGGCGGTGATGCCGGCGCTGGTGCGCATGCACGATCTCGGCCTGGCCGACTGGCAGGACCTGCCGCGCGTCGTCACCTGGTTCGACAATATCCGGTCGCATCGGTCCTTCGCGCCGACCTTCTATGCCGGCTCGCTGCTGTCCGAGCGCTTCCCGCATTTGCGCGAGAAGCAGGCGAAGGCGGGGTAAGCGAGCACAAAAAAGGCATTCGCCATGCTCACCGCTGCCAGGAACGACATACTCACCCGCGTCGGGCCCGGAACGCCGATGGGCACTCTGTTGCGCCGTTACTGGATGCCGATTGCCGGCGCCAGCGAGTTCACGGCTCGAAACGCCGATCAAGCCGGTGCGCCTGCTCGGCGAGGATCTGACGCTCTACAGGGACGGCGGCGGCGGTTACGGACTGCGCGCGTCGCCGGAGCAGCGCATCGCCGCCTGCACGCGCCTGATCGAGGACGCCAAGGACGCCAAGCCGAGGACGCTGTCCAAACGGCTGGCCAATCGCGGCGCCGCCAATTGGTACGGCAACAAGATGAAGGCCGCCTTCGCCGACTTCGACCGCGCCATCGCCCGATCCGAAAATGCGCGCGCCGTCTGCGGCGCTCGCCGCCTATCCGGTGCGGCAAGCTCGACCGCGTGCTGTGCGACGCCAATGGGCGGTGCGGCTCGACGCCCGAAGGACGGTGTGGGAGCCGTTCGACCTTCGCGCAACGGCTTCAGCGACGATCGAGCAGTTCGACCGTTCCATCGACTGGTTACAAGTGCGCTGCGGCTCGATCGACCCCGTGCACTTCAATGGACCGCGGCGTCGCCTGCTACTTCAGGACAAGACTACCGCGCGTCATCAAGGACTATGACGAGTTCGATCACGGCTTCGTCTACGCGGCGCGCCTTACCAACCGCGGGGCCGCCTACAGGCGGCTGGTGATCCGAACTGGTCGGTCGCCGACGCGCGCCAGGCCGATCAAGATCGATCTCGGCATGCATTTCGAATGGCGGCCTGTCCGGTAGGACGAACGGAGACCACGACCGCTCCATCGCCGATCTTCGACGAGCCGATAAGGCTGGGAGCCGCAGGCGGTTTCCTCACCAATCTCGGCGACGCACGACGCCACAGGGGACTACGCGTGCCATCTCGACTACAACCACGCCATCAAGCTCACCAGGATTCGTGCGCGCCTACAACAACCGCGGCGCCGCCTGGCGGGCAAGGGCGACATCGACCGCACCATAGCGATTACGAGCAGGCGCTGCGCATCGTCGAAATGGCGACGCGCGAAATCTCGCCGACCTCGACAGGAGGCGACGGGCGCGGACCCGTCTCGGGCAACATCGTGCTGCCGACCTTCGATTGCCGCCGCCAGGCGCGCGGTCGAGAAGGCGATCTGCGTGCCGCTGCCCGACTGATGCGCAGATGACAATGTCGAGCGGCGTGCCGCTGGCCGACTACGACAAGCATCCTCTCTCGAAGGAGCGCCTCGTCGGCTTCCGCCACCACTACGGACAGCCGCCCGAGGTCCGCCGCGCCTTCGAGCAGGCCATGGGAATTTGACTAGGACGCTATCCAGGCGATCAGCCGCAGCACCGGAAAGCCGAACACGGCGTCGACGTTGGCGGTTGCCGCGCGCAGCCAGCCTGGCGCCTGGTCGCTGTAGCCGAACATGATCAGCGCGATCGTCGCCGGAATGGCGACCGCCACCCAGTAGGCAAAGTGAATCCAGCGCGCGCGATTTTCGGCGCGCTCCTTGGGCGAGACGTAGCGGGGAATATTGGGTGGCGTCCGCATCGATATACTAACTGCTTTAATCCGCCCTCATCCTGAGGAGCGCACCGCTAGGTGCGCGTCTCGAGGGATGGGGGCGGCCCCATGCTTCGAGACGCATCGCTGCGCGATGCTCCTCAGCATGAGGCCGATTGAGCTCAATACTTCGCGCTGATCGGCAATTCCTCCGCCGGGAACAGCGAGATCAGCCGGCAGCCTTTGTCGGTGACCACGACCTCCTCCTCGATGCGCGCGGCCGAGAAGCCGTCGGTCGCCGGGCAGTAGGTCTCGATCGCGAACACCATGCCTTCCTTGATCTCGGTCGGATGATCCATCGACACCACGCGCGAGATGATCGGCCGCTCGTGCAGGTTGAGCCCGAGCCCGTGCGCGAATTGCAGGCCGAAGGCCGTCATTTCGTCGGGGAAGCCGAACTCGTCCGCCTTCGGAAACACCTCGCAGATATGCGCCGTGCTGGCGCCCGGCTTGATGCGGGCGATGGCGTTGTCGAGCCACTCGCGCGCCATCTTGTAGGCGTCGTGTTGCGCCGCCGTCGCGCGCACCACGTTGAAGGTGCGGTAATAGCAGGTGCGATAGCCCATGAAGGCTTGCAGGATGTCGAAGAAGGCCTGATCGCCCGGCCGGATCATGCGGTCGGTGAAGTTATGCGGATGCGGGCTGCAGCGCTCGCCGGAAATGGCGTTGACCGCTTCGACGTCGTCGGAGCCGTGCGTGTAGAGGAACTTGTTGACCTCGGCGACGATGTCGTTTTCGCGGATGCCCGGACGCAGGATTTCGTTGACCAGGTCGTAGGCGCCGTCGACCATGGCGGCGGCGCGGTTGAGCAGCGCGATCTCGTCGGACGACTTGACCTCGCGCGCGCTCAGCATGACCTGCTGGCCGTCCTTGATCTTGAGGCCGGCCTTTTCCAGTTCGAACATCATCGGCGGCTCGATGATGTCGACGCCGACCGGCATCTTGGCGACGCCGGCCTCTTTCAGGATCGAGGCCATTTCCTCGGCGTGGCGCTTCATCAGGCCAAACGCAGGGTCGACGGTGCCGCGCAGGCCGACGAGGCCGGCCTTGCAGTTCTCCGGCTTGAGCCAGGGCGAATAGAGCCTGTGGTGGACCGCGGCCGAGCCGAAGTCCCACAGGATCGGATCGCTGCTGCCGCGCACCAGCAGCGTCCAGCGCGACAGCTTGTCGCGCGCCCATTCGCCGATCTTGGTGGAGGTGACGTAGCGGATGTTGTTGTCGTCGAACAGCAGCAGCGCGCCGAGATCGGACTTCTCCAGCGCGGCCTGCGCGCGGCCGAGCCGGTAGCGGTGCATGCGCCGGTAATCGACGCGCTCCTCGAAATCGACGCCCATGGTGCCGAGCACCGGCAGATGGCGGCCCCAATTGTAGCGCGGGTTGATGTCCTCGGCGGTGATCTTCAGCGGGTCGCGCGTTCTCTCGTCCATGGCGTTTCCTCCCTTATGGGGCTTATTGGCTGGCCGGCTTTATAAGCTGGCGGGATGGCGGCATTATAGGCCTCACGGGGCCGCCGGGAAACAGCTCCGGCGCACCCGCGGACGCAATCACGCCGCGCTCTTCTTGCCCCACAGCCGCGCCGAGGCGATATCGGCGCCTTGCCGGATCGCCTTGAGCTTGAGCCACACCGCCGGCTCGATCACCCATTCCCGGTTGGTGAACGTGCCGAAGCCGCAATCGGTGCCGGCGATCACGCGCTCGCGCTCGCCGACCGCGGCCACCGCCTCCTCGATGCGGCGCGCCACCACTTCGGGATGCTCGACGAAATTGGACGTGGTCTCTACCACGCCGGGCACCAGCAGCATGTCCTTGGGCAGCGGATGCGTCTTGAATGCCGCGTATTCGTGGGCGTGGCGCGGATTGGAAAACTCGATCGACAGCGCGCCGACCTGCGCCTGATAGAGCGCCGGCAGGATCTTCACCAGCGGAACGTCGAAGACGTGCGGGCCTTCCCAATTTCCGTAACACACGTGCAGCCGCACGCGCTCGCGCGGAATGCCGGCGATGCCGTCATTGATGGCGCCGATGTGCCGCTCGACCGCTTTGACGAAGCCGGCATCGTCGAGGTCGCGGTACATCATGGTGCGGTCCATGGCGAGGTCGGGCGCGTCGATCTGCAGCAGCAGGCCGGCCTTGTGGATCGCCTGATACTCGTTCTTCATCTCGCGCGAGATCGCGCTCGAGATACTTGTCCTGCGAGCCGTAGAACGCGTCGAGCATGGTGGTCGAGATGATGCCGGGCGAGGGCGCCGTCATGAACTGCTCGGCGAACTTGCCTTGCGCGATCTTTTTGAAGCGCGCGATCTCGCCTTGCAGCGGCTTGATGTCGAGATACTTCAGCTCGGCCTGGCATTCCGGCGCGTTCTGCTGCTTGCTGACATGGGGAAAGCGCCGCATCAGGCTCGCCACCAGCTCGGGGAATTCCTCGAATTCCTTGCCGCGCCGCCGCTTCGACACGCCGCCGAAGCCGCTCATGCGCTGCGGCACATAGGTCTGAAAGCCGACCCGCTGCTGCTCGCCGTCATTGCCGATGTCGATGCCGGCTTCCACCTGCTTGTCGACCACGTGGCGCACCGCTTTGTCCATTTCGGCGGCCATCTCGGCGGGGTCGAATTGTTCGCTGGCTTCGCGCTTGACCAGCAGTTCGGACAGTTTCTCGTTGCGCGGCAGGCTGCCGACATGGGTGGTCAGGATGCGGTCCCGGCTGAAAATCATGGGTCGTTCCTCACAGGCGGTTTGACTTTAGTCATAGCCAGGCCATGGCGCGGCCGTGACAAGGAAAAGGGTAAGGCAACCTTACCCGCTCCGGCCGCCGCGTACAGCGCGCCGCGCGGGAAAAGGCGTCATGACCGAAGCTGCCGGAATTATAATCGCGTTGCAGCGGCGGCCCATGCCTCGCATAATTCGCCCAAAAGCGGCTTCGCTGCCGCCGGGAGGAAAAGCTATGACAGCCGCGGTGAGTCCGGCCTCCGTCGCGTTGGGCGAAGTCCCACGCGACTACAATTTTGCCGCCGACGTCCTGCAACGCAATCTCGACGCCGGCCGCGCCGACAAGCCGGCCTATATCGATGGCCGGCACACGCTCACCTACCGCCAGCTCGCCGACCGGGTGGCGCGGTTCGGCGCCGCACTGCGCGGCCTCGGCCTGCACCGCGAAGAGCGCGTGCTGCTGGCGCTGCTCGACACCGTCGACTGGCCGACCGCCTTTCTCGGCTGCCTGAAGGCCGGCATCATCGCGGTGCCGGTCAACACGCTGATGACCGAGGACGACTACCGCTTCATGCTGGCCGACAGCCGCGCCAAGTGCCTGGTGGTGTCGGAAGCGCTGTTTCCGAAATTCGAGAAGCTCATCAAGCAGAGCCCGGACCTCGAGCACGTCATCGTGTCGGGGGCCAATCCGCACAGCTACCGGCTGTTCGAGGACGTGATCGGCGCCGACGAGCCGGAGGATTACACCGCGCCGACCACGGCCGACGACATGGCGTTCTGGCTCTACACCTCCGGCTCGACCGGCAGGCCGAAGGGCGCCGTGCATGTCCACGCCAGCTTGAAACTGACCGCCGATCTCTACGGCACGCCGATTGCCGGCTACAAAGAAAGCGACGTGGTCTATTCGGTGGCCAAACTTTTCTTCGCCTATGGCCTCGGCAATGCCATGACGTTTCCGCTCACGGTCGGCGCGACCACGATCCTCAATCCGGAACGGCCGACGCCCGACGGCGTCGCCGCGCTGCTCAAGCAATATCCGGTCACTTTGTTCTGCGCAGTGCCGACCTTCTACGCGGCATTTCTCGCGAGTCCCGCCGTGCCGCAGAAATCGGACGTGAAGATCCGCCGCTGCATCTCGGCCGGCGAGGCGCTGCCCGAACAGATCGCCACGCGCTGGAAGGAGCGCTACGGGGTCGATATCTATGACGGGCTCGGCACCACCGAGATGCTGCATATCTATCTCACCAACAAGCCGGGCGAGACCAAATACGGCACCACCGGTAAGCCGGTGCCAGGCTACGAGATCAAATTGATTGGCGACGACGGTCTGCCCGTGAAGCAGGGCGAGTTGGGCGAGCTTCATGTGCGCGGGCCGACCAGCGCGATCATGTACTGGAACAACCGCGAGAAATCGCGCTCGACCTTCCTGGGCGAATGGACGCGCTCGGGCGACAAATATATCGAGGACGAAGACGGCTATTACGTCTGCGCCGGCCGCCAGGACGACATGCTGAAGGTGTCCGGCATCTACGTCTCGCCGTTCGAGGTCGAGGCGGCGCTGTCCTCGCATCCGGAGGTGCTGGAAGCCGCGGTGGTCGGCTGGTTCGACGAGGAGCGGCTGATCAAGCCGAAGGCCTTCGTCGTGCTGAAATTGCCCGACAAGGCCAGCGAGGAACTCGCCCGCACGCTGCAGGACCACGTCAAGCACCTGCTCGCGCCCTACAAATATCCGCGCTGGATCGAGTTCCGCGCCGACCTGCCGAAGACCGCGACCGGCAAGATCCAGCGCTTCAAGTTGCGGGCGGAAGGCTCGCCGTAGTCGCCGATGCCATTGGACGACTCCGGCTTCCTCTCCCTCGGCTCGCAGCGCCTGGAATACCGCATGATCGGGCCGCGTTCGGACGCGGCGCCGACGCTGGTGCTGCTGCACGAGGGGCTCGGCTGCGTCGGGCTGTGGGGCGACTTTCCCGACAGACTGCAGAAGGCGACCGGCTGCGGCGTGTTCGTCTATTCGCGCGCCGGCTACGGCCAATCGAGCCCGGTCAAGCTGCCGCGGCCGCTCAGCTATATGCACGACGAAGCGCGCGATGTGCTGCCGCGCCTGCTCGAGACAATCGGCTTCCAGCGCGGCCTTTTGATCGGCCACAGCGACGGTGCCTCGATCGCTGCGATCTATGCGGGCTCGCATCAGGATCACCGCGTCGGCGCCCTGGTGCTGATCGCGCCGCATTTCTTCACCGAGGACTCCAGGCATCAAGTCGATCGAAGAAGCGCGCATGGCCTATGAGACAACCGACCTGCGCGCGAAGCTTTCGCGCTGGCACGCCGACGTCGACAACGCCTTCAAGGGCTGGAACGGCGCCTGGCTCGATCCCGATTTCCGCAACTGGGACATCACCGAGTTCCTCGCCTACATCCGCGTGCCGATGTTGATCGTGCAGGGCGCGGACGACCAATACGGCACGGTCAAGCAGATCGAGGCGGCGACACGCGAGTGCTATTGCCCGGTCGAGGTCGCGCTCTTGCCGGGCGCGAAACATTCGCCGCAGCGCGAGGCGCGCGGAGGCGACGCTGAAGGTCATTTCGGAATTTGTCGAACGCGTGCTGCAATCCGATTCGCGCAAGCGGTCAGTTCCCGCGAAAGCGGGAACCCGTCGCCATGCGCTCGCCTCGGCAGACATGAACTCGCCGAAGCTCGCGACGCGACGTAGGCTGGTCGCGGGGACGAGCGGATGAATTCTTACTCCGCCGCCTGCTTGGCGGCGCTGCCGTGCTGCGACACCAGATAATCCATCGCCGCCTGCGCGCCGCCCTTCTTGTGCGGAACGCCGGCAAGCGACAGCGCCATTTCAGTGACCGACAGCGCGCCCATCAGCATGGTGTCGTTGATATCGCCGAGATGACCGATGCGGAAATAGCGGCCGGCCAGGGCGCCGAAGCTGGAGCCGAAGGAAATATTGAAGTGCTCGAGCGCCAGCGCGCGGAACGCATCGGCGTCGTGGCCTTCCGGCAGCAGCACGGCGGTCAAGGTCGGCGAATAATATTTCGGATCGCGGCAGACGGTCTCCAGGCCCCAGGTCTTCACTGCGCGGCGGGTCGCTTCCGCCAGCCGCGCATGACGCGCGAACACGTTGTCGAGTCCTTCCTCGTGCAGCATCTCGATGCCGACCGCGAGCCCTTGCAGCATCTGCGTCGCCGGCGTGTAGGGGAAGAAGCCGATCTTGTTCATGGTCAGCATCTCGTCCCAGGCGAAGAACGACTTCGGCAGCTTGGCGGTCTTGTTGGCGGCGAGCGCCTTGTCGCTCACCGCGTTGAACGACATGCCGGGCGGCAGCATCAGGCCCTTCTGCGCGCCGCCGACGGTGACGTCGACGCCCCATTCGTCGTGCCGGTAGTCGGTGGAGGCGAGCGAGGAGATGGTGTCGACCATCAGCAGCGCCGGATGGTCGGCCTTGTCGATCGCCTTGCGCACGTCGTTCACGGGCGACAGGCAGCCGGTCGAGGTTTCGTTGTGCAGGAAGCAGACCGCCTTGATCTCCTTGCCCTTGTCCTCGCGCAAGCGCGCTTCGACCGCGGCGGCGTCGACGCCGGTGCGCCAGTCGGTGGTGATGAATTCCGGCTTGAGGCCGAGCTTCTCGGCCATCTTCTTCCACAGCAAGGCGAACTGGCCGGTCTCCACCATCAGCACTCTGTCGCCGGGCGACAGCGTGTTGACGAGCGCGGCTTCCCAGGCGCCGGTGCCGGTGGCGGTGTAGATGATCACCGGATTGGTGGTCTTGAAGATGGTCTTGATGCCGTCGAGGCATTTCTTGGCCAGCCGCGCGAATTCCGGACCGCGATGGTCGATGATGGGCGTGTCCATCGCCCGCAGCACGCGGTCGGGCAGCGGGGTCGGCCCCGGAATATGCAGAAAGTGACGCCCGACGGCACGCGACGAATTCTTAGCCATAGCCAGTCCACTCCTAAACGGCGCTAACTCAAGGGATTTTCGTAGTGTTCCCGGCCCGTCCCGGCCAGGGAGCGGTGCTTGCTGCGTTGAACTATGAATGTAACATTGCGGTCAAGCGGTTTTCCGCAAGGCAAACTAGCCCTTATGCATAGGCTAGGCCGGGGCCCAAAAAGGAAAAATGCCGTGGCGGTAGTGATGCCCGGCCTGGAACGGCGGCTGAAGGCCGAGTTGAGTGGCGATGTGCATTTCGACCGCTTCACGCGCGGCCGCTATGCCACCGACGCCTCGCATTACCAGATCATGCCGGTCGGCGTGGTGGCCCCGCGCACGGTCGAAGAGGCCGAGCGCGCGATTGACCTTGCGCGCGCCGAAGGCGTCAGCGTGCTGGCGCGCGGCGGCGGCACCTCGCAGGCCGGGCAGACGGTCGGCTCCTCCCTGGTGATCGACTGCTCGAAATACTCGACGCGCATCCTCGATCTCGACGTCAAGCGCGCGCGTTGCACGGTCGAGCCCGGCATCGTGCTCGACGACTTGAACCGCCAGCTCAAGGCGTCACGGGCTCTGGTTTCCGGTCGATATCTCCACGTCCTCGCGCGCCACCATCGGCGGCATGGCGGCCAATAATTCCTGCGGCGGCCGCTCGATGCGCTACGGCACCATGCGCGACAATGTGGTCTCGATCGAAGCGGTGCTGGCCGACGGCGCGCTCGCGCATTTCGGCCCGCTCGGCGGCAATATCAACGACGTGCCGGCGCCTTTGCGTCCGCTTGCCGGCGATCTGCTCGCCATCGGCGCGCGCGAGGCCGACGAGATCGAGGCGCGCTTTCCCAAGGTGCAGCGCCGGGTCGGCGGCTACAATCTCGACGCGCTGGTACCGGGGCGCAACAACATCAATCTCTCGCACGTGCTGGTCGGCTCGGAAGGAACGCTCGCCTTCTCGACCCGCATCGAGCTGACGCTCTCGCCGCTGCTCGGCCGCCGCGCGGTCGGCGCGGTGCATTTCGGCAGCTTCCACGAGGCGATGAATGCGGCGCAGCACATCGTGCGGCTTAGCCCCGATCGCGGTCGAGCTGATCGACCGCACCATGATCGGGCTGGCGCGCGCAATTCCGATCTTTAAGCCCACGCTGGACAAATTCGTGCGCGGCACGCCGGAGGCGGTGCTGGTGGTCGAATTCGGCGATGACGACCAGGAAGACAATCTGCGCAAGCTGGCGGAGCTCAAGGAGCTGATCGGCGATCTCGGCTTCGGCTGGGACAGACAAGGCGCCAAATGGGGCGGCGTGGTCGAGGTGCTCAGCCCGGACTTGCAGGCGGCGATCGCCGAGGTGCGCACCTCCGGCCTCAACATCATGATGTCGATGAAGGAGGAGGGCAAACCGGTCTCCTTCGTCGAGGATTGCGCGGTGCCGCTCGAGCATCTCGCCGAATACACGTCTCGCTTGACGCAAATTTTCGAAAAGCACGGCACGCGCGGCACCTGGTACGCGCATGCCGGCTCCGGCTGCCTGCATGTGCGGCCGGTGCTCAATCTGCGGCAGGAAAAAGACGTCCACGCCATGCGCGAGATCGCCGAGGAGGCCTTCGCCATGGTGCGCGAGTACAAGGGCTCGCATTCCGGCGAGCACGGCGACGGCCTGGTGCGCTCGGAATTCAACGAGCCGATGTTCGGGCAGCGCCTGACGCGCGCCTTCGAGGAGGTGAAGGACCGCTTCGATCCGCACGGCCTCTACAATCCCGGCAAGGTCGTGCGGCCGCCGAAGTTCGACGACCGCAGCCTGTTCCGTTACGCGCCCGGCTATCACGGCGAGGACGTCAAAACCCATCTCGACTGGTCGGCCTTTCCGGGCGCCGGCGGCGGATTCCTGGGCGCGATCGAGATGTGCAACAACAACGGCGCCTGCCGCAAGCTCGCCGGCGGCGTGATGTGCCCGAGCTATCGCGTCACGCGCGACGAGCGCGACGTCACGCGCGGCCGCGCCAATACGCTGCGGCTCGCGCTCACCGGCCAGCTCGGGCCCGACGCGCTCGCCTCCGACGAGATGGCCGAGACGCTCAAGCTCTGCGTCTCCTGCAAGGCCTGCCGGCGCGAATGTCCGACTGGCGTCGACATGGCGCGCATGAAGATCGAGGTTAAGGCGGCGCACGCGGCCAAGCACGGCCTCACGCTGCACGACCGGCTGGTCGGCTGGCTGCCGCGCTATGCGCCTTATGCCGCGCGGCACCCGCGCCTGTTCAATCTGCGCAATGACAGTCCGGTGCTGCGCCAGGCCGTCGCGAACTCTTCGCCGGCTTTTCGCGCCGCCGCAGCCTGCCGAAATGGCGCGCGGACATTTACCAGGACCGCTCCGACTGGTCATATTCCGCCGCAACGGCCGGCGATTTGAGCCGCGACGTCGTGCTGTTCGCCGACACCTTCAACCGCTATTTCGAGCGCGAGAATCTCGACGCCGCTCTGCGTGTGCTGGTGGCCGGCGGCTATCGCGTGCATGCGCTGCTGCCCAATGACGGCGACGAGCGCCCGCTGTGCTGCGGCCGCACTTTTCTCTCGGTCGGTCAGATCGGCGAGGCCAGGCGCGAGATGGAGCGCACGCTCGAGGCGCTGGCGCCTTACGTCGCGCGCGGCATGCCGGTGATCGGGCTGGAGCCGAGCTGCCTGCTCACCTTCCGCGACGAGCTGCCGGCGCTGATCAAGAGCGAGCCGGCCGAAAAGCTTGCCGGCAGCGCGCTGCTGCTGGAAGAATTTCTTGCACGTGAGCAGGCCGCCGGCCGCCTCAATCTGCCGCTCGGCCCGTTGGCGCGCAAAGCGCTGGTGCACGGCCACTGCCATCAGAAGGCGTTCGACGCCATGGGCGCGGTGGAAAGCGTGCTGAAGCTGGTGCCCGAGCTCGGCGTCGAGACGGTGGAATCGAGCTGCTGCGGCATGGCCGGCGCGTTCGGCTACGACGCCGACACCATCGACGTCTCGCTCAAGATGGGCGAATTGTCGCTGCTTGCCGGCGGTGCGCAAGAGCGCCGCCCGATGCGCTGATCGTGGCCGACGGCACCTCGTGCCGGCATCAGATCCACGACGGCGCCGAGCGCGACGCGCTGCATGTCGCGCGCGTGCTGGCGATGAGCTTGGAAGCGGCGCGCCCCTGACGTAAAAGAAAGCAGCTCGGGAGGACACGATGCCGTTGCCGCTGCTGCCGACCTCGCTGGTCGGCTCCTATGCGCAGCCGGACTGGCTGATCGACCGCAAGAAACTCGCCGGCCGATTCCCGCCGCGCGTGCGCGCGCGCGAATTGTGGCGGGTGGCGCCGGAGTATCTCGAGCGAAGCGCAGGACGACGCCACGCTCATCGCCATCCGCGACCAGGAGCGCGCCGGCCTCGACATCATCACCGACGGCGAGCAGCGGCGCGAAAGCTATTCCAACCGCTTCGCCACCGCGCTGGAAGGCGTCGACATCGACAATCCCGGCACCGCGCTCGACCGCTCCGGCCATCCCAATCCGGTGCCGCGCGTCACCGGCAAAGTCCGCCGCAAGCATCCGGTCGAGCTGCGCGACCTGCAATTCCTGCGCGCCAACACCGAGCCGCACGATCAAGATGACGGTGCCCGGCCCCTTCACGATGTCGCAGCAGGCGCAGAACGATTTCTACAAGGACGAGCAGGAGATGGTGCTCGACTACGCCGCGGCGGTGAACGCCGAGATCAAGGATCTGTTCGCGGCCGGCGCCGACATCGTGCAGATCGACGAGCCGTAGATGCAGGCGCGTCCCGACAAGGCGCGCAAGATCGGGCTGAAGGGGCTTGAGGCCGCGCTCGACGGCGTCAAAGGCACCATCGCCATTCACATCTGCTTCGGCTATGCCGCCATCATCCACGTGCGGCCGGAGGGCTATTCGTTCCTGCCGGAGCTGGCCGGCTCAGCCGTGCAGCAGGTCTCGATCGAAACCGCGCAAGCCCAATCTCGACTGCTCGGTGCTCGAAAAGCTGCCGGGCAAGACCATTATCCTCGGCGTCATCGATCTGTCCGACATGAATGTCGAGACGCCGGAGATCGTCGCCGCGCGCATCCGCAAGGCACTTGCCTATGTGCCACCGGAGCGGCTGGTGATCGCGCCGGATTGCGGCATGAAATATCTGCCGCGCCAGGTGGCGTTCGGCAAGATGCAGGCGATGGTGGAGGGTGCCGCGCTGGTGCGCGCCGGATTTTAGCCCGTGCTTCCGTAGAACAAGTTCACCAGCACCAGCGAGATCCACGGCACATAGGTGCAGAGCAACAGCACCACCAGCAGCGCCGCGATGAACGGCAGATTGACCTTGGTGGTTTCCCAGATGTCGGACTTGGCGATGGCGCAGGACGCGATCAGCACGCTCGCCACCGGCGGCGTCTGCTGGCCGATGGCGAGATTGAGCGTCAGCACCAGCCCGAAATGAATCGGGTCGATGTGCACCGCGGCGATCATCGGCATCACGATCGGAACGGTGAGAATGATCGCCGCCGCCGAATGCAGGAACATGCCGAGGATCAGGAAGAACACATTGAGCAGCAGCAGCACGACATAGGGGTTCGAGGTCACGCCGGTGATGCTTTGCGCCAAGGCCTGCGGCAGTTTCGCCTCGGTGAGGAAGGTGCCGATCAGCGCCGAGCTCGCAACCAGCAGCATGACCACCGCCGTCTGCACGGCGCCGTCGATGCAGGCCTTGTGCAGGTCGCGCAGTTTCAGGTCGTGGTAGATCAGGCCGCCGATCAGCAGCGCGGCGGCGACGGCGAGACCGGCGCCTTCGGTGGCGGTGACGAAACCGCCGAAAATACCGCCGAGAATGATGACGGGCAGCAGAAAAGCCCAGGACGCCTCCTTGAACGTCTGCCAGACGCGGGCGAGCTGGAATCTTTCCTCGACCGGGAAATCGTAGCGCACAGCCTGAATATAGGCCGCGACCGCGAGCCCGATGGCGCCGACGATGCCGGGCAGAATGCCGGCGACGAACATCTTCACCACCGAGGTCTGCGCCATCACCGCGTAAAGGATCATCGGAATCGACGGCGGGATGATGATGGCGAGGCTGGCGGACGAGGACGAGATCGCGGCGGCGAATTCCTTGGAATAGCCGCGCGAGCGCATGGCCGGAATGAGGATGGTGCCGAGCGCGGCGACGCCGGCCACCGCCGAGCCGGAAATCTCCGCGAAGAACATCGAGGCGCCGATCGTCACCATCGACAGCCCGCCGCGCACCCAGCCGAAACAGGCCGACGTGAACGCGATCAGCCGGCGCGAGATGCTGGACGCGTTCATGATGGCGCCGGCGAGGATGAACAGCGGAATGGCGAGCAGCGGGAAGCTCGACGCGCCGTCGAACATCACCAGCGCCATGTTCGGCAGGCTGTTGGGGCCCTGGATCATGAGGATGGCGGCGCTGGCGACGATGCCGAGCGCGACCGCGATCGGCACGTTGAGCAGCGCCAGCGCCAGCATGCCGATGAGCATCAAGGCGATGGTCATCGCGCGCCTCCGGCCTTCTTGTCCTCGTTCGGGTCGGCCACGTGGCCGAGTTCGAGCGCCTCCTTGATCTCAAGGTCGACAAAGCCCGTGGTGCGTGCGTCGTGCAGGATTTCCGGAAGCCGCAAGGCTTCGGCGATCATGAACAGCACGGCGCCGACCGGGATGGCCGACTGGGTCAGCTGCGTCGGCACTTCCGGCATGCTGACCAAATGCTCGCCGTGCAGGATCAGCAGCACCTGCACGCCGTAGATCGCGAGCAGCCCGAAAAAGAGGAAGACCATGCTTTCGGCGAACAAGGTCGTGATCAGCCGCGCCTTTGGCGGCATGGCGTTGACCAGGCCCGGCACGCCGATATGCGCGCCGCGCAGCGCCGCCAGCGCCGAGCCGTAATAGGTGAGCCAGACCAGCCCGATCGAGGCGAGTTCGTCATACCAGGAGAGCGCGTTTGCCGATATAGCGAAAGATGGCGCCGGCGATGATCAGTAGCGGTCAGCGCCACCATCAACACGAGGACGATGACTTCAAGCAACCGCTCGAAGCCCGCGCGTATACGAGACAAGCTCAAGGAAACATCCCCGGACTTTGCAGCGGAAGCATTGGGCCGGCCCGTTCGAGGCCGGCCCGCAGCATTTGCTTATGGTTAGGACGACTTGTGGCCGAGCGCGAGCGCCTTGTCGATCAGCTCCTTGCCGCCCGGCACTTCCTTGCCGAATTCGTCGTAGATCGGCTTGCTGGCCTCGATGAACGCATCCTTGTCGACCTCGTTCACCTTGATGCCCGGCTCTTCTTGATCTTGTCGAGCAGCTCGTTATCCAGATCGGCGCCCTGCTTCAAGGCGACCGGCTGCATCTCCTTCGCGGTATCTTCCAGGATCTTCTGCACGTCGGCCGGCAGCCGCTTCCAGCTCGCGCCGGCCACGACATAGGTCGGCGAGTAGACGTGGCCGCTCATCGACAGGTACTTCTGCACTTCCTGGAAGCGACCGGTGAAGATCTGCGCCAGCGGGTTTTCCTGGCCGTCCATGGCGCCGGTCTGCAGCGCGACGAACACTTCCGAGAAGGCGAGCGGTGTCGGGTTGGCGCCATAGGCCTTGAACATCTTCACGCGCCAGACGCCTTTCGGCACGCGCAATTTGATGCCCTGCAGATCGGCGGGCTTCACGATCGGATGCTTGTTGTTGGTGATCTGGCGGAAGCCGTTTTCCCACACGCCGATGATGTGGTAGCCGACTTTTTCGGCTTGCGGCACCATCGTCGGGAAGACGATCTGATCGCGGATGCGCGCCATGTGCGCGCGGTCCTTGACCAGATAGGGCATTTCGAACAGGCCGAAGCTCGGCACATAAGACGACATCACCGTCGAGGGCAGCGCCAGATCGACGGTTCCCAGTTTCAGCTTCTTCATCAGCTCGGAATCGCTGCCGAGCTGGCTCGATCCGTAGACCACGACCTTGTCCTTGTCGCCGAGCTTGGCATTGGCGCGTTTGGCGAATTCCAGCGCGTTCATTTCGAGCAGCGAGCCGGGCTCGCCGACATGGCCGAATTTGATTTCGGTCTGCGCGGCCGCGGTTGCCACCGACAGCACGGTTGCAAACGCAATTGTGAGCAGGCTTTTTGCAAGCGGCATGGAATCCTCCCTTGGGCGTTTATGGGTCCGCTTGCCGGCACCGGCTGCGGCTGTTTGTTCGGATTATCAATGCAAATCGCTAGGGCCAAGGCAAGCCAGCCTGCTGCCGCCGGAGTTCCGCAAAAAAGCGACCCGCCCGGACGGGGACATGCCGGGCGGGTCTTGGCGATCGGCGCGGGGATGGACGGGGGCGGGCGCCGATCGATGGCGATGAGGCCGGATTAGTCCTCGCAAACCTTGGTCACATAGACGTTGCCCCAGCGGTCGTGGCGGCGGACGTAATGGCATTCGCGATAGGCGTAGACCGGCTCGCCATAGCTGCTGGAGACGGCGGCGGCGCCGACCAGCGCGCCGACGGCAAGGCCGATGCCGAGGCCGGCGCCGAAGCGCGGGCGGGCCTGGGCGCTGCTGGCGGTGACGGCGGTGACGATGGTGATGGCGGCGAGGGCTGCGGCAAGGGTCTTGGACTTGGTCATGGCTTGCTCCATCCGATTGAACCTGGGGCGGCTTGGCGGCCGCGGTAGCCATGGGTCGCGGCCACGCGGCAAAAGGTTCAAAGCGCTTTGACGGCGGCGGCGGGGCAATGACAAAGTGCGCGGATGACGAGGATTGCCGCGATATTGCTTGGCTTTGCCGCCGCTTTGGCGCCGGCGCAGGGCGAGCCACTCGACAAGGTCCGCTTCGGCACCAATTGGGTGGCGGAGGCCGAGCACGGCGGCTTTTACCAGGCGCTCGCCGACGGCACCTACCGCAAATACGGGCTGGACGTGACCATCGTGCCGGGCGGGCCGAACGTGAACAACCGCATTTTGCTGCCCGTCGGCAAGCTCGACTTCTTCATGAGCGCCAACTCGCTGCAATCGTTCGACGCGGTCGCGCAGAATATTCCGACCATCGCGGTGGCGGCGAGCTTCCAGAAGGACCCGCAGGTGCTGATCGCGCATCCGGACGTCACGTCATTCGACGATCTTAAGACGCGCACGCTGTTCGTCTCCAAGGAAGGCATGGCCAGCTATTTCCAGTGGCTGAAGGCCGACTACGGCTTCGACGAATCCAAGGTGAAGCCCTATACCTTCAATGCGCAGCCCTTCCTCGCCGACAAGCATTCGGCCATGCAGGGCTACGTCACCTCCGAGCCGTACGCGATCGAGCAGCAGGGCGGCTTCACGCCGAAGGTCTTCCTGCTCGCCGACCACGGCTTCGACAGCTATTCGACGCTGATCGAGACGCGGCGCGATCTGGTGGAGAAGAAGCCCGATCTGGTGCAACGCTTCGTCGATGCCTCGGCGATCGGCTGGTATCACTACATCTACGGCGACAGCCGGCCGGGCAATGCGCTGATCAAGAAACAAAACCCGGAAATGACCGACGCGCTCTTGGCCTATTCCATCGCCAAGATGAAGCAATACGGCATCGTCGATTCCGGCGACACGATAAAGCTCGGCATCGGCGCCATGACCGACGCGCGCATGAAGAGCTTCTTCGACAAGATGGTGCGCGCCGGCGTGGTCAAGGCGACGATCGACTACAAGCGCGCCTTTACGACGCAATTCGTCAACAAGGGCGTCGGCGCCGAGCTGCGGCCGAAATGAGTGCGCAAGCCGCACCGATCGTATCGTTGCGCAACGTCGGCAAGGCGTTCGAGCGCGGCACGGTTGCGCTGCGCGGCTTCGATCTCGCCGTGCATGACGGCGAATTCGTCTCGCTGCTCGGCCCGTCCGGCTGCGGCAAGTCGACGGCACTGCGCATCATCGCCGGCCTGAGCGCGGCCTCGCAAGGCGCGGTGGAATGGCCGGGCGGCGAGGAATCCGCCGGCAAGATCGGCTTCGTGTTCCAGGAGCCGACGCTGATGCCCTGGGCGGACGTCGCCGGCAATGTGCGGCTGCCGCTCGATCTTGCGGGCGTGGATGCGCCGCATGCCGCCGTCGCGCAGGCGCTGGCGCGCGTCGGGCTCGTCGACTTTGCGCAAAGCTACCCGCGTGAATTGTCCGGCGGCATGAAGATGCGCGCCTCCATCGCGCGCGCGCTGGTCACCGAGCCGCATCTGCTGCTGATGGACGAGCCCTTCGCCGCGCTCGACGAGATCAATCGCTTCAAGCTCAACAACGATCTCTTGGCGCTGTGGCAGGAGCTGCGCCGCACCGTGATCTTCGTCACCCATTCGGTGTTCGAGTCGGTCTATCTGTCGCAGCGCATTGTGGTGATGACGCCGCGCCCCGGCCGTGTGTTCACCGAGATCGCCATCCCCGCGCCCTATCCGCGCGACGAGCATTTCCGCACCTCGGCCGACTATGCCGGCTTCTGCCGGCAGGTGGCGCAGGCGCTCGGCAAGGCCATGGCGGAGGCTGCGTCATGAGCGAACGCGCGTTGCGCATCGGCCTGCCGCTCTTTTTGCTCGTGCTGGTCACCGCGGGCTGGAAGGCGGCGGTGGACGCCTTCGCCATTCCGCCGTACGTGCTGCCCGGTCCGGGCCTGGTTCTGTCGACGCTGGTGGCCGACCGCGACCTGCTTTTGCGCTCGTTGCTGGTCACGCTCACCATCACCTTCGAAGGTTTCCTGCTGGCGGCGGTCGGCGGCATCGTGCTGGCGGTGGCGTTCAATCAATGGCGCTTCGTCGAGCACGCGTTCTACCCTTACGCGGTCATCTTGCAGGTGACGCCGGTCGTCGCCATCGCGCCGCTGCTGCTGATCTATCTGCCGCAGCCTTTGGCGGTGCTGGCCTGCGCCTGGATCGTGGCGTTCTTTCCGGTGCTCGCCAACACCACGCTCGGCTTGAGCTCGGTCGATCACAATCTGCTGGCGCTGTTCGAGCTTTATAAAGCGTCGCGCTGGCAAGTGCTGTGGAAGCTGAAGCTGCCCTCGGCGCTGCCGCAGGTGCTCGCCGGCCTGCGCATCGCCGGCGGGCTGTCGCTGATCGGCGCGGTGGTGGCCGAGATCGCCGCGGGCTCGGCCGGCGCCGGCTCAGGCCTTGCCTACCGCATCGCCGAATCCGGCTACCGGCTCAACATCCCGCGCATGTTCGCGGCGCTGCTGCTGCTGTCGCTCGCCGGCGTTGCGATCTTCTTCGTGCTGTCGGCGTTATCGCATTTCATGCTGCGGCGCTGGCACGAGAGCGCGGTGACGCGCGAGCGTTAAAGCAAATACTGCGCGATGGCGCCGAGCGCCGCCATCATCACGATCACCTCGATCAGGCCGCGGTGCAGGCCGAAAGCGAGCACGGCGGCGATGCCCGCTAAAGCCGCGGCGCGCAGGTCGAGCGCCAGCGGATCGAAACCGTACCAGCGCAGTGGGCCGAAGTGCCGTTCGGTCACATTGCCGAACAGCACATGCAGCGCAAACCAGACCGACAGGTTCAGGATCACGCCGACCACCGCCGCGGTGATCGCCGCCAGCGCACCGGCGAGGCGCCGGTTGCCGCGCAATTCCTCGATGAAGGGCGCGCCGGCGAAAATCCACAGGATCGGCGGCACGAAGGTCACCCAGGTCGTCATCGCGGCGCCGAGCAGGCCGGCGGCGAGCGGCGAAAACGGCGCCGGCTCGCGGAAGGCGGCGATGAAGCCGACGAATTGCGTCACCAGGATCAGCGGGCCGGGCGTGGTTTCGGCAAGGCCGAGGCCATCGACCATTTCCGGCGCGGTCAGCCAGCCATGCGTTTCCACCGCCTGCTGCGCCATATAGGCGAGCACCGCATAGGCGCCGCCGAAGGTGACGACGGCGAGCTTGGAAAAGAACAGTCCGACCGCAACCAGCACATGCCCGCCGCCGAGCAGCAGCGCGGCGAGCGCGACCGGCGTCCACCACAAGATGAGGCCAAGCGCGAGCGAAACGGCAAACTGCGTCCATCGGCCTTTGCGTTGCGTTGCCGCGACCACAGCGTTATCGGCCAAGGCCAAGTTGTCCAGGCGCGCGCTGCGCGACCGCAAAGCCGATCACTGCCGCCGCCAGAACGATCAGCGGAAACGGCACCGCGAAAAAGAAGATGGCGATGAAACCGAGCGCGGCCATCGCCACCAGCAACTGGCTCTTGAGCGCGCGGCGGCCGATGCGGATGAGCGCCTCGACCACGATCACCAGCACGGCGGCCTTGATGCCGAACAGCGCGCCGTCGATCGGCCCGAGCCCGCGCCCATAGACGTAGAGCAAGGTCAGGCCGAGCATCACGAAGGCGCCGGGCAGCACGAACAGCAGCCCGGCGACGAGCCCGCCGCGCACGCCGTGCAGCAGCCAGCCGGCGTAGGTCGCGAGTTCGGTCGCCTCCGGCCCCGGCAGCAGCATGCTGAAATTGAGCGCATGCAGAAAACGCGGCTCGTCCAGCCATTTCTTTTCGTCGACCACGATTCTGTGCATGAGCGCGATCTGGCCGGCCGGCCCGCCGAACGACAGGCAGCCGACCTTGAACCAGACCTTGAACGCTTCGCCGAATGTAGGATGCGTCGCTTGTTCGCTCATCTATGCCGCCTTGGCGGGCCAGTTGTGGCGTTCGTCGGCGGCAAAGCGCAGCCACGCGAACAGCGCATCATAGACGAGGAAGCCGTGTTGCAAGAGCCCGTGGTCGTCGTCACCTGCAAGCGCGGATAGTCCGAGCGCGACCGCGTGCAGGCCCGCCGCTTCCGGCGCGAGATCGGGGCGGGCGGTGTCGGCGCCGCGCACGATCAGCGCCAGCCGCGCCAGCGACGGCTCGCCTTCCAGGCCGAACAGCTTGAGCATGGTGTCGAAGGTGCAGCGCTCGCCCTCGTGGCTCATCGACGTCCTTGACGAAGGTCGCGACCGCCACCGGCTGAAATATTGCGCGCTGCTGGTCGTTCGGCCAGCCGCGAACGCTGCACCAGATCGGACAAACAGAATGCGCGCCTGCGGGTCGAGACCGCGAGCCTCCGTGGATCAGCCAGGGACCGGCGATCGGCGGTCGAGCTTCGGCGCCGCCGCTCGGCGTCATCGCCGGCCGTGAGCGCATGAAGCGCGATGCAGCTCCAGCACGATCCCGACGGCCACCGGCAACTTGCCGGCGTTTCGCCCAGTCATCATAGCCGCCTTCCAGCATCGCGCACGTCGACGCCGTCGCCGAGCAGGATCGTGCGCAACCGGTCGACAGGCTCATCGCGTGGCGCGGCCTTGCAGACCACGACGATGCGGCTGGCGCGATCGAGACTCGTACCCGACAATTGCGCGGCTGCTTCGGCATCGGCGCCAGGATGCGCAGCCAGGCACAAGCTGCGGCGACATGCGCGTAAGCGTCAAAGCCGGCCAGCACATCGACGATCAAGCGGCGCATCGAGCGTCGCATCGAGTTCCAGAGATCTTTCGGTGAGATCGCATAGCTCGGAGACAGTCCATGGGTCGCTCTCCAGTGAACGAAGCGAGACGGTGCTTGGACTCGCAAGCCTTCAAGGGAGCGGGGCGACCGCCGTTGGCCCCACGAAGCATTGGTAGCGCAAGTTTCAGTTCGTTTCAACAGCCCGGCCCGCAAGCCAGCCCTTTGCAAGTACGCTCTCGCCAGGAAAAGTCGGCTCGCGCTAAGGCATGACACATCCGATGACCGACCTCGCCCTCCAGCGCCGCCAGCGGCTGACCGGCATCGCCCTGATGTGCGGGGCGGTGGCGCTGTTTGCCTGCCTCGACACCACGGCGAAATACCTCAACACCCAGATGGACTCGCTCGAGATCGCCTGGGCGCGCTACACCTCCGCCTTTCTGCTGACGCTGATCGTCTCCAACCCGCTGACGCATCCGGCGCTGCTGCGCAGCAAGCGGATGAAATTGCAGATCACCCGCTCGCTCCTGCTGGTCGGCTCCACCGCCTTGAACTTTTTGGCGCTGCGCTGGCTGCAGCTGGACGAGGCGCTGTCGATCATCTTCACCTTCCCCTTCATCGTCGCCATCGCTTCGGGTCCGATGCTGGGCGAATGGCTTGGCTGGCGGCGCTGGTCGGCGATTGCCTTCGGCTTTGCCGGCGTTCTGCTGATCACGCGGCCGGGCTTCGGCGGCATGCACCCGGCGGCGCTGCTGTCATTGGCGGCGACGGTCTGCTACGGGCTCTATGCGGTGATCACGCGCATCGTATCGCGCGTCGATTCCAACCAGACCTCGTTGTTCTATGCCAACTTCATCGGCGCGCTGGTGATGCTGCCGGTCATTCCCTTCGTCTGGACGGCGCCTGCCAATTGGGCGATCGCCTTGCTGCTGATGGGAATCGGCGTGCTGGGCAGCGCCGGGCATTTCTGCCTGATCGCCGGCCACAAGCTGGCGCCGGCCTCGGTGCTGTCGCCCTTCGTCTATACGCAGCTCATCTGGGTGGTGATCCTGGGCTACCTGGTGTTCGACCATGTGCCCACCGGCTGGACCATGGCAGGCGCCGCCATGGTGATCGGCTCCGGCCTCTATCTGCTTTACCGGGAACGCAAGTTGGGCAAGACCACCACCAGCGAAGGGGTGGTCGAGGGCCCGCTGGAATAGCGCCACGCGCCGATCCGAGTGCTCGCGCCCCGGAATGGCAGGGATGATATTGGAGTGTTGCGAGGGCGCGTTCATCGGCGCTAAGTTCCGCCCCGACTTTAGTTTTCGAGGATCCCCCATGGCCACTGCGAAGGACCGGGCGCCGCCAACCGCCGGCTTGAACGACGACATCGGCGAACAAAAGCGGCTGGCGTTGTACCGCTCGCAGGTGCGCCTGCGCGAGGCGGAACAGCGCGCCTACGACCTGTTCCTGCAGAACCTGGTCAAGGGCACCAGCCATCTCTCGCTCGGGCAGGAGGCGATCGCCGCCGGCTTTGCCGAAGCCATGGTCAAAGGCGATCTGTCGTTCTGCACCTATCGCGGCCACGCCCACACGCTGGCGCGCGGCGTGCCGGTCGAAAAGGTGCTGGGCGAACTGATGCAGCGCGACAACGGCCTGATGCGCGGCAAGGGCGGCTCCATGCACCTCACCTCCGAGGAGCACGGCGTCATGGGCTCCTACGCCATCATCGGCGCGCATCTCCCCATCGCCTGCGGCGCCGCCTGGCGCGCGCAGTACAAGGGCGACAAGGACGTCTCGGTCTGCTTCTTCGGCGACGGCACCACCAATATCGGCGCCTTCCACGAGGCGCTCAATTTCGCCGCGGTGTGGAAGCTGCCGGTGGTCTTCGTCTGCGAGAACAATCTCTACATGGAATATACGCCGATCGCCGACGTGACCGCGGTCGAGCATCCGGCCGCCGACCGCGCCGCGTCTTACGGCCTCGAGCGCATCGTCATCGACGGCAACGACGCCGACGTGGTCTATCGCACCGCGCAGAAGGCCTTCGCCAAGGCGCGCGCCGGCGAGGGGCCGTCGCTGATCGAATGCATGACCTATCGCTACAGCGGCCATTCGCGCGCCGATCCGGCCAAGTACCGCCCCGAGGGCGAATTGGATCGCTGGAAGCAGCGCGATCCGATCAAGATCTACCGCGAGCGGCTGAAACAGTTCGGCGTCAGCGACAAGACCATGGCGGACATCGACGCCAGCGTGCGCAAGGAAGTCGATGACGCGACCGAGGCCTGCAAGGCCGCGCCAAACCCGCCGCTCGATATTCTCACCACCGATGTCTATGCCGATGGAGGCTGGGCATGGAGAAATTAAAATGCCGGAATTAAGTTACCGCGACGCGGTCATCCGCGGCATCGCGCAGGAGATGACGCGCGATCCCGATGTCGTGTTCCTGGGCGAGGACGTGGCGAAAGCCGGCGGCGTGTTCAAGGCGACCGTCGGCCTCTACGAGCAGTTCGGCCCGTTGCGCGTGCGCGACACGCCGATCTCCGAGCAGGCGATCTTGGGCGCCGCCATGGGCGCGGCCATGACGGGCTTGAAGCCGATCGCCGAGATCATGTTCTCGGATTTCTTCGCGGTCTGCTTCGACTACATCGCCAACGAATTTCCCAAGAGCCGCTACATGTCGAACGGACAGACCAAATGCCCGCTGGTGGTGCGCACCGGCAATGGCGCGGGTTCGCGCTTCGGCGCGCAGCATTCCCAGAGCGTCGAGAACTGGTGCATGATGATCCCGGGCCTCAAGGTGGTGGCGCCGTCGAACCCGCGCGACGTCATCGGCCTGTTGGCGGCGGCGGTGCGCGATCCCGACCCGGTGATCTTCTTCGAGCACAAGTCGCTTTATGCCACCAAAGGCGAGGTGCCGGACGGCGAGATCGTCGACACGCTCGGCACCGCCAAGATCGTGCGCCCGGGCAAGGACGCCACCATCCTCGCGCTGGCGCTGATGGTGCCGCGTGCGCTGGAGGCGGCCGAGAAGCTCAAGACGGAACACGGCATCGACGCCGAAGTTGTCGATGTGCGCTCGCTGGTGCCGCTCGACACCCAGACCATCCTCGGTTCCGTGGCCAAAACGCACCGGTTGTTCACGGTAGAAGAGAATCCTCGGCTCTGTGGATGGGGCGCGGAGATCGTCTCGATCGCCGTAGATGAGGGCTTCTACGACCATGACGGCCCGCCAGTACGAATAACAACTCCGCATATTCCGCTGCCGGCGGCCGACAATCTGGAAGACATCGTGCTGCCCACCCCCGCGCGCATTGCGGAGACGGTGCGGCGGTCGCTGAATAGTTAGAAAGTTCAAGGGAAACGCGTCATGTACGAAAATCTTCTCGCCAACGTTCCGACCGACCTGTGGATCGGCGGCAAATGGCGCAAATCGTCCGACGGCGGCCGCTTCGACGTGATCGATCCGGCGACCGAGCGCAAGATTGCCTCGGTGGCGAGCGCCACGGTCGAGGACGCCAAGGCCGCGCTCGATGCCGCCGAAGCGGCCTTCGAAGGCTGGGCCGGCCGCAAGCCGCGCGAGCGCGGCGAGATCCTGCGCAAATGCTACGAGCTGATCATGCGCGACGCCGAGCGCTTCGCCAAACTGATCACGCTGGAGAACGGCAAGGCGCTGTCCGACTCGCGCGGCGAGGTCGCCTACGCCGCCGAATTCTTCCGCTGGTACGCCGAGGAAGCCGTGCGCAATCTCGGCACTATCACGATGGCGCCGGCCTCCGGCGCCCGCATCGTCGCGCAGCACAAGCCGGCCGGCATCGCCGTGCTGGTGACGCCGTGGAATTTCCCCGCCGCCATGGCGACGCGCAAGATCGGCCCGGCGCTCGCCGCCGGCTGCCCGGTGGTGTTGAAGCCCGCCTCCGACACGCCGCTCACCATGCTGGCGCTGATGCCGGCGCTGGAGGAAGCGGGCGTTCCGGCCGGCGTGGTCAACGTCATTCCCTCGCGCTCGTCGGGCAAGGTGGTGAGCCATATGCTGCACGACAAGCGCGTGCGCGTGGTGTCCTTCACCGGCTCGACGGAAGTCGGGCGCAAGCTGCTGCATGAGGCGGCCGACAACGTGCTCAAGCCGTCGATGGAACTCGGCGGCAACGCGCCGTTCATCGTGTTCGAGGACGCCGATATCGACGCGGCAATCGAAGGCGCCATGGTCGCCAAGATGCGCAACATGGGCGAGGCCTGCACCGCGGCCAACCGTTTCTACGTGCACGAAAAGGTGCACGACGAGTTTGCCAAGAAACTGACCGCCAAGATGGGCGGGCTGAAGATGGGCAACGGGCTCGACGACGGCGTCAATCTCGGGCCGCTGGTCAACAAGGACGGCCGCGACAAGGTGATCGAACTGGTCGCCGACGCGGTCAAGAAGGGCGCCAAGGTGTTGACCGGCGGCAAGTCGCCGGACGGACCCGGCTTCTTCTACCCGGCGACCGTGCTCACCAACGTGTCCGACGATTCCAAGATGCTGAACGAGGAAATCTTCGGGCCGGTCGCCTCGCTGCAGACCTTCAAGACCGAGGCCGAAGTCATCAAGCGCGCCAACGACACCGAATACGGCCTGGTCGCCTATCTCTACACCAAGGATTTGAGCCGCGGCATGCGCGTCTCCGAGAAGCTCGATTACGGCATGATCGGCCTCAACCGCGGCCTGGTGTCCGACCCGGCGGCGCCGTTCGGCGGCACCAAGCAGTCCGGCCTCGGCCGCGAAGGCGCGCAGGAAGGCATGAAGGAATTTCTCGAGACGCAATACGTGTCGGTGACCTGGTAAGGAAACGCACGTGGACGTCCTGATGCCGCAGCTCGGCGAAACCGTCGCCGAAGGCAAGATCGTGAAATGGTTCAAGGCCGCCGGCGACGCGGTGAAGCCGGGCGACAACCTGTTCGAGATCGAAACCGACAAGACCTCGATGGAAGTGCCGGCCACGTCGGCCGGGACGCTGAGCGAAATCCGCTTTCAGGTCGGCGAAGTGGCCAAAGTCGGGGCCGTCGTGGCGGTGATCGCCGGCGGCGGGCGACGTCGGCAAGCGCTGCCTCGCCAGCGCTCGCGCCCCGCGAAAGCGGGGGCCAGAGCCAAGCCGCCGCTAGGTCCCCGCCTGGCGGGGACGACCGCGGCCTTCGTGCCGCCGCCGGCACCAGTGCAAACGGTCGGCGCCGATGGACCCATTCCGCGAAGTGCGCACGCCGGAGCGCAATTTCGGGCCGGCGAAGATGGCAAGCGGCGCATTCACGACGCCACTGGCGCGGCGGCTGGCCGGCGAGCGCGGCATCGATCTCTCGCGCGTTTCCGGCTCCGGCCCGCATGGCCGCATCGTCGCCGCCGATGTCGACAAGGCGGCGCCTGCCGCCGGGCGCGCGATGGCCACGGGCGCCAGCGCCGCGCAGGTCAAGGCGCTCTACGAGGGTATCGCCTATGAGGAAGTGCCGCTCGACGGCATGCGCCGCACCATCGCCACCCGGCTGGTCGAGGCCAAGCAGACCATCCCGCATTTCTATCTGACCGCCGATATGGACATCGACCGGCTGATCGCCATGCGCGAGGAGGCGAACGCCGCGGCGCCGCAGGACAAGGACGGCCAACCGGCGTTCAAGCTCTCGCTCAACGATTTCATCATCAAGGCTTGGGCGCGTGGCGCTGCAGCGCGTGCCGGCCGCCAACGCGGTGTGGGCGCAGGACCGCATCCTGCGCTTTGCGCATTCCGACATCGGCGTCGGCGTCGCGCTCGACGGCGGGCTGGTCGTGCCGGTGGTGCGCAACGCCGAGGCGAAATCGCTCAGCGCGATCTCCGCGGAGATGCGCGATCTGGCCGCGCGCGGGCGCGCCAAGAAGCTCAAGCCGAACGAGTATCAGGGCGGATCGAGCGCCATCTCCAATCTCGGCATGTATGGCGTGCGCGAGTTTGCCGCCGTCATCAATCCGCCGCATGCCACCATTCTCGGCGTCGGCGCGGCGCGGCGTGCGCCGGTGGAAACGGCCGACGGCGGCGTCAAATTCGTTTCACAAATGACCGTCACATTGTCCTGCGACCACCGCGTCATCGACGGCGCGCTCGGCGCGCAATTGCTGGCGGCTTTCAAGGCCCTGATCGAGAAGCCTGTCACTTTCCTTGTGTAATGGAGTTCCGCGATGGCGGGCGAAAAGCCGGACGTGCTGCTGGTCGGACGAGAGAAGTCGGTCATCATGGAGGGGCTGGCCTCCAAGGTGAACCTGCACAAGCTGATCGAGGCCAAGGACAAGGATGCCTTCATCAAGTCGGTCGCCGACAAGATCGGCGCCATTGCCGTCACCTACACCAACGAGCCGATCAGCCCCGATTTCATGAAGCGCTTCCCCAACCTGAAGCAGGTGTCGAGCTTCGGCGTCGGCTACGACCATATCGACGCCAAATGGGCGGGCGCGCACGGCATCGTCGTCACCAACACGCCCGAAGTGCTCAACGAGGAAGTGGCCGATACCGCGCTCGGGCTGTTGCTGTGCACGGTGCGCGAATTTCCGCAGGCCGAGCGCTATTTGCGCGCCGGCAAATGGCCGCAGAAGCAATATCCGCTGACCAACGCGACGCTGCGCAACCGCACCGTCGGCATGGTCGGCATGGGCCGCATCGGCAAGGCGATCGCGCGGCGACTGGAGGCGTTCGGCGTGCCGGTCGTCTATCACAGCCGCAACCCGCAGAAGGGCGTCACCTACAAATATTATCCCAAGCTCCTCGACATGGCGCGCGAGGTCGACACGCTGATGGTGATCGTGCCCGGGGGAGCTGCGACCGCCAACATGATCAATGCCGAGGTGCTTAAGGCGCTCGGCCCGAACGGCATCCTGATCAACATGGCGCGCGGCTCGGTGGTCGACGAGCCGGCGCTGATCGAAGCGCTGAAAAACCGCACCATCTATTCGGCCGGGCTCGACGTGTTCGCCAAGGAGCCGCATGTGCCGAAGGAGCTCATGGAGATGGATCACATCTGCCTGTTCCCGCATCTCGGCTCCTCGACCGAGGTGACGCGGGCGGCGATGGATCAGCTCGTGGTCGACAATATTCTGGCATGGGCGGCAGGCAAGCCACCGCTGACACCGGTGCCGGAAACGCCGCCTAAAAAGTCATGATAGAATGGCGGGCGATGTTATAGGCTCGACATGGTGCGCATCGTCCTTTTCGTTTTCATGATCTTGCTGTGCGGCCCTGCGCTGGCGCAGAAGGCGACGCTCAACAATTCCGCCAAAGGCTATGATCGGAGATAGCTGGGAATTCTCCAACGCCGACCGTGACAAAGTCTGCACCATCACCTTCAAGGGCGACCCGGTCGCGGTCGGCTTCAAGCTCGAATTCGACGCCAATTGCGGCACTTTGTTTCCGCTGATACGCGACATCGTCGGCTGGAAGTATCCTGAGGACGATCTGCTTTACCTGCTCGACGCGCAGGGCAAGGCGCTGATCGAGTTCAGCGAGGTCGAGGACGGGATTTTCGAGGCGCCGACGCCGGGCCTCGGCGTGCTGTTCCTGCAAAATGCCGCCGCCGCGGCTCCCGCTCCGGCCAAGAAGCCGGCCGATGTCGCCGGCGACTGGATCGTCAAGCGCGGCGACGGTGGCGCCATTTGCGCGCTCACGCTTGCGCCGACGCCGCTGCGCGACGGCTTTGCGCTGACCGTCAAGACGGGCTGCGACCCGGCGATCGCCAAGCTCAATTTCGGGCAGTGGCGCCTGGATCGCGGTGAGCTCGATCTGATGCCGGCGGCCGGCGAGCCCTGGCGCTTCGAGGAGGTCGACGGCGTCTGGCGCCACCTGTCGGAAACCGCCGATCAGATCACGCTGGAGCGGCAGTGATCAAATCAACCGCAATCCCTTGAAGCTGGCGTGGCCTTCCTTGCCGACGATGATGTGGTCGTGCACGGAGATGCCGAGCGGCTTGGCGACTTCGATGATCGCCTGCGTCATCTGGATGTCGGCGCGCGACGGCGTCGGGTCGCCGGACGGGTGATTGTGCACCAGGATCAGCGCGGTGGCCGACAGCTCGAGCGCGCGCTTGACCACCTCGCGCGGATAGACCGGCGTATGATCGACCGTTCCGGTCTGCTGCACTTCGTCGGCGATGAGCTGGTTGCGCTTGTCGAGGAACAGCACGCGGAACTGCTCCTTGTCGGCGAAGGCCATGGCGGTGCGGCAATAGTCGAGCACGCTCGACCAGGATGACAGCACCGTCTGCTTGCGCACTTGACCGCGCGCCAGCCGGCTCGCCGCCGCGTGCACGATTTTCAGCTCGGTAATGGCGGCTTCGCCCAGGCCCTTGACCTCCTTGAGCCGCGCCGGCGCCGCCGCCACCACTTCGGAGAAAGAGCCGAATTTGGCGATCAGGGCTTTCGCCAACGGCTTGACGTCGCGCTGCGGGATGGCGCGGAACAGCACCAGTTCGAGCAGCTCGTAATCGCTGACCGCGTCGGTGCCGGCCTCGCGGAAACGGGCGCGCAGCCGCTCGCGGTGGCCGTGATAATGCGGCGACGCCTCGGAAAGGCCCGCCTTAAGGCCGCCTTGCGTTCGCTTCTGTCGCGCTTGGCCGGCATGAAGGACGCGCCCAACTTTGTCCCCGGGGCGCGATTGTAGTTCAGCCCGGCACAATCGACGAGGGACGTTTTGCCTTTATCGGCCGGCGCGTCAGCGCCGGTAGGGCGGCTTGTCGAGGCCGGCGGGCGAGAAGGTGAACACCTCGAAGCCTTTGTCGGTGACGCCGACCGTGTGCTCGAATTGGGCCGACAGCGAGCGATCCCGCGTCACCGCGGTCCAGCCGTCGGACAGCACCTTTACATGCGGGCGGCCGATATTGATCATCGGCTCGACCGTGAAAAACATGCCGGGCTTGAGCACGATGCCTTCGCCCGGGCGGCCGACGTGCACGATATTGGGCTCGTCGTGGAACAGGCTGGCCGAGCCCGTGGCCGCAGAAGTCGCGCACCACGCTCATGTGCTGGCCCTCGACATAGGCCTGGATCGCGTGCGCCGACATCGCCGCTGGTCGCGCCCGGCCGGATGACGCCGATGCCGCGCATCATGGCCTCGTGGGTGACCTCGATCAGCCGTTCGGCACGGCGCGGGATCTCGCCGATGGGAAACATGCGGCTACTGTCGCCGTGCCAGCCGTCGAGGATCAGCGTCACGTCGATATTGACGATGTCGCCTTCCTTCAGCGGCTTGTCGCCGGGAATGCCGTGGCAGACCACGTGGTTGAGCGAGGTGCAGGTCGATTTCTTGTAGCCGCGGTACATCAGCGTCGCCGGCAGGGCGCCATGATCCATCGCGTAATCGAACACCAACCGGTCGATCTGTGTCGGTGGCAACGCCCGGCCCGACGTGCTGGGTCAGCATGTCGAGGCAGCGGGCCACCAGCTGGCCGGCCTTGCGCATGCCTTCGAAGGCTTCGGCGCCGTGCAGCTTGATTTGGCCGGTTTTGCGTAAGGGGGCGACGGCGGCGTCGATATAGGTCATCGGGACAATGTAAGGCTTGGGCAGCGCGGCGCAAGCGCGTCAATTCGCGATCCGGCCGCCCAATTCATCCTCGATATGCGCGCGGATGATGTCGTCGAAACTGGCCTCGACCGTGAAGCCGAGCGCCAGCGCCCGGCGCGGATCGAAGCGGCTCGGCCAGCCGGCGACGATGCGCGCCACCAGCTCGTCCGGCGCGCGGCGGATGCGCGCGGCGACCTTATCGCCGGCGACGCGCTTGAGCGCCGCGATCTGCTCGCCGACCGTGCAGCATACGCCGGGCATGGTGAGATTGATGCGGTCGCCAAGCTGCGCGCGCGTAAGCCCCGCGGCGTGGATCAGGAAGCCGACCGCCGCGCGCGGGCTGGCGTGCCAATGCAGCACGCTGTCGGGCACCGGCAGAATGGCGTCCTGCCCGGCAAGCGGCTCGCGGATGATGCCGGAGAAAAAGCCGGAGGCCGCCTTGTTCGGCTTGCCCGGCCGCACCACGATCGACGGCAGGCGTACGCCGACGCCGTCGAGAAAGCCGCGCCGCGTATAGTCGGCGAGCAGCAGTTCGCTGATCGCCTTCTGCGTGCCGTAGGAGGTGAGCGGCGTCAGGTGAAAGTCGTCGGGGATGGCCGCGGGGAAGGGCGCGCCGAACACCGCGATCGAGGAGGTGAAGACGAATTTCGGCTTGTAGCCGCCCCCGATCGCGCGCACCGCTTCGAGCAGCGCGCGGGTGCCGTCGAGATTGACGCGATAGCCTTTCTCGAAATCGGTTTCCGCCTCGCCCGACACCACGCCGGCCAAATGGAAGATCACATCCGGCCGCTCCGCGACCGCTTTTTCCGCGACGCCCGCTGTGGCGAGATCGGCGGCGCGGGTCTTCACGTGATCGGAAAAGCCCGCCGGTCGCACCGGGGCGACAATGTCGATCAAAGTGAGTTTATCGATCGGTTGGTCGCCGAGCGCCCGATCGACGACCAGCCGCTCGGTGAGCTTGCGGCCGATCATGCCGGCGGCGCCGGTCATCAGGATGTGCATTTAGGTCCCCTTGTCCTCTTCAGGCGGCTCGTAACGGTCGATGCGGCGCAGATCGGGGAATAATAGCATCCAGAGCCCCGCAATCAGCAGCGAACCGAAGCCGCCGATCAGCACCGAGACGACCGCGCCCAGCCAGGCGGCGACCGTGCCGGATTCGAACTCGCCCAGTGTATTGGACGAACCGACGAACAGATAGTTGATCGCGCTGACGCGGCCGCGCATGGCGTCCGGCGTCTCGATCTGCACCAGCGAAAAGCGCACGACGATGCTCACGGCGTCGGAGGCGCCGAGCGCGGCCAATGCAACGAGCGACAGCGGGAAGGAGGTCGACAGCCCGAACACGATGGTCGCCAGGCCATAGATCGCGACAACGGCGAACATCTTGCGGCCGATGTGGCGCTCGATCGGATGGCGCGACAGCACGATCGCCGTGAGCAGCGCGCCGGCGGCGGGCGCCGAGCGCAATAGCCCGAGACCGATCGGGCCGACGTCCAGGATGTCGCGCGCATAGATCGGCAGCAGCGCGGTGACGCCGCCGAGCAACACCACGAACAGGTCGAGCGTGATCACGCCGAGCAGGCGACGGCGCGTCATGATGTATTTGAATCCGGCGAGCACGGACGAAAACGTCGGCGGCTCGCGCCCAAAAGCGGCTTCGCGCGGGCGCACGAAGCTGATGAGCGTGATCGCGGCCGAGAAAAAGACGACACAGAGCGCGGTGACTGCGACCGGGCTCGCCACATAGACCAAGCCGCCGAGCGCCGGGCCGCAAATGATCGCGGTCTGATTGGCGGAGGTCCAGGCGGCGACCGCGCGCGAGATCAGCGGCGGCGGCACCAAAGCGGGCACCAGCGCGCTCATGGTCGGCGCCTCGAAGGAGCGTCCGCAGCCGATGAGGAACACGGCGACGAACAACAGGTCGCGGCTGAGCGCGCCCAAGAGCAGCGCGGCGGTGAGCATCAGCGCGGTCAGCGCGTAGACGGTTTGTGCCGCGCGCACGATCAGGCGGCGGTCGTAACGGTCGGCGGCGTGGCCGACCAGCAATGTCAGAACGACCGCCGGTACGAACTGGATCAGCCCGACCAGGCCGAGATCGAACGCGCTATTGGTCAGCTGGTACATTTGCCAGCCGATCACCAGCGCCAGCATTTGATAAGCCATGCTGGAGGCGACACGCCCGCTCCAGAACAGCACAAAGGGCCGCTGCTGCGTCAAGCCGGGCGATGGCTGGCGGGGGAGGCTCATTCCGTCGCGCTGTTGAGCGTGCTCAGGCTTTTTATCTGCCGGCCGTCGGCGGTGAAGTTTTCGGGCGCAAGCCAGCGCTCGAAATTGGCTTTTCGCGCCGGCCATTCGCTGTCGAGCATCGAGAACCAGGCATTGTCGCGGTTGCGGCCTTTGGCGATCAGTGCTGGCGGAACGTGCCTTCATAGGTAAAGCCGTAGCGCAGCGCCGCGCGACGGGACGCCGCGTTGAGCGCATTGCATTTCCATTCGTAGCGCCGGTAGCCCAGCGCCTCGAAGGCGTAGCGCGCCAAGAGATATTGCGCCTCGGTCGCCAGCGGCGTGCGTTGCAGCAACGGCGAATAGAGGACGTGACCGACTTCGATGACGCGCATCTCGGGTCGAATTTCCATCAGCGTGAATAGCCGACGGCGCGACCGGCCGTCGACGATGGCGTAGGCGTAAGGGTCGTCCAGCCGGCGCGCGCCGCGACCCATTGCGAAAAAGTCGCTGCGTCGGGAAACGGTCCATAGCTCGGAATATAGGTCCAGATGTCGTCCTGCCCCTTCACCGCGTCCCACAGCGAGGATGCGTGTGCGCGTGTGAGCTTCTCGATGCGACCGAAACGCCCTTGCAGCGTCACCGGGCCGGGGCGCGCCGCAGGCTTGTCGTCCACCGGCGGGCCGATGGGCAGCTCAATTTGCGGATGGTTGTGCTCACTCACTTTTGTCGGCGCGCCCCGTCATCGGCCGGCAGGATGCTCCAAAGCCAGCGGTTTTTGCAATCTTTTAGCGGCAATCGTGACGGTCGTTGCGGCCGGCGAATATTTCGCCACGATTGGGGTTATAGCTTGTTGCCTGCAACCCAATGGGTGCCGCCATGCCCTCGCATTCAGCCAAGCTGTTAGCTCTCATCGCCGGTCTTGCAGTCTTCGCCACGGTGCTGCCAGGTGCGCTGGCCGACGACGCCAAGCCGCGCAAGCATCCGCATAAGAAAGCGGTGGTGGCGAAGCGCGCCAAGGTGGCGACGCCGCGCTGCCGCGGCGAGAGCCAATTCCAGTGCGGCCCGCTCTATTTGAACGGCGACTACTTCGGCGACGATCCCGACCCCTTCATTCGCTCACAGATCTTGCGCGACCTCAGCGGCCACTATGGCGGCGAAAATTGACCGCCGGTCACGCTGCATTTGATTTTCCCCGTCCAATCGGTTGAACTGCGCGCCAATAAAGCGCGCGGCCGGCCGGGCCGGCGCCAGGGGAGCAACGCCATGCTGAAGACCATCGCGGCCTTCGACCGCATCGGGGAGGAAAACGCCTTCGCGGTGCTCGCCCGCGCCAATGCGCTGGCCGCGCAAGGCCGCGACATCATCAATCTCGGCATCGGGCAACCCGACTTCAGGACGCCCGATTTCATCGTCGAGGCGGCGGTCAAGGCGCTGCGCGAGGGCGCGCATGGCTATACGCCGGCGACCGGCATTCCGCCGTTGCGCGAGGCGGTGGCCGCCGATCTCGCCAAGCGCTTCAAGGTCGAGGTCTCGCCCGACAGCGTCATGATCATGCCGGGCGGCAAGCCGACGATGTACATGTCGATCGTGATGTTCGGCGAGCCGGGCGCGGAAATTCTTTACCCCGATCCCGGTTTCCCGATCTACCGCTCGATGATCGAATATACCGGCGCCAAGCCGGTGCCGGTGCCGATCCGCGAGGAGAACGGCTTTGCCTTCTCGGCGGAGGAGACGCTGCGGCTGATCACGCCGAAGACGCGGCTGCTGATCCTCAACTCGCCGGCCAATCCGACCGGCGGCGTCACGCCCAAGAGCGAAGTGGACAAGCTCGTCGCCGGTCTCGCCAAATGGCCGGATGTGGCGATCATGTCGGACGAGATCTACGACCAGATGCTCTATGACGGCGAGGTGCATGTCTGCCTGCTGTCGTATCCGGAAATCCGCGACCGGCTGATCCTGCTCAATGGCTGGTCGAAGACCTATGCCATGACCGGCTGGCGGCTCGGCTACGCGGTGTGGCCGGGCAAGCTCTACGACTATGCGCGCAAGCTCGCGGTCAACCTGTATTCCTGCGTCAATGCGCCCACGCAATTTGCCGGACTGGCGGCGCTGAAAGGTCCGCAGGACGAGGTCGCCAAGATGGTGGCCGAGTTCGACAAGCGCCGCAAAGTCGTGGTCGAGGGCTTGAACAAATTGCCCGGTGTGTCCTGTGCCATCCCAAAGGGTGCTTTCTACGCCTTCCCCAATATCAAGCGCACCGGATGGAAGGCCAAGGCGCTGGCCTCGGCGTTGCTTGAGGACTCAGGCGTCGCCACCATTGGCGGGCCGGATTTCGGAATTCTCGGTGAAGGCTATATGCGGCTGTCTTACGCCAACTCGACCGAGAATATCTTGAAGGCGCTCGACCGCATGGGCGATTTCTTGGCGAGCCGCAAGGCGGCCTAACTTTTCTTCTGCTCGACGATATGGACCGGCCCGCGCATATTGACGTCGCGTTGCGGGAACGGGATCTCGATGCCTTCGCGCTTGAAGATATCCCACAGCGCCAGCAGGACCTTGCCGCGCACGTTGGTGCGTGCCGTCGATCGGATCGCGAATCCAGAATCGCAGGATGAAATCGAGCGAGGAGTGCGCCGAAGCCCTTGAGATGACAGACCGGCGGCGGCGAGATCAGCACACGCTCGACCGATTTGGCTGGCCTCGACTCGCACATTCGCACACCTTGTGCGGATCGGACGCGTAGGACGACGCCGAATTCCACGTCGAGTCGGACTTCGTCGTTGGAATACGACCAGTTGACCACGCGCTGGGTGACGAAATCCTCGTTCGGGATCAGGAATTCGCGGCCGTCGCGGGTGACCACCGACGTATAGCGCGCGCCCATCGAGGAGACCCAGCCGAACGAGTTGCCGACCGTGATCACGTCGCCCGGTTTGATCGACTTGTCGGCGAGCAGGATGATGCCGCTCACCAGGTTGGACACGATCTTCTGCAGGCCGAAGCCGAGGCCGACGCCGACCGCGCCGGAGAAGAACGCCAGCGCCGAAAAGTCGATACCGACGGTCGAGAGCGCGATCAGGATCGCGAAGGTGATCAGCACCATTCGCATCAGCTTGCCGATCAGCACCTGGATCGACGGCGTCAGGTCGGCGATGCCGCGCACGCGTTTTTCGAGGAAGTCGCTGGCCGCGTTCGCCGCCCACAGCGTCAGCAGCAGCAGCACCGTCGTCTTGATCACCAGCAGCGGCGACACGCGCAGGCCCCCGATCACGATGCCGACTGAATTGAGCGCCTCCCTTGTCGGCTGCGCCAAACCGAGGATTATTCAGCGCAGCGATCGTCCAGGCGAAAATCGCGACGAGCCGGTAGACGAATTGGTTGCGGATCAGCCCTGCCACCAGCGCGATCACCACCCAGGCGGTGGCGAGGCTGGCGGCGACGCCGAGCAGGTAGGAGCGGCTCGGCCAGGTCATCTCGGTGAATGCCGAGCGTGCGGTCATCACCAGCAGTACGAAAATGATGGTGCCGAGATTGTCGGTCAGCTGCGCGCGTGAACAGCCGCAGGTAAGGCGGCCAGCCCTGCGTGAGCGCGTCGACGTCGATGCGCCGGCGCAGCAGCGTCGCCAGCAAGGTTGCCGAGCACGGCGGCAAGCAGGATGACGCCGAGCTGGATCAGCACCCAAACCGAGGCGACCTCGCGCCCAGCGGCGAGCAAGGCGTTATCGACGGTGCCGATCAGCTCATGCAGGCGGTTCATCGCGATTTCTCGACTCACCCCTTGGAATTGTCCCATGAAGCGGCTCAATATCAACCCTTCAGGCCGCCGGCGTCGAGTGGCCGCAGCAAAAGGTGCCAGCAATGAGCGATCGGGGATTGTCCGAGGAACAGCGGATGATGCGGCAGAGCTGCCGCGATTTCATCGACGATATGGTTTTGCCCTTCATCAAGCAGAACTGGCAGCGCGAATGGTCGATGGTGCCGGAAGACCGCCTGCCGCTGAGCATTCTGCAAGGCGCCGAAAAGATCGGCATCCGCGCCTTGGGGGTGCCGGAGGAATATGGCGGCGTGGAGCTCGAAAAAGGCACCGAAGTGCGGACCTTCGCCATGATCGCCGAGGAAATCGCGCGCGGCGATTCAGGCCTGGCCGACAAGCTGGTGCAGAACTGGAAAGTCTCGGTGCTGCTGCGTCAGTTCGCGCCCAAGCACCTGCAGGAGAAATGGTTCAAGCGCCTGGTCGCCGAGCCGCAATTTTTGATGGCGCATTGCCTGACCGAGCCGCGCGGCGCCTCCGACCGCTGGCTGCCCTACAACGTGCCGGAAGCGGCGATGCAGACCAAGGCGGTGAAGTCCAATGGCGGCTGGGTGATCAACGGCCGCAAGCAATTCATCTCCAACGGCTACGACGCCAGCCTCTATGTCGTCTACGCCAACAGCAATCCCAAGGTCGGCATGATGCAGGGCACCTCGTCGTTCCTGGTGCCGCGCGAGACCAAGGGCTTCACCGTCGCGCGCTGCAACGAGACGCTCGGCTGCCGCTTCATGAACAACGGCGAGATGGTGTTCGAGGACATGTTCGTCCCCGACGACCATTGCCTCGTGCAGGACAGCGCCATGGGCTCGGCCGGCGTCTATTTCCGCCCCGGCAAGATTATCCAGGCGGCGAAGAATCTCGGCGTCGGCGTGCGCGCCTTCGAGGCCACCGCCGAATACGTGCAGAATTACGTGCAGGGCGGCCGCATCCTGATCAAGCATCAGGCGGTGGCGCTGCGGCTCGCCGACATGGCGACCAAGATCGAGGCGGTGCGCGCGCTGCTCGACCGTGCCTCGCAGGCGGTCGACGACAATGCGCCGGAAGCCGAAACGCTGGTCAACATGGCCAAGATGTTCGCCTCGGAAGAGATCATGAAGGTTGCCCAGCACGCCGTCGAATTGCATGGCGGCAATGGCATCATGCTCGACTTCGGCATCGAGAAGAGCTTACGCGACGCCGTCATCTTCATGCACATGGACGCGACGGTGGACATCTCCAAATTCAAGATCATCAAGAGCATGTTCCCCGACACCGCGGGCAAATACGCCGGGCCGGAGCCGTGAACTCTAGCGCAGCGTGAAGCGGAACCCGATCACCACGATCACCAGGCCGATGAGCTGGGGCAGGCTCGGCAACACGCCGAGCGCGAGAAAGCCGATGATCAGTCCGAAGACCGGCACCAGCGCCGGGAAGGTCGCCGCGCGCCCGGCGCCGAGCAGGTTGACGGCACGCGCGAACAGATAGATCGGCAGCGCGCCGGCAATCAGCCCTTGCACCACGACCTGCACCAGGTTCTCGGCGAGGCTCATGTGCAGCATGCCTCCGAAGCCGACGAACAGGCCATATAACGGCGCGTAGACGACGACCGACAAAAAGCCGACCAGCGCAATTGCGCGCAGGCCGGAGACGCGCCAAAATCGCAACAGCGTGCCGAACATCGCCCAGAAAAATCCCGCCGTCACAAATAGCAGGTCGCCGCCGACGCCGTGACTGCCGATGGTGGCGAGCGATTCCCAGCCGTACACCATCAGGCCGGCAATGATCGCGGCGCCGCCGAAAATGCGGTGCATGGTCGGATGCTCGTGCAGCATCACGACGGCGAGGATCAGTCCGAACAACGCTGCGCAGGCCGGCTGGATCGTGGTGCCGTGGCCGAGCGGCACGAGGATATAGCCGGTATAGGCGGTGAGGGCCTGCGGTGGGCCGGCCAGCACGCTCATGATCAGTGCGCGGCCCCAACCGATGCCGCCGAAGTCGCGTACGCCCTCGCGCAAGGCGAGCGGCATCAGCAGCAGGCCCGACCAGAAAAAGCGGTGAAACGCGAGATCGGCGGGCGAAAAACCCTCGGTGATGCCATGCTTGGCGGCGACGAAACCGGCGGCCCAGCCGAACGCCGCGCCGCTGCCGCACAGAATCCCGATCAGGAGGGGTCGCGCCGCTTGGCCGGTCCCGTCCACGGAAACCCTCAACCGTTGCGTTGGTGACTTTCGCCCGCCTGATACTCTAGGATTGCGGGCGAAGTCCAATCGCTAAATCACATAGCTGCCTTCACCGGGGAAGAAACGTCATGGCGAAGTCGCGCAAAGTCATCATCACCTGTGCCGTCACCGGCTCGATCCATACGCCGTCGATGTCGCCGCATCTGCCGGTCACCGCCCAGGAGATTGCAGACGCGGCCATCGGCGCAGCCGAAGCAGGCGCGGCCATCGTCCATCTGCACGCCCGCAACCCGCAGGATGGACGTCCCGACCAGACGCCGGAGGCTTTTGCGCCTTTCCTCAAGGTTATCAAGCAGCGCTCCGGCGTGGTCGTGAACATCACCACCGGCGGCGCGCCCACCATGTCGATCGGAGGAGCGCGTCGGCCGGCGGCGACCTTCAAGCCGGAAGTCGCTTCGCTCAACATGGGCACGATGAATTTCGGGCTCTACCCGATGATCCCGCGCTACAAGGGCAAGTTCAAATACGCCTGGGAGGAGCCTTATCTGGAAGACTCCACGAAGGGCATGTTCAAGAACACCTTCGCCGACATCGAATACATCCTCACCACCTGCGCGGAGAACAACACCCGCTTCGAGATCGAGTGCTACGACATCGGCCATCTCTACACGCTGCGGCACTTCCTCGACCGCGGCGTGATCAAGCCGCCGCTGTTCGTGCAGTCGGTGTTCGGCATTCTGGGCGGCATCGGCACGCATCCGGAGGATGTCATCATGATGAAGCGCACCGCCGACCGCCTGCTGGGCGACAATTATCGCTGGTCGGTGCTCGGCGCGGGCGGCAACCAGATGCGGGTCGCGGCGCATGGCGGCGTCGATGGGCGGCAATGTGCGCGTCGGCATGGAGGATTCGCTGTGGATCGGCGCCGGCAAGCTCGCCGAGTCCAACGCCCAGCAGGTCACGCAGGTGCGCAAGATTCTGGAAGGCCTCGGACTGGAGATCGCGTCATCGGATGAGGCGCGCGAGATCCTCTCGCTCAAGGGCGGCGATAAGGTGAGTCGGCGAGCGCGGCCTCGACGGTCGGCGCCGCGCAAGTCGGGGTCGTGCAGGTCGAGCCGGAGAGCACACGGCTGCAAGCCTGGGGCAGCGGCGGCGGCATCGCCTTGGTGGTCGTCGCCGTGCTCGGCGGCATCTGGTTCGGCGTGTTCACGCCGACCGAGGGCGCCGGCGCCGGTGCCTTCATCGGTCTGATCATGGCGATCCTCAAGGGCATGCGGCTGCGCGGCATCATCGAGGCCATCTTGTCGGTCGGCCGCACCTCGGCGCCGATCCTGGTGCTGCTGGTGACGGCGCAGCTCTATTCGCGCACGCTGGCCATGACCGGCGTCACCAGCGCCATCCAGGATTTCTTCCTCGGCTCCGGCATGGGGCCAGCCCTGATCCTGTGTTCCATGGTCGGTATCTGGTTCTTGCTCGGCATGGTCATCGATTCGATCTCGATCATGCTGCTGACGGTCACCATCTTCGAGCCGATCGCGGTCAAGATCGGCTATGACCCATTTCTAGTTCACCATACACGGGCGTCATGCCCGGCCTTGTGCCGGGCATCCACGCCTTAAATACGCATCGTCAAGCAAGACGTGGATGGCCGGGCCAAGCCCGGCCATGACGAATGGCATTGCTCTTGCGCGCGCGAAACCCTCCAATAGCCGGAGGAGATTCGCGCCATGGCCACGCTCGACACCATCAGCCTCGCCATCCTGCTCGGCAGCCTGCTGGTGCTGGCCGGCATCCTGTCGAGCCTGATCGCCTTGCGCTTCGGCGCGCCGCTGCTGCTGGTGTTCCTCATCCTCGGCATGCTGGCGGGCGAGGGCGGGCCGGGCGGGCTCGCCTTCAACGACGTCAAGACGACCTATGCGGTCGGCTCGATCGCGCTGGCGCTGATTCTGTTCGACGGCGGCCTGCGCACGCGGCTCGCCAGCTTCCGCAACGTGCTGGCGCCGGCGCTGACGCTGGCGACCGGCGGCGTGCTGGTCACCGCGCTGATCATCGCGCCGGTCGCCAAATTCGTGCTCGACATCGACTGGGTGCCGGCATTGCTGGTCGGGGCGGTGATCGCCTCGACCGACGCCGCCGCGGTGTTCTTCCTGATCAACGCGCGCGGCTTGCGGCTGCGGCCGCGCGTGCGCGCCACGCTGGAAGTGGAATCCGGCACCAACGATCCCTTCGCGGTGTTCCTGACGCTGCTGCTGGTGGAGGTCCTGGCGGTCGGCCATCATAGCTGGTCGCATGCGCTGCTGACCCTCGCGCGCGACGTCGTGTTCGGCTGCGTCATCGGCTATGGCGGCGGTCGCGTCATCACGTTGGTGCTCAACCGGCTGAATTTGCCGCAGGGCCTGCATGCGCCGTTCGTGGCCGTCTTTGCGCTGGTCGTCTTCGCCTTCGCCAATGCGGTGCATTCCTCCGGCTTTCTCGCCGTCTATCTGGCCGGGCTGGTGATGGGCAACCGGCAGACCCGTGCCCACAATTCGGTCGTGGTTTTCCTCGACGCGGTCACCTGGCTCGCGCAGATTGTGATGTTCGTGCTGCTCGGCCTGCTGGTCTGGCCGCAGCGGCTGACCGACAGTTTGACTGGCGCTGTCGTGGTGGCGCTGGTGCTGATGCTGATCGCGCGGCCGGCGGCGGTGTTTCTCTGCCTGGCGCCGTTTAAGTTCCAATGGCGCGAGAAGCTGTTCATCTCCTGGGTCGGCTTGCGCGGCGCCGTGGCAATTTTCCTCGCGTCGATTCCGCTGCTGGTCGGCCTGCCGGCGGCCTATCTTTATTTCGACGTGGCTTTCGTCGTGGTGCTGTTTTCCTTGGCGATCCAAGGCTGGAGCGTGGCTTATGCGGCGCGCCGCCTCGACATGTCGTTTGCGCGCAGCGACCCGCTGCCGCGCCGGGTCGAGCTCGATCTGCCGGGCCAGCTGTCGCGCGAGATCGTCGGCTATCCGGTGCCCGCCAACAGCCCGTTCCTGCGCCGCGGCTTGATCCCGAACTGGGCGCGGCCGACGCTGGTGGTGCGCAACGAGGAAATCCTGACGCCGGCCGAGGCGACCCCGCTGCGCGAGGGCGATTATCTTTATCTGCTGGCGCCGCCGGAAAAAGCGCAGGCGCTCGACCGCTTTTTCGTGGACATGCCGCCGCCGCGCGCGCCCGATCCGCAATTGCTCGGCGACTTTTTCGTGCCGGGCAGCGCGACGCTCGGCGCGCTGGCCGAAATCTACGGCCTGCAAGTCGCCGCCGATCACACCGAGGCGACGCTCGCCGATTATTTCGCCGAGCAGCTCGGCCGCCAGGTCAAACGCGGCGACGTCGTCGAGCTCGGTCCGATCGCGCTCTTGGCGCACAAGGTCGATTTCGGCCGCGCGACCACGGTGGGCCTGCGGCTGGCCGAGCCGGAAGAGCCCGCCGACCTCATCGGCCGCGGCAAGGCGCTTTGGGAACGCTTGAAGACGCTGCTCGGTTAGTGCGCGCGCCGCACCAGCGCCGGGCCGTTTGCCACCGCCCAGGCGCCGCCGAACAGCACCGCCGTCCAGAGCAGATCGCCGAACACGGTCCTGTCAAGGAACGGCAGCGCCGCGACGTAGCACTGCACCAAACCTTGGGCATTCATCGGATACATGCCGTTGAAGGCCCAGACCGCGAAATTGGTGGCGATGAAGAAGATCAGCGACGATGAAACCATGGCCGCCACCACCGGCAGCGCCCCGCGCCAGCGCCGCGACGCGATGCCCGCGACAGCCGGCACCAGAAGCGCGCCATAGATCACGAGCGTGACCCGCCAGTCGTCGCCGGGCAGCGCGACATTGCTGAGCGCCGTGGCGGCGAGCGGCACGACCAGCGCCAGCGCCGGAATGCGCAATGTGCGGCCCGCGAACAGCGCGGTGGCCGCGACCGGCCAGATGCCCGGCACATGCGGCAGCAGGCGTGCGGCGACATCGATCCCGATCAGGAAGGCCATCATGGCCAGATCCATCCACAGGTCGGCGCGGGTCTTGCTCGGTTGCATCGTCATCATCCTTTTCGTTGCCGGGTTCATAGCACGGCAACGCCGGTCCCGAAAGCATGCCGTCACGGCTTTTCCGCCCATTCCGCGATGATGGCGGACAATGCGTCGAGCCCGTCGGTCAGCGCCGCCGGGCCCGGCTGCAGGATCAGCGTGGACTTGATCTCGCGCAGCCAGCCGCTGGCGACGGCGGGAATCTGGCCGAAAGCCCGGCCGCGCCGCGACCTTGGCGGGCACGAATTTCTTGCCGCACCAGGAGCCGATGATGATGTCCGGCCTGGCCGCGATCACGGCGTCGGCGGAAACGATGCGGTCCTTGGCGTTTTTCCTGGCGGCGAGCGCGGGAAACACCTCGATGCCGCCGGCGGCCTCGATCAGCTCCGACACCCAGCCCAGTCCCGAAATCATCGGCTCGTCCCATTCCTCGAAATAGACCCGCGGCCGGCGCGGCAGCGCGCAGGGCGCGCTCGTGCACGGCGTTGACGCGCGCGGCCAGCGTTGCGGCCAACGCGTCCGCCTTGTCCGCGGCATCGACCAGCGCGCCGAGCGTGCGGATCATGTCGAGGATGCCGGCGACGTCGCGCTGATTGAAGGCGTGCACGGCGATATTGGCGCGGATCAGTTCGGCCACGATGTCGGCTTGCAAATCCGAGAAGGCGAGCACCAGATCGGGCGCGAGCGCCAGGATCTTCGGCACGTCGGCGGAGATGAAGGCGGAGACGCGCGGCTTTTCCTTGCGCACCTGCGGCGGGCGCACCGCGTAGCCGGACACGCCGACGATGCGGGCGCTCCTCGCCGAGGAGATAGAGCGTCTCCACGGTTTCCTCGGTCAGGCAGACGATGCGGGAGGGAGGGAACATCTTCTTCCGTCATGCCCGGCCTTATGCCGGGCATCCAAGACTTGTTGTCCATACAGCATTAAAGACGTGGATGGCCGGGACAAGCCCGGCCATGACGATTTTTAGGCCAGCAACTCCACACCACCCGCCGCCGTCACGCGCCCGCCCTCCAGCCGCACCACGCGGCTGGCGATGCGCGTCACCTCGCCGCCGTCGTGGCTGACATAGATCATCGGCACGCTGCCCTCGTCGCGCAGGCGTTCCAGATACGGCAAAATCTCGCTTTTGCGGGCGGCGTCGAGGGAGGCGAGCGGCTCGTCGAGCAGCAGCAATTTGGGGCGCATCAACAACGCGCGGCCGACCGCCACGCGCTGGCGCTCGCCGCCCGACAATTTGCCCGGCCGCCGCTCGAGCAAGTTGCCGATGTCGAGCAAGTCCGCCACATGCGCGAAGGCCGGGCCGTCGGCGGCATGGCCGCTGACCCAGCGGCCGTAGTCGAGATTGTGCCGCACCGACAGATGCGGAAACAGGCGGCCCTCCTGGAACACGCAGCCGATGCGCCGGCGCCAGGCCGGCACGTCGATGCGCGCGGCGTCGTCGAACAGCACGTCGCCGTCGAGCACGATACGCCCGCGGTCGGGCGTCAGCAGGCCGGCGATCATGTTGATGATGCTGGTCTTGCCGGCGCCGGAGGGGCCGAACAGCGCGGTGGCGCCGCCGGCGCTTTCGAACGCCGCGGTGAGCGCGAATTCGCCGAGCTGTTTTTCGACCTCGACCACTAGCACGGTCATGCGCCGTGCAGCCGCGCGGTTGCGCGGCGGGCCAGCCATTCCGAGGCGATCAAGGCGGCGAGCGAGATGATGACGGCGACGACGACCAATTGCAGCGCGGCGGCATCGCCGCCCGGCACTTGCGTCAGCGTGTAGATCGCGGCCGAGATGGTCTGCGTCTCGCCGGGGATGTTGGAAACGAATGTGATGGTGGCGCCGAATTCACCGAGCGCGCGCGCAAAGGCCAGCATGGCGCCTGCGATCACGCCGGGCAGCGCCAGCGGCAGCGTCACGGTGACGAACACCCAGGCGGGCCGCGCGCCGAGCGTGGCCGCGGCGTCCTCCAGCTTGCGGTCGATCGCCTCGATCGACAGGCGGATGGCGCGCACCATCAGCGGAAACGCCATCACCCCGCAGGAGATGGCCGCGCCGGTCCAGCGGAACGAGAATACGATGCCGAAATGATCGGCGAGGAAGGCGCCGACCGGCGCGCGGCGGCCAAGCGTGACGAGCAGCAGATAGCCGGTCACCACCGGCGGCAGCACCAGCGGCAGATAGACGATGGCGTCGACCAGCGTCTTGCCCCAGAACTCCTTGCGCGCCAGCAGCGTGGCGATGGCGATGCCGAACGGCAGCGCCACCGCCGTCGCAACCAGCGCGATGCGCAGCGAGAGCGCGATCGCGGTCCAGTCCTGCGGGGTGAGGGCAAGCACGCTCACGACGCCTTCGCCGGCACGAGAAAGCTGAAGCCGTAGCGCTCGAAGATCGCCTTGGCGGCCGGCGTTTGCAGGAATTGCAGATAGCGCGTGACATGCGCGGTCTTGCTCGCCGCCACCGCCGCCACCGGATAGACGATCGGCGGATGCGAGCTTTCGGGAAACACCCCGACAACCTTCACGCCGGGCTCCACCTGAGCGTCGGTCGCATAGACAATGCCGATTGGCGTCTCGCCGCGCGCGACATAGGCCAGCGCGGCGCGCACGTTCTCGGCCTGCGCCAGCTTCGGCTCGGCGGCCGGCCAGGCCCCGAGCGAGACGAGCGCCGCCTTGGCATAGCGGCCGGCCGGCACGGCCGCGATGTTGGCGACCGCGATGCGGCCGTCGCCCGCCAGTCTGGCGATGTCGAAATCCTTGTCGATCGTCACATGATCGAGCTTGGACGTCTTTGGCGCGATCAGCACCAGCCGGTTGCCGAGCAGGTTGAGGCGTGTGTCGGGCGCGATCAGTTTGTGCCGGGCCGCGTAATCCATCCATTGCAGATCGGCGGAGACGAACACGTCGGCCGGCGCGCCTTGCTCGATCTGCTTGGCCAGCGCGGAACTGGCGGCATAGCTCGCCGTCACCGCGATGCCGCTTGCCTTGCTGAAGGCGGCATCGGCGTCTTCGAGCGCATTGCGCAGCGAGGCGGCGGCGAACACGGTGATGCCGTCCGGCGCGGCAGCCGACAGCGGCGCGGCGGCGAGCGCGACAAAAAGTGCAAGGACGAACGCAAGGCTGGCGAAAAGCCTGGCGAAAAGCCGTGTCAGCATGGCGGTTCTCCGCCGGCGCCAAACGGGCGCCGGACCGGTGTCAGTATCGAAACGGAAAAACGACCTGCTGCCGGAACCGCCGTTCCGGTCTCACGCGGCGCACGCACGGCGCGCCGCTGGTCACGGGCTCACTATAGCACCGCCGCAAAATTTGTCACGATCCGCGCGCCGCCGGCGCGGTTTAATAGCGCGGATCGTAGATCTGCGATTTGACGTGCGCCCGCAGGTTCTTCGGCGCCCGGCCGCTCGCCAGGCCGCGCTTGTAGGCGATCGCCGCCACCGCCTCGGCGATGCGCGCCGATACTTCGCGAATGCGCGGCAGCGCCGGATAGAGACTGCCCTGCTCGATATCCGAATCGGGCACCAGTTTTGCCAAGGTGTGCGCCGCGGCCATGAACATCTCGTCGGTCACGAGCTTGGCGCCGCTGGCGATCACGCCAAGGCCGACGCCGGGGAAGATGTAGGAGTTGTTGCCCTGGCGCGGCACGAAGGTCTTGCCGTCGATGTTGACCGGGTCGTAGGGGCTGCCGCAGGCAAATAGCGCGCGCCCGCCGGTGTATTGATAGGCGTCCTCGGCTGAACATTCCGCCTTCGAGGTCGGGTTGGAAAGCGCGAAAATGATCGGCCGCGTGTTGATCTCGGCCATGGTTTCCAGCACCTCGGGCGTGAAGGTGCCGCCGACGGCGGCGACGCCGATGATGGCCGTCGGCCTGAGCGTGCGGATCGCGCTCATGAAGTCGCCGATGGGCGCGAGATTCATGCGCGTAGGGCAGCTTGTGTTCGGTGAGGCCGCCGCGATTTTTCACCACCAGTCCGCGCGAATCGACGAGCCAGATGCGCTTGCGCGCTTGCGCCTGGCTGTCGCCCTCCGCCATCATGGCGGACACCACGAGATCGGCGATGCCGGTGGCGGCTTCGCCGGCGCCGAGGAACAGCAGCTTCTGGTCGGTCAATTTGCCGCCGGTCACGCGCAACGCCGAGAACAGGCCGGCGAGCGCCACCGCCGCGGTGCCCTGGATGTCGTCGTTGAAGACACAGAAGCGGTCGCGATATTTGTGCAGCAGGCGAAAGGCGGAATGGTTGGCGAAGTCCTCGAACTGGATCAGCACGCCGGGGAAGACCTTGCGGGCGGCGGTGACGAATTCGTCGACCAGATTGTCGTAAGCCTTGCCGGTCAGCCGCTTGCGGCGTTGGCCGACATAATACGGGTCCTTCAGCAGCTCCTCGTTGTTGGTGCCGGCATCCAGCATCACCGGCAGGCACAGTTGCGGGTGCACGCCGGCGCAGGCGGCATAGAGCGACAGCTTGCCGACCGGAATGCCCATGCCGTTGGCGCCGAGATCGCCGAGACCCAGGATGCGCTCGCCGTCGGTGACGACGATGAGCTTGGCCGGATAGGGCCAGTTGGCCAGGATCTTCGCCATGCGCCCGCGATCGTTGGCGCCGATGAACAGGCCGCGCGGCCGCTGGAAGATGTGGCCGAAACGTTGACAGGCGAGCCCCACCGTCGGGGTGTAGATGAGCGGCTGAATCTCGTCGATGTTGTCGACGACAACGCGGAAGAACAGCGTCTCGTTGCGGTCGTGCAGCGCGTTGAGCGCCACGTATTTTTCCAGATCGTTCGGCAGGCGGCGCAAGTTGGTGAGCACGCGGTCGGCCTGCGCCTGGATCGGCAGCACAGCCGCCGGCAGCAGGCCGCGCAGGCCGTAGGCGTCGCGTTCTTTTTCGCTGAAACCGGTGCCTTTGTTGAGCAGCGGATCACGCAATAGTTCCAGGCCACGCGCTGGCTTGACGCGGGTCGAACGGCCGCGCGCCCGGGTACGGGTACTCATGGGATGTCCTCAAAAAAGCTTGCTGAATTGTCTACACTATCCAGGGTATTTGGGGAAAACGCTTTGACCAGGATCAAACTTGCGCATGGCCGCATGTCAGGCTTGCGCGACGGCATTGCAGAATCGGCCGCGGCATCGGACTCGCCGTTTTGCGGGTGATCGGTTATTGAAAACGCCATGCCACAGGCAGCGCCGGTCGACGGCGAGTTCGATTACATCGTGGTGGGCGCGGGCTCGGCCGGCTGCGTGCTGGCCAACCGGCTGTCGGCGGACCCGTCAAATCGCGTGCTGCTGCTGGAAGCGGGCGGCCGCGACAACTGGATCTGGTTCCATATTCCGGTCGGCTATCTGTTCGCCATCGGCAATCCGCGCGCCGACTGGATGATGACGACCGAGCCGGAACAGGGCCTCAACGGCCGCAGCCTGAACTATCCGCGCGGCAAGGTGATCGGCGGCTCCTCGGCCATCAACGGCATGATCTACATGTTGGGGCAGGCCACCGACTACGACCAATGGCGCCAGCTCGGCCTGCCCGGCTGGTCGTGGGACGACGTGCGGCCGTTCTTCCGCAAGCACGTCGATCATTTCTTGGGCGCCGACGGTCACGCCGCCGGCGGCGAATGGCGGGTCGAGCAGATGCGGCTCACCTGGGAAATCCTCGACGCCTTCCGCGCGGCGGCGATCCAATACGGCATTCCGGCGGTCGACGACTTCAACACCGGCGACAACGAGGGCGTCAGCTATTTCCACGTCAACCAGAAGCGCGGGCGGCGCTGGTCGGCGGCGCGCGGATTTTTGAAGCCGGTGCTGCACCGGCAGAATCTTCGGCTGGAGTCCGGCTGTCTGGTCGAGGGCGTCGAGTTTTCCGGCAAGGGCGCGCGAGCGGCGTGCGCTGGCGGCAGGACGGGACGCTACGCTCGGCGCGCTGCCGCGGCGAGGTGATCCTGGCGGCCGGCTCGATCGGCTCGCCGCATCTGCTGATGCTGTCGGGCATCGGCCCGGCCGCGCAGCTCTCGCAGCACGGCATTCCGCGTGCTGCTCGACAGGCCCGGCGTCGGCGCAGAACCTGCACGATCATTTGCAGCTGCGCATGATCTTCAAGGTCTCGGGCGTCAAGACGTTGAACGCGACCTATGCGTCGTTGGTCGGGCGCGCCGCCATGGGCCTCGATTATTTGCTGCGCCGGCGCGGGCCGATGACCATGGCGCCGTCGCAGCTCGGCCTGTTCACGCGCTCCGACCGCACGCAGGACCGCGCCAATATCCAGTATCACGTGCAGCCGCTGTCGCTTCCCAAGTTCGGCGAGCCGCTGCACCCGTTCCCGGCCTTCACGGCCAGCGTCGCCAATATCCGCCCGACCAGCCGCGGCGCGCTCACGCTCAAGTCCGCCGACCCATCGGTGCCGCCGGCGATCAAGCCGAATTATCTGGCGACGCCGGAGGACCGCCGCGTGGCGGCGGACTCGATCCGCGTCACGCGCGCAATCGTGGCGCAGCCGGCGCTGCGGAAATATTCGCCGGTCGAATTTCTGCCGGGCGCGCAGGCGCGCGACGACGACGAAGCCGCGCTGGAAAAAGCCGCCGGCGACATCGGCACCACCATCTTCCATCCGGTCGGCACGGCCAAGATGGGCCGCGACGACGATCCGCGCGCGGTGGTCGATGCGCGGCTGCGGGTGATCGGCTCGCAGGGCTTGCGCGTGATCGACGCCTCGGTGATGCCGTCGATCACCTCGGGCAACACCAATTCGCCGACCATCATGATCGCGGAAAAGGGCGCGGCGATGATTTTGGAAGACGCTAAGGCAACGCCTTCAAATGCCGGATCGGCCGGCCGGGCGCGATGGCCTGCGCGGCGGCGACGATCGAATTGGCATCGATGCCGTAGTGCCGGTAGAGATCGGCGAGCGTGCCGGTTTGTCCGAAATGCTCGACCCCGAGCGAGCGCGTGCGGTGGCCGGCGACGGCGCCGAGCCAGGCCAGCGTCGCCGGGTGGCCGTCGAGCACCGTGACCATGCCGCAATGCGCCGGCACGTCGGCCAGCAGCCGCTCGATATGCGAGCGGGCATGCACCAGGCCGCGCTCGCGCGCGCGCTGCGCCGCGGTCCAGCCGGCGTTGAGACGGTCGGCCGAGGTGACGGCGAGCAGGCCGACGTCGCGGCGGTCCTCGGCCATCAGCCCGACCGCTTCGATCGCCTCGGGCGCGATGGCGCCGGTATAGGCAACCACCACCTGCGCGTTGGGGCCCGGCAAGCGCTGCCAATAGGCGCCATCGACGATCTGCTGATTGAGTTCGCCCGTCATCGCGCGCTGGATCTGCTCAACCGGCCGCGTCGACAGCCTCAAGTAAACCGAGCCGCCGGTCTCGTCGCGCAGCCAGTTCTGTTCGGAGGGTGCTGCCTCGCCGTCCTTCTGCATGTAGTCGAAAGCCCAGCGCAGGATGACCGCCAGCTCGTCGACATAGGCCGGCTCGAAGCTCGCCAAGCCGTCCTGCGCCAGGCCGATCAGCGGCTCGGAAATCGACTGATGCGCGCCGCCTTCGCCGCGCCAGCGTGATGCCGGACGGCGTTGCCGCCACGATGAAGCGGGCATCTTGGTAGCAAGCGTAATTGAGCTGATCGAGGCCGCGCGCGATGAACGGGTCATAGAGCGTGCCGATCGGCAGCAGCCGCACGCCGTTGATGGTGTGCGAGAGGCCGAGCGCCGAGAGCAGGATGAACAGGTTCGCCTCGGCGATGCCGAGCTCGATGTGCTGGCCTTTGGGCGAGAATTCCCAGTTGAAGGTCGAGGGGATCTGCTCGCTCTTGAAGGTGTCGGCCATCGCCTCGCGCGCGAACAGCCCGCGCCGGTTGACCCACGGTCCGAGATTGGTGGACACCGTGACATCGGGCGACGTGGTGACGATGCGGCTGGCGAATTCGCTATTGGCGCGGCCGATTTCGTTGAGCAGCGCGCCGAAGCCGGTCTGCGTCGACATCACCGGTTGCACCGTCACGGCCAGCGTCTCGGGCACCGCGATGCGCGGCGCCTTCAGCTGCCGCTCGCCGCCCTGCGCGCGCGGCACATGGTCGAGGAATTTTTGCATCCGGTCGGGCGCAATCGGCAGTCCCTCGAACTTGTCCCATTCGTGACCCGGGCGCACTTTATTGGCGCCGCGGAACGTGTCCATTTGCGCCGGCGTCATCAGGCCGGAATGATTGTCCTTGTGGCCGGCAAAGGGCAGGCCGAAGCCCTTGATGGTGTAGCAGATGAAGCAGGTCGGCCGGTCGTGATCGACGGCGTGCAGCGCGTCGAGAACCGAGCGCAGGTCGTGGCCGCCGAGATTGTTCATCAGCGCCGCAAGCTCGGCATCCGAGCGCTTCTCGATCAGCCGGCTGACGTCGCCCTGGTCGCCGATCTCGTCGTTGAGCCGCTTGCGCCAGGCCGCGCCGCCGGCGAACACCAGCGCCGAATAGAGCGAGTTCGGGCAGCGATCGATCCAGTCGCGCAGACGCGCGCCGCCGGGCTCCTTGAACGCCGCCTGCTGCAACGCGCCGTATTTGAGGATGACGACGTCCCAGCCGAAATTCGTAAACAACTGTTCGTAGCGCTCCCACAGGCCTTCGCGCACCACGGCGTCGAGGCTTTGGCGGTTGTAGTCGACGATCCACCAGCAATTGCGCAGGCCCTGCTTCCAGCCTTCCAGCACCGCCTCGAAGACGTTGCCCTCGTCGAGCTCGGCGTCGCCGACCAAGGCGATCATGCGCCCCTCCGGCCGCTCGAGCCCCCAGCCATGCATGCGCACGTAATCCTGCGTGAGCGAGGAGAACAAAGTCTGCGCGACGCCCAGGCCGACCGAGCCGGTGGAGAAATCGACGTCGTCTAAATCCTTGGTGCGCGAGGGATAGCTCTGCGCGCCCTTGTAGCCGCGGAAATTTTCCAGCCGCGCTTGCGTCTGCTTGCCGAGCAGATATTGGATGGCGTGGAAGATCGGCGAGGCATGCGGCTTGACCGCCACGCGGTCGGCCGGCCGCAGCACGTCGAAATAGAGCGCGGTCATGATGGTGGCGAGCGAGGCGGAGGAGGCCTGATGGCCGCCGACCTTCAGCCCGTCGGTGTGCTCGCGCAGGTGATTGGCGTTGTGGATGGTCCAGCTCGCCAGCCACAGCACCTTGCGTTCGAGCGCGGCAGAATGTCGATCGTGGTCTTGGGCCATGGCGCCGAATATAGCAAGTTTTGCCGCGCGGCCTAGCGCGCCGGCGCGGCCATGCGCCGGTATTTCAGCGCACTTTAACCTGCATGGCGCCGATCTGCGAGATGCTCGCATCGATGACATCGCCGGGCTTGATCGGCCCGACGCCGTCCGGGGTGCCGGTCAGGATCACGTCGCCCGGCATCAGCGTGTAATACGATGAGGCGAACACGATCAGATCGGCAATGCCGATGATGAGGTCGCGTGTGTTGGCCTGTTGGCGCGACCTCGCCGTTGACGCTGAGCTTGAGATCGAGATTTGACGGGTCGGACACGCTGTCGCTGGTCACCAGCGCCGGGCCGAGCACCGTGTAGCCGTCGATCGACTTGCGCAAGGAGCGCTCCTCCGGCCCGCGCACGGTGATATCGAGACCGATGCAATAGCCGGCGACATGATCAAGCGCTTGCGCGCGGCCGACGCGGTCGGCCTTGCGGCCGATCACGGCGGCAAGCTCGATCTCATGGTCGGTGCGGCGGTCGGGATGGCGGACGGCGATGCCTTGGCTGGGGCCGACCACCGAGCTGGTGGCTTTGAGGAACAAGCCGACGCGCTGGATTTCGGCCACCTGGTTCTGGTGGTGGAGCGCGGGATCGGCACGGGCTTCTTCCAGGTGCTTTTTGTAATTGACCGGCGCGGCGACGATCTTGCCGGGGTTGGCCACGGGGCTGAGCATGGCGCACTCGCCGAGCGGGATCGCCGTCGCACGCGCGGCCGCTGCGTCGATCGCCGCGCGCAGTTGCGGCAAGTGCGCGATCAGGAGGTCATGTTCCGGCAGCGGATAGCGTACGGCCGGCAGCGCATCGAGTGCCGCGGTCACGTCCTTGACGCGGTCGCCCTCGATGAGCCCAAGCCTGTCGCTGTTGTAACGGCAGAGTCGCATCAGCGCCCGTCGGCCGCCAGATTTTTGCTCTTGGCCGGCGCGTCGAGCACGGTTTTGCAGGCCGGCGGCAGGTCGGCCATGGTCAGCCCCTTTTTCGGCTTTTCCGGCTTGGCGCTCGGCTTGGGGTGCAGCACCTTGTCGGAGAACCAGAAGGCGAGCTCCTTGCCGCAGCCGTCGCCGCCCGGCACCGCCGGCTGCTTGCGGCAGTGCGGCGAATCGGCCGGGCATTTCAGCCGCACATGGATGTGATCGGCATGGCCGTACCAGGGCCGCACCTTGTCCATCCATGAGTGATTGTTCTTGCCCTCCATCTCGCACAGCCGCTTCTTGATCGCGGCATTGACCAGCACGCGCTCGACCTCGGGCTGCTCGGCGGCGGTGCGGATGAAGGCGGCGTCCGCCGGCGTCCACATCTTCGGATTGACCTCCTTGCCGCCGGCGGCGACCAGATTGCTGGCGGAGATTTTCTCGCGCTCGTCCTTGCTGAGCACGCGGCCGGGCATCGGCATGAACCAGATATCGACGTCGAGGCCGATCTGGTGGCTCATGTGGCCGAACGGCAGCGGGCCGCCGCGCGGCTGCGCCATGTCGCCGACCAGAATGCCGTGCCAGCCGGTGGCCTTGGCGGCGAGCGGTGCGAATTTTTTCAGGAAATGGATGAGCTCGGGGTGGCCCCAATTGCGGTTGCGCGTCAGCCGCATCACTTCCCAGTTCGGGCCGTTGACCGGCAGTTCGACGCCGCCTTGCAGGCAGCCGCGCGGGTAGTAGCCGATCGCCATGGCCTTGCCGATGCTCGGCAGCTTCTTGGAGGCGAACAGGAACTTGGCGGCGACGCCTTTTTCTTTTTCCTTTTCGGAGAGCGCCGGTTTTCCGGCGGCAGCGCGGGGACTGTCACGACAGGCGCGGGCGCGGGGGCGGGCGTCGCGGGCGCGGTGACGACGGGAGCCGGCACTTGTGCCGGCGGCGCGCTCACGACCGGCGCGGCGGCGCGGACGGCGCGGTGACGACGGGTGCTGGCGACGGTGGAACGGTGACGGCCGGGGCGGGCGCGGGTGTCGCAACAGGCGCGGCCGCCGGGGCGGGCGGCGCAACGGGCTGCGGCACGGGCGCGATGACCTGATCGGCCGGCGCGCTGGCTGCCGGCGGCGCCTGCGCCACGGAATAGGGTTGCGCGACGGCCATGCTGCCGCCGACGCAGGCGAGCGACAGAGCAAGCAATGCCGCGATGCGGGCGATCATGCTGTCCGTCTACCGCTTCCGTTTTCCACTGTCAGGTTAATTGCTCGGGATGGTTTAAGCCGCGGCTTTCGCTCCGGTCCGCCGCCACGGCTAAATCGTTAAACTTTTCAGAGACTTTTATGGTTAATCGAACCTTTACAAGGCGGCCATGGGAGGCGATGCTGAGCGCTTGTGGCGGGATGCCGGCGCTGCCGAATTGGCCGCCGGCCGCGTCAGCGGCGAGTGGGTTCAGTGATGTTGCACCGCCTGGCAATTGCCTTTGCCACCGCCGCCGCCCTGCTGGCCGGGCTCGCCAGCGCGCAAGCCGGCGTGGTCGTCACCGTCAACAAGTCGACGCAACGCCTGCACGTCGAGGTCAACGGCGTGTCGCGCTACGACTGGCCGGTGTCGACCGCGCGCGAGGGCTACAACACGCCGAACGGCGTCTACGGCGTGGAGCGGCTGGCGCGCAGTTGGTTCTCGCGCCGCTACGACTGGTCGCCGATGCCGCATTCGATCTTCTTCGACGGCGGCTACGCCATCCATGGCAGCTACGAAATCTCGCGCATCGGCACGCCGGCCTCGCACGGCTGCATCCGGCTGCATCCCAACAACGCCGCGATCCTCTACTCGCTGGTCGAGGCGAACCGGGGCGCGACGCGCATCGTGGTGACCGGCGACCGGCCGTCGCGCGCGATGGTCACGCGCGAGCGCCATCCGCGCGTCTATGCCGATGATCCTCCGCCGCGTACGGTCCATAAAAAGCACGCGTACGCGCCGCGCTACGTCGAGGACGATTATCGCCCGCCGCGTCCGCTTCATAAGCGCCGCGTTACGTCGAGGACGACGACATTCCGACGTCGTCATTGCGCGGCAGCCGCGTGCGCACTCGGCATTCGCGCGAGAGCTTCGAGGAAATTTTCAACTAGCGGCCGCCTACTGCAGGCCCGCGCCAGCTCGGCGTGGGGCGCCGTCCCCGCTGCGGGACGCGGAGCAATAGGCTACACATCCACCTTCAGCGCCGCGATAAACGCCTCCTGCGGAATGTCGACCTTGCCGTATTGCCGCATCTTCTTTTTGCCTTCCTTCTGCTTGTCGAGCAGCTTGCGCTTGCGCGTGGCGTCGCCGCCGTAGCATTTGGCGGTGACGTCCTTGCGGAAGGCGCGCACGGTCTCGCGCGCGATGATCTTGCCGCCGATGGCGGCCTGGATCGGCACCACGAACATGTGCGGCGGGATCAGCTCTTTGAGCTTCTCCGCCATGGCGCGGCCGCGGCTCTCTGCGCGCGTCTTGTGCACCAGCATGGCGAGCGCGTCGACCGGCTCGCCGTTGACCAGCATCTGCAGTTTGACGAGATCGGCCGGCTTGTAGTCGGTCAGGTGATAGTCGAACGAAGCGTAACCGCGCGACACGGACTTGAGCCGGTCGTAGAAATCGAACACCACTTCGTTGAGCGGCAGATCGTATTTCACCATGGCGCGGTTGCCGACGTAAGTCAGCTCCTTCTGCTCGCCGCGCCGGTCCTGGCAGAGCTTGAGCACGGAGCCGAAATATTCGTCGGGCGTGAGAATCGTCGCCTCGATCCACGGCTCCTGCATTTCCAAGATGTGATTGGGGTCGGGCATGTCGACGGGATTGTGGATCTCGAGCTGCTTGCCGTTGCGCAGCGCGATCTTGTAGATCACCGAGGGCGCGGTCGCGATCAATTCGAGATTGAATTCGCGCGCCAGCCGCTCCTGGATGATCTCCAGGTGCAGCAGGCCGAGGAAGCCGCAGCGGAAGCCGAAGCCGAGCGCGGCGGACGTCTCCATCTCATAGCTGAAGCTCGCGTCGTTGAGCCGCAGCCGGCCCATGGCGGCGCGCAGGTCCTCGAAATTGGCGGCGTCGACCGGAAACAAGCCGCAGAACACCACCGGGATCGAAGGCCGGAAGCCGGGCAGCGGCTCGTCCACCGGATTGCGCTCGTCGGTGATGGTGTCGCCCACGCGCGTGTCGGCCACTTCCTTGATCGAGGCGGTGAGCATGCCGATCTCGCCGGGGCCGAGCTCGTCGACCTGCGTGAGCTTGGGCGTGAACACGCCGACGCGGTCGACTTCGTAAGCTGCGTCGATGCCGATCATGCGGATGTGCTGGCCTTTTTTCAGCACGCCATCGACGATGCGCACCAGCACCACGACGCCGAGATAAAGGTCGTACCAGCTATCGACCAGCAGCGCCTTCAGCGGCGCGTCGCGGTCGCCCTTCGGCGGCGGCAGCCGCGTGACGATCGCTTCCAGCACCTCCGGCACGTTCAGGCCGGTCTTGGCGGAAATCTCGATGGCGTTTGAGGCGTCGAGCCCGATCACGTCCTCGATCTGCTGCTTGACCTTGGCCGGCTCGGCCGCCGGCAGGTCGACCTTGTTGAGCACCGGCACGATCTCGTGGCCGGCGTCGATGGCGTGGTAGACATTGGCCAGCGTCTGCGCCTCGACGCCTTGGCTGGCGTCCACCACCAGCAGCGAGCCCTCGCAGGCGGCGAGCGAGCGGTTGACCTCATAGGCGAAGTCGACGTGGCCGGGGGTGTCGATCAGATTGAGGATGTAGTCCTTGCCGTCGCGCGCGCGGTATTTCAGGCGCACGGTCTGCGCCTTGATGGTGATGCCGCGCTCGCGCTCGATGTCCATGGAATCGAGCACCTGCTCCTTCATCTCGCGCGCTTCCAGCCCGCCGGTGAGCTGGATCAGCCGGTCGGCCAGCGTCGATTTGCCGTGATCGATATGCGCGACGATGGCGAAGTTGCGGATATTGTCGATGGGAACCGCCGTCATGGCGCGGCAGATAACACCGGCGGTGGGCCGCTTCAAGCTAGCAACTTGTCATGGCCGGGCTTGTCCCGGCCATCCACGCCTGTCTTGCTGCAAAGACGTGGATGCCCGGCACAAGGTTCACGCCCGGGCCGGCCGAAGGCCGGACCCGAGTGCCGGGCTGACGCCGAGGCGAGAGGCGAAACCTCAGTACCGATAATGATCGCTCTTGAACGGGCCTCCTCGCGGCACGCCGATGTAAGTCGACTGCTTGTCGGACAGCTTGGTGAGCTTCACGCCGATCTTCTCCAGATGCAGGCGCGCGACCTTCTCGTCCAGGTGCTTGGGCAGCGTGTAGACCTGGTTCTTGTACTTGCCGGGATTGGTCCACAGCTCGATCTGCGCCAGCGTCTGGTTGGTGAAGGATGACGACATGACGAACGAGGGATGCCCCATGGCGTTGCCCAGGTTCACCAGGCGGCCTTCCGACAACAAAATGATGCGGTGGCCGTCGGGGAAGGCGATCTCGTCGACCTGCGGCTTGATGTTGTTCCACTTCAGGTTCTTCAACGCCGCCACCTGAATTTCCGAGTCGAAGTGGCCGATATTGCAGACCACGGCGCGGTCCTTCATCTTGCGCATGTGCTCGAGCGTGATCACGTCGACGTTGCCGGTGGCGGTGACGAAAATGTCGGCGCGCGGCGCCGCATCTTCCATGGTGGTGACTTCGTAGCCCTCCATCGCCGCCTGCAGCGCGCAGATCGGGTCGACCTCGGACACCAGCACGCGGCAGCCGGCCTGGCGCAACGAGGCGGCCGAGCCCTTGCCGACGTCGCCGAAGCCCGCGACCATCGCAACCTTGCCGGACATCATCACGTCGGTGCCGCGGCGGATGCCGTCGACCAGCGACTCGCGGCAGCCGTAGAGGTTGTCGAATTTCGATTTGGTCACGCTAGTCGTTGACGTTGATCGCCGGGAACATCAGGCGGCCTTCCTTGGCCATCAGATAAAGCCGGTGCACGCCGGTGGTGGTCTCCTCGGTGACGCCTTTGATCGCCTTGCAGGTCTTGGTGTACCAGCCGGGCTGATCCTTCAGCCGCTTCTTGATGGCGGCGAACAGCACTTCCTCTTCCTCGTTGCCGGGATGATTGAGCACGGCCGCGTCGCTTTCGGCCTGCATGCCGAGATGCAGCAAGAGCGTGGCGTCGCCGCCGTCGTCGAGGATCATGTTGGGCGTGCCGCCGTCGTGCCATTCGAAGATGCGATGGGTGTAGTCCCAGTACTCGGTCAGGCTCTCGCCTTTGACCGCGAACACCGGAACGCCGGCGGCCGCAATCGCCGCGGCGGCGTGGTCCTGCGTCGAATAGATGTTGCAGGACGCCCAGCGCACGTCGGCGCCCAGATGCGTGAGCGTCTCGATCAGCACCGCGGTCTGGATGGTCATGTGCAGCGAGCCGGCGATGCGCGCGCCGCGCAGCGGTTGTCCGGGTCCGTATTCCTCGCGCGTCGCCATCAGCCCGGGCATTTCGGTTTCGGCGAGGCTGATCTCGTTGCGGCCCCAGGGGGCGAGCGAGATGTCCTTGACGATGGAGTCGCCGGTTTTCGGCGATGAGGCGGATTTGGCCTTGGCGGAAGCGGTCATGACGATCCTTTAGCAACTGACAAACGGGAATGGACGGCGTGGCCGTGCCTATAACAGGCCAAGGCCACGCCCGCAACGCATATATAAAGATTTCTTTATGTCGTTAGCAAAGGATGCCAAAGGGTCCCAAAGAGCGGAATGCGCTAATTGGGGCCCTTCTCGCCGACCGCGGCCTGCGGCGGGTTGTGCCGCAACACGCCGGCCTGGGTCAGCGCGGCCGCGATCTGCTGCATGCGGTTGATCAGCTCGACGGCGGCGCCCGGCGGCAGCACCAGCCGCACGGCCGGATAGCGCCGGCCGGTCAAGGGCGTGTTCGGCTTGGTGTCGTCCATGCGGGTGACGGCGAATTCGATGCGCAAGGATTGGCCGTCGAAGGAGAGATGGCCGATGCTGTCGGCGAAGGTTTCCGCGCATTCCGGCCGGTCGATATAGCGCAGGGTCACCTGGCGCTGCGGCGGGGTGTCCGTTGCCGAGGCAGCAGCCGATGCCGTTGTTGCGGCAGCGGCGGTTGCTTTGGCCGCTGCGGTCGTGCCCGGCGCCTTGGCCCCGTCCGATGCCGGATTCTTGTCTTCCTTCTTGTCGCTGCCAAACATGGAGTCCCTCACATTGCGCCGGCGCCAGCCATTGGCGCCGCGCCTATACGGGCGAGGCTAGCACAAACCGAGGATGGCAAGGGAGTAGGCGGGCGCGGGTCAGTCGTCCTCGCCGAAGCGCGAGGCGATCAGCGCGCAGAGGGCATCGACCGCGGGTGCGGCTTCCTTGCCGGTGGCGCTGATCGTGATGGTGACGCCGGGGCCGGCGGTGAGCATCATCAGCCCCATGATCGAGGTGCCGCCGACGCTTTCGTGGCCGCGGCTGACGGTGATGGCGGCTTCGAATTGCTCGGCGGTCTGCACGAATTTGGCCGAGGCACGGGCGTGCAGGCCCTTCTTGTTGACGATCTCGATCTCGCGCACGACCGGCGCCGAAGCGTCGTCAGCGCTGGCCGGACCGCTCATTTACCGCTGAGCACACGGCTGGCGATGGTGCAGTATTTGCGCCCGGCTTCCTGGGCGGCGGCAACCGCGTCCTGCAGCGAGGCGGTTTCGCGCACCTTGGCGAGCTTGATCAGCATCGGCAGATTGATGCCGGCCAGCACCTCGACCTTGGGCTGGCTCATGACGGAAATGGCGAGGTTGGAGGGCGTGCCGCCGAACATGTCGGTGAGGATGACGACGCCTTCGCCGCCATCCACCCGCTTGACGGCATCGACGATGTGTTTGCGGCACTGCTCGACGTCGTCGTCGGGGCCGATGGTGACCGCCTCGACCTGACGCTGGGGGCCGACGACATGCTCCAGCGCCGAGCGGAACTCAATGGCGAGCCGCCCATGGGTCACAAGTACGAGGCCGATCATCCCGGACTCCACGCGGGCGTTACGCTGCACCGCAGGAAAAGGCGCACATTCAGGCGCAATTGAAGCCCCTTTGCAAGGGCCCTCGCTATATAGGCGTTCTGCTGCACTGCGGAAAGGTGGTGCCAAAGGAGGAGCTCGACGGTCCGTTTTTCGGCGATGGCGATCCTAGGCCGCCTATGGTTAATTTTCCCCACCGAACCTCGGGGCGCCGGGCGTAGCCCAGGCGCCGGGACCGGTCAATTGCCGGCCGGCGGTGTCCCCAGGAAGGCCAGCACCAAAGGCAGGGCAGCCATGCCCGCCGCGACAGCAAGCCGCGGCAGGGCGACCCCCTCAAGGGCGGTTTCCGCCGCCGCACGGGCCGGAAGCCGGCCGGCGTCCGCCGCCGCCAGGTCGATCAGCAGCCCGACCACCGCCACCGGCTCGTAGGGCAGCCGGCGGATGCCGAGCCCGCGGATTTCGATGAGGCCGGCCAGTTGCCGGGCCGGGCGCACCAATAGCCGGCCGGCATGGGCTTCGAGCTGGACGCGGTCGTCGGCCACCAGGCGGGCAAAGGGCAGCGCGCCATGCAGCAGCGTCCCACGCCAGCCGCGATTTGCCGGAACCCGCCGGTCCGCGGATCAGCGCGGCCTTGGCGCCGACCAGCACGGCGGAGGCGTGGATGGTGGGAGCGTCGGTCACTTCGCCGGCAGGCGCACCACGAAGCGGGCGCCGAGCACGCGCGGCGCCTCATCGGGCTTGGCCGCCGGCGCAATGCGGTTCTCGACCCGGATGCTGCCGCCATGCGCTTCGACGATCTGCTTGGTGATCGAGAGACCGAGACCGGAGTTCTGCCCGAAACTCTGGGTGCGGGCGGTCGGTGTAGAAGCGCTCGAAGATCTTGTCCAAGGCGTCGGGCTGGATGCCGGGGCCGTCGTCGTCGACGCAGATCTCGACCTCGTCCTTGAGCCGGCGGCAGGTGATGCGCACGGTGCCGCCCGGCGGCGAGAACGAGCGCGCATTGTCGATCAGGTTGCTCACCACCTGGCCGAGGCGGGAGTCATGGCCGGGCACCTTGAAGCTCGCCGGCGGGCCGCCCTCGAAGGCGAGCGTGACGGCAACGTCGTCGGTGCGGATTTCGTTTGCCGCCGTGACCAGCGCAGCGAGCAGTTGCGCGAGATCGACGCTGGCCGCTTCCTGGCGCTGCAGTTCGGCGTCGAGCCGGCTGGCGTCGGAAATATCCGTGATCAGCCGGTCGAGCCGCTTGACGTCGTGCTCGATCACATCCAGCAGGCGCTTGCGGCTCTCGTCGGTCTTGGCGAGCGGCAGCGTCTCCACCGCCGAGCGCAGCGAGGTGAGCGGGTTGCGCAGCTCGTGCGCCACGTCGGCGGCGAAGCTCTCGATGCGCCTCGATGCGGGAATAGAGCGCGCTGGTCATGTCGCGCAGCGCGCCCGACAGGTGGCCGATCTCGTCGCGCCGGCGGGTGAAGTCGGGAATTTCGATGCGGGCGCGGATGCGCCGGCGCACGCGCTCGGCGCCCTCGGCGAGCCGGCGCACCGGGCCGGCGATGGTGCCGGCGAGCAGCATCGAGAGCACCACCATCACGCCGGCGGCGACCAGGAACACCTTGAAGATGGCGAGCCGCTCGGCCTCCACCATCTCGTCGATGTCGGCGCCTTGCGTCGACAGCATCAGCGCGCCGCGCACCGCGCGGAAGCGCTGCACCGGCACCGCCACCGAGACGATCACCTCGCCGCGGTCGTTGACCCGCACCATGCTGGCGTGCAGGCCGTTGAGCGCCCGGGCGACCTCCGGATAGCCCTTGCCGTTTTCCGGTCCCAGCTCCTTGTAGAGCGGCAGATCGCCGCGCCCGAGCCAGCGGCGCAGCGCGCCGAACACGCGCTCCATCAGGCCGGGCTTCTCGGCATTGGGCGGCGGCAGGTCGAAGCGCAGCACGTCGCCGCGGCCGTAGAGGTTGCGGCTGTCGAGGATCAGCACGCCGTCGCGGTCGTAGATGCGCGCGCGCGTCTTGGTCGGCGAGACGAGACGGCGCAGCACCGGCGCGACGCGCTCCGGGTTGATCGGGAATTCGATGCCGGACAGCGAATCGTCGGACGGCCCGTAGCTTTCGCCGGCCTGCAATTCCAGCAGCCGGTCGGGATCGATGGTGATGGCGTCGGTCTCGACGGTGGCGGAGGCGGCGATGGCGCCGGCGATGATCTCGCTCTGCACCAGCAGGCTCTGCGACCCGCGCGTCGATCAGGCCGGCGCGAAACTGGGAGAGGTAGAGCACGCCGGTGACCAGCGCGACCAGGCCGGCGAGGTTGAGGATGACGATGCGGCGGGTGAGGCTGGAGAAACTCTGCGAGACGAAGAAGGTCCAGGCCGAACGCGCCATGCGCCGCACCGTGGCGAAGCGGCGGGCGCCGCGCGCGCGTCGGTTTCTCGCCGGGCCGTTCGGCTTCGGCGGCGGAGGCTGCCCGGAGTTCCGCAGTTCGATCGAGCACGTCGTTCAATCCAGCTGGTCGTTGTAGAGGCCGCCCGCGAGATTTTACCGCAAGCCGGGACGCTCCGTCAGTCCGCCGTTACGACCGCATCATTAAAAATAGGTCATGCTTCCTTGAAGCGATAGCCGACGCCGTAGAGCGTCTCGATCATCTCGAAATCGTCGTCGACCACCTTGAACTTCTTGCGCAGCCGCTTGATGTGGCTGTCGATGGTGCGGTCGTCGACATAGACCTGGTCGTCGTAGGCGGCGTCCATCAGCGCGTTGCGGCTCTTGACCACGCCGGGACGGGTCGCCAGCGCCTGCAGGATGAGGAATTCGGTGACCGTGAGGGTGACCGGCTCGTTCTTCCAGGTGCAGGTGTGGCGCTCCGGGATCCATGCGCAGCAGGCCGCGCTCGAGCACCTTGGCGGCGTCGGTTTCCTTCACCGGCGCGCCGTCCTTCGGGTTGGCGCGGCGCAGCACGGCTTTGACGCGCTCGACCAGCAGCCGCTGCGAGAACGGTTTGCGGATGAAGTCGTCGGCCCCCATCTTGAGGCCGAACAATTCGTCGATCTCCTCGTCCTTGGAGGTGAGGAAGATGACCGGAATGTCGGTCTTCTGGCGCATCCGCCGCAACGTCTCCATGCCGTCCATGCGCGGCATCTTGATGTCGAGGATGGCGAGATCGGGCGGCGAGGTCTTGAAGCCGTCGAGCGCGGAGGCGCCGTCGGTATAGGTCATGATGCGATAGCCCTCCGCTTCGAGCGCGATCGAGACAGACGTGAGGATGTTGCGGTCGTCGTCGACGAGAGCGATGGTTGGCATGAGCCCCTCTTGTTGCCACTCTTGGCCTGACGTCCCGCGTGCTTTGAACCCCATAAACGGGGTCTGAAATGTGACCTCTTTGCAACAACTATGTGATTCGGTAGCGATTTCAAGCCCACAGAGGCAAAACTCGCCGGCGATGGCGGTAATCGTTAATGAAAGGGCTGCCGATGAACCCTGATGCCCCATTCGATGCCCGATTGGCCGCCAAAAAGCTCACTGCGCGAGGGCCGCTCCGGCGCGCTGGCGACGCTGATGGCGGGCACGGGCGATCCCTATTGCTCGCTGGTCAATGTCGCGACCACTGCCCGATGGCGTCGCCGTTGCTGCTGCTGTCGACGCTGGCGCTGCACACCAAGAACGTGCTCGCCGATGCGCGCTGCTCGCTGATGCTGGACGAGCGCAAAGGAGGCGATCCGCTGGAAGGCGCGCGCGTGATGCTGATGGGCACGCTGGCCGCGACTGCCGAGGCTGCCGCGCGTGCCGCGTATCTGCGCCGCCATCCGGAGGCCGAGATGTTCGCAGGCTTCGCCGATTTCGCCTTCTACCGGATGGCGGTCACGCGCGCGCATCTGGTCGCCGGCTTCGGCCGCATCGTCGATCTCAAGCCCGCGGATTTGCTCACCGAGGTGTCGGACGCCGCCGCGCTGCTGGCGGCCGAAGGCGAGGCCATCGCTCACATGAACGCCGATCATGCCGAGGCCTGCCGGCTCTACGCCACCAAACTGCTCGGCGCGACCGGACGGCGACGTGGCGCTGCGTCGGCGTCGATCCGGAAGGCATCGAATTGCAGCAGGGCCGCACGGCGCTGCGGCTGCCGTTTCCACAGCGCGTCACCGCGCCGGGCGCCGCTGCGCGCGGTGCTCAAGGCAGCTGGCGGAGAAGGCGCGCGCGGCGTGAAACCTGGCCGCCGCGGCCGTGGTTAATGTCTATGAGCCGACGCTGGCGGGGCCGCGCTATTGATGCAGCGCAATGTAGCCTGCGGTGCGCGCATGGCATTTATTCTTGGCATTGCGGCGCGCGATGACTATGGTCGCGCGCTTTGCAACAAGGGGCTATACTAAGGTCTATAGCCGCGACGGGTTCGGATCAGCAGCCCGCCGGTTTGGGAGGAATTCGCGTGCAGGACTCAGGGGTGCGTAACAGCGCATACGGCGCCGATAAATTCGGCTTCAAGGATCTGGCGGCCGTTCATTGGAATCTGCTCGAGCCGGCGCTTTACGAGCACGCCATCCGCAATGGCGAGGCCACGATCGTGGCGGGCGGCGCGCTGTGCGCCGAGACCGGCCACCACACCGGCCGCTCGCCGAAGGACAAGCACACCGTCGTCGACGAACTCACCGAGACTTCGGTGTGGTGGGACAACAACCGCAAGATGACGCGCGCGCAATTTCGACGCGCTGCTCGCCGACTTCCAGGCGCACTGCAAGGGCAAGACTCTGTTCGCGCAGGATCTGGCCGGCGGCGCCGATCCGAAATACCGCATCAAGGTGCGCGTGTTCACCGAGCTCGCCTGGCATTCGCTGTTCATCCACCAGCTTTTGATCCGCCCCGAGCGCTCCGAACTCGCCAGCTTCGTGCCAGAACTCACCATCGTCGATCTGCCGTCGTTCAAGCCCGACGCCAAGCGTCATGGCGGGCGCGAAGGCTCCGACACCATGGTGGCGATCGATTTCTCCCGCAAGATCGTGCTGATCTGCGGCTCATCGTATGCCGGCGAGATCAAGAAATCGGTGTTCAGCACGCTCAACTTCTATCTGCCGGCGCAAGGCGTCATGCCGATGCATTGCTCGGCCAATGTCGGGCCGGACGGCGACTCGGCGTTGTTCTTCGGCCTGTCCGGTACCGGCAAGACCACGCTGTCGGCCGATCCGCACCGCACGCTGCTCGGCGACGACGAGCACGGCTGGGGCCCGGACGGCATCTTCAATTTCGAGGGCGGCTGCTACGCCAAGTGCATCAAGCTCAGCCACGAGGCCGAGCCGCAGATCTGGGACGCCACCAACCGCTTCGGCGCCGTGCTGGAGAACGTGGTGTTCGATGCCGTAACGCGCGTGCCCGATTACGACGACGGCTCCAAGACCGAGAACACGCGTTCGGCCTATCCGCTTGAGTTCATTCCCAATGCCTCGCGCAGCGGCCGCGCCGGTCATCCGAAGAACATCATCTTCCTGACCGCCGACGCCTATGGCGTGATGCCGCCGATCGCCAAGCTGTCGCCCAATCAGGCGATGTACCACTTCCTCTCCGGCTACACGGCGAAAGTCGCCGGCACCGAGAAGGGACTGGTCGGTGTGCAACCGGAATTCTCGACCTGCTTCGGCGCGCCGTTTTTGCCGCGGCACCCTAGCGTCTATGCCGACCTGCTGCGCGACTACATCAACAAGCACAAGGTCGATTGCTGGCTGGTCAATTCCGGCTGGACCGGCGGCAAATACGGCGAAGGCCGCCGCATGCCGATCAAGGCGACGCGCACGCTGTTGACCGCGGCGCTCGACGGCTCGCTCAAGGACGCCGATTTCCGCACCGATCCCTATTTCGGCTTCTCGGTGCCCACGTCGGTGCGCGGCGTCGAGCCGCATCTCTTGAACCCGTTCAAGACCTGGAAGGACAAGGCCGAGTTCGACAAGACCGCGCGCGCGCTGGTCGGCATGTTCCAGAAGAACTTCACCAGGTTCGAGAGCCACGTCACCGCCGACATCAAGGCGGCAGCGCCGGAAGTGCGCATCGCGGCGGAGTAGCCCGCTCGCCGCAAAGCGGGACGCGTGTCATGAAAATTCATGTCATCCGGCTTGGCCTCGCGTTGCTGTTGAGCGCCGCCGGCACCGGCGCGGGCCTAGCCGATTGTGCCGGGCTCTACGCACTCGCCCAGCAACACGCCAACGACATGGCGCGGCGCAACAGCCTCGATCATGCCGGCTTCATGAAGCATCGCGGGCCGGCCGGCGCCGCCGCCGAGAATGTCGCGGTCGGCTGCGCCGATGAAGCCTGTGCGCGGCGCGTGTGGATGCAATCGCCGCATCACCGCGCCAACATGATGCTCGGCGGCTGCCAGGCCGTTGCCTCGGCGGTGTCGAAAAGCGGCCGCCGCTACTGGGCGATGGAGATCGGCGGCGGTGGCGGCGGAGTCGCAGGCCGCGACGGTTCCATCGATGGCGAAAACGCGCCGTAGCCGCGCTCGCACCTCACAATGAAAAAGGCGGCCGCGCGGGCCGCCTTTTTTATGTGCGCGCGAACGGTCAGTTGTTTGACTGTCCGGTGGTCTGCGCCAGGTCCTTGCCGATGCGGTTGAAGCGCGCCTTCTGCTCGCTGTTGAGCGACGCGTAGAAGTCATTGAGCGCCGGCTTCACGGTGCCGGCGGCCTCGATCATGGCTTTCAGCCGCGTCTCCATCGCTTCCAGCCGGCCGGGCGGGGTGAGCGGCGTCTCGTCCGGGCAGGCCGCCTGCAGGATCGAGACCGCCTTGCCGGTGGCCTCTTGCAGCTTGGCCAGATCGCCTTCCTGAGCGTCGGTCGGCTTGATCGCATCCTCGATCGTCTCGATCGGAAGATTGGTCAGGCCGGGCTTCTGCTCCTTGCAGCTGTTGGCGTCCTGCGCGGACGCTTGACCCGTCGTCGCGGCGGCAGTCGCCTGCTTCGGGCCCGATCTCGTTGAAGCGCTCCTTCTGCTCGTCGGAGAGCGAGGCGTAGAACGTCTCCAAAGCCGGACGCACGGTCTGCACCGCTTCGAGCGTGGCATCGAGCCGCGCCGTCATGGCGCCCAGGCGGCCCGGCGGCGTCAGCGGGAAGGCGTTTTCCGTCGGACACGAAGCCTTGAAGGCGGCCGCGGCTTTCGCCGCCGCATTGCGCACCTCGTCGAGCAATTGCTTCTGCTCGGCATTGAGGCCGACCTTGCTGGTGATTTCCGCGAACGGCCAGGCGGTGACGCCGCTGCCAGGCTGCTTGCAGAGCGCCTGCACCGCGGCATAGCTCGGGCGCGCGATGCGCGCAGGAGCCGCACCTGCAACATCACCTGGCTCGTCATAGGCGTATTCGGCCGGTGGGCCCTCTTCGCCCCAGAAGACGCCGTCGAAGAAGTCGTCATAGGCATAGGCGAAATAACCGTCGTCATAGCCGCCTGGCCAGAACGCGTAATCGAAGATGTCGGAATAGGCGTACGGCCAGAACACCGGACCGTACCAAGGCGTGAACGATGCGCGCCGGCCTTGCCGCCAAGCCTGGCGTGAGGAGACGCGGAGCCCGCGCACATTGGCGATATTTGCATTTTGCGTGCGCGCGGCGGCGAACGGAGCGGCGAAGCGGCCGGCCCGCGCGGCTTGCCTCGTCACGCGCGCCTGGCCGTTGCGGCGCAGGCCGCTACGCACTTGCGCGTTGGTGCGGACCGCGGCGTTGGGCTGCGCTTGCAATGCATTCAACGCATTCGGTTGCGTCTTTTGCTGGGCGCGCTGCTGGCGTTGCTGGTTGATTTCCTGCCGCTTGGCGGCGCGTTGCGCAGCCGGCAGCTTTCGCAACTGACGATTTTCCTGCGCGCGCAGCGTGCGCTCCGCGCGTTGCTGAGCGCGCAGCTGCGCGCGCGTTTGCGTCTTGCCTGCGGCGGGAGCCACGGTTGCCGCGGACGGCTTAGCGGTGCGAACCGCCGGCGTCGCTGTCTTGGCAGGCGCAGCTGTCTTGGCAGGCGTCGCTGTCTTGGCATGTGCCTTGGCACGTGCATTGGCCCGCCGGTTGGCCGCGCTTGGTTTGGCCTGACGCGCCGGAGCCGCGGCCTCGCGCGGGGCGCGTTTCGGCGTGGCTGCCCGTTGTGGAGCTTGACGTTGCGGCGTGGCCGCCCGCTGCGGCGCTTGCCGGTGCGGTGCCACGCGCGCCGCCGGAGCGGGACGCGCTGCCGGCGCACGTGCCGCTGGAGCTTGACGTGCAGGTGCAGGATGTGCGGCCGGTGCCGCCTTTTTCGCCGGAGCGGCTTTCGCCGGCTCGTCTTTCTTCGGGGGCTCCTGCGCGCCCGCGCTCAACGGCATTGCGACTGCCGCCAGCACCAATATCGCCACCCAACGTCCAATCGAACTCGTCATGACACGTTAATCCTGATCCACCCGGGCGCCATTTCGCCCGTTACATCAACTAACGGCCGTGCAAGAAAGTTCCGTCGGTAGACCGGCGGTTAATCGAGCATTTGTGATCGAACATGGACGTTCGGCAATCTTCGCGCTCGAACGGCTTGATCTTTATCAATGCGCAAAAGCGTGCGCTGCGGCGTTCGGCTCGGAAAAGCGCTGGCCGGTTCGCGAACTAGCCGCCGCGCAGGCGCGCGATCAGGTCCGAGGTTGGCCAGGAATCGGCCGGCAGCCCGACCTTCTGCTGCGCTTTCTTCACCGCCCCGCGCGTGGCGTTGCCGAGCTTGCCGTCGGCCTCGCCGACGTCGTAGCCGTGCTTGGTCAGCAGGCGCTGCAACTCCATCATCTGCTGGGTCGACAGCGCCTCCACCGTCTTGGCGGCGGAGTGGTCGACCAGCGGCGCGCCGTCGAGCCGCGTGGCGAAATAGGCGACCGTGGTCGAATAGACGAAGGCCGAATTCCAGCCGAGGAACGCCTTGAAGTTCGGATAGGCCAGGAAGGCCGGGCCGTGGCGGCCCATCGGCAGGATCAGCGAGGCCGGCAACGCGCCGTCCGCCAGCTTGCCGTGCGCCGCCTTCACGCCCCAGGCCGCCCATTGCGAGACCGGATGCTGGATGTTGAGGTCGGCCTCTTCCCACGGCAGTTTTTCCGGCACGCGCACTTCCTGCAGCCAGGGCTGGCCGCGCTGCCAGCCGAGACTGACCAGGAAATTCGCGGCGGAGGCGAGCGTGTCGGGGATGCTGTGGATCAGATCGCGGCGGCCGTCATGGTCGAAATCGACCGCGTTCTTCAAATAGTCGGAGGCGGTGAACTGCATGCCGCCGAACTCGCCCGCCCAATCGCCGACCATGTCGGACACGCGCTGATCGCCGCGCTGGACGATGCGCAGCGCGTCGAGCAATTGCTGGCGGAAGAAATCGGGACGCCGGCAGTCATAGGCGAGCGTGGTGAGCGCGCGCAGGATGCGGTAGTCGCCGAACATCTTGCCGAAATCGCTCTCCAGTCCCCAGAACGCGGTGAGCACCGGCGCCGGCACGCCATAGGCCTTCTCGACTTCGGCGAAGATTCTGGCGTTCTTTTTCATCGCCTCATGGCCGTTCTGCATGCGATAGCCGGCGATGAGCTTGTCGGAGAATTGCAGGAAGGTGAGGTTGAACACCGCCTGGCCCTGGTCGCGCCGGATGATGGCCGGATCGAAGGTCAAGTCGGGCGCGGCTTCCGCCATGATCTGCGGCGAGATGCCTTGCGCGAGCGCCTCCTTCTTGAACGCCTCAAGCCAGCGCTCGAAGCTGCCGGTGTTGCGGCAGCGCGGCGCGGCCATGGCCGGCCCCGCCACCAGGGCAACGAGCAGCACCGCCGCCAATTTCAAAGCCGTTCTGCGCATCGTGAAGGTCCGCCTCTGCCTGGATTGAGGCGCCAATCTGCCCAAGGCTCTGCCTGCGTCAAGCGCCAATCAGCGGGCAGCGTTAAGGCCGGTATTTCGGCAAATCATGGCTCAGCGCTGGGCGCTGTGCTCGTGGTCGCCATGCGCCTCTCCGATCAGCTCCTGGCGTTATTGCTTGGAGAAATGCGGGTAGGGTTCGGCCGGTGCGAACTGCGCGGTCCGGTTCGGGCGGCCGGTAAACGCCAGCATGCCGTTGGCGGTCGCCACCATGTCGCCGCGCCGCAGCGTCGGATCGGTGTTGACGTCGACATGCGCCAGGCCGAAATGGTCGCGCCCATTGCAAGTGCAGCCGGCGATGAGCTGCTTGCGATAGACGAACGCCTTCGGGAGGTCGGCATAGCGGGTCCCGTTATGCGCCACCGCGTCGTCGATCTTGCCGCCGGTATAGATTTGGGTCTGGCTCGCCGGACAAAAAGCGCGGCAGGCCTCGGCCACGCTCATGCCGGGATGCGCGTCGACCGGGAAGAATTGCCCGTCGCAAGTGCGCACGCAGAAGGCCTTGGACGGGCCGCTCCCGCTCTCTCGCAAGCGATCGGCGTGCTCGGGGCGATCGACGGACGGGGCGAATTCGCGGACGGCGTCGGGCAGCCGCTCCGGCGCGCGTGGCGCATGGCGAAAGCCGCCGAACAGGAACTCGAAGAAGCCGGCTTGCGCCGGCATCGCGGGGGCGAGCAACAGCAGGCCGGCGGCGACGATGCCGGCCGATGCGCGCAGAACCAACTTGCCGCGGGCAGCCATGAAAAAGCGCTCCCTGAGCCCTCGCTGGCAGCGAGGGCGCAAGGATCAACGTTTGGCCGGGCGGAAAGTTGCCGGTGCAGGATAAAGCCGGGAAAAGCGGCTCAGAAGTAGCGCCACCAGACATAGACGTTACAGATCGCCACCGACACGATCATCATCGGCGCGGCATAGAGCGTGTAGGTGATGAAACGGAACGGCACGCCGTTGCGCTCGGAAATGCCGGCCACCGTCAGGTTGGCGGAGGCGCCGATCAGCGTGCCGTTGCCGCCCAGGCAGGCGCCGAGCGACAGGCACCACCACAGCGGCTGGATGTGCTCGGGTCCGCCGAAGGACGGCGCCATGTTCTTGATCAGCGGGATCATGGTGGCGACGAAGGGGATGTTGTCCACGATCGCCGACAGGAAGGCCGACGCCCACAGGATGGCATAGCCGGCATTGGCCAGGTTGCCGCCGGTCGCCGTCACCAGTTTGTTGGCGAGCAAGGTGAGCAATCCGCCGACGTCGACGCCGTGCACCACCACGAACAGCCCGATGAAGAAGAAAATGGTGATCCATTCCACGTCGCCGAAGGTCTTGTGAATGTTGTGCGCGGCCTTCTCGGCATGATGCGCCCAGTTGTCGAGCAGCATCAGCACCGCCGCGCCCGACATGGCGATGGTCGCGGGCTCCAGATGCAGCGGCCGCGCCAGCACGAAGGTGACCATCACGACGGTCAGCACCGCCAGCGATTGCTTGAGCAGCAGCCAGTCCTCGATCGATTCGGCCGGCTTCATCTTCATCACGCGCGCCTCGGAGGCGGCGGTGGCCTTGAGGTCCTTGCCCCAGAGGAAATGGATGATGACCGCCTGCACGACCATCACGATGACGATCACCGGCGTGAGGTGATAGACGAAATCGTTGAAGGTGAGGCCGACCTGCGAGCCGATCAGGATATTGGGCGGGTCGCCGATCAGCGTGGCGGTGCCGCCGATGTTGGAGGCGAAGATCTCGGCGAAGAGATAAGGATAGACCGGCACCTTCAGCGTGTTGCAGATGGCGAGCGTCACCGGAACGATCAGCAGCACCGTGGTGACGTTGTCGAGGAAGGCGGAGAGCACCGCGGTGGTGATCTGCAGGATGAACAGGATGCCGGCGGGATGCGCCTTGGCGGCCTTGGCCGACCAGATGGCGAGAAACTGGAACATGCCGGAGCGGCGCGAGATCGACACCAGGATCATCATTCCGGTCAAGAGGCCGATGGTGTTCCAGTCGATGCCGTGGATCGCCTCTTCCTGGTCGAGCACGCCGACCAGGATCATGACGCCGGAGCCGACCAGCGCGACGATCGCGCGGTTGCACTTCTCCGACATGATGGTGGCGTAGGTGACGGCGAGGATGCAGGTCGACACCCACATCGGGTTCATGCCGAAAAATACGTGAGATGCCGCGTGGGCGGTCATGGCCGAGCTACCCCCAAGTTCACGGGCACTCGGCTCTTTGCCAAGCCGTTCGCCCCTGCGCCCCGAAATTATTCGGGCGGCAAGGTCCGGCAACCACCAGCCTTAGTCAAGACAGCTTTGGTTGGAAGTTCAGAAATACCGCCACCAGACATAAACGTGGCATATCGCGATCGAGACCACCATCATCGGCGCGGCGTAGAGCGTAAAGGTGAGGAAGCGAAACGGCACGCCGTTGCGCTCGGAAATGCCGGCCACCGTCAGGTTGGCGGAGGCGCCGACCAGCGTGCCGTTGCCGCCGAGACAGGCGCCGAGCGACAGGCACCACCACAGCGGCTGGATGTGCTCGGGCCCGCCCAGCGCGGGCGCCATGTTCTTGATCAGCGGGATCATGGTGGCGACGAAGGGGATGTTGTCGACGATCGCCGACAGGAAGGCGGAGGCCCACAGCACCGCGTAGCCGGTGGCCGCCAGATTGCCGCCGGTCGCTTCCACCAGTTTGCTGGCCAGCAGGTGCAGCAAGCCGCCGACCTCGACGCCGTGCACCACCACGAACAGGCCGAGGAAGAAGAAGATGGTGATCCATTCCACGTCGCCGAAGGTGGAGTGGATATTGTGCGCGGCCTTCTCGGAATGATGCGCCCAGTTGTCGAGCAGCATCAGCACCGCCGCGCCCAAGAGCGCGATGGTGGCGGGCTCCAGATGCAGCGGGCGCGCCAGCACGAAGACGACCATCACGATGGCCAGCACCGCCAGCGACTGCTTGAGCAGCAACCAGTCCTTGATCGCGTCGACCGGGCGCATTTTCATGATGGCGGCTTCCGCGGCCTTGGTCGCCTTGAGCTCGCGGCCCCATAGCAGATGGATCATGACCGTCTGCACCACGAGGATGATGACGATGACCGGCGTCAGGTGATAGATGAAATCGTTGAAGGTGAGGCCGACCTGCGAGCCGATGATGATGTTGGGCGGATCGCCGATCAGCGTGGCGGTGCCGCCGATGTTGGAGGCCAGGATTTCGGCGAACAGATAGGGATAGATCGGCACCTTGAGCGTCTGCGTGATGGCGATGGTGACCGGCACGATCAGCAGCACCGTGGTCACGTTGTCGAGCAGCGCCGACAGCAGGGCGGTGGCGACCTGCAACAGCAGCAAGATGCCGCCGGGATGCGCCTTGGCCGCGCGCGCCGACCAGATCGCCACGAATTCGAACATGCCGGAGCGGCGCGACACCGACACCAGGATCATCATGCCGGTGAGCAGGCCGAGCGTGTTCCAGTCGATGCCCTTGATGGCTTCGTCCTGCTCGAGCACGCCGACGACGATCATCAGGCTGGCGCCGGCCAGCGCGATAACGGCGCGGTTGACCTGCTCGGACATGATGATGGCGTAGGTGACGAGCAAAATGCCGGTCGACACCCACATCGGATCAAGGCCGAAATAGACGTGCGACGCCGCGTGCGCGGTCATGCCGGAAGGCCCCCGAAACAGCGGCCACGCTCCAGCAACCGGCGGGCGCTGTCAACGAAGCCGCCCGCGGCGTAACTTCGCAGGCCGCCCGCATTCCAGGGCAGACGAGCAGGGGAGGACTTTCGTGGCGAACCGCTTCATCAATCCGAAAACCATGGCCAAGCCGCCGGGTTACACCTACGTGGTCGAGACCGCGGGGCCCGGACGCACGATCTATATCGCGGGCCAGCTCGGGCTCGATCTCGACAACAAACTGGTGGGCGGCGCGGGCGATTTCCGCGCGCAATGCGCCAAGGCGTTCGAGAATTTGGGCTACGCGCTCGCTTCGGTCGGCGCGACCTTCAAGGACGTGGTCAAGATCAACAATTATCTGGTCGACATGAGCCACATCCCGATCTTCCGCCAGGTGCGCGACGCCTTCCTCCATACCAAGGCGCCGCCGGCCTCGACCACGGTCGCCATCTCGACGCTGGCGCGGCCGGGCGCGCTGTTCGAGATCGAGGCGATCGCGGTGCTGCCGCCGAAGGCCGCGGCCAAACCCGTCGCGCGCAAAGGCAAACGCAAGGTCAGTCGGCGACGGAAACGTAGCTGATGATGCCGAGCACGGGCAGCAGCACGGCGCACGACCAGGCCATGTAGGCAAAGAAGCTCGGCATCTTGACGCCGCGCTCGTTGGCGATGGCCGCCACCATGAAATTGGGCGCGTTGCCGATATAAGTGAGCGCGCCCATGTAGACCGCGCCCATGGAGATGGCGGCAAGCGTGGGCGCGAGCTTGCCCATCAGTTCGGCGGCGTCGCCGCCGGCGAGCTGGAAGAACACCAGATAAGTCGGCGCGTTGTCGAGGAAGGCGGACAACAGGCCGGTGAGCCAGAAATAGGCGAGCTCGTGCGGCGAGCCGTCATGCGCGGTGACGGCGGCGAGCAGCCCCGCGAAGGGCCCATGTGGCCGGCCTCCAGCATCGCCAGCACCGGGATGATGCAGACGAAAATGCCGGCGAACAGCTTGGCGACTTCGCGGATCGGCTCCCAGGTGAAATCGTTGGCGGCGCGGTGCTCGTTGGGCGTGAGCCAAAGCGAGGCGAGCGCGATGACGATGAGCGCGCCGTCGCGCGCGAGGTTCTGCAAGGCGACGTGCGTGCCGTAGACGTTGAGCTCGATGCCCGGCTGCCACGCCGCCGACAACAAGATGGCGCCGATGATGGCGGCGATCAGCGGCACATTGACGAGGCCGTGCAGGCCGATTTTCTCGGCCCGCGCGGGCGCGGCCTCCGCGCGCGCGAACCAAAGATCGAGCGCGACGAACAGCGCGAGCACCAGCGCGGCGGCGAGCAGCGTCTCGCGCCAGAGATGACGCGCCGGCCAGAAGAAATCGACGCCGCGCAAAAAGCCGACGAACAGCGGCGGATCGCCGAGCGGGGAGAGCGCGCCGCCGATATTGGCGACCAGGACGATGAAGAACACGACGACATGGACATTGTGCGCGCGCGCCGCATTGGCGCGGATCAACGGCCGCACCAGGATCATGGCGGCGCCGGTGGTGCCGACCACGCTGGCCATGAGCGTGCCGAAGGCGAGCACGCCTGCGTTGCTCCACGGCCTGCCGCCGAGATGGCCGGTGATCAACAGCCCGCCGGCCACCGTGTAAAGCGAAAACAGCAATATGATGAAGCTCATGTATTCGGCGAGCATGGCGTGCACGAAAGCAGCGAGCGCAGCCGATGGGCCGGCGCCAACGGCGATCGCCGCGAGCGTGACGAGCGCCCAGGCCGCGGCGATCTTGCCGTAATGGTCGTGCCAGAATTTCGCGGCGAGCAGCGGCCCGGCGGCGATCGACAGCAAAATGCCGGCGAAGGGCAGCGCCCAGGACCAGCTCATATGCGCGCCGTCGAGCGCGGGCGCGGCCTGCGCCGTTTGCGGCAGCAGCACGATGGCCGTGATGAGCGCTATCAAAGAGACAAACATGGTTAAGAACCGCGCGTTGCCTAGCAGCCGCGCGCAGCCGCGGCAAGATCGCAGCGTGACAGCTTGCGCCTCGGCTCATACAATGGCGGCCGGTGGGGTCGATGCGTATCAGTCGCGTGTTATGCGTGATAGCCGTCGCGCTCGGCGTTGGCAGCCTGCGCGACCGTTCATAATTTGCCGCTCAACACCGCCTCGGCCAATCCGTTTGCCGGCACCATGGCGCAGGCGGCGGCGGCGGCGCAACACCGCCAGCAAGACAACAGCGCGGTCATCGGCTTGGCGTTCTCCGGCGGCGGCACGCGCGCCGCGGCCTTCGCCTACGGCGTGCTCGAGCAATTGCGCGCCACGCATTCGCCGCGCGCGCCGGGCGACCTGCTCGACCACGTCGCCGTCATCTCCAGCGTTTCGGGCGGCTCGATCATCTCGGCCTATTACGGCCTGAAAGGCCGCGCCGGCGCTCGACGATTTCCGCGAGCAATTCCTCACGCAAGATCTGATGTCCGCGGTCAATACCAACGTCTCGCCTGGTCAATATCGGGCGCGCCTGGGCGGCGGCATCAATACCGACACACAAGATGCGCGACTGGCTCAATGCTCATCTTTTCCATGACGCGACCTTCTCGTCGCTGATCGCGCGGCGGCCGATCGTGCTGATCAACGCCACCGACATCTACAATCGCACGCCGTTTTTGTTCGCGCCGGTGACCTTCGCGGCCATGTGCAGCGATCTGGCCGAGTATCCGATCGCCAGCGCGGTCGCCGCGTCGGCGGCGGTGCCCGGCGCCTTCGCGCCGATCATCGTCGAGACCTTTCCCGGCGAATGCAAAACGCCGTTGCCGCCGAACGTGGCGAAAGCGGCCAACAGTCCGAACGCCTCGCCGCTGCTGCACTCGTTCGCCGAGGCGCTGGAGCGCTCGCGCTCCGGCAAGGTGAAATACGTCAAGCTGCTCGACGGCGGCCTGGTCGACAATTACGGGCTGAGCGGCATCACCATCGCGCGCGCGACGCAAGGCACGCCCTATGGGCCGCTGCGGCCGGAAGAAGCCGTCAACCTGCGCCGTTTCCTGTTCCTGGTGGTCGACGCCGGTCTCGGCCCGAAAGGCGACTGGTCGCAGACGCTGGAAGGGCCGACCGGCAAGGAGCTGGTCGGGGCCGTGATCGACACCATCGTCGAGGCCAATACGCGGTCGAGCTATGCAGGCCTTCGAGGCCACCATGCGCGACTGGCGCGCGGAGATGGTGCGCTGGCGCTGCAGCTTGAAGCACGAGGAGGTGGCGCGGCTGCGCGGCAAGGCCGGCCCCTGGAATTGCCGCGACCTGAAGATCACCGTGGCGCGGGTGTCGTTCGACCAATTCGGCGGCGCGCGCGCCAAGACGCTCAACGACGTGCCGACCTCGTTCACGCTGCCGGCCGCGACGGTCGACGAGCTCACGCGCGCCGGCGGCGACGCGTTGCAGGCCAGCCCGGCGTTTCAGGCGTTTGTGAAGGAGATGTGAGGCATTTACCCGTTCGGATTCCCGCTTACGCGGGAATGAGCGGAGCTTGATTTAATGCGCCTCGTCCCAATTGTCGGCGGCGCGGGCGTCGACCTGCAGCGGCACGTGCAGCGCGACCGCCGGGTGCGGGGCGTCCTCCATCACGCGTTTGACCACCGGCAGGGTCTTGGCCACTTCGTCCTCCGGCACCTCGAAGATCAGTTCGTCGTGCACCTGCAGCAGCATCTGCGCCTTGAGCTTGGCTTCGTCGAGCTCGGGCTCGATGCGGATCATGGCGCGGCGGATGATGTCGGCGGCCGAGCCCTGCAGGCGCGCATTGATGGCGGCGCGCTCGTTGAAGGCGCGGATCGACGGGTTCGAGTTCTTGATGTCGGGATAGTGGCACTTGCGGCCGAACAGCGTCAGCACATAGCCGTGCTCGCGGCAGAACTCGCGCGTCTCGTCCATGTAGTCGCGGATGCCGGGGAAGCGCTCGAAATATTTCTTGATATAGGCGCCGGCTTCCTCGCGCTCGATGCCGAGCTGGTTGGCGAGGCCAAAGGCCGAGATGCCGTAGATGATGCCGAAATTGATCGCCTTGGCGCGGCGGCGCACGTCGGGCGGCATGTCCTTGACCGGCACGCCGAACATTTCCGACGCGGTCATGGCGTGGATGTCGACCCGTCCTGGAACGCCTTGCGCAGCGCCGGCACGTCGGCGACTTCCGACAGCAGCCGCAGTTCGATCTGCGAATAGTCGGCGGAGACCAGCTTCATGCCGGGCGCTGCGACGAAGGCGCGTCTGATTTTGCGGCCGTCCTCGGTGCGCACCGGGATGTTCTGCAAATTCGGCTCCGACGACGACAGGCGCCCGGTCGAGGTGGCGGCGAGCGCGTAGCAGGTGTGCACGCGGTGCGTCACCGGATTGACGTAAGTCGGCAGCGCTTCGGTATAGGTCGAGCGCAATTTCGACACCTGCCGCCAGTCGAGAATCTTGCGCGGCAATTCGTGCTGCTCGGCCAGGTCCTCCAGTTCGCGCGCGCCGGTCGACCATTGCCCGGTCTTGGTCTTGCTGCCGCCTTCGCAGTTTCATTTTGCCGAACAGAATGTCGCCGATCTGCTTGGGCGAGCCGGGATTGAGCGGCTCGCCGGCAAGCGTCTTGATTTCGTCTTCCAGCCGCGCCTGCTGCTGCGCGAACTCGCCGGACAGGCGCGAGAGCACCTGGCGGTCGATGGAAATGCCGCGCCGCTCCATGCGCGCCAGCACCGTCCGGCATCGGCCGCTCCAGCGTCTCGTAGACGGTGGTGACGTGCTCGGCGGCAAGCCGCGCTTTCAGCACGGTCCACAGCCGCAAGGTCACGTCGGCGTCTTCGGCGGCGTATTCGGTCGCCTTGTCGATGGCGACGCAGTCGAAGGTCACGCGCGACTTGCCCGAGCCGGCGACGTGCTCGAAGTGAATGGTGTCGTGGTCGAGCCAGCGCTTGGCGAGATCGTCCATGCCGTGGCCTTCGCCCTTGCCGGCGTCGAGCACGTAGGAGATCAGCATGGTGTCGTCGTAGCCGCGCACGTCGATGCCGCGTTGCGCGAACACCAGCCAGTCGTATTTCATGTTCTGGCCGATCTTGAGCACCGCCTTGTCTTCCAGCAGCGGCTTGAGCAGCGGCGAGCGCGTCGCGTTCCGGGATCTGGCCTTCGCACAGCTTGGCCTCCGGCGAGAACAGGTCGCCTTTGCCGTCGCCGCCGCCGTCGCGATGGCCGATCGGCACGTAGCAGGCCTCGTTCGGCGCCACGGCGAGCGAGAAGCCGCACAGCTGCGCCTGCATGGCGTCGAGGCTGGTGGTCTCGGTGTCGACCGCCAGCACGCCCGCTTCGTGCGCGCGCGCGATCCATTCCTGCAGGCGGGCCAGCGTGCGCACGCATTCGTATTTGGAGCGGTCGATCTTGGCGCTGCGCGCTTTCTCGGCGCGCGCGGCGGCGAGCGAGATGGGGGTGAGGGCGCCGTGCTGCTTTCTCCTTTGCCGGCGCGAGTTTGGCTTGCGACGGCGGCGCAAACAGATCGGCGCTCGCGCCACCCGGCGCGCGGCGCGCGATCTTGCGCAGTGCGGAGCGGGCGCACCCGACACCAGCTTCGCATCCGCCTCGACCGCGCTCGCATCGATGCCGGTCTTCTCGGCGATGCGGCGGGTGATGGTGGAGAACTCCATCGCCTTGAGGAACGCGATCAGGTGCTTGTAGTCCGGCTCGTGCACCGCGAGTTCGTCGACCGGCACGTCGAGCGCGACATTGTTGTCGAGCGTGACCAGCCGCTTGGAGATGCGCGCGAGCTCGGCGTTGTCGATCAGCGACTGCCGCCGCTTGTCCTGCTTGATTTCGCTTGCGCGCTTGAGCAGCGTTTCGAGATCGCCGTATTCGCCGATCAGTTGCGCCGCGGTCTTGACGCCGATGCCCGGCACGCCCGGCACGTTGTCGGATGAATCGCCGATCAGCGCCTGCACCTCGATCACCTTGTCGGGCGGCACGCCGAATTTCTCGATCACCTCGGCGGCGCCGATGCGGCTTGTCCTTCATGGTGTCGTACATGGTGACGCCGTTGCCGACGAGCTGCATCAGGTCCTTGTCGGACGACACGATGGTCGTCGTCGCCTTGGCCTCGCATGGCCAGCCGCGCATAGGTCGCGATCAGGTCGTCGGCCTCGAAGCCGGCCTGCTCCAGGCAGGGGATTTCGAAGGCGTGCACCGCCTCGCGGATCAGCGGAAATTGCGGGATGAGATCTTCCGGCGTTTCCGACCGGTGTCGCCTTGTAGTCGGGATAGAATGTCGGTGCGGAAGGTCTTCTCGGACTTGTCGAACACCACGGCGAGATGCGTCGGCTTGTCGTCGCTTCATTTCGGCCAGCAGCTTCCACAGCATGTTGCAGAAGCCGAGCACGGCATTGACCTGCAAGCCGTCCGACTTTCTCGTTAAGCGGCGGCAGCGCGTGATAGGCGCGGAAGATGTAGCCGGAGCCGTCCACCAGAAAGAGGTGGTCGCCTTTCTTGAGCGGCCGCGCCGCCGGGTTATAGGGCACGGCTGCGTCGTGCGCGGGTTTGGCTTTCGACGCGGGCTTGGCTTTGGATTCGGCGCTGGCTGGCATGGCCCGAATGTGGGCCGTGGCGCGGCGTTAATCAATGCGCCACCGCGCCCCCTGTGGAACGCTGCGCGGCTCTCGCCACTTGCGACGCCCTCTGCTATGCAAACGCCGCCGGCTGAAGCCGGAATTGGTTCGCCATCGACGCAAGGGACAAGCATGCGCGTTGCCATGATCGGCACCGGCTATGTCGGCCTCGTTTCCGGGGCCTGCTTTGCCGATTTCGGTCACGAGGTGACCTGCGTCGACAAGGACACGGGCAAGATCGCCGCGCTCGAACGCGGCGAGATGCCGATCTACGAGCCGGGGCTCAACGAGCTGGTGGCGACCAACGCGCGCGCCGGACGGCTCAAATTCACGCACGCAACTGGCGCGCCGCGGTTGGCGCCGCCGACGCGGTGTTCATCGCGGTCGGCACGCCGTCGCGGCGCGGCGACGGCCACGCCGATCTGAGCTTCGTCTATGACGCGGCGCGCGAGATCGCGCGCGCGCTCGACGGCTTCACCGTGGTCATCACCAAATCGACCGTGCCGGTCGGCACCGGCGACGAGGTCGAGCGCATCATCCGCGAGACGCGGCCCGATCGCCGATTTCGCGGTGGTGTCGAACCCGGAATTCCTGCGCGAGGGCGCTGCCATCCGCGACTTCAAGCATCCCGACCGCATCGTGGTCGGCAGCGACCGACGAGCGCGCGCGCGCAGGTGATGAACGAACTCTATCGCCCGCTCTATCTCAACCGCGCGCCGATCATGTTCACCGACCGGCGCACCGCCGAGCTGATCAAATACGCCGCCAACGCCTTCCTCGCCACCAAGATCACCTTCATCAACGAGATCGCGGACCTGGCCGAGAAGGTCGGCGCCGACGTGCAGGAGGTCGCGCGCGGCATCGGGCTCGACAACCGCATCGGCGCCAAGTTCCTGCATGCCGGGCCGGGCTTCGGCGGCTCGTGCTTTCCCAAGGACACGGTGGCGCTGATCAAGACCGGGCAGGACAACGACGCGCCGCTGCGCATCGTCGAGACGGTGGTGGCGGTCAACGACGCGCGCAAGCGCGCCATGGCGCGCAAGGTCGCGCACGCGCTCGGCGGCGAATTGCGCGGCAAGACCATTGCGGTGCTCGGACTGACCTTCAAGCCCAACACCGACGACATGCGCGAATCGCCGTCGATCCCGCTGATCACCGCGCTGCAGGACATGGGCGCCAAGGTGCGCGCCTACGATCCGGCCGGCATGGAGCAGGCCAAGAGCGCTGCTCGGCAATGTCACCTTTTGCCAGGACGCCTATGATTGCGCCAAGGGCGCCGTCCGCGCTGGTGATCGTCACCGAATGGGAGCAGTTCCGCGCGCTCGATTTCGACCGGCTCAAGGCGATCATGGAACGCCCGGTGCTGGTCGACCTGCGCAACATCTACCGGCCGGACGAAGTCGCCCGCCACGGCTTTGCCTATGAGGGCGTGGGAAGGCCGAAACAATGATTGTGGATTTGATGTTTCATAAAAGTTGTCGTCCCCCGCGATAGCGGGGGACACGCGTTATCACCGTCATCGTTGATTTTGTTTCCCGCGGCCACTGGATCATCCGCGCGCGGATGACGACGAATCATGCGCAACTTCGACACACCGCTCCCGATCGACGAGGCGCTGCCGGCGCTCACCGCCGCGCTGCGCGGCGCATCAATTGCGCCGTGCTGGTGGCGCCGCCCGGCGCCGGCAAGACCACGCGCGTGCCGCTGGTGCTGCTCGACGAGCCGTGGGCGAAGGACAAGAAAATCCTGGTGCTGGAGCCGCGGCGGCTCGCCGCGCGCGCGGCGGCCGCGCGCATGGCGTCGACGCTTGGCGAGCAGGTCGGCGACACGGTCGGCCTGCGCGTGCGCTTCGGCTCGAAGATTTCCAAGCGCACGCGCATCGAGGTGGTGACCGAAGGCGTGTTCACGCGGCTCGTGCTCGACGATCCTTCGCTCGACGGCGTCGCCGCCGTGCTGTTCGACGAATTCCACGAACGCTCGCTCGATGCCGATCTCGGCCTTGCTCTCGCCCGAGATGTGCAGCAGGGCTTGCGCGAGGACCTGAAAATTCTGGTGATGTCGGCGACGCTCGACGGCGCGCGCGTGGCGGCATTGCTCGGCGACGCGCCGGTGATCGAGAGCCAAGGCCGCAGCTTTCGACGTCGAGACGCGCTATCTCGGCCGCGATGCGCGCGCCCGCATCGAGAACGCAGGTGGCGGACGCGGTCGAGCGCGCTTTGCGCGCCGAGCAAGGCTCGGCTGCTGGTGTTCCTGCCCGGCGCCGGCGAAATCCGCCGCACCGAGACGCTGCTGAAGGAGCGCGTGCGCGAGCCGAGCGTGGACATCGTCGCGCTCTATGGCGCGCTCGACGCGCGCGAGCAGGACCGCGCCATTGCGCCGGCGCCGGCCGGCCGCCGCAAGGTCGTGCTGGCGACCTCGATCGCGGAGACCTCGCTCACCATCGAAGGCGTGCGCGTGGTGATCGACAGCGGTCTTGCGCGCGTGCCGCGCTACGAGCCGGATGTCGGCCTGACGCGGCTGGAAACGGTGCGGGTGTCGCGCGCCGCCGCCGATCAGCGCCGCGGCCGCGCCGGCCGCACCGAGCCGGGCGTCTGCTACCGGCTGTGGGACGAGCCGCAGACCGGGTCATTGGAGCCCTATACGCGGCCGGAAATCCTGTCGGCGGATTTGTCGAGCTTCATGCTCGATCTGGCGCAATGGGGCGCCGCCGATCCGGGCAAGCTGGCGTTGCTCGATCCCCCGCCGGGGCCTGCGCTCGCTGAGGCGCGCGCGCTGCTGACGCGAACTCGGCGCCATCGACGCGGCTGGCCGCATCACCGAGGAAGGCCGCAAGCTTGCGCGCGCTGCCGCTGCCGCCGCGGCTGGCGCGCATGGTGGTCGATGCGGCGGCGGAGGGCGCCGGACGCGCTGGCCGCCGACATCGCCGCGATCCTCACCGAGCGCGGGCTGGGCGGCGACGACCCCGACCTGCGCCATCGGCTCGATCAGTTCCGCCGCGACCGCTCGCGCCGCGCCGAGGATGCGCGCGCGATGGTCGAAGCGGTGGGCCGACACGGCCGGCGGCAAGGGCGCGGGCGGCGAGCATTCGCCCGGCTCGCTGCTCGCGCTCGCTTATCCCGACCGCATCGCCAAGAATCGCGGCGGCGGGTCAGGGCGGCTTCGTGCTGGCCAATGGCCGCGGCGGCAATGTCGATGCGGCGTCGTCGCTGGCGCGCGAGCCGTTCCTGGCGGTGGCGGAATTGACCGGCAGCGCGGCGGCGAGCCGCATCGTGCTGGCGGCGCCGATCGCGCTCGCCGAGATCGAGGCGCGCTTTGCCGACGCAAATCGAGGATCGCGATGCCGTCACCTTCGACGCCGGCTCGGCCTCGCTGCGCGCGCGGCGCACGCGCCGGCTGGGCGCGCTCGTGCTGGCCGAGCAGGTCAAGCCGGTCGCGCCCGATGCCGACACCGCGCATATGCTCGCGCAAGGCATCGTCGGCCTCGGCCTTGACCGGCTGCCGTGGAGCAAGGCGGCGCTGCAATTGCGAAACCGCGTTCAATTCCTGCGCCGGGCGGAAGGCGAGGAGTGGCCCGATCTCTCCGACGAAGCGTCTCGCGCGCAATGCGGCTGAGTGGCTCGCGCCCATGGTGATGGACAAGACTGCGCTGCAGCCAAATCGCCGCCGACGAACTATCCGATGCTGTCATCGAATCTGCTGCCGTGGAATTTGCGCAAGCGCGCTCGACGCCGAGGCGCCGACCCATTTCACCGCGCCCACCGGCTCGTCTGTGCCGATCGATTACGAGGCCGAGCAGGGGCCGACGGTGTCGATCCGCGTGCAGGAATTGTTCGGGCTCGCCACCCATCCCAGCATCGCCGGCGGCCGCGTGCCGCTGGTGATCGAGCTGCTGTCGCCGGCGCATCGGCCGGTGCAGGTGACGCGCGACCTGCCCGGCTTCTGGCGCGGCAGCTACGCCGACGTCAAAGCCGACATGCGCGGGCGCTACCCCAAGCATCCCTGGCCGGACGACCCGCTGCACGCGCCCGCCACCCGGCGCGCCAAGCGCCGCGGCGAATAAGCCGCGCGGGCAATAATTCAAAATCGTCAGCCGACGCCTTAACCGCCGCTCACCAATGCGGTAACGGCATGCCGCGCGTTAATTCGGCTTTGGGCACCCGCATGCGAGGCTGGCGCGCAATCACTTGGGCCCGGATCATGCGCCACCTTCTCATCCTCGCCGCCGCCGTGCTGATCATTGGCAGCTTTGGCGCGCGCTTTGCCGACCGCGCGATGAACGAGGCCCCGCATGCCGCGGCCGTGCGGCAGGTCTCGCAGGCGCGCGAACCGGAGCCCACCAGCTCCGGCCACAGCCTGGTGCTGGACAGCGACCGGCACGGCCATTTCCGCGCCGAGGCGCGGATCGACGGCCGCCGGCTCGACTTCATGGTCGACACCGGCGCCTCGCTGGTGATCTTGCGCGAATCGGACGCCGCGTCCGTCGGCATCCGCCCGATGCCGCGTGAACTACACCGCCACCGTTTCCACCGCCAACGGCAAGCTGAAGGCGGCGCCCGCCAAGCTCGCGCGCATCGAGATCGGCGATATCACGGTGTTCGACGTGCCGGCGCTGGTGCTGCCCGACGAGGCGCTGGCGCAGAACCTGCTCGGCGTCTCGTTCCTGTCGCGGCTCAAGCGCTACGAATACGCCAACGGGCGGATGGTGCTCGAGCAGTAATTCCAATCCGTCACGGTCGGGACTTTGCGCGGACCGCTTTGCGCGGCTGCGGCGTTGGAGTATGCAAAGGCGAGCCCCGCGCCTTTCGAGGTCCTGATGTTTCCCACGCCGAAACCGTCGCTGACGCCCAATACCTACGCCTATGAGTCCTCGCCGCTGGTGAAGCCGACCGGCTTTCGCGAATACGACGCGCGCTGGCTCTTGGAAAAAGAAATCAACCTGATGGGCGTGCAGGCGCTCGGCATGGGGCTCGGCACGCTGATCACCGAATTGGGCGTCAAACAAGAGATCGTCATCGGCCACGACTTCCGCAGCTACTCCGCCTCGGTGAAGATGGCGCTGGTCAGCGGCCTGATGGCGGCCGGCTGCAAGGTGCACGACATCGGCCTGGCGATCACGCCGATGGCCTATTTCGCGCAATTCGAGTTGAACGTGCCCTGCGTCGCCATGGTCACCGCCTCGCACAACGACAATGGCTGGACCGGCGTGAAGATGGGCGCCAACCGGCCGCTCACCTTCGGGCCGATCGAGATGAAGCGGCTCAAGGAGATCGTGCTCGGCGCGCAATTCGATCTCAAGGGCGGCGGCTCCTACGTGTTCGTGGAGAATTTCCCCGACCGCTACATCGCCGACGTCACCAAGCGGCCGAAGCTCAAGCGCAAGCTCAAGGTGGTGGCGGCCTGCGGCAACGGCACCGCCGGCGCCTTCGCGCCGAAGATCCTCGAAGCGATCGGCTGCGAGGTGGTGCCGCTCGATTGCAATCTCGATTACACGTTCCCGCGCTACAATCCCAACACCGAAGACATGAAGATGCTGCACGCCATGCGCGACGCGGTGCTGATCAACAAGGCCGACGTGGCGCTCGGCTTCGACGGCGACGGCGACCGTTGCGGCGTGGTCGACAACGAGGGCGAGGAAATCTTCGCCGACAAGGTCGGCGTCATGCTGGCGCGCGACATCTCCGCGCAGCACAGGAACGCGACCTTCGTGGTGGACGTGAAATCGACCGGACTGTTCATGACCGATCCGGTGCTCAAGGCCAACGGCGTCAAGGTCGACTACTGGAAGACCGGCCATTCCTACATCAAGCGGCGCGTCAACGAGCTTGGCGCCATCGCCGGCTTCGAGAAGTCCGGGCATTTCTTTTTCAACAAGCCTTATGGCCGCGGCTATGACGACGGCATGATCTTCGCGCTTGCGGTGTGCGACATGCTCGACCGCAATCCGGACAAGTCGATGGCCGACCTGCTGCACGCGCTGCCGAAAACCTGGGGCTCGCCCACCATGTCGCCGCATTGCGACGACGAGAAGAAATACGGCGTGGTCGACGCGGTGGTGAAGCATTTCGAGGCGGCCAAAGCCAAAGGCGAAAAAGTCGCCGGCCAAGCCATCCGCGATCTCAACACCGTCAACGGCGTGCGCGTCACGGTCGAGGACGGCACCTGGGGCCTGGTGCGCGCGTCATCGAACAAGCCGGAACTGGTGGTGGTGGTGGAAAGCCCGGCCTCGGAAGCGCGCATGCGCGAGATGTTCAAGGCGGTGGACGCCGTGCTGCGCACGCATCCGGAAGTCGGCGAATACAATCAGACGATTTGATCGCGCTTCATCGTGCCGCTCGATTCGCCGCGCAAGCGGGAAGTCCAGCTTTCTACTACTAAGTGAAGAACTGGGTCCCCGCTTGCGCGGGGACGAACGGTGGGCGCGCCTACCACTCCCAATAACGCCCGCTGCCGCCGACGATCGTCACGATCAGGCCGATCGGCAGGTTGATCGCGATGATCTGGCGGATCTGGTTGAGGCGCGCGCCGGCCGCCGCCCAATCCTCGGCATCGACCGCGCGCTTGAACTTGAGCCAGGGCCCGTGGAACAGGGCGATGAACAGCACGACCATCACCCAGCCGAGCGCCTGCATCAGATTGACGTAAGGCGGCGCGTTGGCGAAGCCGCCGAAATAGACCACCAGCATCCAGTAGCCGCTGGCGATGAGCAGGATCGCCGAGACCCACACCCAGGGGAAGAATTTGGCGAAGAAGCCGCGCCACAGCTTGAGCCGCTGCGGCGCCTCCAGGGCGCCGGCGGCCGGGCGCAGGCAGACATAGGCCGCGAACATGCCGCCGACCCAGACCACGGCGCCGAGAATGTGCAAGGTGAGGGCGAGGACGATCATGGGCGCAACGCTACGACGTCATGGCCGGGCTTGTCCACGCTATCCATCGGCCTTGCTGCCTTGAGTTAAGCGTGCCGCAGGCCCGGCTCGATAGCATGCGGCACGCCCATCCTTCGAGACGCGCTATGGCCGGGCCTGACGGCAGGATGAGGCGGTCGCGCTACAAACAGTTCCATGCGCATTGCCATCCTCGGCGCCGGGCCGGCCGGACTTTATCTTTCCTATCTGATCAAGCGCCGCGGCGCCGACGTCACCGTCATCGAGCAGAACCCGCCCGACGCCACCTTCGGCTTCGGCGTGGTGTTCTCCGACCGCGCGCTCGAATTCCTGCGCGAGGACGACGAGGCGACCTACGCGGCCATCGTGCCGCACATGGAATCCTGGGACGACATGACGCTGAACTTGCGCGGCGAGCGGGTCGTGATCGACGGCATCGGCTTTTCCGCCGTCGGGCGGTTGGCGCTGTTGCAGCTGTTGCAGGCGCGCGCCGCTTCGGCCGGCGTCGCACCGGTGTACCGGCGCGTCGTGAAGGCGCTCTCCGAGCTTGACGATTTCGATCTCGTGGTCGGCGCCGACGGCGTGAATTCGCTGGTGCGCCGCAGCCTAAGCCAAGAGCTTGGCGCCAATGTGCGTCTCTTGAGCAACCGCTTCGCCTGGTTCGGCACCGCCAAGCGCTTCGAGACGCTGACGCAGACCTTCATCGCGACCGGAGAGGGCGCGTTCAACGCCCACCATTACCGCTACGCGCCGGACATGAGCACCTTCATCGTCGAGATGAACGAAGACACCTTCACGCACGCGGGGTTTGCCGCGCTCGGCGAAGACGCCACGCGCGAGCGATGCGAGCGGCTGTTTGCCGAGACGCTCGACGGCCATCGCGCTGATCTCGAACAATTCGATCTGGCGGCAATTCCCGATCGTGCACAATGAACGATGGTCGCAGGCAAATATGTGCTGCTCGGCGACGCGCTGCACACCGCGCATTTCTCCATCGGTTCCGGCACGCCGGCTGGCGATGGAGGACGCCATCGCGCTCGACAAGGCGCTCGCCGCGCACAAAGACGTGCCGGCGGCGCTGGCCGCTTACGAAGCGGCGCGCCGTCCGATCCTGGAGAAGCTGGTGGCCGGCGCCAACGGCAGCGCCGATTGGTACGAACATTTCGCCGCGCACATGGCGCTTAAACCCGTCGACTTCGCCATGAGCTACATCACGCGCTCCGGCCGTGTCGATCTCGAGCGGCTGCGCAAGCTGTCGCCGCAATTCGTGGCGCGATACGAGAAGGAGCGGCGATAATCTCCGTTCATTCCCGCGAAAGCGGGAATCCGGTTCTTAGCTGGGTCCCCGCTTCCACCTTCGCGCTCCGCGCTTCGGCGAACTCGAACGCGCCGAAGCTGCAAGCGAGCGTAGGCGGGCCGCGGGGACGAACGGGAAAAGTTGTTAGCTTTAACTGTTGCGCTTCTCCTCGCGCAGCGTCGGCAGGCCGATGCCGGTCGAGTCGAAGCCGCCGTCGACGGCAATCACCTGTCCGGTGATGTAGCTCGACCGCTCGCTGCACAAAAAGAAAATCACTTCCGCCAGTTCCTCTTCCAGGCCGTAGCGGTTGAGCGGCATGTGGTCGTGATAGTCCTGGCGGATTTCCGGCGTGTGCACGGCTTTCGCCATGGCGGTATCGACCGGGCCGGGCGCCACCGCGTTGACGCGGATGCCGAGCGCGGCGAGCTCGGCCGCCTGCTGCTTGGTCAGATGGGCTAGGCCCGCCTTGCTGGTGCCGTAGGCGGTGCGCAGCGTCGAGGCGCGCAGGCCGGAGATCGACGTGATGTTGACGATGGCGCCGCCGCCGGAATCGCGCATCAAGGGCGCCGCCGCCTGCGTGCACAGAAACGGCCCGGTGAGATTGACCGCCAGCACGCGCGACCAGTCCTCGTAGGTGACCTCCAGGATCGGCTTGAAGATGGCGATGCCGGCATTGTTGACCAGCGCGTCGAGGCGGCCGAATGTTTTGGCGACGGTCTCGATGGCGCGCGCAACGCCGTCAGCGGTCGGCCACGTCGCAGGTGATGGCGAGGGTCGTCTCCGGCTTGGCGAGCGCCTTGAAGGTGCGCTGCAAATTCTCGCCGTCGATGTCGAGCAGCGCCACCCGCCAGCCCTCGGCCAGAAAGCGCTTGGCGGTGGCGAGGCCGATGCCGCGCGCGGCGCCGGTGACAAGGGCGGTTTTCGCGTGGCTTGGCTCATGCGGCAATTCCCCGGCGAAAGATACACGGGAGCATGACGGCAGGCCCGCAGGCAAGCCGCGACTCAGCTAGTGTGCCGTCATGCTGCGCACGCTCATTTTCACTTCTGGCCGCTTTCGCCATCGCCGCGCCCGCGATTGCCCAGGACGTGCGCGGGCTCGAAGTCTGCACCGCCGAGAAGGCGATGGAGCGGCGCACCAGCTGCCTGCAAAGCAATGTGGAATTCCTCCAGCAGACGCTGGCCAAGCACGCGCGCGATATGCAGGCCAAGCTCGATGCCGCCAGCCGCGAAGCCGCCGCGCAAAAGGCCGAGCTGGCAGCGCTCAAGACGGCGCTGGCGAAGCTTCAGCACGAGCTGGCGGAGTTGAAGAAAGCCAAGCCCGACAAGAAATAACGCCCGCCGCTTTAGTCCTTCTCTTCCTTGAACGTGTCGCGGAAGGGATGCGCCGGGTAGACGCCGAGGATGGTCAGCTCCTTGGAGAAGAAGGCGAGCTCCTCGAGCGCGAACACCAGCGCGCGGTCGTCCGGGTGGCCTTCGACGTCGGCATAAAATTGCGTGGCGAAGAAATTGCCGCCGACCATGTAGCTCTCGAGCTTGGTCATGTTCACGCCGTTGGTGGCGAAGCCGCCCATCGCCTTGTACAGCGCGGCCGGCACGTTGCGCACCCGGAACACGAAGGTGGTGATGACCTTGCCGTCGCCGGGCTTGGCCCATTTCTTCTCGCGCGACAGCACGATGAAGCGCGTGGTCGAATTGGCCTCGTCCTCGACGTTCTCCTTCAGGATGTCGAGCCCGTAGATGTCCGCCGCCAGCCGCGAGGCGATGGCCGCGCGCGTGACATCCTTGCTCTCGGCCACTTCGCGCGCGGAGCCGGCGGTATCGGCGGCGACGATCGGCTTCAGTTTTAATTCGCGGATCACGCCGCGGCACTGGCCGAGCGCCATCACGTGGCTTTCCACCGTCTTGATGGTTTTCAGGCTGGCGCCCTTCGGCGCCATCAGCTGATTGCGGATCGGCAGAAACCACTCGGCGATGATGTGCAGCTTGGAGGTCGGCATCAGATGATGGATGTCGGCGACGCGGCCGGCCACCGAATTCTCGATCGGGATCATGCCGAGCTCGACGTCGCCCGAGGTCAGCGCGGCAAAGCAATCCTCGAAGGTCGGGCAGGGCACCGGCTCGTGATCCGGATAGGCTTCGCGGCACGCGATATCGGAATTCGCGCCCGGCTCGCCTTGAAAGATGATCTTCTTCTTGGCCATCACCACACCAGTTTCGCGGCGTTCGTTCCAGACCTCAGCCGGTTAAGTCAACCGGCGAGCAGTTTGCGCGCTTTGGCAAGCTCCTCCGGCGTATCGACGCCGAGCGGCGCGGCTTTCACCAGCGTGACGTCGATGCGCATGCCGGCATCGAGCGCGCGCAATTGCTCGAGCCGTTCGCGCCGCTCGTTGGCGCATGGCGCGAGCTTGACGAAGCGCTCCAGCGCCGCGCGCCGATAGGCGTAGAGCCCGATGTGATGATAATGCGGGCCCGGCCCCTGCGGCGTTGGCGCGCGTGAAGGTCGTGGCGCGCAGCCGGCCAGGCGCGACAGCCACGCCCTTGACCTTCACCACGTTGGGATTTGTCAGCTCGGCCGCATCGGTGATCTCGGCGGCGATGGTCGCGATATCGACCTCGCGGTCGGCCAGCGGCTTGAGCGCGGCGCGGATGTCGGCCGGATCGATGGTCGGCAGGTCGCCCTGCACATTGACCACGATGTCGATGGCGTGCTCGGGATCGAGCGCCTCCAGCGCCTCGAAAATACGGTCGGAGCCGGAGACATGGTCGGCCCGCGTCATCACCGCGCGCCCGCCGGCCTTCTCCACCGCCGCCGCCACGCTTTCCGAATCGGTCGCCACCACCGCCTCGCCGACGCGCGCGGCGATCGCCCGGCGCAGCACGTGCACGATCATCGGCTGACCTGCGATATCCGCCAGCGGTTTGCCGGGCAGGCGGGTGGAGGCCATGCGGGCCGGGATGAGGACGATCGCGTGGGGCATGGGTATCGCGGGCGAGCCGCTGGCCGGACAAATGTCGACAGGCTGCGCGCGCTTATACGGGTTGCCAGGGCCGAGGCAAACCGGTATCTGTCCGCCGCCGCCGGGGTCCCGGCCGGCGATTCCCATCTCGCGGCCCTTCCCGAGAGCCCTGTTTCGATGAATTCCTTCGAACTCAACAAAGTCCTCGGCGCCATTCTCGGCACCTGCCTGATCGTGCTCGCGCTCAATATCGGCGCCGGCGCCTTGTTCGCGCCGGAGAAGCCGGCCAAGCCCGGCTACGCCATCGCGGTGAAGGGCGCGGAAGGCGGCGAGAAGAAGGAAGCCGTGAAGGAAGTGCCGCTGCCGGTGCGGCTGGCCAAGGCCTCGGTCGAGAAAGGTCAATCGTCCGCCAAGCAGTGCCAGGCCTGCCACACCTTCGAAAAGGGCGGCCCCAACCGCGTCGGTCCCAACCTCTGGAACATCGTCGGCAGTGAGCGCGGGGAAGGCCGCGGCTTCAACTTCTCCGCCGCGATGAAGGCCAAAGGCGGCAAGTGGACCTATGACGAGCTCGACAAGTTCATCACCGACCCGCGCAGCTATATCTCCGGCACCGCCATGACCTTCGCCGGCATCCAGAACGACCAGCAGCGCGCCGACGTGATCGCCTACCTGCACACGCTGTCGGACAATCCGCAGCCGCTGCCGAAGCCGGAGGCGAGCAATGCCCCCGCCCCCGCCGCGCAGGGCGGCGCCGCCGAAAAGCCGCCCGAAGCGCCCAAGCAAGCGCCCAAGCCGGCGCTGCGCCGGCCGCCAACCCGCCGAAGTGACGGCGGCGGCGCCGGAATGATGCGGCCGGGCGCTGCCCGGCCGTTTTGCGTTTCACCGGTTGCGGCGTTTGGCCTCGGAAATTTCGCGGCGGCTGGGGGTTATCCAGACGCGGCTGCTGGTAGCGGATCGAAAAACCGACATAATCGCCGGCTGATTGCCTTGTGACGCGCCGCCCGCCGGCGCCGGAGCCGCTTCCCATGACATTGAGCCGCCGATCCCTCCTGCGCGCCACCGCCGCCACGCTCGCAACGCCGGGCTTGGGCGCGTTGGGCGCGTTGGGCGCCGCCGCGTTTGCCCAGACAACTGTCGCAGGCGCAGGTGTGGAAACACGGCCTTTCGCTGTTCGGCGAGCCGAAATATCCGGCGGACTTCAAGCATTTCGATTACGTCAATCCGGCCGCGCCGCAGGGCGGCCTGGTGCGCCAGATCGCCTTCGGCACCTACGACAATTTCAACATGGTGGTTGCGGGCGTGAAGGGCAGCCTCGCCAGCGGGCTCGAACTGGTCAACGAAAGCTTGACGACGCCGGCGCTCGACGAGGTGTCCACCGAATACGGATTGCTGGCCGAGGCGATCAGCTATCCGGACGACCGCTCCACGGTCACCTACCGGCTGCGCGCCAATGCGCGCTGGCAGGACGGCAAGCCGGTGACGCCGGAGGACGTGATCTTTTCGCTGGATACCTTCAAGAAGAACAGCCCGCAGCTCGCGGCCTACTACCGGCACGTCACCAAGGCGGACAAGACCGGCGAGCGCGACGTGACCTTCGTGTTCGATGGACCGGGCAATCGCGAATTGCCGCAGATCGTCGGCCAATTGACGGTGCTGCCGAAACACTGGTGGGAAGGCACCGACGGCAAGGGCCGCAAGCGCGACGTCGCGCAAACCATGCTCGAGCCGCCGCTCGGCTCCGGCCCCTACATCCTGAAGGAATTCGCGCCCGGCCGCACCATCGTCTACGAGAAGAACCCGAATTATTGGGCCAAGGATCTTGCCGTCACGATCGGCACCAACAATTTCGCGCAGATCCGCTACGAGTATTTCCGCGATTCGACCGTTGCGCTCGAGGCATTCAAGGGCGATCAGGTCGACTGGCGCACCGAGAACAGCGCCAAGAACTGGGCGACCTCCTACGATTTCCCCGCCGTGCGCGACAAGAAAGTCGTGCTCGAAGAATTTCCGATCCGCAATTTCGGAATGATGCAGGGTTTCGCCTTCAACATCCGGCGGCCGAAATTCCAGGACCCGCGCGTGCGCCGCGCCTTCAACTTCGCCTTCAATTTCGAGGAAATGAACCGGCAGCTTTTCTACGGTCAGTATCACCGCATCGCCAGTTATTTCGAGGGCACCGAACTGGCGTCGTCCGGATTGCCGCAAGGCAAGGAGCTGGAAATCCTCCAGAGCGTGCGCGATCAGGTGCCGGCGGAGCTTTTCACCAAGCCCTACACCAATCCGGTCGGCGGCGATCCGCAGAAGATCCGCGATAATCTGCGCGAGGCGCTCAAACTGTTCCGCGAGGCCGGCTACGAGATCAGGAATACCAGGCTGGTCAACGCCAAGACCGGCGAGCCTTTCAGCGTCGAATTCCTGGCCGACGATCCGACCTTCGAGCGGCTGGTGCTGTTCTACAAGCCGTCGCTCAACCGTATCGGCATGGAGGCGAATGTGCGCCTGGTCGACAGCGCGCAATACGAGAACCGGCTGCGGCAATGGGATTTCGACATTACCACTGCGTCCTGGGGCGAATCGCTGTCGCCCGGCAACGAGCAGCGCGGCTTCTGGGGCTCGCGCGCCGCCGACGAGCCGGGCTCGCGCAACGTGGTCGGCATCAAGAACCCGGCGGTCGACAAGTTGATCGATCGCGTCATCTACGCCAAGGACCGCGACGAACTGGTGGCCGCCACCAAGGCGCTCGACCGCGTCTTGTTGTGGAATTTCTACGTCGTGCCGCAATGGACCTACGGCAAGGTGCGCAGCGCGCGCTGGGACCGTTTCGGCCGCCCGCAGAACATGCCGAAATACGGCCTGGCGGCGTTCCCGACCATCTGGTGGTGGGACGAGGACAAGGCGGCCAAGGCGCCGCGGCGGTCGTAAGCCGATGCGCGTGAACCGCCGCCGCACGCTGGCTTGCAATTGGCCGCGGCTGCGGCCGCCGTGGGCGCCGGCCGCCGCCTCATCGTCCCCGTCGCCGCGCAAGCGGCCGAACGCCACGGCATGTCCGCCTTCGGCGATCTCGCTTTGCCGCCCGACTTTGCGCACTTGCCTTACGTCAATGCCGACGCGCCGAAAGGCGGCACCTATTCGGAGGTGGTCGCCAACCGCGGCTATAACGGCTCCTACCTCACCTTCAATTCGCTCAACGGCTACATCCTCAAGGGCGAGGGCGCCTATGGCCTGGACTTGACCTTCGCCACGCTGATGGTGCGCTCGGGCAACGAGCCGGACGCGATGTATGGGCTGGCCGCGCGCGCCGTGCGCATATCCGACGACGGGCTCGCCTATACCTTCCTGCTGCGGCCGGAAGCCAAATTTCACGACGGCAGCGCGCTCACCGCGCACGACGTCGCCTGGTCGCTCGCCACGCTCAAGGACAAGGGCCATCCGATCATCACCCAGCTGCTGCGCGACTTCGCAGGCGCCGAGGCAACCGACGAGCGCACCGTGGTGGTGCATTTTGCGCCCAAGCGCGGACGCGACGTGCCGTTGTTCGTCGCCTGGCCTGCCGATCTTCTCGCGCGCCTATTATGACAAGCAGCCGTTCGACCAATCGACGCTTGCATATCCCGCTCGGCAGCGGCGGCTACAAGATCGGCAGGTTCGACGTCGGCCGCTTCATCGAATACGAGCGGGTGAAGGACTGGTGGGGCGCCGATCTGCCGGTGGCCAGAGGCCAGAACAATTTCGACGTCGTCCGCTACGAGTATTACCGCGACCGCGACGTGGCTTTCGAAGGCTTCACCGCCGGCAATTATCTGTTCCGCGAGGAATTCACCTCGCGCGTCTGGGCGACGCGCTACAATTTTCCCGCCTTCAAGCAGGGCCGCGTCAAGCGCCGGGAATTCTCCGACGACACGCCCTCCGGCGCGCAAGGCTGGTTCATCAATACGCGGCGCAGGCAATTCCAGGACCGGCGCCTGCGCGAGGCGCTGATCGACGCCTTCGACTACGAATGGACCAACAAGAACATCATGTACGGCGCCTATGACCGCACCCAGTCCATCTTCGAAAACTCGCCGATGAAGGCGGTAGGCCCGCCGTCAGCGGCCGAGCTGGCGCTGCTCGAGCCGTTCCGCGGCAAGGTTCCCGACGAAGTGTTCGGCGAGCCTTATGTGCCGCCGGTGACCGACGGCTCGGGCCGCGACGTGCGCTGGCTGCGGTCGGGCGCGCGGCTGCTCACCGACGCGGGCTTCCCGCTCAAGAACGGCAAGCGCGTGCTGCCGGACGGTTCGCCGATCACCATCGAGTTCCTGATCGACGAGCCGACCTTCAAGCCGCACCACCTGCCCTATATCCGCAACCTCGCCACCCTCGGCATCCAGGCGAGCCTGCGCATCGTCGATCCGGTGCAATACCGCGGCCGCGTCGACGCCTTCGATTTCGACATCACGGTGGAGCGCTTCGGCTTTTCCTCGACGCCGGGCGATTCGCTGCGCACCTATTTCTCCTCGCAGGCCGCCCGCACCAAGGGCTCGCAGAACCTGGCCGGCATCGCCGACCCGGCGATCGACGCGCTGATCGACGCGGTTATCGCCGCCAAGACGCGCGTGGAACTCATCACCGCCTGCCGGGCGCTCGACCGCGTCTTCCGCGCCGGGCGCTACTGGATCCCGCACTGGTACAAAGCGTCGCATTGGATCGCCTACTGGGACGTGTTCGGATTTCCCGCAGCGCAACCGCGCTATTTCCGGGGCATTCCGGAAATCTGGTGGTCTGACAAGGGCAAGGCGGAGAAGTTGCATAAGAAAGGCTAGCCGGTGCGCCCGCGGCGGACTTGGTTCTCGCCGTAGACGACCTTATTGTGTTGCCTGTCACATTGAGATGCCCGCAGCGGGGTTATCGTGTAAAGCCAGCGCGGGCGGCTCCCGGGAACAAAATACAACATAAGCATCAAAAGCATCGCATGAGCGCCTATATCGTCCGCCGTCTCCTTTTCATGATCCCGACCATGTTCGGAATCATGCTGGTGGCCTTTGTCGTCGTGCAATTCGCGCCCGGCGGTCCGGTCGAGCAGGTCATCGCCAAGCTCACCGGCTCGGATACCGGCGCCACCGCGCGCATTTCGGGCTCGGCCGGCGGCGATTTCGGCAGCCGCGGCATGGTGCAAGGCGGCTCGCAGGTCGACGCCGCGACCTCCAAATATCGCGGTGCACAAGGGCTCGATCCGGAATTCATCAAGAAGCTGGAGAAGCAGTTCGGCTTCGACAAGCCGGCCTATGAGCGCTTCGGCATCATGCTGTGGAATTACATCCGCTTCGATTTCGGCAAGAGCTATTTCCGCGACGTCACCGTGATGCAGCTGGTCAAGGAGAAGTTGCCGGTTTCGATGTCTTTGGGCATTTGGATGACTTTGTTGACTTACCTGATCTCGATCCCCCTCGGCATCCGCAAGGCGGTCGACGCCGGCTCGCAATTCGACATGTGGACCTCGACCGTGATCGTGATTGGCTACGCCATCCCGGGCTTCCTGTTCGCCATCCTGCTGATCATTCTGTTCGCCGGCGGCTCGTTCCTCGACTGGTTCCCGCTGCGCGGGTTGGTGTCGGAGAACTGGAGCCAGCTGCCGTGGTGGCAGAAGATCCCCGACTATTTCTGGCACATCACGCTGCCGATCATCTCGATGGCGATCTCGGCCTTCGCCACCATGACCCTGCTCACCAAGAATTCGTTTCTTGACGAGATCCGCAAGCAATACGTGCTGACCGCCCGCGCCAAGGGCTGCACGCGCAACCAGGTGCTCTACGGCCACGTGTTCCGCAACGCGATGCTGATCGTGGTTGCCGGCTTCCCCGGCGCGTTTGTCTCCGCCTTCTTCACCGGCGCGCTGCTGATCGAAACAATTTTCTCGCTCGACGGGCTCGGCCTGCTCGGCTTCGAAAGCGTGCTCAACCGCGACTATCCGGTGGTGTTCGCCACGCTCTACATCTTCTCGCTGATCGGCGTGGTGGTGAACCTGATTTCCGATCTCACCTACACGTGGATCGATCCGCGCATCGATTTCGAGACGCGGGAGGTCTGAGCGTGGACACCCGCACCGGCATCAAGTCGCCCGACACCACGGCCTACGGCGTCGTCGAACTGGCGGTGCCGCCGGGGGGGCGCTGGATCAGGATTTCGCCGCTCAACAAGCGGCGCTGGGAGAACTTCAAGGCGCACCGGCGCGGCTATTTGTCGTTGTGGATTTTTCTCGTTCTGTTCCTGATCTCGCTGTTTGCGGAATTCATCGCCAATGACAAGCCGATCTACATCCACGTCAACGGCCGGTCTTTTTTCCCGGCGGTGATTACTTATGCCGACACCGCCTTCGGCAAGCCCAACGATCCCAATCTGTTCGGCACCGCCGCCGACTACCGCGATCCCTATCTGATCGGCCTGATCAACAAGGAAGGCGGCACCGTGCTCTGGCCGGTGGTGCGCTTCTCCTACAACACGCAAGTGAGCAAGCCGCCTTCGCCGTTCCCGTCCAAGCCGACCTGGCTGTTGACCGAGGAGGATTGCCAATACGCCGCCAGCCACGGCTTCGCCAAATGCAGCGATCTCGAAGCCAACTGGCTCGGCACCGACGACGGCGGGCGCGACGTGGTGGCGCGGCTGATCTACGGCTTCCGCATCTCGGTGCTGTTCGGGCTTTGCCTGACCATCGTGTCCTCGGTCATCGGCGTCGCCGCCGGCGCGGTGCAGGGCTATTTCGGCGGTTGGACCGATCTCCTGTTCCAGCGCTTCATCGAGATCTGGACCTCGATCCCCTCGCTCTATCTGCTGCTGATCATATCCTCGGTGCTGGTGCCGGGCTTCTTCGTGCTGCTCGGCATATTGCTGTTGTTTTCCTGGGTGTCGCTGGTCGGACTGGTGCGCGCGGAATTCCTGCGCGGGCGCAATTTCGAATACATCATGGCCGCGCGCGCGCTCGGCGTCTCCAACCGGACCATCATCTTCCGCCATCTGCTGCCGAACGCCATGGTGGCGACCATGACCTTCCTGCCCTTCATCCTGTCGTCGTCGGTGATGACATTGACCGCGCTCGACTTCCTCGGCTTCGGCCTGCCGCCCGGCTCGCCCTCGCTCGGTGAATTGCTCAGCCAAGGCAAGGCCAATGTGCAGGCGCCCTGGCTCGGCCTCACCGGTTTCTTCTCGATCGCCATCATGCTGTCGCTGCTGATCTTCATCGGCGAGGCGGTGCGCGACGCCTTCGATCCGCGAAAGACCTTCCGATGAGCAAGCGGCCGAAAAATTCAGCGGTCGCAAAACCCGGCGAACCGCTGCTTTCGATCCGCGACCTTTCGGTCGCCTTCGGCACCGGCGCGCGCGAAGTGCTCGCCGTCGACAAGGTGTCGTTCGACATCTGCGCCGGCGAGACGCTGGCGCTGGTCGGCGAGAGCGGCTCCGGCAAGTCGGTCACCGCGCTGTCGGTGATGAAGCTGCTGCCGTACCCGGCGGCGCATCATCCGTCCGGCTCGGTGCAGTTCCAGGGGCGCGAGCTGTTGACCATGCCGGAAAATGAAATCCGTCATGTGCGCGGCAACGACATCACCATCATCTTCCAGGAGCCGATGACGTCGCTTAATCCGCTGCACACGATCGAGAAACAAATAAGAGAAATTCTTCTTATTCATCAGGGGCTTGCTGGGGAGAAGGCGCGCACCCGCATCGTCGAGCTGCTCGACCAAGTCGGCATTGTCGATCCCAAGGGCCGGCTCGGCAGCTATCCGCATCAGCTCTCCGGCGGCCAGCGCCAGCGCGTGATGATCGCCATGGCCTTGGCGAACGAGCCGGACTTGTTGATCGCCGACGAGCCGACCACGGCGCTCGACGTCACGGTGCAGGCGCAGATCCTCAAGTTGCTCAGGGACACTCAGAAGCGGCTCGGCATGTCGATGCTGTTCATCACCCACGACCTCGGCATTGTGCGCAAGATCGCCGACCGCGTCTGCGTGATGAACGCGGGCCACATTGTCGAGCATGGGCCGGTCGAGCGTGTGTTCACCGCGCCCGAGCACCCTTACACGCGCGATCTGCTGGCCGCCGAACCGAGGCCCGATCCGGCGCCGCCGCGGCCCGACGCCCCGATCGTGGTGCAGACCGACAACCTGAAAGTCTGGTTTCCGATCAAGCGCGGCGTCATGCGCAAGGTGGTCGGCCATATCAAGGCGGTGGACGGCATCAGCATCGCAGTGCGCAAGGGCGAAACGCTCGGCGTGGTCGGCGAATCAGGATCGGGCAAGACCACGCTCGGCTTAGCGATCTTGCGGCTGATCTCGTCGGACGGCCCGGTGGTGTTCATGGGGCACACCATCCAGGGCCTCAAGTTCAAGGAGATGCGGCCGTACCGCCGCAACATGCAGATCGTTTTCCAGGACCCCTACGGCTCGCTCAGCCCGCGCATGTCGGTCTCCGACATCATCGAGGAAGGCCTGTGGGTGCATCATCCGCATTTGAAGGCGCGATGAGCGCGAGCAGCGCGTGCTTGCCGCGCTCAACGATGTCGGCCTCGATCCGCTGACGCGCTTCCGCTATCCGCATGAATTCTCCGGCGGCCAGCGCCAGCGCATCGCGCTCGCCCGCGCGCTGGTGCTGGAGCCGACCTTCATCATGCTCGACGAACCGACCAGCGCGCTCGACATGCTCATTCAGGCGCAGATGGTCGACTTGCTGCGCGACCTGCAGAAGCGGCGCGATCTCACCTACATGTTCATTTCGCACGATCTGCGCGTGGTGGCGGCACTGGCGAGCCGGCTGCTGGTGCTGCGCAACGGCAAGATGGTGGAAGAGGGCGCGGCGGCCGATTTGTTCAAGAACCCGAAGAGCGATTACACGCGCGCGCTGCTCGCGGCCGCCTTCAATCTGGAAACCGCGCCCGAGGGCGTCGTTTCGCAGTAGGCGCCGATGCACGATCATCCCGAGCTTGCCGATCGCGCAGCCGACGTCGCGCTGTCGCCGCCCGAGCGGCCGGCCAAGGGCTTTTTCGATTACCAGCGCTTCCAGGTGACGCTGCCAAGCGGCGCGCAGACGCGCGACGTCGTGCGCGCCGGCAAGGTGGCGGCGGTGCTGCCGCTCGACGTCGCGCGCGGCGAGATCGTGATGATCCGCCAATTCCGGCCGGCGGCGCATCTCGCCAATGGCAAGGGCGAACTGGTCGAGATCGTGGCGGGACGCGTCGAGCCGGGCGAGACCTTGGCGCAGACCGCGCGGCGCGAATGCCAGGAAGAGATCGGCGTCGCGCCCACCGCGCTGGTCGAATTGTTCAGCTATCTGCCGACGCCCGGATTGACCGACGAGGAGGTGACGCTGTTCGTCGGCGCGGTCGATGCCGCGCGCGTGCCGGAGCGCACACACCCGACGCAAGGCGAATATATCAGCGTGCTGCGCGTGCCGATCGAGCGGGCGCTCGAGGCTTTTACGAATGGCACGATGCGCAACGGCCCGCTGGTGGTGGCGCTGCAATGGCTGGCGCTCAACCGCGGCCGCGTGGGCGAAATTCTCCGCGCCGCTTAAACGACCCGCTTCACGCTGGTGACTTCGCCGCCGGCCGCCTTGATGCGCGCGATCGCCGTCGTCGGCCTGCTCGATCGCCACCATCATGGCATTGGCATTGGCGTGGATGAGCGTCTCGGGGTCGCGCGCGATGGCGACGTGGCCCTTCCAGAACAGCAGATCGCCGCGGCGCATTTCGGTGAGCGACACCAGTTTGCCGAGCGTCAGTTCCTGCATGTCGCTGTCGCGCGGGCAGGCGAGGCCCGCCGCCTGCAGCGCGACCTGCACCAGCCCGGAGCAGTCCATGCCGAGCGACGTCTTGCCGCCCCACAGATAGGGCGCGCCAAGGAAGCTCTCGGCGACGGCGACGAAGTCCCGCTCCTTGGCGGCGACCGGCGCGACGTGCCGTAGCGGCAGATAGAGCCCGGCTTCGGTCGTGGCAAAGCGCTCGTCCTGCCGGGTGACGACGACGCGGGCGCCGAATGGCAAGGTTGCGAGCGGCGGCAGCTTGATATCCGGACCGGGGAAGCCGAGCGTCAGGCGGGCGGTGACCTTGTGCGTCGGCGCTGCGCCGGCGCGGCCGAGCGCCTCGGCGGCGAAGAAGCCGACATAGCCGTCGGTCTGCAACTGGCCCCAGGCCCAGCCTTCCTCGATGTCGTAGACGATCACGCGTTCGCCCAAGAGCGCCTCGGTATCGAGCCGCGCCTCGTGGCTCGGCTCGCGCCGCACCGGCGTTTGCGGCACGACGATCTGGTGCAACGTTCCCTCGACGAAGCGCTGCGCCTCGACCTGGCCTTTGAGAAAGCTCGCCGCGATTTCGGGGCGGAACGGGTGAATGCGGGGATCGAGCGCGACCATAACTAAGCGTAACGCGCTTTGAGCAGCGCGTAGAGCGCGCGCGCCGACTGCAATTCGGCGCCTTCCGGCCGGCCCGGCTTGGCCGCCGGCGTCCAGGCGAAAATGTCGAGATGCAGCCACGACGGCGCATCGACGAAGCGGCGCAGGAACAGCGCGGCGGTGATGGCGCCGCCATGGCCGCCGGTGGCCACGTTGTTGAGATCGGCCACCTTGGAATCGAGCAGCTGCGCGTAAGGCCGCCACAGCGGCATGCGCCAGAGCGGATCGTTCTCGGCCGCGGCATGCTTGGCAAGCTCGCCGGCGAGCGCGTCGTCGTCGGTGAAGAATGGCGGCACGTCGGGCCCGAGCGCCACGCGTGCAGCACCCGTGAGCGTGGCGAAATCGACGATCAGCGCCGGCTTGTCCTCGTCGGCAAGCGCCAGCGCGTCGGCCAGGATCAGCCGGCCCTCGGCGTCGGTATTGCCGATCTCCACGCTGAGGCCCTTGCGCGAGGTGTAGATGTCGCGCGGCCGGAAGCTGGTGCCGGAAATCGAATTCTCCACCGCCGGCACGATGATGCGCAGCCGCACCCTGAGCTTACGCGCCATGATCATGTGGCCGAGCGCCAGCGCGGTCGCCGCCCCGCCCATGTCCTTCTTCATGTTGAGCATGCCGGCATCGTTTTTGATGTCGAGGCCGCCGGTGTCGAAGGCGACGCCTTTGCCGACCAAGCGTGATCTTGGCGTCGCCGGCGTTGCCCCAGGTGAGATCGATCAGCCGCGGCGCACGCGCCGAACCTGCGCCGACCGCGGCCACCAGCGGAAATTCCTTGGCGAGTTTGTCGCCGCTGGTCACCTGCAGCTTGGCGCCATGCTGCTTGGCGAGCGTGCGCGCGGCCTCTTCAAGCTCGGCCGGCCCCATGTCGTTCGACGGCGTGTTGATGAGATCGCGCGCCAGCGTCACGCCTTCGACGATGCGGGTGAGGTCTTCGCCGTCGACGCCGTCGGGAAGCACCAGCCGCAGGTCGCGCCCTTGCGCCTTGCGATAGCGCGCGAACTGGTAGCAGCCCAAGGCAAACGCAAGCGCCGCCAGCCGTGCATCGTGTGGCGCGTTGGCGAAACGGTAAGTGCCCGCCGGCAGCAGGCCGGCCAGCGCGCCGGGGCGGAACAGATCCTTGGCCGCATCGCCGGCATCTTCCAGGCCGAACAGGACGCTGGCGAGCTTGCCGGCCGCGTCCGGCACCAGCAGATGCTTGCCGGGTTTCGGCTCGAAGCCGGCGGCGCGCACGAAGACATGGCCGCGCGCGTCGAGGGTCTTCGCGGCTTGCGTGAAGTTGCCGGCGGTGACGAACAAAATCGGCACCGCTTGCGTGTCGGCCGTCACGAAGATCGGATGCATCGATTACTCCGCCGCGTCGCGCAAGGGACGCTTCGGCGCGTAGCCGTCGCGCGTCTGCGGCAGCTTCCAGCCGAGCAGCTTGGAGGCCACCAGCGTGCGCAGCACCTGCGCGGTGCCGCCGCCGATGGTGAACATGCGCACGTCGCGCGCCATGCGTTCCAGCGGCAATTCGCGCGAATAGCCGCGCGCGCCGAACAATTGCAGCGCGTCGTTGACGATTTTGATGGCGGTCTCGGATGCGAAAATTTTTGCCTGCGCCGCCAGCATCGGATCTGGGAAGACGCTGCCGTCGGGTCCGCGCGAGCGCGCGGCCTGATAGAGCATCAGGCGCGACGCCGTGAGCTGCGTCGCCATGTCGGCCAGCATCCATTGCAGGCCCTGGAATTCGGCGATCGGGCGGCCGAACTGCTCGCGCGTCTTCGCCCAGTCCAAGGCCAGATCGAGCGCGCCGGCGGCGATCCCCATCGCCACGGTGCCGGCGCCGACGCGCTGGCTGTTATAGGCATTCATCAGGTCGGCGAAGCCGCGCCCGAATCCGGACGGCGGCAGTACCGCCATGCTGGCCGGCACTTCCAAATTCTCGAACGTCAGCTCGCCCTCCGGCATGCCGCGCAGGCCCATGGTCTGCTCGCGCCTGGTCACGCGCAGGCCTTTGGCCTCGTCACGCACGGCAAGAAATCCGCCGATGCCGAGCTCCTCGCCGCGCTCGTCGTAAACGCGCGCGAAGATCAGATGCAGGCGCGAGACGCCGGCGCCGGTGATCCAGTGTTTCTTGCCGTTGATGATGATAGGTGTCGCCGCGTCTGTCGGCGCGCGTGGTCATGGCCGTGGTGTCGGAGCCGGCGTCGGGCTCGGTGATGCAGATGGCCGGCTTGTCGCCCTCCAGCACCAGGCCTGCCGCCAGCTTCTTCTGTTCTTCGCTGCCATAGGCCATCACGGTGGACAGCGCGCCCATATTGGTCTCGACCACGATGCGGGCGGTCACGGTGCAGGACTTCGCCATCTCCTCGATCACCAGCACGGCGTCGAGGAAGGAGCGTCCCTGGCCGCCGAGCGCCTTCGGCATGGTCATGCCGACGAAGCCGGCCTGGACAAGCGCCTTCACGATGTCGAACGGGTACTGCTCGTCGCGGTCGATCGCCGCCGCGCGCGGGCGCGCCACCTCGCGCGCGAAGGCGCGGGCGCGCTGCTGGAGCGCGATTTCGTCCTGGGAAAGGCCGAGGTCCATAGAGCGTGTCTTTGGGCGTCGTTTAAAGCCGGAGCGGGGCCCAGTTTACAAGTTAACCAGTCGTTAGGGTTAACGTTTTATTGCTCGGGGATTACCGCTGGAACGCCAGCCATCGGGGTCCCATGCGTCCTCAATCTGTCCGTGCCGCCCATCTGCTCGCCTCGGCCGCTGTCGTGGCCGTGTTCGCGCTGTCGGCGGCCGGCTGCAAGACCACGGGCGATGACGTCACCGGCTCGATCGGCGCCTCCAACGCGCCGCGCAGCGAGGCCGACTGGCGCGGCTCGCTCGATGCCTTGGGCGCCCGCTACCGCGCCAATCCGGGCGACGCCCAGGCCGCCATGGACTATGCGCGGGCGCTGCGCGCCACCGAACAGCGCGCCCAGGCGGTGGCCGTGCTGCAACAGGCCTCGATCCGCAATCCGCACAATATGGAATTGCTCGGCGCCTATGGCCGGGCGCTGGCCGACGCCGGCGAATATGCCGAGGCGCTCGACGCGCTCAGCCGCGCCCACACCCCCGACAATCCGGACTGGCGCATCCTCAACGCGCAGGGCGCGGTGCTCGACCAGATGGGCCGCCACGCCGATGCGCAGCGCCACTATTCGGCGGCGCTCAAGATCGTGCCGGACGAACCGTCGGTGCTGTCCAATCTCGGCTTGTCCTTTCTGTTGGAGAAGCACCTCAAGCTCGCCGAAGCCGAACTGCGCAAAGCCGCGGCGCAGCCGAATGCGAACCCGAAGGTGCGCCAGAATCTCGCGCTGGTGGTCGGCCTGCAAGGCCGCTTCGCCGAGGCTGAAAAGATCGCCCGCGCCGATCTGCCCGAGGCCGAAGCCGCCGCCAATGTCGTCTATCTGCGGCAGATGCTCGCGCAGAGCAATATGCTGAAGAACAAGGGCGGCCCGCCTTATGTGTCGCCCGATCCCGGCGCCTGATCGCGGCCGCCGCCGGCGTCAATGCATGATGCCCATCACCTTGATGGCGGCCGGCCCGAGAATCACCACGAACAGCACCGGCAGGAAGAACAGGATCATCGGCACCGTCAGCTTGGGCGGCAGGCCGGCGGCCTTCTTCTCGGCTTCGGCCATGCGCATGTCACGGTTTTCCTGCGCCATCACGCGCAGCATGTTGGCGAGCGGCGTGCCGTAGCGTTCCGCCTGCTGCAAGGCCATGCAGACCGAACGCACGCCTTCCAGATCGGTGCGCTTGCCCAGGTTCTCGTAGGCCTGGCGGCGGTCCTGCAGAAAGGACAATTCCGCCATGGTGAGCGTGAGCTCTTCCGCCAGCGCCACCGACTGCGTGCCGATTTCTTCGCTGACCTTGCGCAGCGCCGCTTCGATCGACATGCCGGATTCCACGCAGATCAGCAGCAGGTCGAGCGTGTCGGGAAAGGCCCGCTTGATCGAGAGCTGGCGCCGCTGGATCTTGTTCTTCAGGAACATCAGCGGCAGGTGCATGCCGAGATAGGCCGCGGCGATGCAGATGCCGATCTTGACCATGGCCGGCTGATTCAGTTTGATAATCACGAACAGGTAGACCACCGCGAACGTGAACGTCACCGCCGGCGTCACCATGCGCACGAACAGATAGGTGACGTAAGGCGCCTGGCCGCGATAGCCGGCCTGCACCAGCTTGAGCCGCGCCTCTTCCTGGCCGACCCACTTTTTCAAGTTGAAGCTGTCGACGATGGCCTGCATGTACTGCTTGGGCGACTGGCGCAGGCTGACCTTCTGCTGCTCCTGCGCCATGCGCTCGCGTTCGCGCTGCCTGATCTTCTCGCGTTCGAGCGCGACCGCCCTCATGCGCTTGTCGAGCGAATCGGCGAACACCAGCGGCATGGCCAGCGTCATCACCGTCGCGGCCGCGGCCAGCGCCGCAAACAGCATCGTCAGCGTCTGGGTATTGATCGCGCTTTCGAAGAGATCGAGCATTCGTTCGGCCTTCAGAAGTCGAAATTGATCATTTTCTTCATCACCATCACGCCCATGAACATCCACACGGCGGAGGCGGCCAGCATCAAGCGGCCGAACGGTTCGGTCCAAAGCAGCGAGATGTATTGCGGGCTGGTGAGGTAGACGAGCGTCATCACCGCGATCGGAAGCGCGCCGATGATGCTGGCGGAAGCCTTGGCTTCCTGCGACATCGCCTGAATCTTCGCCTTCATCTTCTTGCGGTCGCGCAGCACGCGCGAAAGATTGCCGAGCGCTTCGGCGAGATTGCCGCCGGACTTCTGCTGAATGGCGACCACGATGCCGAAAAAATTCGCCTCCGGCACCGGCATGTCCTCGTAGAGCTTCATGCAGGCCTCGCCCAGCGGCATGCCGATAGCCTGGGTTTCCACGATGGTGCGGAATTCCGACTTCACCGGTTCGGGCGACTCCTGCGCGATCATCTTCAAGCAGTCGAGCAGCGGCAGGCCGGCCTTGACGCCGCGCACGATGACGTCGACCGCGTCGGGGAACGCATTGAGGAATTTCGATTCGCGGCGCTTCTTCAAAAAAGACAGCAACCAGCGCGGAATGCCGACGGCGCCGACAAAGCCGAGCGCGGCGCCGACGATCATGCCGGCCCCGCTGACCAGCCCGGCCAGGAACATGACGACCCCGATGCCGCCCGAGATCAGCAGGAATTGCCGTTTCGACCAGGTCAGGCCGGCCTGCGCGATGCGCACCGAGAGCGGCATGTTCTTGCTCTTCTTGTGCCGCTCCTCGAGCTCCTTGAGCGTGTTTTCGATGACGTCGCGGCGCGATTTTTGGTTGCGCGCGACCCTGGCCACCGGCTCCGCCTTGGCGACGATCGCCATGCGCTTCTCGGCTTGGCGCTCGCCCGACAGGATCGGGTAGAGGAACACCCAGGCGACGCCGCCGACCGCGACCGACGCCAGAAAGAACAACGCGAGCGCGTTCATGGCCTACCCCGTCAACTCCCCATCGCTGTGTTGGCGGCTTCGGCGGCGTCGAGCGCGGTCGCCAGGCGCTTTTCTTCGCCGTAGTAGCGCGCGCGGTCCCAGAAGCGCGGCCGGCCGATGCCGGTCGAACGGTGCTGGCCGATGATTTTGCCGTGCGGCGTCCTCGCCGACCATGTCGTAGACGAACAGGTCCTGGGTGATGATGACGTCGCCTTCCATGCCCAGCACCTCGGTGATGTGCGTGATCTTGCGCGAGCCGTCGCGCAGGCGCGCGGCCTGGATCACGACGTCGACGGAAGCGACGATCATCTCGCGGATGGTGCGCGAGGGCAGCGAGAAGCCGCCCATGGTGATCATCGATTCCAGGCGCGAGAGCGCCTCGCGCGGATTGTTGGCGTGCAGCGTGCCCATCGAGCCGTCGTGGCCGGTGTTCATGGCCTGCAGCAGGTCGAACGCCTCCGGTCCGCGCACTTCGCCGACGATGATGCGTTCAGGGCGCATGCGCAGGCAGTTGCGCACCAGATCGCGCATCGTCACCTGACCCTCGCCTTCGAGGTTGGGCGGCCGGGTTTCCAGGCGCACCACGTGCGGCTGCTGCAGCTGCAATTCGGCGGCGTCTTCGCAGGTGATGATGCGCTCGTCGTCGTCGATGAACTGGGTGAGGCAGTTGAGCAGCGTGGTCTTGCCCGAACCGGTGCCGCCGGACACCAGCGTGTTGACCCGGCAGCGGCCGATGATGCGCAGGATTTCGGCGCCCTGCGGCGTGATGGTGCCGAACTTGACCAGCTGATCGAGCGTCAGCTTGTCCTTCTTGAACTTGCGGATGGTGAGCGCGGGGCCGTCGATCGCCAGCGGCGGCACGATACAGTTGACGCGGAGCCGTCCGGCAGGCGCGCGTCGCAGATCGGCGAGGATTCATCGACGCGGCGGCCGATCTGGCTGACGATGCGCTGGCAGATGTTGAGCAGTTGCTGATTGTCGCGGAAACGGATGCCGGTTTTCTGAATCTTGCCGAGCGACTTCGATGTAGACCGTGCCGGAGCCGTTCACCATGATGTCGGCGATGTCGTCGCGCGACAGCAGCGGTTCGAGCGGGCCGAAGCCGAGCACGTCGTTGCAGATATCGTCGAGCAGTTCCTCCTGCTCGGAGATCGACATCACGATGTTCTTGATCGCGATGATCTCGTTGACGATGTCGCGGATTTCCTCGCGCGCGGAATCGGCGTCGAGCCGCGCCAGCTGCGCGAGGTCGATCGCCTCGATCAGCGCGCCGAAGATGACGCTCTTGGTCTCGTAATAGGCTTCCGAGCGGCGCGAATCGGTGGCCGGCATGTTGACCGCCGCGCGCCGGCGTGCGCGTCGGGGGCGGCGCCGAAACCAGCGGCGCGCCCAGCCCTTCGGAGGGAAACGGCGCGCGGCCGTTCTCCGCGGCCTTGTTGTCCGCGGGCGCTGCGGCAGGCGCAACGGCGGGCGCCGCCGGATGCGGGGCCGGCGCCGGTGCGTGGGCTTCTGAGGCTGCGCTACGCTTACCGAACACGATTACATTCTCCGGACGCTTGTCAGCCCGCGCTCTTCATCAGCTTGAGCTTGGAAAGTAGCGGCGCCAGCATGCTGCCGCTCGCGCGTTTGGCCTCGGCGCGGCCGGTCAACACCTGCGCCATCTGGCGGAACATCTCCGCGGTTTTGTGGTTGGCCGACACCTCGGCGATCATCTGGCCGTTATTGGCGGCGGTGCCGAACAGCGCGGCTCGAACGGAATGATCACCAGCGGCGGATCTTCCAGCGCCTTGGCGAAGTCGGCCGGCTTGATCTCGGGCCGCTTGGGCACGCCGACCTGGTTGAGGCAGTAGAGCGGCCGGCGGTCGTTCGGGCGCGCGGTGCGCAGCAGATCGACCATGTTCTTGGCATTGCGCAGATTGGCGAGGTCGGGGGCGGCGACCACCAGGATATCGTCGGCGCTCACCAGCAGCCGCTTGGTCCAGCCCGACCATTGGTGCGGGACGTCGAGCACGACGCAAGGAATCGAGCGTGCGCAGCGCATCGAATATCGAATCGAAGGCTTCGGCGCCGAAATCGTAGACACGATCGAGCGTCGCCGGCGCCGCCAGCAGGCTCAGGTGATCGGTGCATTTCGACAGCAGGCGGTCGACGAATGCGGTGTCGACGCGGTCGGGCGAGAACACCGCATCGGCGACGCCCTGCGGCGGATCCTGGTTGTAGTCGAGGCCGGCGGTGCCGAAGGCAAGGTCGAGATCGGTGACCACCGCATCGAGCGCGAGGTCGCGGGCGATCGCCCAGGCGATATTGTGCGCGACGGTGGAGGCGCCGACGCCGCCCTTGGCGCCGACCACGGCGATGATGCGGCCGACCGGCTTGGCGTCGGGGGCCGAAAACAGCCCGCAGATCGCGCGCACGATGTCGATGGTGCCGACCGGCGCGATCAGATAGTCGCTGACGCCGCGGCGCGTCAGCTCGCGGTAGAGCGTGACGTCGTTGATGCGGCCGATCACGATGACCCGGCGTGCCGGGGTCGCAGACCTCGGCGAGCTTATCGAGCCCGCCGAGAATGTCCTCGGCGCGGTTTTCCGATTCGAGGATGATGACGTTCGGCGTCGGCGAATTGCGATAGGCCTCGACCGCGGCGGTGGCGCCGCCCATCTGGATTTTCACATGCGCCTTGCCCAGCCGGCGGTCTTCGCTGGCGGCCTGCACGGCGGCGGCGGTTTCCACCGTCTCGCAGAAGGCCTGCACCGAGACCCGCGGCGCGGGCGCGATATGTTCGTCCGCTGCGCCCGGCTCGGCGTGCGCTGCCGGCAGGCTTGCGTCTTCGGCGACGGCGACTTGGTGTGCGTGTTTGATCATTTTCCGAGATCGCTGATCTTGGCTTTGTCGAAGCTGGCGTTGTACGTGCCGGACGGATTGTCACCTTTGCGCTATTTGTCGATTGCCACCGAGCGGCGCGCCTCATAGGCCGGCGCTTCGCCGCGCGGCTGCACCAGGTCGGCCGGATTGTCGACCATGGCGGCGAGATTGCGCTGGCTGGCGCAGCCGAGATTCCAATATGGCCGGTTGTCGTTGTAGGCCTTGTCGGGGGCCGGACCGAGATCCGACGGCCACAGTCCGCACGGGCCGGCATGGGCGACCAGTTTGGTATAATTGATCTTGATGCTGGCGAGCGATGTCTCCGACGGCCGGTAGTTGCGCATGTAGACGGCGTTGCGCGGCACGCCGGAGGCGGCGAGCATGGAATGAATTTCGCGCAGCGAGTCGGCGGCGGCGCGGTCGGTCGGCCCGCCGTGCGGAACGTCGATGATGATGCCGCTGGTGGCCTCGTGCCGCCACATCTGCGCAAACGAGAGAACGTCGGCGCGCTGGCTGGGCGAGAGCCCGCCGCGGTTGCGGCCGAGGAAGATTTCGACGCTTTGGCGGCCTTCCTTCAGCGTGATCGGATGGCGCTCGCGGTAGTCGACCGGATAGGCGGCCTCTCGGACCGGGCTCGACTGGTAGCAGCCGGCGAGCAGGCTGGCCAAGCCGGCAGCAAGCGCCAGCCGCCGCGCCGCCCGGCCGCGGCGCCCCAGCCCCCGCGTGTGAAATGCTGTCATCGAATCCGTTCCCCGCTCAATCCAGGATGAAACCGTAATTGCCGCGATAGTTGCTATGCTGCGGCTCGCCCTTGCTGGCCGCGCCGTAGATGCGGTTGAGGCGGCCGAGCAGCACGCTGCTCGGATCGTTCGGATCGGCGAAGCCGTCATCCGGGCGCGACAGCTGCTTCTGCGCCACCGCGCGCACGATGTAGGGCGTGACCAGCACCATCAGTTCGGTCTGGTGGTTGACGTAGTCGCGGCTCTTGAACAGCGCGCCGAGGATCGGAATCTGCATCAGCCCGGGCAGGCCGTTGATCTGCTGCTTGGTCTGCTCCTGGATCATGCCGGCCAGCGCCAGCGAGCCGCCGGAGGGAATCTCCACCGTGGTCTCGGCGCGCCGGGTCTGGATCGAGGGGATGGTCAACGACTGGTTCGACCCCGGAACCTGCAAGGTGATGGCGTTCTGCTGCGACAGGTCGGAGACCTCGGTCATCACCTTGAGGCTGATGCGGCCGGCCGCCAGCACGATCGGCGTGAAGGTCAAGCCGACGCCGAATTTCTTGAAGTCGATCTGGGCTTGGCAGACCGGCGGCGACTTGGTGGTGTCGCACGACAGCCCGTTAGGGATCGGGAATTCGCCGCCGGCGACGAAACTCGCGGTCTCGCCCGAGATCGCGGTCAGGTTCGGCTCGGCCAGCGTGCGCACCACGCCGGCGCGCTCCATCGCGCGCAGCGTCGCGTTGACGTTCTTGAAGCCGCTTACGATGCTGCTGTCGCTGAGCGGCTGGCCGGTGGCCGAGAACGGATTGGACGTGTTGAAATTCACCACCGCGGTGCCGTAGTTGAAGCTGCCGGATAGATCGATGCCGAGCTGCTTGATCACGTCGCGCTGCACTTCCGCGACCGTCACCTTGAGCATGACCTGGTCGCGGCCGCGCACGGCGATGCCGTTGACCACCTTGGTGCCGTCTCCGACCAGGCGCGAGGCGAGATCGAAGGCTTGCTGCGACTCGGCCGGGCTCGCCGCCGAGCCGCTCAGCATCACGCCGTCGCCGACGCCCTCGATGCGGATGTCGGCGTCCGGCAGCGTCTGTTTGATGGCGGCGCGCACGCCGTTGAGATCGCGCGTGACCGCGATGTCGAAACCGGCGATCTGCTTGCCGTCGGCGTCGAAGAAGAAGATGTTGGTCTGGCCGATCTTGACGCCGATCATGTAGACGCGGCGCGAGGAGCGCACGACGGCGTTGGCGATCGTCGGATCGGCCACCAGCACGTCCTTGATGTCGGCCGGCAGGTCGATGGCGACCGATTTGCCGATGCCGAGCGGAATGAAGCGCGAGGTGGCCTCGCTCGCCGCCACCTTGATCACCGGCACGCGCGCGTCGGCGCCGGTGGCGGGCGCCATCGGCGCAAGTTGCGCGCCGAGGATCAGTGCCGCCAGCGCGGCGGTGCGGATCGATGTTCTCGTCGCCATGTTCCTTACGTCCCCTCGCTCGATCATCGCGGCGTCGTCGTCGTGCTGACGCCGAAGCGGATGACGCTCACGCTGCCTTTGCGCCCGTCCGGCTCCTCGTCGATTTTTGGACCGTCGTTCTTCATGTCGGTGATGCTGCGAAGCGCCAGCGACAGCGAGCCGAGACGCTGCGAGAGCGCCAGCGTCTCGGCTTGCCGCGGCGAAAGTTCGAGCGTCGCCGTCTTGCCGACCACGACCTTCTGGCCATTCTTCTCTTGGATGTTCTGGTCGATCGCCAGCACGCGCACATTGCTGAGAATGGTCTCGCTGGTCTGCACCTCGCCGCCGGCCGCTTTCTCGGCTTCGCGATCGCGGTGCGTGAGAATGACGTCGACGTGGTCGTTCGGCAGAATGAAGCCGCCGGCGCCGGTCTCCGGCGAAATTTGCGTCGACACCGCCCGCATGCCGGTCGGCAGGATCGCCGCCATGAATCCGGAACCGTTGGCGTTGACCAATTTGGCCTCGCGGATCGGCTCGCCGGCCACGAAGGGCGCGCGCGCGATCATGCCGGTCATCTTCTCGATGGCGTCGGGACGGTTGTTTTTGCGAATGAAGTTGCCGGTCGCCGCGCTCGGCGGCCAGGCTTGCCACTGCATCTCGCTCGGCGAGACGACCTGCCCGGTGCCGATGTCGGATTTCGCCACCAGCACGTCCACGGTCTCGATCTTCGGCGCGGCCTGTTTGACCTCCACCGGCTTCTGCGACCGGCCCGCCAACAGCGCGGCAATGCCACCGGCTGCGAGGGCGACGCTGAGCACAACGATACGCGCGGCTTTCATACGCTCACTCTCTCGACGGGACGGCCGGCGCGGCCGCCAAAACCACATGGCGGCCGGTGCGACCGCTTGCACCGGATTTCACCAGCTAAAGGTCAAGGCATGGTTAAGGAGCGGTATCTAAATCGAGTTAATATTGTCTTGCTTGGCAAAACCGGTTTGGCTTTTCGGGATCGCGCGTCCATTCAGCCGGTGGCGGGCATCCAGCCGGTATTCGGATAGACGATGAGCGCGGCCGCCGCGAGTGCGATGCCATAGGGCACGCCGCCGGCCTTGTCGTGCAGGCGCATGATCCATTGCTGGCGGGCGAGCAGGCCGGGCAGCGGCAGCAGGCGGAACTGGATCAGCAGAATCGTCAGCACGCCGCCCAGCAGCGAGGCATAGATGAGATAGTCGAGCAGGTGGCCGAAGCCGAACCAGAGCGCGGTGGCGGCCACCAGCTTGGCGTCGCCGCCGCCGATCCAGCCCTGCGTGAACATCGCGAAGGCGACGACCAGCACCAGCGCCGCCGCGGCCAGGTGCATGCCGATGGCGGCGAAGTCCATGCCGGTCACCGCCGTGAGCAGGAAAAATCCGCCGGCCAGCGCCAGCGACAACCGGTTCGAGATGGTCATGGTCAGCAAATCGCTCGAGGCGGCAAACGCCATCAGGGCGGGGAACAGCAGCAGCCTGATTGCGTCGATCAGCATGATCCTGGTCCTCGAACCGTCTGCGGCGCGTTGAAATTAAGCCGCACAAGCTTGCAGTTCGGTTAGCGCGCGAAAACTTTACCGTTCGTAAACCGCCGCGCGCAGGCGGCGGCGAAAAGCAAAAGGCTCCGGCGCGAGGCCGGAGCCTTGATCTTGTTTACACGACGCTCGATCTTACTTGAGCGCGGTGGTGACCTTGCCGAAGGTCGTATTGAGCTGGCTGCCGAGGCCCTGCACGACCGCGATGATCGCGACCGAGATACCCGCGGCAATGAGGCCGTACTCAATGGCGGTGGCGCCGGAATTGTCCTTCACGAAACGCACGAAGAGGTTTTTCATTTGTAGCTCCTAAAGGTCCACACGTGGCTGTCTGAGGTGTTTCGGACGCCGGACATCGTCCCGGCTTGTCGAACCACGCCGGGACCGTAACAGCGAGGTCTTGCATGCCGGTTAATACGAGCGCTGAAAGTGGAGGTATTACGAGGTATATCGCGGGTAGTTAATAAGGTGTATGGCGAAGAACATCATAGTTAACAGCTTATTGATCCAGTCTATACATAAGATATCGAAGAACTATTGGCAGATACCTAAAGTATATTCATTCAATACTGCCGCGTCCCTGCTATTGTCCTCTTGGCGCGGCACCCTTGGCGCGGCCGCGCAATACTCGCCGACGGGAATTGCCGCGCCGCGTTATTGTGGTGCGTGGTTTGGCGGCTGGAGCGGACGTGGGCGGGCGCGCGTGCCATTTATCGTTTGTTAACCGCGCGGCCCAAAACGGAAGCAATCGAGTACCGCTCGATCGGCCAGGGCCAAGCAGCCTTCGTCGAATTCCGTGCCACCGTTTCAATCGCCGCGCAGATGACGATCGTGCCGCTCGATCGGCGCGCCCGCGGCGGCGCCGCTCTTTGCAGTTCATTCACCAATTTGCAGTCAACTCCAACGGTATAGAGAGTGGCCCGGCCGAGCTTTGTGGGCTGCCATTGTCGCGGTAGTGTGCTGGAGAGTGCGATGTCGGCCGTGTTCGGGCGTTACAGCCTGCTGTTCGTGGTCCTGGCCTGCGCGCTGTTTGCCGCCGCCGCGCCCGCACAAGCCGATAGCGTCACCGTCAACCTCGACCAGGCCCGCCTGATCAAGCTGCCCGGGCGCGTCACCACCATCGTCATCGGAAACCCCTTGATCGCCGACGCCACCCTGCAAAGCGGCGGCATTCTTGTCGTCACCGGCAAGGGTTATGGCTCAACCAATCTGCTGGCGCTCGACCACGACGGCCGCGTCGTGATGAGCAAGCTGGTGCAGGTGCTCGGCCCGGCCAGCGAAGATCTGGTGGTGGTCTACAAGGGAACCGAGCGCGAATCCTACAGCTGCACGCCGGAATGCCAGCCCCGCATCACGCTCGGCGACGGCAAGGGCTTTTTCGGCGAGACCATCGGCCAGGGCGGCGCCCGCAATGGCGCGGCACAGGGTGGCGGCGCCGCAGCTGGCGCGCCTGCCTCGGCCCACTGACGCCGCTGCTCTTGCGGCCGCGTGCTGGCCGGCACTGCATACGGTTAGCGGGCGGTTAATCCGATCATCTTTGTTTGCGGTTCCGCGCGCAAGAATTCGCAAACACGCTTTTGCTATGACGTGGTGTACCGGCACCGTTGACCAGTCGAGACCGCTGCCATGCTCGATCATATTCGCAAGCTCGCGATCCCTACGCGCCGTTTCGCGCGCGCGCAGGATGCCTCCGCCGCCGTCGAATTCGCGCTGGTCGCCGCGCCGTTCTTGGCGCTGCTCTTCGCCATTTTGGAAACCGCGCTGGTGTTTTTCGCCGGCCAGACGCTGGAAGCCGCCGCCAGCAATTCGGCGCGGCTGATCATGACCGGCCAGGCGCAGACCGCCGGTTACAGCCAGGCCGATTTCAAGACCGCGGTGTGCAACAACCTGAGCAATGGAATGTTCAATTGCGCGAACGGCGTCTATGTCGACGTCAAGAGCTATGCCAACTTCGCCGCAATCAACAACAATCCGCCGGTCGTCAACGGCCAGCTCAACACGGCGAACATGACCTACACGCCCGGCGGACCCGGCGACATCGTGGTGGTGCGGCTCTACTACCAATGGCCGATCTACGTCTCGATGTTCAGCGACAATCTGGCCAATTTGAACGGCGGCAACCGCCTGCTGGTGGCGACGTCAGTTTTTCGTAACGAACCCTACGGCGGTTGATCATGATCATCCGGTTGCGGCAATTACTTGGTCTGCAAGCGCTTGGCAGGTTCGCCGGCGACCGGCGCGGCGTGTCGGCGGTTGAATTCGCCTTGCTCGCGCCGCTGATGATCTCGCTCTATCTCGGCTCCGTCGAAGTGTCCGACGGCGTGATCGCCGACCGCAAAGTCACCCTGACCGCCGCCGCGCTCGCCAACCTGACGGCGCAGGTGGCGACCGTCAGCACGTCCGACATGAGCAATATCCTGGACGCGTCGGCGGCGATCATTGCGCCTTATTCGGCCGGCAATCTCAAAATGACCGTAACGTGCGTGAACATCGACGCCAACAAGAAGGCGACGGTGAAATGGAGCGTCACGCGCAACGGCGCTACGCATACCGGTGCGATCACGATTCCCGCGGCCCTGGCGGTGGCCAACTCGCAACTGATTTTCGCCGAGGCGTCCTACGCCTACACGCCGACCATCGGCTATATGATCACCGGCACGCTGTCGCTGGCCGATCAAATGTACATGAGCCCGCGCATCACGGCGCCGACCTACAACAACATCACCTGCACCTGACTTGCACCTGAGCGCCCGGCTGCCGCGCTAAGCGATCGGCAGCGCGGTGGTCTGCTTGATGCGCTCCATCGAGAAGCGCGAGGTGACGTTCTTCAGCGGCACGGTGCCGATCAGCTTCTTGTAGAAGGCGTCGTAGCCGGCAATGTCGGGCACCACCACGCGCAGCATGTAATCGACGTCGCCGGCCATGCGGTAGAATTCCATCACCTCCGGCATGGCGCCGACCACCTCGGCGAACTTCTTGAGCCAGTCCTGCGAATGGTCGCCGGTCTCGATCGACACGAAAACGGTGATGCCGAGCCCGATCTTGTCGGGATCGACCAGCGCGACGCGGCGCAGGATCACCCCGTCGGCCTCCAGCCGTTGCAGGCGCTTCCAGCACGGCGTCGAGGAGAGGCCGACGCGCTGGCCGATCTCGGCGACCGAGAGCGCGGCGTCCTGCTGGACCACGGCGAGGATCTTGCGGTCGACGGCATCCATTTCATGGGTCCTTCGTCCGAGAGAACGGGCATCTAGCAAGCTGAGCTTCCATAGAACAATATTCTTATTTCAGACTACTATCTGTCTTTAGCGAGAAAATTATTCTATATCAAGCCCAATCTTTCGCCGCCCCATTGGGCGGTTGCGCGACGGACCCATCGCAATGAAAATGTCCTTCTCCACGTTCGCCTTTTTCCGCCGGCTTCTCGCCGGCCTCGCGCTGGCGCTGGCCATGGCCGCCCCCGCCATGGCCGCCCAGCCGCTTGTCAACTCGGCCTGGCTCAACGACCACCTGCGCGATGCCAATGTGGTGGTGCTCGACGTGCGCTCGGCGATCGACGGCGGCGGCAGCAAGGCCTATCTCGAAGCCCACATCCCGGGCAGCGTGCACACCGACTACGATCATCCGGGCTGGCGCGTGACCGTGCACAACGTGCCGTTCATGCTGCCGACCATATTGGAAATCCAGGATCTGATCGGCAATCTCGGCATCGACGAGAAGAGCCACGTGGTGGTGGTGCCGGCCGGCGTGCACGTACACCGATTTCGGTTCGGCCGCGCGCGTCTACTGGACCTTGCAGGTGGCCGGCGTTTCCGATGTCTCGATCCTCGACGGCGGCTTTGCCGCCTGGAAGGCGGCAGGGCTTGCGGTCGAGCGCGGCGCGCATGAGCCGACGCCGAAAATGCTTGCCGCCGATGCCGACGAGAGCTTGCTCGCGAAATTGTCCGACGTGGAAAAGATCGAGCGTTCGGGCGGCGCCACGCTGGTCGACGCACGGCCGGCCTCGTTCTTCACCGGCAAGGACAAGGGCACGAAGGTCGCCGCCTACGGCCACATCCCCGGCGCGATCAACCTCGACAGCGACGCGTTCTATGACGACAAGACCAATCGCCTGAAGCCGCAGGCCGAGCTCAGGACAATCGCCGCCCACATCCCGGCCGGGCCGCTGGTGGCCTATTGCAACACCGGCCACTGGTCGGCGACCGACTGGTTCGTGCTGCACGAATTGCTCGGACGCAAGGACGTCAAGGTCTATGACGGCTCGATGGTGGAATGGGCCGCCGATCCGCACCGTCCGGTCGTCTCCGACCGCACCAAATGGGACGACCTGAAGAAGAAGCTCGGGCTCGGCTCGTAACCTTCGGAATGCACGCATGACCACGGCGACATTGAGCGCACCCGCACGCGCGGCTGTCGGCATCGACCGCCTGTTTCTCGCGCTCGCGCTCGGCGCGACCGCCATCCTGATCGCGCTGGTGCTGCTCGACGGCCAGCCGGCCTCGGCCGCGCTCATCGTCGGCGGCTTCGGCCTCGGCGTGGCGTTCCTCAAGGCCGAGTTCAGCTACACCGCCTCCTGGCGGCGCTTTCTTACGCGCGGCGAGGCCGGCGGGCTGATCGGCGGCCTGATCGTGATCGCGGTGGCGGCGGTGGTGGTGGTGCCGGTGGCGGCGTTGTCGCCGAAGTTCGGCGGCGCCATCGCGCCGCTGGGCGCCTCGCTGGTCATCGGCGCTTTCACCTTCGGCATCGGCATGCAACTTGCCAATGGCTGCGGCTCCGGCACGCTTTACACCGCCGGCGGCGGCTCGGGGCGCATGCTGCTGGCGCTGCTCGGCTTCATCGTCGGCTGCGTCGCCGGCAGCCTGTCGCTGCCGGCGTTTCTGGCGCTCGGCGGCCTCGATCCCATCATCGCCTCGGATTATCTCGGGCCGTGGGGCGGTCTGGCGGCGACGCTTGGCGAGCCTGGCGCTCGCCGCCGCGGTCATCGTCGCCGTCGCCAAGCGGTGCGGCGCCAATTTCAAGCCGTCGCGCAATTACCTGATCGGCGGCATCGCCATCGGCCTGTTGTCGATTGCGGTATTTGTCGCCGGCGGCCATCCCTGGAGCGTCACGTTCGGCTTCACGGTGTGGGGCGCCAAGGCGGCAAGCGCGCTCGGCTTCGACTTCTCCCACGCGGCATTCTGGCAATGGCCGGGCCCCAAGCACGCGCTGGAAAGCTCGGTGCTGGCCGACACCTCGAGCCTGACCGATTTCGGCATGCTGTTGGGCGCAATGGCTGCGGCCGCCGCCAGCAAGCGCTTCGCGCGCAGCGGCCTGGCCGCCGGCCAAATCGCTCGCCGCCGCGTTGCTCGGCGGACTGCTGATGGGGTGGGGCGCCCGGCTCGGCTTTGGCTGCAATATCGGCGCCTTCGTGTCGGGCGTCGCCTCCGGCTCGCTGCACGGCTGGGTCTGGTTCGCCGCGGCGTTGCCCGGCTGCCTGATCGGTATCCGCCTGCGGCCGCTGTTCGGCCTGTCGCGGGATTAGCGCGATGCGAAAGCTTTACATCATCGTGCTGGTGCTCGGCCTCGCCACGATCGTGACGCAGCACTTGATGAGCCCGTCGAGCGGCCACGCGGTCTCGCCGGAGGATTTCGCCGGCGCCTGCGCGCCCTGCGGCGCGCCTTGTCCGTCGAAGCAATAGCGTCAAACCTGCCGCTTGAGAAATTCATCGACTTCGGCGCGCCGCGGCGAACCTGCGGCGCCGCCGAATTGCGTGCATTTGAGCGCGGCGACGGCGCTGGCAAAGCGCAGCGCGGCGGCGAGATCGCGCGCTTCCGCAATGGCCAATGTGAAGGCGCCGTGAAAGGCATCGCCGGCGCCAAGCGAATCGATGGCCTTCACCGCGAAGGCCGGCATGTGCCGAGGAGCGCCGGCCTCGAGCCAAGTGACGCCGTTCGGCCCGTCGGTCACGGCCACGAAACCCGAAACATGTCCGGCAAGATGCTTGAGCGCGGCGGCAGGTTCGTCGCGGCCGGTGGTGGCGCGCAGCGCTTCCATCGAGGCGATCACATGCGTGCCGAGCTTGAGCAGGGAATCGTCCGGCGCGGTCGCCAGATCGAGATCGATGACGATCGGAATTCTGCGCGCCTGCGCCGCCCGGCAGACCGCGTTGACGAATTCGGGAAAGCGGTTGTCCACCAGCACGGCATCGACATCCGAAACCAACGCGTCCGCATCCGCCGGCAGCGCCTGGCTGAGGCCGGTGCCACGACGCGTGGCGATGGTCTTCTCGCCTTCGGCATCGAGCAGAATGAGCGACACCGATGCCGTGCCGCCATCGACGCGCGCAACGCCGCTGCAATCGACGCCCTCGGCCGCCAGATCGGCCAGGATGCGCGCGCTGACGATGTCGGCCTTGCCGCCGAGCGGGCCGGCAAAAGCCGCGCGCCCGCCGAGGCGAGCAATCGCAAGCGCCGCATTGGCCGCGCAGCCGCCGCCGGTGATGACGAAATCCGAGGCCGCCACCTTGGCGCCGGGCGCCGGAAAGTGCGCCACGCGCATCACGATGTCCTGCACGGCGATGCCGGCGCACAGAATTTTTGGCGGCGAATCGTTCGCTGCGCATGATCTTTCGAAACCGGTCCACTTTCGGGATCATGCGCTAGTCAACCTCGTCCTCGATCCAGGCACGAATGATGTGGTGCGCGATCGCCACCGGCGGCGGCGTGGTCAGGCCTTGCGGATGCTTGCGCAACAGCATCGCCACGACTTCATCCTTTGAGAACCAGCGGGCGTCTTCCAATTCCTCGTGGTCGACGACGATGTCGCGCGACAGCGCCTGCGCGTGGCAGCCGATCATCAGCGAGGTCGGAAACGGCCATGGCTGCGAGGCGAAATAGCGCACGCGACCGCAGATGATGCCGGCTTCCTCGCGCGTCTCGCGGTGCACGGCGTCCTCGATCGACTCGCCCGGCTCGACGAAGCCGGCAAGGCACGACCACATGGTCGGCACGAAACGTGGGCTACGCCCGAGCAGGCAGCGCTCGCCGGTCGACCGCCAGCATGATCACCACCGGATCGGTGCGCGGGAAATGCTCGGCCTTGCATTGCGGACAATCGCGCTTCCAGCCGCCGGCAACGACCAGCGTGGCGGCGCCGCAGTTCGGGCAGAAGCGGTGGCGCATGTGCCAGTGCAGCACGGCTTTCGCTTCCGCGATCGGCGGCAGGTGCTCGGGCGCGACCAGGCCCTGCACCGCGATCGAGCGCAAGTCGGTGACGTGGAAGCCGTCGCGCTGCTTCAACTCTTCCGCGGCCGCCGGCATGATACTGAAGCCGAAGCGCGGCGCGCCGTCGAGCAGCCCGAGAAACACCGTTTCGGTCGCGCCTTCGAGCGCTCGCGCCTGCGCCAGCGTAAAGAGCGGGTCGCTCAGCGGCTCGGCCTTCTTCATCACGATCCGGTCGCCGCCCACGACATAGGCACCGGCGTTCGGATCGGCAGCGTATGCGGCGAGCGCCGTCTCGTCGGTACGCTTTTCGGCGGCGCGGTCGAGGCGGCTTTGCGTGTAGCCGAGGCGTGGCTTGGGGCCGAGATCGGGGCGGGGAGGCATGCGCGCAGAAATTCGCATGGGCCCGGGTTTTGCGCAATCTACTCGGCGGCTTGGCCCGGCCGCGGATACATGGTCGCGCGCAGTTCCGGCCGCTGCCATTGCGGGCCGAGCACGCCCTGCTTGGCGGCGTAGCGTTGCGAGGAGGTGACGGAATCGCTGGTCGTGCGCATCTCGCGCGCGCGTTCGAGGCTGACATCGACCGTGAAGAAGCCGGCCGCCGTGCTCTCGAACACAATTTCCTCCGGCGTCGCCACCATGGCGAGGCCGCGCTCGGCGTGGCTGAACAAATTTTGCGTGGTCACCACGATCGCCAGGTTCTCGATGGCGCGCGACCAGATCAGATTGCGCCAGCTCGCCCACAGTTTTCCCTTGTCGGTGCCGGCCGGCATGAAGATCAATTCGGCGCCGCGCAGCGCCAGCGCGCGCGTCACCTCCGGCATATAGGCCTCGCTGCACATGGCGAGCCCCACTTTGCCGTGTGCCGTGTCGAACACCGGAAAGTCGTTGCCCGGCACGTATTGGAAGTCCCACCACTTGCCGCCGGTGTAGATCCACGGCCCGTTCGGATGCGTGCGGCGGTAGGACACCGGCGCACGGCCGTCGCCATAGGCCATGCAGATCAGATTATGCGCGGTTAATTCGTTGTGGCTGAGCGGCTCGAGGGTGCCGTAGATCGCGTTGATGCCGTGCTTGCTGGCTGCTTCGGCCAGCCGCGGCGTCGGATCGAAGGCGGCCGGCATGCGCCAGGGGCCGGGATAAGTTTCCGGGAAGCAGACGAAATCGGCGCCTTCCGCCTTGGCGCGCGCGATGAATGCGACCGCGTCGGCGACGTTTTTCTCGTCCTCGCCGATCGGGTGGGCGATCGGCTGCACGACGGCGATGCGGAAGGTCATGGGCGGTCCTCCAATGCGGCAAGCCTAGTCGCGAACGGGCGCGATTTGAAGCCCACTGCGGATTGCGCCGATCAGCGTCTCGCGCAACTGCGGGTCATAGTTTGCAGGCGCCGCCGCGCCCCACACCGGCTTCGGCCAGGCGGCGTCGCTGTGCCGGCGCGCGATCACGTGCACGTGCAATTGCGCCACTTGGTTGCCGAGCGCGGCGATGTTGAGCTTGTCGCAGGCGGTGGTCTGCTTGAGCACGCGGGCGGCGGCGGCGATCTCGGCCAGCAGTTGCACCTGTTGGTTTTCTTCCAAGTCGGTCAGCTCGACCAGCGCCGGTCGCCTGGGCACCAGGATCAGCCAGGGATAATTGGCATCGTTGGCCAGCAGCACGCGCGCGAGCGGCAGATCGCCCACGGGACCGGTGTCCTGCGCGAGCTGCGGGTGGAGGGACCAGATCGATTCCATTTGCGTGCCATGACCGGGCTTGCGCCCGCCAACCATTCGGGACATTTCCACAAGCAGAATCGCTTGACGGATTGCGGGTCAAGCCCGCGCATGGCGGTTTGCCGCGGCGCCAGCTTGCTTTCCGCTCCCATTCGCCCGATATAAGTCCTTGGGAGGTTGGCGGTGGACGAGCCACTCGCCAACCGGGTCAGGTCCGGAAGGAAGCAGCCCTAACGAGCGCGGTTCGGGTCGCTCGTCAGCCTCCCACCAATTTCAAAGATCGCTGCGCGTGCGCCGCAACGGCGCTTCCGGCGGATGGCATGATGAGCAAGCCCAGCAAGACTGCCGATCCTGTTTCCGCCGAGGCGCCGTCAGGCGGCTACCGCGTGCTGGCGCGCAAATACCGCCCGGCGAGCTTTGCCGACCTGATCGGCCAGGACGCCATGGTGCGCACCATCTCGAACGCCTTCGAGTGCGGCCGCATTCCGCAGGCCTGGATCCTCACCGGCGTGCGCGGCGTCGGCAAGACCACGACCGCGCGCATCCTCGCCCGCGCGCTCAATTACGAATTGCCCGACGGCTCGGTCAAGGAGCCGACCGTCAATATGCCGGCGATGGGCGTGCACTGCCAGGCCATCATCGAGAGCCGCCACATCGACGTGCTTGGAAATGGACGCAGCCTCCCACAACAGCGTGGAGGACGTGCGCCAGATCAACGACGCCATCCGCTACGCGCCGGTGTCGGCGCGCTACAAGGTCTATATCCTCGACGAAGTGCACATGCTGTCGGGCGCGGCGTTCAACGCGCTGTTGAAGACGCTGGAAGAGCCGCCGCCGCACGCCAAGTTCATCTTCGCCACCACCGAAATCCGCAAGGTTCCGGTGACGGTGCTGTCGCGCTGCCAGCGCTTCGACCTGCGCCGCGTCGATGCCGCGCTGCTGGTCAAGCATCTGGAAAGCATCGCCGCCAAGGAGAAGATCGAAGCCGAGCCGGCGGCGCTGGCGCTGATCGCGCGCGCGGCGGAAGGCTCGGTGCGCGACGCGCTCTCGCTGCTCGACCAGGCCATCGCCCATGCGGCGCGGGACACGGTCGCGCGCCGAGGACGTGCGGCAGATGCTCGGCCTCGCCGACCGCGTGCGTATTGTCGATCTGTTCGAGGCGCTGATGAAGGGCGACACCGCCGCCGCGCTCAACGAGCTGCGCGCGCAATACGACATCGGCGCCGATCCGGCGGTGATCCTGAGCGATCTTGCCGAATTCACGCATTTCGTCACCCGCGTCAAAGTCGTGCCGGCGGTGGCCGACGACGTCTCGCTGTCGGAGGCCGAGCGCCTGCGCGGCCGCGCCTTCGCCACGCAATTGTCGATGCGCGTGTTGTCGCGCGCCTGGCAGATGCTGCTGAAAGGCGTGTCCGAGGTGCAGGCCTCCGGCCGGCCGGTTGCCGCCGCCGAGATGGTGCTGGTGCGCATCGCTTACGCGGCCGACCTGCCGACGCCCGACGAGGTGGTGCGCGCGATGACCGAAGAGGGCGGCGCACCCGCGCGTCCGCAGGGCAATGGCGGCGCGACGGCGGCGCCGACGTCGCAGAGTTTCGCGCCGCGCTATGACGCGCCGCGCGGCAGCCCGCGTTCCTCCGCCGCGGTATCGCCGCGCGTCGCCGACGATCCGGTGGCGCAAGCCGACGCCGGCGAGGCCGCGCCCACGCTCACCATCGGCTCGTTCGAGCAGTTGATCGCGCTGGCGCAGGACAAACGCGACATCGGCGTGAAGATGGCGCTCGAGCGCGACGTGCGGCTGGTGCGCTGCGAGGACGGCCAGCTCGAGATCGCGCTCGAAGCGACCGCGCCCAGGACCTTCGTGCACGATCTGCAACGCAAGCTCACGGCCTGGACCGGCAAGCGCTGGATCGTGGTGGTGTCGCAGGAGCAGGGCGCCGCCACCGTGCGATCGCAGGCGGACGCGCGAACAGGCCGAGCTCGAGCGCGGCGTGCGAGAGCGATCCGCTGGTGCAGGCGGTGCTCAACGCGCTTTCCCGGCGCCAAGATCGTCGACGTGACGCAGAAGATCGCGGACGACGGACGCCGAAGCGCAGGACGACGATGCCGCCCGACATGGAGACGGAGGATTAGCCGATGACCGATTTCATGGGCCTGATGAAGCAGGCGGCGCAGCTGCAATCCAAGATGCAGGCGCTGCAGGCCGAGCTCGACCAGATCGAGGTCGAGGGCACCGCCGGCGGCGGCATGGTGGCGGTGACGCTGTCGGCCAAGGGCGACTTGAAGGGCACCAAGATCGACGATTCGCTGCTCAAGCCCTCGGAAAAGGAAATCCTCGAGGATCTGCTGATCGCCGCTCACGCCGACGCGCGCCGCAAGGCCGAAACGGTGCTGCAGGAGAAGATGAAGGCCGTCACCGGCGGCCTGCCGCTGCCGCCGGGGATGACGCTGACCTAGATGCCCTCCGCCGTCGCCGGACCCGAAATCGAGCGCCTGATCCAGCTGCTGGCGCGGCTGCCCGGGCTTGGGGCCGCGCTCGGCGCGGCGCGCGGCGCTGCATCTCATCAAGAAGCGCGAATTGCTGATGGCGCCGCTCGCCAGCGCATTGCAGACCGCGATGGAGAAGATCGTCATCTGCAAGACCTGCGGCAATATCGACACGCAGAACCCGTGCACGGTCTGCACCGATACGCGGCGCGACGCCTCCATCATCGTGGTGGTGGCCGACGTCGCCGATCTGTGGGCGCTGGAGCGCGCGCATGCGGTCAACGGCCGCTATCACGTGCTCGGCGGCACGCTGTCGCCGCTCGACGGCGTCGGCCCGCGGGACCTGACCATCGACGCGCTGATCTCGCGCGCGCACGAGCCGCAGGTGAAGGAGGTGATCCTGGCGCTCAACGCCACGGTCGACGGCCAGACCACCGCGCATTACATCACCGACCTGTTGGCACGACGCCAACGTGAAGGTGACGCGGCTCGCGCATGGCGTGCCGGTCGGCGGCGAGCTCGATTATCTCGACGAGGGCACGCTCTCGGCGGCGATCAAGCAGCGCACGTTGTTCTAGCTCGTCCGCGGCACCAGCAGCTTGAAATGCCCGCGCACCTGCAGCCACCACAGCAGCACGAGGCTCGGCAGACCGGCGAGCGCGCAGATCACGAAGAACCAGGCCCAGCCGGTCGACTCGGCGATGAAGCCCGCGCCGGACGACAGATACGTGCGCCCGACCGCGGCCAGCGCGGTGAGCAGCGCGTATTGCGTCGCCGTGTGCAGCGGGTTGCGGCACAGCGCCGAGAGATAGGCGACGAACATCACCGTGCCGATGGCGCTGGTGAAATTCTCCGCGATGATGGCGAAGGCCAGCACGGTCGGGTCGCGCCCGACCAGCGCCAGCCAGGAAAACGCCAGGTTCGCCGCCGCCTGCAGGATGCGCGCCGATCCACAGGCTGGTCGCGAGCGGCAGCGCGCGCGCGATGAAGCCGCCGGCAAAGCCGCCGAGCAGCAGCGCCGCGAGGCCGACGCCTTTGACGATGGCGGCATATTCGTTGCGCGTGAAGCCGAGATCGATGACGAAGGGCGCGGTCATCGCGCCCGACAGCGCGTCGGTGAACTTGAACAGCACCACGAAGGCGAGCATCGACGAAGGCGAGCTCGTAGCTCATGAAATCCTTGAAGGCGCCGACGGCGGCTTCGGCCACGCGCGCGAACGGCTTTTGCACGCGCGTGCGTCGGCCTCCGCCGCTGCCGAGCGCGTCCGGCTCGGTGGCGAGCAGCGTCGTGACGATGCCGATCAGCACCAGCACGGCCATCGCCGCAATAGCCCCAGTGCCAGGCCGCCTGCTTGCCGAAGCCGTAGGCCTGGAAGCCGCTCACCAGGAACAGCGCGCCGGCGGTCGAGACCAGCATGCCGACGCGGTAGGCCGCGACGTAGGAGGCCATGCCGGCGGCCTGCTCGTTTTCCGGCAGGCTCTCGACGCGGAAGGCGTCGACCACGATGTCCTGCGTGGCGGAGGCGGTCGCCACCAGCAGCGCGCCGCAGCGCCACCAGGCCGGGCGCGCTTGCCGGATCGCAAGAGCCGAGAAAGACGATCGCCGCGATCAGCAGCATCTGCGTGAACACCAGCCAGCCGCGCCGGCGGCCGAGCAGGCGCGACAGCAGCGGCACGTCGAGCGCGTCGATCAGCGGCGCCCACAGGAACTTGATCGTGTAGGGCGTGCCGACCAGCGCGAACAGGCCGATGGTGCCGAGATCGACGCCGCGACTCGCGCATCCACACCAGCAGCGTCGTGCCCGACAGCGCCAGCGGCAGCCCGGACGAGAAGCCGAGGAACAGCACGATCAGCACGCGCGGCTTGAGATAGACCGCGACGCGCCTCGAGCACGGACGGCCGCGCCTGTGCGGCGGGCGGCGCGGTGTCGGGCGCGACGGTCATGGCGCTATTCGCCGGCCTCCGAGCTTGCGCGATCGGCGCGCGGGATGACCTCGGCGCGTCGGCGCATCGTCGCCGAATTCGACGCTCTCGAATCTTCTCGCCGCGGCTCAGAATCTTATCGGCCGAGATGACGATCTGTTCGATGTCCTTGTTGACGGTGCCGAAGTGCTTGTCGAGCTTCTCGACGCGGTCGCTCAGGCGCTGCACGTCGTCCATCAGCAGGCCGACCTCCGTCAGGATCTTGTCGGCCGCCTCGCGCATGCGCGCGTCCTTCTGGATCTGCTGGACCACCTGAATCGCCAGCATCAGCAGCGACGGCGACACGATGATGACGCCGGCGCGGTAGGCCTTCTGCACGACGTCGTCGAACCGTCGTAGAGCTCGGCAAAGATCGATTCCGACGGCACGAACATAAGCGCGACGTCCTGCGTCTCGCCCGGGATCAGATATTTCTCGGCAATGTCGTCGATGTGCTTGCCGAGGTTCTGCCGCACGCTGGCGCGTGGCCTGACTTGCGCTCGTCGTCGGTCTTGGCGCTTTCCAGCGCGGTCGTCGCCTCGAGCGGAAATTTGGCGTCGATGATCAGCGGGCGCTTGTCCGGCATGAAGATGCAGCAATCGGGCCGCGAATTGTTCGACAGCGTGAACTGGAATTCGTAGGCGCCCTTCGGCAGCCCGTCGGCGATGATCGCTTCCATGCGGCCCTGGCCGAAGGCGCCGCGGCGCTGCTTGTTGTCGAAGCACGTTCTGCAGCGACGTGACCTGCGAGGCCAGATCGGTGATGTTCTTCTGCGCGCTGTCGATGACCGCCAGCCGCTCGTGCAGCTGCTGCAGATGATCGGTGGTGTTCTTGGTCGAGGTCTTCATCGACTCGCCGAGGTTCTGCGTCACCGCGTCGAGCCGCTGATGCACGGTCTGCTGCAACTGGTATGCGCCTGCAGCAGCTCGCCCATGGCCTCGAGCCGCGCATTGCAGCTCGGCGAGCCGCTGCTCGGCCAGCGGATCGGCCGAGCGCGCGGGCGCAGCAGCAGCACGATGATGGCGATCACGCCGGCGGCGATGATCAGCGCGAGGACAAGGAGGACGGTTTGCGGCATGGTGCTGCTTCTTGAACTGCGTCTTGGGCTGCTTCTAGCGCGATTCGCCGCCAGCGCGAACGAACGGCGAACGGTAGGGCGATAACGCCCATATCTCAAGCGCAAAGCCGACATTGACCCCGCTGTTGGCAACCCTTACATCGCGGCCATGGCCAAGCGCGACATCCTCATCATCCCCGACAAGCGGCTGCGGCTGAAATCCGAGCCGGTCGCGGAAGATCGACAAGTCGGTGCGCGCGCTGGTCGACGACATGTTCGAGACCATGTACGAGGCGCCCGGCATCGGGCTCGCCGCCATCCAGATCGGCGAGCCGCCAAGCGCGTCGTCACCATGGACCTCGCCAAGAAGGACGAGCCGAAGGCGCCGCAGGTCTTCATCAATCCGGAAGTGACCTGGATATCCGACGAGAAGGCGATCTACGAGGAAGGCTGCCTGTCGATCCCGGAATATTACGAGGAGGTCGAGCGGCCGAACGCGGTCAAGGTCAAGTTTCTCGACCTCGACGGCAAGCCGCAGGAGCTCGAGGCGAGCGGGCTGCTTCGCCACCTGCCTGCAGCACGAGATCGACCACATCAACGGCGTGTTGTTCATCGACCACATTTCCAAGCTCAAGCGCGACATGGTGCTCAAGAAGTTCAAGAAGGCGCAAAAGCGCGGCGAGGGCGCCACCATCGCGCCGAAGGACGACACGCCCGAGCATCATTTCGGCTAGGCTCGGCGCGATCGCTTAAGCCCGCGAACGGAGCATTGACGGGGCCCGCATGCCGCTGCGCCTGATCTTCATGGGCACGCCCGATTTCGCGGTGCCGACGCTGGTCGAGCTGGCCGCGCGCGGGCACGAGATCGCGGCGGTCTACACCCGCGCGGCAAAGCCGGCCGGCCGCGGCATGGATGTGCAGGCAACGCCGGTCGAGCGCGAGGCGCGCAGGCTCGAGCTGCCGGTTCAGACGCCGAAGACGTTGCGCGACGAGGACGCGCAGGCGGCGTTTCGCGCGCACAAGGCCGACGCCGCGGTGGTGGTCGCCTATGGCCTGATCCTGCCCAAGCCCATTCTGGAAGCGCCGCGGCTCGGCTGCTTCAACGTGCATGCCTCGCTGTTGCCGCGCTGGCGCGGCGCCGCGCCGATCAACCGCGCCATCATGGCCGGCGATGCCGAAAGCGGCGTCACCATCATGAAGATGGACGAGGGGCTCGACACCGGCGCCATCGCCATGGCCGAACGCATGCGCGATCGCGCCCGACATGACCGCGGGCGACCTGCATGACGCGCTGGCGCGGCTCGGCGCCGACCTGATGGCGCGCGCGCTGGCCGCGCTCGAGCGCGGCTCGCTCACGCTCACGCCGCAGCCCGCGCAAGGCGTCACTTACGCGGCCAAGATCGCCAACGCCGAGACGCGCATCGATTGGAGCAAACCGTGCAAGCAGGTGCACGACCACATCCGCGGTCTTGTCGCCGTTTCCCGGCGCCTGGTTCGAGCTCGGCGGCGCGCGCATCAAGGCGCTGCGCTCGACCAAGGGCGAGGGGAGCGGCGCGCCCGGCACCGTGCTCGACGACCGCCTCACCATTGCCTGCGGCGACGGCGCGGTGCGGCTCACGCAAGTGCAGCGCGCCGGCAAGCAGCCGATGGCGGTGGAGGAGTTCCTGCGCGGCACGCCTGTGAAAGCCGGCGCGCGGGCGACCTGACAGCCGCGTTCAGGCGGCGTGGAAACCGGCCCAATGGTGGCGGCGCGCCTCGACGAATTCGGCGAGATCGTTGTCGGTGACCCGCACCAGGTCGGTGTGGCCGAAGCCCTTGGAATAATCGAGGATCGAGACGAATTCCGGCGTCAGCCGCAGCGTCGGCACCGCGCTCGGGTCCGGCCGCGGCATCACCTTGTATTCCGGATAGCGCTTGAGCAGGACTTCGGCGGCGTGGTCGCGCTCGCCTTGGTCGCTCACTTCGGTTGCGCGCGCGGCGATCGACAGGCCTTTGATCTGCAAAGGCTGCGGATAGTCGTGCGCGATGGCCAGCGCCACCCGCGGATCGCGCACGATATTGGCGTATTTCTGGCTGTCGCGGCCGATCGTGCAATAGACGATCAAGCCGTCATTGGCATAGCTGACCACGGTCGCTTGCGGCCAGCCGTCCGGCCGGTTGGTGGCGACGGTCATGATACGATGGTGATCGAGCAGATCGACGATTTTCTGCTTGTACGCCCGCTGCATTGCCAAGCCCTCTTTTTGGCCATTTATAGGGGCCCGCCCGCGGGCGCTATTTGAGGTGGATCAAACATGCCCCGCTACAAGCTTACCATCGAATATGACGGCGCGCCCTTCGCCGGCTGGCAGATCCAGGCCGACCAGACAACCGTGCAGGGCGTGCTGATGGCGGCGGTCGAGGCCTTCAGCGGCGAGAAGGTTCCGCTGCAGGGCGCCGGCCGCACCGATGCCGGCGTGCACGCGCGCGGCGCAGGTCGCCCATGTCGATCTCGCCAAGGACTGGGACACCGACACCGTGCGCGACGCGCTCAATGCGCATCTTGCGGCCGCATCCGGTGGCGGTCTTGACGGCGGAGAAGGCGGCGGCCGATTTCAACGCGCGCACCTCGGCGGTCATGCGCCATTATCTCTACCGCATCGTCAACCGCCGCGCCGATCTGACGCTCGACCTCGGCCGCGCCTGGCGGGTGCCGCGCCCGCTCGATGCGGCGAGCCATGCACGCCGCCGCGCAGCGCCTCGTCGGCAAGCACGACTTCACGACGTTCCGCTCCACCGAATGCCAGGCCAACTCGCCGGTGAAGACGCTGCGATCGCTCGACGTTGCGCGCGCGGGCGATGACATCGCCATTCTCGCGTCCGCGCGCTCGTTCCTGCACAACCAGGTGCGCTCCATGGTCGGCTCGCTGGTCATGGTGGGCGAGGGCAAATGGAGCGCCGACGATCTTGCCAAGGCGCTCGCCGCGCGCGACCGCGCCGCCTGCGGCCAGGTGGCGCCGCCGGACGGGCTTTATTTGATGCGGGTGGATTACGAGGCGAAGTAGCGGTCGATGATCTTGCGATAGATCGCCGTCAGCGCGCGCAGGTCGGCGATCGGCACGCGCTCGTCGACCTGGTGCATGGTCTGGCCGACCAGGCCGAATTCCACCACCGGGCAATGCGCGGTGATGAAGCGCGCGTCGGAGGTGCCGCCGGTGGTGGACAGATGCGGCTTGCGGCCGGTGACTTCCGCGATCGCCTTCGCCACCATTTCGGTGAACGGCCCGGTCTTGGTGACGAACACGCCGGCGTTCGACGGCTCCCATTCGAAGGCGAACTTGATCTTGCCGCCGGCCGCCTTGTCGGCGCGCCGCGCGATCAGCATCTTCAGCGAAGCGAGCGTGTGCTTGTCGTTGAAGCGGATGTTGAAGCGCGCGCGCGCCTCGCCGGGAATGAGGTTGACCGTCTTGTTGCCGACGTCGACCGAGGTGAATTCCAGATGCGAGGGCGGGAAATGCTCGCTGCCTTGGTCGAGCGGCTCGGCCTGCAGCGCGTCGATCAGCGTCACCAGCCCGCGGATCGGGTTGTCCGCGCGCTCGCGGATAGGCGACATGGCCTTGCCGGCCGCGCACGATCAGATGGCCGTTGAGCGAGCCGCGCCGGCCGATCTTGATGGTGTCGCCGAGCGCCGCAACATTGCTCGGCTCGCCCAGGATGCAATGGTCGAACTTTTCGCCCTGTTCGGCCGCCCATTTCAGCAGCTTCGGCGTGCCGTTGACCGCGATGCCTTCCTCGTCGCCGGTGATCAGGAACGAGATCGAGCCTTTCGGCTGCTTGCCGCGCGCCGAGATGATCGAGCACGGCGGCGAGCGCGCAGGCGATGCCGCCCTTCATGTCGACCGCGCCGCGGCCGTACAACTCCGTGCCGTCGGTTTCGCCGGCGAAGGGCGGATGCGACCAGGCCGTCTCGTCGCCCGGCGGCACCACGTCGGTGTGGCCGGCGAACATCAAATGTGGCGCGGCATTGCCGATGCGGGCGTAGAGATTCTCAACATCGTCGGCGCCCGGCTCCTTGAAGGTCATGCGGTGCACGGTGAAACCGGCGGCTTGCAAGGTGCCTTCCAGAAATTTCAGCGCGCCGCCTTCCGCCGGCGTCACCGAGCGGCAGCGCAGCAGGTCGCGGGCGATTGCAACGGGGTCGGCGCTGACATCAGTCGCGCAGCAGTTCGTTGATGCAGGTCTTCGAGCGCGTGCGCTCGTCGACGCGCTTGACGATCACCGCGCAGTAAAGGCCCCGGCCCGCCGTTCGTTGCCCGGCATGCTGCCCGGCACCACGACCGAATAGGGCGGCACCTCGCCTTGGCTGACCGCACCGCTGGCGCGGTCGACGATGCGTGTGGAGGCGCCGAGATAAACGCCCATCGACAGCACCGCGCCTTGCCGCACGATCACGCCTTCCGCCACTTCCGAGCGCGCGCCGATGAAGCAATTGTCCTCGATGATCACCGGGCCGGCCTGCAGCGGCTCGAGCACGCCGCCGATGCCGGCGCCGCCCGAGATGTGGCAGTTCTTGCCGATCTGCGCGCAGGAGCCGACCGTCGCCCAGGTGTCGATCATCGTGTCCTGAGTCCACATAGGCGCCGAGATTGACGAAGCTCGGCATCAGCACCACGCCGGGCGCGATGTAGGCCGAACGGCGAACGACGCAGCCGGGCACGGCGCGGAAGCCCGCCTTGCGGAAGCGCGCCGCGCTCCAGCCCTTGAACTTGGAATCGACCTTGTCCCACCACACGGCTTTGCCCGGCCCGCCGGCGATCACGCTCATGTCGTTGAGCCGGAACGACAGCAGCACGGCCTTCTTCAGCCATTGATTGACGCGCCAGGTGCCGTCGGCCTGCCGCTCGGCCACGCGCGCCTTGCCCGCGTCGAGCAGGTCGAGCGCGGCGTCGACCGCCTTGCGCACCGCGCCCTTGGTCTTGGGGCCGATCGTGTCGCGCGCCTCGAAGGCGTCGTCGATGGTCTTGGCCAGTTTATCGGTCATGGGAGTTACAGCCCGTTCGGGAGCGGTTTGTCGGGGGCGGGGCAGGCGATGTCAAGCCGCGCCTAGCGCGGGCCCGCGATTCCTTCGAGAAAAACGGCAAGATCGTCGGTGAGATGATCGACATGGAGCGCGTCGCGGCCTTGCAGCTCCCAATCCTCGCGGAAGACTTCGCGCTGGCCTTCCGGCACCACCAGCACCGTCACCATGCCGAGCGCATGCGGCGCCTCCAGATTGCGCGCCAGATCCTCGAACATGGCGGCCTTGCGCGGATCGACGTCGTGGCGCGCAAGGAAGCGCTCATAGGTTTTCGGCGACGGCTTCGGCTCGAGCTCGGCGGCGACGATGTCGAACACGTCCTCGAAATGCTCGTGCACGGCGAGCTTCTTCATCACCGCGTCGGCGTGCTTGCGCGTGCCGTTGGTCAGCACGAGCTTGCGGCCCGGCAGCCTGGCGAGCGCGGCGCCGAGCGCCGGGTTCGGCGTCAGCGGGGAATGGTCGATCTGGTGCACGAATTCCAGATAATCGTCCGGCTTGAGCCCGTGCTCGGTCATCAGCCCGCGCATGGTGGTGCCGTAGCGCTTGTAATAGTCCTTCTGAATGCGGAACGCCTCGTCGTGCGGCACTTTCAGGAAGTCCGCGATAAAGCTACGGATGCGGTCGTCCACCTGCTGCCAAAGCAGGTGATGCGGATACAGCGTGTTGTCGAGATCGAACACCCAAGTCTCGACGCCACCGAAGCCGCGCGGCTTTTACCGGACACTGATGGCACGTTTACGGTTCCTTGAAGCGCACGGTGGTCGAAGGATTGGCGCCGACATCGATGACCGCAAAGCCGGCGGAATTCAAGCCGCGCGCGGCGCAGTCCTTGTGGTTGCTGAGGTCGAATTTGCCGTCGCGCGTGCAGAGCGCGACGTTGCCGCCCCAGGACGAGCGGCGCGTCGTCGCGCTTGATCGCGCGTCCATTGCCGTCCACCGCCTCGGCGTAAGCAGTAAAGCCGGTGCGGATCGCCGCGCAGGTCGGGCCGCAGGCAGCGCCCGGCGTCGACGCGGTACCAGCCGCGGGTGACGATGGCGCCCATCTCGACCACGCCGAGCGCGGCCATCACGGTGTATTTGGTGTCGTTGCACCAGGTAAAGCCCGTGCCGGCGGGATTGTTCGCCGCCTCGAGCAGCGTGTCGAAAAATGCCGGCTGCGCGGCGGCGTCGGCCGCCAGCTTGCGGTCGGCGAGGAATTTCGCGAGCGCACTTTGCGTCTTCGATCCCGGCACGCCGTCGATCGGATAGGCGTCGTAGCCGGCAATCGTCAGCAGGCGCTGGATGCCGGCAAGGCGGGCCTGCGCGTCGTCATAGTCGGCGTCTTCCGCCAGATTGACCGTCGGCCCGTTGGGCGTGTCGCTCGGCCGCGCGGCGGAAAAGCGCGCCTGCTGGCTGACCGGACAGCCGCGTCCGTCGGCCATGTCGAAGTTGCCGTTGCGCACGCACAGCTCGGCCTGCCCGCTCTGCGGCATGGGCGCGCTGCCGTAAAGCGGCGGCGTGCGCGCGTGCAGATAGACCATGTCGGCGTCGAGCGTGCCGTCGATCACCATGTTTGCATTCGCCGGGATCGATGCGGAACCAGCCGCGGGTCGCGACATTGGCGCGCTTTTCCAGGCCGATCGCCGCTTCGACGCGGTAGCTGGTGCGGTTGCACAGCGTCAGCCCCGCCTGCGCCTGCGTGGCCGCAAGCGCGATCAGCAGGCCGCCGAGCCATGCGAGGCCCTTGGTCGCGCGAATCATGCGCTAAGATAGCAGCCTCAGGCGGCCTGGCGCCGCATGCGCACCGCCAGGAATTCGCGCGCCAACAGGCCGGCGCCGAGCACGAAGCCGGCAATATCGGTCCATTCGCCGTGCTGCATGGCGTCGGCCGGGATGAACAGCAGCAGGCCGGCGAGACCGAAACCGATCCGCATCGGCAGGCTGAGCGTCGCGCCAGGCATAGCCGGCAAAGGCCGCGCAGATCAGCCAGACGCCGATAAGCGCCGTGACGAAGGCCATCACGATTGACATCACGCTGCCTTCCAAGCAGCAGCGAGGGCGCGCGGATGAACAGGAACGGAATGATGAAGGCGATCCAGCCGAAGCGCACGGCGGTCCAGCCGGTCTTCATCGGATCGGTCTGCGCCAGCGAGGCGGCCGCGTAGGCGGCGAGCGCGACCGGCGGCGTGATCATCGACATCATGCCGAAATACATCACGAACATATGCGAGGCCATCGGCGACAGCCCGATCTTGACCATGGCCGGCGCCACCAGCGCCGCGAGCAGCACATAGACGCCGACCGTCGGCATGCCCATGCCGAGAATGATCGACACCAGCGCCGCCAGCACCAGCAGCAGCCACAAATTGCCGGAGCCGATCTGCACCAGCATGAGCGTGAGCGCAAAGCTCAAGCCGCGTGATGTTGAGCACGCCGATGATGAAGCCGGCGGCCGCGGTGATGATCAGCAGGTCGAGCGAGACGAGGCCGGTGCCGCGCAGCGCGTCGAGAATATCGCCGAGCCTCAGCTTCTTGTCGCCGTAGCCGAGCGTCGAGCCCGGTGACGATCAGCACGCCCGCAGGCCGCCAGCGCCGACAGTTCCGGCGACCAGTTGAGCCAGAACAGGCCGTAGATCAGCATCGCGAACGGCAGCAGGAAGTGCCAGCCCTGCTTGAGCACCTGCGCGCAGCGGCGGAATATCCGGACCCTCGATGCTGGTCAGTCCGGCACGCGCGGCCATCAGATCGGCCTGGATGAACAGCGCGTAGTAATAAAGCAGCGCCGGCAGCGTGGCGGCGAGCGCCACGTCTTTGTATGGGACTTGCAGGAATTCCGCCATCAGGAAGGCGGCGGCGCCCATCACCGGCGGCATCAGCTGCCCGCCGGTCGAGGCGACGGCCTCGATCGCGGCGGCGACATGGGCCGGGTAGCCGCCGCGCCGCATCAGCGGAATGGTCAGCACGCCGACGGAAGCGACGTTGCTCACCGCGCTGCCGGAGATCATGCCGAACAGGCAGGAGGCGGTGACCGCGATCTTGGCCGAGCCGCCGCGATAGCGGCCCATCAGCGTCAAGCGCGATGTCGGTGAAGAAGGCCGAGCCGCCGGAGGCGAACAGCAGATTGCCGAAGAAGACGAAGGCGATGACGATGGTCGCCGCCACCAGCACCGGCAGGCCGAGCATGCTGCCGGAATCCCAGACCAGATAGAAGGCGAGCTGCGACACGTTGACCGGCAGGCCGGCGAGCGCGCCCGGCACGTATTGGCCGAGCGGCGCGTAAACCAGGAACACCAGAACGATGATGGTGAGCGCGAGGCCGACGGTGCGGCGCAGCGCCTCGATCACCAGCGGCACGGTGATGAAGGCGACGATCAGGCCGTCGATCGGCCGCGCCGTCATGTCCTCGGACAGCGCCGGGTAGCGGACTGACGATGTAGACGCCGAGCGACGAAGCTGACGGCGGCCAGCAGCCAGTCGTACCAGGGGATCGTCGCGCGCGAGCTGCCGCGGCGCGCCGGCTGGGTCAGATAGACCAGCGCCAGGCCGAGCCCGATCATGCCGGCGAGGAACTGCTCGTTGTACAGCAGCAGCCCGACGGTCCGGTAAAGTTGCAGCGCGAAAGCGATCGAGGCGAGCGTCAGCAGGCTGGCGCCGGCAAAAATCAACCGGCGGGCGCCCACTGATTGGGGGCCCGCCGGCACTTGGGTTGATCTCGTCAGACACGAGAGCTTGATCCGTTCAGATCGGAACGTGAGCGTTCCGCGTTCAGCTGCCGCTCTTCGGCGGCCACTCGCCGATTTCCTTGTAGAACTTGATCGCGCCCGGATGGAATTTCACCGGGCCCATGTCCTTGCTCATGCGCTTGGGATCGAAGCCGTTGAGCGCGCCGAAATTGGCCGCCAGCTCGGCCTTGTGGTCGTGCAGCAGCTTGGTGAGCTTGTAGACCACGTCGTCCGCCACCTTGTCGTTGGCCAGCACCAGATAGTCGTAGGCATAGACCCAGGTCGGCTCGTCGAGGCCGGTACGGCCCTTGCCCGGCTGGAGCTGCGTGGCATAGGCGACCGGGATGAACTTGCGCAGCCGCTCCATGGCTTCCTTGGAATGATCGATCGGCAGCACGCGCACCGGAACCTTGGAGTTGACTTCCGCGACCTTGCCGGAGCCGAGCGCGAACAGGAACATGTCGGCCTTGCCTTGTTCGAATTCGCTGGCGCCGCCGACCACGTTCGGCACCGGCACCTGCTGGACGTCGGCGTAGCTCAGGCCGCCGTTGGCGAGCCCGCCTTTGGTCAGCACGTCGATGCACGCGCTGGCTGGCGTAACCGGCTCGGCACGCGCTTGCCCTTGAGATCGGCGATGGTCTTGATCGGGGAATCCTTGGCGCACGAAGAACACCGAATAGAGCGGGGTGAGCACGGCAACGACGCGCAGATCCGGTTGCGGCTTGTCCTTGTAGATCACCTCGCCGGTGACGGCGTAGTGCGTCTCCAATTCGTTGGCGAGGCCGAACTGCTGCTCGCCGGCATTGACGCCCGGCACATAGGCGCTGGTGCCGCCGAACGGTTTGACGCGCAGGTTCAATCCGCCGTCGGCGGCGACCTTGGCGATGGCAGCACCTGCCGAATAGGTGAAGAAGCCCTGCTTGCCGGTGCCGAGGCTGTAGATTTGCGCCGACGCCGGCGCAGCGATGACGATTGCGGCCGCCATGGCGCCCGCGGCAAGCATGCCCGTGCGGTGTGTGATCATTCACTCCTCCCTGCTTTTTATGCGTTCTATTGAACGGGTTGGCCGCAAGACTACACGGTCTTGATAATTTGGAACAGTGCGGCCGCGGCGCCGGTTTTTTAGCCTTATGCGGCGATTGGCTACGCCCGCAAGGCCGGACCGGCGCCGGCTCAGCGATGCACCAGCGTGCCGACGCCGTGGTCGGTCAACAGTTCGAGCAGCACGGCGTGCGGCACCTTGCCGTCGAGGATGACGACGCCCTCGACGCCCTGGTCGAGCGCGTAGATGCAGGTCTCGACCTTGGGGATCATGCCGCCGGAGATGGTGCCGTCGGCGATCAGCTTGCGCGCGTCGGCGACCGACAGGTCATGGATCAGCTCCTTCGACTTGTCGAGCACGCCCGCCACGTCGGTGAGCAGCAGCAGGCGCTTGGCCTTGAGCGCGCCGGCAATCGCGCCGGCAAAGGTGTCGGCGTTGACGTTGAAGGTGCCGCCGCCGGCCGCGGTCGCCACCGGCGCCAGCACCGGGATCATCTCGCGGCCCATCACCTGGGTGAGGATGGTGACGTCGACCTTCTCCGGCTCGCCGACGAAGCCGAGATCGATCACCTTCTCGATGTTGGAGCCGGGATCGACCACGGTGCGGGTCACCTTGCGCGCCTGCACCATGTTGCCGTCCTTGCCGCACAGGCCGATGGCCTTGCCGCCGGCGGCGTTGATGTAGCCGACGATCTGCTTGTTGATCGAGCCGGCCAGCACCATCTCGACGATCTCGACGGTCTTTTCGTCGGTGATGCGCAGGCCGGCGGCGAATTCCGATTTGATGCCGAGCTTCTTGAGCATGGCCTCGATCTGCGGCCCGCCGCCGTGCACCACCACCGGGTTGATCGCGGTCTGCTCCAAGCAGCACCATGTCGCGCGCGAAGTCGCGCGCCATCTGCTCCTGGCCCATGGCGTGGCCGCCGTATTTCACCACGACGATTTCCTCGTCGTAGCGCTGCATATGCGGCAGCGCCTCGGACAGGATGCGCGCCTGCGTCTGCGGGTCGATCTTGGGCAGCTCGGATTTGGCAGCTTTGCTCATCGCCTCGGCCTCTTGTGGCAGGCGGGTTCTAGCCGAAATCGACGCCACCCGCCAATGCGTCAGCGCCGCCTTTCCGCCAAAAGCCTGGCGATCGCCGCGCGCAATTCCGCGATGCCGGCGCCCTCGTGCGCCGAGGTGGCCAGCACGGCCGGGAAGGCGGCCGGCCGCTTGGCGAGCGCCGCTTCGGTTTCGGCGGTGCGCGCGGCAAGCTCGGCCGGTTTCACCGCGTCGCATTTGGTGAGCACGATCTGGTAGCTGACCGCGGCCCGGCCGAGCGCGTCGAGCATCGGCGCGTCGGTGTCTTTCAGGCCGTGGCGGGCGTCCACCAGCACGTAGATGCGCGCGAGATTGGCGCGGCCGCGCAGGTAAGCGTGGATCAGCTCGCTCCAGGCCGCGATCTTGGTCTTGGCGGCGGCGGCATAGCCGTAGCCCGGCATGTCCACGAGGTTGAGGCCGCTCGCCGCCGTTAAAGAAGATCAGTTCCTGCGTGCGGCCGGGCGTGCGCGAGGTGCGCGCCAGGCCTTGCGCCCGGTGAGCGCGTTGAGCAGGCTCGACTTGCCGACATTGGAGCGGCCGGCGAGCGCGATCTCGACCCCGCGCATCGACGGGCAGCGATGCCGGCGAGCCCGCGGCGGAGACAAAATGCCAATCGCCGGCGAACAGGCGCCGGCCGGCGTCGATCTCGTCGCGGGTGAAAGGCTTGAGCGTCATGCCGGCATATCTCGCATGCCGCGCCCGGCGCGTCACGTCGGCCGACCGCCTACGCTTGCGTCACTTTTGCGTCACTTTTTTTCTAGCAGCCGTTTGATCTTATCCAAGACGCCTTTGACGGTATGCCAGAGCTCGATGCGGGCGCCGTGCCGGCTCATGATGACGGACTGCTGCGCCACCGACAGCGAGTTGTTCCAGGCCCAATAGATCACCAGGCCGGCCGGGAAGCTCGCCAGCATGAAGGTGAAGATCACCGGCATCCAATTGAAGATCATCGCTTGCGTCGGGTCGGGCGGCGCCGGGTTGAGCTTCATCTGCGCCCACATGGTCACGCCCATGATCAGCGGCCAGGCGCCGAGATGCAGGAAATGGCCGACCACCGGGAGGATGGTCGGGTCGAACGCAATGAGGCCGAACAGATTGAACACATTGGTCGGGTCGGGCGACGAGAGGTCGTGGATCCAGCCGAAGAACGGCGCGTGCCGCATCTCGATGGTGACGAACAGCACCTTGTAGAGCGAGAAGAACACCGGAATCTGGATGGCGATCGGCAGACAGCCGGCGAGCGGGTTGATCTTCTCTTTCTTGTAGAGCGCCATCAACTCCTGCTGCTGCTTGGCCTTGTCGTCGGGATAGCGCTCGCGCAGCGCGGCCATCTGCGGCTGCACCGCCTTCATCTTGGCCATCGAGGCATAGGATTTGTTGGCGAGCGGGAAGAAGGCGACCTTGATCAGCACGGTGACGATCAGGATGGCGATGCCGAAATTGCCGACCAGGCGGTAGAAATAATCGATCACCATGAACAGCGGCTTGGTGATGAAATAGAACCAGCCCCAGTCGATCAGCAGATCGAAGCGGTTGAGGTTGAGCTGCTTTTCATAGGCGTTGACGACATTGACTTCCTTGGCGCCGGCAAACAGCCGCGCCGTGGCCGCGGCGGTTGCGCCCGGCGCGACGGTCGTGGCATCGAGCAGATAGTCGGTCTGGTAGGTTTCTTTATCGCCCAGCTTGCCGGTCGAGAAGTGCGCCCGCAAATGCGCGCTCGGGTCGGGCAGCAGCGTGGCGGCCCAATACTTGTCGGTGATGCCGAGCCAGCCATTGGTGACGTCGAAATTGATCACCTTCTTTTCTTCGACCTTCTTGTAGGTGATCTCCTGCAAGCCGTCGCTCGCCGAGCACGCCGATCAGGCCTTCATGCAAAATGTAGTAGCCGAGCGTCGTCGGCGTGCCGTGGCGCGAGATCAGCGCGTATGGATAAAGCGAAACGGGATTGGCGCTCTTGTTCGCCACCTCGTCCTTGACGGTGAACAAATACTTGTCGTCGACCGCGACGGTGCGGCGAAATTCGAGGCCCTGGCCGTTGTCGTAAGTGAGCGTCACCGGATGGCCGGCGGTGAGCGCGCCGGAGCCGTCCTGTTTCCACACCGTTTCGGACGTCGGCAAATCGACCTTGACGCCGCTGACGCCGGTCCAGCCGAACTCGGCGTAGAACGGTTCGGGGGCGCCCGAGGGCGACAGCAGCACGATCGGCGGCGACTTCGGGTCCACCGTCTCGTGGAATTTGGAGAGCGCCAGGTCGTCGATGCGGCCGCCCTTGAGCGCGATCGAGCCTTGCAGGCTGCCGGTCTTGATCGGGATGCGCTGCGAGGCTTTCAGCGCCTCGTCGCGGCTGGCGGAAGCGGCGGCGGGCGCTTGCGCTGCCTGGCCGGGCGGCTGCGGCGGTCCCGCCTGGGACGGCGCCTGCGCGCTCTGGCCCGGCGTGGCATTTTGGCTCGGCTGGGCAGCCTGCTTTTTGGCGAGCTGCTCGGCCTGCTGCTGCTGTTCGCGCGCCTTCTGCTGCGGCAGGGCGACTAAAAATTGCCACGCGATCAGCACCAGGGCCGACAGCGCGATGGCGATGATGGTGTTCTTATTGTCGGTCATCGGGTACCCGTTTTTGCCGCTCCACGCGCCCCGCATGTATGCGCCGCAACGCGCCGTCAAAGTCCTGCACCATGCGGTCGAACGGCAAGTTAAGCGCCGCACGCCGGCCGACTAGCACATAATCATGACCGGTTCGCATCGTCTTCCCGGCCGAGAGCCGCACCACTTGCCGTAAACGGCGGCGAACGCGATTGCGCTCGACGGCGTTGCCGACCTTCTTCGACACGGTGAAACCGCAGCGCACCGGTCCGTCATCGGCGCGTCTGCGCGCCTGCAGCAGGAATGCGGGCGCGGTGACCTTGGCTCCGGTCGCCGCAGCCAGAAATTCCGCCCGTTGCCGCAGTCGTTCCATGAAAACTATGCGGAGCCGTCGATCCGCCGCCGCCGTCAGGCGGACAGCCGCTTGCGCCCGCGCCCGCGCCGCGCCGACACGACCTTGCGGCCGCCCTTGGTGGCCATGCGCGCGCGGAAACCGTGGCGGCGCTTGCGTACAAGCTTGCTCGGTTGATAGGTCCGCTTCACGATTTCGTTCTCCGCTGGTCGCGCCGTGGCGGCGGGAGCGTGCCCCGCAATTCGCCATGAAAATCCGCGTTTGATTGCGGATCGGCACGCGATTTTGCGCGGCTTATAAGGGAGGGGCTAGGGCGCGTCAATGCGAGGCCCTTTGCCGGTCAAAAGGCCTCACAAGCGGGTGAAGCAGGCTCCGGCGCGGGTCGCGCCCGTGTATATAGCGTCCATGCCGGTGACCCCGCCCGCCGCCCGCCGCCTGCCCAGCCTTGCCCGCCGGCTCATCCCTTTGGCCGCGATCGTGCTGCTCGCGCTTGCCGCCTTTCTCGTTTTCGGACGCGGCGCGATCTCGCTCGAGGCGCTGGTGCGCAATCGCGCGGTCATTGATGTCTTCGTGACGCAACACCGGGTGCTGGCCGTGCTCGCCTATATCGGCATCTACGCGGGCGCCGTCGCGCTGTCGCTGCCGGGCGCCGCGTTCTTGACCGTCAGCGGCGGTTTTCTGTTCGGCATCTTCACCGGCGCCGCGGCCGCGGTGATCGGCGCCACCTTGGGCGCCACCGTCATCTTCCTGGTGGCGCGCAGCGCGCTCGGCGAGCCGCTGCTCAAGCGCGCCGGCCCGCGCGCCAGCCAGCTGGCGCAAGGCTTCCGCGACGACGCGTTCAGCTATTTGCTGTTCCTGCGGCTGGTGCCGGCTTTTCCGTTCTTCCTGGTCAATCTGGTACCGGCCTTCGCCGGCGTGAAGCTCGGCACCTTCGTTGCCGCCACCGCGCTCGGCATCATTCCCGGTGCGCTGGTCTATGCCTTCGCCGGCACCGGGCTCGACAGCGTCATCGCCGCGCAGAAGAGCGCCTATGACGCCTGCATGGCCGCCGGCCGCGCCGGTTGCCATCTGGTCTTCAACGCCGGCGATGTGCTCACCCCCGAGTTGATCGGGGCGCTGATCGCGCTCGGCCTGCTGGCGCTGCTGCCGGCGCTGGTCAAGCGGCTGCGGGCGCGCTCGCGCGCGGCCATGTGATAGGCTCGGCGCGGGGCAGGCGAGGGGGCATGGCTGAAACACTGACACCCGACATCTGCGTGATCGGCGGCGGCTCCGGCGGCCTGTCGGTGGCGGCGGCGGCCGCCGCCTTCGGCGTGCCCTGCGTGCTGATCGAGCGCGGCAAGATGGGCGGCGATTGCCTCAACAGCGGCTGCGTACCGTCGAAGGCGCTGCTGGCGGCGGCCAAGCGCGCCGAGCTTGCGCGCAGCGCGCTGCCCTTCGGCGTGACGGCAAGCGTCGAAGTCGATTTCGCCAAGGTGCACGATCACGTGCAGCGCGTGATCGCGGCGATCGCGCCTACCGATTCGGTGGAACGTTTCACCGGGCTGGGCGTGCAGGTGATCAAGGGCGAAGCCAAGTTCAAGGACCGCCGCACGGTGGCGGTCGGCGATCGATTCGAGATCCGCGCCCGCCGCTTCGTGATCGCGACCGGCTCGGCGCCGTCCGTTCCGCCGATCCCCGGTTTGGACAGCGGTCCTTTTTTCACCAACGAAACCATTTTCAATCTCGCCGAGCGGCCGCGCCATCTCATTATCATCGGCGCCGGGCCCATCGGTTTGGAAATGGCGCAAGGCTTCCGCCGCCTCGGCAGTGCGGTGACGGTGCTGGAAGCAGCAGCCCCGCTCGCCAAGGACGATCCGGAAGCAGCGGCAATCGTTCTCACTCAGCTCGAGCGCGAAGGCGTCATCATAAGAAGCGGTGTGAAGGCGACGCATGTCGACTACATCGCCCACAGCGTGATGGTGACGTTCAGCGGACCCGACGGCGAGGAAAAAGCCGAAGGCAGTCATCTGCTGGTCGCTGCCGGGCGCAAGCCGGCGATCGAGGCGCTCGATCTCGACGCCGCCGGCATCCGCCACGACCGCACCGGCATTTTCGTCAACCGCAAGCTCAAGACCGCCAACCGCCGTGTCTATGCGATCGGCGATGTCGCCGCCGGGCAATTGCAGTTCACCCACGCCGCCAATTATCACGCCGGCCTGGTGATCCGGAACGCGCTGTTCCGGCTGCCGGTGCGCGTGAGCAACGACGCCGTGCCGTGGGTGACCTTCACCGATCCCGAATTGGCGCAGGCCGGGCTGACCGAGGCGGCCGCGCGCGCGCGCGGCATCAAGATCCGCATTCTGCGCTGGCCCTATCACGACAACGACCGCGCCCAGACCGAGCGCGCGACGCACGGCCACATCAAGGTCATTGTCACCCGCAAAGGCCACATCCTGGGCGCCACCATCGTCGGCGCCGAGGCCGGCGAATTGATCGCGCTGTGGGTGCTGGCAATCGCGCAAAAGCTGAATATTCGCGCGCTGACCGGGATCGTGCTGCCCTATCCGACGCTGTCCGAAATCGGCAAACGCGCGGCCATCGACTTTTTTACGCCCAGTTTGACGAGCCCAATGTTGCGGCGGATCATCGCCTGGCTGCGAATCTTCGGTTGAGGCGGCATTGCAAGCGGACAACGAACCAACGGCCGAATCCGAAACGGCGGCCCTGCGCGCGCCGGCGCGGGCCTTGCGCGTCGGGCTGTCCGGCAAGCTGCTGGTGCTCACCATTTTGTTCGTGATGGTGGCGGAAATTCTGATCTACGTGCCCTCGGTCGCCAATTTCCGGCTCAATTGGCTCAACGACCGCCTGGCCGCCGCGCATACCGCGGCGCTGGTGCTCGACGCCGCGCCCAGCGGCATGGTGCCGGAAAGCCTCGCCAAGCAAATCCTCATGAGCATCGGCGCGCGCACCGTGGCCATCAAGATGGGCAACGAGCGGCGCATGCTCGCGGCCACCAATGTGCTGCCCTCGCGCATCGCGCAGGACATCGACATGCGCAGCGTGCCCTGGTGGCGCGCCATCATGGACGCTTTCGACACGCTGCTGTTCTGCCAGTCCGACGACGTCATGCGCGTGGTGGGGCCGGCACCGATGGCGCACGGCGAGTTCCTCGAAATCGTGCTCGACGAAGCGCCGTTGCGCAACGCGATGCTGACCTTCTCGGTCAACATCCTGCTGCTCTCGCTGGTGATCTCCGGCATCACCGCGACGCTGGTCTATCTCACGCTCTTGACCATGCTGGTGCGGCCGATGCGCCGCATCACCGACAACATGATCGCGTTCCGCGCCGATCCGGAAAATCCCGCGCGCATCATCGCCGAATCGGGCCGCCTCGACGAGGTGGGCCAAGCCGAGGAGGAGCTTGCCGCCATGCAGCGCGAGCTCGCCTCCATGCTGCATCAGCAGAGCCGGCTGGCGGCGCTCGGCCTGGCGGTGTCGAAGATCAATCACGACCTGCGCAATCTGCTCGCCTCCGCGCAACTGTTCTCCGATCAGCTTGCGCACGTGCCCGACCCGAAGGTGCAGCGCTTCGCGCCCAAGCTGATGCGCGCGCTCGAGCGCGCCATCGCCTTCTGCCAATCGACGCTGTCCTACGGCGCCGCGCATGAGCCGCCGCCCGAGCGCAAGACGATCGACGTCGAGCCGTTGATCGAGGAGGTGCATGAGGCGCTCGGTCTTTCCTTCGATGTGCCGATCCGCTGGATCGTCTCGGTCGAACGCGGGCTCACCGTGGAGGCCGACCACGATCAATTGTTCCGGGTGCTGGTCAATGTCGCGCGCAACGCCGTGCAGGCGCTGGAGACGCGCGGCCAGCGCGATCCGGCGCGCGACCAGATCCGCATCACCGGACGGCGCGAGGGCAGCGTGGTGGTGCTGGAAGTCTCCGACACCGGGCCGGGCGTGCCGGAGAAGGCGCGCGCCCACCTGTTCCAGGCCTTTCAGGGCTCCGCGCGCGCCGGCGGCACCGGGCTCGGCCTCGCCATTGCCGCTGAATTGGTGCGCGCGCACGGCGGCGAAATCAGCCTGGTGCCGGGCACCATCGGCGCCACCTTCCGCATCGCCATCCCCGACGGCGCGGTCGATCTGAATTCCCGCCGCGGCGGGGGCGAGCGCGCAAGGGCATGATCTTCTCCGCGGGCTGTCTGAGACGGTCGATTTTTCTCCTAGTTCCAAAGTCTTAATCGGTAACGCGGTCACGCTGATTTGAAGCCGTTGGGGGCGCGCCTCGCTATGACCGCGGCTTGCCCGGTGTTCTTTACTTCAAGGGGCAGCATCGGGAGAAGTCGATTGACGACAGCCTATATCAATCGCGTCGCCACGGCGGTGCCGCCCTATGACGTGCACGACGCCTTTCGCCGCTTTGCGCAGTCGCTGTTTCACGGCGACCGCCGCAACGGGCTGCTGTTCCGCCGCATGGCGGATAAGTCCGGCATCGAGCACCGCTATTCCTGCCTGCCGCCGAGCAACCGGCCGGAAGGCGAGGCGGTCGACGGCGAGCGTTTCTATATTCGCGGCGATTTCCCCGATATCGCCGCACGCATGCGCCGCTTCGAGCGCCACGCGCCCGAGCTCGCGCAAGCCGCCGTCGATCGCCTGCGGATCGACGGCGAGCGCGACCGCATCACCCATCTGCTGATCACCTGTTGCACCGGTTTTTCGGCGCCCGGCATCGATCTCGAAATGGTCGAGCGCTGCAAGCTGCCGAGCACGGTCGAGCGCACCATGATCGGCTTCATGGGCTGCTATGCCGCCATCAACGCGCTCAAGCTGGCGCGCCACATCGTGCGCTCGGAGCCGGCCGCGCGCGTGCTCATCCTCAACATCGAGCTTTGCACGCTGCATCTGAAGGAAACCACCGACCTTGAGCAGGTGCTGTCGTTTCTGCTGTTCGGCGACGGCTGCGCGGCCTGTCTGGTCAGCGCCGACCCGGTCGGCACCGCGCTCGACAGTTTCCGCGCCGTGCTGGTGCCGGACACGCGCGAGCTGATCACCTGGACGCATCCGCGACTTCGGCTTCGACATGGTGCTCTCGGGCGGGGTGCCGGCCGCGATCCATGACGCCTGCAAGGCCACATGGGCGAAATCCTCGACGGCGCGCCGGCGGCCAGCATCGATCTCTGGGCGGTGCATCCCGGCGGCCGCACGGTGCTCGACGCGGTCGAGCGCGCCTTCGATCTTGCCGCCGGCCGCGCTTGCCGCCTCGCGCGAGGTGCTGCGCCGCTACGGCAACATGTCGTCGGCCACCGTGATGTTCGTGATCGAGAAGCTGTTGCGCGCGAACGCGCGCGGCCGCAGCGGCTGCGCCATGTCGTTCGGCCCTGGGTTGATCGCCGAGACCATGCTGTTCCGCACCGCCGCCTGAGCTCATGAATTTGACCGACAGCCGGCCATCGCCCGTCTTCGACCGCGCGCGACGCAGCGTGCAGACAGAGATTCTCGACGGTCCCGTCGAGACGGCGGAGCTTGCCAAAATTCTACGCGATCTCGCGCGCTTCAACGGCGCCATGATGGGGCATTGGCCGGTCTTGCAATGGCTTGCCCGCGCCACGCGCGACGCGCCGCCAGAGCAGCCGTTGACGCTGCTCGACATCGGCTGCGGCTACGGCGATTTATTGCGCGCGGTGCGGCGCTGGGCGCGCAAACGCGGCCGGCGCATGACCCTCATCGGCGTCGATCTCAGTCCGCAGGTGATCGAGGTCGCGCGCAACGCCACCGATGCCTCCGACGACATCGCCTACCACGCCGCCGATATTTTCGCCTTCGCGCCGGCGGGCCCGATCGACTTTGTCACCACCAGCCTTTTCGCCCATCATCTGTCCGATGCGATGATCGTGCGCTTCCTGCGCTGGATGGAGGTGCATGCGCGCAAAGGCTGGGTGATTTATGATCTGCAGCGCAGCGTGGTGCCGTTCTATTTCATCGCGCTTGCCGGCTCCCTCATGCGCCTGCACGCGGTCGTTACCTATGATGGGCGCATCTCGGTTGCCCGCTCGCTGACGCGCGGCGAATGGCGGCAGCGCCTGGCCGAGGCGGGCATAGCGGCCGACGCCGCTGCGATTTGCGCTGGTTCATGTTTCGCTTCGCCATCGGGCGGCTGAAATGAGACGCGTGGAAACCGTGATCGTCGGCGGCGGGCCGGCAGGCGCCGCGGCGGCCTGCGGCCTGGCGGCGGCCGGCCGCGACGTCGTGCTGATCGAACGCGCCGATCGGCCGCATCACAAAGTCTGCGGCGAATTTCTCAGCATCGAGACGCAGGCGCAATTGCGCGCGCTCGACATCGATGCGGGCGCGCTCGGCGCCGTGGCGATCGACCACGTCACTGTGCATGCGGACGCGCGCGAGGTCACCGCGGTCTTGCCGTTCCGCGCGGTGTCGCTGTCGCGCTACCGGCTCGACGACGCGCTGCTGCGCCGCGCCGAAGTTTGCGGCGCGCAGATCAAGCGTGGCGTTGCCGTGCGCAGCGTGATGCCGGACGGCGAGGGCTGGATCGTTCATTGCGACAATGGCGGCTCGATCCGTGCGCGTCATCTCGTGCTTGCCACCGGTAAATTGGGCTTGCGCGGCATTGGCGAAGCGCGCGACGGCTCGCGTGTGGGCCTCAAAATGCATTTGCGCCCCTCGGACGATGCGCGGCGCGCGCTCAGCGGCCGCGTCGAGCTTTATTTTCTCGATCGCAGCTATGCCGGGCTTGAACTCGTCGAGGACGGCATCGCCAATCTTTGCCTGCTGCTGCCGCGCGAACTGGCAGCCCAGCTGGGCGCAGGCTGGTCCGCCATACAAAATCATCTCGCCGCCGCGTCGCCCGCTCTCGCCGAGCGGCTCGCCGGATCGCAGCCGCTTTGGGACAAACCGCTCGCCGTCGTGTGCCCGACCGGCGGTCATCTGCATCGCCAGGAGGTACCGGCGATCTACCGCGTTGGCGACCGGCTCGCCCATATCCCGCCCTTCACCGGCGACGGGCTCGCCATAGCGCTCACCTCGGCGCGGCTTGCGGCCGAGCACATCCGCGCCGGCCGCTCGTCGGCGCAATATTTAGCGGCGGCGCGGCGCCTGACCGGCAGGCCCATCCGGCTCGCCGGCTTGGTCTCCGGCCTTGCCGCCAGCGGCGCCGGACGCATGGCGCTCATGGGCGCGGCGGCCTGCGTGCCCGGCTTGATCGAAGCAATCGTCCGGCGCACCCGTCTGCCGCTTGCGGCGCAGTGAAACCGCCGCACACGGCTGCGATTTACGCGCGGCTTGCCAATGCAGGGTCGAAACGTTAGCTAAGGCCCGGTTCCGTGGCCTCAAAGCCGGCAGCGGTATCAAGCGCCCGTAGCTCAGCTGGATAGAGCACCAGACTACGAATCTGGGGGTCAGCGGTTCGAATCCGTTCGGGCGCGCCACTTTCTCACACAGGAGACCGGCGCCGGTAGCTCAGCTGGATAGAGCACCAGACTTCGAATTTGGGGGTCAGGGGTTCGAATCCCTTCCGGCGCGCCACGCACTTCGCGCAAGGCTGATCAAGACTGATGAGGACCGGCCGCCGATGAAGATTTTGCCGCTCGCCGCCGCGCTGCTCGCGCTCATGATGCTGCCGGCGCTGGCGCAGTCGCAAGACCCGATCCGCCACGGCCGCAAGCTGGCCAAGGAATTCTGCGCGCGCTGCCATTCCATCGACAAGCGCCGCCCCAGTCCCAACCGCGAAGCGCCGCCGTTCCGCACGCTCGGCCGCAGCATCGATCTCGATGGATTCGCGCGCGCCTTGAGCAGCGGCTTTTCCTCCGGGCACCCCGACATGCCGCGGTTCAAATTCCACTATTGAAGACGCGCGCGACCTGCGCGCCTATCTGCGCACGATTCAGGAATAGCTAGCGATCCAGCGTGATCTCGTCGCTCTTGGCGCGCGACACGCAGATCATGATGTGGTCGGAGCGCTCGTGCTCGGCCAGCACCAGGTCGCGGTGGTCGGCGACGCCGGCCAGCATCTTGGTGCGGCAGGTGCCGCAGGTGCCGGTTTCGCAACTGCTCGGCACCTCGAGCCCGTTGTCGCGCAGCACTTCCAAGATCGTCTTGGTCACCGGCACCTCGACCACCTTGCCGGATTTCGCCAGCCGCACGCGGAACGGCTTGTCATCCGGCTTATGCGTTTCCGCCTCGCTGAACGCCTCGAAATGCACCGCGGTCGAGGACCAGTGGTCGGTCATGGCGCGCACCGCTTCCATCAGCGGCCGCGGCCCGCAGCAATAAAGATGCTCGCGGTTCTTGCGCTCGGCCAAAATCGGTTTGAGGTCGAGCGAGTTTGCGGGATCGCCCTGGTCGTGATGGATGACGACCGAGCCTGCATATTCCGGCGCGCTGAGTTCCTCGGCGAAGGCCGTCGTCTCCGGCGAGCGCGTGCAATAGTAGAGGCGGAAGCGTTTGCCCTGCTTCCGCACCTCGCGGATCATCGCCATGATCGGCGTGATGCCGATGCCGCCGGCGATGAACAGGAAGTCCTGCGCGCGCTGCGGCAGGCCGAAATCGTTGACCGGCGGCAGAACCATCAGCTCGTCGCCGGCCTTGACGCTGTCGATCAGAGTGCTGGAGCCGCCGCGGCCGTTGGCCTCGCGCTTGATCGCGACCTGGTAGCGGTCGCGCTCGGCGGGATCGTTGCACAGCGAATATTTGCGCAGCAGGCCGTTCGGCACGCGGATGGTGATATGCGCGCCGGCGGAAAATTCCGGCAGCGGCGCTCCGCCGAGGTCGCGGAATTCGATGAGATTGATGCCGTCGGCGATTTTGTCGTTGCGCGTCACGCGCAGCGGCATCATGGCAGGCTGTTCAGGGACGGTCATCGCAGGTCCGGAATGGTGCTCAACGCGCCCTTCACATGGCAACTTCGCCCGCCGGCCGCAAGAGAAACATAATCCGCGATCCTTCAGCGCGCCCCGGTATTGGCGTGCTGCGGCCGGCAACGGCACGGCGGAGGCGAGCGGCGGCTTCTCGGCCGTGACCGCGCCATAGGCGTCGGCAAGCCCGGCGCCGTACAGCGGATCGCGGCCTTTGGCGCCCAGGTCCTTGGCGGTCGCCTGAAGGACGCGGCGCACCGTGTCGGGCGTCATGCCGGGCTCGCGTTGCAGCATCAGCGCGACGATGCCGCTCACTTCCGCCGCCGCGTAAGAGGTGCCGGACGACACTTCATAGTTGCCGTCGGGAATGGCAACCAGGATCTGCGCGCCCGGCGCGGCAATCGCGATGTGGCGGCCGCGGTTGGCCTGCGCGAGCAGTTTGTCGTCGGCGTCGGTCGCCGTCACCGCGATCGCGTTGGCATCGGCGGCCGGATAAAGCGGCGGCGATGTCGGTCCGGCATTGCCGGCCGCCGCAACCAGCACGATGCCCTTGTTGTGCGCGGCGGCGAGGCTGCGGTGGATGGCGGGATCGGCGGGACCGGCAAAGCTCATGTTGATCACGCGCGCGCCATGCGCGGCCGCCCAGTCGAGACCTTTGAGAATATTGAAGGTGGTGCCTTGCGCGCCGGCGCCGTCCGGATTGAACGCGCGCACCGCCAGGATGCGCGCATCGGGCGCCGCTCCGGTCAGCCTGCCGTGGCCGGCGATCAGCGCGGCGATGGCGGTGCCGTGCTTGTGCGGCGTCGCCGGCGCCGGCAGCGTGTCGAAACTCTCGGCGATGCTGCCGGCGAGTTCGGGCGAGGCGGCGTCGATGGCGGAATCGATCACCGCCACGCGCACGTCGTCGCCCTTGGCGAGCGCATGCGCCTGCGGCAGATGCAGCTTGGCGAGCTCGTATTGCGCCGGATCGCCCGCGCCGGCCGCAGGCTTCACGTCGTCTTGCAGCGCGAACAGGTAGTTCGGCTGCGCGGCGACGACGAGCCTGTCGCGCTCGAGCGCGCGCACGACGTTCGCGACCGAGCGGCGGTCGGGAATGTGCCAGCGGTAAAGCGTCGTGCCGGAGAGCTGGAACGTCTGCTGCTCGATGCGGGTCAGCCGGAACCGGCGCGCAAGCGCGTCGATCTGCGCCGCGCTCGCCGAATTGGCGAGTTCGATCACCACCTCGTCGGGCACCAGCCGGCGCTCGCCCGCGGGCGGCGCGCCGCTTGGGCCCCGCTGCGCGGCACGCCGGCGCGGCGGCGGTCCGTCGTCGATGATTTGGCCGCCGCGCGGCACCACAACGACGATGCCGGGGCCGCCCCAGCCGCCGTGCCAGCCGCCAGGGGAGCCGCCATGGTAGCCGCCGTCGCCGCGCGTCGGCGCCGGGCCGGCCGGCCGCACGCTTTGGCTGCCGTTGCCGCGGCTGTAAAGTTTCTGCGCCTGGGCGCCGGTCGCGGCCGCGCTCATCAGCGCGATCGCCGCGATCAACAGCAGGGCATTGCGTTGCGCGCGCATCGTGATCCTTTTACTGCGTCGTGACGATGAAGCCGACGACTTTGTCCGCTTGCAGTTTCTTCACGATCGCGCCGAGTTCGTCCTTGCTGAGCGTGTTCGCGCCCACCCGCACCTTGTACAGCCCGCCGGGGATCGGCCCCGCCACGATCGACAGCTTGTTCGCTTCGAGAAATTTATTGACGTCGTCGACGCTCGCCTGCGGGGCGAAGCGGATGAGCGTGAAGGCGCCGACACCGGGCGCGGTCGACGGCGCCGAGGCGGTCTGGTAGCCGCCGGGCGCGTTCTGCTTGAGCACGACGCCGGCGATGAAGCCCGCTTGCAGCAGGATGGCGAGCGCGGCAACGCCGCCGGCATAGGCAAGCGTGCGGGGCGACAATTCGGCGATCCAGCCTGCAATCCGCGCGCCGAGACTAAGCGAGGCTGCCCGGCGCGCCGGTTCGGCATCGATCTTGGCGAACAGCGTCTCCATCGCGCGCGCCGACGGCGCGCCCAGCGTCTCGTTCAAATGAATGGTCTCGCCCAGTTCCTCGCGCACCAGCGCGAAGCGGCGCGCCAGCTCCGGATCGCGCGCGAGCGCCTGCTCGACGCGCTGGGCATCGCTACGGCTCAAGGTGCCGGCCGCGTGCCAAGGCAGCAGCGCCTCGATGTCGCCTATCGGCGCTTCTTTTTCATTTCCGTTCATGGCCAACCTCGATCGATTCCTTGTTGCTTCAGCAGCTCCGACAATTTCTTGCGCGCGTAGAACATGCGCGTCTTCACGGTCGCTCCCGGGATGCCGGTGATCTCGGCCACTTCCTCCACCGATTTCTCGTGGTAGTACACGAGATCGATGACTTCCCGGTGCTCGGCCGACAGCCCGCTCAGGCACTGCCGCAGAACCGCGCCTTTGTCCTTCTTGGCGAGCGCCGTTTCGGGATCGTCCGATTGATCCTCGATACGCTCGGCCGTTTCCTCGTCCAGTTCGTCGTCCTGGCGTCGCCGCAAAGCCGACAGCGCCTTGAAGCGCGCGATGCTCAGCATCCAGGTCGAGACGGCGGAGCGGCCCTCGAACTTGCCGGCCTGCCGCCAGACGTCGAGGAAGACCTCGCTGATCAGATCCTCCGCGGTTGCCTCGTTGCGCACCAGGCGCAGCACGAACCGGTAAACACGAACGTGGTGCCGCGCGAACAGCACCTGCATGGCGAGCCGGTCGCCGCCTGCGATCCTCGCAATCAGAACCTCGTCCGAAGTCGTTTGCATCGGTTCAGGCCGTTCGGCTCACCGGTTAAGTCGCGGCGCAAGGCGCCTAGGTTCAAGCAAATTCAAAGAAAATTCGCCTCGTCCGCCGGCTTCGCCGCCGGCGGCAAGGTTAGCCCTTTTCCCGATCCCCCGGAGCAAGCCGAGGCAGCCGCAAGGTGCCATTTCGGGGCTTTGCGCGGCTGTGACGGCGGTCACGAAAAAGCTTTGAACCTGCCGGGCGGGGCGCGCGACCCATGGCCAGGATGTGAAAAGCACATCCCCCAAACAGGAGAGACCCCATGTTCCGCAAGCTCATCCTCGCCCTCAGTGCCACCGCCGCCATCGGCGCCGTCGCGCTCAGCCCCACCGCCGCCTCCGCCAAGCACTGGCATCACGGCAATCACTGGCACAACCACGGCTGGTACGGCGTCGGCTTCTATCCGAACTACGTCGGCTCCGACGACTGCTACTACGTCAGCAAAATCTACTTCACGCCCTCGGGCAAGCACGTGCGCCGCGTCCTGGTCTGCGACTAAGCGAGCCGCCGCATGGACTTCCGGCAAGTCCCGGCTTCGCGGACAGCGGAGCTGGGACTTTCCTTGCTTGCGGCAGGGCAATCGCTACCGCGCTCCCGCATTTTGCTATAGTGCTCCCACAAATGGCCGGGCATGAACCGCGGCCGGCAGGGGAGGACTTCCATGAACTGCGCAATCGGTCTGCGCGCGGCCGCCGTTTCGGCCGCATTTGCATTGCTGCTCGGCCCCGCGCATGCGGCGCCGCCGCAGCCGTCGCCGGTCACGCCCGACCTGATCGCGGCGGCCAAGAAAGAAGGCGAGGTCATTTACTACACCGCGATCGATCTGAAGGTGGCGCAGAACCTCGCCAAGTCGTTCGAGCAGAAATATCCCGGCATCAAGGTCCAGGTCGAACGCACCGGCAGCGAGCGCATCTATCAGCGCGTGTCGCAGGAGCGCGCCAACAAGATCTACGCGGTCGACGTGCTCGACGGCTCCGACCAGGCTCTGTTCGTCACCTGGAAGAAGCAGGGCATCCTCGAGCCCTATATTCCCGCCGAGCTGATGAAATGGCCGGCCGACCAGCGCGACCCCGACGGCACTTTTGCCAGTGTGCGTTTCACGCTGATGCCGATCGCCTACAATACGACGCTGGTCAAGCCGGAGGACGCGCCCAAAAGCTTCGCCGATCTGCTCGATCCGAAATGGACCGGCAAGATCGTCAAGGCGCATCCGAGCTATTCCGGCGGCATCGTCACCTCGACCTTCCAGACCGTGAATGCCATCGGCTGGGGCTATCTGGAGAAACTCGGCAAGCAGAAAGTGCTGCAAGTGCAATCGGCGACCGAGCCGCCGAAGAAGCTGGCGCTTGGGGAGCGCGCGGTGGCGGCCGACGGGCTCGAATACATGCAAATCCGCATGCAGCGGGGCGGCGCGCCGATCAAGATCGTCTATCCGACCGAGGGCACGCCGTTCATTCCCGGCTGCGAGGCGATTGCCAAGAATGCGCCGCATCCCAACGCCGCCAAGCTGTTCATGAGTTTCATGGTCTCGCGCGAGACCCAGCAATATCTCGTCGATGCCGCCGGGCTGCGCTCGTTCCACCCCGACGTGACGCTTGGGCCGGGCGTGACGCCACTGTCGCAGATCAAGCTCTTGAAATCCGACCCGGTCGCGCAGGAAGCGGCGACCGAGGAGATCAAGAAGAAATACGCGGCGTATTTCGGAATCTAGCGTGCTCGACGGCTTCACCCGCTCAGAGATTGCGACCGGCGGCGCGCGCATCGTTGCCGTCACAGGCGGCAGCGGGCCGCCTGTGCTGCTGCTGCACGGCAATCCGTTCAATCATCTCAACTGGGCCAAGGTGGCGCCGACCTTGGCAAAGTCGTTCACGGTCGTCGCCACCGACCTGCGCGGCTATGGCAATTCCGAAAAGCCGCCCGGCGGCGAGGACCACGCCGGCTATTCGTTCCGCGCCATGGCGCAGGACCAGATCGAGGTCATGGCCGCGCTTGGGCACGACACCTTCATGGCCGCCGGCCACGACCGCGGCGCGCGCGTTTTGCACCGCATGTGTCTCGACCATCCCAAGACGGTCAAGCGCGCGGCGATCCTCGACATCATTCCGCAGCACTACCTCTACAACAACATCAACAAGCAATGGGCGACGTTTTCCTGGCACTGGTTCTTCAACATCCAGCCCTTCGACATGCCGGAGCGCATGATGGGCGCCGATCCGGACTGGTTCATCGAGAAGAAGCTGGCCAAGACCAAGCAGGGTCTTTCGTTCTTCGATCCCGAGGCGCTCGCCGAATACAAGCGCTGCTTCCGCAATCCGGCGACCATCCACGCCATCTGCGAGGACTACCGCGCGGCGGCCGGCATCGACCTCGAACACGACGAGGCGGACATCAAGGCCGGCCGCAAGATCGCGTGTCCCGTGCTGCTGCTGTGGGGCGCCACCGGCGGCGTCGGCCGCAACCATAATCCGGGCCCGGCCGAGATCTGGAAAAGTTACGCCAACGACATCGTCGGTGCGCAGGCGCTGCCCTGCGGGCACTACCTGATGGACGAAGCGCCGAAAGAGACGACGCAAGCGCTACAAGAATTCTTTACGGCGGTGTAAACCGGTAAATCCGCGAACGCATTGGGGATCGACACCATGGAAACCATTGGGCACCTGAAGACGGAGCTGCACGAAACCGAGGAGAGGCTGCTTGCCGAGCTTCGAACGATGCGCCGCAGGCTTCGCGCGGGTCCAGCGGGCTCCCAATCGCCTGAATATCAGCTCACCATGGGGCAGAAAATCGCCGACACGGTTGCCGCGACGATGGGCTCTTGGAAGTTCATCATCATCCAATCGATTATTCTGCTGTTCTGGATCGTTCTCAACATCACCGCCTACGTGCAGCAATGGGATCCTTACCCATTCATCTTGCTCAATTTGGCGCTCTCGTTCCAAGCCGCCTATGCGGCGCCCTTCATCATGATGAGCCAGAATCGGCAGCAAGACATCGATCGCAAGTCGGCCGAAAACGATTATCAAATCAATATCAAGGCGGAACTCGAGATCGAGCTGCTGCACCAGAAGATCGACCAGCTGCGCGAAACCGAGGTTTTGCAATTGACGCAAGCCGTCAAGGATCTCACCGCGCAATTGCGTATCGCCAAGAACCAGTCCGGCCCGGCCGCAACCGCCTCGTAAGGACGGATTAGTCCATGTTCTCCAATTTGACTTTTTGCACGGTCAGGTTCTCGTCGGGCTTCTGATCAGTCTTGCCTGCATCGCCGTTCATGCAGTCGTCATGGCGCTGGTGCGATGGGGTGCATACCGGACCTCGCGTGCAATCGCGGCCGCGCGGACATCTCTTCGTCTCGTCCTGGTGATGATGGCGACGGTCTCAATCCTCATGATGGCGCATGTCGCCGAAATCACCATCTGGGGCTTGAGCTACGTCGCGCTCCATACGGTCAAGGATGAGAGCGAGGCGTTTTATTTTGCTTTCGTCAATTATACCACGCTCGGTTATGGCGACATTCTTCCGGTCAAGCGTTGGCGGCTGCTCGGGCCGATGTCGGCCATGAACGGCATCTTGCTGTTTGGCTGGTCCACGGCGGTGATCTACGACGTCTTGCGCACGGTCGCCCAGGTGATCCCGTTGCAAGGCCGCGGACGGCTCGTTGAGCCTCTGACTAAGAGGCCGCCGGCGGCGGCTCCGCCAGGAAATTGTGCAGGGCGTAAAACAGCAAGTGCCGGTTCTTGCTGTAGCCCGCGCTGTGCGGCGTCTGCGGCAGGATGGCGAACGCGCGGTCGCCGTTCGGCAATTGGCGGTAAAAATCGAGCAGATCGGCATTGGTCGAGTTGCCGTCGAACTCGCCGCGCAGCATCAGCACCGGTGACAAAATTTTCACAGGGTCCACGATCGGCAGGTTCGCCGCCATGTCGAGATAGGTGCCGCTCGGCACCTGATCGCCGAACTTCATCTCGTCGGCGACCAGCGCCTCGATCATCGCCGGGTCGTAGGCCGAGGGATGGCCGTCGCGCGTGAAGATCGAGTGGATCATGGCGGCATCGCGCTTGCGGCGCGGGCTGGCGCGCAACTGCGCGATGCTTCTTGCGGCGCCGTTCGATCTCGGCCGCGCCATTGCCTTTGTAGGTGAAGGCGCACAGCGCCAGCCGTCCGACATCATCGGGCTGCGCCTGCGCGAAGGCCGCGGCACGGATGCCGCCGGACGAGGTGCCGTAGAAATGCGCCTTCGGCTGCCCGGTCTCTTTCGCCACCACCGCCATCGCGGCCTTGAGGTCCTCGACGCCGCTGGCGATGTCGGAATTATTGCCGGAACTTCCCGAATGGCCGTAGCCGTCATGGTCCATGGTCCACACGTCGTAGCCGTAACGCGCCAGCACGTTCATCAAGGAGTATTCGCCATGGCCCGGCACGCTGAGGTCGTAGGACGAGCGCGCGGAATTGGACGAGCCGTGCACCAGGAACACCGGCGGCTTTGGCGCTTCGCCCGCTCGCGGCGCGCCGAGGCGCTTGCGCCACAGATTGAGTTTCACGCTGCCTTTCTTCGCCCAATATTCGGCGCTCCATATTTCGCCGGAGGGCGCGGCGCCAGCCGGCGCGACGATGCCGGACAACAGCCCGACGCCGACGCTCAATCCGGCGCCTTTGAGAAGCGTGCGGCGATCCTGTTCGCTCATGGGACTTAGCCTCCAAAAGCCGGCCGGTGGCTGGATTTGCCGCAATTTACCAGACCGCGGGCGGCCGCGGCAGTCCACTCGCGCATCGGGCCGAGTTCTGCTAGTGGGGTCGCATTGCGCCGCAAACGGCGCGCGGTGTCGGGGGCGCTTGGCTGGGGCGCGCCTGCCACCGCCGGACCGGAGGAAGAATGCTCAAGTCGTTGCGCGCGGTGGCGCGATTTTTCCAGAGCCATATCGGCTGGAATCGCATCGGCGTGCTGCTCAGCCTGGCCATCATCGCCGTGGCGGCGATTGTGCTGTTCCACAACCTGCGCGACCTCGACGTCGACGGGGTGATCGTGGCGGTGCGGGCGACCGAATATCGCGATTTCGCCGCCGCCGCCGCCTTCGTCGCCGGCGGCTATTTCACGCTCACCTTTTACGATTTGTTCGCGCTGCGCACGATCGGGCGCAGCGAAATTCCCTACCGCATCGCGGCGCTGTCCGGCTTCACCAGCTATGCGGTCGGCCACAATATCGGCGCCACCGTGTTCACCGGCGGCGCGGTGCGCTACCGCATCTATTCGGCCTATGGGCTCTCGGCCATCGAAGTCGCCAAAATCTGCTTTGTGGCGGGGCTGACCTTCTGGCTCGGCAACGCCACCGTGCTGGGGCTGAGCGTCGCTTTGGAGCCGCAGGCGGCCGGGCCGATCGACCAGTTGCCGGCCTGGATCAACCGCATCATCGCCATCCTGATTCTGACGGTGCTCGGCTCCTATATCGGCTGGGTCTGGAGCGCGCAGCGCGAAATCGGGCAGGGCCAATGGAAGGTGAAGCTGCCGAGCGGCCCGTCCACGCTGGTGCAGATCGTCATCGGCCTGTTCGATCTCGGCTGCTGCGCGCTCGCCATGTACATGTTGCTGCCGGAAGAGCCGAACATCAGTTTCGTCACGCTGCTGGTGGTTTTCGTTTCCGCCACCATGCTCGGCTTTGCCAGCCACGCGCCCGGCGGGCTCGGCGTGTTCGACGCCGCCATGCTGGTGGCGCTGTGGCAGTTCCCGAAGGAGGACCTGGTGGCCGGGCTGCTGCTGTTCCGGCTGCTTTATTATCTGATACCCTTTGTTCTCGCGCTCAGCATTCTGGGCACGCGCGAGCTGCTCTATATGCGCAGTGGCAGAATCGTGCCGCGGCCGCGGATCGTGACGGCGTCCGATCCGCTGCGCAGCGAAATCGAGCGCGAAAAGACTTGAACGGCCGGCCGATCATGGCGACCAGCGAAGACAATTTATTCCCCTCGCGCGCCGGTCTGGCTCGGCCGGCTGCGCGATGCCTGGGCCGCGTTGTTCGGCCATGCCGGCTTGAGCGCCGCCGCCGCCGGCGCGTTGCCGGCGAGCGACCGCGCCGCGCTGCTCGCCGCCCAGCCGCTGATCGAAACTTTGATCGGCGGATTGCCAAACCCGGCCATCGTGCTCGATCGCGACGGCGGCGTGATCGCCTTCAACGAACCGGCCGCGGCGATTGCGCCGGCGCTGCGGCGCGGGGAGCCGGCGCTGATCACGCTGCGCATGCCGGAACTGGTCGATGCCATAAGGCGCGCCACCAAGCGGCGCGAGCCGCAGCGCGTGGAATTCTTCGAGCGCGTGCCGCTCGACCGCTGGTTCGAGGCCTTCGTGACGCCGGTTAAGCTGGCGACCGGCGCAGATGGCGGCTCCGACATCTTGTTGATGACTTTCAACGATCTCACGCCGCTGCGCCGGGTCGAGGAAATGCGCGCCGACTTCATCGCCAATGCCAGCCACGAGCTGCGCACGCCGCTGGCAGCCCTGCTCGGCTTCATCGAGACGCTGCAAGGCTCCGCCAAGGAAGACCCGGCCGCGCGCGCGAAATTCCTGGACATCATGCAGGGCCAGGCCGCGCGCATGGCGCGCCTGATCGACGATCTGTTGTCGCTCTCGCGCATCGAGCTCAACGCCCATTTGCAGCCGACCGAGCCGGTCGATCTGACGCCGATCGTGCGCCAGGTGGCCGACGGCCTGCAGACGCTGGCGCGCGACCGCGGCGTCGAGATCAAGGTGGCCGTGCCGGCCGAGCCGCTCACGGTGCTGGGCGAGCGCGACGAATTGATCCGCGCGCTGGAGAACCTGGTGGAGAACGCGCTCAAATACGGCGCCGCGGGAAAACGCGTCGACTTGACGCTCACGCGCGGGCCGACCCGCGCCGGCACGACGGAAGCGCGCCTGTCGGTGCGCGACTTCGGCCCCGGCATCGCGCCCGAGCACGTGCCGCGGCTGACCGAGCGCTTCTACCGGGTCGACGTGGCCGACAGCCGCGCCCAGGGCGGCACCGGGCTAGGGCTTGCGCTGGTCAAGCACGTGCTCAACCGCCACGGCGGCAGGCTCTCGATCGAGAGCACACCGGGCGAGGGCGCGACCTTTATCATGCACCTGCCTTTGCCCACCGCGGACCTCGTCAGCGCGGCAGAACTGCGGGATAAATCAAGCCCTTAGACTGTCATGTGACTGTCACCGAACGTTTATAAAAGGGTGACATGCGGCGCTTATGGCTGACCTCGACTTCGGATGTCCCCGACCGACGCCAACAAGAAATTGGGTCCGAAGTCGCAGTCTCGGAGCGCGTCTTAAAGCAACAGCGGCCGCCCGCACTACGGGCGTCAAGGCGGACCATCACGGGCAGCCATGTCCGCGATCGCCTTTGGCCGCAAACATGGAGAGAACCCGTGCAACACTGGACCGCCAGAATCGTGACGACAGCGGCAGCGGCCGGCTTCATCGCCGCCGCCGCTATCGTTCCCGCCAACGCCGCCGACATTTCCGGCGCCGGCGCGACCTTCCCCTATCCGATCTATGCCAAATGGGCCGACGCCTACAAGAAGGAGACCGGCATCGGTCTGAACTATCAGTCGATCGGCTCCGGCGGCGGCATCAAGCAGATCAAGGCCAAGACCGTCACCTTCGGCGCCTCCGACGCGCCGCTGTCCGGCAAGGAGCTCGACGAGATCGGCCTCGCGCAGTTCCCGATGGTCATGGGCGGCATCGTGCCGGTCGTGAACCTCGACGGCATCAAGCCGGGCGAGCTGACCATCGACGGCCCGACGCTCGCCAAGATCTTCCTCGGCGAGATCAAGACCTGGGACGATCCGCGCGATCAAGAAGCTCAATCCGAGCGCCAAGCTGCCGCAGCAGGCGATCGCCGTCGTGCATCGCTCCGACGGCTCCGGCACGACCTTCAACTTCACCTACTATCTGGCCGACGTGAGCGCCGGACTGGAAGTCGAAGGTCGGCTTCAACACGTCGGTGCAGTGGCCGGTCGGCATCGGCGCCAAGGGCAACGAAGGCGTCGCCAACAACGTCGCGCAAGACCAAGGGCTCGATCGGCTATGTCGAGTATGCCTATGCCAAGCAGAACAAGCTGACCTACACCAAGATGATCAACAAGGCCGGCAAGACCGTGTCGCCGACCTCGGAGGCGTTCCAGGCCGCGGCCGCCAACGCCAACTGGAAGTCGCAGCCCGGCTACGGCGTGATCCTCGCCAACCAGCCCGGCGACCAATCCTGGCCGATGACGGCGGCGACCTGGATCCTGATCTACAAGCAGCCGTCCGGATCCGGCCGCGACCGCCGAGGCGCTGAAGTTCTTCGCCTGGGCCTATCACAACGGCGGCAAGATGGCCGAGAGCCTCGACTACGTGCCGATGCCCGCCAGCGTCGTGAAGGACGTCGAGAGCTATTGGAAGGGCGAGATCAAGGCGTCGAGGCAAGCGCTTCAACTGCGCAATCGGAAAGGGCGCCGTGAACCGGCGCCCTTTCCTTGTCCACCGCCGCTCACAAGGCGGCTTGTGTTGCGGCCCCCGGGCCGCTTGAGTGGCTCTCCCGGACGTGCGTGAAGCCCCAGGGAGAGCCGGATGCAGGAAACCGGGAGGCGGTCCGTGGTCGATGTCGCGTTGCAGGGCGGCGCCATCCGGGAGGTCGACCGGGCCGACCGGGGCAAGATTCTCCACCGCCTGCGCTTGCGCGACACCGCCTTCCGTTACCTCACCCGCGCTGCGCGCTTGCGCGTCCTCGTCATCCTCAGCGGCGTCATCGTCTCGCTGGTGCACGGCTCCATGCCGGCGCTGCGCACCTTCGGCTTCGGCTTCCTGGTCAACGAAGTGTGGAACCCGGTGACCGAGAAATTCGGCGCCCTCGCGCCGATCTACGGCACCGTCGTCACCTCGTTCATCGCCATGCTGATCGCGGTGCCGGTCGGCCTGTTCATCGCGATGTTCCTGACCGAACTGTGCCCGATGTGGCTGCGCCGCCCGATCGGCATCGCCATCGAGCTTCTGGCCGGCATTCCCAGCATCATCTACGGCATCTGGGGCCTGTTCGTGTTCGCGCCGTTCCTGCAGCAATACGTGCAGCCGTTCCTGATCGGCACGCTTCGGCGAGGTTCCCGGTCATCGGCAATCTGTTCGCCGGCCCGCCCTACGGCATCGGCATGCTGACCGCCGGCCTGATCCTCGCCATCATGGTGCTGCCGTTCATCACCTCGATCTCGCGCGACGTGTTCGAGGCGGTGCCGCCGGTGCTCAAGGAAGCGGCCTACGGCGTCGGCTGCACCACCTGGGAGGTCGTCGCGCTACGTGGTGCTGCCCTATCACCCGCGTCGGCGTGATCGGCGGCGTCATGCTGGCGCTCGGCCGCGCGCTCGGCGAGACCATGGCGGTCACCTTCGTGATCGGCAATGCGCACCGCATCTCCGGCTCGATCCTGGCGCCCGGCACCACGATCTCCGCCACCATCGCCAACGAGTTCACCGAGGCGGTCGGCGATCTCTACACCTCCTCGCTGATCGCGCTCGGCCTCATCCTGTTCGTCATCACCTTCATCGTGCTCGCCATCGCCCGCTACATGCTGATGCGCATCAACGCGCGGGTCGGGGGCTGACCATGCCGCATATCTCCACGCCGCTCTACCGCAGCCGCCGCCGCCGCAACGTCATCGCCATGGGGCTGGCCTTCGCCGCGACCGCCATTCGGCCTCGGCTGGCTCGTCCTCATCCTGGGCGTGCTGCTGTGGAAGGGCTTCGGCGGCCTCTCGCTCGCGGTCTTCACCGAGATGACGCCGCCGCCCGGCAGCGCCGGCGGCCTGCTCAACCCGATCGTCGGCAGCCTGGTCATGACCGTCGCTGGCGGTGGCGATCGGCACGCCGATCGGCATCCTGGCCGGCACCTACATGGCCGAGTACGGCCGCTACGACAAGCTGACCATGGTGGTGCGCTTCATCAACGACATCCTGCTGAGCGCGCCGTCGATCGTGATCGGCCTGTTCGTCTACGAGATCATGGTCGCGACCGATGGGCCATTTCTCCGGCTGGGCCGGCGCCGTCGCGCTGGCGGTGATCGTGATGCCGGTGGTGGTGCGCACCACCGAGGACATGCTGACGCTGGTGCCCGACACGCTGCGCGAGGCGGCCGCCTCGATCGGCCTGCCGCGCTCGCTGATGATCCAGCAGGATCGCCTACCGCGCCGCGCGCGCCGGCATGATCACCGGCGTGCTGCTGGCGATCGCGCGCATCAGCGGCGAGACCGCGCCGCTGCTGTTCACCGCGCTCAACAACCAGTTCTGGAGCCTCGACATGAACGCGCCGATCGCCAGCCTGCCGGTCGTCATCTTCCAGTTCGCGCTCAGTCCCTATCGAGGACTGGCAGCAGCTGGCCTGGACCGGCGCGCTGATCATCACGATGGCGGTGCTTGCGCTCAGCATCATCGCCCGGCTCCTCGCGGCACAGAGAAAAACATCATGAGCCTGGCAAGCTTCACCACACCGGACGTCACCCGCGATCAAGTCGAGCGCCGAGGGCCTCGACGAGAAGGTCTCCGTCCGCGACCTCGACTTCTTCTACGGCGACAACCGCGCGCTGAAGACCATCAACGTGTCGCTCTATCAAGGCAAGGTGACCGCCTTCATCGGCCCGTCCGGCTGCGGCAAGTCCACGCTGCTGCGCGTCCTCAACCGCATGTACGACCTCTATCCCAACCAGCGCGCCACCGGCGACGTGACTGCTCGACGGCGAGAACATTCTGTCGCCAGCGCAGGACCTCAACCTGCTGCGCGCCAAGGTCGGCATGGTGTTCCAGAAGCCGACGCCGTTCCCGATGACGATCTACGAGAACATCGCCTTCGGCATCCGCCTGTACGAGACGGCTGCCGAAATCGGAACTCGACGACCGCGTCAAGCACTGCGCTGCAGCGCGCCGCGCTGTGGGACGAGGTGAAGGACAAGCTGAACGCCAACGGGCTTTCGCCTCTCCGGCGGCCAGCAGCAGCGCCTGTGCATCGCCCGCACGGTGGCGGTGCAGCCGGAGGTGATCCTGTTCGACGAGCCGTGCTCGGCGCTCGACCCGATCTCGACCGCCAAGATCGAGGAGCTGATCGACGAGCTGAAGGACGACTACACGATCGTCATCGTCACCCACAACATGCAGCAGGCCGCGCGCGTGTCCGACTTCACCGCCTTCATGTATCTCGGCGAGCTGGTCGAGTTCGGCGAAACGACCAAGATCTTCACCACCCCGGACGACCGCCGCACCCAGGACTACATCACCGGCCGCTTCGGCTGAGCGCTTCGCGTTAGGCAAAGGTCCCGGATCGAAGGACAACGACGATGACCGAACACACTGCCAAGGCATTCGACAGCGATCTGCAGGATCTCGCCCGCATGGTCGCCGAGATGGGCGGCCTGGCCGAAAAGCAGGTCGCCGATGCGGTCGACGCCTTGGCCAAGCGCGACACCGACGCTGGCGCAGCGGGTGGCCGCGGCCGACGTCACCATCGACAATCTGCAGCGCGAGATCGAGGAAAAGTCGGTGCTGCACCATCGCCCGCCGCCAGCCGATGGCGGTCGATTTGCGCGAGATCGTCGGCGCGCTGCGGCTCGCCAACGATCTCGAGCGCATCGGCGACCTCGCCAAGAACATCGCCAAGCGCGTCATCGCGCTCAACGGCGAGTTCCCGCCGCCCAAGCTGATCCGCGGCGTCGAGCACATGACCGACCTGGTGCTCGAGCAGCTCAAGACCGTGCTCGACGCCTATGGCCGCCGCGACATCGGCAAGGCGATGGCGGTGTGGCGCGGCGACGAGGAGATCGACGCGGTCTGCATCTCGGTGTTCCGCGAGTTGCTCACCTACATGATGGAAGATCCGCGCAACATCACCTTCTGCATCCACCTGATGTTCTGCGCCAAGAACATCGAGCGCATGGGCGACCACGCCACCAATATCGCCGAGACCGTGCACTACATCATCGAGGGCCGGCCGATCGCCGACCAGCGGCCCAAGGGCGACACCACGACCATCGCCGCCCTGCGCGTGGGCGACACCAGGTAGATAAAACCCCATGAGCGCGCGCATTCTGATCGTCGAGGACGAGGAGCCGCTCACTTTGCTGCTCCGCTACAATCTCGAGGCGGAAGGCTACGAGGTGGAGACCGCCGCGCGCGGCGACGAGGCCGACACGCGGCTGAAGGAGTCGACGCCCGATCTGGTGGTGCTCGACTGGATGCTGCCCGGCCTCTCCGGCATCGAGCTGTGCCGGCGGCTGCGCGCGCGCCCGGAAACGCGGACATTGCCGATCATCATGCTGACCGCGCGCGGCGAGGAGAGCGAGAAGGTGCGCGGGCTCGCCACCGGCGCCGACGACTACATCGTCAAGCCGTTCTCGGTGCCGGAACTGCTGGCGCGCGTGCGCGCGCTGTTGCGCCGCGCCAGCCCCGAACGCGTCGCCACCGTGCTCGACCATCGGCGACATCGAGCTCGACCGCGAGAAGAAGCGCGTGGTGCGCAACGGCCGCGCCGATCGATCTGGGGCCGACCGAGTACCGGCTGCTGGAATTCCTGATGGAGCGTCCGGGCCGCGTGTTCTCGCGCGAGCAATTGCTCGACGGCGTCTGGGGCTCCGAGATCTATATCGACGAGCGCACCGTCGACGTGCATGTCGGCCGCCTGCGCAAGGCGATCAACCGCGGCCACCTGGCCGACCCGATCCGCACCGTGCGCGGCGCCGGCTACGCGCTCGACGACCGCTTCGGCGCGGCGAATTAGGCAGCGGCACGCTGCCTGTGTCCGCGCGCGCCACAGCCGAATAAAGAACAACCGAAAACTTATCCCCGCTCGCTCTGAGCGCACTTATCATGTGCCGCGTCCTGCTCGTTACCGAGGGGCGTCTCTGACAGCATCTTCAGAGGCGGAGCGGGGAGCGGTGGCCGGGGAATCCGGGCATCGGAGATGCGGTGCAAGGCCCGGCGCTCGAAGCCGGACGTCCCGGCGCGCCGACCGCGCGGCACACGGCCCCGTCCGGCGAGGAGCTCGCTGGCACAGGGACTGGCGCTTCGACCTCGGCCCGAGCGGTGGAAGGCGCGGACCCCGGAAGGGGTGCCTGAAAGGGTAAGTCCACCGGGGCGCAGCGGAGCAGCCTGAAACACCGCGCGCGGGACGCCATTGGACCTGGCGGACTTGCGCAAGTGCGGAAAGGACACGCCTCGAGTCGCGAGCGTGTCGAGGCCCGCGGGCCGGCCGCTCTAGTTTGCGCATTCTGCGTGAACTTGGATGCGCCCGGGACCCTTGGCGCCCGCTCGCCCTCGGTTTTCGAGGACGGCGGACAGGAGACAGGAGACGGCGTACCCCGCGCCGCAAAGAATAGGGGCGGCGGAGCGTTGGCTTTTTCGCCCGCCCCGCTACCATCCCGCCCGCAAAACAGGAGCACAGCGTGGCCGACGTCAAAGTCATGAGCACCGGTGCCGTCGAGCCGATGGTGAAGATGTTCGCGCCCGTTTTCGAGCGCGCGACCGGCCACAAAGCCAATCTGAATTTCGGCACCGCCGGCGGCTTGCGCGCGCGTCTCGAGGCCGGCGAGCAAACCGATCTGCTCATCATGCCGGCGGCCGCCATGGAGGCGATGGATAAAGCCGGCCAACTCGTGCCCGGCAGCCGCATCGATCTCGGCCGCACCGTCACCGGCATCGCCATCAAGGAGGGCGCAGCCGCGCCCGACGTCTCCACGCCCGAGGCCTTCAAGCAGGCGCTGCTGGCCGCGCGCGGCGTGTCCTACAGCGACCCGGCGGCCGGCGGCTCGTCCGGCATTTATTTCGCCGGCCTGTTGGCCAAGCTCGGCATCGCCGCGGAGGTCGAGAAGAAAGCGGTGCTCGGCAAGCGCGGCTACGAGGTGGCGCAGGCGGTGGTCGACGGCCGCGCCGAAATCGGCACCACCTTCATCAGCGAGCTGTTGACCGTGCCGGGCGTGCGCATTCTCGGGGCCCTGCCGGGCGCGCTCTATTTCGCCAACACCTATACCGCCGGCATTCCCGAAGGCAGTCCCCGGCGCGACGCGGCCATGGCCTTGCTGCGCGTGCTCACAAATCCGGCGACGCGGGACGCAATGGACCAAGGCCGGCCTGGAGCCGGCCTTCCCCTGAAGCTCGCGGGCTCTTGCACGGCCGCGGGCGCTTGCCTACCTAGCCGGACAAGGGAAGCCGGCCCATGGACCTGCTCAAATTCGTCGTGCTCGACGAGGAGGACCTGGAGGTCGTGTCCGCCCACGTGCAGGACGCGGTGGTCAAGGCCGTCGACGTGATGTGGCGGCCGCAGGAAAAGCGCCTGCTGGTGGCGCTCAACCGCTTCGATTGGGAAGGCGCGCAGGCCAAGCCGCCCGAATTCCGCCGCCGCCGCGCGGCCTTGCGCTTCGAGCGGGTGCTCTCCTGCAAATGCCGGCTCATCGATGCCGGCAAGGACGCGGTGCTCAATTTGCTGGCGGTCGAATTCTCCGAAACCGATGCACCCGCCGGCATTGTGACACTCACGTTTTCGGGCGGGGCGGCCTTGCGGCTGGAGGTCGAATGCCTGGAAGCCGAATTGGCCGATCTCGGCCCCACCTGGACCGCGGTCGCCTGTCCGGCCCATGTCATCGACGGCGCCTCCGCCGCCAAGCCCGAAGCCGGCTGAACATCCGTTCAACAAAGATTCCGGTTCAGAACGGTTCCATTATGTTGAATTCGGAGCCGTTAAGTGGCGTACTCCCGCTGTCTCACTCTAGGGGGTTACGTCCATGCGAAAAATCGCGATTGTGTTGGGCTTGCTGTTAGCTGCCGCGTTCATTCCCGCTGCGCCGGCCGTGGCCGATGTCGGCTGTGGATGCGCCAGGATCGATGCCGCTCCGGTCTGCGTGAAAGATGTGGTGACCTGCAACACCAAGGTTGGCGGCGTCTGCGTCATGCCGTGCGAATACAAGGCGCCGAAGAAGGCAAAGCATCATAAGCGCAAAAAGAAGTAAGGGCGCCAAGCTGTCCTCTAAAAGGCTCCGCCCTCGCGCGGAGCCTTTGTTTTAGGGCCTGGCGGCAGGGTTGACGCGGCGCGGCGCATCACCCATTGACCTGTGGTCGAAAGGCCAGGACCGAACGCGATGCCACTTCTGCTGGACAGCCGCAGCGCCGATTTTGCCGAGCGTTTTGCCGCCTTCCTCGCCGTCAAGCGCGAGGCCGCGCAGGACGTCGAGCAGACGGTGCGCCACATCATCGACGAGGTGCGCGCCTACGGCGACCGGGCGCTCGCGCAGCTCAGCCTGGAATTCGACCGCATCGATCTGGCCAAGACCGGCATGCGCGTGAGCGCCGCCGAAATCGACGCGGCGGCGAAAGCCTGCGAGCCGCAGGCGCTGGCCGCGCTCAAGCTCGCGCGCGGGCGCATCGAGGCCTATCACCTGCGGCAGAAACCGAAAGACGAACGCTTCACCGATGTGCTCGGCGTCGAGATGGGCGCCAAGTGGACCGCGATCGAGGCGGTCGGGCTTTACGTGCCGGGCGGCACCGCCGCCTATCCCTCCTCGGTGCTGATGAACGCGGTGCCCGCCAAGGTCGCCGGCTGCCGCGCGTCTGGTGATGGTGGTGCCGGCGCCGGACGGCAAGCTCGCCCCCCTGGTGCTGGCGGCAGCCAAGCTCGCCGGTGTCGACGAAATCTATCGCGTCGGCGGCGCGCAGGCGGTCGCCGCGCTCGCCTACGGCACCGAAACGATCGCGCCGGTCGCCAAGATCGTCGGGCCCGGCAATGCCTATGTGGCGGCGGCCAAGCGTCTGGTGTTCGGCCAGGTCGGCATCGACATGATCGCCGGCCCGTCCGAAGTTCTCATCCTCGCCGACAAGACGGGAAACCCCGACTGGATCGCCGCCGATCTCTTGGCGCAGGCCGAGCACGACGCCAGCGCGCAGTCGATCTTGATCACCGACGATGCCGCGCTCGCCGACCAGGTCGCCAAGGCGGTGGACGGGCAGCTCAAGACGCTGCCGCGCGCAGGCGTCGCCGGCGCCTCGTGGAAAGATTTCGGCGCCATCATCACGGTCGGCAGGCTCGACGACGCCATCGCGCTGGTCGACCGGCTGGCGCCCGAGCATCTGGAAATCGCGGCGGCCGACGCCGAGGCGCTCGCCGCGCGCATCCGCAATGCCGGCGCCATCTTCATCGGCGCCTATACGCCCGAGGCCATCGGCGATTACGTCGCCGGCTCCAACCACGTGCTGCCGACCGCGCGCTCGGCGCGCTTTTCGTCCGGGCTCGGCGTGCTCGATTTCATGAAGCGCACCTCGCTGCTCAAATGCGGCCCTGAGCAGCTGCGCGCGCTCGGCCCCGCGGCCATCGCGCTCGGCGAAGCCGAAGGCCTGACCGCGCATGCGCGCTCGGTCGCCATCCGGCTCAATCAGAGATGAGCGCGGCCAAGACACCGCCCAAGACGCCGCCCGCTGCCAGGCAGAGCCTCACCGCGGTCACGCTCGACGAGGCAACGATCGGCCGCTCCAATCCGGACATCGAGCACGAGCGCCAGGTCGCGATCTACGATCTGATCGAGCAGAATTCGTTCGCGCCGGTCGATCATGAGGGCGGCCCCTATGCGCTGAACCTGAGCATCACCGGCAACCGCCTGGTGTTCGACATCCGCACCGAGGATGGCAAGCCGGTGGTCGCGCATTTGCTCTCGCTCTCGCCGCTGCGCCGCATCGTCAAGGACTACTACACGATCTGCGACAGCTACTACCAGGCGATCCGCACGGCGACGCCCGACAAGATCGAGGCGCTCGACATGGGCCGGCGCTCCATCCACAACGACGGCTCGCGCATCCTGATGGAGCGGCTCAAGGACAAGGTGACGCTCGATATCGACACCGCGCGCCGCCTGTTCACCCTGATCTGCGTGCTGCACTGGAAGGGTTAGCGCATGACCCCGAAAAGTGTGAAGCGGTTTTCGGACAAGGTCATGCGCAAGCTAGAACTCTGTGGCCGCCCGAGCGCACTCGCGCCCGCAGGCGGTGCTGTTCGCCTGCGGGCTGAATTCGGTGCGCTCGCCGATGGCCGCCGGCATTTTCCGCGAACTGTTCGGCAAGAGCATCTATGTCGGCTCGGCCGGCGTGCAGCGCGGCGAGCTCGATCCCTTCGCGGTCGCCGTCATGGCGGAACTCGGCATCGATATCGCCCGCCACAAGCCGCATACCTTCGAGGAACTCGACGAGCTGGAAGGGCTCAATTTCGATCTGATCGTGACGCTGTCGCCGCGCGCCCACCACAAGGCGCTGGAGCTGACCCGCACGATTGCCGCCGACGTGGAATACTGGCCGACCCACGATCCGACCGCGGCCGAGGGCAGCCGCGAGCAGCGGCTCGAGGCCTATCGCGAGGTGCGCGATGCGCTGATGGCGCGCATCCGCGAGCGCTTCGGCAGGGCGGCCGGCGGCAATGAGTGATGTTGTGAAACCGGCCCCGTTCCGCTAGCGTCCGCGCCGATTTCACCGCCATGACGAACCCGCCAAACCCATGATCGGCCGGCCTAAATTCGTGCTCGCATCCGGCTCGCCGCGCCGGCTTGCCCTGATCAATCAGGCCGGCATCGAGCCGGACGCGCTCAAGCCCGCGGATATCGACGAGAGCCCGCGCCGCGGCGAGATCCCGCGCGCCTATGCCACGCGCCTGGCGCACGCCAAGGCGGCGGCGGCGCTGGAGAACGTCAAGCTCGATGACGAGCTGCGTGGCGCCTTTATTCTCGCCGCCGACACGGTGGTGGCGGTCGGCCGCCGCATCCTGCCGAAGGCCGAGCTGCTCGACGAGGCGGCGCAATGCCTGCGCCTGCTGTCGGGCCGCAATCACCGCGTCTACACCGGCATCTGCCTGGTGACGCCGAAGGAAGGCTTCCGCCAGCGGCTGGTGGAGACGCGTGTCCGCTTCAAGCGATTGTCGGAGGAGGACATCGAAGCCTATCTCGCCTCCGGCGAATGGCGCGGCAAGGCCGGCGGCTACGCCGCGCAGGGCATCGCCGGCAGCTTCATCGTCAAGATCGTCGGCTCCTATTCGAACGTGGTCGGCCTGCCGCTCTACGAGACCATGAGCCTGCTCGGCGGCGAGGGCTATCCGATCCGCTTCGGCTGGCTCAACGCCGTCGTCTGACACCTGACGGCGGCTCGGTCATGAACATCGCGTCGTGGCTTGCCCGCTCCGCTCTCAGTCACCCGGCGCGGCCGGCGGCGGCGACCGGCACGCGCGTGGTCGCAACCTACGCTCAATTGGCGACACGCGCCGCGCGGCTGGCCGGCGCCTTGCGCGAGCAGTTCGGCCTGACGCCCGGCGAGCGGGTCGCCATCGCCGCCAAGAATTCGCATCATTATCTCGAATTGCTTTACGGCATCTGGCACGCAGGGCTCGCCGCGGTGCCGGCCAATGCCAAGCTGCACGGCGCCGAGCTCGGCTACATCCTGGAGCAGTCGGGCGCGCGCATCTGCTTTGCCTCCAAGGGCCTCGATGCCGACATCGCGCCGCACGCGCCCAAAACGCTCGAACACCTGATCGCCATCGGCGGCACCGGCTACGAGGCGCTGTTTGCCGCCGATCCGGCGCCGCTCGTTGCACGCGCGGGCGACGATCTGGCCTGGCTGTTCTACACCTCGGGCACCACCGGGCGGCCGAAGGGCGCCATGCTCACGCACGACAATCTCGTGGCTGCGAGTCTGGCCTATGGCAGCGAGGTCGATGCGGTGACGCCGGGCGACGCCATCCTGCACGCCGCGCCGATGAGCCACGGCTCCGGCATCTACATCATGCAGCACGTGGCGCGGCTCGGCGTGCAGGTCATCCCCGAAAGCGGCGGCTTCGAGCCGGAGGAGATTATCGCGCTGTTCAATGCCTGGCCGCGCATGTCGATGTTCGCCGCGCCGACCATGATCAAGCGCCTGGTCGCCTGTCCGGCCGATATCAACGCCGAAAACATCCGCACGCTGATCTGGGGCGGCGCGCCGATGTATGTCGAGGATGCGCTGGCCGCGCTCGACCGCTTCGGGCCGCGGCTGGCGCAGATCTACGGGCAGGGCGAGGCGCCGATGACCATCACCACGCTGTCGAAAGAAGACATCGCCGAGCGCGATCATCCGCGCTGGCGCGAGCGGCTGGCGTCCGCCGGCAAGCCCTATTCCTGCGTCGAGGTCATGGTCGCCGACGGCGAGGACCGGCCGGTGGCGCAAGGCGAAGCCGGCGAAATCCTCTGCCGCGGCGTCATCATGTCGGGCTATTGGCAGAATCCGGAGGCGAGCGCCGCCTCGCTGCGCAACGGCTGGCTGCACACCGGCGACGTCGGCGTTTTCGACGCAGGAGGGCTATCTGCACCTCAAGGATCGCTCCAAGGACCTGATCATCTCCGGCGGCTCCAACATCTATCCGCGCGAGGTGGAGGAAGTGCTGCTGACCCACGCCGGCGTGCGCGAGGTCTCCGTCATCGGCCGGCCCGACCGCGAATGGGGCGAGGTGGTGGTGGCCTATGTGGTCGGCGAGGCGAAGGCTGCCGAGCTCGACGCGCTCTGCCTTGTCGCGCATTGCGCGCTTCAAGCGGCCGAAGGATTATGTTTTCGTCGACGCGCTGCCGAAAAACAATTACGGCAAGATCCTCAAGACCGAGCTGCGCGAACGCGACGCGCGGCGCAAGTAAGTGGAGTTGGAATGGCCGACATCGTCCTCGCGATCGGAACCTCGCACAGCCCTCTGCTGAACAGCCCGGCCGAGGACTATCCCAAGCATGCCGCCATCGACGCCTCCGGCCGCAAGCTGATCGACAAGAACGGCAAGCCTTGCACCTATGGCGAGCTGCTGGAACAGGCCGATCCGTCGATCAAGCGGCAGATCGAGCCCAAGGTGCTGGAGCAACGCTCCGCGCGTTGCAGCGAGAACATCGCGCGGCTGTCGCGCGAATTGGCCGACGCCAAGCTCGACGCGCTGATCATCATCGGCGACGACCAGCACGAGCAGTTCTTCGACGACAATATGCCGGCGATCCTGGTCTATTGGGGCGAGACCATCGAGAACAATCCGCTGCACATGGACGAGGACGCGCCGGCAATTCTGGCGCAAGGCGCGCTCGCAGTTCCACGCTGGCGACAAGCCGCGCAATTTCCGGTCGACGCCAAGCTCGGCCGGCATCTGATCGAGCAGCTGGTCGAGCAGGGCTTCGACGTCAGCCATTCCAGGCGGCTGTCGAAGGAGCACGGCGAAGGCCATGCCTTCGGCTTCGTGCACGTGCGCATGATGAACGAGGCGACGTCATTCCGATCGTGCCGGTCGCGCTCAACACCTATTTTCCGCCCAACCAGCCGCGCCCGCGCCGCTGCTACGATTTGGGCAAGGCGATCCGCGCGGCGGTGCAAAGCGCCGAGCGGCAATGCGCGCGTCGGCATTCTCGCCTCCGGCGGCTTGAGCCACTTCACGGTCGACGAGGAGCTCGACCGCGGCGTGCTCGCGGCCTGCAAGAACAATGACGGCGAGGCGCTCGCCTCGATCCCGGTCGAGAAGCTCAATTCCGGCTCGTCGGAAATCCGCAACTGGATCACGGTCGCCGGCGCCGCCGGTCACCTCAAGAATGTTTGGCAAGACTACATCCCATGCTATCGCTCGGCGGCCGGCACCGGCTGCGGCATGGGCTTCGCGCTGTGGAAATAGAAATGGGACCGGTTTCGATGAACGAGAATCGACCGCAAAAGCGTCTCCTGCGCCCGGTTGCCCGCTTTGCGGCAAGCCGGTCGATGCGGCGTTCAAGCCGTTCTGCTCCAAGCGCTGCGCCGACATCGATCTCAATCGCTGGCTCAAGGGCGTCTATGCGGTGCCGGCGAAGGAGGAAGAAGACGAAGACGGCGAGCGCCCGGCGCAAGGCGAGGCGGGCGAGACATGAGCGCAGCCGCCGATTGGCCGGACCGGCTGTTCGAAACGCTCAAGCGCGCCGGCGTCGCGCAGGTCGGCTACGTGCCCGACGCCGGCCACGCCCGGCTGATCGAGCGCTGCCGCGCCGACGCGCGAAATCCGCGACGTGGTGCTCACCACCGAGGAGGAGGGCGTGGCGCTCGCCGCCGGCGCCTGGCTCGGCGGGCAGCGCGCCGCGCTGTTGATGCAGTCGAGCGGCCTCGGCAACTGCATCAACATGATGTCGCTGATGCGCACCTGCCGTTTCCCGCTGCTGATGTTCATCACCATGCGCGGCGAGTGGGAGGAGTTCAATCCGTGGCAGGTGCCGATGGGCTCGATCGTCGATCCGGTGCTCAAGCTGTGCGAGGCGGAGGTCTACCGCGTGCGCGAGCCGGACGAGGTCGAAGGCGCGGCCGAGCGCGCCGTGCAGCAGGCCTTCGGCGACGAGCGCATCGTCGCCGTGCTGCTGTCGCAGCAGCTGATCGGCAAGAAGGTGTGGACCAAATGAGCCAAGGGGACTCGAACGCCGCGCCGCCATGGCCACGCTGGTCGCCGACCGCGGCGAGGATCTGCTGGTCGTGCCCGGGCTCGGCTCGACCACCTGGGACCTGGCTGCGGCCGGCGACGATGCGCGCAATTTCTATCTGTGGGGCGCCATGGGCGGCGCCGCCATGATCGGGCTCGGCCTGGCGCTGGCGCAGCCGGCCCGCCGCGTCGCGGTCATCACCGGCGACGGCGACATGCTGATGGGGCTCGGCTCGCTCGCCACCATCGGCGTGCAGCGCCCGCCGAACCTGGCGGTCATCGTGTTCGACAACGCCGTCTACGGCGAGACCGGCGCGCAGCCGAGCCACACCCAGAGCGGCGTCGATCTGGTGGCGGTCGCGCGCGCCTGCGGCATCGGCGCCTGCTTCGACGTGCGCGACGCAGGCCGGCCTTGCCGATCTCGCCGCCCGCCTGAAGCGCTTGCGCGAGACGCTGTTCGCCCGCGTGCGCGATCGCGGCCGAGGAGCCGCCGCGCGTGCTGCCCGAGAAGGACGGCGTTGTGCTGAAACAGCGGTTCCGCGCCGCCGTCGGCGTCAAGGCCTGACTATTGCGGGAATCGGCGCCGTTCTGGACAGTGCCGGGGCGGGCCTTTATAACGCCCGCGCTCTACAGGCCCGCTCAAAAGGCGGGCCCGGCGCCCAGGTAGCTCAGTTGGTAGAGCACATGATTGAAAATCATGGTGTCGGTGGTTCGATTCCGCCCCTGGGCACCACATTCGTCGTCGGCTCATGACCCGACAACCACGCGCCCGGCCTGCCCCCGGCGCCCCGCAGCCATTGCAAGGGCGCCAGTTACGCCGATGTCTTGCTGCGCTAGGTTAGGCGACCGACAGCCCGAACTGAGAGTCACATCATGTCAACTGACGCGGCCAAGACCAACCGGATCCTGCACGTCAAGATTAGAACCCCGTCGCCGGACGCGATGAAGGTTCTTGCCTCGATGATGAAAAGCGCGGCGCCGCTGTATCGGGCTTTTGGCGACGTGCGCGTTCGCCTGTTGCGCAATGCCGACAATCACGCCCAGTTCATTCAGGTGATTGAATATCAGGTGGACCAAGCCGTCGAGCAGGGCCGCCAGAAAATGTCCAGCGACCCGATTACGCAAAATTTCGTGCAGGCGTGGCGCGCGCTCTTTCCCGGAGCCGTTGAAGTCGACGTTTACGAGGACGTGACCGATCTGCCGGTCTCGGCCTAGCGCAAATTCGGCTCGCCGCGGGCTGAATGGCGCGATCGCGGGCAAAAATGTTGACATAAATCAAGGCGTTTCCCGCCCTGAAGCGCACGTTGACGGCTGCAACCCGTTGAATCTCGGAGTCAGCCCGTGCCCGAATTGCACGAAATGCGCATTCATGGGCGGGGCGGCCAGGGCGCCGTTCTGGCCTGTGCGATTCTCGCGCAAGCGTTCATCGACGAGGGCAAACACGCGGTTGCGATTCCCTCGTTCGGATTTGAACGCCGCGGCGCCCCGGTCGCGGCCTTTCTGCGCTTCTCGGACGCGCCGATCCGCGCGATGACCAATGTCTACCATCCCGACTGCGTCGTCTGCATCGATCCGACCGTCGCGCGCACAGTCGACATCTTCGCCGGCATGAAGCCGGGCGGCAGCGTGGTCCTCACCACCAAGGGCACGCTGGACGAGCTGAAAATCCCTGCGACCGTCGCCCGCGTCGGCCTGTGCGACGCCGTCGGCATCGCGCTCATGATCTATCGCCGGCCGGTGACCAACGCCATCATGCTGGGCGCCTTCGCGCGCACCACCGGGCTGTTGAGCCTGGTCTCGCTGCAGGAGGCGCTTCAGCAAATGGATTTCCGCGATGCCGGGCTGACCGAAAATCTCAAGGCGGCCGAGCGCGGCTACAACGAAACGACATGTCTACGACCTGACCAAGGTGGGCCATGCAGCGGCAGTCGCGTGATCATTTCGACGCGTCGACGATCCCGGACGATCTGGCGCCGATCGCCACCGTGCTCAGCAAGATGTTGCCGGGCGACTGGCGCAGCCTGCGTCCGGTGTTCGACCGCCGCAAATGCGTCAAGTGCGGGCTGTGCTGGCTCTATTGTCCGGTGCAGTGCGTGGTCGAAAAACCGCGCTGGTTCGACGTTCGACCTTGCGCTCTGCAAGGGCTGCGGCGTCTGCGCGCAGGAATGTCCGCAGCGCGCCATCAGCATGATCGAGGAGACCGGCCGATGAGCACGGGCGCCGCCGCAACGCGTATCCACCGCCAACACGCCGCGTTCGGTCGTGGTCGAAGGCAACGAGGCGGCCGCGATCGCCGTCGGCCTGGTGCGGCCCGACGTGGTCGCGGTCTACCCGATCACGCCGCAGTCCTCGCTGGTCGAGCACATCTCGCAGATGATCGCCGACGGCCGCCTCGAAGGCGAGCTTGATGAACGTCGAAGGCGAGCACGCGGTGCTGTGCGGGCTGCAGGGCGTGGCGCTGGCCGGCGGCCGCACCTTCACCGCCACCTGCGGGCCGGGCGTCGCCTTCATGTTCGAGCCTTACGTGCGCACGCCGGGCCTGCGGCTGCCGATGGTCGCCACGCTCGTCACGCGCGATCTGCTCAGCCCGCAGTGCGTCTGGGGCGGACAGCAGGACGCCATGGTGGTGCGCGAGGCCGGCTGGATCCAGATGTATTGCGAGACCGTGCAGGAAATCCTCGACACCACCGTCATGGCCTACAAGGTCGCCGAGCACCGCGACGTCATGTTGCCGGTGAACGTCTGCCACGACGGCAATTATTTGTCCTTCGGCGTCACCCGCGTCGATGTGCCGGAGCAGCAGGCCGTCGACGAATTCGTCGGGCGGCCGGACACCAACTGGCACATCGCGCTCGATCCATTGCGCCCGATGGGCGTCGACCCGTTGACCGGCGGCGCCGGCGGGGCGGGCCCGCGCAATTTCGTGCGCTATCGCAAGGGCCAGTGCCACGGCATGCAGAACGCGCTGCGCGTCATCCGCGAGGTGCATGCGCAATGGGGCGAGCGCTTCGGCCGCTACCACGCGCCGCTGGTCGAGGAATACCGGCTCGACGACGCCGACTATGCCCTGGTGACCATCGGCAGCATGACCGGCGCGGCCAAGGACGCCGTCGATGCCGCGCGCGACGAGGGCGAGCAGGTCGGGCTCATCAAGATCAAGACCTTCCGGCCGTTCCCGCTTGCCGCGATGACGGCGGCGCTCGCCAAGGTCGATCGCATTGGCGTGGTCGATCGCTCGGTGAGCTTCGGCTGGAATTCCGGGCCGGTCTACCAGGAAACATTGGGCGCGCTCTATCACACCGGCAAGCCGATCCCCGCCATCAGTTTCATCGGCGGGCTGGCCGGCGCCGACATCACCGCCGAACATTTCGCCCGCGCCATCGCGCTGACACGCGAGGCGAAGTGGGGCGGCATTGCCAGCGAGCCGATCTGGCTGAACGAGAACGATTGAGACCGCCAATGCACAGCCAATACCTCATCGTCGGCTCAAGCCACGCGGCGCTCGAAGCCGCCGCCGCCATCCGTCTCATCGACGCCGAGGCGCACGCTGACGGTGCTGACGCGCGACCGGCGCCTGCCTTATTCGCCGACCATCCTGCCTTACGTCGTCTCGGGCCGCTCGCAACCCGACAACGTTGTGCTGCGCGACGCGGCATATTTCCGCGACAACGCCATCGACTTCGTGCCCAACGCGGCCGTCGTCGCGCTCGATTGCGGCGCACAACAGCCTGCGCCTCGCCGCCGGCGAGACCTGGACCTTCGACAAGCTCTTGCTCGCCACCGGCGCCGCACCGGCGCTGCCGCCGGTGCCGGGACTGAGCGAGGTGTCTTATCGGGTGCTGCGCTCGATGCAGGATGCGGTGGCCTTACGCGACGCCATGCAGCACGCCAAATCGGCGATCGTGCTCGGCGCCGGCCTGATCGGCATGCACGCGGCCGAGAACATGGCCAAGGCAAAGATCGAGGTTTGCGTGGTGGAGATGCAGCCGCACGCTTTGTCCGGCTATTTCGAGCCGCGCGCCTCGGCCATCATCGAGCGAACTTTCGCCCGCAACGGCATCCGCATGTTGATGCAGCGCACGCTTGCATCACGTCGAGCGGGCGGGCGAGGGCTGCCGCGCCACGCTCGACGACGGCAGCACGCTCGCGGCCGACCTGCTGCTGGTCTGCACCGGGGTCAAGCCGAATATCGATTTCCTCGCCGGTTCCGGCATCGAGACCGACATCGGCATCTTGGTCGACGACCGCATGCGCACCAGCGCGCCCAATGTCTGGGCCGCCGGCGACGCGGCGCAGGCGCGCGGCTTCTGGGGCGGCAAGGTGGTCAACGGCATCCTGCCCAATGCGGTGGAGCAAGGCCGCATCGCCGGTCTCGACATGGCCGACGACGCCGAGGTCAGACCGTTTCCCGGCGCCGTGCCGCTCAACACCTACAGCTTCTTCGGCCAGCAGGCGATTTCGGTCGGCCGCGGCCGCGCCGGCGACGGTCTGGTCGTCGAGGAGAGCGGCGACGACGACAGCGGCGTCTATCGCCGCATCGTGCTCGAGGATGGCCGGCTCGTCGGCATCGCCACCATCAACGATTTCATCGACGCCGGCATCATGTGGCAGCTGATCCTGCGCGCGCACCGATCTTTCGCGCGGTCAAGGACAAGTTCATGGCCGACCCCATGCTCACCGGGCGGCAATTGATGTCGCAGCTCTGGCGTTAGTCATGACAAAATGTTTCAGCACGCTGCAATTCCACGCCGACCGCTGCGACGGCTGCGGCGACTGCATGACGGCCTGCGCGCAGGCCAAGGCAGACAGCAGCGATCACCGCTTTTCGCGCATCAAGGTCATGCCGGCCGCCAATGGCGGCGGCGTCGAGCTGGCGCTCTGCCGGCAATGCGCCGATCCGGTTTGCGTGATGAATTGTCCCTCCGGCGCGCTCGCCAAGAACGGCGATACCGGCGTCATCGACTGGGACTGCAACCAAGTGCATCAATTGCCTCATATGCACCGCCGGCTGCGCCTACGCCGGCATCGTCTATGAGGCCGCGATCGGCCACGTCAGCAAATGCGACACCTGCGACGGCGATCCGGCCTGCGTGAAGGTGTGCAGCAAGGGCGCGCTCGAGTACCGCACCGAGGCGCGCCTGTTCAATGAATTCGGCGACAAGGAGGACATGTTCTGTCCCGGGCTCGCCGCCTGTCACGGCTGCAATTCCGAACTGCTGATCCGCCACACCATGCGCGTGGTCGGCCCCGATTCGGTGGTGGCGGCCCCGCCCGGCTGCATCCCCGGCATGGGCACGGTCGGCTACAACGGCCAGACCGGCGCCAAGGTGCCGATCTTCCATTCGTTGCTGACCAACACCGCCACGATGCTGGCCGGCGTGAAGATGCAGTACGACCGCGTCGGCCGCAACGTTACGGCCATCGCGCTCGCGGGCGACGGCGGCACCGCCGACGCCGGCTTCCAGTCGGTCTCGGGCGCCGCCGAGCGCAACGATCCGATCCTGTTCATCTGCGTCGACAATGAAGGCTACATGAACACCGGCATGCAGGCCTCCGGCGTGACGCCCTACGGGTCGTGGAGCTCGACCACGCCGGTCGGCGGCGAGATGCAGGGCAAGCGCACCGAGGCGAAGAACTTGCCGCTCATCATGACCATGCACAATTGCTCCTACGTCGCCACCGCCTCGCCCGCCTATCTCGAGGACTATTACGCCAAGCTCGAAAAAGCGATCGAAGCGTCGAAGACCGGCATGGCCTATCTTCACGTCTATACGCCCTGTCCGACCGGGTGGCGTTTCCCCTCCGCCATGACCACGGAAGTGTGCCGGATGCAGGTGCGCACCAATTTCATCGCGCTGTGGGAATACGAGCCGGACAAGGGCTTGCGCTTCACCCATGAAGTCGAGCGGCCGGAGCCGGTCGGCAACTACCTCAAGATGATCGGCAAATACCGCCATCTGAGCGAGGATCAGGTCGCTCATATCCAGCGCACGGTCGACGACAAAATCTCCTATTTGCAGCAATTGACGCGGATCGTGCTTTCGCACCGCGCGGCGCCGGCGCATGAGTCAACGGTGAGCTGAATCAGCCATGCCATGGCGCGCGCCGCCGCGACGCCGGTAACGCCCGCGACCCGCATCGACTAGCGCGGACCGAAATAGCGCGAACCCCAAAGCACGACGATCCACACGAGCGCCAGCGTGGCGGCTGCAATGGCGAGTACTTCAATTCCCATTCCATCCTCCCTATTGCCGGCCACCCGGCTTTTTATGACGCCAATCGTAGGGCAGCTTTGGCTTCGACACCACGCGCTCGTGCGGACTGATTTCGCGCTCGGCCAAGAATAAAGAATTTAGCGATTCCAGCAGCTTGCGAGCACCACCCATAGAACTGCGTGCGGCTATGCAATAATTGACGGCCGTCCCGGTTAGCGATAGCGGCAAGCGCGTTTGCGCCATTCGCTTGTGAACGGACAGGAATGCTCATGCGTTGGCGTGCGATCTCCTCTATCGCACTTATCGCACTTGCGCTGACGTTGCTCGCGATGCCGGGCGGCGCGCAATCGTCGCGCCGCGCCGTGGTGCTCGAGCTCGACGGCGCCATCGGACCGGCCATCGCCGACTACATCGCCAACGCGCTTGCCGAAACCGACGCCAAAGACACCGGCCTCATCGTGCTGCGCATGGATACGCCGGGCGGACTTATGGGCTCGATGCGCAAGATCATCAGCGCGATCCTGGCCTCGCCGGTGCCGGTCGCCACCTACGTCGCCCCGAGCGGCGCGCGCGCGGCCAGCGCCGGCACCTACATCGCCTATGCCAGCGCGGTCGCCGCCATGGCGCCGGGCACCAATATCGGCGCCGCAACGCCGATCCAGATCGGCGGCGGATTTTTTGGCAGCCAGAAAAAGAAGGACGAGGACAAAAAGGCCGACGGTAAATCGGAATCGAACGAGCCCGCCGATGCCGAATCGCGCAAGCTCATCAACGACTCGGTCGCCTATATCCGCAGCCTTGCCGAGCTCAACAAGCGCAACGTGGACTGGGCCGAGAAGGCGGTGCGCAGCGCCGACAGCATTTCCGCCTCCGAAGCGCTCAAGCTCAATGTCGTCGACCTCATCGCCGCCGACGTTCCCGACCTGCTGCGCAAGATCGACGGGCGCATGGTGACGGCCGGCGGAAAATCCGTGCGGCTGCAAACCGCGGGCTTGCAGGTCGTCACCGTCGCGCCCGGCTGGCGCACGCAGTTGATGGCGCTCATCACCAATCCCAACATCGCCTTCCTGCTGATGCTGGTCGGCATCTACGGGCTGATCTTCGAATTCGCCACGCCGGGCACCTACGTGCCGGGCACCGTCGGCGCCATCTGCCTGCTGCTGGCGCTTTATGCGCTCAATCTGCTGCCGGTCAATTACGCCGGCGCCGGTCTCGTTTTACTCGGCATAGGCCTCATGGTGGCCGAGGTTCACATCGGATCGTTCGGCGTCATCGGCATCGCCGGGGTTATTTCGTTCGGCATAGGCTCCTTCATGATGTTCCACTCCGGCGTTCCGGGATTTGAGCTTTCGCTGGCGGTGGTCGCGGCGGCCACCATCGTCAGCGCCGTGCTGTTCCTGCTGGTGCTCGGCTTGTTGCTGCGCTCGCGCAAGCGACCGGTGGTCACCGGCAAGGAGGCGCTGCTCGGCGCCGAGGGCGAGGCGCTGGCCTGGCAGCAGGACGAGGGCAGCGTTCGCGTTATGGGGGAGATCTGGCGCGCCCGCTCGGCGCGGCCGCTTGAGCCGGGCACGCGCGTGAAGGTCGTCGATCGCGACGGGCTGATCCTGTTCGTGGAGCCGGCCTGACGATCCGGTTTCTCATTGCAAAGGAGACCAAGTCATGATGTCCGCCATCACCGCCGTCCTCATCGCGCTTGCCGTGCTCGTCGTTCTTTATTCCTCGGTGCGCATCCTGCGCGAATACGAACGCGGCGTCGTCTTCACCCTCGGCCGCTACACCGGCACCAAGGGCCCAGGACTGTTCCTGCTGGTTCCGTTCGTCCAGCAAATGGTGCGCGTCGACCTGCGCATCATCGTCAACGATGTGCCGCCGCAGGACGTGATTTCGCATGACAACGTCTCGGTGAAGGTCAACGCCGTGATCTATTTCCGCATCGTGGACGCCGAGCGCTCCGTCATTCAGGTGCGCGATTTCATGGAGGCGACCAGCCAGCTCGCGCAGACCACGCTGCGCTCGGTGCTCGGCAAGCACGATCTCGACGAGATGCTGGCCGAGCGCGACAAGCTCAATCACGACATCCAGGAGGTGCTCGACCGGCAGACCGACGCCTGGGGCATCAAGGTGTCCAACGTCGAGATCAAGCGCATCGACCTCGACGAGAGCATGATCCGCGCCATCGCCCGCCAGGCCGAGGCCGAGCGCTCCCGCCGCGCCAAGATCATCAATGCCGAAGGCGAGCAGCAGGCGGCGGCCAAGCTGGTCGAGGCCGCAAGGATCCTGGCGCCGGTGCCGCAGGCCATGCAGTTGCGTTATCTCGCCGCGTTGTTCGACATCGCCGGCGAGCGCACCTCGACCATCGTGTTCCCGTTCCCGGTCGATCTGGTGCAGACCTGGATGCAGCGCGGGCAAAACGCGGCGAGCTGAGCGCTACACCTGCTCGGCGCTGAGATAAGCGAGCCGCGCGCCGCAGAAGGCGCAGATCACGCCGAGCGCGAGCGCGGTGAGGCCGGCGATCACGTCCACCGTGCCGCCGACATCGCCGCTCTTGCTCATGATGCCGCCGATGGTGGCGACGGCGAACACCAGCGCGATCAGGAAGCGGCGCGCCAGGCGATAGACGAACTCCCGCTCGCGCGCGGCCGCGATCAAATAGGCGCCGGTGCCCCAGCCGCCGACGAAGCCGGCGGCGCCGATCGCCCACCAGGCCAGCGCCGAGACGAATTGCTGCTTGCTGCCGGCGGCGGCATTGCGCAGCACCGCATCGAGCCCGACCCCGAACACGGTGAGCGCGATATGCACGGCAAGCGCCGCGAACACGCCGCAGGCGATGGCCGCGGCATAGTTCAATCGGCGGAGGGCTTCGGTTTCCATCTCAAGGGGTCCGGGCGCGGGCGGCATGGCGGCCACAGGATAGCCGATTGCCTTTTCGCGCGAACAGGGCCCCCGATTTCAAGCCTACGGCTAGCGTGCCTGCAATAGGTCGTGGAATTCGCGCTCCAAGGCGTCGAGCGCGGCGCGGCGCGCCGGCGTCAGCAGACCTTGCGGATTGTCGTCGTGCTCGGATTTACGCTCCTCGGACTGGACTGACTGATCGTCGAGCTTGTCCAGGCGCATCGTCTCCCCCGATAAACGGTTTGAATCTCAAACGATTATCTGAGTCGGCGGCCCGCCGCTCGCTGTCGATGACGTCCAGGCGCGATTGGTTCGTCTTGTTGCATTTACGCGACAGCGGCTGCGGCGATTGCGCCGAACATGAGTCGGTTCAAGGCGTTAGTCCGGCGGATCGGGGCGGGCGAGGGCGCTGATGGCACCGGCATCGGCGGCATCGTTGCCTGGCGCCGGGCCGTTCCGGCCGAGCGCAAGCCGCTGGAAATGGTGGCGCGGCCGCTGACGTTCATCGATATCGATTGAAAATCACCGCTTTTTCGGCGCTTTTTGTGCAGGCGCGAAGGGGCGTCCGCCCGAATTTATTCATTTGAAATTCATGTCGTCCAATATCATATGTCGTTTGCCGAATATCTTGCCGTGCCAGCCGGGGGTCGGGGATGCCAACAGCGCGATCGATCGCGAATTTTTGCTTTGCCGTAAGCCTGCTTGCGGCCGTGCCGGCCTTTGCCGCCGACAGCGCACGGCCCGACAAGGTCTCGTTCTATTTCGCCGCCCATGAGGACGACTGGCAGCTGTTCATGAACCCGTCCGCCTTTGAGGACGTGATCAAGGACGCCGCCAAGACCGTGTTCGTGCACGTCACCGCCGGCGATGCCGGCCTCGGCATGGGCCTGAACGGACGGAAATTTCCCTATTACCGCGCGCGCGAGAACGGCGCGGAAGCCGCCATGCGTTTCATGGCCGACGCCGACAGTATTCCGGGCGAGGAGTCGACCGGCTACCTGACCTTCAACGGCCACCGCATCTACCGCACCACCTATCGCAACACGGTCGGCTATTTCCTGCGGGTGCCGGACGGCAATCCTTTGGGCAGCGGCTATTTCGACACCGGCTTTCAATCGCTGAAACGGCTGTCCACCGCCGCCAATGACGAATTGGCGGCGATCGACGGTTCGACCGTCTATCACGGCTGGGACGACCTGGTGGCGACCGTGCGCGCGATCCTGATCTACGAGCGCGGCACGGCCGGCCTGTTGCAGGTCAACGCGGCCGAGCTCGATCCGCGCCTCAATCCGCGCGATCACTCCGATCATCTGATGACGGCCAAGGCCGCCTACGAGGCGGTGCGCGGTCTGGCTTGCGTGCGGCGCGTGTCCTATATCGATTACGCCAGCATGCACATGCCGCCCAATCTCAACGCCGAGCAACGCGACCTCGAAAGCTCGGTCTATGCGGTGACGCTCGCCGGCGTGCTGGCCTACGACCACGGCGCCTCCTGGCACCACTACGATAAATCTTTTGTCGGCCGGAACTATTTCCGGGTGGTGGAACAGGCCGCCGGGTGCCCGGGTACGGCAGCCGCGGTGGTGGCCATGCGGCACCGCAGCCATCGCCGCTGAGGCAGGCCGCGTAAGGCGCCGCTCCACCGGACATTGCGCCCCAGCCGGCTTTACAGCCGGTTGACCTAGGTCAACGCGCCGCCCGCGGCTGCGCGGCATATTCCTTGCAACGATTTTCGGACTGGCCGGTTGACATCCGACCCGCGAGCCGTTCGCGAAAACCTAAAGCCGCCGCCGATGCGCCACGTCGATGTTCTCGCCCACCGCAGCCAGCGTGTCGTCTCTGTCGACGCGTTGCGCGGCTTCAATTTTATCTGGATCCTGGGCGGCGACGGCGCGATGTGGGCGATCGCCGACATGACGCAGGACAAGGCGCCGGCGCTGCGCGCGGTCGGCGGATTCCTCGGCCGGCAACTGAATCACGTGCCGTGGGAAGGCTTCAGCTTCTACGATTTCATCTTCCCGCTGTTCATCTTCATCACCGGCGTCGCCATCGTGCTGTCGCTGCCGCGCCTGCTCGAGCGCGAGGGCAAGACCCGGGCCCATCTGCGGGTGCTGCGCCGCGCGCTGCTGCTCTATGGCCTGGGGTTGATCTACTACGGCGGCATCAAGCACGGCTTCGACGACATCCGCTTCCTCGGCGTGCTGCAACGCATCGCGATCTGCTACCTGGTCGCCTCGCTGCTGTTCCTGAACTTCAATCTGCGCGGGTTGATCGCCGCCTTCGTCGTGCTCATGGTCGGCTACTGGGCGGTGATGACCTTCGTGCCGGTGCCCGGCGTCGGGCCCGCAAATTTCAGCCCGGACAACAATCTCGCCAACTGGATCGACGCGCATTATCTGCCCGGGCGCTTGTGGGACCTCAGCCGCGATCCGGAAGGGCTGTTGAGCACGCTGCCGGCGATCGGCACCTGCCTGCTCGGCGTGTTCGCCGGCCTGTTGTTGCGCGACATCAGACTCACGCCGCAGCAGAAATCGCTGGCGCTGATCGGCGCCGGCATCGTGCTGGTCTTGGCCGGCCATCTCTGGGCGCTGCAATTCCCGATCATCAAGGCGATCTGGACTTCGTCCTTCGTGCTGGTCGCCGGCGGCTATAGCGCCATCCTGCTCGGCATCGCGCATCAGATCGTCGACGTGTGGGGGCTGAAGACCTGGGTGACGCCGTTGGTATGGATCGGCGCCAACGCGATCCTGCTTTACTTCATCAACGGGCTGATCGGCTTCGAGCCGGTCGCCACGCGGCTCGTGGGCGGCGACGTCGCGGACTTCTTCGACGACATGGTGACCGACGGCACCGGCCTGTTGGTGGCGAATTTGGCGGGACTTGCCTTGGTCGTGCTGCTCGCCCGCTTCCTTTACAAGCGCGAGATTTTCCTGCGCGTGTGAGCGGGGGCGCTCCTAGCAGCCCGCAAGAAGCAAAAACGCCCAAGCCGGCGGCAACCGGCTTGGGCGGAATTTACACGGCTTGCCGGCGCGCGTTCACGCCGGACGCTTCAGGCGTTCACGGGCAGGCCACCACGTTCCAGAACCAGACGTCGCCGACCCTGATCCAGCACGGGCCGACGCCATAGGCGTACCACTTGTTGTGGTAGCGGTGGCGGCTGCGTCCGTAGTAGACGTGGCCGTTATAGCTTTTGCCGACGACATAGACATTCTTGTGAACATTCTTTTTGACGACGACGACCTTCTTTTTGGGCGGATCTTTGGCCAACGCCGGCTGCGGAGCTGCGAGAGCGAGCCCCAGCCCAAGCGCGGCAGCGACGGAAAGAATAATCGAAAGCTTCTTCAGCATGTCGTCTCCTCCTTTGAGGGGATGGATTGATCGTGATTTCCCGTCCATCGATTCGCATTGTCACGCGAACCGCCTGAACGCCGGATGAACCGATTGGCTCACATTTGCCGGCTTTGCGGCAGGCCGGTGGGGCTTGCTTTCGTGCGGCCCGGCAGGCTGTATTTCGTTAAACATGCCCGCCGACCATCCATATTCCAGCCGAGGAAATTCAATGGCCGCTCGAAAAGTCACCCGCCAGGACCTGCGCGACGCCGCCGAGAAATACAAGAACTGGGGCAAATGGGGCCCGGCCGACGAGATCGGCACGCTCAATTACACCAGCGCCGAGGACATCGTCGCCGCCACGCGGCTGGTGAAGAAGGGCAAGGTGATCTCGCTGGCGCTCAATTTCGACCACACCGGGCCGCAGGGCGCCAAGAGCAAATATCCGTCGATGGGCCGCACCAATCCGATCCACACCATGCTGCGCACCGGCACCGACGCCTATTCCGGCGTGCTCGACAAGCGCGGCATCCGCGCCGCCGACGACATGGTGACGATGCCGCTGCAATGCGGCACGCAATGGGACGGGCTCGGCCACGTGTTCTATGAGAACTACATGTGGAACGGCTACGACTGCCGCGAGGTGACCATCGCCGGCGCGCAGAAATGCGGCATCGAGAAGACCAAGAACAAGATGGTCGGCCGCGGCGTGCTGCTCGACGTGGCGCGCGCCAAGGGCGTCGAGTCGCTCGACGACGGCTACGGCATCACCTGCGCCGATCTCGACGACACCGCCAAGAAGCAGAAGCGTCGAGGTCAAGCGCGGCGACTACGTCATCGTGCGCACCGGCATGATGGAGCGCTGCCAGAAGGCCGGCAGCTGGGACGGCTATCCGGGCGGCGACGCGCCCGGCTTCGCCTTCGAGACGCTGGACTGGATCAAGCGCACCGAGCTCGCCGCGCTCGCCAGCGACACCTGGGGCTGCGAGGTGCGGCCGAACGAGAGCGAGGAGGGCATCAACCAGCCCTGGCACTGGATCACCATCCCGATCATGGGCATGACCATGGGCGAGATTTTCCAGCTGAAGGAGCTGGCCGACGACTGCGCCGCCGACAAGGTCTACGAGTTCCTGTTCGTGGCGCCGGCGATCCCGATCACCGGCGCGGTCGGCTCGCCGGTCAATCCGCTGGCGATCAAGTGACCGGCCCGAAGCAGGATCATCGCGCAGCGACGCGTCTGAACATGGCCGATCCTTCGAGACGGCCGATCGCGGCCTCCTCAGGATGAGGCGGGATCGAATGAAACCGCAATGGCCCGTCACGCGCAGCGACGCCGAATGGCGCAAGCTGCTCAAGCCCGAGCAATACGTCGTCATGCGCACGTTCGGCACCGAGCCGGCGGGAAGCTGCGCGCTCAATCAACGAGACGCGGCCGGGCACTTTCGTCTGCGCCGGCTGCGATCAGCCGTTGTTCGTCGCGCAGACCAAATATGAGAGCCACACCGGCTGGCCGAGCTTCTTTGCGCCGGTCGAGGGCGCGGTCGGCCACAAGAAGGATCCGGTCTACGGCGACTTGAACGTCGAGGTGCATTGCCGGCAATGCGGCAGCCATCTCGGCCACCGCTTTCCCGACGGCCCGCCGCCGACCAACCTGCGCTATTGCATCAATGGCGTGGCGTTGAAATTCCTGCCGCGAGGCAAGGAGTGCTCATGCAAAAGCAATATCCGGTCACCCACACCGAAGCCGAGTGGCGCAAGCTGCTCACCCCCGAGCAATACGCGATCATGCGCGAGCACGGCACCGAAATGCCCGGAAGCTGCGCGCTCAATTTCGAGAAGCGCGCATGGCACCTTCGTCTGCGCGGCCTGCGACCAGCCGCTGTTCGTCTCCAAGAAGAAATTCGAGAGCGGCACCGGCTGGCCGAGCTTCAACGATCCGCTGCCGGGCGCGGTCGAGAGCGACACCGACACCAGCCACGGCATGACGCGCGACGAGGTGCATTGCAGCCGCTGCGGCAGCCATCTCGGCCACGTGTTCGACGACGGCCCGCCGCCGACCGGCCTGCGCTACTGCATCAACGGCGTGGCGATGAAATTCATCCCCGAGGCGGCCTGATGGCGGCGCCCGGCCACAACGTCAAACGCACCGGCGCCGAGGTGCTGGCCGACATGCTGGCGGGCTACGGCGTCACCCACGTGTTCATGGTGCCGGCGGTGCTGCGGCGCACCTTCGCCGAGATGGAGCGGCGCACCACAATCGCGCGCGTGCATTGTCACGGCGAGAAATCGGCCGCCTACATGGCCGACGGCTACGCGCGCGCGTCCGGCAAGCCCGGCGTCTGCATGGCGCAGGTGATCGGCGCGCTCAATCTCGCCGCCGGCCTGCGCGACGCATATCTGGCGCATTCGCCGGTGATCGCTTTTACCGGCGGGCGCGATCCGAAAACCAAGTTCCGCAAGGTCTATCAGGAAGTCGACGACGTGCCGGCCTTCGAGCCGGTGACCAAAATGAACGCCACCATCGACGACGTTGCGCGCATTCCCGACATGGTGCGGCAGGCCTTCCGCACCGCGACCTCCGGCGCGCCCGGGCCGGTGCATCTGCAATTCCGCGGCAACGAGGGCCAGGTGGACGTCGAGGAAGCCGAGATGGAGGCGCTGGTCGAGGCGCAATTCGCCCGCGTGCCGCCGTTCCGCCCGCAGCCGGAAGCGGCGCACGTGAAGGCCGCGCTCGATCTTTTGCAGAAGGCCGAGCGGCCGATCTTCGTTGCCGGCGGCGGTGTGCGTGCGTCCGGCGCGGGCAGGGAACTGGTGGCGTTGGCGGAAGCGCTGCAAATCCCGGTCGCCACCTCGCTCAACGGCAAGGACGTCATCCCCGGCACGCATCCGCTGTCGGTCGGCGTGGTCGGCAGCTATTCGCGCGAGAGCGCCAACCGCGCCGTCAGCGCCGCCGATCATCGTCTGCTTCATCGGCAGCGAGACCGGCGGCATGACCACGCATTTCTGGGCGGTGCCCAAAATCGGAACGCCGGCGATCCAGATCGACATCGAGCCGGAAGCGCTCGGCCGCAATTATCCGCTGCAGGCAAGCGTCTGGGCGACGCCAAGAGCGGTGCTTTCCGCGATGCTGGCGAGCGCGGATAAGTCGAGCGCGGCCAAGCGCGCGCGCCTGGATCAAGGAAATCGCCGACGCTGCGCAGCGATTGGTACGCCAAATACAAGGCCGATCTGGAATCGGACGCCGTGCCGATCCATCCGGCGCGCATCTGCCACGAGCTCACGCAACATGTGCCGGACGACGCCATCGTGGTGGTCGACACCGGCCATGCCGGCATGTGGATGGGCGGCATGTACGACCTGCGCTTCGCCTCGCAGAGCTACATGCGCAGCGCCGGCCATCTCGGCTGGGCCTTTCCGGCCGGCATCGGCGCCAAGGCGGCGTGTCCGAGCCGCCCGGTGGTGGTTTTCACCGGCGATGCCGGCTTCTGGTATCACATCGCCGAAGTCGAGACGGCGGTGCGCTGGAATATCGCCAGCGTCACCGTCGTCAACAACAATGGCGGCGGCAACCAGTCCAAACGCGGCTTCGACCGCGCCTATGGCGGCGAGCAGACCGCCAAGGCGCGCGAATTGTGGACTTATAATCCGATGAATTTCGCCAAGCTCGCCGAGGACATGGGCGCGCTCGGCATCCGCGTCGAGCACGCGCGCGATTTCGCGCCGGCGCTGGCCCGCGCGCTGGCGGCAAAACGCCCGGCCGTGATCGACGTCGCCAGCGATATCGAGGCGCTGGCGCCGACCGCGGTTACGGCGGCCTGAATGGCGATTTGACCCAGGTCAAGGCCGCCATCGGCCGCGCGCGCGATAAATCGCTAACCCAATTTGGCGCCGCGGCATCGAAAGGAGCGCATCATGAAATATGTTCACCTGCACGCCGACAAGAACGGCAACACCCATTTCGAGGATGCCACGTTGAAGCTTGACGAGGCCGACTATCGGCCGCCGGCGCCGGTGGCCTTCGTGTCGCACGCCTATCAGGCCGATGGCGTGCAGTTCATCCGGCTGCCGGCCGGCTGGGCAGCCAATTCCATTCACGTGCCGAAGAAGCAGTTCCTCATCTGCCTGAAGGGCCATCTCGAAGTGACGGCGAGCGACGGCAAGACCCGCAGCTTCGGCCCCGGCGACACCGTGCTGATGGAAGATGGCGACGGCAAAGGCCACCGTTCGCGTGTCAAGGGCGACGGCGAATATCTGGCGGCGGTGATCCCGGTCGATTGACCGGCTTAAGCTTCGCCGATCTCGCTCAAGATTTCCGCGGTGTGCTCGCCGAGCAGCGGCGAGGGGCGTTCGGATGCCGCCTTCCAGCCGTCCATCACGATCGGCGTGCGCACGCCCGGAATGCTGCCGCCTTTGGCGGCGGCGCTCGGCAGCGACAGCTGCATGCCGCGATGGATCACCTGCGGGTCGCCGAACACCTGCGCGAGATCGTTGATCGGGCCGGCGGGAACGCCCACCGCCTCCAGTTTGCCGAGCAGGTCGTCGCGTTTCATGCGCGCGGTGACGGCGGTGATTTTGCCCACCAGCTCGCCGCGATGCTGCAAGCGCCCGATATTGTCCTTGTAGGCCGGATTGTCGGCGAGTTCGGGCAAGCCCAGCACCTGGCACAGCTTGACATATTGCGCGTCATTGCCGGTGGCGATGATCACATGGCCGTCGGCGACCGGAAATACCTGATAGGGCACGATGTTGGCGTGCGCATTGCCGATGCGCTTGGGCACCTTGCCGGACACCAGAAAATTCAGCGCCTGGTTCGACAGCACGCCGACGGTGGAATCGACCAGCGCGGTGTCGACATAGCAGCCCTTGCCGGTTTTCTCGCGCTCGGCCAGCGCCGCCAGAATGCCGATCACCGAATAGCAGCCGGTGAAGATGTCGGAGACCGGAATGCCGATGCGGGTCGGTTCGCCTTCGGCCGTGCCGGTCAGGTCCATGATGCCGGCCATGCCCTGCGCCATCAGATCGTAGCCGGCGCGCGCGGCGTAGGGACCGTCCTGTCCGAAGCCGGTGACCGAGCAATAGATCAGCCGCGGGTTCTCGGGCGCAAGGCTCTTGTAGTCGAGCGCCGAACTTGGCGAGCCCGCCGACCTTGAAATTCTCGATCAGCACGTCCGAGCGCGCCGCCAGCTTGCGCACGATGCGGCGGCCCTGCTCGCTTTCGAAGTCCAGTTCGATCGAGCGCTTGCCGCGGTTGGCGCCGTGGAAATAGGCCGAGCCGATATGTTTGCCGTCCTTGCCTTCGACGAAGGGCGGGCCCCAGCCGCGGGTGTCGTCGCCGGCGCCCTTGCGCTCGACCTTGACGACGTCGGCGCCGAGATCGGCGAGGATTTGGCCGGCCCAGGGGCCGGCCAGGATGCGGGCGAGTTCGAGGACGCGCAGGCCCGCCAACGGCTTCGGCATGTCTGGAAAGCTCCCAAAGAACGCGGAATGGACGACGATGCCGGGGGTTATAAAACCATCGCTTCGCGCTGGCCAGACCGGGAATTGTCGATTGGCCGCATGGGGTTGCCGCCGAGCTACAGCATTCACCTATGGCGCTATGACGCAGCGGCGGCTAATGTGGAATGAGGGGCGGGCCAGCGGCTTTTCGCTATTCTACCGGCCACTATAAACGCGGCGACTATCGCCGTAAGAAACGTACAAAGGGAGGAGTTCCAATGAGAACGATGAAGATACTGTTCGCCACCGCCGCCGCAGCCGTGCTGCTGACGGCCTCGGCGCAGGCGCAAGTGACGCTGCGGGCTTCGCACCAGTTCCCGGGCGGCAAGCACGACGTGCGCGACGACATGGTGCAGATGATCGCCAAGGAAGCTGGCGCCTCCGGCACCGGCCTCACCGTGCAGGTCTATCCCGGCGCCTCGCTGTTCAAGCCGAACCAGCAGTGGAACGCGATGGTCGACGGCCAGCTCGACATCTCGCTGTTCCCGCTCGACTACGCCAGCGGCAAGGTGCCGACCTTCTCGCGCCACGCTGATGCCCGGCCTGATCCGCAATCAGGATCGCGCCAAGCGCATCAACAATTCCGAATTCATGAAGATGATCCGCGCCGAGATCGAGAAGCACGGCGTGATGGTGCTGTCCGACGCCTGGTTTGCCGGCGGCATGGCGAGCAAGGAAGGCTGCATCCAGATGCCGGCGGACCTCAAGGGCGCCAAGTTCCGCGCCGCCGGGCCGACCTTCGCGGCGATGTGGCAGGCGGCCGGCGCCTCGATCGTCAGCCCGCCGTCGAACGAAATCTACAATGCGTTCCAGACCGGCGTCGTCACCGGCACCGACACCAGCCTCGGCACCTTCGCCTCGATGCGGCTCTACGAAGTCACCAAGTGCCTCACCGCCGGCGGCAAGAATGCGCTGTGGTTCATGTATGAGCCGGTGCTGATGTCGAAGAAGAGCTTCGACAAGCTCGACAAGAAACAGCAGGCCGCCGTCATCAAGGCCGGCAAGGACGCACAGAAGTTCTACGAAGCCAAGGCCGACGAAGTGAACAAGGATGCCATCAAGGCCTTCGTGGATCACAAGGTGAAGGTCGTCAGTCTGACCGACGCCGAATACAACGCCTGGCTCGACATGGCGCGGAAAAGTTCTTACGCCAAATTCGAAAAAGACGTGCCCGATGGCAAGAAGCTGATCGACGAGGCGCTGGCGGTTAAGTAACGCCGAACAACAGTCGGCCGGCCGGCGGGTTTGCTCGCCGGCCGGTGCGATTCCGGAGCGCACGGGGCCTCCGGACAAAACCTCCGAACGGGATAAGCCGGAAACAAGGCCCATGGACGCTTACATTCGGGCGGTCGCTTTCCTGTCACGCGTGGCGGGCGTGGCGGCTGCTTTCTTCATCGGCTTCGCGGTGCTGGTGATCTGCGACATGGTGGTCGAGCGTTACATCTTGAATCGAACCACCATCTGGCAGATCGACGTCGTGACCTATTCGATCGTCGGCGCGACCTTCATCGGCAGCGCCTATGTGCTGATGACGCGCGGTCACGTCAATGTCGACGTGCTGCCGCTTTATCTCGGACCACGCGCGCGCTATCTGGCTGGCGCTTTACACGATATTGCTGGCGTTCGCATTCTGCGTCGTGCTGTTCATTCTCTGCACGCTTTATTGGTACGAGGCCTGGTCGAAAGACTGGCATTCCGACACGGTCTGGCGCGCGCGCCTGTGGGTGCCCTATGCGGTGATGCCGATCGGGCTCGGCCTTCTTGTCCTGCAATACATCGCCGAACTGATTAGCCTGGTGACGGGCCGCGCACCGCCCTTCGGCATTTCGGATAAGGCCGATGCCGAGGCGATCGCGCGCGAGCACGCGCGTGAAGCGCTGGGAGGCGCGGGATGAGCTCGACCGCCCAAGGCTCCATCGTCCTGGTCGTCACGCTGCTGATGCTGGTCTCAGGGATTCCGGTCGCCTTTGGCCTGGGCGCAATCTCGATCATCTTTCTGCTGATCTTCCAGGGCTTCAGCAGCATGCATGTGGTCGCCGAGACGTTTTATTCGGGTCTCGACGAGTTCACGCTGGTCGCCATTCCGATGTTCGTGATGATGGGGGCGGCCATCGGTTCCTCGCCCGCCGGCAAGGATCTCTACGAGGCGCTCGACCGCTGGCTCTACCGGCTGCCCGGCGGGCTGGTGCTGTCCAATCTCGGCGCCTGCGCGATCTTCGCGGCGCTCACCGGCTCCTCGCCCGCCTGCTGCGCCGCCATCGGCAAGATGGGCATCCCGGAGATGCGCCGGCGCGGCTATCCGGACGAGGTCGCGACCGGCTCGATCTGCGCCGGCGGCACGCTCGGCATTCTCATTCCGCCGTCGATCACCTTCATCCTCTACGGCATCGCCACCGAAACCTCGATCGGGCGGCTGTTCATCGCCGGCGTCGTTCCGGGCGTCATGCTGACCGCCTGTTCATGCTGTGGTCGATGTTCGCCATTTGGCGCTCGGGCTTTCGCTCGCACGCCGCCGATTTCCGCTACACCTGGAAGGAAAAATTCAGCTCGATTCCGAAGATCGCGCCGTTCCTCGCCATCGTCGTCGGCGTGATGTACGTGCTCTACGGCGGCATCGCGACGCCGTCGGAAGCGGCCGGCGTCGGCGCGGCCATGTGCCTGATCCTGGCGATCCTGATCTACCGGCTGTGGAAGCCGGACCAGATCTGGCTGATCCTGCGCGACACCATGCGCGAGTCGGTGATGATCCTGACCATCATCGCCGCCGCCGTGCTGTTCGGCTACATGCTGACCTCGCTCTATCTCACCCAGACGCTGGCGCAGGCGATCGCCGACGCGCACTTCAATCGCTGGGTGCTGATGGGGATGATCAACCTGTTCCTGCTGGTCTGCGGCTTCTTCATCCCGCCCGCCGCCATCATCCTGATGACCTCGCCGATCCTGCTGCCGATCATTACCGCCGCCGGCTTCGACCCGGTCTGGTTCGGCGTCATACTGACGATCAATATGGAGATCGGCCTGATCCATCCGCCGGTCGGGCTCAACATCTATATCGTCAGCGCAATCGCGCCCGACGTGCCCGTCACAAAAGTCATGTGGGGCACGCTGCCCTATGTCATCTGCATGATGCTGGCGATCGTGATCTTGTGTATCTTCCCCGAAATTGCCACATGGTTGCCGAATCATCTGATGGGCGTCGGCAAATAGCGGCTGCCGGACCGTCGGACGGTTGCGGAAAACCACGATGAACGCCTCTTTTTTCGGCGAACTGCTGCAGACCATTTCCGAGCGCGGCCGCGCGCTGATCGACCGCGCGCGCGACCGGCGCGGCATCGATTCGACCCGCTCCGAAGGCCTGGTCGAGATGTGCGAGGAACTCTTGTCCTCGCGCGGCGAAGCCTCCGGCGTCGCGCTCGCGCGCGAGATCCTCACTCGCTATGCGGAATTGACGACCGGCCCGCGCATCGCCTTTTTCGAGGCGCTGGCCTTGCGCTTCGGCACCGACGCCGCGCATTTGGAAGCGGCGATCGCCGCCTGGCGCGAAAAGCCCAGCGACGAAACCACCGCAGAAGTCCACGCCGCCTCCGAGCCGCGCCGGCAGGAATTATTCCGCCGCCTCAATCTCGCGCCTGGCGGCACCGTCGCCTTGGTGCGCATGCGCGAGCAGCTTTTAGACGCGCTCGACCATCGCCGCGACGATCTCGCCGCGGTCGATGCGGATTTCGTCCACCTGTTCTCGTCCTGGTTCAACCGCGGCTTCCTGGTGCTGCGCCACATCGATTGGTCGACGCCGGCCATCGTGCTGGAGAAGCTCATTCGCTACGAGGCGGTGCACGAGATTCGCGGCTGGGACGATTTGCGCCGGCGCATCGATCCGCCCGACCGGCGCTGCTACGCCTTCTTCCATCCCGCGCTGGTGGACGACCCGCTGATCTTCGTCGAAGTGGCGCTCGAGCGCGAGATACCCGGCGCCATCGCGCCCATCCTCGCCAGCGGTCGGCAGGACTTCATCGGGCCGGACAAAGCGCGCACGGCGGTGTTCTATTCGATCTCCAATTGCCAGCGCGGACTTGCCGGCGTGTCGTTCGGCAATTTTCTGATCAAGCAGGTGGTCGAGGAAATCTGCCGTGAGCTGCCCAAGCTCACGACCTTCGTCACGCTGTCGCCGGTGCCGGGCTTCCGGCAATGGCTCGCGGGCGAACTGAAAGCGGAGAATTCCGCAGCGCTCAGCGAGGGCGACCGGGTCGTGCTCGAGCTGATGGAGCGGCCGCATTGGTGGACCGATCCGGAGATTTTCAGCAACTTGGAGCAGCCACTGATGCGCGCTGCGGCCTGGTATTTCCTGCGCGCCAAGACGTCGCGCGGACTGCCGCTCGATCCGGTGGCGCGTTTCCATCTCGGTAACGGTGCGCGCTTGGAACGCATCAACTGGCTTGGCGATACCTCGGAAAAGGCGATCGAGCAGGCCTGCGGATTGATGGTGAACTATCAATACGATCTCGACGACATCGAGAAGAACCACGAGGCCTACGCCGAAGGCCGCGTCGTGGTCGCTGCCGGCGCCGTGCAGCGCCTGCTGCGCCCGCCGCTCGAGCTGGTCCCGATCGCGGGTTAGGACTTCCCGTACACCGGCACGATGGCGCCGCGGGTGACTGTATTGTCGGGCGAAGCCAGAAACAAAATCGTCGCCGCGACCTCGTCCACCTTCGGCCAGGCATCGAAATCCGCCTTCGGCATTGCCTTGCGGTTTGCCGGCGTATCCATGATCGAGGGCGCCACCGCATTCACCAGAATGCCGTCTTTGGCGACCTCTTCGGCCAGCGCCACGGTCAGCGCGGCGACGCCCGCTTTGGCCACCGTATAGGCCGCCATGCCGGCGCCGCTGCGCCATTCGAGCGCGGGACGCGCCGCCACATTGACGATGCGGCCACCGCTTTTCATGCGCATTCACCGCGGCGCGGCAACACAGGAAGCACGACACCAAATTGGTATCGAGTTGCGCCATCAACGCCGCTTTATCGGTCTTGGCCACCGCGCCCATGGCGAAGCCGCCCGCAATATGGATCGAGGCCCAAAGAGAGCGAGAAGCCGTGACCCCGGCATAGAGCTTGCCGACCATCGCCTCGTCGGCCAGATCGGTGACAGCGATCAGCGTCACGTTCGGATCGCCGCGATGCGCAAAGCGTTGCGCCTCCGTCTCGTGCACATAGGACACCGTGCAGGTGCGCGCCGGCGCGGAGCAGGCGACCGACCACCGCGCTGCCGAGCGCGCCGGTGCCGCCGGTCACCACCGCGTGCTTGCCGGAAAAATCGCTCAACCTCTTCCCCGCTTCACCCGCGTCGGCAGCACCTGAAATTCGATCCAGTTTGCCACCTCGCTCACGCGCAGCTTTTTGTTGAGCACATTCTGGCTGATGCCGTGCAGCCATGACAGGCGCTTGCATTCCGGATCGCGGTCGAGCACATCGAGATCCTGCGCGAAGCCCATCACGCCGTCTTCGTCGGCGAAGAAGCCTTCGCCGATCAGCCGGGTGCCGATGCGGCGCACGATCGCCGCCAATTCGCGTAACGGATATTCCGGGTGATACTGCACCGCCCAGGCGACCGAGCCGTTGGTGCGGATCTCCACGCTCTGCACCGCGGACACGGCATTGGTGGCGAGCACCGTGGTGCCCGGCGGCACGGCCTCGACCTCGTCGAGATGCACGGTCGGCGCGTTGAACACGTCGAGCTTGCCGACATACATCGGATGCTTGCGGCCGGCTTCGGTCAGCCTGATGCCGCGCCCGAAGCCGATCTCGCGGCCCTTCGGGTTCTTGCGCACGCTGCCGCCGGCCGCCGCCGCGATCACTTGCAGGCCCCAGCACGAGCCGAACAGCGGCGTGCCGGTGGCGAGCGCCGCGCGCATGAGCTCGACCTGCCGCATCACTTCCGGCCCGCCGTTATAGACGTGCAGCGCCGAGCCGGTGATGGCGATGCCGTCATAGCCTTCCAGCCCCTCGCCCTCGGGCAGCGTCGCCGCCGGGTCGCCCGGATAGCAGATGTCCACCGCCGCGCCCGGCAGCAGCTCGCGCAGCAGGTTGGAATAGCCCTTGCTCGCCGGCACGCCGCCGGCCTCCACGTGCTCGGCGGTGGTTTGCGGTGAATTGCCTTCGATGACCAGCAGGCGAGGGGAGGGCATCCTATTGATATGGCGAGATCGAATGGAATTGGCAATCGGGGCTGAAGTTTGTGCCGTTAAATCGGGATTAACGCGCTGCGTTCTTGAGTTGCCCGCACAAGCCGCCCATTCTGCGGCACACGACGCGAATCAGCAGGCAATTTCTGGCAACAATGGCCGACTTCGACCTCGCCATTATCGGCGGCGGCATCAATGGGACCGGGCTCGCGCGCGACGCCGCCGGCCGCGGGCTGCGCGTGCTGCTGGTCGAGATGAACGACCTTGCCTCCGGCACCTCCTCGGCCTCCTCCAAGTTGATCCATGGCGGCTTGCGCTATCTGGAGCAGGGCGCCTTCCGGCTGGTGCGCGAGGCGCTGCGCGAGCGCGAAGTGCTGCTGCGCATGGCCCCGCACGTGATCCGCCCGACGCGCTTCCTGCTGCCGCCGCTGCCGGGCCGGCGCAACGCGCTGGTGCTGCGCTTCGGCCTCTTGCTCTACGACTGGCTGGGCGCGCGCAAGCTGCTGCCGGCCTCGAAGACCGTCGAACTCACCCATTACCCGCTCGGCCGCGCCGCTCAAGCGGCTGTTCCGCTATGGCTTCGAATATTCCGATTGCCTGGTGGACGATGCGCGGCTGGTCGTGCTCAACGCGCTCGACGCCGCCGAGCACGGCGCCGTCATCCGCACCCGCACGCGGCTCACGCGCGCCGAGCGCCGCGACGAATGGGAGCTGGTGTTCAACAGCCGCGGCCATCGCAGCGTTGCGACCGCGCGCGCTTTGGTCAACGCCGCCGGGCCCTGGATCGGCGAGGTCGCCGAAACCGTGATCCGCCAGCCGCTCGCAGCGCCGGTGCGGCTGATCAAGGGCAGCCACATCGTGGTGCGCCGGCGCTTCGAGCACGATTGCGGCTACATCTTGCAGGCGGCCGACGGCCGCGTGGTGTTCGCGCTGCCGTTCGCGCAGGATTTCACGCTGATCGGCACGACCGACGAGAATTTCGTCGGCGACCTCAATTCGCCGTCGCCCGACCCGGGCGAGATCCTCTATCTCTGCGACACGGTGAACGAATATTTCCGCGACAAGGTCACGCCCGACGAGCTGGTGTGGTCGTTCGCCGGCGTGCGCGCGCTCTACGACGACGGCGCCGGCAAGCCGGAAGACGTCACGCGCGACTACACGCTGGTGCTCGACGAGCAGCCGCATGAGGCGCCGCTGCTCACCGTCTATGGCGGCAAGATCACCACCCACCGCAAGCTGGCGGAGGCGGCGATGGCCAAGATCGGCCATTTCTTCCAGGCGCTGCCGCCCTGGACCGCCGGCTCCACGCTGCCGGGCGGCGATTTCCCGCCCGACGGCTTCTACGCGCTGGTGGCGGAATTGATCGGCCGCTGGCCGTTTCTGTCCGAGCCGCATGCGCGGCGGCTGGCGCGCGCCTATGGACGGCGCGCCGAACGCATCCTCGGCGACGCGCAAAGCCTCGACGATCTGGGCGAGCGTTTCACCGGCGACCTGACCGGCGCCGAGGTGCGCTATCTGGTCGAGCACGAATGGGCGCAGACCGCCGACGACGTGCTGTGGCGGCGCAGCAAGCTCGGTCTTGGCGCCAGCGAGGAGGAGCGCGGCGCGCTCAGCCGCTTCATCGCCGCGCTCAATCCGCAAAAGGCGCGGCAAACCGCGCGCTGACATGGTTACCCAAACCTTGCCGTGACCGCTGCAATTGCCGCGGCCGCGTTCAGCGGGTTGCTACACATTTGTGATTTAAGTTCCATCCGAAAGTGCCGTTTTCGGGGATAACGGACCGTCCAATGCCGATCGACGCCAAGGCGCTCGCCGCGCGGTTTGCCGCCACCAAGGTCCTGGTGGTGGACGACGAGCATTACATGCGCAAGGTCGTGCGCACCTTGCTGATGAGCATCGGCGTGCGCACCGTTTACGAGGCGCCCGACGGGCCGGCCGGCCTCGAGTTCATCCGCAGCATGGCGCCGGACGTCGTCATCCTCGACTGGGAAATGCCCGGGCTCGACGGCGCCGGCTTCGTGCGCATGGTGCGCTCGCCCGACACCTTCCCGTTTCCCGACGTGCCGATCATCATGCTCACCGGCCATGGCGAGCGCTCGCGCGTGATCGAGGCGGTGCAAGATCGGCGTCAACGAATTTCTGCTCAAGCCGGTGTCGTCCAAGGCCTTGCAGGACCGGCTGGTCTCGGTGCTGACCAAGCCGCGTCGGCTGGTCAAGAGCGGCGACTATTACGGGCCGGCGCCGCGCAAGATGGCGACCGCGGTCCATGCCGACAACGATCGGGCAATCGCCAATCTGGTCCTGTTGAACTAAGCTCCGCGCTGCTTTCAGCGTCGTCCGACGCTGGCTGCTGCGGGGTTAGTCTTGCCAGCCGCTCTCATCGCCATCGACCAGGGCACCACCTCGACGCGCGCCATCGTGTTCGACGCCGCGCTCACGCCGCTCGCCAGCGCGCAGCAGGAATTGCACCAGATCTATCCGGCGCCCGGCTGGGTCGAGCACGACCCCGAGGAGATCTGGGCGGCAACCGTCGCCACGCGTGCGCGAGCGCCATGGCGCAAGGCCGGGCTTGGCGCGCGCGACATCGCCGGCATCGGCATCACCAACCAGCGCGAGACCACGGTGGTCTGGGACCGCGCGAACCGGCAAGCCGATCCACAACGCCATCGTCTGGCAGGACCGCCGCACCGCCGACTCCTGCGCGGCGCTGCGCGCGGCCGGCCACGAGCCGGAGATCGCCGCCAAGACCGGGCTGCTGCTCGATCCGTATTTCTCCGCCACCAAGATCGCCTGGCTGCTCGACAATGTGGACGGCGCGCGCGCCGCGGCGCAGGCGGGCCGGCTCGCCTTCGGCACCATCGACAGTTTCCTGCTGTGGCGGCTGACCGGCGGCAAGGTGCACGCCACCGACGCCACCAATGCCGCGCGCACGCTGCTGTTCGACATCGGCAACGGCGCGCTGGGACGACGAGCCTGTGCGCGCTGTTCGGCGTGCCGCCAAGCCTGCTGCCGCAGGTGCGCGACAATGCCGGCGAGTTCGGCGTCACCGACCCGGCGTTGTTCGGCGCGCCCATCCGCATTCTCGGCATGGCCGGCGACCAGCAGGCGGCGACCGATCGGCCAGGGCTGCTTCAAGCCCGGCATGATGAAATCGACCTACGGCACCGGCTGCTTCGCGCTGCTCAACACCGGCGCCGAACGCGGTTGCCTCGCGCAACCGGCTGCTCACCACCATCGCCTATCAGCTCGACGGCAAGCGCACCTATGCGCTGGAAGGCGCGATCTTCATCGCCGGCGCCGCGGTGCAATGGCTGCGCGACGGCTTGAAGATCATCGCCAAGGCGCCGGAGGCCGACGCGCTGGCCGCGCTGGCCGATCCGGCCGAGCAGGTCTATCTGGTGCCGGCCTTTGTCGGCCTCGGCGCGCCCTATTGGGATCCGCAGGCGCGCGGCGCGATCTTCGGGCTGACGCGCAATTGCGGCGCTGCCGAGATCGCCCGCGCGGCGCTGGAAGCGGTCGGCTACCAGACCCGCGACCTGCTCGAGGCCATGCGCGCCGACTGGCCGGCGACGGGCAAGGAGGCCGGCGTCCTGCGCGTCGACGGCGGCATGACCGCGAGCGACGCCACCATGCAATTCCTCGCCGACATCTTGGCCGCGCCGGTCGACCGGCCGAAGGTGATGGAAACCACCGCGCTGGGCGCCGCCTATCTCGCCGGCCGGGCGGCCGGGCTATGCCCCGATCTCGACGGTTTTGCCGCGCAATGGCGGCTCGACCGCCGCTTTGAGCCGCGCATGGATGAGGCCACCCGCGCCCGCAAATATGCCGGCTGGCAGGACGCGGTCGGGCGCACGTTAACGGCCCGGTGATCTTTGCCGAACAATATCGCGGCCAGCCCTCAAGGCCGCAAACCCATGCGCGTCAACGCCAAGCAAGCCGAATATCCTGATCCAGCAGCTGCGCATGCTGGTGGTCGAGGACAATCCGTTCATGCGCAATCTGGTGCGCAACCTGCTCGCCAATATCGGCGTCAAGAAAGTCTACGAGGCCGGCGACGGCATCGCCGCGCTCGAGATGATCCGCTCGGTCACCCCCGACATCGTCGTCCTGGACTGGGAAATGCCGCTGCTCAACGGCCCGGAGCTGGTGCGCATCGTGCGCTCGCCCGGCGTATTCCCGTTCCCGGACATCCCCATCATCATGCTGACCGCGCCACGGCGAGCGCTGGCGCGTCGTCGGAAGCGAGCAGGCTCGGCGTCAACGAGTTCCTGTGCAAGCCGGTCTCGGCCAAGGCGCTGTTCGACCGGCTGCTGTCGATCCTGCTCAAGCCGCGCGCGAGCGTGCAGCTCGGCGAATATTACGGCCCGGTGCCACGCCATCCGGCCGCGGCCAAGGCCGAGCCTGACGTCGCGGCGGCCGAGCCCGCCTGATTTTCCAATCGACGAATGACCCCGAATGACCCGTTGAGCGCGCGGCGCTTGCCCGCTAGCGTCAAGCGCGGGGACGTGAGGGGAATTCATGGCGGACGGCGGCACGCGCGGGCCGGAGCAGGGGGCTGAGCCCGCGCTGGTGCGCTTCGAGCAGGTGACCAAGCGCTTCGGCGACATCGTCGCGGTCGACACGCTCACCCTCGACATCGGCCACCGCGAATTCTTCGCGCTGCTCGGGCCTTCCGGCTGCGGCAAGACCACGCTGCTGCGCCTGCTCGCCGGCTTCGAGACGCCGAGCGAAGGCCGCATCCTGCTCGACGGCGAGGACATCGGCGCGCGTGCCGCCGCACCGGCGGCCGGTCAACATGATGTTCCAGAGCTACGCGCTGTTTCCCGCATCTCACGGTCGAGGGCAATATCGCGCTTCGGCCTGCGGCAGGAGCCGGTCGGCCAGGCGCGAGCATCGCCGAGCGCGTCGGCCGAGATGCTGGCGCTCGTCAAGCTGCAAGGTTTCGGCAAGCGCCAGGCCGCACCAGCTCTCCGGCGGCCAGCGCCAGCGCGTGGCGCTGGCGCGCTCGCTGATCAAGCGCCCGCGCGTGCTGCTGCTCGACGAGCCGCTGGCCGCGCTCGACAAGAAGCTGCGCGGCGAGACCCAGTTCGAGCTGATGGAATTGCAGCGCAAGCTCGGCACCACCTTCGTCATCGTCACGCACGACCAGGAAGAGGCGATGACCGTCGCCGACCGCATCGCGCGTGATGAACGAGGGCCGGCTGATGCAGGTGGCGCCGCCGGCCGAAATCTACGAGCAGCCGAACTCGCGCTGGGTCGCCGATTTCATCGGCGAGGTGAATCTGATCGAGGGGCGGCGTGGCAAGACGGCGGCGTGCTCGACCACCGCGCTCGGGCAGTTGCAGGTCGCCGGCGCCAGCCGGCGCCAAGCCGGGCGACAAGCGTCTGGCTCGCGCTGCGGCCGGAGAAGCTGCGCATCGCGCGCGCAGCGCCCGCCGCCGGACGGCCGCAACGCGGTCGCCGGCACCGTGTTCGAGATCGGCTATCTCGGCGATGTCTCGATCTACAAGGTGCGGCTCGCCGACCGCTCGCTGATGAAGGTCGCGCTCGCCAACGCCGGCGGCCGGCCGCCCTTCGCGCTCGACGACCTGGTCTGGCGTCACATGGCCGGCGCGACGCCGGCGTGGTGCTGACGGGACTAGACGATGACCGCGCACAGCACGGCGAACGCTGGGGCGCGCGCGCGGTTCTGCTCGTGCCTTATCTCTGGCTCGCGCTGTTCTTCCTGGTGCCGTTCCTGATCGTGTTCAAGATCAGCCTGTCGCAGACCGCGATCGCGCAGCCGCCCTATGTGCCGGTGCTCGATCTCGCCGCCGGCTGGCAGGGGCTGCAAGCATTTCTTCGCGCGGCTGTCGCTCGACAACTACCGGCTGCTCGGCTCGCGACTCGACTCTATCTGCTGTCCTATCTCAAGAGCCTCGAGGTCGCCGCGCGTCTCGACCGCGATCCTGCTGCTGATCGGCTATCCGATCGCCTACGGCATCGCGCGCGCGCCGCGCCGCCTGCAGCCGTCCTGGTGATGCTGGTGGTGCTGCCGTTCTGGACCTCGTTCCTGATCCGCATCTATGCCTGGATCAACATCCTGCAGCGCGACGGCCTGCTCAACGAGGTGCTGCTCGCGCTCGGCATCATCGACGCGCCGCTGGCATGGCTGTCGACCGACACCGCGGTCTATATCGGCATCGTCTATTCCTATCTGCCGTTCATGGTGCTGCCGCTCTACGCCACGCTCGAGAAGATGGACGAGACGCTGCTGGAGGCCGCCGCCGATCTCGGCTGCCCGCGCTGGAAGGCGTTCTGGCTGGTGACGCTGCCGCTGTCGCTGCCCGGCATCGCCGCCGGCGCGCTGCTCTGCTTCATCCCGATCGTCGGCGAGTTCGTCATTCCCGATCTGCTCGGCGGCTCGCGAAGCGCTGATGATCGGCCAGACGCTGTGGACCGAGTTCTTCTCCAACCAGGACTGGCCGGTGGCCTCCGCGATCGCGGTCGCGCTGCTGGCGCTCCTGGTGCGTGCCGATCGTGCTCTACCAGCGCCTGCAGACGCGCGCAGCTGGAGGGCTTGCGCTGATGCGCGCGGCACTTCGGCCTTCAACGTCGCCTCGGTCGCGCTCGGCCTCGCCTTCCTCTATCTGCCGATCGTCATCCTGGTGATCTATTCGTTCAACGCCTCGCGGCTGGTCACGGTCTGGGGCGGCTGGTCGACGCGCTGGTATCGTCGCGCTGCTGCACGACGAGCGCCATGCTTGCAGGCGGCCTGGATCGAGCCTGCGCATCGCCGCGCCTGTCGGCGACGCGCCGCGACCGTGCTCGGCACGCTGCGCCGCCGTCGCGCTGGTCGCGCTTCGGGCGCTTCCGCGGCCGCCTGCTGTTCTCCGGCATGGTCTATGCGCCGCTGGTGATGCCGGAGGTCATCACCGGGCTGTCGCTGCTGCTGCTGTTCGTCGCCCTCAATGTCGACCGCGGCTTCTGGACCATCGCCGTCGCGCACACCACGCTGACGCATGTGCTTCGTCACCGTGGTCGTGCAGTCGCGGCTGCTCGGCTTCGACCGCAGCCTGGAGGAGGCGGCGATGGATCTCGGCTGCCCGCCGCTCAAGACCTTCCTGACCGTCACGCTGCCGCTGATCGCGCCGGCGATCGCCGCCGGCTGGATGCTGGCCTTCACGCTGTCGCTCGACGATCTGGTGATCGCGAGCTTCACCACCGGGCCGGGCGCCACCACGCTGCCGATCCGCATCTATTCGGAGGTGCGGCTCGGCGTGAAGCCGGAGATCAACGCGATCTGCACCATCATGATCGCGGTGGTGGCGCTCGGCATCGTCGCCGCCTCGCTGCATGACCAAGCGCGGCGCCGTGCGGCGCGAGCGCGCGGCTTTGCCGCGCAGGTCTAAGCTCGTGGCTGGCTACAAACGTCCGCCCGACAAGGTCAGGTCGTCGATCGTCGTGAAATAGGCGACGACGAGGACAACTCCGACAACAAAGATGGAGAGGATGATTACCGGCACGCCTGCGTCAAAGAACGGTATCCCGACGAACCAGGCTTTCTTGCCGTTTCGCGGAAGGCAGGCGGTCAACGATCCGGCGCTGACGATCAGCAAAGTGATTCCCATGAGCAATTCCCGCATTATTCATTCCCTCCTCTCGACATTATGCGGGATTTTATAAAGGTTTGCGGCCGTCATTGCAGCCGCGCTTATTGTCGCACGACAGTGTGACACGCGCCACGCTGTTTCGGCTTGCTATTCGCTGCTGCTCTGGCCGGGCGGGCGCAGGATATAGACCAGGAACCAGACCGGCACGATGATCATCGCGCCCAAGCAGCAGGTTCGGCCAGGCCCAGTCGAAACCCTGCCGCGCATAATCCTCGCACGCGGTCGGCCGACAGCCCGATCTCGTGCATCAGCCTGTCGGCGGTGATGCCGAAATGAGCCAGGATCGTTCCCACCACCAGCGAGGCGACGACGACCTTGACCAGCGTCCGGAGAGTTGCGTGCAACATCCGCGCCCTGTCGCGCCGGGGTCACCCGGCGGGGTGATTCGTCTCCGGCGCAATCATAGTCAAATGGCGGCCGCGCGACACGCGCGCGGGCCGGGATTTCGGCAGTTTAGGGGCTTATTTGGCCGGCGCCGGCGCCGGCTCGGCTGCCGGCATGGCGCCGACGCTGCGGCCGGTCAGCCGCTCGATCACCGAGCGGGCGGCATCGCGCGCGCGCCGGTCGCGCACCGCATCGAGCAGCGGGGCGGCGGCGCCCGAGCGGCGGATCAGGGCCTCGGCGTCGGGCAGCATGATCGGATCGTCCCAGGAGCCCTGCACGATGAAGGGCAGGGCGAAGGGGGCCGTCCCGGCCCTTGCCGGCGTCACCAAGGCGGCGGTGCCGGTGAGGTCGAGCTCGCGCTGCGGGATCGAGGCGGAGCCGGTCAGCGCCAGCTGCACGGCGGGGCCTGCGACCTTCATGTCCTCGACGTTGACCTTGCCCTGCACGATCTTCAGCGCCACCGCGATGTTGTCATAGGGCGTGCGGCCGTTGCGGAAATCGCCGCCGCCCGACAGCGGCCGCCGCTCCAGCCGGTGCAGGAGTTGCTCCACGTCGAAACCGGCGATCGCGCCGTCGCGGCCGGTCAGGCTGGCGCTGCCGTTGAGCGTGCGGGTCACGGCGAGCACGCTGTCGCCCGAGCCTTCGACCGCGAAGGCGATGTCGCCCTTGCCTTCCAGCCGGCGCAGTCCGAACAACTGGCCGAGACAGCTTGCCAGATCCACATCGGTGAATTGCAGTTGCGATTTGACGTCGACGCCCTGGTCGAAACTGGCGAGCGTCACCGAGCCCTTGATCAAGCCGCCATAGGCCTGCGCCTCGCCGATGGTGACGTTGAGATGCCCGGCGCGCAGATTGGCGCCGATGGCGGTGCGGCCGAGCTTGGCATCGGAGAGCACCACGTTGCCGGCCGACAGCCGCAAATCGAAATCGGTGCTGGTCAGGCCCTCGAGCGTGATGGGACTGCTGTTCCATTCCCGCTGATTGGCGGTGAGCAGCTTGATGGTGGACAAATAGGGCGTGAGATCGAGCTTGTCGGAGGCGAGCGTGCCTTGCAGCGTCTGCCGCCCGTCGGTGGCGAAGGTGAGCACGCCCTCGGCGCTGTTGCCGTCGAGTTCGACATTGACGTTGTTGAGGCCGATGGTGCCGCCCACCACGTCGGCCTTGGCCTTGATGGCGAAGTGGCCGAAACCGCCGCCGGGCAGCGGCTTTTGGCCGAGCCAGATCAGCGCGTCGCGCAGTGAGGCGGTGTCGGCGGCGAAGGTGCCTTCGACCTTGAGCGTCGGCTTGACGCTGACCGAACCTTCGAAGGCGGTCTTCAGCGGGTTGCCCGCGATGCGCAGCTTCAGCCCGCTGCGGTTGCCGGCGAGCGCGGCGGCGAAGTCGGACAGCGTCAAGGTCATGTTCAACGGCTCGTCATGCCAGACGAAGCGGCCGGTGGCGCCGAAGCTCTTGGAGATCGAGGGCCAGGCGAGCGAAAACGCCACGTTGGCGAAAGTCTCGCTGACCTTGCGCTCCTTGTCGCGCACCACCACGGTGCCGTCGGCGATGCGCATCTCGGAGAACGCCGCCGCGCGCTGCGCGTTCGGCTTCTGGCTGCGCGCCAGCGCCTCGATCAGGCTCGACCAGTTGGAGCGGCCGTTCGGCTCCACATCGACCAGGATGGTCGGCCGCTCCAGCGACACGTCGGCGATCTCGACCCGGCCGGTGAGCAGCGGAAAGAAGCGCAGCCGCGCGGTGAGCCGTTCGGCGCTGAGCGCGGGCTGGCCGCCCTCGCCAAGCACCACCTCGCCGAAGCTGACGCTGCCGGTGGGGAACAACTTGACCGACACCTCTCCGCGCAGCGTCGGGTTCAACCCGGTGACGGCGCGGATTTCGCTCAGCACCTGGGCGCGCACGGCTTCGGGCGAGATCAGATAGCTGGCGCCGACGAGCGCGCCCACGCCGGCCGCGGTCACGGCGAGCAGGGCCAATCCCAAGCGTCTAAAGCCAGTGGCGGCCGTCAAAGGAGGGAATTTCCGGTTGTTTCGATGTCGTTGCCGGGCGAACTATATCATCGGCCCGGGCGTGGCCAACCTTGGCCAGCCTCTATGACCCTTTCATGGCCGCTGCCGGTTAAGCGTGTTGCCGCGCGATTTTGCCTATTGCGCGAGCACGCGGGTGGCCGGAAACGCCACTTCCACCAGGGTTCCGTCCCGCACTTGGCTGGTGATGTGGAAACGCGCGTGGTTGGCCTCGGCCAGCGCCTTGGTGATCGGCAGGCCCAGCCCGGTGCCGCTCGAGCCCCAGCGCGCCGCGGTGGCGAGTTGGCGGAACGGCTCGAGCGCGGTCTGCAATTCCTTCTCGCTCATGCCGGCGCCGGTGTCGCGCACCCGCAGCACCACCTCGTGATCGTCGGTGAGCGCGGTCGAGACGATCACCTGCCCGCCGGCGCCGGTGAATTTGATCGAATTCGACAACAGATTGAGCACGATCTGGCGCACCGAGCGCGCGTCGGCGACGATCTGCGGCAGGCTGACCGGCAACGAGGTGCGGATGATGACGCGCTCGCGGTTGGCCTGCTGCTGCATGATGGCGACGCATTGCTGCACCAGGTCGTTCACATTGACGCTCACGAAAGTGAGGTCGAGCTTGCCGGCTTCGATCTTGGACAGATCGAGCAGGTCGTTGAGCAGCGAGATCAGGTGCCCGCCGGAGGCGTGGATGTCTTTGAGATATTGCCGGTAGCGCTCGTTGCCGACGGGTCCGAAGCGCTCGTCCATCATCACCTCGGAAAAGCCGATGATGGCGTTGAGCGGGGTGCGGATCTCGTGGCTGATCTTGGCGAGGAATTCCGACTTGGCGGTGGAGGCCTTCTCGGCCTCCTGCTTGGCGTTGATCAGTTCTTCCTCGCTGCGCTTCCAGGCGGTGATGTCGCGCATGACCGCGCACAGCTTCTCGCCGTCGGCGATGCGCCCTATGGTGATGTAGAGCGGCACCAGCCCGCCCTGGCGCACCAGCCCGATCGCCTCGCGCCCGGCGTCGAAGCTTTCCGGGCCGCCATTGCGCGCCAGCCGGTCGAGATGGTCGAGCACGCCGCGCCGGCTCTCCGGCGCCAGCAGGTCGCCGAGCGTCAGTTCGGCGAAACCGGCGGCATCGAAACCGAACAGCGCTTGGGCGCTGTGGTTGGCCGAGAGCACGCGGCCGGCGCGGTCGAGCACCAGCACGCCGTCGGTGGCGGTGTCGAGGATCGCGGCGAGCTCCTGGTTCTCCGCCTGCATCCGCCGCAGCGACAATTCCGCCGCCTTGCTTTGGCCGTCGTCGGGCGCGGCTTGCGTGTTGAGCATCAGCACCAGCGCGTTCTCTTTGTTCCACGCCACGCTGAACAGGCGGCCTTCGACCGGCCGCTGATTGCCGTTGACGGTGGTGATGGTCAGCGTCTTGGCGCCGTTGCCGTCCTTGGGCGTCTCACCCTTGGTTTCGATGAACAGGCTGTCGAGCCCGCCGGCCTCGGCCAGCGCTGCAAGCGTTCCGTAGCCGGTCCAGTCGAGGAAGGCGCGGTTGGCATAGATCAGCGTATTGAGCCGGTAGACCAGGATGCCGACCGGCAGCCGGTCGAGGATCGGCCGGCCTTCGCTGGTGTCGCGCGCGGCGTCGCCGTTGCGCGCGGCGCGCGGCGGCTGGGCCGGCGCTGCCGGCGGCGGCGCGACGAAAGGCTCGGGGCCGAAATCGTCCGGCGCCGGCCCCGCCGGATTGCCGGGCTTCTTCAGCCGCTCGCCCAATTCGCGCGCCAGCTCCTGGAAGGCCGAGTGCTCGCCCGGGCTGAGCGCCGGCGCCTGTTGCACGGGCGGCGGCGGCGACGGCGCGCGGAACGGCAGCACCTTGGCGGGCTCCTCGGGCGGCACGGAAACCGCGGCGCCGCGGCGCTCAAGCGCCGTCAGCCGGTCGACGTCGCGGCAAATACCGAAGCCGCGGAAGCCGGCGAATTGCCGCTCGCGGTCGAACACCGGCAGGCCCGACATCTCGATCGGCAGCCGCTCGGCGTCGTCATCGACCGGCCAATTCACCACGATGCCGCTCCAGGTGTCGCGCGCGGCGAGCGCGGCGGCGACCTGGCCGGCGGGATCGAGCTTGAGCGCGGCCGCGATCTCCGCCCAGGGGCGATCGAGCACGGCGGCGGTCTTGGGACCGAGCAGTCGGGCGAATTCCTCGGCGCCGAGCGTAAAGCGGTTGGCCGCGTCCATTTGCCAGACGAAGCGCAGCGGGACGTGGCGCGCGCGTGGCTCGGACGCTGCGGGATTGGGGGCGGAGGGCGCCTGCTCCGGCTCGGGCCGCGCGGCCGGCGCCAGCGCGGGGAATGCCAGCAGCAGGGCGACCGCGGTTTGGCCGGCGCCGAGCTTGAGCATGGCGATGCGTCCGGCCGCGATCTCGCCTTCGGCGCGGCCATTGAGCATGGCCTCGCGCGCCAGCAACGCGGCGCCGAGCGCGGTCAGGTCGGCGGCCTTGCCGAAGCGCTCGCGCGCCTCAGGCACGGCGTCGATCAGTTCGCCGTCGGCGCTGAAGATCGCCGCCGGCCGCTGCAGATCGGCGAGCAGCCGGCGCGCGCGCTCGGGCAGCGCCAGTTCCTTGCCGGCGCGCTCGGTCGAGACCACCAGCACGCCTTGCGTGTTGTCGGCGAGCGCGAGCCGCGAGCACAGGCAGATCAGCGCGCCGCCGAAGCTGGCGCCGAAACCGCGCAGCCGTTCGAGCCGCTGCGCGCCGCCCGCCGGCAGCGTTCCGGCCAGCCGCACGATTTGCGCGGCGGCCGCATGGCCGGGCTCGAAGCTGATATTGGCGGCGGCGGCAGGCGTCGCGGCATCGAAGATCGCGGCGCCGACTGGATTGGCCCACAGGATGCGCGGCGCCTGCGCGCTCCATAGCCATGCCGGCGCCGGGCTCAGGGCCTGCGCCGCGAGCCGCGGATCGTTCAGACAGGCGAATTGGAACTCAGCCCCATTCATCGCTCACCGTCGCACGCGCGGATTACGGCTAATGAAACCTTAATAAGGCCGCTTTTCCGTCGCGTCCACGAACCGGGGGGCGGCGGTCACAGCCAACCGTCGATAACCTTAATAGCGCGCCGTTCCACGGTCTGGTGCTGGGCAGGTTGCGTCCTAGATAGAAGTTCATGCGGGCAGCGAGGGTGCCCGAAGAAGGAGGTCGCGATGACCAAACAGGGCAGTGCGAATTTCGAGATCCCGGCTGAAATGCGCGCCATGGCGGAAAAAAGCGTCGCGCAGGCGCGGCAAGCCTTCGAGACCTTCATGTCGGCGGCGACTGAGGCCGCCGCGATCCGCGGACAGGCAGGCAGCCGGCGCCCGTGCCGGGGCCAAGGAGGTCGGCACGCTCGCCGTCGGCTTTGCGGAGCGCAACATTGCCTCTTCGTTCGAATTCGCCCAGCAGCTGGTGCGCGCCAAGGACGCCCAAGAGGTGATGGCGCTGTATGCCGACTATGCGAAGCGACAGATCGCCGCGCTCGGCGATCAGGCCAAGGACTTGGCCAAGGAAGCATCCAAGATGGCCGGCCCGGCGGCCAAGCGCTGAGGCCGCGAGAGTCCCTGCCGTAATCACCCGCCGTTCCGGCCCCTGGTCGGAACGCTCTGGATTTATGACAGTTTTGTGCATCGCAATATTTTTGTTGCAATGCACCAAAGATGGTGCTATATAGGGTTTATCGAGACCTTCCCGAGACCCCCAATTGGCCTTGCGCGTGGGTCCTGAAATTGAGGCGGGCCAGCTTGCCGAGGGTGGCTCCCGCTTCCGCCAGAACGCCCTCGCCAGCGAAGGATTCCAGTCATGGCCAACATCGACACCCCGGCTGCCACGCCGAAGTCCAAGCCGAAGGCCGCCGCCGTTGCGGCGAACGTCTTCGAGATGCCCAAATTCGAAATGCCCAAATTCGAAATGCCTAAGTTCGAAATGCCCAAGTTCGAAGTGCCCACCGCCTTCCGCGAGCTCGCCGAGAAGGGTCTCGCGACCGCCAAGGAAAACTACGAGAAGGTGAAGGGCGCGGCCGAAGAGGCCACCGACGTGCTCGAGGAAACCTACAGCACCGCCTCCAAAGGCTGCTCCGGCTACGGCCTCAAAGTGATCGACGCCGCGCGCGTCAACAGCAATGCCACCTTCGACCTCTACGGCGAATTGCTGACCGCGAAGTCCTATGCCGAGGTGGTCGAGCTCTCCACCGCCTTCATGCGCAAGCAGTTCGAAACCATGACCGCCCAGACCAAGGAATTGGCCGAGGAGGCGCAAAAGGTGGCGACCGATTGCGCCGAGCCGATCAAGGAAAGCCTCACCAGCACCTTCAGCAAGGCGGCGTAACAGCGATACGCTTGATGCGCCCGGCTTTCTGCCGCGGCGCGCTTTTAAAGCCCGGGCGTTCAGCGCCCGGGCTTTCGTTTTGCCCGCTTGCCAAACAGGCTGCCCGAACCTAGGTTCGCCCCGCAACGTCTCAATCGAAGCGCCGTGCAGGTGTAGCTCAGTTGGTTAGAGCGCTGGTCTGTGGAACCAGAGGTCGGTGGTTCAAGTCCACCCACCTGTACCAGCCACAAATCCCGCAACCGTCAACGCCCCTCGAAACGCGAAAACGCCGGCGAAATTTCGCCGGCGCTCGCTATCCGCGATTGTCGTGGCGGCTTCAGCGCCGCGACCAGCCGGCGGGCGGGCCGACGGTGCCGCGCGGCCGATAGGCCGGCTGCGGCGTCGGCTGTCTGCCGCCGAACAGGAGGTCGAAGAAGTTCGGGCCGCTGCTGCGGTAGGAGGTGCCCTCATTGCCGTAGCTGCCGTAAGTGCCGGTCGGCATGCGCACCGGCTTGGAGGAGGCATCGGGCGCGCGTTCGACCGCGATATCGGCCACTTTGCGCTCGGACGGGTTCTTGAGGATCTCGATCATCCTGGCGTCGCGGCCGTAGACATCCTCGCGCAATTGCAGCTTGCCGTCTTGGTCGACGAAGGCGGTCTGATAGGTCAGGTGCACCGGGATCGGCTTGGGGAAATTGATGTTGATCTCGTTGCCTGCCGAACATGCTCTCGAATTTCGCCGGCGTGTAATGCTCCTCCGGCGCTTCGATCGACATCAGCTTGGCGCCGTATTCGAGCGGATTTTCCACCCGCATGCAGCCGTGGCTGTAGGCGCGCTTGTCGCGCTTGAACAGATATTTGTCCGGCGTGTCGTGCTGATAGACCAGGAACTTGTTGGGGAAGTTGAAGCGGATGCGGCCGAGCGCGTTGCCGGCGCCGGGCGGCTGGTAGACGTGCACGGTGCCGTCCTGATCCTGGTAGATTTTCAGGCCGATGCGGTCGAGCGCATTCGGGTCCTCTTGCAGCGCCGGCAGATACTCGTTCTCGATGATCGAGGGCGGCACGTTCCAGGTCGGATTGACGGTGATGAACTTCATCTCCGCGCTGGTCATCGGCGTGGCCTTGCCCGGCTTGCCGACCACCAGCTTGGTTTTCCAGTACAGCTTGCCTTGGTGATAGAGCGTGAGCGAATAGTCCGGCACGTTCACCACGACATAAGTGTCGTTAGAGTTGCCGAGCTTGCGCGGCAGCCAGCGCCAGCGGTCCATGTTGGCGACGATGGTATCGACCGGATTGGCGGCGGCGCGGTGCGTCTCCACCTTTACGCCATTGAGCGCGCGCACGGTGTTGGGGCCGGCATTGCCGTCGACGTCGAGATCGGCTTCGGTCTGGAATGTCTTGACCGCCTCGGACACCGCTTCGTCATAGAGCGGATTGTCCTTGTCGCCGGCGATGTTCAGGCGCTTGCGCAGCGCGATCACGCGCTTGTCCTTCATGCCTTCGCGCAGAATCTTGCCGTCCGGTACGCGCACGTCGGCGCCCGGATTGGTTTCTACTTTTTTCGGCTTGGCGATCTGTCCGCCATTGGCGCGCAGTTCGGCGAGAGCCTTCTTGAGCGCCTTGAAGCCTTCCTGCGGCGGATTGTAGCCGTCGAGCGTCGCGGTGACGTCGCTCGCCTCGGCGAGCTTGGCCAGCACGTCGGCCGGGTCCGGCGCGTCCAGCTTGAAGGCGATGTCGGCGCCGACGCGGGTGAAATGGATCGGGCCGATCTGCGCGTTGCGCGCGTAGGTCAGCACGGAATTCGTGAACTTGAGCTCGGCCGCGGCGAGGTCGTCGGGCGTCAGCGCGGCGGCGAAGTCCGGAACGGGATAGTCCTTGGCATCGAGGCCGACGGTTTCGACCTGGCCGAGATAGGCGATCGCGGCCTTGGCGCGGGCGTCAAGCTTGCCGTCGGCGAGCCACAGCGGCTTGTAGTCGCGCGCTTTGTAGAACTGGCCGACTCCGGCGCGGTCATCTTTGCGGGCGACGAAGCGGTCGAGCCGCTTGCCGGTGATCAGCTCGCGCAGTTGGTCGGCCACTTGCGTGGTTGGCGCAGGCGTCGCCGCCGGTACGGCCGCAGCTTTGGCAGGCTCGGCCGCCGGCGCGGCAGCGTCCAATTTCGGTTCGCTCTTCGGTTCGATCTTCGGTTCGACCTTGGCGTCTGGCGCCGCCTGGGCGGGAGATGCGACGTCGGTAGCTGCTGGCGGCTGGGATTGCGCGGAACCCGGTACCGGCGCGACTGCCTGAATCTCCGGTGCGGGTTGCTGCGCCAGCCCGGCGTGGCTGGACAGCGCCAGGACGAGCCCGAAGGCGGTCGAGGCCAGCAGACGCTCAAATCGAACGGATTTCACCGAATGAACTCCCAGAGACGGTTCGGCCTCATTGGCCCTGTTTTGCGGCGGCATACTATCTGATGCGCCTGCTTTCGTTACGTTTTTCCCAATGTGGCTGGCAATGATAAAGCCTGTGTTGCTCTTTTGCATGGGTGGCCAAAGTCTATATTTTCCAAGCATTTCCATGCATTTCTCGGCCTTTATCGGCTGAGCCTATAATAACAACGGGCCGTCTGCCTGGTTCCTGCACAGGATTATCCGACTTTTGCCCAGTCATTTCTTAGTGAGCCGACGCCTTGATGAGGTTCAAGGCTAAAAGCGTGGCATGACGGTGGCATGATGGCCGCCACGGCAACCGGTGGGCGCAGGAGGAGGCTTGCGATGGTAGCTCATGTCACCACGCGCATCGTATTGGCCGCGGCGCTCGCCGGCCTGCTGGTGCCGGCGGTTGTGCGCGCGCAAGCGCCGGTCGCGGCCCCGCCCGCGGCAGTCTCCGGTGCGCCCGCCGGCAATGAAGCCGCCAGCAAGCTCAAGCCTATTGCGCCGCCGGCGCAAGCCACAGCGCCCGATGCGCTGCCGCTCAACCGGCTCAAGCTGCCGGCCGGCTTCCGCATCGAGCTCTATGCCGGCGGCATTGCCGGCGCGCGTTCGCTGCGCGTCGGCCCCCGCGGCACCGTGTTCGTGGCAAGCCCGAGCGCCGGCAAGGTCTACGCCATCGACGCGCAGCGTTCGGTCAAGGTGATCGCCTCCGGCCTGCATCGGCCGAACGGGCTCGCCTTTGCCAACGGCACGCTCTACATCGCCGAGGTTTCGCACATTTCGAAAATCGACAACGCCGAGGACGCGCTCGACAATCCGGGCAAGCTGGCGCCGGTCTACGACGACCTGCCGAAGGACGAGGTGAACGGCTTGCGCTTCCTCGCCGTCGGCCCCGACGGCAAGCTCTATGTTTCGGTCGGCCAGCCTTGCAACAATTGCCTGCCGCAGGCGACGCAGGCACAGATCCGCCGCATCGATCTCGAAGGCGGCAATGTCGAAGCGGTCGCGCTTGGCGTGCGCAATTCGCTCGGCTTCGATTGGGCGCCGCAGAGCAAGCAGCTCTACTTCACCGACAACGGGCGCGACTGGCTGTCGGAGGACGCGCCGAGCGACGAGCTCAACCGCGTGACCAAGCCGGGCGAGCATTTCGGCGCGCCGTTCTGCTATCAGGGCAATCTGCCCGACAGCGAGTTCGGCTGGGGCCATTCCTGCGACGAATTTACGTCGCCGATCCTGCTGCTCGGGCCGCACACCGCCCCGCTCGGCATGCGCTTCTACAGCGGCCGCATGTTTCCGCGCGAATACCACGACGCCATCTTCATCGCCCGCCACGGCTCCTGGAACAGGACGAAGAAGATCGGCGGCGACGTGGTCGTCGTCCGTCTCAACAAGAACGGTTCGGTGAGTTCGATGGAGCCGTTCCTTACCGGCTTCATCGCCGACAACAATTATCTCGGCCGGCCGGTGGACGTCGAGGCGATGCGCGACGGCTCGCTGCTGATCTCGGATGACTGGAACGGCGCGGTCTATCGCGTCAGCTATGGGCGCGCGCCGCGCGGCCGGCGCGAATTCGATTTCCGCTAAAAAAACCGGGCCCCAAAAAAACCGGGCCCCAAGAGGGGCCCGGTTCAGGTTGCCGGCGTGGGGTGCCGGCAATACTCCAGAGGGGAACTTGCTGCTTTGCCGGGTTACTCTGGGAGGAAAACTTCCGGCCCAACAGCGTGCGTAAATTATGCGAGTCGCCCCCCACTCGGGCAACGCCGCACATCGCATGTCTGCCATGCCAAATCGCCTGTAAATTCCCGGCAAAAATTGATCTGAATCAATAATTCGGGACGCGATCCCGAAAAGTGGCCAGCCGGTTGCGTCAATAATGCCAGCGCTGGGCGTTGGCGACCAGGAAATCGCGGAAAACCTGGATGCGCGCCACCGATTTGAGCTCTTCCGGATAGACGAAGAAGGCATCGAGCGCGAGCGTGTCGGCGTCGCCGAACAGCTGCACCAGGCCGCCGTTTTCCTCCACCAGATAATCCGGCAGCATGGCGACGCCTAAGCCGCGCTGGCAGGCGCGCACGACGCCGAGCACATTGTTGATGGTCAGATGCGGGTCACGCGGGCCCTTGCCGTCACGGCCGACTTCGAGCAGCCAGCGCCGGCTGGCGAAATGCGCCGGCACCGCGCCGCCGAGCAGGATGATGCGGTGCTTGTCGAGCTCCTCATGCGTGCGCGGCGTGCCGAAGCGCTTGAGATAATCGGGCGAGGCATAGGCGTGGAAATGCACCGAGAACAACTTGCGCTGGATCAGGTCGGGCTGCGTCGGCTGGCGCAGGCGGATGGCCACGTCGGCCTCGCGCATGGCGAGATCGAGCTCCTCGTCGGTGGTGATCAGCGTGATGTGAATGTCGGGATAAAGATCGAGGAATTCGCCGAGCCGCGGGGTCAGCCAATGCACGCCGATGCCGGGCGAGGTCGCCACTTTCAGCTCGCCGTTCGGCCGCTCGCGGCTGTCGGTGAGCTTGGTGCGCGCGGCTTCCAGCTTCATGAACACTTCGTGCGCGGTGCGGTAGAGCAGCTCGCCTTGTTCGGTCAGGATCAGGCCGCGCGCGTGGCGGTGGAACAGCGAGACCGAAAGCTCGCCTTCGAGCGCCGAGACCTGGCGCGACACCGCCGATTGCGACAGGCCCAGCCGCTCGCCGGCATGCGTGAAGCTGCCCGCTTCCGCCGCGGCGTGGAACACCTTCAGCTTGTCCCAGTCCATGCCGGATTTGGGTCCGTTCATGCTCACTCCGCCGCCGCGCGCTGATGCTCGTGCGCGGCCAGGAATTTCTCCGCCTCGAGCGCCGCCATGCAGCCAAGGCCGGCGGCGGTCACCGCCTGCCGGTAGATGTCGTCGGCGACGTCGCCGGCGGCGAACACGCCGGGCACCGAGGTCGCGGTCGAATGGCCGGCGGTGACGATGTAGCCGGAGGGCTTCATCTGCACCTGGCCGGCGAATAGTTCGGACGCCGGCGAATGCCCGATGGCGATGAACACGCCGTCGACATTGCGCTCGGTGATGGCGCCGGTCTTGACGTTCTTGAGCTTGACGCGGTTGACCTTGAGCGGATTGTCGCTGCCGAGCACGTCCGTCCAGCACGCTGTCCCAGATCACGTCGATCTTGGGATTCTTGAACAGCCGGTCCTGCAAAATCTTTTCGGCGCGGAACGCGTCGCGCCGGTGCACCACCGTGACCTTGGCGGCGAAATTGGTCAGGAACAGCGCCTCCTCGACCGCGGTGTTGCCGCCGCCGATCACCACCACGTCCTTGTTGCGGTAGAAGAAGCCGTCACAGGTCGCGCAAGCCGACACGCCATAGCCCTTGAACTTCTGCTCGGACGGCAGATCGAGCCAGCGCGCCTGCGCGCCGGTCGCGATAATGAGCGCGTCGGCAAGATAGACTGTCGCCGGAATCGCAAGCGAGCCGGAACGGCCGGCTGCCGAGCTCAACCTTGGTCACGGTGTCGGTGACGATCTTGGTGCCGACATGCAAGGCCTGCGCCTGCATCTGCTCCATCAGCCAAGGGCCCTGGATGACGTCGGCAAAGCCCGGATAGTTCTCCACGTCGGTGGTGATGGTGAGCTGGCCGCCGGGCTGGATGCCCTGGATGAGGATCGGCTCCAGCATGGCGCGCGCGGCATAGATGGCGGCGGTGTAGCCGGCCGGCCCCGAGCCGATGATCACGACCTTGGCGTGGGTGGTCTTTGGCATCGCTTGTGTTGCGCCCCCCTGGCGGGCGTCGTCGGGCGCGCATCGCCCGCAGTGGCCGGACGGCGCCGGCTCTTTTGCTCATGGACGATCTAGGGTCTTCGGCGGAGCTATGCAAGATACGCAACCCCCCAAGCCACAGACATCCGCAGTTGCAGGGCTATCGGCCGCACCGGCCGCGCAATAATGTTTCGCGAAACATTGTTTCGCGGTATGGATGTTCGCGCCGGCCGTGGACCGGCCCTGAGGGGAGTTAAGTCCAGTGCCCGCCCGCCTCGACGCCATCGACCGCAAGATCCTCAAAGAGCTGCAGGACGACGGCCGCATCACCAACGTGGAGCTGGCGCGCCGGGTCGGCATTTCCGCGCCGCCGTGCCTGCGCCGCGTGCGCGCGCTGGAGGAGGCCGGCTACATCAAGGGCTATCGCGCGCTGCTCGACGAGAAGAAGCTCGGCTACGAGGTCACCGTCTTCGCCATGGTGCATCTGGCGAGCCAGGCGGAAGCCGATTTGGCCGCCTTCGAGGAGTTCGTGCGCGGCCAGCCGCTGGTGCGCGAATGCTGGATGCTGTCGGGCGAGATCGACTTCGTCTTGAAATGCGTGGCGCCGGACCTGAAGACCTTCCAGGCCTTCGTCGAGCGGCTGACCGCCGCGCCCAATGTGCGCAACGTCAAGACCTCGCTGACGCTGCGCAACTCCAAGGACGCGGCCATGGTGCCGATGGAAGACTGAGTGTCATTGCGGGTTCACGCGCTGTAGCGCGCGCCCCGGAATGACCGGAGGCGTCACCGCCACTCCACCTTCTTGATCTCATAGCCCTTGGCGCCGCCGGGTGCATTGACCTCGACGACCGCGCCCTTGGCCTTGCCGATCAGCGCCTTGGCGAGCGGCGAGGTGATCGAGATGCGGCCCTTCTTGGCGTCGGCCTCCGGCTCGCCGACGATCTGCCACACCTTCTTCTGGTCGGTGTCCTCGTCCACCAGCGTCACCGTCGCGCCGAAGGTGATGGTGTCGCCGGACAGCTTGGAGACGTCGATCACGTCGGCGCGCGCGAGCTTGTCCTCGAGCTCGGCGATGCGGCCCTCGTTGAGCGACTGCTGCTCCTTGGCGGCGTGATACTCGGCGTTCTCCGACAGGTCGCCGTGCGTGCGCGCGTCGGTGATCTGCTGGATGATGCGCGGCCGCTCCACCGCTGGCAATGCTTGAGCTCGGCTTCGAGCGTCGCATAGCCGGCTGCCGTCATCGGAATCTTGTCCATCGTCTCATCTCCTCCTGGCGGGCGCCGAACTTGAACACGACTGACGCGCCACCAAGCCCCTTCCCATCCTGAAAAATACCGTTCCGTCGACTCGTAATACAACTCCGGCCACGGGGAATCCGCGAAACCGGAGTCATTGACGAGGGCCGGTCAAAAAAACCCTGACCGCGGGCCAGCTTCACTGCGCCGCGGCCTGGGACTTCCCGGCCTAACTCGCACCGCCGCCTTGGGACACGGGCCTCTAGGCCCGGCTACCGTAGTAGCTCTGCAGCGCGCGAACCTCGAGGTCGCCCCCGAGATAGGCTTTTATGCCCTGCGCCGCGGCGACGGCACCTGAAAGAGTGGTGTAGTACGGCACTTTATGCAAGAGGGCGGCGTGGCGCAGCGAACGGCTGTCGGCCAGCGCGGTCGCCCCCTCGGTGGTGTTGAAAACAAGCTGAACGCCGCCGTTTTTGATGGCATCCACGATATGGGGCCGGCCTTCCAGCACCTTGTTGATCTTGGCCGCCTCCACCCCCTGTTCGCGCCAGGTAACGCTGGGTGCCGGACGTGGCGATGATCTTGAAGCCGAGCGAGGCCAACAGCTTGATCGAGGGCAAGATGCGCGGCTTGTCCTCGTCGCGCACCGAGACGAACACCGTGCCCGAGCGCGGCAGGCTGGTGCCGCCGCCGATCTGGCTCTTGGCGAAGGCGATCTCGAAGGAGGAGTCGATCCCCATCACCTCGCCGGTCGATTTCATCTCCGGGCCCAGCACGGTGTCGACCCCGGGGAAGCGCGCGAACGGGAACACCGCTTCCTTCACCGCCCGGTGCTTGGGATGCGCCGGCTTGAGGTTGAAGCTTTTCAGGCTTTCGCCGGCCATGATGCGCGCCGCGATCTTGGCAACCGGCAGGCCGATCACCTTGGCGACGAACGGCACCGTGCGCGAGGCGCGCGGATTGACCTCCAGCACGTAGATGTCGCCGTCCTTGATGGCGTATTGCACGTTCATCAGCCCGCCGACATTGAGCGCCAGCGCCAGCTCGCGCGTCTGCCGCTCGAGCTCGGCGATGGTCTTGGCGTTGAGCGAATGCGGCGGCAGCGCGCAGGCCGAATCGCCGGAATGGATGCCGGCTTCCTCGATGTGCTCCATGATGCCGGCGATGAAGGTGTCCTTGCCGTCGGCCAGGCAATCGACGTCCACCTCGGTGGCGTCGGACAGATAGCGGTCGATCAGCAGCGGGCTTCGCTTCGACACCACCAGCTCGCTTGGCCGGTCGAGATCGGATGTGAGCTTGGCGACGTAGCGGTCGAACTGGGCGGCGTCGCGCACGATTTCCATCGCCCGGCCGCCCAGCACATAGGACGGCCGGATCACGACGGGATAGCCGATCTCGTCGGCGATGGCGCGCGCCGCGCTCGAGCGAGGTGGCGATGCCGTTCTTCGGCTGGCGCAGCTTGAGCGTGTTGAGCAGTTTCTGGAAACGCTCGCGGTCTTCGGCGAGATCGATCATGTCGGGCGAGGTGCCGAGGATCGGCACTTTCGCCTTCTCCAGCGGCTCGGCGAGCTTGAGCGGCGTCTGCCCGCCGAATTGCACGATCACGCCGTGCAGCGTGCCGTTGGCGCGCTCGGTGTCGATGATCTCCAGCACGTCCTCCGGCGTCAGCGGCTCGAAATAGAGCCGGTCGGAGGTGTCGTAGTCGGTCGACACCGTCTCCGGATTGCAGTTGACCATGATGGTCTCGTAGCCGACTTCCTTGAGCGCGAAGGCGGCGTGGCAGCAGCAATAGTCGAACTCGATGCCCTGGCCGATGCGGTTGGGCCCGCCGCCGAGGATGATGACCTTCTTCTTGTCGGATGGCCGCGCCTCGTTCGCGACGTCGCCGGCGAACGGCGTCTCGTAGGTCGAATACATGTAGGCCGTGGGCGAGGCGAATTCGGCGGCGCAGGTGTCGATGCGCTTGAACACCGGCCGCACCGCGAGCGCGCGGCGCTTCTTGGTCACCTCGTCCGTCGGCGTGCCGGTCAGCTTGCCGAGGCGGGTATCGGAAAAGCCCATCGCCTTGAGCCGCCGGAACGGGCGCGGCGGTCGTCGGCAGGCCTTTCGTCTTGATCTCCGCTTCGGTCTCGACCAGCCCGCGGATCTCGGCCAGGAACCAGGGATCGATGCGGCAGGCGTTATGGATCAGCTCGTCGCCGGCGCCGAGCCGCATCGCCTGCGCCAGCTTCAAGAGCCGGTCCGGCGTCGGCGTGCCGAGCGCGGCGCGCACATTGTTCTTGTTGTCGGCATCGTCCATGCCTTGGCCGGATCGAAGCCCTCGATCGGCGATTTCGTCGAGCCCGGTCAGCCCGGTCTCGAGCGAGCGCAGCGCCTTCTGCAAGGCTCTCCTGGAAGGTGCGGCCGATCGCCATCGCCTCGCCCACCGATTTCATCGAGGTGGTGAGGACGTGGCGCCGCGCCGGGGAATTTCTCGAAGGCGAAGCGCGGAATCTTGGTGACGACGTAATCGATGGTCGGCTCGAACGAGGCGGGCGTGGCGCCGCCGGTGATGTCGTTGGCGATTTCATCGAGCGTGTAGCCGACCGCGAGCTTGGCCGCGACCTTGGCGATCGGAAAGCCGGTCGCCTTCGAGGCCAGGGCGGACGAGCGCGACACGCGCGGGTTCATCTCGATGATCACCAGCCGCCCGTCGGCCGGATTGACCGCGAACTGCACGTTGGAGCCGCCGGTCTCCACCCCGATCTCGCGCAGCACCGCGATCGAGGCGTCGCGCATGATCTGGTATTCCTTGTCGGTGAGCGTCAGCGCCGGCGCGATGGTGATGGAATCGCCGGTGTGCACGCCCATCGGATCGACGTTTTCGATCGAGCAGATGATGATGCAGTTGTCGTTTTTGTCGCGCACCACCTCCATCTCGTATTCCTTCCAGCCCAGCACCGATTCCTCGATCAGCACTTCGCTGGTGGGGGAGGCATCGATGCCGCCCTCGACGATCTCGATGAACTCGGCCTTGTTGTAGGCGATGCCGCCGCCGGTGCCGCCGAGCGTGAAGCGACGGCCGGATGATCGCCGGCAGCCCGATGTCGTCGAGCGCTTTCAGCGCGTCGGAGAGCGTCTTGACCTGGTGCGAGCGCGGCGTCTCCAGCCCGATCTTGGTCATGGCGTTGCGGAACAGCTCGCGGTCTTCCGCCTTGTCGATGGCGTCGGCGGTGGCGCCGATCATCTGGACGCCGAACTTCTCCAGCGTGCCCATCTTGCGCAGCGACAGCGCGCAGTTGAGCGCGGTCTGCCCGCCCATGGTGGGCAGCAGCGCGTCCGGCCGTTCCTTCTCGATGATCTTGGCGACGATCTCGGGCGTGATCGGCTCGATATAGGTGGCATCGGCGAGATCGGGATCGGTCATGATCGTCGCCGGGTTGGAGTTCACCAGGATGACCCGGTAGCCCTCGTCCTTGAGCGCCTTGCAGGCCTGCGTGCCGGAATAATCGAATTCGCAGGCCTGGCCGATGACGATCGGGCCGGCGCCGATGATCAGGATCGACTTGATGTCGGTTCGTTTGGGCATTCGCTCTCTGGACAACTGGGCACAAAAAAAGGGCGCGCCGTTCGCGCGTCCCGGGAGCTTGGCGCAAGGGCCAGGCCCCGCGCGCGAGCGCTGCTTAGACCAGAATCGCCGGGCAGGGAAGGGCGGCGGGCGGACTTATCCCGGCGGCGGCCAAAGCCTGCGTGGAATGGCGCTTGCCGCGGTCAGTAGCCGCAGCGCCGCTGCTGCGGGGTGGGCTGCCCGTTGGCGACGATCCTGCCGTTCTCGACGAAAACTTTGCCGTCCTGGCCCACCGACGACATGATGCTGATCGTGTCTTTCGCCTTGAGCACGGTGACGGTGACGCGCGCCTTGTCGCGCAGCCGCTCCTCGACATAGGCGACGCGGTCGCGGCCGGCCTGCGCTGGCGCTCACGATGGTGTAGACCGCGGCCGGATGCTTGGGGCCGTAGTCGTAGGTCAGCATCACGTCCGCCGACGAAGAGAGCGCGTAGATCGAGTGGGAATTTCCATTTTCCAGGCTCGCCGGCTGGTTGCAGGCACTCGCCCACACGCCGATCAGGCCGAAGTTTTCAAAGACCTGTTGAACCGATTGCGCCCGCGCCGACAGCGGCAGCGCCAGAACAGCAGCGCCGCACCAATGACCAACAATACGCATGGTTGACCCCCCGTTACCCCGACACGACGGCGCCTATCAAAACGGTAATTAGGGGTGGAAGGCAAGGGCCGTGCTCACACTGCAGCGTTGTAGCTGTCAGGCCGCCCTCGCGATCGCCAAAATGGCTTGCCCGCAGTGCGCCGCTTTGGCGGGCGAAAATTGGAGGCCCGGCCTGGAATCGAACCAGGCTTGGAAGACCTTGCATGGCTTCTGCGTCGCCACTCCGCCACCGGGCCACCCTCAGCAATAGCGCAAGCGGCCTTGCCAGGGGGTATACGGCTGCCATCGGCGGCAATTGCGGTTAACGCAGGGTTACGCCCTGCGGCACAGGAAGGTCATCCGCCGTTGATTATGGCCGATATTGCGCGGCGCGCGCGCGGCCTTGAAGCCCGCGGTCTTGAGCTTTTCCAGCATCGCTCCTTGCGTGTAGTGCGACAGGCCGACCGTCTTCTTCAGCCGCAGATAGTCCGACACGAAAATCCGCATCAGCCCGCCAAGCGCCGCCCAGAAGAAACCATTGGCCGCGCCGAAGCGCAGCAGCGCGATCGCCGCCGCCGGCGCCGCCAGATGCGGCGGCACGATGTCGCCGATGATCACCAGCCCGTCCGGCTTGATGAGCGAGCGAAAGATCCCCAACAGGCGGTCGAGCTCGGCTTCGCTCAGATATTGCGCGACCGAATGCATCACGACCAGATCGAACGAGTCCGGCGGCAGCGACGCCACCTCGTCCGCGCCGATGACCGCGATCCTCGGATGGCTGGCATAGCGCGCGAGCAGCGACGCGCGCACATTGGGCGCGGCTTCCACCAGCACCAGCGCGCCCGCCGCCTCCGCCACCAGCGGGGCGGATGTCGCCTCGCCGCAGCCATAGTCGAGCACGTGCGCGCCAGCCGACGGCACATAGCCGCGGATGTCCTCGGCGATGGTGCGGTAATGCACGTCGCGGTGACGCGCATTCACGTAGATCACCGAATGCTTGAAATCGTAGAAGTCGATCCAGTCGCTCATCGCTTACGCGATCTTGCGCTTTTTGCCGTCCTTGGCCTGCCGCATCATGTCGACGAAGCGCGTGAACAGATAATGGCTGTCGCGCGGGCCGGGCGAGGCCTCCGGGTGGTACTGCACCGAGAACACCGGCTTGTCCTTGAGCGCGAGGCCGCAATTGGAGCCGTCGAACAGCGAGACATGCGTCTGCTGCACGTTCTTCGGCAGCGTGTCCTTGTCGACCGCGAAGCCGTGGTTCATCGAGGTGATCTCGACCTTGCCGGTGGTCAGGTCCTTGACCGGATGATTGGCGCCGTGATGGCCCTGATGCATCTTCACGGTCTTGGCCGCCGACCGCGATGCCGAGCATCTGATGGCCGAGGCAGATGCCGAAGGTCGGCATGCCGCTATCGATCAGCTTCTTGATCACCGGCACGGCGTATTCGCCGGTCGCCGCCGGATCGCCCGGGCCGTTGGACAGGAACACGCCGTCGGGCTTGAGCGCCATGATGTCCTCGGCCGAGGTCTTGGCCGGCACCACCGTCACCTTGCAGCCGGTGCCCGCCAGCAGCCGCAGGATGTTGCGCTTGATGCCGTAGTCGATCGCGACCACGTGGAATTCGGGCTTGCTCTGGCGGCCGAAGCCCTCGCCCCAGACCCACGGCGTCTCGTCCCAGGTGAAGCGCTGCGCCGCTGGTCACCATCGGCACCAGGTCCATGCCGACCAGGCCCGGCCATTCGCGCGCTTCTTTCTTGAGCGCGGCGAGATCGAACTTGCCGTCGGGCGCGTGCGCGATCACGGCGTTGGGCATGCCCTTGTCGCGGATCAGCGCGGTGAGCGCGCGGGTGTCGATGCCGGAGAGCCCGATGATGCCGCGGCTTTTGAGCCAGTCGTCGAGGTTGCGGGTGGCGCGGTAGTTCGACGGCCGGCGTGATGGCGCTGTGCAGGATGACGCCGCGCGCGCCCGGCGTCGCCGCCATGTTGACGGTCTCGATGTCGTCCTCGTTGGTGCCGACATTGCCGATATGCGGGAAGGTGAAGGTGATGATCTGCCCGGCATAGGAGGGATCGGTGAGGATCTCCTCATAGCCGGTCATGGCGGTGTTGAAGCAGACCTCGCCGACCGCGTGGCCGGTGGCGCCGAGGCCGAAGCCCTCCAGCACGGTGCCGTCGGCCAGCACCAAAAGCGCCGTGGGCTTGGGTTCCTCCCAAGAATCGCCAGAAGCCCCGGTGGACTTGGCTTGCGTCTGGGTCATGGCCTCTTAGTTGCGTATTATAGTGTGCGAGGCAAGGGCCGGCGGGACACCGCCCCCAGCCGAAAAAGGATGACGTGTTATGCCCGGAAAATCGGTCCTGCCGCTCGCCGCCTGTGCGCTGGCGGCGGTGCTATGCTGCGCCCCGGCGGCCGCCCAGCAGCGCGACAAGTCCGCGCTCAAGCGGGTCACGCTATCCGCGCTCACGGCGCAGGGCTTCGAGGTCAAGGCGGTGACCCCGCGCGACGCCGTCGTGGTGCAGAAGGGCGCCGACGTCTATCTGTGCAATTTGCGTTTGGCCGAGACCAGTCCCTTGAGCTATCAGACCGATTGCTTTCCCGTGCGATAGAGAAAAGAGGCACCCCGTGCTGCGCGACGACATCAACAAGGCTTTGACCGAGGCGATGAAGGCCAGGAACGAGCGCGCGGTCTCCACGCTGCGCATGGTCAATGCCGCGCTCAAGAACGCCGATATCGAGGCGCGCGGGCAGGGCAAGCCGCCGCTCGGCGACGCCGAGCTGCTGCCGCTGCTGCAGAAGATGATCAAGCAGCGCCAGGAATCGGTCGAGCTCTACCAAAAGGGCAACCGCGCCGACCTGGTCAAGCAGGAGCAGGAGGAGATCGCCATCATCACCGGCTATCTGCCCAAGCAGATGTCCGACGCGGACATGACCGCCGCGATCGAGGCCGCCATCAAGGACACCGGCGCGGCCGGCATGAAGGACATGGGCAAGGTGATCGGCGCGCTGCGCGGCAAATACGCCGGGCAGATGGACATGGCCAAGGCGAGCGCGCTGGTGAAGGGGAAGCTGGCGGGGTGATCCCGGATGCGGCCGAATTCGGCGGCTGTCTCGTCCTGTGTCTAGCGGGGAAAAGCCCGCCCAAGTCGCGCCCTTGGACAAGCCTTAATCGCCCGATATGGCGGGAGAGTCAGCGGTTGACCGCCGATTCGGCCCCAAAAACCCATGCGCTTCACGCCCCAGTTCCTCGATGAGCTGCACGCCCGGCTTCCGGTCTCGGAGGTCGTGGGCAAGCGCGTGAAGCTCAAGCGCTCGGGGCGCGAGTGGAAGGGCCTGTCGCCGTTCAACAAGGAGAAGACGCCGTCGTTCTTCGTCAACGACCAGAAGCAGGCCTGGTTCGATTTCTCCTCCGGCAAGAACGGCAGCATCTTCGATTTCGTGATGCAGACGGAAGGCGTCAGCTTCCCGGAGGCGGTCGAGCGGCTGGCGCAGATGGCCGGCGTGCCGCTGCCGAAAATCTCGCACGAGGACGAGGCGCGCGCGGCGCAGGCGCAAGACGCTGCACGACGTCATGGAGCTGGCGGCGAAGTTCTTCGAGGCGACGCTCGCCGCGCGCACCGGCGCCAAGGCGCGCGGCTATCTCGCCGACCGCGGCATCGATCCGGCGACGCAGCTGAAATTCCGCCTCGGCTATGCGCCGGCCGAGCGCTTCGCGCTCAAGGAGCATCTGGGCAGCCACGGCATTCCGGTCGAGGACATGGTCGAGGCCGGCCTGCTGATCGCCGGCGACGACATCCCGGTGCCGTTCGACCGTTTCCGCGACCGCGTGATGTTTCCGATCACCGATCTGCGCGGCCGCGTCATCGCCTTCGGCGGGCGCGCGCTCGAGAAGGACGCGCAGGCGAAATATCTCAACTCGCCGGAGACGCCGCTCTTCCACAAGGGCGGCACGCTCTACAACATCGCCGCCGCGCGCGCAGGCCGCGCACGACGGGCGCGCCCGATCGATCGCGGTCGAAGGCTATGTCGACGTCATCGCCATGGTGAGCGCCGGCTTCGCCGCGACGGTCGCGCCGCTCGGCACCGCGCTCACCGAAGACCAGCTCGCGCCTGCTCTGGAAGATGGCCGACGAGCCGATGCTCTGCTTCGACGGCGACACCGCCGGCCTGCGCGCCGCCTATCGCGCGGTCGATCTGGCGATGCCGCGGCTGCATGCCCGGCAAGAGCCTGAAATTCGCGCTGCTGCCGGAAGGCCAGGACCCGGACGATCTGTTGCGTTCCGGCGGCCGCGAGGCCATCGCCGACGTGATCGCGGCGGCGCGGCCGCTCGCCGACATGCTGTGGGTGCGCGAGACCGAAGGCCATCAGTTCGACACGCCGGAGCGGCGCGCCGCGCTCGAGGCGCGCCTCAACGAGGTCACGTCCGGCGATCGGCGACGATTCGGTGCGCAAATATTACCGGCAGGATTTCAACGCGCGGCTGTCGCAGTTCTTCGCGCCGGCGCAGGGCGGCGCGCCGCGAGCCGCGCCGGCAGGCGCAGCAGAATTGGCGCGAGCGGGGCAGAATCGGCGGCGCGAGCGCGACGGCCGCCGCGCAACGGCCTGCGCGCCGCGATCGCCGTCCGGCAAGGCCGCGCCCTATGTGGTCGTCAGCCACGCAGCTGGCCGCAAGCGCGCTGCATGCGCGGCACCGCGCAGCCGTGCCGCTGCGCGAGGCGCTGATCCTGCAGGCCGCGCTCAACCACCCCTGGCTGCTGCACGACCACCTGGAGGAGCTGGCCTCGCTCGAGTTCCGCCATGCCGAGGCCGAGAAGCTCAAAGGCGCGCTGATCGACATTGCGGCCGCACGCGGCGCCGCCGGCACCGCGAGGCGGTGCGGGCGGAGCTTGCCGGCCGCGGCTTGACCGAGACCGGCCGCGCGCATCGCCGCAGGCGATCACCACCGCCTCGGTCTGGGGGGCCCGGCCGGACGCCGCCCCGGACGACGTTTTGGTGACCTGGACGCAGCTGGTCGCCTTGCATCGGCAGTGGCATTCACTAGTTAAGGAGCTCAAGGACGCCGAGCAGGCGCTCGGCCAGGACGCCAGCGAGGCCAATTATCTGCGGCTGCGCGACGTGCAGGCCCGCCTGGCCCGGATGGACGGCACCGAGGCCCTGATCGAGGGGTTCGGGGCCTCTTCCGGCCGGGGCGCGCGTAGCTTATGAGCATGCACCGCCGGCCGAAATTGGCCGGGAATTGCTGGGCCGGCGTGGAATAATAGGTCGATTCCCGCGGTATTTTCAGGGTTAATCGGAGCTTAAGCGCGTTCCGGAACACTGAGTGACCTGATTTCGGGGGCGGCGCTTTCGCGCGCGGCCCTTTTCGGCCATGGGGCAGCCCTGCGCTCGGGTGGCTCGCAGTCGGACAGGTCCAGGAGAGACGGATGGCGAGCAAGGCCAAGCAGCAGCCCAAAGAAGAAGCCCCGGAAAAGGAAGCCGAAGGCGCGCCCGATCACGCCGCTGCCGCTGCTCGACCTGTCCGACGCCGCCGTCAAGAAGATGATCAAGGCCGCCAAGAAGCGCGGCTACGTCACCTACGAACAGCTCAACGCCGTGATGCCCTCCGAGGAGGTCACCTCCGAGCAGATCGAGGACATCCTCGCGATGCTCAGCGAGATGGGCATCAACGTGGTCGAGACCGAGGACGCCAACGACGACGAGGGCGAGGAGAAGGCCACCGACGAGGGGCCGCCGACGACGAGACGACGAGGAGCCCGGCGGCGAAGTGGTCGAGGCCAAGACCAAGTCGCTCGCCGCCGCCGAGAAGAAGGAGCCGTCCGAGCGCACCGACGATCCGGTGCGCATGTATCTGCGCGAAATGGGCTCGGTCGAACTGCTCTCGCGCGAGGGCGAAATCGCCATCGCCAAGCGCATCGAGGCCGGCCGCGAGGCGATGATCGCGGGGCTGTGCGAGAGCCCGCTCACCTTCCAGGCCATCATCATCTGGCGCGACGAGCTGAACGAGGGCAAGGTCTTCCTGCGCGACATCATCGATCTGGAAGCGACCTACGCCGGCCCCGACGCCAAGAAGATGCAGGTGCCGGTGGTGATCGGCCCCGACGGCAAGCCCGATCGCGCAAGCGGCCGGCGCACGCCGGTTCCCGGCGCGCCGCATCTGCAAGTCGTGCAGCCGGCCGCCACGCCGCCGGCGGCGCCCGCCGCCGCCACGCCGTTCAAGGCGCCAGGTGCGCCGGGTGCGCAAGGCGCGCCAGGTGCGCCCGGCGACGAGGAACCGAAGGATCCGGCCGAGACCGCGGCCGAAAGCGATTACGACGACGACGACATGGAAAGCTCGCTCTCGCTCGCCGCCATCGAGGCCGAGCTCAAGCCCAAGGTGGTCGAGACCTTCGACAACATCGCCGACAGCTTCAAGCAGCTGCGCCGCCTGCAGGAACAGGACATCGAAAACCGCTTGCGCAGTTCGTCGCTGTCGCCGCTGTCGCCGGCGCAGGAGCGCAAATACAAGAAGCTCAAGGACGAGATCATCTCCGAGGTGAAGTCGCTGCGGCTGAACCAGGCGCGCATCGATTCAGCCTGGTCGAGCAGCTCTACGACATCAACAAGCGCCTGGTCTCCAACGAAGGCCGCCTGATGCGGCTGTCGGAGAGCTACGGCGTCGCGCGCGAGGACTTCCTCAAGCAATACATCGGCTGCGAGCTCGACCCGCGCTGGCTCAACCGCGTCTCCAAATTGTCGGCCAAGGGCTGGAAGAACCTGGTCGCCAAGGAGAAGGACCGCATCAAGGAAATCCGCTCGCAGATGCACGAGCTCGCCGGCGCAGACCGGCGTCGAGATCGGCGAATTCCGCAAGATCGTGCACGGCGTGCAGAAGGGCGAGCGCGAGGCGCGCCAGGCCAAGAAGGAGATGGTGGAGGCGAACCTGCGCCTCGTCATCTCCATCGCCAAGAAATACACCAACCGCGGCCTGCAGTTCCTCGACCTGATCCAGGAAGGCAACATCGGCCTGATGAAGGCGGTCGACAAGTTCGAGTACCGCCGCGGCTACAAGTTCTCGACCTACGCCACCTGGTGGATCCGCCAGGCCATCACGCGCTCGATCGCCGACCAGGCGCGCACCATCCGCATCCCGGTGCACATGATCGAGACCATCAACAAGATCGTGCGCACCTCGCGCCAGATGCTCAACGAGATCGGCCGCGAGCCGACGCCGGAGGAGCTGGCCGAGAAACTCGGCATGCCGCTGGAGAAGGTGCGCAAGGTCCTCAAGATCGCCAAGGAGCCGCTCTCGCTCGAGACGCCCATCGGCGACGAGGAGGACAGCCACCTCGGCGATTTCATCGAGGACAAGAACGCGATCCTGCCGATCGACGCGGCGATCCAGTCGAACCTGCGCGAGACGACGACGCGCGTGCTGGCGTCGCTGACGCCGCGCGAGGAGCGCGTGCTGCGCATGCGCTTCGGCATCGGCATGAACACCGACCACACGCTGGAGGAAGTCGGCCAGCAGTTCTCGGTGACGCGCGAGCGCATCCGCCAGATCGAGGCCAAGGCGCTGCGCAAGCTGAAGCATCCGAGCCGGTCCCGCAAACTGCGGTCCTTCCTGGACAACTGATCGCGTCGTGAAGCCGTATCCAGTTCCGCCGGACGGCGCGCAGCTCGTCGAAGCAAGACGTGGATGGCCGGGACAAGCCCGGCCATGACAGGGTAAAAGCACGCGGGGGCGCCAACGAGGTTCCGCATGATCGCACGTTCATCGCGGCTCTGTTCTTCGCCCTCAATGGTCGCGTCAGCGCCCGCCTCCGCCGCGCAATGCGGCGGCGATTTCAACCGTTTCCTGTCGTCGATGGGCCGCGAGGCCGAAGCCGCCGGCGTCTCGCGCCAGGTGATCGCCCAGGCCTTCGCCGGCGTCACGCCCGACCAGGCGGTGCTGTCCTTCGACCGCCGCCAGAAGGGCATGTTCCACGCCAAGAGCTTCGAGGAATACGCCCGCACCCGCGTCATCCCGGCGCGCATCAGCCGCGCGCGCAAGCTGATGGCCCGCCACGCCGCGCTGCTCGATCGCATCGAGCGGCAATTCGGCGTGCCGCAGCGAACTGCTCATGGCGATCTGGACCATGGAAACCGACAACGGCACCGGCGACATGGGCAAGCGCCCGGTCGTGCGCACGCTGGCGACGCTGGCCTGGGATTGCCGCCGCACCGAGCTGTTCCAGGGCGAGCTGATCGCCGCGCTCAAGATCGTCCAACGGGGCGACCTGCCGCTGCGCGATCTGATCGGCGCCTTCGCCGGCGAGATCGGGCAGACGCAGTTCCTGCCGTCGTCTTACATCAAGTACGGCGTCGACTTCGACGGCAACGGCCACGTCGACCTGCGCCACTCGGTGCCGGACGTGCTGGCCTCGACCGCCAATCTGTTGAAGGTCAACGGCTGGCAGGCGGGCCAGCCCTACGGCGAGGGCACGCGCGAATTTCGACGCCATGCGCGAGTGGAACCACTCGGAGGTCTATCGCAAGACGCTGGTGCTGTTTGCGGAGCGGTTGGAGGGGCGGTGAGGCGAACTGCTTCATCCGCTTCGTGGGAGCGCCGCGCAAGCGCGGCGAGCCAGGTGAGGCGTTACAGTCGCTGAGATACCCGCTTGCGCGGGACTCGCTCGGCACCTCGACGGAAGCGCAGCAGCGCTACTTCACCTTCATCATCTTCTCGGGCTTGGCGCCCACGCGCGCGATGCTCTCGATCGCCAGCGGCGCGCGGCCGGATTTCTCCGCGATCTCGCGGTCCTGCTCGATGATGTAGCCGAGCGCGGGGGCGTCCTTCTCCAGGCCGGCCAAAAGCTCGGCCGGCACGCGCCGGTTGGAGCGCTGCGAGCCGTCCTCGTAAAGGACGTCGAAGAAGACGAATTCGCCTTTGGGGTTGGTTCCCGGCTTTTTGGCCATGAGTCTCCGGTCCTGCGCGACGAACCTATAAGAAAAAGAAAAACCCCGCGCAAGCGCGGGGTTCCTCCGAATGTTCAAACGTCAGACCGCTTGCAGATTGGCGGCAGCGGATTTGCCGTTCTTGCTGTCGGCTTGAATGTCGAACGAAAGCTTCTGGCCCTCGTTGAGATTGCTCATGCCGGCGCGCTCGACCGCCGAGATGTGAACGAACACATCCGGGCCGCCGCCGTCCTGCACGATAAAGCCGAAGCCTTTTTGGGCATTGAAGAACTTAACGGTACCTGTGGCCATAGTGGCCTCCATCTAGAAACGCACTTCTTGCGTCTATGCCCCATACGAAACCATTCCGTATGGGCCTCATATCCGGATTTGGCGAGTTCTTGAGAGAGGGCCCAGAGGGCCGAAACGGCAAGGTCAAGCTCAATCGGAATGAGGTTATATAGGCATTTGGGGCGCTTTGCGCAACGGGGGCCTCGAGCGCCGGCGCGCGGGCCTTATTCCTCCGCCTCGATGATGCGGATATCGCGCACCGCGCCCGTCGCCCAGCGCCTTCAGCGCCGCCTGGTAGCCGGGCGAGTCATGGGCGTCGGTGGCGGCTTGCAGGCTCGGATATTCGGTGATGACGATGCGCTCCTTCAGGCCGGCTTCGTAGGTCATCTGCGGCAGGCCGCGGCAGAGATAGCGCGCGCCGAAGGGCAGCGTCGCCTTCGGCGCCATCTCGGCATAGGCCTTGAGCTTGGCCGGGTCGCTGACCGAGCGATAGACGGAAATCCAATAGGCTTTCTTCGGCATGGGCGCCTCCCAGTGTGGTTGCTTCGCGTTGAGGCAGTTTCTAGCATCGCAAAATCAGTCCGGGGAGGCCCAGCATGAAACTGCCCAGCCGCATGGTCGACATTTCGGTCACGCTCGACAACGAGACGGTGCTCGATCCGCCCTTCATGCGGCCGAAGATCGACTACAAGACGGGCAAGGAAAACGCCTGGACGCTGATCGAGGCCTTTCCCGGGCTGAAAGCCGAGCAACTGCCCGACGGCGAGGCCTGGGCGGTCGAATTCGTGACGCTCGCCACCCACAACGGCACGCATATGGACGCGCCCTATCACTTCCAGTCGAAGGACATCCACGGCAACCGCATGATCACCATCGACGAGGTGCCGCTCGACTGGTTCTTCCGCCCCGGGGTGAAGCTCGATTTCCGCGAGCCTGCCGGACGGCCACGTGGTCAGCGCCAAGGAGGTGGAGGCGGAGCTTGCGCGCATCGGCCATGAGCTCAAGCCGTTCGACATCGTGCTGGTCAATACGCGGGCCGGCTCGCGCATCGGCAAGGACGACTACATGTCGGCCGGCATCGGCATGGGCCGGGAAGCGACGCTCTATCTCACGTCACGCGGCGTGCGCGTCTGCGGCATCGACGCCTGGGGCTGGGACGCGCCCTTCGTGCACACGCGCAAGCGCTGGGAGGAAACGCACGATCCCTCGATCATCTGGGAGGGCCACAAGGCCGGGCGCGAGATCCCCTATTGCCACATGGAAAAGCTTTGCAACCTTGAACAGCTCCCGCACTTTGGTTTCGTCGTCGCCTGCTTCCCCGCCAAAATCAAAGCCGCCTCCGGCGGCTGGACGCGGGCAGTGGCGCTGTTCGATTGAAGAGCTATGACGAAAACGCATCACTGAACCGTCATTTTTATGGCAATTCGGCGTGACGCGCCGGAAAAGGCCTTAATAGTCATTAATTACGCATGATCTGAACGCATAGGTCACATGCTTTGCGGCCAGTGGTTTAATCGCCGAATCCGGATATATTGCATTGCAACAAGACTAAGAAAACACGAGGGAAACGTCAGGGAGCCTGAAAGGAGAGGTTCCATGGCTTACGCCCGTTCCGCGGTTGCACCGCGCAGCCTGCATATTCCCCGCATCGCGCCGCGCGCCAAGCGCAACTTCGTGCTGCGCCTGTTCGACATGATCGAGCAAGCCAATGCGCAGCGCGCCGAGCGCGAGATCGCGCGTTTCCTGCGCAGCTCCGGCAGCTCATTCACCGACGCAACCGAGCGCGAGATCGAGCGCCGCTTCCTGTCGTAACGACGATTTTAGGAGACGATGATGTCCACACTGGTCATTCGAGCCCCGCGTGCGTCGAAGGTAATCGCTGCCACTGAGCAGTTTCTTCACGCGCATTGCCGCCGTCGTGCTGGCGGTGATCGACGTGTTCGCCGAAGCGCAACGCCAGGCGCATGACGCGCAGCGGCGCTATCCGTTCACCGTCTGGTGAGCTGCAACGCCTGAATTGCCACCGCTTCTGCCAAGCGCATGTCGCGCTCGGTCGGTGCGGCGGGTGGCGATTGGGCATCAAACGATGAGCGCCGCCGCCTCGCGCGGGTGTCGTAAATCAAGACGCCGCGCAAAAGTTAACGCGCGAGCCTGCGGGAAGAATTACGTCACAACAAGTTTGTTAGTGGCTTGAATCAATTCGTGATGGAACGGGCTGCGTTTGGCTTCGCAGCGCCACAAACTCGCCGGAGTTCGAGACGAAAAGTCGAGCTTCCCCCCACAACTGATTCGCCAAGCTTGCCTAGCAAGCAAGTGTGCCTAGCAACGGAGCCGACATGATTCGCCACCTCTTTCTCGCAACGATTCTGCTCGCGCTCGCCGCTTTCGCCTCACCTGCCTCCGCGCAACATCGCCACGCGGCGCAACTCGACGCCAACGGCAATCTCGACGCACTGATCGCGAGCCAGGCCGCCGCCAATAATGTGCCGGTGGAGCTGGTGCGCCGCGTGATCAAGCGCGAGAGCGGCGGCAATCCGCGCGTCGTGAGCGCTGGTAATTACGGCCTGATGCAGATCAAGCTCGGCACCGCGCGCGCCATGGGCTATCGCGGCGACGCCGCCGGCCTGCTCGATCCCAACACCAACATGACCTATGCGGTGAAATATCTCGCCGGCGCCTATCGCGCCGCCGGCGGCAATGCCGACCGCGCCGTGCATTACTACGCCGCCGGCTACTACTATGCCGCCAAGAGCAAAGGCCTGCTCGACAAGAGCGCCGGCAACCCGCTCGGTGCATTTGCCTCGGACGCTTCCGGCAACGCCGTCTTGTCCAAGGCCGCGTTGACCGAGCGCAAGCACAAGCTGCATGAAGCGATGGTCAGCGGCGCGAGCGTGGCCTCATCGTCGAGTCTCTATACCGGCAAGCTCGACTATTATTGACCGCCATCGGTGCGCGGCGGCACGGCGCCGAGCGGGCGCCGAGCGTTTGCGGTCGGCCGATCGCCGCTGCGAGGGCCGAACAAAGTCTCGAACAAATTGAATTGAGCCGTTGCCTGTTGCTTGGCCACGGGCTTTTCGCGGTGCGCGCCGCGAGCGGCCTTTTTGGGCGGCGGCTTGGCTGGCGACTTGGCCGGCTCGGGGGCGGCATTGCCGTCACGCTGGCGTTTGGCGCGCTCGGGCGTGACGACCGGCGGCCGCTCTTCCTGCGGGAGCACGGGCAATTCGGTTGACGAGGTTTCGCCGATGTCGACCGGAATCGCGGCGTCCGGCCGCTGCACGATGCTTCCAGTCATGTCCTCCGGTTCGGCGTCGCTGCGGTTATTCGGAACGGCTGCGATCGCCGGCGCCTTCTCGGCCTTCGGCGCCGGCGCCTCGGGCGGCGCGCTGCGAAGCGGCGTGTCGGGCAGGTCGAGCAGACGCTTGATCTCGTCGGCGCGCCGCAACGCGGCGAGAATGAGGAACTGCCGCCATTCCGGGTGCTGATCGCGCGCGATCAATGCGCCGCTCGCCGGCGCCATCGCTGGCGTCAGATGGGCGCGCGAGCTGTCCGGCGGATTGAGCGCCAGGATCAAAATCGTAATGGCGAGAAGTACGCCGCCTACCGGAATCACTCGAAGAATCGGCAGCATAGCCTGTGCATAACTGAGTCGCCCCGTTTTCCAAATACGCGCGCAAAAACATTTTCATTGCCTGCGGCATGCAAGACACACGCAGGACGAGTCCTTGAGTTGCGCGGCACGGACAGGCCGTGACAGGTGCCGGCGCCGTTGCTAGGAACGGCGCTCGGTTCGTCACGGGGGAAGCGTCATGTTCAAGAAGCCGAATTGTCCGGTCATCGCCATCGAGGAGCATTACTGGGACCCGGAACTGTCCAAGCACTTCACCGGCACCGAGGCCGGCCGCGGCGATGACACCAACAAGCGGCTTTTCGATCTTGGCGAACTGCGGCTGAAGGAAATGGACGAGGCCGGCATCGACATCCAGGTGCTCTCGCATGGCGCGCCCTCGACCCAGAAACTGCCGGTCGACATCGCCGCCGAGTTGACCCGCCAGGTCAACGACCGGCTCGCCAAGGTCTGCGCCGCCAACCCCAAGCGTTTTGCCGCCTTCGCCGCGCTGCCGACCGCCGATCCGAAGGCCGCCGCCGACGAACTCGAGCGCACCGTCAGCAAGCTCGGCTTCAAGGGCGCCATGATCCACGGCATGTCGAACGGCGAGTTCCTCGATCTGAAGAAATTCTGGCCGATCTACGAGCGCGCCGAGAAGCTCGACGTGCCGCTCTATTTCCATCCCTCGCTGCCGCACCCGTCCGTGACCGAGATCTACTACCAGGAGTACGCCAAGGACTTCCCGCTGGTGGTGCGCCCCGGCTGGGGCTACACGGTGGAGACCGCGACGCAGGCGATCCGGCTGGTGCTCTCCGGCGTGTTCGAGAAGCACCCGAACCTGAAGATCATCCTCGGCCATTTCGGCGAGACGCTGCCGTTTTTGGTCTGGCGCATTGACGCCTCGCTCAAGCGCCCGGGCCAGAAGCCGATGAGCTTCCGCGACATTTTCTGCAAGAACTTCTACGTCACCACCAGCGGCTTCTTTTCCAACCCGGCGCTGTTGTGCTGCGTGATGGAGATGGGCGTCGATCACATCTTGTTCGCTGTCGATTGGCCGTTCGTGATGAACCCGCCGGGGGTGGAATGGATGAAGGACATTCCGCTGTCCGACGACGACAAGGCGAAGATATTGAGCGGCAATGCCAAGCGGTTGCTGAAGATGTGATCAGCCGACCGGATGGTGCCGGTAATAATCGGCGTCTGCCGACGACTGCTTCCAGTCGGGATTGCCGCGCCAATCGCAGTGATGCGCGCGCATGTCGGCGCCGTAGCGCACCCGGAACAGCAAAGTGCGCGTCGGACCGTTCTCATATTCGTGCACTTCGCCGGGTGGATGCACGACGAAAGCGCCAGGAGTTACCGTGATTGTCTCCTGCGGCGTGCGCATAATGCCGCCGCCGGAAAAGCAGAAATAGATCTCGGTGGCGCCCGGGTGGCAGTGGTTGGGGCTGATCTGGCCGGGCTCCCAGCAGGCGACCGTGACGTCGCCGTCCGACACGCGGCCGAGGATTTTCTCGACGTGGCGTTTCGGGTTCCACTCCTGCTCGCGTTCGAGGTTGAAAACCTGCATGGCGCTGGCGCTCCCGCGTAAGGGCCTGCGAGCCTAGCGCAAGGATGCGTCCGGCAGTAGAAGGAGGCGGTTTTCGGGCCCGTAGCTCAACTGGTTAGAGCCGACCGCTCATAACGGTCTGGTTGGAGGTTCGAGTCCTCCCGGGCCCACCAGCCTTCGCTCGCGAAGCGAGAGAAGGCTGCCGCGCCGAAGCCCGAAAGGGCGAAGGCGGGCTGCTCTGCGCGAGCTACGGCTCGGCAAGCCTGTCATTCAATCTGAAATCCGACGCGCCGCCGCTCAGCGGCGCACAATGACCGTGGCGCCGACCTTGGCCCGCTCGTAGAGGTCGATCGCATCGTTGTTCGACATGCGGATGCAGCCCGACGACACGGCGGCGCCGATCTTCCACGGCTCGTTGGTGCCGTGGATGCGGAACAGCGTCGAGCCGAGATAGAGCGCGCGCGCGCCGAGCGGATTGTCCGGGCCGCCCGCCATGTGCTTCGGCAGGTCGGGGAAGCGCTTGAGCTCGCCCGGCGTCGGGCTCCAATCCGGCCATTCGCGCTTCATCGAGACGTTGGTGGTGCCCGAGAAGCCGTAGCCCTCGGCGCCGACGGCGATGCTGTAGCGCATCGCCTGGTCGTTGCCGAGGACGTAAAAGAGATAGCGGTTGCGGATATCGACGACGATGGTGCCCGGCGCCTGCTTGCTCGGATAGCGCGACCTGCTGGCGCGGGACCTCGCTGTAGAGAATCCCGAACGGCGTCTGCATCGTCCAGGGGTCGCGCACGCTGGTCTTGGGCGCAACCTGCGGACCACGCGCCGAGGCGTAAGCCTGCGTACCGTTGCTCGCTTGGTTGGACGCACAGCCCCCAAGCAGCAAGCCCGCAACGACAAGAGAACCAAGAACAGCCGAAATTTTCACGACGCCACTAGCCCCATCAAAAAAGCTTGCACCCGACGGAAAGGCGCGGAACACCGGGCCTTTCCTGCTGCAACTGACCGATTCAATACAGCAGGGCGGCAAATGCGCTCTAGTGTCTAAAAGCCACACTCCCAGATGTTTTAACGAGTTGACGGGGTGTTTATGCCGGTCCGGCGAGGACGGCGTCTGGCCGAAAAAGGCTGAAAATACCGAAAATTGCGCGATTCCGTGCCACTATCCGGCCAACCCCCGCACTTCTTCGAGAATCGCCGAGTTGAGGATTTCCTCCAGGCGCGTGAGCGCGCGGGCGACGGTGGCCCCGTTCATCACCCGGTGGTCGTAGATGATCCGCACGTCAAGCACGCCGTCGCTGCTCATGACGCCATAGTTGAGCAGGCTGGTCAGCGGCGACAGCGGGTGCAGCGATTCGGCGTTCAGCGCGGAATAGACCGAGACGCCGAAAGTGCCGAAATAGTTGCCGCGCTGGCGGCCGATATTCAGGCAGATCCACCACAAGGCGCGGCGCAAGGGGCGCGGCAGGCGCGCGAACTGCATGGTGCGGCGGAAATCCTTGATGTCTTCGACCGGGGCGGTCGAGGCATGCTCGATCTGACGGCCGATGTCGCGCAGCGACTGGCCCGCCGGCTCCTTGATGGAGATGGAGAAAAGGCCAGGCTCGCCGCGATAGTCGCGCTCGATGATGACCGTGGCATTGCTGCGCGGGTATTCGTACAAATGCGGCCAGGGAATCTTCACATAGGCGCGCCGGAACTCGGGAAACTCGCGCGCCATCAGCGCGTAGGCCTTGGTGAAGATCGCGGTCCAGCGCGGGCGCTCGCGGCAGGCGGCGCGCGCGGCGACCAGGGCCCCGAGGGCCATGCGCTTCTGCACCGGCACGGTCGGAATGCCGCGCGCGAAATACAAGAGATCGATGACCATGCGGCGCGGCACGGACAGGGGGATCATTCGCCCGCGCATGACGATCTCCGCGGCTTTGGCAAGACTGGATGATGCAAGACTAAATGATCCACGGGACGATGCGCTTGGTGTGGGTCATATAGGAGCGATAGTCGTCGCCGAAGGATTCCAGCATCATCCGCTCCTCGCGCCGGACGCGAAAAGCGAAGAGAATCCCGGGCCCCACAACCCCCGCCAAGCCTGTAAACCAGTTCGGCAACAGCAGCATCTGAGCAAGACCCAAAAGGAAAAACGAAGAATACATCGGATGCCGAATGAGCCGATAGACGCCGGTTTTGACCAGGGCATGCTGCTCCCGGACTTGCAGCGAAATCGACCAGTTCCGCCCAAGATCGACGTGACTGCGGCGAAACAGCCAAAGCGCCCCAACCATCGGGACGAGCCCAAGCCAGGCTATAGCCGGGATAAAGGGCCGGTCGAGGGAGGCCGGAAACCCGGTCAAGACATAGATGGCCGGGATCACGAACAAGCCAAATACGGCCAAGGCGAGCAGACCGGATTCGCGCCGGTCGAACAGCGACCGGCTCACCCCGATCTTCTTGGCCTTTCGTTCGAAGGGATGGCGGATGATGTACCAGCCGACCAGTCCGGCGAACCAGACCAGGGCGGCGACCGTCTGCGTCATCATGAAATCATCTTAGAGCCAGAACGCCGCAGCCAACAACCGCCCTGTACATGCGTTTTTCCGCCGCTTTCGGCCGCGCGCCAAATCTTGACGCGGCCCGCGCGACGATGGAAATATGATCTCAGGGGTACATCGCGAATCGAGGTCGCTTTGATCAAACGCATCGTTTCCCTCGCCAGCTTCGCACTCCTTGGCGCCGCCTTGCTCGCGCCGGCGCCGGCCAGCGCCCGCGAGATCGTTCGCTTTAGCGGCTATTCGGAAGGCACCATCGTCATCAAGACGAACCAGCGGCGGCTCTATTACGTTATCGGCGACGGCAGGGCGATCAGCTATCCGGTTGGCGTCGGCAAAAGGGGCATGGCCTGGTCGGGCTCGGCCTTCATTGACGGCAAATACATCAAACCGGGCTGGTCGGCGCCCGAATCGATCAGAAGGGACTATGCCCGGCTGCCCGCGGTCGTGCCGGGCGGCAGCCCAAGCAATCCGATGGGGGCTGCGGCGATGACGCTGAGCGGTGGCGGCGAATACGCCATCCACGGCACCAACAATCCTGGCTCGGTTGGCGGGTTCGTGTCCCACGGCTGCATCAGGATGTACAACAGCGACGTCATGGACCTGTACAACCGGGTCAGTTACGGCACGCGCGTGGTCGTGCTGCGATGAGGGGCGGCAAGCCTATTGCGTGAGGTGGCAAGCCTCGCGCCAAGATCTAGGGAAACCTCCATGAAGTTGCGTATCCTCGCCCTCCTGCTATCCGCACTCGCGATCTTTGCAATATCGGCAGGCCCGGCGCTGGCCTGGTGGCAATTCGTTGCCTGGAATCCCGATGGCGAGCGCAAGGTTTACGGCCGCTATGCGAATGAAAAAGCCTGCGACGCCGTGCTCAAGCAGGTCGATGCCGCGCTCGCGAAAAAATACCCCAAGCTTTATCCCCGGGTCGGGAGCTGCGAGGAATACCGCTGAGCGTTGATCGGCCTGCGGATTCGTCCCCAACGCGGCGGCCGGGCCAATAGACGATTGGGCTCAACCGATTTTCGCCTGCCGCCTATGTTCCTCGTTTGTTCAAGTGGGCGGCGTGCCGGTCGACACATGCAAACCAGCAAGAAATCCCCAAGGCACAACAATTCCGGGCTCTCCGGCTCTGCACAATTGTGTGGAGTGTGGCTTTTGCGCACTAGCTGATCGCACGCATGGTCTGTACACGTTGAAGGGTCAAGAGGGTAAACACGGGTGGCGTCACCATGAAAAAAATCCTGATTCTCTTCTGCTCGGTAATTCTTGCTTTGGGCGTGGCAAACTGCGCCGGCAAGGGCAAGGTTCCGATTGGTAAAGGCAAGGCCCCGGTCGTTCATACCAAGGGCTAAGAGCTTCACCTCGCGCGAGGGTGACAAGAATAGGGCCGGCGGTCATCGCCGTGCCCTTTCTTGGTTCCCGCGTGCGGGTGATACCGATCTACCAAACCTACAAAAAAATCTCCGGCGAAGGCCGGAGGTTTTTGCGTCGGCGGTCGGGGCGCGATATGACTAACCTCGTTCAGGTTAGGGAGTTGTGACTATGCGGTATTCGTGCGGTCTTGCTCATCGCGCCGGGATCCTGATCGGCGTCACTGTCGCGGCGATTGTGTTGGGCCTCCAGATCCAACCGGCGAGCGCGCAGACCACGGCCACTGCAATGGCCGGTTCCACCGAAAAGTGGGTCGTCAAGACCAGCACCGGGAAAAGTCACCCCGGCAGGTCTTATTTCATTGAATTTCGTGCGCGCTCGGCCGCGAACTACGGCCACATGTACGTGCTGTATGGCCGGGTGAATGGCGCCGATCAGATCGTTGCCAGCAGAATCGCGGGGCTCCATCCGGCCGGCGATAAAGCGGACTGCTTCAATTGCAGCCTGTTCAACTGGACGATCGGGCACCTGGTGCCGGTGCCGGCCGAGACCGGCGCCAGCGACGGCGATCTGGAAGAAAAATACGTCACCGCCCGCTATCGGGTCTGGCTGACCGCGGCCGAGTTCAAAAGAGTCGACGCTTATATCAAGAAGCAGCAGGCCGATAATCCGACATGGAATGCGCTGTTTAATAACTGCGTCGAATTCGGCCGCGGCATCGCCGAGTTTATGGGTCTGAAAATGTCGGGCTTCGTCTGGCAGGAGCCGAAGGATTTCGTCGACGGGCTGCGTGAAGAAAACGGCCTGAAGACGGAGCAGCTTCCTCTGAAGGACGCGGTGGGCGGGTCGGTACGCTCGGCATCGGCATCGCATGAGCCTCCGCTGCCGCCACAAAAGCCGGCCGTGCAGCCCGCGAGCACCGACGCCGGCGCCGAAGGCGGCACCGGCACATACCAAGAAGAAGCCGGTCGCCAGCGCTCCGCAACCCGAGCAGTCGTCGATTGCCGCGATATTCAAGCGTGAGCAGAAGATGACGACCAACGCCGCGCAATAATTTCTCGCTCGTTGAGACGTCACGGCCGGGCTTTGCCCGGCCGTTTTGATTCGCGGTGTTTAAGCCGGCTTCTTGGCCGCCAGCTTTGCCGCGAGCCGGGCAAGATCGACCACCATGCGCTCGTGCGTGCCCACGCCAATCTCCTCGGTCTCGTCGCGTGCACTGACTTTGAACTCGATCCGGCGGCCATCGACCTTGGTGACCTCGGCCTGTGCCGTGATCTGATGGCCGACCGGCGTCGCCGCCAAATGACGGACATTCACCATTGTGCCGACCGCGCTCTCGCCTGGCTCGAGATAATCGCGCACCGCGTTGAGCGCGGCGTTCTCCATGGCCGTCACCATCATCGGCGTAGCGAACACCTGTGGCAGGCTCACGTCCTTGAACTGATTGGCGAGATGGGCCGGCGTCACCCGCAACATGTAGGTCCCTTTGGCTCCCAGCGGAATCGGGCGCATGATTCAACTCCCCATGCGGCGCACATGATTGATCGCCGGCGCCAGCAGCGCCAGCACGATACCGCAGAGCGCGATCGGAACGAACGCGAAGCCGCCGACGCCGCTCATGTCCCAGGCCAGCCCGCTGATCACGGGTACGATCACCGCGCAACTATAGCTGATGGTAAACATGGCGGCGGTGACGCGATGCACGTCGTCCGGGGGGCTGAGCAGCGGCGGCAGCGCCAGCACCAGCACCAGGATGCCGGCGGCGGCAAAGCCGATCACCGTGGCCGCGGCTACGACGGCGATGCCGGAGCCGAAAACGAGCCCGCCGACGCCAAGCACGCATAACAGCCCGCATGCGACATAAGGCCAGGCCCGCAGTTCGAGCCTGGCTGGCGAAGATCAGCAGCAAAATCGAGGCCGGCAGTTGCCCGGCGTTCAATCCGGTGAGCGCGGCGCTGATCCAGGCGTCCTCGCCTTGGCTTTTGAGATAGTCGGGCAGGAAGGCGTTGGTCGTGAAATACATGGCGTTGACGGTGCCGAGCATGATGCCGAGCCGCCAGATCAGCGAAGAGCCCCAATCCGGCCACCAGCGCCGGCGCATTGCCGCGCCCTTGGGCGCTGGTTGCCGCGGCGCGAAAACCACGACAGCGGCGGCGACCGCGGCGACCGGCAGGCTCCAGAACGCGAAGCCCCATTGCCAGCTATCGCCGACGATCGGCAGGACCAGCGGCAGCATCAATGCAACCGGTGCCAGTTCGCCGATCAGCAAGCCGTTGGTGTAGACCGCGGTGGCGAACGGGATCCGATCGGGTACCCAGGCCCGCACCGCCGTTGGCATGGTCACCTGCATGATCGCGACGCCGGCGCCCATCACGATGGTCATGGCGTAGAGCCAGGTCACGTCGGACAGGCTGCCGCGCAGTGCGCCACCGATCGCGTTGAGCGCCAAGCCGACCACCATTGCGGTGGTCACGCCGAGACGGGCGATCAGCAGCGAGCCCGGCACGGCAGCGATTGCGAACAGCATTGAAGGCAACCCTGTCAGGATGCCGATCTGCGTCGCGTTCAGCGTCAAGTCGTCGTGGATGCGCGGGATGACCGGCGGCACCGCCAGGATCGTAAGCCGCAAGGCCGTACCGGCGAGCCAGAGCAGCAGCAGCGCGGTGAGAACGCGCGCGCGAGGCAGGCTGCCGTTTGGTTTGCTCATGGCGGGGAAACGCAATTGGGGGCGGGCGCCGCGGCCGCGGCGCCGGCATTCGGTAGCAAATTCTGTGCGGACAGGGAATTCGGAGCGATCTGCGATGACGCGACTGGCGCGTCCGGCGGCTGCATTCAAGGAATTGACGCGGGGTCTATCAACTATGCCGCCAGAACCACGCGACGATCCGTCCCTTCAAGGTCGGCGCGAGCCCGCGGCGCTTCTTTTTGATCAGACCCTGCTGCAACAACCGTTCAACCCGATCGGGCGACGGAGTCGGATAGTTGCCAGGTCCGCGGATAATACCGGCCAGCACTTGCAGGTCGCGATGTCTGACGTCGCTTCGAGTATTCAATGTCGCCCCGGCGTTCAGCGTATAATTTTTATAGATGAAAATCGAGCCGGCCCAATTGAAAACTACCGAAATTTGCAGCGAAGGTATCCACGTAGTCAACACATGGTTGTTTTCTACAACTTTCTTTCCCTGCTTTATTTAGATACCGCTTTACCTTGAAAGCGATCGAGCCAATTCGTATCGCCATGACGATTGCCAATACGCCATCGACACCATCGGAGCGAATCTATGCGATCGGCGATATCCATGGCCGGCTGGATCTGCTGGAGCGCGCGATCGCGGCCGTTCGCGGCGATGTCGAGCGGCATGGTCCGGCCGCCCTCACCGTCACGGTCGGCGACTACATCGACCGCGGGCCGCGGTCGCGCGGTGTGCTTGACCGCCTGGCCGAGAATCCGTTTCCGACGCCCTATGTCGCGCTCAAGGGCAATCACGAGACCCTGCTCGAGGGCTTTTTAGCCGATCCCGGGCTCGGTCCCTTTTGGGCACGGCAAGGCGGGGTCGAAACGCTGCAATCTTATGGCGTGATGACCGGCCCGCTTGCGGACGACGCGGATTTCGTCGACGCCGCGCGGCAATTGCGCGCCGCGCTGCCGGCCGCGCATTTGGATTTCCTGCGGTCGCTGAAATTATCGTTCAGCCGCGGCCGATATTTTTTCTGCCATGCCGGTGTGCGGCCAGGCCTGCCGCTTGATCGCCAAAGCGAAGAGGACCTGCTGTGGATCCGCGACGAATTCCTCCTTAGCCGGGCGGACTTTGGAAAGATCGTTGTGCACGGCCATACCCCGGCGGCGGAGCCCGAAGTGCTGCCGAACCGGATCGGCATCGATACCGGCGCGTTCGCGAGCGGGCGACTGACCTGCGTTGCGCTGGATGAAGGCGGGTGCCGTTTTCTGCCGGTCTAAAATTGGCGTAAGGTTTTGGTTTTCCTCCAAGAATTTCGAGTTGCTATGCCCGCTGCGCCAATATGAAGCGGCCACCGCGCCGTTTACCGAACGTCAAGGACGATGGCCGAAGGTGGTCGCGCGATGCGGAAACGCCACAGATCAAGAGCAACCTGGACATGCGGCGGCGTTGCCTGCGCCCTGGCGCTGACGATGTGGGCGGGCGCTTCATTTTCGGGCGATGCGGCGGTTGACCGCGCGTCCTGGCAGGAGAAATACCGGCGACCCGCCGAAATTCCTTTCCCCGAAGCCAATCCCTATTCGGAGGCCAAATCCAAGCTCGGCCGCATGTTGTTCTTCGATCCGATATTGTCCGGGTCGCGGTCACGCAGCTGTGCGAGCTGCCATAATCCGGGGCTTTCCTGGGCGGACGGCTTGCCGCGGGCAATCGGAGAAAAACAAGCTTCGCTGCCGGTACGGACCCCGACGCTGCTGAATGTAGCATGGGTGCAGCAATTCGGCTGGGATGGACATTTCCGCAATCTCGAGGCTGTCGCCTTCGGTCCGATCTCGTCGCCCAAGAACATGAACATGCCGGAGAAGGACTTGATCGCGCGGCTCGCCGCCGTGCCGGGCTATGTCAATGCTTTCCACGCCGCCTACGGCGACGGCGCGATCACCCGGCAGAAAGTCGAATTTGCGCTGGCGACTTTCGAGCGCTCGATCGTATCGAATGAGGCGCCGTTCGACAGCTGGATCAAAGGCGATCAACACGCCATCAGCGATCAGGCCAAGCGCGGCTTCGATCTGTTCAATGGCAAGGCCAATTGCGCGGCTTGCCACAGCGGCTGGGCCCTCACCGACGGCTCGTTCCACGACATCGGCGTGGCGAAAGACAACGATCTCGGTCGCGGCAAGCTGTTCCCAAACTCGGTCAAATTGCGCCACGCCTTCAAGACGCCGACGCTGCGCGACGTCGCGCGCCGCGCGCCCTACATGCACGACGGTTCGGTTGCGACTCTGGACGCCGTCATCGATCTTTATGACCGTGGCGGAATCGAGCGGCCAAGCCGCGCGGACGAGATCAAGCCGCTCGGTCTGACCAAGAGCGAGAAAACCGAGCTGGTGGCGTTTCTGCACACTTTGACCGGCAAGCACGAGCCGGTGTCGTACCCGTCGTTGCCGCGCTAGTTTTTACAGGATGATCGGCAAAGCAGAGCCGAGCAGCGCGAAGCCGCCAATCAACAGGAATCCGGCGCCGGTCTCGATCGCGTCCGCGCGCGCCGGCAAGCGCTCGGCGAGATAGGCCGCTGCCGCTCCCACCGTTACGCTGATCAAGCTGACAATGCCGATCATGACCGCTTCCCTTTCGCGATATGGATTTCGCGTTGAACCGGTCATAGCCGCTAAAACTTAACCGGCGGCTTCCGCGCACGCGGCTGCGCTGCGGCGGGGCGCCGCCTTTCGCGCGAAGGTTAACCAAGACTTAAGAAGCGTCAGCAAAACCCTAAAAAATGTGGTAAAAGACTAAGGATACCAGGGAGCTGCGTGCGGCGGCGTAACTGGTGTCTGAAGTGGCTTTTTGTGGCGTGAGGAGGCTCTTAATGGTCCGGCTGCCGCGACGGCTGCCGCTTGCGGCGGCGATTCCGCTCGCATTCGTGGTTAACGCGTTGGCCGCCGGGACCGCGGACGCGCACGTCAAATGGTTCTGCGCCTATAACATCGCCGGTCAGCCGCGCGGGCTGGAAAACGTGCTTTGTCCCGATTTCGAATTCCTGTTCGGCCTCTCGATCCTCGCGCTGATGTGCGGCTGCCTGTGCGAAGGCACGATCGTGGGCGCCGCCATGATGCGGGCGATGGACCGGGCAACCCGCTTCCTGCACGAGAATACCGAGTTTGTCTTCCGCGCCGGCACCGCATTTTTCTTCATTTCGATTTGGGCGGCCGGCGGAATCCTGCTGACGCCCGAGCTCAAGACCAATTCAACCCTGATCGCCGCGATCCAGCTCGGCATCGCTGCTGGGATGTTGTCGCGGCGGACCATGCCGTTGTCCGCGATCGGCATCTTCATTCTGTTTGCGGTCGGCACCTGGAATTACGGGATCTTCCACCTGGCGGATTATCCGATCTTTCTCGGCGTCGCAGTCTATCTCGCCTTGATGGGATTGCAGCGTGACCTGTTCGGCATCCGTGCCATCGATATCGTGCGTTGGACGGCGGGCATCACCTTGATGTGGGCCTCGATCGAGAAATGGGCCTATCCCGAATGGTCGTATCCGTTGCTGGTCGAGCACCCGTCCATGACGCTGGGCTTTGATCCGGATTTCTTCATGCGGGCGGCCGGCGCTATCGAGTTTGCCCTGGCGTTTGCGTTGATGTGGACCCCGCTGGTGCGCCGGGTCGCGGCCATCATGCTGACGGGCATGTTTGTGAGCGCGGTTATGGAATTCGGAAAGATCGACTTGATCGGGCACACGCTGATCGTCGTCGTTCTCCTCGGCATTATCGCGGACAACGCCGCCGACGCGAAACTGGTGCGATTTCCTTGGCTGATACCGGCGGCTTACGCCGGCGCGCTCACCGCGTTCTTAGCGAGCTATTATCTGGCGCATGCCGTCTTGTACGGCACGTCGCTCACGTGAGCTATTTGTACGTGAACGACCAGCTTCATCTTGGGATGGATCGCGCATAATACGTCGAAAGTGCCGGCCACCGGAAATGTGACGCTGGTCTTGCTGCCCGGCTCCTGGTCGCCGGAATCGAATTTGAACGTGTCGGAATCGACGTAGGCATGATGCCGCAGGTCGGCGTCGTCGTTGACGATCAAGCATTGCCTCGCCTTTCTTGATCGTCATCTCGCCGGGATTGAACTGCCGGCCCTTCTGCGAAACGACGTTTTGCGACTGCGCCTGGCTCGCCCAAACGCCCAGTCCGGCGGCCGATGCGCCGAGCGCAAAGGCCAGGATAAACGGACGCACCCGCACGAGAAAATTGTGAAAATTGCTGGCCATCGCCTCAGAGTGGTTGGAATGCCCTCGCCGGACAGGGTGGCCATGCGCGGTTAAGGCAGCGTTAACGAACCGTCGAGGATTGGAGGTACCGATCAACCGCCCTTAACCGGGGCCGTATACGCCTGTACGCGTGAATAACCAGGCGTCGTGCATGCGTAAGCCCCGTTTCGAGTGGTTTGAGCGGCAGTTGCCCCGCTGGCGCCGAGGCGCCTGCCGGGGTCGCTGCGTTTTGCATGACCATCCGCGGCCGCATCCTGGTCGCGTTCCTGGTCATGAGCATGATCACGGCGGCACTCGGCTACTACGCGATCTTGGGCGTCAAGGACGCCGGCGTGCTGGTCGACAAGACCTACGATCAGTCGCTGATGTCGATCAACTACGCCCGCGCCGCGGCGGCGGATTTTGCCGCCATGCGAGCCGCTTTTGCCCGCCGCTGGATCGAGAGCGATCCCGACAAACGCGCCAAGCTCGATCAGGAAGTCACGACGCTCGCCAAGACGCTCAGCGACGACCTCACCGTCGCGGTGCAACGTTCGCAATCCAACCGCGCCAAGCGCGCCGCCGCCAATGTGCAGCGGGCGGCGAGCGCCTGGAAGAGCATGAGCGAGCATCTGCTCGATCAAACCAAGCTCGACGCAAATTGGGAGACGCTCGACCACTATGCCGGCAAGGTCGACGAGCAAATCGATCTGCTGGTCAACTATACCGCCGGCGACGGATTCATCTATCGCCAATCGGCGCGCAATGCGGTCGCGCGCGATATCAACCTCAATGTCGGCGGCACGGTTCTGGCTCTGCTGTTGTCGGGCCTGGTCGCGTGGGCCTTGACCGGCCGCATCATCAAGCCGGTCGCCGCCGCGTCCCAGGGTCGCCGAGCACATCGCCGGCGGCAAGCTCGACGTCACGATCCCCATCGGGTCCGCCGACGAACTCGGCAATCTGCTGGTGGCGATGAAAATCATGCGCGACAACATCAAGGCCATGATGGCGCGCGAGGTGGCGCAGCGGCGCACCGCGCAGGCGCGCCTGGCCGACGCATTGGAAAGCTCGCAGGAAGGCGTGCTGGTGGTCGACGCCGACGACCGCATCGCGCTCGCCAATGCGCAGGCGGCCAGCTTCCTCGGTGTCGCACCAGAATTGCTGCAAGCAGGCAGTCCGCTTGCCACGCTATGGCCCGCCTTGCAGCATTCGATCGAAGCCCGCCGAATATTGCAGCGGCAAAATAACGCCGAGCCCGAAGAAATCCAGGTCGCCGACGGACGGTGGCTGCGCGTCAGCCAGAGCGCGACCCGCGACGGCGGCTTCATCGTCGTTTGCAGCGACATCAGTCAGTCGAAAGAGCAGAAGGCCAGCCTTCGCCAAACCAATTTGCGTCTCGATGCCGCGCTCGACAACATGTCGCAAGGTCTCTGTCTGTTCGACGCCGCAAAATCGGCTCGAAGTGGTCAATCGGCGTTTCTACGAAATTTTCGGATTGTCGCGCGATCTGATCGCGCCGGGCGCCGAATTCCGCAAAATCCTCGCGTTGAGCAAGGCGCGCAACCAGAGCGCTTCCGAAGCGCCGGCGCAATTGCTGGCGGAGCAAGCCGAATTCATGAAGCGCCATGAGACCGGCACGCATTACTACGAACTCAATGATGGACGCGTCATTGCGAGCGTTTGCAACCCGACCTCGAATGGCGGATGGGTTGCCACGTTCGAAGACGTCACCGAACGGCGCCAGGCGGAAGCCAAGATCATGCACATGGCGCGTCACGACGCGCTCACCGATCTGCCGAACCGCGTGCATGTTCAGCGAGAAGATGGAACAGGCGCTCGCCCGTGGCGAAAATCTTGCGGTTCTGTTCCTCGACCTCGATCGCTTCAAGACCGTCAACGACAGTCTGGGCCATCCGATCGGCGACGCGTTGCTTTGCGCGGTGACCAAGCGCCTGCAAATGGCGGTGCGCGGTACCGACACGGTCGCCCGCCTCGGTGGTGACGAATTCGCCATCGTGCTGATGGGCGCCGAGCCGTCCGACGCGAGCGAACTCGCAGGCCGCATCATCGAGGCGGTGTCCGAGCCGTTCGACATCCGCGGAAATCAGGTGGTCATCGGCGTCAGCGTCGGCATCGCGGTGGCGCCGGCCGACGGCGATCAGTCCGATCAGCTCTTGCGCAACGCCGACATGGCGCTCTATCGCGCCAAGAGCGACGGGCGCGGCACCTATCACTTCTTCCAGCCGGAAATGGACGCGCAGATGCAGGCGCGCCATGCGCTCGAGCTCGACCTTCGCAAGGCCTTGCTGGCCGGCGAATTCGAGATGTATTACCAGCCGATCGTCGACCTCGGCAGCGGCAAGGTGACGAGCTTCGAGGCGTTGATACGCTGGAATCATCCGACCCGCGGCCTCGTCGGGCCCAATGATTTCATTGCCGTTGCCGAGGAGATCGGCCTGATCGTCCCGCTCGGCGATTGGGTGCTCAGGCAAGCCTGCCGCGATGCCGCCGCTTGGCCGGGCAAGCTTTCGGTCGCGGTCAATCTGTCGGCGGCGCAATTCAGGAATCCGACGCTCGCTTTGTCCGTCGTATCGGCTTTAGGCACCTCGGGATTGGCCGCCAACCGCCTCGAGCTGGAAATCACCGAAACGGTCTTGTTGCAGGACGATCGCTCGATCGTGGACACCTTGCACCAGATTCGCGAGCTCGGCGTGCGAATTTCCATGGACGATTTCGGTACCGGCTATTCCTCGCTCAGCTATTTGCGCAGCTTCCCGTTCGACAAGATCAAGATCGACAGGTCCTTCATCCGCGAGCTGGGCAAGAAGGACGACTGCATCGCGATCATCCGCGCGGTGGCGCGGCTGGGCAGCAATCTCGGCATGACAACGATTGCCGAAGGTGTCGAAACGCAAGAGCAGCTTGAAATCGTGCGGGCTGAAGGCTGTACGCACGCGCAAGGCTATTTGTTCAGCAAACCGCAGCCGGTCTCGGAAGTCCCCCGGCTGTTGCAGGGCATCCGGCCGCGCGTCAACGCGGCCTAGCCGAGTCTCTTTTTCTGACGATTTGCGCCGGGCCGCGGGGCTTGCCTTGCGGCATGCAGCGTCGGCATGATTGGCCATGATTTTTCCGCAGGAATTTCTACTCGCCGCCGCCTGCTGCCGCTGGCCGTTGGCCGAAGCCGCCATCGCGGCTATTCGTGCTGCCGCCAGTGAACCGATCGATTGGCCGTATTTTTTGCGGATTGTGAGACGTCAGCGCATTGCTGGGTTGGTGCACAACGCGCTCGACTTGGCGAAAATCGAACGTCCATCGGCAATCGCGCGTGAGCTTGCGACGCAGGCGCAGCGAATTGCCCGCCGCAATCTGAAATCGGCCGGCGAGTCGATTCGGCTGCAACGCGCTTTCGACGCGGCCAGTATTCCGGTCATCGGCTTGAAGGGCGTCTCGCTGGGCCAGCTCGCCTATGGTTCGCTCACGCTCAAGCACAGCCGGGACATCGACGTTTTCGTGACGCCCGAGCACGCTTTGTCGGCGCTGCGGCTTCTCGAACGCGAAGGCTATGCGCTGCGAGATCCGGCACGACATTTAACCGAGACGCAGCGCCTTGCGGTCGTGCGGTATGGCAAGGAGGCGGAGTTGCTGGACCGCGGCCGCGCGTCGACCGTCGAGCTGCATTGGAAACTGGCCGATAATCCGCTGCTGCTAAAAGGCATCGATGCGTCATCGCCGGCGCAGAACGTGGAATTGCCCGGCGCTGGCGCGCTTCGCACGCTGAACGAGGGAGATCTCTTTGCCTATTTGTGCGTGCACGGCGCCTATCATCGTTGGTCGCGCCTGAAATGGCTCGCCGATCTTAATGCGTTGATTTCCGCCAAAAGCGGTGCCGACGTCACGCGTCTCTACCGGCATGCCCAGGAAAAAGGCGCCGGCCTCTGCGCCGGGCAGGCGCTGCTTCTTTGCGATCGGCTGTTCGCAACGAGGCTTCCGGCGAGCCTCGCAAGTGAACTGCAAGACAGTCGACGATTGCGCAAATTGGTGGCGGTCGCCTTAGATGTGATGGTCGGCGCCGATCCAGGAAAGGAACCGGATCGCGGTGTCACCGGCATGATGCGCGACATTCTCGCGCAGTTCTTGTTGGGGCAGGGGCGCGGCTATTTTATCGTGCAATGCCGAATATTGTCGGTCGGAATACCCGATGCAATCCTTTTGCCGCTGCCGCCAGCGTTGTGCTTTCTCTATCCGTTCTTGCGGCTGCCGCTGTGGCTCTGGCGGCGCGCCAAACGGGCGGCCGCCGCTCTCGCTCAGAGCCAGACAAAATCCGCGCCGCTGCAGTGGTGAGCACGCCGCCCAGCGCCCACGCTTAAAGGGCGTTATGCCGCCTTCTTGTCACGCACGCGAGCTATCGCGGTTTACAATGCCGGACATTCCGACCGATCGCGCGCCTCGATCAACTAAAGCTGGGTTTTGCTGATGAGCTGACGCCAAAGGCGTATGGCGTGCGCCTTGCTCAAATCGTTCTCCACCATCGCGCGTGCGCGCGCCCCCATCTCGGAACAGAGCGCGGGATTGGTCATCAACTCGGTCAGGCTTGCGGCCAAAGCCCCGGCATCGCCGGGCTCGATCACGACACCGCAGCGATGACTTTGGACCAAGCCGGCAATGTCCCCATCTACTTGCGGTGATGGCGATTATAGGCCTTCCCGCCGCAGCAATGCCGTAGACCTTGCTGGGAACGACAAGGCCTTCGAATTCCGGGCGCTTCGAAATCCAGTGCACGTCGGCGGCAGAGAGCGAATATTTGAGAACCGCGCGGTCTTGGTAGGGTCGAAAAAGAAACTTCCGTTGCAGGCCGCGTTCGGCGACCGATCGGCTCAGCCGATCGAACATGGCGCCGCCGCCGATACACAGAAACAGGATTCGCGGATCGTCCTTTAATCGCAAGGCCGCGTTCAAAATCGTTTCAAACTCGTGCACCCTGCCGAGATTGCCGGAATAGCCGACGACGAATTTATCAGCGAGGCCCCAATCTCGTCGTAGCGGATTCTCCGCATGCGGGATCGGCAAAATCTCATCGTCAGCCGCGAAATTCGGGATGAAATGGATGCTCGCCCTGGGAATTCCGCGGGCCGCCAGCCGCTCCGCCATGCGCTGCCCGACGACTACGTTGGCGCGCGCCTTTTTGAGAGAAAGGTCGCGCAGATACAGCAGCACGCGGCCAATTGGTCCCTTAAGCCACGACATGCGCGATGCGATGGCCACTTCGGGATAGAGATCTTGCAGCCAGTTGATCAGACGCGCGCGCCGGCGTTTGACGACGGGCAAGACGGCCAGCGAGAGCAGCGGCGGGTCCGTCTTCGCAATGACCAGATCATTCTCAGAGGCAATGGACGCCAATGCGCGCCTGGCCGCGAGATAAAACGAAATGTAGTCGATGCTTCTGCCGAGCAGCCGCGATCGCCCGAAATTCGTGGTGCGG
>CAVULP010000006.1:0-149396 GCA_963742375.1 uncultured Alphaproteobacteria bacterium
CAGCGCGTAGGCACCGATCACGCACAGCACCAAGACGATTGGAATCAGCATCGCCTTCGGCATCATGATGATACGCAGCCATGCGCGCGATCCGATCCAAATCACCGCCACCATCAACGGCAATGCGACCAGATAGGCCGCATAGGGCAATTCCGTAAGCGATCTTCGCATGCTGCGAAATGAACAGGGGACCGGGCTGGATGCCGTGCATCGTGAGCGCGCCCATCATCACCGCCGTCACGGCGTCGCCGGGTATGCCGAAGGCCATGATCATCATCAGTGAGCCGGCGACATTGGCGCTGTTGGAGGCTTCCGATGCGACGATGCCCTCGGGGATGCCGGTTCCGAACTTTTCCGGCCGCTTGGAGAATTTCTTGGCCTGGTCGTAGGCCATGATGTTGGCGGCGCTGCCGCCGATCGCCGGCAGCACGCCGATCACGATCCCGATCAGCGTCACCCACATCAGCATGAACGGCCGGCAAAATATGTCCCACAGCACGGCGCGATGCGACACGCGGAGGCTGACCGGAGCCGATGCCGCGGCCAGCGCTTGTCCGCTGGACGTGAACTGTTCGACATCGGGCATCAATTGCGCGAAGGCGAAAATGCCGATCAGCACCGGCAGAAACGGAAATCCGCCTTCGATCTGATGAATGTCGAGCGTAAATCGTTGCACGCCCATGATCGGGTCGGGCCCGACGATGGTGATGACCAGGCCGATGGCGCCCGACAACAGACCCTTGGTCACGGATTTGCCGACCAGACCTGCCACCATCGATAAAGCGAAGACGAACAGCGCGAAAAACTCCCAGGGCCCGAATTTGAGGGCGAGCGAAGCAAACGGGCCGGTGAATTCGATCAGGAAAATACCGCCCAGCGTACCGCCGATGAAGGCCGACCAGACGCCGACCCAGACCGAGCGGCCGGCCTCGCCGTTCTTAGTCATCGGGAAGCCGTCGAACGTGGTGGCGACCGCCGAAGGTGTGCCCGGAATGCCGATCAGGCTCGCCGTGATCGAGCCGCGGCGGAACCACCGACATAGACGCCGATCATCGCTGCAAGACCCTGAAGCGGATCAAGCCCGAACGTGAAGGGCAGCACCACGATCACCGTCATGGTAATGGTGACGCCCGGCAATGCGCCGCCGATCACACCGACGATGGTCCCGATCAGCAGCGGAATCAGATACTGCAAATGCAGGATCGTTCCGATATGGGTGAGCAGCAACTCGTAGTGGCTCACATTCCGCTCCAGGTCCCGCGCGGCAACAGCACCGATAAGTAGTATTCAAACACGAAGTGGCAGATCAGGCTGGTCGCCGCCGCCACGATGACCGCGAGGCCCCAACGCCTTGCGGTGCTCGGCCATTCCAGCGTCACCTGCAGTGCCAGCATGAACAGGAACGTCGAAATGCGGAAGCCAAACTCGGGCAGCAGCGCGATATAGAGTCCGAACTGGATGAAGGTGGCAACGACCAGCCGGTAATTCGGCGCGCTGGCGGTGGCAGGAACAACCGCAGCCGCCAGTGCGACAGTCCGCGGCCGGCGCATGGCGATAAAATCGGTTACGATTAAGATAACGCTCAGCAGCGCCAACAGAGTAAGCACGATACGAGGGTAGAACGCCGGCCCGATGGGAACCATCGTGGCCGGCGGCAACCACAGTGTCAGCGCCAGCAGCCAGAGGCTGATCGCGAGACAGATCAGACCTGAAATGCCGTCGCGGCTGAACATTATTTATTCGCGCTTCAGCAGGCCGAGATCCTTGGCGATCTCCTTGGTCTGGGTGTCGGTCGTTTTCAGATAGGCCGCGTAGTCCTTGGCATTCATGTAACGCGCCTCGGTGCCCTGCAGCAGCATGGCCTTGGCGAATTCGGGCTCGTTGACCGCCTTGGCGCAGGCAGCACCGAGCTTGGCGATGATGTCGGGCGGCGTACCGTGCGGCACCATGATGCCGCGGTTGACCGAATATTCGACGTTGTAGCCGAGTTCCTTGAGCGTCGGCACGTCCTCAAGACCGGTAGTGCGCTTGTCGGCCATGTTGGCGAGGAAGCGCAGAAGCCCGGCGTCAACTTTGCCCTTTTGCGTGAGGTTGAGGAGTCGCCCACTTGGATGTGGCCGCCGAGCAGCGCGTTCATTCGTTTGGCGGTGCCGTCGTAAGGCACGTATTTGAAGCTGATACCCGCGGCCTTTCCGGCCAGCGCGATCGAATATTGGCTGGTCGAACCGAGCGAGGCGCCGACGATGATCTGGCCGGGCCGCTTCTTGGCGTCGGCGACCAGCTCCTTGAAGGTTTTCCATGGCGTCCCGGCGCCGACGGTAATGACCGAGGGGGTCGAGGCGACCATGCAAACCGGATCGAACGCCTTGTCATATTTCAAGTCGATCATGCCGCCGAAATAGACCGAGTGGATATAGTCGTGCGCGCCAAAAAGCGAGTAACCGTCAGGCGCTTGCCCGGCCGCTTCGCGTTCGCCCACCGTGCCGGATGCGCCGCCGACATTGGCGATGACGACCGGCTGACCGAGATTTTTTTGCAGCAGCGGCACCAGCGGCCGGAAGATCACGTCGGTGTCACCACCGGCCGCCCAGGGCACGATCAACTTGATGGCACGATCCGGATAATCGGCGGCAACGGCGTATCCCGCCATCGTCAGCAGCACAGCGGCGGCGGGCAGCAGCTTTTTCGCTGACCACTGCAATAACGTCCATTGTTTTTGCATTATAATCCTCCATTGCCCGGTCTTTGCTTTGTTCGACACTTCTGACCAAGGATTGCGCAAATGCTAACATTCCATCGGGAGCGGTGGAAGCCATTCGCAGGCGATGCCGCATGCACTTTGCAGTATGCCTCAGGCCCGGAGGGGCCCAAACCGCGGCCGCGACGACGCCGACGGTCAATTCTTGAACCGGTAGCCGGCCTTGAAAATCCACCAGACAGTCGCAAGGCAGATGGCAAGGATTGTGTCCTAAGGGAGATCTTTTTGCTCATCGTTGCTCAAGGAGAGGCAAAGATGCGACAGAAGCAGGGAGCCAAATCCGAAAGCGCGGTGAAGGCGGTTTGGGATATCCGTTAAGCGACACAATGACGCATTCATCCGCAGAGAATATCCGCATCGTTCCGGAGGGTCTGCGCGGCGAGGACTCAATTGCTGAGCTGTGCCGACGTGAAGGGCTGAATTAGAACATCTATTATCGCTGGTCGAAGGAGTTCCTGGAGGCGGGCAAGAAACGGCTTGCCATTCGAGGTTCTGCCAGAAAAATTCAAATACGACGGGGGATCGCTCACCAGTGGCAGCAAGCGAGCGTGCATGATGAAGGACGATCGAAAAACCGGCGGGATGGAGATTCGGGTGGCAATCGCCGGCTTCGGTGCGATCGGCCGCAAGGTCGGTGAGCGGCTAGACGAGGGAATCCCGGGGCTGCGCTTGTCGGCGGTCTCGGCGCGCAATGTAGAGCGCGCGGCGGGCATCGTCGCCAAATATCGTAATCCGGTCCCGATCGCGCCAGTCGAAAAGCTGACTGAATTCGCTGACATCGTGGTCGAATGTGCTCCGGCGGAGATTTTCATCGAGATCGCCGAGCCGGTCGTCCGCGCCGGCCAGACCCTGGTTGTGATCAGCGTCGGCGCTTTGATCGCGCATCCGGAAATCAGCGAGCTTGCCAAGAAAACCGGCGCCCGGATCCTGGTGCCGACCGGCGCATTGCTCGGACTCGACGCAGTTCAAGCCGCGGCCGAGGGCAAAATCGAGTCGATCCGGATGATCTCGCGCAAGCCCCCCATCGGGCTCATGGGAGCGCCATTCCTCATCGAACACGAAATCGATCTGCGTGGCATTACCGAGCCCTTGAAACTATACGAAGGCAGCGCGCGCGAGGCGGTGAAGGGCTTCCCTGCCAACCTGAACGTTGCCGCGGCTTTGAGCCTGGCGGGGATCGGTCCAGACCGCACCATCATCGAAATCTGGGCCGACCCGCAATTGACCCGCAACACGCACACCATCGTGGTGGTCAGCGACAGCGCCGAATTTACCATGACAATCGCCAATATTCCGAGCGAGAACCCGAAAACCGGAAAGATCGCCGCGTTGAGCATCATCGCAGCGTTGCGCAAGCTTGGCGGCACGGTTTGCATCGGCACATAACTGCAGGTGTCAGGTCACCGAGCCTGTCCTTGCCGATCGTCCGCGGCCAGGCTCATGAGCACGCCGATGCGCCGCATCGCCGGTTGTTGCGCACGCGCGGCGAGCGGCCAGGCGGCCGCAACGCCGCCGAGAAGCATGATGAACTCGCGCCGTCGCATACCCCACCCCTAGCTCAGGAGATGGCATCGTATCGGTTTAAACTAGTGCTTTGATAGAGGCTGAAACCGGCACCAAAACCATTGCCGCAGTGCACACCCGATGTCCGCTTTGGGGAGCGGACAAAAATGGGCGCGGTTGTCTCGTTCGTTAGTATCGAGACGCCGAAGTCGGTGCCCGTTGCCGGGCGGCGCATGCTCGCAGTCCTTGCCGGTCCAAAGTCCACGGTTGCGAGCCTCACTATCGGGTCTAGTCACAAGCCTGTAGGTACGACGCCCGGTACAACACGCACAAAGGCTACACCTGCTAAGCAACAGAAATTAAACGCGTTTCGGCGTCAGCTCATGCTCTCCATCATCGGGGCAATATTAAAGCGTCGTTGCTGCATTTTTGTCGCTTCGCTTTGCGCGATTAATGTCTTGATACCGCCTGAAGCAATCTGAATTGCGCCTATATCCACTTATTGCCGCTCTTTCTATATTTTGCAAATGACAGCATTGGTCAGTGATCGAACTCATGACGTTACTTCGCCCGCACTTCGTAACCTCCTGCATGTTGGTCAGCTTTATCATCAATAGTTACGGCCGTTCCTGATTAGAACGTCGAGTTCGCGTGCGTTTGGTTCGCTAAACGGTGCCGCATGTCTGCTGCTATCGGGGCGACTCCGCAATACATCGCCTCAATATGACGGCTTCTTCCAGATGTCCCGTTTCTGCATCAATGCGATCTGCTTATCAATCACGTCTCGCTTATACTCAGCGTGCTTCGGTGGAATCTTTTTCATGTAGCGGTTCTTCGGATAAATTGGTTTCTCGTAGATGATTTGCGCAAGTTCTGTCCGGATGTCCTTCATCCAGTTGGTGGTTTGCGCCGATTGCCGATGATGGCGCAATGCTTCAATGTTGATGACGCCCGCGACGAATGTCGAGCCGTTTGTGTCGCGCTGCTTGCCGACGATCTGGCCTTTGTAGTCGACGATCATCGACTGGCCGCCGCCGGCATCGATACCGACCGGGTGGTCGGCATCCAGATGATAACTGCCGATGTTCGGCGCCACGACATAAAAGTTGTTTTCGAGCGCGCGGGCGCGATTGGAAATCTCGAAAACGTCGTTCTCGGTGAACGGCGCCGGCATCGAGGCGCGGTACACCACTTCGGCGCCGTTCATGGCGAGGCCACGCCCGTTCTCGGGATAATTGCCCTCCATCGCCATCATGATGCCGAGCCGCCCGATCTTGGTGTCGGCAACCGGCCAGAACGCGTCGAGCGTGCGACCGTATTTTTCAATCCACCAATCATAGACGTCATGCGGCGACACCGAGCGCTCAACCGGCAGCAGTGCCGAGATTTTGTAGTGCTGAAGGATGATTTTGCCGTCCGGGTCGACGATGAAACCGATGTTGAAGAAGCGATCCTTCCAATCTTTATGACGCGCCTTGGCCTGCGCCATGATGAAGACATTCCATTGCCGTGCGAGTTTTCCGATCTCATCGGTCTCGGGCCCGGGAATGTCGATACAGCAGGTGCGGGCATAGTCGGCATGATCGACATCCAGCACTTCGTCATTGAAACCCATCAGCGCGCCCTCGGGGATCGCGAGCAGGCGCACCGGAATGTCGAGATTGGACAGCCAGAAGGCGGCCTTGGTCAGGCCCTTAAGATGTTCGATGTTGTGTTTAATCTCTTCGCGCCGACGAATACCCCAGAAACTCGGTATCAGGCCGACGGCGTTATAGGGCTCGATCATGGCTTTCCTCTTCGGATTCAAATGAAGCCGGAACGGCAAGCGAACGCGGCACCCGCATTCGCCTGGCCGGGTTATGCCGGCCAAGCGACCGGCGGATCCTCACGCGGCGACGCTAGGCAGGCCCGCGAGCGCCGTGGCCAGTTCCTTCTCGTCATAGTCCCGGTTTACGAGTTTGCCGTCGAAGTATTCGATATAGGCCTGCATATCGAAATGACCGTGGCCGGAAAGATTGAACAGGATCGTCTCCTTCTTACCTTCCTTCTTGCAACGCAGCGCCTCGTCGATGGCGCAGCGCACCGCATGATTGGCCTCCGGCGCAGGCACGATGCCCTCGCAGCGCGCGAATTCCACGCCGGCTTCAAAGCACGCGATCTGATGGTAGGCGCGCGCCTCGATCAGCTTCAGCTCGAGGGCGTGCGATACCAACGGCGACATGCCGTGATAACGCAAGCCGCCGGCATGGAAGCCGGGCGGGATGAAAGTCGAACCGAGCGTATGCATCTTCACCAGCGGCGTCAGATGCGCCGTGTCACCGAAATCATAAGCATATTTGCCGCGCGTCATTGTCGGGCAGGCCGCCGGCTCCACGGCGATGATGCGACGCTTGCGGCCGCCGCGCAGTTGCAGCCCGAGAAACGGGAAAGCCAGGCCGGCAAAGTTCGAGCCGCCGCCGGCGCAGGCAATAACGATGTCGGGATCGTCGCCCGCCATCGCCATCTGCTCGATCGCTTCCTGCCCGACGACCGTCTGGTGCAGCAGCACGTGGTTGAGCACCGATCCCAGCGAATATTTCACCGCCGGGTCCTTGGCCGCCACTTCCACCGCCTCGGAAATGGCGATGCCGAGCGAACCGGGGCTGTCCGGATGCTGCTTCAGGATGGCGCGGCCGCAGTCCGTCTCTTTCGACGGCGAGGCGATGCAGCGCGCGCCATAGGTCTCCATCAGCGCCCGCCGGTAGGGCTTCTGATCGTAGGAAACGCGGACCTGGAAAACCAACACGTCGATGCCGAACAGCGCGCCGGCGAAGGCCAGCGAGGACCCCCACTGCCCGGCTCCGGTTTCCGTGCTCAGCTTCTTGATCCCGGCCTGTTTGTTGTACCAGGCCTGCGCCACCGCCGTATTCGGCTTGTGCGAGCCCGCCGGCGATACCCCTTCGTACTTGAAGTAGATCTTGGCGGGCGTGCCGAGCTTCTGTTCGAGCCGCCGCGCGCGGATCAACGGCGAGGGTCGCCACATCCGATAAACGTCGCGTATCGGCTGCGGGATATCGATGTAACGCTCGCCCGACACCTCCTGCATGATCAATTCCATCGGGAACAGCGGCTCGAGATCGGCAGGGCCGACCGGCTGTTTCGTGCCGGGATGCAAGACAGGCGGCGGGGGTTTCGGGAGATCGGCCGTCAGGTTGTACCAAGCCTTCGGAATATGCGTCTCGTCCAGGACGAATTTGACCTGATCACTCACGCGACTCTCCCTTGATAGGTCCAACACAATCGAACTTGGGGCAACATACATGAACGAGCCGAAGTTGTGAACTCGGCGCGACCTGAGGGCGTCAACGTGAGATGCTCAATCGCAATATTGCAACTCCAAACCACCTCCCGAAGCGGAAAACACTGCTTTCGCAACTTTGATTGCATGTCACAATAAAGAGCCGAACCGGCATAACAGGGCTTCACAAGTTTAATAATAGACTTAGAATTCGCGCTTTAGTGGCGTATCGACACTACGGCTGTCTAACGTGCGGACCCTGTGCCGAACGAAATGTGCCAATTGTGCTGTTCTGAAGGAGGGGGAAATGTACCGAGTTTTCACGCCGCTCGCGGCCGCTGCGGCATTTGTATTTGCGGTCAACGGCGCCGCCGCGCAGGACAAGATACGCATCGGTCTCATCTACACGTTGTCCGGACCTCCAAGCGTTCTTGGCCAGCAGTCGAAAAACGCCTTCGAGCTGGCGGTCAAAGACCTCGGCGGGAAAATGGGCGGCAAAGAGGTCGAGCTTTTTATCGCCGATGACGGGCTCAAGCCGGACCTCGCGGTTCAGAAGGTCAACGAGCTGATCGAGCGGGATCACGTTGATTTTGTCGTCGGTCCGATCTTTTCGAATGTGCTCGTGGCGATTCACAAGCCCGTCATGGCTTCCGGCAAGATCCTGATCAGCACCAATGCGGGCGCCTCCTCGTTTGCCGGCAGTGCGTGCAATCCGAATTTCTTCGTGACGTCCTACCAGAACGACCAAATCTTTGAGGCGCTCGGCAAAGTCGCAAACGAAAAGGGCTACAAGCGCGTCTTCGCCATGGTTCCGAATTATCAAGCCGGTAAAGATTTCCTCGCCGGTTTCAAGCGCACTTACAAGGGTACGATTGTAGCGGAAGCGCTCGTGCCGCTTAATAATCTCGACTTCCAGGCGGAGCTGTCCAAGCTCTCGTCGCTCAAGCCCGATGCTCTGTTCACGTTCATGCCCGGCGGCTTGGGGATCAGCCTCATCAAGCAATTCAATCAAGCGGGCCTGAAAGGGAAGGTCCCGATCTTATCGGCGTTCACGGCCGACGAGGCAACCCTGCCGGCTTTGGGCGAGGCTGCCGACGGCATCTTTGGGGCGCTCACCTGGGCGCCCAACGTCGATAATCCGCAAAATAAGAAGTTCGTCGCCGAATACGAAGCCGCCTACCACGCGATTCCAGCTTCCTACGCGATGCAGGCTTACGACGCCGCCATGCTGATCGACAGCGCGGTTCGCGCGGTCAAGGGAAATGTGTCGAACGCAAGCGCGGTGAGTGCGGCACTCAAGAAGGCGGATTTCCACTCGCTGCGCGGCGCGTTCAAATTCAACGTCAATGGCTATCCGATCCAGGATTTCTATTTGACGAAGGTGGCGAAGCGTCCGGACGGGAAATTCGAAACCCAAATCGTCGAGAAAGTGCTCGCGAACAATGCCGACCCCTACGCCAAGGATTGCAAGCTCAAGTGAGGATTACTGAGCGGCGCGGCTAGTTCAAACGCCGTTCCGGCATCGCAATCCGCCGCGCGGCGCCCTCCGGCCGCCGCAAATGCGCCTGCGCGGCTTTCATCGCGGCCAGCGAACGACTGCCTCACGACGCTACTTCGTCGGCACCTCGCGGCCCCTTGGTGTCGGTCGGTCCCATCATCAAACAGACAATCGTCAGTGCATGTCCGTCGGCAGCTAAATTGCTGTAATGAATGATCTAATAAGCGCCCTTGTGCGGCCAAAGGAGCGACGCCAAGATAACTCGTTACTGACGCGAGAGAGCGACCATGACCGTCGAACGCACCATCGTCGAGCACTATCGTCATGGCGCGTTGGAAGACGCTTTGCTGAAGGGACTGGCCGCTACCGGCAAGGATATTGACAACCTCACACCCGACGATCTTGCGCCAGCCGACGAATTTCATATTGGCGGGCGACAGGCAACCATCGACTTCGTCGCCGAATTCAAGCCGGTGGTCGGTACGCATTGGCTCGACATTGGCAGCGGCCTCGGCGGCCCGTCGCGCTATGTCGCGCGTACCTATGATTGTCGTATTACCGGAGTTGAGCTGAGTGAGGAATACGTTGCAGTGGCCGGTTCGCTGTCGCAGCGTGTCGGACTTCGCGGCAAGGTCAGTTACCGGCAGGCCAGCGCGCTCGCTTTGCCGTTTGATAATAACACTTTCGACGGCGCCTATATGCAGCACGTCGGTATGAACATCGCGGACAAAGCCAAGCTGTTCGGCGAAGTTCGTCGCGTGCTCAAGCCAGGCGGCATCTTCGCCATTTATGATGTCATGCGCGCCAACGATGGCGACATCAGCTATCCGGTCCCGTGGGCCTCGGCCGCAGAAATGAATTTCATTGAAACGCCCGCTACCTACCGCGCGTTGCTCGCCGCGGAAGGTTTCGAGGTTGTCAAGGAACGCAACCGCAGCGATTTCGCGATTGCTATCTTCGCCGCGCTGCACGCCAAGGTCGGCCCGGCCGGCGGCCCCTCCAAGTTCGGGTTGCAGATCGTGATGGGCGAAAACGCCTCGCACAAAGCCGGCAACATAATGAGCATGATCGAGCGCGGCATCGTCGCTCCCGTGGAGATGATCTGCCGCCGCAGCGAGGTCAATCCGCACGCGGGAAATGTGTAGCAACGTCGGCGATGGGCAAAGGGCTGCCGATCCGGCATGCCGCCTGTCACCGCGCATTCTTTCCCGTTAGGGAGTGTGTTGCAGTATGCTGACGTAGAGGCCGGTGATAATGGCCGACGTGATCACGCCGGACACGCAGGCTCCCATCGCCCAGGGCAGGATCATGGCGAACTTGTTGGCGGCGTGGGCCTCTTTCTGCGCCACCTTCGCCGTTGTCGGCACGCAGGACACGCCCGCGATGCCGATCACCGGGTTAAAGGTGCGGCCGCTGGCCCAATAGACGATATAGCCGCCGATAATGCCGCCGATGCCGGAGAGCAAGAGCGCCGTCAGGCCCAGGAACAGCAGCAAGAGTACCTTGGGATTGAGTATGGTGTTGGCCTCGAACAGAACGCCAAGCATCAGGCCGAGGAAGAAGGTGGAGCCGTAAAGCACGGTGCCGCTCAGGAACTCCACATATTGCTTGACGCCGGATTCGCGGACGACGACACCGAGGAAAAACGACAGGAACAGCGGCGCCGCCACCGGAAACAACAGGCACAACAGCGTGCAGGTGACGACGGCAAAGGTGATTTTCTGGACTGGGCTGACGTTGGGCGCCGCTTTCATGTCCATCTTGATCCCGCGCAAGTGCTTGGGGATGAGCAGGCGGACCAGATACGGATAGCCGGCATAGGTCAGGCTCAGATAGAGATAGGCCACGATGGTGATCGGCACGAACAGGTCGCGGGCGAGGATCAGCGAGGCGTAGAGAACCATCGGCCCATCGGCGCCGCCGACCATGGCGATCGCCGCGGCTTCCTTGTAGGTCAGCCCCATGGCGACGGCGATGGGGAACGTCAATATCGTGCCGAGTTCCGCCATCAGCGCGATGAACATGCAGCGCATCGGGGCGATCAGCATATAGCCGATATCCGAGATCGCGCCGATACCCATGAACACCAGGCAGGCAATCAGACCGTTGCTGAAGGTAAAGGTATAGATCGGCTGCAGGAAATCGATCTGCAGCACGTCGAGCAGTTTTTCCGGACCGCTGGCGATCGGATCGATGAAGATCGTTCCCACCTGTTTGGCCGAAAGAAAGAGCACGCCGGCATTGACCGACGCCATGCCCAGCCCCATCGGGATCATGATGAGCGGCTCGAGCGTTCCCTTCACTCCGAAATAGATGAGGGAGATGCCGAGCGCGATCAGCGCAATGCGCGCGAACGAGATGAGCGGATCGGACGCCACCAGCGTACCGATGCCTTGAAAGACGGTGAGAAAATCGATTTCCGGCATAGTCAGGTCGTCCTATTCACGGGCGCGTCCGCCGGCGCCGCGGCCGGCCGAGTCTTGGCATGCGGTACGGCGGCGACCTTCTTTTGCTTCTGGATGACCAAGAAAATGAGCTTGATGATCCCCGCCGTGGCGAGCGAGATCACCGCCGCCAAGGCGTAAACAATGAGCATCAACTGGACGGAGCCCCAAACGGTTTCCATGTCGGTCACTCGATTACGATCAGCACCTGATTGGGCTCAACTTGATCGCCCTCGGCGACATTGATGGCGGCGACCTTCCCGTCGGCCGGAGCGTAGATGGGATTTTCCATCTTCATGGCTTCGAGGATCATGAGTTCGTCCTCATATTCCACCGTGTCGCCGACCTTCACGAGAATTTTCCAGACCTTTCCCGACATCGGGGCGGTGACTTCCTCGCTCATCGAGCCATCTCCTTTTACAGGCCAAGCGCCGCCGATCGGCCCTGGTCACAGGCACCCGCATTCCCTATTCCACCGTCAATTTCGGCGTTCAAGGCATAATCTCAGGATTTTGCGGCTGTTCATCCCCGAATGATCCGCGGCGTCAGCATCTGGTGGCGCGGGCATATCGAGATTGGGTTCTGATAGACCGCGCCGGCAAAGCCCTTGAGATAGGCACGCAGCGCCTTAAGATCGACGATCTCGTCGACATAGCCTTGCTCGGCACAATAGGCGGGGCGCGACGTGTCGTGATACTTCTTTGCCATCTCGTTCATCTTTGTCGGCGATCGGCTGCAACGGCTTGCCCGAAGCCTTATCCTTGGCGGCGCGGCGGGCGTAAGTCGCGACCGCTGCGGTCTCGCCGTGCATGACGTAGATTTCGGTTGCGGCGGTGCCGAGCGTGAAAGCGTTGTGGCGGTTGGCGGTCGGTCCACCCATGACGTAGTGGGCGGCCGCGCTACCCTTGCGCAGCACCACCAGCATCATCGGCACGTCGGTCTGCTGAATCGAATAGATCAGCGACTGACCGAGACCGAGTAGTTCGGCCCGCTCAGCAACGTCGCCCACGTCAATGCCGGAGGTGTCCTGGAACCAGACAATTGGCACCCGGTCGCGCCCGCATAGCGTCACGAACTCATTCATCTTGATCAGCCCCTGGCGGTAGAGCTTACCGCCGATGCCGGGGTAATTCGCGTATTCGGGATAGCCCTTGGGTAGCAGTCCCTGGCGGTTGCCAATGGCGCCGATCAGCATGCCGTCGATCTTGACCAGGCCGGTGTAAATCTCAGGCCCATAATCGGGGCGGAACTCCATGTGTTCGCTGCCGTCGACCAAGCGGGCGAGAATTTCGTCGAAGATATAGGCCTCTTTCTGATTGGCCGGCAGCAGATGGTAGAGGTCGTTGGCCGCGAGCTTCGGTTCCTTCGGCTCGGCGACGCGGAAGAACATCGGGTCGTAAGCGGGGATCGCCCGCATGTATTCCTTAATGCCGTCGAGAACCTCGGTTTCCTTCTCGAACACGCGGGTGAAGAAACCGGTCGCGTCGTAATGGGTCTCGACCCGGCCCGGCGCTTGATCGCGCATGCCACTCGTTTTGGCGATCAATTCCTCCAGACCGGCCACGTCGAAGCCGCCCTTGGGCGACATCCCCGACACGATACCGACCCCGCCGACCGCCATGTTGGCGTCTTTGTGGGCGAGCAAGATGGTGGGACTGATGCTCTGGTAGCCGCCGCCGGCCGGATTGGTTCCGTAGATCCCGGCGAGGATGGGAATCCCCATCTGCTCCAGTTCGGCATGACGGTAGAAGCAGGTGCCGCTACCGCGGCGGTCGGCGTAGAACTTCTCCTGATCGGTCATTTTGACGCCGCTGCACTGGACCAGCCAGACCAGCGGGATGTGCAGGCGCTTGGCGAGGTTGGTCACCCGCAGGATGTTCTCCGGCTGTCCGGGGATCCAGGCGCCGGCCAGCAATTTGTTGTCGAAGCCGATGATGACGGCCCAGCGGCCACCGATCTTGCCGAGACCGTCGACGACGTTGGTGGTGCCTTCTTCGTTGGCTTCAGGATTGTAAAGGCTGTGCAGCGGGAGGAAGGTGCCTTTGTCGACGAGGTATTCTATGCGCTGCCACACCGTCAGCGAACCGCGCTTGTTGATCTCCGCCGCCGGGATACCGACTTCCTGGCGCGCGTTCCGCAAGGCGGCGATCTCAGCCTCGACGGTCTCGAGTTTGACGCGGCTTTCCTGCGTGCGCGTGATCCGGTTCTCTTTGAGCTCCCTGCCGAAGCTTGGCATCGTCTCGAAATAAGGTCTCATCCACGGCTCCCGCACATCGCACGTTCCCGGCCCGGCACGTGCCGGTCGATTTCATCTCGTGTCATTCCCGGTTCGGCGTAAAGCCGCAAGCCATGCCGGAGATGATAATCTTTTGGATGTTAGAGGTGCCCTCGACCACCTGCAGCGATTTGGCGTCGCGATAGAAACGCTCGGCCGGGTATTCGGTCGAGAAGCCGTAGCTGCCGAAGATCTTCATGCACTCGTTGGCCGCATGGACCGCGGCTTCCGAGGCGGCGAGTTTGGCGACTGAAGTCTCATATTGGTTCGGCTTGCCCTGATCCTTCAGCCAGGCGGCGCGGTAGACCAGCATTTGCGCGGCCTGATGCTCGACCACCATTTCGGCGATCTGCGCCTGAATCATCTGATGCTGCGAAATAGCTTTGCCGAACTGGGTACGATCATTGGCATAGTTGATGGCAAGCTCGAGCGCGCCGCCGGCAACGCCCAAGGCGCCGGCGGCACAGCCGATCCGCGTCTGGTTGAGTTGCCACATGCACACCCGGAATCCATCGCCGACCGGACCGAGCACATTCTCCTTCGGCACCTGCATGCCTTCGAACACGAATTCGCCGGTCGGGGCGCAGTGCAGGCCGAGCTTGGTTTCGATCGGCCGCGCCGAGCACCCCTTCATCTTCTTCGGCTCGATGATGAAGGCGGTCATGCCCTTGTTGCCCTTGGCCTTGTCCGTATAGGCATAAAGCAACCCGGCATCGCCGACATGCGCCTGCGAGATCCACATCTTGTTGCCGTGCAGTTCGAAGTGGTCGCCCTTGTCGATGGCGTGGGTTTTCATGCTCGCCACGTCGGAGCCGGTGTTGGGCTCGGTCATGGCAAAAAATCCGAGTTGCGTGCCGGCGACCCAGCCGGGCACGTATTTCTTCTTCTGCTCCGGCGTGCCGAACTTGGTGACGGTGAGCGCCGGCCCCAGGTTCTGCATGTTGAAGGGCAAACGCCAGGAGGCCGAGACCTTGGCGATCTGTTCGGCCATCAGCACCGATTCCATGAATCCCATGCCGCTGCCGCCCAATTCTTCCGGCAATGCGCAGGAGAAGAAACCGAGTTCGCCCATTTTGGCGACGCGTTCGGGTTTGAACGCGTGCTGACGCTCCTCCTCTGCGATCGTCGGCGCGATTTCTTCGGCTGCAAACCGCTTGGCCGTATCTTGAATCAACCGCTGCTCTTCATTCAGCTCGAAATTCATAGCTGCCTCGTTTCGCGCCATCGCAATCGGCGCATCCTGATGATCGATTTGTCATCTGATCACATCACCTTTTAATCCTATTCCGCGCGCCCGGCGATGTTAATAGGCCGGCCCCAATGCCGGCCCTGCGCCACTTAACTACACCCGCATTCGGCAGTTCGGCTTGACTTCGATCAACGCCTGACGCTCCAAATTCGCGGCTCTGTGATGACCTCGGATGTCGAATGCTTGCCGATCGAGAACTCGATGGCGTGCGCGGCGCGGCCGGCAGGCCCCGCCGGATGACAGATCGGCATTCCGCCTGCTATAGCGATTGTGGTTGAGGAACGACCGATGTCTCTAGCGCAAGCGCTGCCGTTCTCCAATGCCGGCCGTGGCCAAGTCCGCAACGACTGGACGCGCGAGGAGGTGCACGCGCTGTTCGCGCTGCCGTTTCCGGAGTTGATGTTCCGCGCCGCCACCGTGCATCGGCAGAATTTCGACCCGACCGAGGTGCAGATCTCGACTTTGCTGTCGATCAAGACCGGGGGTTGCCCTGAGGACTGCGCCTATTGTCCGCAGAGCGCGCAATATGACACCGGCATAAAGGCCGAGAAGCTGATGGCGATCGAAGCCGTACTGGCCGAGGCACGTGCAGCCAAAGCCTCCGGCGCCTCGCGCTTCTGCATGGGCGCAGCCTGGCGAAGCCCTAAGGACCGCGACCTCGACAGCGTTTGCGCCATGGTCGAGGGCATCAAAGCGCTCGGCATGGAGACCTGCGCCACGCTCGGCATGCTCACCCCCGAGCAGGCGCTGCGGCTGAAGGACTCCGGCCTCGACTATTACAACCACAATATCGATACGTCGCCGGAATTCTACGGCGCCATTATCACCACGCGCTGCTATCAGGATCGACTCGACACGCTCGCTCATGTGCGCGAGGCCGGCATCAATGTCTGCTGTGGCGGCATCGTCGGCATGGGTGAGCGGCAAGATGATCGCGTCAGTATGATCGCGACGCTCGCTAGCCTTCCGGTGCATCCAGAAAGCGTGCCGATCAATATGCTGGTTCAGGTGGAAGGCACGCCTCTGGCCGAAACAGCCAAGCTCGATGCGTTCGAATTCGTGCGCACCATTGCTGTAGCGCGCATCTGCATGCCGGCCTCGGTGGTGCGGCTGTCGGCCGGCCGCGAGGACATGAGCGAGGAGATGCAGGCGCTCTGCTTCCTGGCCGGTGCCAATTCGATCTTCTACGGGCCGAAGCTGCTCACCACACCCAACCCCGGGCGCGACCGCGACATGGCCTTGCTCGACAAGCTTGGCTTGCGGCCGATGGAGCGCTGACTGCGCCATCAGGCGAACTGTCGCACCAGCAGCTTGAATCCTACCAAGATGAGATGGATCTCTCTAGTTCCGCCACTTCGATGTCCAAAACACTCTGACGATGGATATGAACTGCAAGCCGGCATTCTCGACATCAATTTGGGTGGCAAGACGATCTTTTCCATCGCTGAAGTGACGCTATTCGAGCGGCAGAATAATTAGATATGGGCGGCAGATCACGTTCTCGTCGTGTGAATTTTGGTCTTCCCGCCACCGGCTGCCGTCTTGCTGGAGGACTCCATATGTCCATCCCAGCGCTTGGCAAATGGTGCGGAGATGCCAAACTGATCAAGCACACGCGCCACGATGTGGTCGACGATGTCGTTGATGGATTTAGGATGGTTGTAAAAGGCCGGCATCGGCGGAATGATAGCGACCCCCATGCGCGCCAGCTTCAGCATGTTTTCGAGATGCAGCTCGGATAACGGCGACTCGCGCACGACCAAAACCAATTTCCGTCTTTCTTTGAGAACGACGTCGGCCGCCCGATGGATGAGGTGCTCGCCATAACCTTGCGCAATGCTGCCCAGGGTGCGCATCGAACAGGGTATCACCACCATGCCGTCGGTTATGAACGAGCCCGATGAGATCTCCGCCGCCATGTTCGTCGAGCTGTGATAGACCGTGGCCAGCGCACGTACCTGTTTCGCGGTGTACGGCGTTTCATGCTCGATCGTTCGGTGCGCCCAGTTGCTGATGATAAGATGGGATTCCACGTCGCATTCCTTGAGCGCTTCGAGGAGTCGCACACCCAGGATTGCGCCGGTTGCACCCGTCAGGCCAACGATCAGGCGTCGCATTTGTCCTTCCCTCTTCCTTGGCCGTGTTCTTCCATGCATCATCGGCAACCTACGGAGAAATATCGAGCGTCTCTTTATGGCCGAAGCCCTTTGTATTGTCGATTAAAACGATACGCGCCGGCTGCAGCCGATAGACCGCCGTCCGCGCGTAGGCGTCACGCAATTTCGGCGGCGCCGCCGCCAATTGGCGCAGGAATGGGTAACGCGCTTCAAGTTGCGCAAGGTGCCGCATTCGTTCGTCCGTCGCTACGATCCGACGAGCCGCGCCGGTAATCTGCAAGCCTCGAATCAATGCAAAATCCGAATAATCCGGCGCCACCGTCGCCGCAACGCGCGGGTCGGCCTCGATTTCGCGGGAATGCTGCGAATCCGGCTCCGAAACCCAGACGGGCGCCAGCCCGTCGCAGGCGTAAAACAAGTTCGTTGCGTGCGGTCCACGCCGCGCCCAATGTGGCGAGCGACATCACATGGTGCGCCGCGAGAAAAGCGCCAATCTGCCGGCCGAGTTCTATAGTCATGATGGCCCAATGCCTTACCACGCAACCCGGCGGCGACCGCACCCGTCAGCCCACCTTTGATCGCCGCATTATGCCCCAATCTTTGGCGCTTTTCATTCCCAACGAAACACGATATTCTAAAATACTTAGAGAGGTAATGATTTTCTGCGGGCTGCCGTAACAGGCGCCAAGCAAGCAGCTTCCTGGAACACTGGAGTTCGGACGTCATGCAAAAAGCGCTGCACAAAGAAAAGCCCCAGTCGGACACCGCCGATGTCATGGATTTGCGAAAAACGCTGGAATGGCTGAAGTCGCAAGGCGATTTGATCGAAACCGACAAGCCGGTCGATCCGGATCTCGAAGTGACCGGGCTGCAGAAGCATCTGGATGGCGGCTGCCCGGTTATCTTCAACAACGTCAAGGGCAAGCCGAACCACCGGGTCATCACCAACCTGTTCGGCGACATGAACGTCATCAATAAGATGTTCGGCTGGAAGAACGATATCGAGCGCACCCGCAAGATCGCGCAAGCGTTCCGCAAGCCGCTCAAGCCGGTGATCATTCCCCAGGAGCAGGCGCCGGTGCAGGAACACGTGATCCTCGATCCGGACGACGTCAACAAGCATATGGTGCCGATCCGCCATACCGACCTACGAGACCGAGCTCACCGTCGGCTCCGGTATTCGCTGCATCAGCTTCGATCAGTTCGATGGCGGGACCGACCTCGGCTACAATCGCATGAACTTTCGCTGGGGCAATGTCGGCACGTTCCAGATTTCGCCCGGCTCGCACATGTGGCAGGTGGCGAACAAGTATTACAAGGACGACAAGCCGATCCCGATCTCGATGTGTTTCGGCGTGCCGCCGGCGTGCACGCTGCTCGCGGGTGCCGGTTTCGACTACGCTATTCTGCCGATGGGTTGCGACGAAATCGGTATTGCCGGCGCGGTGCAGGGCAGCCCCATTCGCATGGTGAAGTGCCGCACGGTCGACGCCTACACGCTCGCCGACGCCGAGCTGGTGCTCGAAGGCTATATCCACCCGCGCGATCGCCGTTACGAAACCAAGGAATCGGAGGACGCCGGCGTCCAGGGCCGCTACCATTTCCATCCCGAATGGGCCGGCTACATGGGCAAGGCCTATAAGGCGCCGACCTTCCACGTCACCGCCGTGACGATGCGCAAGCCGGAGACCAAGCCGATCATCTTCGCGCTCGGCGTGCACACGCTCGACGACCACAATATCGATACCACGGTGCGCGAGGCGGCGATTTTCGAACTGTGCGAACGTCTGCAGCCCGGCATCGTTCAGGACGTGGTCATCCCATACTGCATGACCGACTGGGGCGGCTGCGTCATCCAGGTCAAGAAACGCCATCAAATCGATGAGGGCTGGCAGCGCAACTTCCTCGGCGCGGCGCTGTCGTGCTCGCAGGGCATGCGGCTGGCGATCGCGGTGAGCGAGGACACCGATCCCTACTCGATGGATGACATCATGTGGTGCATGACCACGCGGGTGAATCCGCGCACCGACATCCTCAACCCGATACCGGGCGGACGCGGCCAGACCTTCATGCCGGCCGAGCGCATGACCGCGGGTGACAAGCAGTGGACGGCATCGAATACTCAATTCGAAGGCGGAATGGGGATCGATGCCACGGTGCCGTTCGGCTACGAGAGCGATTTCCTGCGGCCGGTTTATCCGGTCGACAGGGTCAAGCCGGAGGACTTCTTCACCCAAAAAGACATCGAGAACGCCAAGTCACGCATGGTCGGATGGGTCCACTCCTTGGCACGGACCGGACGTTGAGGTGCAATCATAGGCCGGGCGTCGTTGCCAGCGCCCGGCGTGCGCTTTGCCCATGCGGTTGAGATTTGATGCTGAAACAAGCTGAATTTGGGCCAAACTTGCTTCGAGACTGGATCGATCGCGCAGCCGAACGCGATCCGGACAAGAGCTATATTGCTTCTATCGATGATCGGCGATCGATCAGCTACCGGCAGCTGCAGCGGCTGACCCGACAAATTGCCGCTTTTCTGGCAGCGCGCGGGATCCGCACCAATGATCGCGTCGCCCTGCTTGCCGGCAACTCGATTGAGCACCTTGTCTGTTACATCGGCGTGATGGCTTATGGTGCCACCATTTGCACCGTCCACGTCGAGATGAACCGCGGCCACCTTGCGCAGATTCTTCCGGCGCTAAACCCACGACTCATTGTATTCGACGCCGGATTAGGACTCGACGACCTATTGGCAAAGACGTCGGCGCCCTGTCTGCCGCTGGGATTTTTTGACAGCGACGCCCATGACGGATTTTATAAGTCTATCCTTGATTGCGAGCCGACAGACATAAATCTGGCGAGCACCCGGCCGCTCGACGATGCTTGCATTTTGTTCACGTCCGGTACCAGCGCCCGACCGAAAGGAGTCGTTCTGACATTTCGCGAGCTGCTATCCAACGTGGAACCGACCGCTGATGGGTTAGGCCTGACCTTTGATGATCGCATCTATGATTTTCGTTCTTTTAACTGGTGCTCGGCCCAGGTTCTGAGTGCCTTGGCACCGCTCAGCCGGGGTGCGTCGCTGATCCTGGGGCGGAAATTCACGCGCAGCAGGTTTTTTCAAAACATCGCCGACTACGGCGTAACAATGACCGCCGGCAATCCGACCACGATCAACATGCTGCTCAATGGCGACGGTCCGACGGACGCCAAGGCATTGTCGAGCTTGCGGTTCGTCATTTCGAGTTCGGCACCGCTCTTGAGCGAGGATTGGCGGCGTTTCGAACAACGCTTTGGAATCCCGGTTGCCCAGAGTTATGGCTGCAGCGAAATCGGCTGGATCGCGACCAATCCGGGCTCTGACCGCCACCTCGACACTGTCGGCAAGCCCGCGCCTTACCTTAATCTCGCGATCGTCAATGACCGCGGGCAGCCGTTGGCGGTGAGAGAGACCGGCCATGTCGAGGTGGGAGCCTTCCCCGACAACGACTATCGGTATCTCGCGGACGATGGAACGATTAAAGTCCAAAGTCGTGGGCGTCTACGAACCGGCGATACCGGGTTTATCGACGCGGATGGATACCTCCATATAACCGGGCGCGAGAAGGACTTGATCATCCGCGGCGGCATCAACATCTCACCGCTCGAGATCGACAGCATTCTGTTGCAGCGGCCGGAGGTTATTGAAGTCGCTACTGTCGGCGTTCCCGACCATACTTACGGCGAAGAAGTCATCAGCTTTGTCGTGGCGCGACCGGGCGCAAACATAAATGCCGACGACCTACTGCGCTACTGCGGCACAGTGTTGCCGGCATCCAAGGCGCCCAAGCAGATCGTGCTTAGCAATCACCTGCCAAAGACCGCGCGCGGCAAGCTTGACCGCAAAGCTTTGTCGGAGCAATGGACCAGCAACAATCGGCCGGCATGATCCAAGGCCACGCGTAGGTTGCGTGCCGCTCAGGCGCGTTTTCGCATCCGCGCGCGAATGTTCCCTTCGGCCTCATGGACGCGTCGTGCCAACTCGCGGGTCGACGGAATACGCAGTCTCTTGTTCGGCTGCGCTTCATCTCGCGCCAGATTTTCAATCATCACCAGCAGGACGTTGCGCATCATTATAATGTCTTGCCGATTCACGTTCTCGACCGCGATCCTGTTGACCTCTTCGGCGAGCGGCACCAGTTTTCGCTTCAACAGTCGCCCCTTGGGGGTCAGAAAGACGTAAACCATTTTCTTATTGTTATGCATTTTTTTGCGCGTCACATAGCCGAGCTTCTCCATCGCGGTGACCGCGGTGAAAGTCGTTGGTTCCATGACGCCGGCCAATTCGCTCAACTCACGCTGGGTGATCCCGTCGGTCTCCCAAAGAATCCGTAGAAAAGTCCATTGGCCTAACGATACGGAATGTTCGGTCAGTCGCATTTGTAGCGCTCGAAGAAGCGCCCGTGTTGCGTCTTTGATGAGATGCGCCAAACGATCGTCCGGAACCGCTTCGCGCCAGTGGCGCAATATGGCGTCCGTTTCGCGATGTTTCGGCATCTTTGGCCGCTTCATTGTCGTACCCTGAGCGCAATCTTATCCGCCGTCGACCAGACGAGAGCATCGAAAAGCAAGCGATGACCGTAGCACGTTCATGACGAGCTTGCTGTAACTTAGAGAGGTAATAATATAAATTCGGCCGCGGCCAACCGCCAGCCAATGCACACAAGACGAGATGAGGTTGTGAATAAAATTAGCGAGCTTTTGTCTTCTCCCCTCCGCCCTTCAGCATCCAGGTAAACATTTCCTTGGTCCGGCGCGCCGTTTCGGGAAGAGGCATGTTCACAATTGGATATTGATCCTTCCAATGGAACGGCCGGCAAGCGTCGATGATCGCGCGGCTGTTGGTGAAGTCACCCTGCGCCTTGCGCTCGGGAGGGATTGATGGATCGAGCGGTGTCGACCAGGCGTTTCGTATAAAATCAATCGACGTCACGGGGTCCGAGCGCGTGCACACCGCCCACATCAGCTCTTCGAGATTGGATACATCGACGTCGTCATCGACCACGATGACATATTTGCCGGCATAGGCGGCCGAACGGCACATTGCCGCGAGATGCCCGGCCTGGCGAGCATGCCCGGGGTAACGCTGCTTGATCGATACGGCAGTGAGCTGACGCGAGCCGCCCGCTTCATGGCACCATGTGGCGGTCACGTCGGGCAGACCGGTCTTTTTCAGTTCCTGTTTCAGCAGCGCCGAACGCATCACCGCGCGATAGCGCGCCTGTTCCTCCGGCGGCCGTTGCGGAGGACAGCCGAGCAGGATTGGGTCGTTGCGGTGATAAATGGCCTTGATGTCGAGCACCGGCTCGCTCCGCATCTTCGACCCGTAGTAGCCGGTCCATTCGCCAAACGGCCCCTCCGGCAGCGTGTTGCCGGGTTGCACGAAGCCCTCAATGACGATTTCGGCATTGGCCGGAAACGGCAGGCCGGTATGCTTGCCGATGACGACTTTCTGCGGCCGTCCGCGATAGGCGCCGGCGATTTCGTACTCGCAAATGCCATAGGGCACTTCGGTGCACGCCATCAGGAAGGTCAGCGGGTCGCCGCCGATGACGATGCACACCGGCATCGGCTTGTTGAGCGCCTGGTATTTGTCGCGATGGATGCGGCCGTGCTTGCCGGGCGAAATGTAAAAGCCAAGACGCTTGGCGTCATGGATCATCACACGATAAGTGCCGGCATTGACCCAGTCTTCGTCGGGATCGCGCGTGACGTTGAAGCTGCCGGTGCCAATATATCGTCGGCCTTCATCGCGGTCGTGCCAAACCGGGGTCGGGAAACGGGTTACGTCGACCGCGTCTCCTTCGATAACGTTCTCCATGACCGGACCGGTCTCGACAACCTGGTACGGCAGCGGCTTGTCGGAGATCTTCTGGAAGTCGGTCAGGAATGCCTCGGACAGCTCGATCTTGTTGAGATCGACCGGAAGGCCGAGCGTCATGTTTTGCCGCCGGCCGCCGAAGAAGTTGGTAAGGACCCGGAAGCCTTTCGGATAGCCCGGGATATCGTCAAACAGCGCCACGGGCGCTGCTGCGTCGTGTTGCAGCAGCTCTGCCGCCATGCCGATGTCTTCCTGCCAGGAGTATCCATTGGCGCGTACCAGTTCGCCGAGCTTGTCGGCCTCGACGATCCATTCGCGCAGATCGTCGTAGCGAACGCGGGCTTGGCGATTGTCGGTAATGGCAATATTCATGTGCGTTTTCCCTCACCGGAATCTTTTTCGAGTATGAATTTCAACAATCCACACCTCGCGCGGCCATGTCCTTGACTTGGATCAACCACCCGCCACGGAACGACCGGCCTGAGGGCCTGAGTTGGATCGGCTCGCTTCAACTCACCGCCATGAGCATCGCAAGCGCCGGTCTGAATCAACGCTTCAATAAGCCGGCCAAAAAGCGAGCGCCGAGCCTTGTTACCGCGCCGCAACAAGGGGGTTTTTCGTATCGACAGCCCCTGGAATTGCTGTAAACTGGTATCTTAGAAGGCTAATATTATAACGTCGGCATCGATCGTGCTGCGACGCCGTTGACCGCAAACTCGCGGCTGCCTCGTTCAATTAAGCGCCGCGACAAAAAAACGACACCGACCCAAGGGAGGAAGACATGGGACGATTGAAACTAACGACGATGGCCGCCGGCTTTGCGGTCTTGCTGACGGCTGCTGCGCAGGCGCAGACGCCGCCCTATCAATTGACCTTGGCGGGCGCGAGCCCCGGCGGGCTGTGGTCGTCGATCGGCCTCGGCATGGACAAGGCGATGAAGGCGGCCTATCCGGGCTCGACCGTGACCTATCAGACATCGGGCGGCGGCATCGCCAACGTGCAATTGCTCGAAAAGAAAACGGTGCCGCTCGGCATCGTGCACAACATGGAATTGCGCATGGCGCAGAACGGCGAAGCGCCGTTCAAGTCCAAGGTCGAGGACCTGCGGGTCATCGCTTATCTCTATAACTGGGCGCCGGTTCAGCTCATCCTCACCAAGGAATTCGCCGACAAGTACGGGATCAAGACGTTCGAGGATATCGCCGTCAAGAAACCGCCGCTGCGTGTTGCCACCAACCGGCGGGGCAATGTCGTGCATGAGGTGGTCGATCGCATGTTCAAGGCGATCGGCGTGACCGAAAAGGACATCGAGAAATGGGGCGGCAGCGTTGTTCCCGCCGCCTCGCAGGAACAGGGCGACCTGCTGCGTAACCGGCGTATCGACGGCTTCTTCAATTCGCTGTTCGTGGGACAACGGTCGATTCTGGAAGTTGCGCACGCGGTCGACGTGGTCATGCTGCCGGTCAGCGACGCAACGATCAAAAAAGTCACCGAAGAGACGGGAACGGATCGATTCGTGATCCCGGCCAACTCCTATGCATTCCAGCCTAATGCCACCCCCGCGGTCTCGCTCGGCGCAATGCTGGTGGTCAACAAATCGATGAGCGACCAGGAGGCCTACAACATCGCCAAGGCCATGGTTGAGCATGTCAAGGAAATGCAGAGCGTTCATCCGGCGATGAAGGCCCTCACACCGAAATTCATGACCGAGCAGAAGGCGGGCCAATTCCATCCGGGAGCGGCGAAGCTCTACAAGGAAAAAGGCCTGCTTTAGGCAAGCAAAGGTTACTCTCGCCTTTGACCGGTCGCGTATCCGCACCGCGCGGGCCGCGACCGGTCCGTTGCGATATCGAGCGTTCGGATACGTCAAAGATCAGTCATGATCTTCAATCTTTTGTTTGGTACCGGCAAGCGCCGCAAGCCGTCCGGCTTGATGGGCGCTGCCATCAAGCTTTACGCCGCACTGATAGCAATATGGGTCATCTATAACGTCGTCATCATCGTCACCGACATTTTCGGAATGACGGTTATATTTCTCTCCGCCATGATGGTGCTGGTCTTTCTCACGCTGGCGCCCACCGCAAATTCGGAAAGCGAATATCCCGGAATTAGCGACTGGATATTGGCCGTGCTGTCGGCCGCCTCAGGCGTGTACTTCTGGTGGAATCTGGATGACATCACGAACCGTATCACGCTGTTCGACGCACTTTCGTTCTGGGAGTTCGGCTTCGGCATCGTGATCGTTCTGCTTGTTCTGGAGGCGACGCGGCGCTCGGTCGGAGCCGGGTTGACGCTGATCGTCCTGATCTTTATCGCCTACAATCTTTTCGGACATTTGCTTTCTGGCGAACTCGCGCACGGCTACATTTCGATCGGGCACTTCATCGACACCACCGTGTACACGACCGACTCGATCTATGGCGTGCCGGTCCGCGTCGCAGCGACCTATGCCTTTCTCTTCGTCCTGTTCGGAACCATGCTGGCGCAGGCCGGCGGCGCCGACTTTTTCTATCGTATCGGTGCGCTTCTCGCCGGCCGCACCACGGGCGGCACCGCCAAGATCGCCGTCGTCTCCTCCGGCGCCTACGGAATGATTTCGGGAAGCCCGGTTTCCGATGTGGTCACGACCGGCTCGGTGACAATTCCAACGATGGAGCGTGCCGGTTACCGCTCCGATATTGCCGGTGGAATTGAAGTTGCCGCTTCGACCGGCGGATCGATTATGCCTCCGGTGATGGGCTCGGTCGCTTTCATCATGGCCGAATATACCGGCATTCCGTACGACCAGATCGCCATAGCCGCCATCATTCCGGCATTACTTTACTATCTCGGCGTCATCGTTCAGGTTCATTACTTGTCGAAAAAGCTCGGCATGCGCGGGCTTTCCAGCGAGGAGATACCAAGCATCCGGGAGGCGCTGCGCAACGGAGAGCTATTTTTTATTCCGCTCGCCGCAATCATCGCCGCACTGGCCCTCGGCTATGCCGCAACCTATGCCGCGATGTTCGGGACGACGGCCGTTTATTTGGTGGCTCTGCTGCGCAAGGAAACGCGGATCGGTCCGGCAAAGCTCTATGAGGTCCTGGCCAACACCACAATTAGGATTATCGGGGTGACCGCCGCCTGCGCGGCAGCCGGGCTTGTAATCGGCGGACTAGCCATGACAGGTCTGGCGGCGAAATTCTCCTTGCTCATCATGTTTGCCAGCGGGGAATCGTTGTTCATCGCGCTTTTTGTTGCGGCGGTGGTGACCATTTTGCTCGGCATGGGAATGCCGACACCGAGCGTCTATATTCTGGCGACCGTACTGGTCGGCCCGGTCCTGCTGAAACTGGGCTTGTCGGTGCTGGCGGCGAATATGTTCCTGCTGTATTTCTCCGTTCTTTCAGCCAGCTCGCCGCCGGTTGCGGTGGCGGCCTACGCGGCGGCAGCGATTGCCGACGCGAATCCGATCAGTATCGCCATGGTCGCAACGCGATTGTCGGTCGCGGCCATGATTGTGCCGTTCTCATTCGCCTACAGTCCGGAACTTCTGCTGATCGGAACACCGATGGGCATCGCGTTCGGAGTGCTCACGGCGGTGATTGGTGTCTTTCTGGTTGCGGTCGCCACGGAGGGATATTTCAACGGCCCATTGAACCCAATTTCACGCCTGATGGTGGGGGCAGGAGGATTGTGCTTCGTAGCGCCGTCAGTGACATTGGCTGTCGCGGGGGTGATCCTGACGGTTGGCGGAATGAGTCCGATCATCCTGCGACGCGCGGCTCTCCGTAAGTAAATCGCCACTGGTTGTGCCGTCTCAATAGCGCTGGGCGATGTCGAAATCTCCCGCCAACAATAAGCAACGTGCGGATTGACCTTGCTGCGTGAAGCTGTAGCCTTGTTCGGGTGGGGAATGAATTGCGTCCGCTGCTGCAGCGACACTTTGGGGGAGCGTATTGAAGCTCTAGAGTCAAAAACAAGTCGGGAGGACACAAGCCATGAGAATCATTAAGCGCTATGCCGCGCCGGTATTTGCATCGCTGCTGCTGTCGGCAGTCGCGCTGCCCGCGCAAGCACAATTTCCCAACAAGCCGGTCGAAATGACGGTGCTGTTCGGCGGCTCCGCGCAGACCGTCGGCCAAGTGCTGGCCGACCAGATGTCGAAGAAGCTCGGCTCGCCGGTGGTCGCGGTCGCGCGCAAAGGCGGCGGCGGCGCCATCGGTTACAACTACGTGCACGGCACCGCGCCGGACGGCTACAACATCGTGTGGAATTCGAATTCGATTTCCACCACGCATTATTCCGGCCATCTGCCGTTCGACTACAAGGCATTCACACCGATCGCCCGCATCGGCGTGGAATTGCCGGTGCTGGTGGTACGCTCTGAGTCCGGCTGGAAGACACTGCATGACATGGTCGAGGCCGGCAAAAAATCCGATACCAAACTCAAGATCGCGGTCGGCGGGCTCGGCTCGTTCACTCACATCGCCACGGCCGCCTTGTTCAACCGCGTGGGTCTCGAAGTGAACTACATTCCCGGCGGCCAGGGCCGCGAAGTGGCCGAACTGCTGGCCGGCCGTGTCGATGGCGGCTTGCGCTGGCCGAGCGAGATCATGACCCACGTCAAGCAGGGCACGCTGCGCGTGCTGTGCGTCACCGGCAAGGACGTGAAGGTCGAGGGCATCGACGCGCCGACGTGCGACCAGGCCGGCGCCAAGGGCCTCGATCTCACCATGTGGCGCGGGCTTGCGGCGCCAGCCGGCACGCCGCCGGAGGTGATCGCCAAGCTGCAAAAGGCCGCCAAGGAAGCGGTCGATTCACCGGAATTCCAAAAGGCGGCCCATAATATCGGCTTTACCCCGGCATTCCTGCCGGGCGCCGAATTCGGCAAGGTGATTGCCGAAGACGACAAGGAAATCGGCGCGCTGATGAAGAAGATCGGCCTCGAAAAGAAGATGTGAGGTCGCAAAGCGTGACGCGGGCAAAAAGCGATCGGCTGGCCGGCCTCGTTCTGCTGCTGATCGCCGGGCTCTGGATCGCCGGCGTCTTCTGGACCATTCCAGGAGTTGCCGGCAGTTCCCGCGTCGGCCCGCGCGGCTTTCCGCTCGCCATGGGCGTCATGCTGGCGGGCCTATCGCTGTTCCTGATCCTGGCCGCCGGCCGCGACGACGAGCCGGAAGGCGAGCGCCGGACCCGCGCCGACACCCAGGCCGAGATCTGGGCGCTGGCGGCGACCTTCGGCTTCCTCGCGGTTTACGTGCTGCTGTTGGACCTGTTCGGCTTCCTCATCGCCACCGCCGTTTCCACCGCTGCGTTTCTCATCGTTGCGTTGCACAAGAGGTCGCCGAAGCTGGTCGCCGCGGTCTCGCTCGGCCTCGCCTTGGCGATCTGGCTGATCCTCGGCAAGGCCATGGGCGTCTACCTGCCGCGCGGCTCACTTTTCGATTTGTTCTGATGTCATGGACACCATCGTCACAGCCTTCGCGCATGCGGCGACCTGGCAGGTCGGATTGGCCACCTTGTTCGGCTCGCTGGTCGGGCTGATCTTCGGCGCCATCCCCGGCCTTACCTACAGCATGGCGCTCGCCATGGTGCTGCCGCTCACCTTCGGCATGGGCAACGAGCCGGCCATCGCCGTGATGCTCTCGACCTATATCGGCGGCATGACCGGCGGCGCCATCTCGGCAATCCTGATCGGCGTGCCGGGCACGCCCTCGGCCGCCGCCACCGTGTTCGACGGCCATCTGCTCGCCAAGAACAACAAGGCCAGCCTCGCTATCGGCACCGCCACCGTCGCCGCCGGCATCGGCGGCATCTTCAGCCTCGTCATCATGCTGGTGGCGGTAAAACTGCTCGCCGAAGTGGCGCTCGCCTTCGGCCCGGCCGAGATCACCGCGCTGGTCATCTTCGGCCTCTCGACGATCTGCGGTCTGGCGGAGAAATCGCTGGTGCGCGGTATGATCGGCGGCGTGCTCGGTCTACTGGTGATGACCATCGGGCAGGACCCGATCGACGGCCTCCCGCGCTTCACATTCGGCAGCACCACCATGCTGCAAGGCGTCGACCTCCTTGTGGCGATGATCGGCCTGTTCGCGGTGCCGCACGCGGTCGCAGCGCTGGCACAATGGAAGCGCGGGCGCGAGACCGCGGTCGAGGCCAAGGCGGTCGTGGTCGAATTGCCGAGCATTGGACTGCTGGCAAGTCACTGGTGGAACCTGCTGCGCTCCAGCATCATCGGCGTCATCATCGGCGCCATCCCCGGCACCGGCGGGCCGATTGCCGCCTTCCTCGCCTACGACCAGGCCAAGCGCTTCCACAAGCATCCCGAGCGCATGGGACACGGCGGCGGCGACCTCGCCGGCGTGATCGCGCCGGAAGCCGCCAACCATGCGGTGACCGGCGGCGCCATGATCCCGCTGCTCGGCCTTGGCATTCCCGGCGATCCGGCCACCGCCATCATCCTCGGCGGGCTGCTCATTCACGGCATCCAGCCCGGCCCGCTGCTGTTCGTCGACAAGCCGGCGGTGATCGCCAATATCTACGTGCTGTTCCTGTTCGCCTATGTGGTGGTGGTGCTATTGCAGCTCTACGGCGTGCGGCTGTTCGTGCATGCGCTGCGGGTGCCGCCGCATCTGCTCGCGGTCGGCATTCTGGTGATGTGCGCGGTCGGCTCGTTCGCCATCCGCAACACGCTGTTCGACGTCGTCATCATGATGGTGGTCGGACTTGCCGGCTATTTCCTGCTGCGCGCCCGCATTCCGGTGGCGCCAGTGCTGCTCGGCCTGGTGCTTGGCCCGACGCTCGAGCGCGAATCGCGCACCGCGCTGATCATGTCCGAAGGCCACCTGTCGATCTTCTGGTCGTCGATCCCGACCTTGTTGTTCTTCGGCCTGGCGATCCTGGTGATCGGCGCCCACGCGGTCGCCAGCTTGCGTGCGAGGCGCCGCGCCCTCCCCGCTACCGAAGCGGAAGGCTGAGGTTTCTTCCGGTCAATCGTTGGCCAGAATTTCGGCAACTTCAACGCGGCGCCCCTCGTGCGCCGACAGGATGCCAGCGCGAATGACCGCGAGCGAGGTCGTCGCGTATTCGCCGCCGACCTCCGGCCGCCCGCCGCCGCGCACCGCCGCCGCGAACTCCTCCAACTCCTCGACGAAGGTGTCGTTCTTCGCGCACGGCACACCGACCGGCTGTTTTTCGCCGCGCTTGAGCAGGCTGAGGCCGTGATGCAGGTCGTAATAGGCGGTCGCCTCCTTGCCGTAGATATTCATCAGATAGTATTCGGACGCGGAGGCGTAGCTGGCGTTGAGCGTGGAGAGCGCGCCATTCTCGTGCTCCAGCACCAGACTGGCGACGTCCGGGTTGTCGCCCGGCAGCACCAGCCGCACGAACCGGCCGCTGACCGCCTTGATCGGCCCGAGCAGATAGTCGAGCACATCCGCATAATGCACGCCGATCTGCAGCATCACGCCGCCCGGCATGCCCGCGGCGGTATAGCGCCATGAACTCAAATCGAACTGGCCGAGCCGGTCGCGGCTGATATTGGCCTCGGCATTGACCAGTTTGCCGAATACGCCGTCGTCGATCTGCCGCTTGATCCAGCGGAAATGACTTTCCCGCCGGCGCTGATAGCCAAGCGCCAGCACGACGCCCGCCTGCCGGCAGCACTCGGTGATCTTGCGGCCGTCGGAGACGGTGTTGGCGATCGGCTTGTCGAGAAACACATGCTTGCCGGATTCCGCCGCCGCGCGCGTGGTTTCGAGGTGCACGTCGTTCGGCGTGGTGTTGATGATCGCCTCGACCTCCGGATCGGCGAGAACGGCCGCGTAACTCGGCAAGGCCCGGCAACCATATTTGGCGGCGAAGGCCGCCCGCTTTTGCTCGGAACGCGAAAAGCAGGCGACGATTGCAAGCTTGCTGGAGCGCTTGATCGCGTCGGCCAGCACGTCCGACCACCAGCCCATGCCAATGCAGGCCACGCGTAACGGCTCGGTCATGGCGATCACTTGCCGTCTGCAGACCGCCAGCTGGCGCCGATCGCTTCGACCGCCTGCTGCGCAATGCGCTCGTCGGTCGCCCAGTCGCCACCGGAGACGCCGATGCCGCCGATGCATTCACCGTCGGCGATGATCGGAAAGCCGCCCTCCATCGCGGTCCAGCGTTCCGGCCCGGCGGCGAGGGCTAAGCCCAATGCATGGGCAACATCGAGTTGCTGCGCCTGCGCGCCGCGCGAGGAGGTCGGGCGCTTGTTTGAGGCCGCGCAGACGGCTTTGGTCGTCGCCGAATGCACGGTGTGAAACCGCCCCCCGTCCATGCGTTCGAGCAAGATAAGATGCCCGCCCGCGTCGGTAATGGCGACCGAAACCGCAATGCCGGCTTCCTTGGCCTTTTCAATGGCGGTCGCCATCATTTTTTTGGCGCCGTCCGTCGTCAGGCGCTTGGCACTCGTGACATACATTTGAGCCGGCATCCCCCCGCTGACCAAGGATCGGCGGGAATGATAATGGTTTGTTGCGTGCCACGTAAACTAAAAGGCATCGTTTATGGCCGGCTCGGAGCCATAGGCCCTCCGGATCCCGATTTGGCCGCCCAGCGCGAAGGCCCTGCCTGCGGCCATTGCACATCGACGGCCGGCCCCGCATTGTCGGGGCGAAAGGCGCCCCATGCAGCACGAAAAGGAACAGGTCGCCCTCACCTCGATCGCCGCTTCGGCCGCGTTGACCATCGCCAAGGGCCTGGTGGGCTTTGCCACCGGCTCGCTGGCCATCCTGTCGGAAGCCGGCCATTCGCTGATCGATCTCGGCGCCACCGTGATGACCTATGCGGCGGTGCGCATTTCCGGCAAGCCGGCCGACGCGGAACACCATTACGGCCACGGCAAGGTGGAGGCCGTTTCGGCGCTCGCCGAAACCGCCCTGCTGTTCCTGCTTTCAGGGGTCGTGATCTGGCAGGCGGTCAAGCGGCTGGCCGAGCATGAGACGCACGCGGTCGATGCCAACGCCTGGGCCTTCGGCGTCATCCTGGTGTCGATAGCAGTCGATTTCTTTCGCTCGCGCGCGCTCTCACGCACGGCGAAAGAAACGTCGAGCCACGCGCTGGAAGCCGATGCGCTGCACTTTTCGTCCGATCTGTGGGCGTCGGCTGCGGTGCTGGTGGGTCTCGGCGGTGTGCGCTTGGGCCTATGGTGGGCGGATTCGGCCGCGGCGCTGGTTGTCGCAGTGCTCGTCTGCATCGCCGGCTGGCGGCTCGGCCGCCGCACCATCGACATTCTCACCGACGTGGCGCCGGCGGGCGCGGCGGAGAATATCACCGCAATCGCGGCGAAGGTGCCGGGCGTCGTCGCGGTCGAACAGGTGCGCGCGCGCGCCGTCGGCGAGCAGACCTTCATCGATCTGACCGTCGGCGTCAGCCGCACGCTGCCGCTCGACCGCGTGACCGCGATCAAGGATTCGGTTGCCGCGGCAATCCGCGAAAAAATATCGGGCGCGGAGCCGACCGTGACCACCGATCCGGTCGCGCTCAACAACGAGAGCGTGCTCGACCGCGTGATGGTGATCGCGCGCAATCGCGCGCTGGCCGTGCACCATGTGACGGTGCATGACATCCATGACCGGCTGGCGATCTCCATCGATTTGGAAGTTGACGGCAAACTTTCGCTGCGCGCCGCCCACGATCTGACGGACGGCCTGGAAAACGCTATTGCCGCCGAGCTGGGCGCCAGCGTTGAGATCGACACCCACATCGAGCCATTGCAGCCGCACCGGGCCGCCGGCCGCGAGGCGCCGCCCGAGCGGGTAAAGGCGATTGAGCTGGCCTTGTCGGAGCTGGCTGCCGGCGGCGGCGCCATCCTCGACGTGCACGACGTGCGGGTGCGTGAAACCGACGATGGCGAGATCGTCAATTTCCATTGCCGCGTCGACCCTGCGCTCACCGTGCAATCGGTGCATGAAAAGGTCGATATGCTGGAGCGCGCCTTGCGCGAGCGCTCGCCCTCGATCAAGCGCGTGATCGGCCACGCCGAGCCGTGCGGCCGTAAAGTTCGCCTTCCAATTCCCCGGCAGACATCCTAGATCAAATCCGCATGCGCACCGATACGGCCCAGCCCATCCGCCTCAAGGACTACCGCCCGCCCGACTGGCTGGTGGAGACGGTTTCGCTCGACGTCTCGCTGCGCCCGAGCGAGACCAGGGTGCGCGCGACCCTTCACGCTCAAGCCCAATCCGCAGGTGCCGGCGGCGCCGCTGGTGCTCGACGGCGATGGGCTGTCATTGCGGTCGCTCAAACTCGACGGCGCGGACCTTAACGCCCGACAGCTACCGGGTAACGCCCGACCAGCTCACCATCGCGCAGCCGCCGAACAGGCCGTTCACGCTCGAGATCGAGACGCTGGTCGACCCCTCCGCCAATACGCAGCTCTCGGGCCTTTACCGCTCGAGCGGCACCTATTGCACGCAATGCGAGGCCGAGGGCTTCCGCCGCATCACTTACTTTCCCGACCGGCCCGACGTGATGGCGGTCTACACCACGCGCATCGAGGCCGACAAAAACGAAGCGCCGGTGCTGCTCTCCAACGGCAATCTCATCGAGAGCGGCGAACTACCCGGCGGGCGCCATTTCGCGGTCTGGCACGATCCGCATCCCAAGCCGTCCTATCTGTTCGCGCTGGTCGGCGGCGATCTCGCCTGCGTCGAGGACGTGTTCATCACCATGTCCGGCCGCAAGGTGACGTTGCGCATCTATGTCGAGCACGGCAAGGAGGATCGCTGCGGCTACGCCATGGATTCGCTCAAGCGCGCGATGCGCTGGGACGAGACAGACGTTCGGCCGCGAATACGATCTCGATATTTTCATGATCGTCGCCGTTTCCGACTTCAACATGGGCGCGATGGAGAACAAGGGCCTCAACGTCTTCAACGACAAATACGTGCTGGCGACGCCCGAAACCGCGACCGACGGCGATTTCGCCGGCATCGAAGCCATCATCGCGCACGAATATTTCCACAACTGGACCGGCAACCGCATCACCTGCCGCGACTGGTTTCAGCTTTGCCTGAAGGAAGGCCTCACGGTTTTCCGCGACCAGGAATTTTCCTCCGACATGCGCTCGCGCCCGGTCAAACGCATCAGCGATGTGCGCGGCTTGCGCGCGGCGCAATTCGTCGAGGACGCCGGCCCCTTCGCGCATCCGGTTCGGCCGGAAACATATAAGGAGATCAATAATTTCTACACGGCGACCGTGTACGAGAAAGGCGCCGAAGTGGTGCGCATGGTGCAGACGCTGATCGGCCCGGAGAAATTCCGCGCCGGCATGGACCTCTATTTCGAGCGCCACGACGGCGAGGCCGCCACCGTCGAGCAATTCATCCAGTGCTTCGCCGATGCGAGTGCGCGCGACCTGACGCAGTTCATGCGCTGGTACAGCCAAGCCGGCACGCCGCAGGTGACGGTTGCCGGCCGCTTCGATGCCGACGCCAAGACCTACACGCTCGAATGCAAGCAGAGCCTTCCGCCGACGCCGGGCCAGCCGAACAAAGAGCCGATGGTGATCCCGCTCAATCTCGGCCTGGTCGGCAAGGACGGCCGCGATCTGCCGCTTGCATCCGTGACGGGCGCAAGCCTCGAGCACGGCGTGCTGGTGCTCGACCGGCCGGCGGAAACCGTCACCTTCTCCGGCATTGCCGAGCGTCCGGTGTTGTCGATCAATCGCGGCTTCTCGGCGCCGATCAGGCTCGAAACCAATCTGAGCGGCGACGATCTCGCCTTCCTCGCCGCCCACGACAGCGATCCGTTCAACCGCTGGCAGGCGCTGCAGACGATTTCGATGCGGCTGTTGATCGACAACGTGGCGCGCCTGCGCGCTGGCAAATCGCCGCGTGGCGACGACAAGCTGATGATCGGCACTCGCCGCTCTTCTGGAGGATGCCGCACTGGAGCCCGCTTTCGTTGCGCTGGCGCTCGTCCCTCCGGGCGACGGCGACATCGCGCGCGAGATCGGCCGCGACATCGACCCCGACGCGATCTTCCGCGCCCGCAAGGCTTTGCGCGCCGAGATCGGCGAACGCTTGGGGCCGGCGCTGTCGACGCTTTACGAGCGCATGACCGGTCACGGCGGCTACACGCCCGACGCAAAGGGCGCCGGCCGCCGCGCGCTGCGCAATGTCGGCCTCGATCTGATGGCGGCGACGGCAAGGCCCGAGGCAATCGCGCGCGCCGCGCGGCAATACCAATCCGCCGACAACATGACCGACCGCATAGCCGCGCTCGGCACGTTGTCGCTGCACGACGTGCCGGAGCGCGCCGAGGCGTTCGCCGATTTCTACGACCGCTATTCCGCCGATGCCTTGATCATCGACAAGTGGTTCTCGCTGCAGGCCATGATCCCGCAACCCGACACGCTCGAGAAAGTGCGCGAGCTGACCGGCCATCCCGCCTTCTCGCTTGCCAATCCCAACCGCGTGCGCGCGCTGATCGGCGCCTTCTCGGCAGGGCAACCCCACGCAGTTCAACCGCGCCGACGGCGCCGGCTACGATTTCATCGCCGAGACCGTGCTGGCGCTCGATCCGAAAAATCCGCAGGTATCGGCGCGGCTTGCCACCATCTTCCGCACCTGGCGCACGCTGGAAGCCGGCCGCCGCGGCAAGGCGGAAGCCGCGCTCAAGCGCATCAAGGCGACGCCCGGCCTGTCCCGCGACCTCGCCGACATCGTCGAGCGCGCGCTGGCCGCCTCCTGACACCGCCGTCAGCCGCAGCCGCCTTACCCGTTGTGTGGCTTATGGAATTCGCGGGTAAGGAATTCGTAAATATTTGTGGCGATGACTCTCGACAAATCGCCGCCCATCGATTCCAATCGGCACTGATTCGGACAGCGATGCGGCACATCCTTCCGACAGGGCGTTAGGGGAAATTCCGAACGGAGGCCGTCAATGGCGCGCGCCGGTGTGGCGAGTGCGTCTGCACGCACCGATTCCATCAAAGGCCTCGCGCAATCGATCGCCAAGCCGGCGTATCGGCGGCTGCTGACCGCCGAGCCGTTGCTGCGCCGCGCGGTCCCGGTGCTGATCATCGCTTTTCTCGCCACCATCTGCGTCGGCGCCCTGGTGCAGGCGCTCGACCATCGCCGGCAGACACTCAACGACATGGTGATCACGCTCGACGCGGTCGCCGATCTGGCCGTCGAACGGCTTCAACAACCGCTCAAGCAGCCCGCCGACGCGCTTGAACGGCCGCAGGAAGTCCTGGCCCGCGCGCTGCCGCCGTGGGCGACGAGCGCCGGCCGGCGCTTCATCCTGACCAATGCCGAGGGCGTGGTGGCGGCCGCCACGCCCGGCACCGACGCCACCATCGGCCGCCGCCTGATCGACCTGCTCGGTCCGACGCAACCGCTGACCACCTTCGGCGCCGGCGCCGGCGTCATGGAAATCACCCTGCCCGACGAAACCCGCGCGCTGGCGACCGTGCGCATGCTCAATGCGCCCTTCGGCCAAATCGCGGTCGTGCAGTCGCGCAGCGCGGCGCTCGCATCCTGGCGCTCGCTCACCATGCTGACGTCACGCTTTCGGCCACCACCGGCTTCGTGGTGCTGATCCTCGGCTTCGCCTTCCACTGGCAGGCGACGCGCGCGCGCGAAGCCGACGTGATCTACGAAACCGTGCGCAGCCGGATCGACACGGCGCTCAACCGCGGCCGCTGCGGGTTGTGGGACTGGGACCTCGCGCGCGGGCGCGTCTTCTGGTCGCAATCGATGTTCGAGATCCTCGGGCTGGAGAGCAAGGACGATCTGCATGTCTTTCGGCGACGTGAGCGGCCTCGTGCATCCCGACGACGTGCAGCTTTACGAGCTCGCCACCGAACTCGTCGATGCCAAGGTGACATTCCTCGACCACGCGTTCCGCATGCGCCACGCCGGCGGCCATTGGGTGTGGCTGCGCGCGCGTTGCGAGCTGGTGAGCCAGCCGGGCGAGCCGGGGCCGCATCTGATCGGCATCGCCGTCGACATCACCGAGCAGAAGAACTTGGTGGAGAAGACGGTGGCCGCCGATTTGCGCCTGCGCGACGCCATCGAGACCATTCCGGAAGCCTTCGTGCTGTGGGACGCCGACAACCGGCTGGTGCTTTGCAATTCCAATTTCCAGGAGCTGCATGACCTGCCTGACGAGATCATCACCGTCGGCGCATCGTATGAGTCGGTGGTCGCCGCCGGCCAAAAGCCGGTGGTGCGCAACAAGATCGTCACCGGCGGCCCCGCCATTCCCGGCGCCCGCACGTTCGAGGCGCAGCTCGAGGACGGCCGCTGGCTGCATATCAGCGAGCGGCGCACCAAGGACGGCGGCTACGTTTCGGTTGGCACCGACATCACCGAGCTCAAGATGCATGAGGAGAAACTGGTCGACAGCGAAAAACGGCTGATGGCGACCGTGTCGGACCTGCGCATCTCGCAGCAGCGCTCCGCGGAACTGACCGAGAAATACGCCGCCGAGAAGACCCGCGCCGAGGAGGCCAATCAGGCGAAGATCGAAATTCCTCGCCAATATGAGCCACGAGTTGCGCACGCCGCTCAACGCCATCATCGGCTTTTCCGAGATCATGGAAGCCAACATGTTCGGTCCGCTCGGCGCGGAGAAATATCACGAATATTGCAGCGACATCCACAGCAGCGGACAGTATCTGCTCGAGGTCATCAACGACATTCTCGACATGTCGAAAATCGAGGCCGGCCGCATCCGCCTCGACTTCGAGGACCTCGCGCTCGATTCGCTGCTGGGCGATGCCATGCGCGTGGTCTCGGCGCGCGCGCAAGACAAGCAGCTCAAGCTGGTCGCCCGCATCTCGCCGGAGCTCAAACTGCGCGCCGACCGCCGCGCGCTCAAGCAGATCGCGCTCAATCTGCTGTCCAACGCGGTGAAGTTCACGCCCGCCGGCGGCAGCGTCACCGTGCGCGGGCGCGCGACCGACCACTGCATCGTGCTGGCCATCGCCGACACCGGTATCGGCATCGCCAAGGACGCCCTCACCAGGCTCGGCCGGCCGTTCGAGCAGGTCGAAAGCCAGCTCACCAAGAGCCATCAGGGCTCCGGCCTCGGGCTCGCCATCGCGAAATCGCTGGTCGAATTGCACGGCGGCCGCATGCGCATCCGTTCCACGCCCGGCAAGGGCACGCTGGTGGTGGTGCGCCTGCCGCTTGAGCCGCAATGCCCACTGCCGAAGGAAGAAGCGGCGTGACTGCCGGTCTAGTCAGGGCGCCTTTCCCAAGATCCGCACGAAGCTTTCGCGCACCTTCGCTTGCGTCTCGATCAGCGTGGCTTCAAGCGCGGCGAAATCCGGCACATCGGCGGCGCGCGCCAGCAGGCGCAACAGCCCCGCCCCGGCGGTCTTGGGATCGAACGGGCCCGCCAGGCACAACCGCAGGATCTGCGTCACATCCTGATAGAGCTGTACCGCCGGGCGCAGAACCTCGGCGTCCTCGACCGGCAGCACGCGCAATCGCCACGCTCTATCGAGCACGCGCGCCGTCGAGGTATCGAGGATTTCCGGCAATCGTTCAGCGTGCACGAGTTGCAGATATTGCGCGATGAATTCGATGTCGACCAGACCGCCCGCCGCATATTTGAGGTCCCAGCGCTCAGCGTCGCCTTTCTCCTTGGCGATGGCGCCACGCATTTCCACCACGTCGCCGGCGGTCAGGCGCGGCATCGCGCGGACGCCGCAGGATATCGCGGATGACTTTCTCCACGCGCGCCTTGAAGGCCGGCGAAGCCGAGACCACGCGCGCGCGCGTCAGCGCCAGGTGCTCCCAGGTCCAGGCCTCGGTCTCCTGATAGGCGGCAAAGCCTGCGATCCGGGTCGCCAGCGGACCGGCCCGCCCCGACGGCCGCAGGCGCATATCGACCTGGTAGAGCGCGCCATAATTGGTTTGCGCCGTCAGCGCGTTGATCAGCCGCTGCGTGAGCCGCGCGAAATATTGCGCGCCGTAAAGCGGACGCGGCCCATCCGATTCCGGATTGGCCTCGTCGAAATCATAGATCAGGATCAGGTCGAGATCGGACGTCGCGGTCATCTCGTGGCCGCCGAGCTTGCCCATGGCGAGCACGGCGGTTTCCTCGGCGCGCAGGTGGCCGTGCGCGCTGGCGAAGTTGCCCGCCACCGAGCAATGCACCGCCCGGATCACGGCGTCGGCCAGTCGCGCAAAGGCTTCGCCCGCCTGCCGTGCCGTCACCGTGCCGGACAGAATGCGCACCCCGATCAGGAACATGTATTCGAGCCCGAACATGCGGATGCGCTCGAGCAAATCCTCATCGAAGCGCGATTGTGCAAGCGCAGCATCGAGCCTGCGGCCAAGCTCCGCATCGTCCGGCAGGGCGCCGAAGAAGCTCGGATCGACCAGCGCGTCCATGACCTGCGGATAGCGCGCCAGCGTATCGGCGAGCCGCGGCGCAATGCCGAGCACCAGCGCGATCAGCGCAATAAGATCGGGGTTCTGCCGCAGCAGCGACAACAGCCGGGCGCCGGCATGCAGATTGGCGAGAAAATGATCAAACGCCACCACCGCGGCGTCGGGATTGTCGGTTCGTGCCAGATGTTCGAGAAGCGTGGGCAGCAGCTCTTGCAGATGGCCGCGCGCTGCTTCGCCCTTGAGTGACCGATACCCGCCGGACAGCCAGTGGCGCACGATGGTCGAAGCCTCGAGCGGCTTGCGGTAGCCGAGCTCCGCCAACCGATCGAGCGTCTTGTGATCGTCGACGTCGGCCGGAAATAGCAGTGCCGGGCGTTCGGTGCCGCCCGGTGTCTTCTCGAACAGCCGCGCGTAATGGCGCTGCACCTTGCCGAGATGCCCGAGCAGGACCTTGGCAAATGCGTCGCGGTCGGCAAAGCCGAGAAAGCGCGCAAAGCGTTCGAGGCCCTCACGCTCGGACGGCAGCACCTGCGTCTGCTCGTCATTGACCATTTGCAGCCTGTGCTCGACGGTGCGCAGGAAACAATAGGCGGCCGTCATATCGTCGCGCGCGTTCGCATCGATCCAGCGGCCGCCGGCGAGCTTGTCGAGGGTGGTGAGCGTATCGCGGTCGCGCAGATGCGGATCGCGCCCGCCGGCAATCAGCTGCTGGGTTTGCGCGAAGAATTCGATCTCGCGGATGCCGCCGCGGCCGAGCTTGATATTGTGGCCCTCGACCGCGATTTCGCCGTGCCCGCGAAAGGCGTTGATCTGCCGTTTCATGGCGTGCACGTCGGCGAGCGCGGCAAAATCGAGATATTTGCGCCACACGAACGGCGACAAGTCGTTGAGGATCGCCTCGCCCGCCGCAATGTCGCCGGCGCAGGCGCGCGCCTTGATCATGGCGGCGCGCTCCCAGTTTTGCCCGGCGCTCTCGTAATAGCTCAGCGCCGCCGCAGTTGAGATCGCGATCGCGGTCGAGGCCGGATCGGGGCGCAGCCGCAAGTCGGTGCGGAAGACGTAGCCGTCGGCGGTGCGCTCCTGCAACAGCTTCACCAGCCGCTGCGTCAGCCGCACGTAAAGTGTCGCGGCCTCGATGTCCTTCGGCAGCGCCGGCGCCGCGGAATCGTAGAACACGATGAGATCGATATCGCTGGAGTAATTGAGCTCGAAGGCCCCCATCTTGCCCATCGCGATCACGATGTAGCCGCTGCCGATTTGCGGCTGCGCCATGTCCTTGGGCACGAGGCGGCCGGCGCGCGCGGCTTCCGCCAGCACGAAGCGGCTGGCGGCATCGACCGCGGTATCGGCAAGATCGGTGAGCGCGCGGGTTGCCCGCATCACCGGCCAGACGCCGCCGATATCGGCGAGCGCGATCAGCAGAGCCGCTTCCGCCTTCATGCGGCGCAAGTGCCGCATCGCGTCCGCCTCGTCTGCTGCGCCTGCCGCGGCGCGGCCATGCTCAGCGAGCAACGCCGTCAGATGGCGGTCGGGGTCGGCGTTGAGGAGACGCAGCAGCCGCTCGGGCTCACGGGTTGTGAGGTCCCACAAAAAAGGCGAGCTTTCGGCCAGGCTTTCGAGGAGCGTGTTGACGGTCGGATGTGCCGCCAGCAGTTCGTTCAGCGGCTTGGCCGCGTCCGGCGGCAGCTCGGCACGCCAATCGGCGATGCGGCCGCGCGCGGCCACGGCATCGCTCAGATGCGGCGCCGTCACGATGCGGTCGGCGAGCGTCACACCGTGCGCTTGCGGCACACGCGGTTTAGCGGCGCGCCTGGCCTTGGCTTTAGGCTTTGGCTTCTTTGCCGGCGGGGTCATCCCGCACTCTGTAGCGGCCCTCCGCGCGGCAAGGCAATGACGCTTTTCAAGCCGGGATGATTATCCTCCAGCGTCAATTCGCCGCCATGCAACCGCGCCACCGCCGCGGCAAGGCTTAACCCCAATCCGGAGCCCGGCTGCGAGCGGCTTTGCTCCAGCCGCACGAAACGCTCGACCACGTGCGCGCGATCGGCTTCCGGAATGCCCGGCCCGCTGTCGGCGACGGTGAGCATGATACGGTCGCCGGAGGCGAGCGCCTGCACGACGATTTCCGGCGCCGCACCGTTGACGGCCGGGCTCTGCGGTTCGGCATATTTGATGGCGTTGTCCACCAGATTGGCGAGCGCCTGACTGATCAGCTCGCGGTTGCCTTTGACGCAAGCCGGCGTGTCGGCCTCGACTTTGAGCGTCATGCCCTTCTGTTCGGCGAGCGGCTCGTACAGCTCGCCGATATCGTGAGCGATCTCGGCGGCGTCGAACTCGTTCATGTCCTCGCGCGCCTGGCCGGATTCCGCGCGCGCGATCATCAAGAGCGCATTGAAAGTGCGGATCAGTCCGTCCAATTCCTCGATGGTCGCCTCGAGCGCGGCGCGGTATTCGCCCTCGTTATGCGTCGCGCGCAAGGCCTGTTCGGCGCGATTGCGCAGCCGCGTGAGCGGCGTCTTGAGATCATGGGCGATGTTGTCGGAGACTTCCTTGAGGCCCTGCATCAGGGCCTCGATGCGTTCGAGCATGGCGTTGAGGTTTTGCGCAAGCCGATCGATCTCGTCGCCGGTGCCGTCGACCGGCAGCCGCCCGCTCAAATCGCCTGCCATGATGGTCTTCGTCGTTTCCGTCATGGCGTCGACGCGGCGCAGCACGCGGCGGGAAACGAACAGCCCGCCGGCGAGGCCGAGCACGATCACGATCGCCACCGACCAGCGCCCGGCCGAGAGCACGATGCGGTAAAGCCGTTCGCGCTCCTCGAGATCGCGGCCGACCAGCAGGCGGAAACCGCCCGGCAACTGGAACACGCGCACCAGCGCCTCGTGCTCCGGGCGGTCCTTGCTTTCCGCTTCGTCGAGCCGACGGTAAACCGTTTCCGTCCAGCCCGGGCTTTCGAGGATGCCCGGCACCAGCGCGGTGACGTTGCCGGCCAGCGCGTCGCCGTTGAAGGTGGTGACGAGATAGAGGCTGGAACCGGGCCGCCGCGCGCGCGCGTCCACCACGAGCACCAGCCGCCTGATGCCGCCCAAGCGGTACTGCTCGGACAGGCCGGTGATTTCGGCGTTGACCGTGTCGGTGATCTGCTCGGTGATCAGGCGGCGGGTATTGAGGGCGAAATAGCCAAGCAGAAACGCCGCGAACAGCGCGAACACGGTCAAATAGACCAGCGTCAGCTTGAACGTGGTGGTGCGAAAAAGTTTACCGAGCGCCGTCACGTATCATGTATCCCGCGCCGCGGACCGTATGCAGAAGCGGCTGGGAGAAACCTTTATCGATTTTCGAGCGCAAACGCGAGATGTGCACGTCGATCACGTTGGTTTGCGGGTCGAAATGGTAGTCCCACACGTTCTCCAGCAGCATGGTGCGGGTCACCACCTGCCCGGCGTGCTGCATGAGGTATTCGAGCAGGCGGAATTCGCGCGGTTGCAGCGAAATCTCCTCCTCGCCGCGGCGCACCTGATGCGACAACCGGTCGAGCTCGAGATTGCCGACGCGTAGCAGCGTTTCCTCGGTGCGGCCGCCGCGGCGGCGCGACAGCACCTCGACGCGGGCCAAAAGCTCGGAGAACGAATAGGGCTTGGGAAGGTAGTCGTCGCCGCCGGCGCGCAACCCCTTAACCCGATCGTCGACCTGACCGAGCGCCGACAGGATCAGCGCCGGGGTCTCAATGCCCTTGTCGCGCAGCGTGCCGATCACCGACAGCCCGTCGCGCTTGGGCAGCATGCGGTCGACGATCAACACGTCATATTGGCCATCGAGCGCCATGGCGAGGCCGTCCTCGCCGTCGGTAGCGGCGTCGGCGATATGGCCGACCTCGCGGAACGCCTTGACCAAATAGTCGGCGGCGTCGCGGTCGTCCTCGATGATCAGCAGACGCATGGTGACCCGATCCGGTTGCGCCTCGGCCATGCGGCCGGCGGCGCGCGCCCCTTGAATATCCGCATAAGTGGGCATCGGTCACACCAATTCCAGTTGATTCTGTGGCCAGTCGATCGCCGCCCATTTCGCCGGCCCCGCTTTCCCGGCCAAGAACGCCGGCACGGGTGCATTTATCTCCGTTTCGTACGCGAGGGGGTGGCGGATTTGGCCCGCCACCCCCTCAACGACCCCACCCCAGCGGGGGCGACGGATGCCGGGGTTGGAGTTCGGTGCGGAAGCGCGGCCGGACGGCTTGGCCCGCCCGGCCGCTTTCCGGAAAGTGCCGGGACGGGCGCGAGGCCCGTCCCGTTCAGGTCGTACCGCCAACGGGGGCGACGGATGCCGGCGGCACGCCCCTAGCTCGTTCAACCGTTGCCGACCGGCAGCGCGACGAAGCGGGTGTTGTCACCTTTCTTCACGCGTATCAGCACGGTGCGCTTGCCTTCCGAACGGGCGTTGCCGATCACCTTGCGCACGTCGGCCGGCGTTGAAACCGATTTGCCGGCGACTTCCAGAATGATGTCGCCGGTCGAAAAACCATGGTCGGCGGCGACACCGGAGGAATCGACGCCGGTGACCACCACGCCTTCACTGCCGGCGCCCGCGACGTGCGCGGCCGGTGCAAGCGTGAGGCCGAACTTGGCCAGATTGGCGCTGTTCTCGCCCTGCTCCTCGTTGGAGCCGGCGTTCTTTGCCTGTTGCTGGTTCGGCAATTCACCGAGGGTGAGCGTGATGGTCTTCTCCGAGCCCTTGTGCAGGACCGAGAGCTTGACCGAGCTCTTCGGCGCCAGCGCGCCGATCTTCTTGGCGAGATCGCGGGCGTCCTTGACGTCCTTGCCGTCAACCGCGGTGATCACGTCGCCGGCTTCGATACCGGCTTTCGAAGCCGGGCTGTTGGCCTGCGGCTCGGCGACCAGCGCACCTTCCGCCTTCTTCAGGCCGAGACTGTCGGCGATGTCCTTGGTCACCGGTTGGATCTGCACGCCGATCCAGCCGCGCGTGACCGAACCGTGGTCCTTAAGCTGGTCGACCACGGTCTTGACGGTGTCGGCGGGGATCGCGAAGGCGATGCCGACCGAGCCGCCGGACGGCGAGAAGATCGCCGTGTTGACGCCGATCACATTGCCCTCGGTATCGAAGGTCGGGCCGCCGGAATTGCCCTTGTTGACCGGCGCGTCGATCTGGATGAAGTCGTCATAGGCGCTGGCGCCAATGTCGCGGCCGCGCGCCGAGACGATGCCGGCGGTCACCGTGCCGCCAAGGCCGAACGGATTGCCGACCGCGAGCACCCAGTCGCCGATGCGCGGGGTCTTCTCGGAGAGCTTCACATAGGGGAACGGGCCATCGTCGACCTTGATCAGCGCGAGATCGGTGCGCGGATCGGCGCCGATCACCTTGGCCTTGTGGGTCTTGCCGTCGTCGGTCGTGACCTGGACGCTTTCGGCCTTCTCGACCACGTGGTTGTTGGTCACCGCGTAGCCATCGGCCGAAATGAAGAAGCCGGAGCCCTGACCCATGATCACGTTATGACCGTGGCCGTGCGGCAGGCCGTGCGGATCGTTCGGGAGATCCGGCATGCCGCCAAAACGACGGAAGAATTCGCGCAGGCCCGGCGGCAGGTTCTGCAGGTCGCCGGTGCCGGTGGTTTGCACGCCGCCGTCAACCTTGACGCGGACCGAGATCACCGCCGGTTTCACCTTCGCGACGATGTCGGCAAAGCCGATCGGAGCCGGCAGCTGGTGCGCCTGCTCGGTCAGGTTCTGCGCCAGCGCGGCCGGGTAACTGCCCAAGATATTAAGGCTGGGCGCGATCACGAGCGCGGCGGCGCCGAGGCCGGCGATGGTGGTGGCGAGGAGGATGACGCGGCGGGCCGAAAGCACATGCCGCTTTTTGGGAGTTTCGGGAGTGGGGGTGACGCGTCGGGTTCATCAGGCAATCTCCATCTCAATTCGGACAAGGGCGCTGCGCGCCGTTTCGAACCTGAAGATGGGGAGACGAGCCTTACAGCGTCCTGTCGGCGGGATTAAACTTTCGTAAGGTGGGGATAAAAGATTTGTCTACAAATTCAATAGGTTATTCAGCTATCCGCGGGCGTCGGGCTCGACCAAAGTCGCAAGCCTACGCTGCTCGGCTGCGCTCAGCGCCTCCGGCTCCGTGGCGACCGCCCTGCGGCGGCGCAGCGCCACCACGACGCCGGCAATCCCCGCCAACAACGCCAATGGCGGCAACCCCCAGAGCAGCAACGTGCTCAGTTCAAAGCGCGGCTTGAGCAGCACGAACTCGCCGTAGCGCGTCACCAGGTAATCGAGCACCTGGGAGTCGCTGTCGCCGGCTTTCAGCCGGTCGCGCACCAGCACGCGCAGGTCGTGAGCAAGCGAGGCTTCCGAATCGTCGATCGATTGGTTCTGGCAGACCATGCAGCGCAGTTCTTGCGACAGATGCCGCGCGCGCGCTTCCAACGCCGGATCCTTGAGGATTTCGTCCGGCGTCACGGCCAACGCCGCGAACGGCGAGAGCAGCGTCAGGAGGAAAACGATAAGCGCAAACCGTCGCATGCCCTACTCCGCCGGCTGCAGCGCCGACTTCGCGGCTGGCTTGGGCGCGCCGACGCGCAAGCCGCCGGTCGGACAGCGAGAGCGCGCCGCCCAGCATCATCACCACGGCGCCGAGCCAGATCAGCATCACCAGCGGCTTGTAATAGAGCCTGATCGCGATGCTGCCGTCGGGTTTGCTGTCGCCAAGCGACAAGTAAAGTTGGCCGGCGCCGCGCGTCATCAGCGCCGCTTCATTGGTCGTCATGGCGCGGGCGGCGAAACTGCGCTTGGACGGCTTCATCACGCCGACCAAGGCGCCGCCTTTGCGCACCGTGAAGGTTGCCACCACGGCTTGGTAGTTCGGGCCGGGCAGTTCCTCGACTCCGTCGAAGGTCAGATCGTAGCCGGATAGCGACACGGTCTGCGACGGCTTGATCTCGATGATGCGCTCGGTGCCCCAGGCGGCCGCACGCAACGATGCCGAGCATCGACATGGCGATGCCGAAATGCGCAACCGACGTGCCCCAGGCCGAACGCGGCAGGCCGGCGGCACGCGAACGCACGGTCGCCAGCGGCACGCGCAACAAGCCGGTGCGCTCGGCAAGATCGACCAAGGCGCCGACCATCACATAAAAGGCAAGACCGACGCCGAACGGCGCCAGCACCGATTGGCCGCCTTCGACGGCGAAGGCAATCGCCACCGCCACCAAACCGGCGCCGAACGCCGCCATCAGCCGTTGCGCCGCGCCCAACAGGTCGCCGCGTTTCCAGGCCAGCAGCGGGCCGAACGGCATGACGAACATCAGCGAGACGAACAGCGGGCCGAAGGTCAGGTTGAAGAACGGCCCGCCGACCGTGATTTTTTCGCCGGTGAGCGATTCAAGTGCCAAGGGATAGAGCGTGCCGACCAGCACGGTCAGACAGGCGGTGGTGAGGAACAGATTGTTGAACACCAGCGCGCCCTCGCGCGAGATCGGCGCGAACAGGCCGCCCTGCTTCAAGAGCGACGCGCGCCAGGCGAACAGCGTCAAGCCGCCGCCGATGAACAGCACCAGGATGGCGAGGATGAAAACACCGCGGCGCGGATCGTTGGCAAAACTGTGCACCGAAGTGAGCACGCCCGAGCGCACCAGGAACGTGCCGACCAGCGACAGCGAGAAGGTGAGAATGGCGAGCAGGATGGTCCAGATCTTCAGCGCGTTGCGCTTTTCCATCACCACCGCGCAATGCAGGAGCGCGGTGCCGGCGAGCCACGGCATCAGCGAGGCGTTCTCCACCGGATCCCAGAACCAGAAGCCGCCCCAGCCGAGCGTGTAATAGGCCCAGTACGAGCCCATGGCGATGCCGAGTGTGAGAAACATCCAGGCCATGAGAGTCCACGGCCGCACCCAGCGCGCCCAGGCGGCGTCGATGCGGCCCTCGATCAGCGCGGCGATGGCAAAGGAAAACGCGATCGAAAAGCCGACATAGCCGAGATAGAGCAGCGGCGGATGGATGGCGAGGCCGGGATCCTGCAGGATCGGATTGAGGTCGCGGCCCTCGGGCGGCGCCTGCGCCAGGCGCAGGAACGGGTTCGAGGTCAGCAGGATGAAGAGATAGAAGGCGGTCGCAATCCATGACTGCACCGCCAGCACATGCGCCTTCAGAGTGGCGGGCAGATTGTTGCCGAAGATTGCGACCAGCGCGCCGAACAGCGACAGGATGAGGACCCACAGCAGCATCGAGCCCTCGTGGTTGCCCCAGACGCTGGTGATTTTATAGACGAACGGCATCTGCGAATGCGAATTTTCGAACACCGTCGCCACCGAGAAGTCGGACGTGACGTAGCAGGTCGTCAACATCGCGAATGAGAACGCGACAAAGCCGAACTGCATCAGCGCGGTGGAATTGGCCAGTTCCATCAGCGCGGCGTCGCGCCGGAGCGCGCCGATCACCGGCACAACCGATTGCATCAGGCCGAGCGCCAGCGCCAGCACCAAGGCATAATGACCGAGCTCGGGAATCATCGCGGCGTCCCCTTGGCGGTTTGTTCGGCGCCTTCCTGCCAGCGGCCGGATTTCTTCAAAGCGTCAACCACTTCCTTCGGCATATAGCGCTCGTCATGCTTGGCGAGCACGGTGTCGGCGTCAACACTGCCGCCGGCCTCGAGCTTGCCTTCCGCCACCACGCCCTGCCCTTCGCGGAACAGGTCGGGGACGATGCCCTGAAAGCGCACCGGGGTGTCGTGCTTGCCGTCGGTTACTTCGAAGCGGATGCGAAGATTGTCGCCGCGCTCGACGCTGCCCTCCTTGACCAGCCCGCCGACGCGGATGCGGCTGCCCGGAGCGATTTTGTGCTCCGCAATGTCGGTCGGCGATTGAAAGAACACAATCGCGTCGCGCATGGCGCTGAGCACCAGCCCGACGGCAATCGCCAGCACGCCGACGCTTATGCCGATCTGGGTCAGCCGTCGCTGCTTACGGGTCATGCTGCTTGCATCCTGTCCAAGTTTCGGCCGGCACCATATAGACGCGAGGCAGGCGTTGCCACCCCGCCTGCATCAGCGCAAAACCGAGCCAAAGGGTCATGAAGCCAATTTTCCGCGTTGGCCGCCCTCACGAACGGCGCGGTCATGGCCATACATCACGCCCAATCATGGCAGCAATTGAGCAAGATCAAAGCTGCGGCACCATGGCCGGCTCGGCCGATTTGGGCTAGATTTTCGGCTCTTTTCCGCCTGTCATCAGGGAGCCGGCCCATGATCGTCGCTATTGTCACCTTCCGCCTGCCCAAGCCCGTAACACTCGCCGAGGCGACCGCGACATTTCAGAGCACGGCCCCGAAATATCAGGGGTTGGCTGGCCTGCTGCGCAAAAACTACGTGCTGAGCGAAGACGGCACCCGCGCCGGCGGCGTCTATTTTTGGGAAACCCGAGCCGATGCCGAGCGGGTCTACACCGCCGATTGGAAGAAGGTGGTGGAGGCAAAATACGGCTCGCCGCCGAGCGTCGAATACTTCAACTCTCCGGTGATGGTCGACAATCGCGACGGAACCATCAGCGTAGCGGCTTGAAATTCAGCCGGCGCCGGCCCGCGCGGGCTTGCGCTCGGCTGAGCCGGCAACTTCCGCCGCTTTGGTCAGCAGCGCTGCATAATCATTCCCAAAGACCCGGGCGCAGAAGCGCACGGCGGCGTCGACCTGGGACTGGCGGAACCTGCGGTCGACCGCGCCGGCATGGCGCAAGCCGTCAAGCAGCGACCGCGTCCCGCTGTCGAGATATTGCTGGATCTCGGAAAAAGTCCGCTGCGTCATTTCGTTGATGGCAAGCTCGCTGGCGAAATAGCGGCAATTGCCGACAAAGCCGACGAGCGCTTCGGTGTCGGCGACCTCGGCGGGATCGAGCGCTGAATTCGCCCGAATCTCGGTGGATGGGCGCGCCCGCAACAGCCGGCGCACGCGGCCGGGCGTCGAACTCGATTTCAGAGCGCAAAAGCTCGGCAATCTGGGCACGCTGCGTCGCCAGCGCACGGCCCCAGCTGCTGTCGACCGGAAGGTCGAGCTCGGTGCGCAGGCCGCGCGCGGCATCGTGAATGGTCTTGAGCAGCGCGCCGACCGCCACGCCCGAGCCGCTGCGCAGATCGTCGCGCAGCTCGCCCACCATGCGTTCGATCTCCGCCAGCACGATGCCCACCGCCGCACCGTAATGGGTCTCGGCGACGCGTGCGGCAATGTCGCTGTCGGCCGCCTTGACGCCGAAGCGGATCACTTGCCAGGGCGCGGCCAGCCGGCTCATCACCGTGAGCAGCGCGTGGAGGAAAAGTTCGCCGTCGCGGGCGGAGGTTTTTTCGATCAGCGCCTTGTATTCGTCGAGCTCGCCGTCGGCGAGATTGGATATCCGTAGCGGCAGATGGGCGGCGAGCATTTCGAGCGCATCGCGCCCGGCCAGCACGCATTTCAAGGTCGCGGCATCTTCGGCCGCGCGCGGCGTGCCGATTTGCGCCATCGTGCGGTGGCGGATTTTTTCGTCGCTGGCGGCCGCGGCAAGGCTCGCCTCGATCGCAGCGGCGGCCTTGTCCTGGAATGCACGGACCATGTGCTCGGCCTTCGGCTCGTCGCCTAAAAGCAAAGCGTCGTTGACGCCGTCGGTGAGCGCCTTGGCTTCCTCGGGCAGCAGGTCGCGGCGCACCCAGGTCCACAGCAAGTCGAGCGAGCAGCGCGCGACGCGGCCGGGATGATTGTGATCGGCGCGGTCGTCGACCAGGAAAGGTTCGAACGGCTTGAAGAACAGACGGGCGCAATGGCCGATGCGCGAGGCACCTTCGCGCTGCTCGCGCACGATGTGGCGCAGCTCATGGAGCACGAGATCGATGCCGGCGGCCTCGTCGCCGCGCAGCAGGCTGCGTTCGAATTCCGCAATCAGCAGCCCGCGCGCCTGCGGCGAGAGCTCGCGCAGGTAGTGTCGCAGCCGTTCGATGGTTTCGACGCCCGCCATCGCCGTCTGGTCCGCGTTGCAATCACGCGGTTTGATAGCCCGGCGGGCGTTAACGTTCCGTTAAGCATGTTGCGCGGCTGCGCGCGTGATCCCGAAAAGTGGCCACCGGTATTCGGAAAAGATCACGCGCGACGCGCTAAGTCAGCGGCGTCCAGGTTCCGTCGGGATTGCGGCAGGCGGTGCCGCGGGCGGTCTGCGGCCGGCCCTCGATATAGATCGTCTCGGTATAGGCGCGGCAGTTGCGTCCGCTCTGCACATAGGCCGGGCCCGGGACGACCGAGCCGTAGCGGCCGCTGTCGGGATTGCGCCAGCCGACCGGCGCGCCGGACGGCCCGCGGTCGAGCGCTTCCATTTCGGCGGCATAGGCGCGGCGCTTGTCTTCGTCGTCGAGCGAGGCGCCGATGCGGTTGCCGATCAATGCGCCGGCGGTGGCGCCGATGAGCGCGCCCGCGATATGGCCGCCGGTGCCGCCGCCGAACTGCGAGCCGATGGCGGCGCCGGCAAGGCCGCCGAGCAGCGTGCCGGTGTTCTCCTTCGGTCCGCGGCCGGATTCCGGATCGCCGGCGCAGGCGGCAAGCGCGAGACCGATGGCGGCAATGGCGGAAACCTTGGCGACGGACATTTCGGAGCCCCCGGAAATCGATGCACTGGTTAAAGCAACAATCTGGCCCATCGAGACAGGAGAATTTGGGCAAAAGTCCGGCGAAACCAAAAACGCCGATGCCGCAGACCTAAGCCTCACGCCGCCGGCAGCACCAGTTCGGCGCGCAAGCCGCCGAGCGGCGCGGTGCCGAGGTTGAGTTCGCCGCCATAAAGCCCGGCGAGTTCGACCACGATCGAGAGCCCTAGGCCCGAGCCCGGCTTGGTTTCGTCGAGCCGGCTGCCGCGCTGGGCGACCTGCTCGCGTTCTGAGGGCGATAAGCCGCGGCCATCGTCATCGACCACGATGCGAACAACCGGGGCGTCGCCCGCGACACCGCGGCGATCGCGCGCGACATCGATCGTGACCCGCGAGCCCGCCCATTTGCAGGCATTGTCCACCAGATTGCCGATCATCTCTTCGAGATCCGGCCGCTCGCCGCGGAAGCGCGCTGCATCGTCGGCGCGCACCTCGATGGCGATGCCGCGGTCGTGATGGATTTTTTCCATGGTGCGCGCCAACGCGGTGACCACCGGCGCAACCTCGGTGAGCGAGCCGACCACCGTCAAGCGCGCCGCCAGCCGCGCACGCTCGAGATGGCGCGCGACTTGGTCGCGCATGATGTCGGCCTGCTCCAGCACCTTCATGGCAAAAGGATCGCGCGGGCGCGCCGAGGCCTCGTTCACCATCACCGATAGCGGCGTTTTCAGCGCGTGCGCGAGATTGCCGACATGGGTGCGCGCACGCTCGACGATCTCCTTGTTGGCGTCGATCAGCGCGTTGGTCTCGCGCGCGAGCGGCGCGATTTCCTCGGGGAATTTCCCGGCCAGCCGCTCGGCGTGGCCCGCGCGGATGGCGGCGAGGCTGTCGGTGATGCGCTTGAGCGGGGCGAGTCCGAAGCGCACCTGGAACATGGTGGTCAGCAGCAGCACCGCGGCCAGGATCGCGAAGGTGATCGCCAGCGCCTGGTCGAATGAGCGGGTCTCCTGCGCGATCTCGGCGGAGTCGCCGGCGACCGCGACCAGATAATGGCCCTCTTCGCCGAGATCGACATTGCGCTCGACCAGGCGCAACCGCTGGTCCTCGGGACCGGCGACGTAACCTTCGCGCGAGCCGTCGGGGCCGGGAGCGATGCCGAAGTCCTGCAGATGCGGCAGGCCGCCGTCCCACAGCGAGCGCGAGGAGCGTACGTCGTGCTTGTCGGGATCGAGCCGCGTCACCTGCCAGTACCAGCCGGACAACGGCAATTCGAACAGCGGCTCGCCCAGCGACTGCGGGAACTTGGCGTTCGCCTCCTCGGGCGCCGCCAGGTCGGCGACCAGCGTGCGCAAATAGACGCCGAGCCGGCGGTCGAAGGCGCGCTCGACGCCCTGGCGGTAGAGCGAGGACAGCACCACGCCGGTGATCAGCAGGATCACCACGGCCCAGGCGGTGGCCGAGAGGAACAGGCGCAACGCGAGCGAGTTGGCGCGCATGCGGTCAACGCGCGTCGGGAGGAGTCAATAAGTAGCCCAGCCCGCGCACGGTCTGGATGATCTCGACGCCGAGCTTCTTGCGGATGCGGCCGACGAAGACTTCGATGGTATTGGAATCGCGGTCGAAGTCCTGGTCGTAGAGATGCTCGACCAGTTCAGTGCGCGACACCACGCGCCCGGCGTGGTGCATCAGATAGGCGAGCAGCCGGTATTCATGGCTGGTGAGCTTGACCGGATTGCCGTTGACGGCGACGCGTCCGGTGCGCGTGTCGAGGCGCACCGATCCGCAAGTAAATTCGCTCTTGGCATGGCCGGCGGAGCGGCGCAGCAGCGCACGCACGCGCGCCAGAACTTCCTCGAGATGGAAGGGCTTGGCGACATAATCGTCGGCGCCGGCATCGAAGCCTTGCACTTTGTCGCTCCAGCGGTCGCGGGCGGTCAGGATGAGCACCGGCATGGCGCGCCCGGCGCGCCGCCAGGATTCCAGCACCGATATGCCGTCCATTTTGGGCAGGCCGATATCGAGAATGACCGCGTCGTAGGGCTCCGATTCGCCGAGATAGTGGCCTTCCTCGCCGTCGAAGGCCCGGTCGACGACGTAACCGGCATCGCTCAGCGCGGTGGCGAGCTGGCGATTAAGGTCGGGGTCGTCCTCGACGACGAGCAGGCGCAAGGCGGTGAACTCCGGTCAGTGAGCGCTGATAAGCTCGCCATTGGCGGCGTCAACACTCTCGCGGATCACTTTGCCATTGCGCGGGAGCAGAGTCAGCACATAGGCGAGGCTTTCGCCGCGCCGGCACAGCCGGGCCCGGATCAGCTCGCCGTGGTAGCCGTGTTTGCGCGCCGATTTGATCGCCTGGGCAAGCGGGATCGCCCGGTGGCTGGCAACGGCGGCGCGCTGCTCGGCCTTGCTGAGGCAGTCGCGCTGGGGGGCGTCGGCGGCGGCCGCGGGAACCGCGGCGGCCATCAGGCCCAGCAGAAAGACGGTCGCAAGACGTTGGGAGACCGGCATGAGGCGGGGTTTTACGCGCGCGCCGGTGAACGCGGGCTGAACGGACGAAGCTGACAGCCTGTTCCGTTAGCTTTCAAAGCCGTCGAACGACGCATAGTCGTCGAGCGGCGCCCGGGGAGAGCGCCACGCATTGATGGCGGCTTTGTCGTCGGCATGGCCAAGCGCCATGCCGCAGAAAATGATGTCGTCGGGGGGAAGGCCGAGGAAGGCGGGAAGCGTCTTGTGCAGATGCGTCCAGGCCTCTTGGGCGCAAGCGTGCAGGCCGCGGTCGCGCGCCAGCAGCATGACGGTCTGGATGAAACCGCCGAGATCCGACCATTGCGGCGGACCCATGCTGCGGTCGATCGAAAAGAACATGCCGACCGGGGCGTCGTAGAACAGGAAATTGCGCGCATATTGCCGATAGCGTCCGGCGCGGTCCTCGCGCGTGACGCCGATCGACTGATAAAGCATCACGCCGGAGCGCTGCCGGCGGCTTTCGTAAGGCTCTTTCAGATCGCGCGGATAGATGTCGTATTCGGCGCCCTCGAAGCGCGGCAATTCGTCAAGCCGCGAACGCACGATCGCCCGCAGCTCTTCCAGCCTGCGCCCAGCCAGCACGTGCACGCGCCAGGGCTGCAGATTGCCGCCGGACGGCGCGCGCGCCGCGCATGCAAGAATATCGCGCACGGTGGCTTGCGGGATCGGCGTCGGCAAGAAGGCGCGGCATGAGAAGCGCGAGGCAACGGCTTCGAAGACGTCCATGAAAGGCTCCATGCAACCCTCCGGCAATTACCGCCGGGAAGTCTTATGGTACCATGCAAACGCGGAAGGGAAGTCCAAAGCGGCATTTCAAGAATACTGACCGCTGCCGGAGGTGATGATGCTTGAACGATTCAATACACTTCTTCCCACAATTTCAATCGCCGCACTGGCAGCGTTGTCGATCTTCAATGTGGGATATTTTTGGCGGATCGGACTTCATTATCTCGGGGTCATAGATCTGAGCAATGTGGTATATTCTTTTGGACTAATCGCAGTAGTTCTCGCGATGCTAGCATTCTTTGTACCATCCGTTGTTCGGCACTTCTCTAAAATTTCGTCGCAAATTTCTGCCCGTGCTGCACGTCGAATGATTTTGACGGTAAAAGTCATATATCTAATTGCCGGAATTCTAGCATGGTTTGGGCTGCTTGGATCAAAACACTACCTGCCATCCCATTTGTCACAAGACGCGGTGATGCTCCTCGCCTTTATGCTCGGAATTTTTGGTCTCTTCAGTCACTGGTGGCTGCGTTTCAGTGTCCTTGGCGAAAAAAATGCTGCTGAAATTAGCTTCATAGCATTATTTATAGCCGGGACGATTTTTCAGATTGGTTTGTTGGTATCTGATCTTCAAATCACCAGCATCGATACTTACAACATCACTATGAAAAGTGGTCGGTTACAAAACGCTCGGATCATTCGCTCGTCGTCGAGCGGATTCGTTTTATTTGTTGATAACCATTCTATGTTTGTGCCTCAATCAGAGGTGCTATCTTTAACATCAAATTTTTCGCCTGACGAGCGACAGTAGATAGTATTTCAGCCTTAACGGCCATGCTAAGTTGAGAGCCGCCGGCTTTCGATCTCGCTATTTCCTCGCCAGAATGCGCGCCACCTTCTCCAGACTGCGTCCGCCGTCTGCTCGTAGAGATATTTGCCCTCGGCGATCAGTTCAGGCGCGACGTGCTTTCTTGCCGGCATGTTTGGCTCCCCCAAACGAAAACGCCGGCATCGCTGCCGGCGCTGCGTCAATTCGTGGCGCGTGCAAACTTAAAATGACGTCCAGAACGCCCCGAAGGCGATCAGCAGGATGATGGCGGCCACCAGGCTCGCCATCAGCACCGGCTGGATTTTCGCCGGGCCCGCGCGCGCGCCTTCGCGGCCGGCCGTGCCCGGCTCGGGCTTTTGCGTCTCGACGCTATGGCTGGCTTCGCGGTCCATCGCTCCCCCTTTTCAGGCTGGCAAGGGATCAACGCCACGACCGGGGCGCCTGTTCCGCCTGAGCGCCATCCACTCGCAACTCTGGAGCGTGCGGAAACTATACCTAAGGAGCGGTGCGCTGTCAAACTTATTTTCCTAGGAATTAAAAGAAATTTTGCGCCGGCGAAAAAGCCCTTGCGCGCAAGGCCTTAGCGGGGCGCGTCGGACCGGCACGCGCGCGGTCCGTCCTCCCACAGCCAGCCGCATTTGGTGCAGCCGGCCGCACTCACGGCCAAGAGCAGCAGAAAGAGAATCGCAAAAAGCCGCCTATGCATAACAAAAGCCTACCGCATCGCCGCCCGTCCGGCGAGAGCAGCCTTTGACGCCGCGCAAAGCGCTCGCGCCGCCCGCCGTCTAGATTGTCGCCATGGAGCACGATGGTCCGCAGCAACTGCCGCCCGCATTGCGCCGCCGCTTGGGCCTACCGCTGCTGACGCTTTACGGCATCGGCATCACCATCGGCGCCGGTATCTATGTGCTGATCGGCGCGGTCGCGGCCCACGCCGGCCGCGCCGCGCCCTGGTCCTTCGCACTCGCCGCCGCCGCCATGGCTTTCACCGTCGGCTCCTATTCCGAGCTCGCCACGCGCTATCCGGTGAGCGCTGGCGAAGCCGCTTACGTGCGCGCGGCGTTCCATTCGCGCTTTGCCTCGACGGCGACCGGCCTCATCACCATCCTGATCGGCATCGTGTCCTCGGCCACCGTCGCGCTTGGCGCCGCCGGCTATATCGCGCAGTTCGTCGTGCTGCCGCAAAGCGCGATCGTGCTCGCGGTGCTGGTCGCGCTGGGCGCGGTCGCCGCCTGGGGCATTCTGGAATCGGTGCTGCTCGCCAGCCTGTTCACGCTGATCGAGGCCGGCGGCCTCATCATTATCATCGGCGCGGCCGTGCACGCCGGCCTGCCATTCGCCGCGCCATTGCTCGAGCCCCCACCATTCGAGATCGCGGCGCTGTCGGGCATCGCCTATGCCAGCCTGCTCGCCTTCTTCGCCTTCATCGGCTTCGAGGACCTCGCCAATGTGGTCGAAGAGGTCAAGGTGCCGCACCGCGACCTGCCGCGCGCCATGGTGCTCACGCTCGTCATCACCACGATTTTGTATATCGCCGTCGCCGCCATCGCGGTGACCGCCGTGCCGGTCGAACGGCTCGCCGCCTCGCAAGCCCCGCTCAGTCTGGTGTTCCGCGCCGTGGCGGGCGTCAGCCCGCTCACCATCAGCGCCATCGCCATTGTCGCCACGCTCAACACCATCCTGGCGCAGATCACGATGGCCGCGCGCGTGATCTATGGCCTGGCGCGGCAAGGCGACCTGCCGCGGTTTGCCGGTCACGTCCATCCCAAGACCGCTACTCCGATCGTTGCCACCGCGATCGTGGTGATCGCGACGATGGTGCTGGCGCTGTTCGTGCCGTTCGAGCGGCTGGCGGAAGGCACTTCGCTCGCCACTTTGCTTGTGTTCGCGCTGGTCAATCTGTCGCTGCTGCGCCTGCGTTAGCGCCAGATGCACAGCCCCGCCCCGCATGCGCGCGTGCCGCTGTGGGTGCCGGCGGCGGGCCTCGTCACCTGCCTCGCGATGATGGCGGCCGCGCTTCTGGCGTGACGCGCGCCGCGCAATGGCGTCGCCGGCACGCTGCGTCAGCCCGCGCGCCGGCTGTCTCCCGCATCGAAGCGCCGCCGCGCGTCCTGGATGGCGGCGCGGTTCTTGCGCGCCCATGAGCCCAATTCGCTCACCGGATCGAGCAGCGAACGGCCGAGCCGGGTCAGCTCGTAATCCACCCGCGGCGGGATGGTCGGGAACACGGTGCGCGTCACCAGCCCGTCGCGCTCGAGCGCGCGCACGGTCAGCGTCAGCATGCGCTGCGAGATCGAGCCGAGCGCCTTGCGCAGTTCATTGAAGCGCTTCGGCCCGTCGCCCAGCGTGGAGACCACCAGCACGGTCCATTTGTCGCCGACGCGCGCGAGCACCTCGCTCACCGCCCGGCAATCCTCGGGCTCATGCAGGTTACGCGGTAACACCGATGTGCCTTCTTGCGTCTTGCGCGCGGTCATCTATCTAGCCTCGGTAACTATTCGTAACCACAGATAGAGGCTGCCATGGCAAAACTCAAGCTCGGCGTCATCGTCGGCTCCAACCGGCGCGAATTCGATCAACCGCAGGCTGGCGCAGGCGCTGGTCAGGCTCGGGGCCGACGCCTTCGAGGCCAAATTCGTGCAGATCGACGATCTGCCGCATGTACAACCAGGACCTCGAGCAGCCGGTGCCCGCCCCCGTCGCCCGCTTCAAGGCCGAGGTCGAGGCTTCCGACGCCCTGCTGTTCGTCACCCCCGAGCACAGCCGCTCGATCCCGGCCGTGCTCAAGAACGCCATCGACTGGGGCGCGCGGCCCTGGGGCAAGACCTCCTGGCCGGGCAAGCCCGTCGCCGTCACCGGCACCTCCGGCGGCGCCATCTCAACGGCCATCGCCCAGCAGCATCTGCGCGCCGTGCTCGGCGATCTGGGCCTGCACGTTGTGGGCGGCGAAGCCTATATTCAGTTCAAGCCCGATCTGATCGACGCCGCAGGACCATGTGACCGACGAGATCGTGCGCAAGTTCCTCAAGGCCTTTATCGACCAGTTCGCCGCTTTCGCCGGCAAATTCGCGCCGGCGCAGGCCCGCCGCAGCCTAAGCGAGAGAGCCATCATGTCCATCCGCCCCGTCAAACGCATCGTGCAGTCGCAGCCCACCATCGAGGGCGCCGGCGTCAAGCTGCGCCGCGCCTTCGGCTTCGGCGACACCGAGGAGACCGATCCCTTTTTGCTGCTGGATGATTTCCGCAACGACCGCCCCGAAGATTATCTCGCCGGCTTTCCCTGGCATCCGCATCGCGGCATCGAGACCGTCACCTATATTTTGTCCGGAACCGTCGAACATCGCGACAGCATCGGCAGCAAAGGCACGCTCGGCTCCGGCGACGTGCAATGGATGACCGCCGGGCGCGGCATCATGCATCAGGAAATGCCGCAGGGTGACGCGCAAGGCCGCATGCACGGCTTCCAGCTCTGGGCCAATCTGCCGTCCTCGCTGAAGATGACGGCGCCGCGCTATCAGGACGTCAAAGGCATCGAGATTCCGGACGTCGTCGACGACGACGGCACGCGCGTGCGCGTGGTCTGCGGCGAGTTCTGGGGCAAGAAGAGCCCGGTCGACGGCGTCGCCGCCGATCCGCGCTATCTCGACGTCTTCGTGCCGGCGGGCAAACGCAAGACGCTTCAAGGTCGAGGTCGAGCGCCACGCCTTCGCCTATATCTTCGAAGGCGACGGCAAGTTTGCCTATTCCTCCAAGCCGCTCGGCGTGCTGAGCGAGAAGCAGGTCGACGGCGAGGAAATCCTGTTTCGCGAGCCGGCCGGCGACCGTTCGCTGGTGCTGTTCGACCGCGGCGACGAGGTCACCGTGCAGGCCGGCGACAAGGGCATCCGTTTCCTCTTGGTCTCCGGCAAGCCGATCCAGGAGCCGGTCGCCTGGTACGGACCGATCGTCATGAATACGCAGACAGGAATTGCAGCAAGCCGTCACCGAATTGCGCGCCGGCACCTTCATCAAGAGCTAGTCGGCAATTGATCTGACCACGCGCGAAAACCCCGGCCCCCGCGGCCGGGGTTTTTGCATCGGCGCCGCATAGCTTTCCTAGTCCTCTTATGGTTGTATTCTACGTATATACAACCTTTGGGAGTGGGAGGGCGCCATGCGGAAGCTTGCTTTGTCGGCCGCGTTTATTTGCGTATTCGGGGCGCAGGCCGTGGCCTGGGGGCCGGAGGGCCATTCGACCGTCGCGGAAATCGCGCAGCGGCGGCTTTCGCCGCAGGCCGCCGCCATGGTGGAACGCCTGCTGGGTAAGGGAGGCTCCCTCGCCTCCATCGCAAGCTGGGCCGACAACGTGCGCTTCTTTCGGCCCACGACCGCCAACTGGCATTTCGTCGACATGCCGATCGCCAGCACCACTTACGATCCGCAACGCGATTGCAAGCCCGATCCGAAGAAAGGCGATTGCGTCATCGCCGAGCTCGACCGCCTGCGCAACGATCTGCGCTGCGCCAAAGACGATGCCGCGAAAACAGAAGCGCTGAAATTCGCCGTGCATTTCGTCGGCGACATCCATCAGCCGCTGCACACGGTGGGCGACGCCATCGGCGGCAACGCCATTGCGGTCGATGTCTTCATGCGCGGGCAGAAATCATGCAGCGGCAAATGCGATCCTGAGCACATGCCGAGCAATTTCCATAAGGCGTGGGACAGTGACTTGATCAACAAGATGGTCTGGGATTGGGGCAATTATGTCGATCGTCTCGAAGACGGCTGGCTCAAGAGCGCCGACGCAAAGCGGGAAGCCGCCGACTCGCGCGCCGATCGATCATGCCACGTTCGTCAAATGGGCCGAGGAGACCCACAAGGACGCCATCGTCGTGTGGAATCTGCGCCCCGCCGACAATGTTCTCACCGATGACTACCTGAACAAGGTCGTGCCGGTGCTCGACCGCCAGCTTGGCCGCGCCGGCTTGCGGCTGGCGCGCTTCCTCAACCAGGCCTATGCCTCGCGCAGCTGCCCGGTGCACTAGCGGCGACAGCACCCCGCGCGTAACACCGAAAGCCCCGGCCTGCCAAGGCCGGGGTTTTTGTTAACGTGACTGACACGGCGCGAGCGCGCTATCCTGCCGCGGCTCGGACCTTTCGGTAAATAAGTGCCATGATTGAGCAAGCGCATCGCGACGCCGGCAACGGCAGTCCCCCGCCGCGGCCCGGCGACATGTCCGGCCTGTCCAGCGACGCGGCGCGCCGCCTGCTCGCGCAAGTTGGCGAGAACGCGATCCGCGAGGACCACGTCAGCCTCGCGCGCAAATTTCTCGACTATTTCTGGGGGCCGATCCCCTGGATGATCGAGATCGCGGCCGTGCTGTCGGGCGTGACGCGGCGCTGGGACGATTTTGCCATCATCGTCGTGATGCTGCTGATCAATGCCGGCGTCGGCTTCTTCCAGGAATTCAAGGCCGACACCGCGATCGCCGCGCTCAAGCGGCGGCTGGCGCCGGTTGCGCGCGTGCTGCGCGACGGGACATGGCAGGATCTCGCCGCGCGGCTGCTGGTGCCCGGCGACGTCGTGCTGGTCAAGCTCGGCAACATCGTGCCGGCCGATCTGACGCTGCGCGAGGGCGATTATCTCAGCGTCGACCAGTCCGCGCTGACCGGCGAATCGCTGCCCGTCGACAAGAAAATCGGCGACACCGTCTATTCCGGCTCGATCGTGCGGCAGGGCCAGATGCGCGCGCTGGTGACCGCCACCGGCATGCAGACCTATTTCGGCAAGACCGCCGCGCTGGTCGAGACCGCCAAGCAGCGCTCGCATTTCCAGAAGGCAGTGCTGCGGATCGGCAACTTCCTGATCCTCGTCACGCTGGCGCTGGTGGCGCTCATCCTGCTGGTCGCGCTGCTGCGCGGCAACGGCCTGATCGACACGCTGCTGTTCGCCCTGATCCTGACGGTGGCGGCGATTCCAGTCGCGCTGCCGGCGGTGCTGTCGGTCACCATGGCGGTGGGCGCCGCCCGCCTCGCCGTTATGAAGGCCATCGTTTCGCGCCTGGTCGCGATCGAGGAGATGGCGGGCATGGACCTGTTGTGCTGCGACAAGACCGGCACGCTGACCAAGAACGAGCTGACCTTGGGCGACGTCGTCCCGCTCGGCGGCGCCGCCCGCGACGAGCTGCTGCTGGCGGCCGCCCTCACTTGCGAGCGCGACGCGCCCGATCCGATCGACGCGGCCGTGCTCAAGGGCGTCGATAACGCCAAGCTCGCCGGCTACCGCGTCGTCAAGTTCACGCCATTCGATCCCGTGCACAAGCGCGCCGAGGCGCAGTTGGAAGCGGACGGCCACAGCTTCCGCGCCGCCAAGGGCGCCCCGCAGGTCATTCTCGATCTCGCCAAGCCGGACGACGCAGTCTTGCAAAAGGCGCATGCGGCCATCGACGAACTCGCGAGCCGGGGGTTTCGGACCCTCGCTGTTGCGAAGACCGGAGACGACGGGACATGGCGCTTTCTGGGGCTCGTTCCTCTGTTTGACCCGCCGCGCGACGACGCGGCGGAAACCATTGCGACGACCAAGCGCATGGGCCTTCAAGTCCGCATGGTCACGGGCGATCACATCGCGATTGCCCGCGAAATCGCCGGCAAGCTCGGGCTCGGCAATAAGATCGTCTCGGCGGCCGAGATCTTTCCGCCGGGCAACAGCGACGGCGATATTGCGCGCATCGAGAGCGCCGAGGGCTATGCCGAGGTGTTCCCCGAGCACAAGTTCAAGATCGTGCGCGCGTTGCAGCGCGCCGGCCACATCGTCGGCATGACCGGCGACGGCGTCAACGACGCCCCGCCGCTCAAGGTGGCCGATGTCGGCATCGCGGTGAGCGGGGCAACCGACGCCGCGCGCGCGGCCGCCGATCTGGTGCTCACCGCGTCCGGGCTGACGGTGATCGCGCGCGCGATCGAAGAGGCGCGGCGGATTTTCGAGCGCATGACCGGTTACGCGACCTTCCGCATCGCCGAGACCGTGCGCGTACTGCTGTTCATGACGTTGTCGATTCTGGTGTTCGATTTCTATCCGGTGACGGCGGTGATGATCGTGCTGCTGGCGATCTTCAACGACGTGCCGATCATGATGATCGCCTATGACGACGTGACGGTGGCGGAAAAGCCGGTGCGCTGGGACATGCGCCGCGTGCTGACCATGAGCGCCTTCCTCGGCGTGCTCGGTGTCATTGCAAGCTTCGGAATATTCTGGTTCGCCGTGCGTTACCTGCAGCTGCCGCGCCCGACGGTGCAGACGCTGATGTTCCTGAAGCTGCTGGTCGCCGGCCACCTGACCATTTATCTGACGCGCAACACCGGCTGGTTCTGGCAGCGGCCGTGGCCGAACTGGCGGCTGTTTGCCGCCTGCGAGACGACGCAAATCCTCGGCACATTGGCCGCCGTCTACGGCTGGTTCGTCACGCCGATCGGCTGGCGCTATGCGCTGCTGGTGTGGGGCTACGCGCTCGCCTGGTTCGTGGTCAACAATGCCGGCAAGGTGCTGCTCTATCGCGCCGGCATCAGGCCCATGCCCTGACGATCAGATCGCGGGGCGGAAGCGACACGGGGCGCGGCTGCCGCAAGATTCGCGCGCCGCGCCCGGCGCCTGCCGCTATTCGCCCGGACCCGGCGGGCTGCGCGTGCACTTGAACGACGCGATATTCGCCCGCAATTTGGCATCGAGTTCGGCATAGCGGCCGGGGGCCAGGCGAATGGCCTCGCCGCGATATTCGTCGTCCGCATAGACCTCCCAATTGCCCGCCTTGACCTCGATCGAGGCGATTACGTTTTTCCAGCCGACATCGACCAGACGCGGCTGATCTTCGCCCGTCGGCGCCGCCGTGCCGGCGAAATTCGGTTCGGAATAGATCACGAGTTCGCAGCCGGCGACCGGGACCTCCGACATTCGTTGCGCTTCGGCGGGCGGCTGCACGCAGATCATCGAGCCGATATGCTTGGCCCATTGCGGGTCGAGCGTTCGATAGGCGCCGGGAACGAGACGAAGCGCGTCGCCGCTGTAGTCATCGTCCGAATAGAAATCCCAGGTTCCCGCCTTCACCTCGATGGACGAGATCTGGTCTTTCCAGCCGGTTTCCGATAGCCGCGGCTGATCTTCGCGCGTCGGCGCATTGATGCCGGCAAGGTTCGCATCGGAATAGATCACCGCTTCGCAGCGGCCCGCCGGAGCGGCGGGAGCTGACGCAAAGGCGAGCGCCGCGGAGAGATCGACGCCGCGCGGGCAAAATTCGACGCACTGCAGCTCGCTGCCGCCATCCTCGAACTCGACGGCTTGCCAGTTCAGCGCGCAGCCATTTTCCGAAACGCCTCGGCAGTACGGGCCGGCGAGAGAAACATAGCCGTATGGATAAAGCGGCCGGCCTGCCAAGTAGAACGCCGCCAGCGCCGCGACCGGCACGAATGTGTGGGTGGCGCCGCGAATGAAAAGCCTGCGTCGCTCGTGCGTGACCGGGAAATTTTGACCGTTGATCACGGCCAACTGGCTTGCGCCTTTCGGCAAGACCGCGCCCGCGGTGGAAGGCGTGATGCCCTTCGCATGGTACGGCGCGATGCCGCCCGAGTTATATTGCGGGACGGAATTCGACCGATACGGCTTCAGGCCGCCGCTTTGCGTGGCCGCAACGGCCGCGCGCAGGCCGGGGCCGGCCTTGATGCGGGTGCCGCCCCCGGAGTGGCCCACGCGGGTGGATCCACTGCGCTGGTGCGTGCGGACCGTCGCTTGCGGCGTGCGAAATTTGCGATAGGTGGTCGCGTGCGTTTTGCTACGCGTATTGCCGGCCTTCGATTTGTTCGTCTTTACCGTTTTGGCAGTGTATTTCTTGATTTCCTTGGCGGCCGCCGCGTCCGAGCCGATCGGCGCAAGCAGTAACGCCAACGATCCGACAAGCCCGGCAACGATGCTGGTGAGTTTTGATGTCTTACCCATTGTTTCCCCCAAATGCGATGGCGTGGATGCTTGCCAACGACCAAGGGGCACATTTGATCTAGATCAAATTCGGCATCCGATGAGCCATGCGCACTGGGGTGGACAGCACTGCATTCAGCTTGGAGCGGTGGCCGGCCGGCCTTGACAAAAAAAAGCACCGCGATCGCGTGCCGGCAACCGCGACTCGCGTGCCGGCAAACCGCGCTTGACGATGGTCAAGGCCATTTCGCGCGGCCGCCGAATATTCAACTTCATAGCACATTCGCTGATCGGCGCCGCTTCCGGCCGCACGGAAACCAGCCGGCAAATGCTGCAAGGATGCACAGCTTGGCCCGAGGAATTTGCTCGCCGCTACCGGCGGCAGGGTTATTGGGCTGACATCACGCTCTACGACATGCTGCGCCGCTCGGCCGCCGCCGCGCCCGAGCGCATCGCGCTGGTGCAGAACGAGCGCCGCTTGAGCTATGCCGAGCTGCGCGTCGCGATCGACCGGCTGGCCGGCCGCCTGATCGATCTCGGATTTCGGCCGCTCGATCGGGTGGTGTTCCAGCTGCCCAACTCGATCGAATTCGTCATCGCATTCTTCGCGCTGCTGAGCATTGGCGTGATCCCGGTGCTGGCGCTGCCGGCGCATCGGCGCGAAGAAATCTCGCACATTTTCTCCCACACCAAAGCGACCGGCTACGTCGTGCCCGACGTTTGGCATGGCTACGACTATCGCGCTCTCGCCGCCGAACTCGTCGATGCGGCGCCTTCGCTGCGCAGCGTGCTCGTGCTCGGAGAGCCCGGTCCCGGTCAAATTTCATTAAGCGACTTGCTCGCGCAGGACGGCGGCGTGCCCGCCGAGGCCCCTGCCGCCTTCGCGCCGCCGCCCGATGAAGTCGCGTTGATGCTGCTGTCGGGCGGCACGACCGGCCTGCCGAAGCTGATCCCGCGCACGCACAACGATTACGTCTACAATTGCCGGCAAAGCGGCGCGGTCGCCGGCTTCAATCCGAAAACCGTGTTCCTGGCCCTGCTGCCGATGGCGCACAACTACACGCTCGGTTGCCCCGGCGTGCTCGGCGCGCTCGCTTATGGCGGCACCGCCGTGATCGCGCCGGACGTCAACAATCGAAACCGTCGCGCGCTTGATCGAGGCCGAGCGCGTCTCGGTCATTTCCGCCGCCGTTCCGCTCATCGTCAACTGGCTGAACGCCAGTCGTCCGCAGCATCGCGATTTTTCCAGCCTGCGCGTGCTGATGAACGGCGGCGCCAAGCTGGCGCCGGAACTGCGCCGCCGGGTCGAGCTGCGGTTCGGATGCCCGTTTCAGGAGAGCTTCGGCACCGGCGAGGGCTTGCTGAACATGACCCGTCTCGACGACCCGGCCGAAATTCGTTTCACCAGCTCCGGGCGGCCGATATCGCCGGGCGATGAAATCCGCATTGTCGACGAGCAGGGCAATGACGTGCCCGACGGCGCGGTCGGCGAGTTGATCTGCCGCGGCCCCTATACCGTGCGCGGCTACTATAACGCGCCGGAGAAAGACCGCGCCGCGTTCACCGCCGACGGCTACTACCGGATGGGCGACATGGTGAGACGGATCGACGGCAATCTCTATGTCGAGGGCCGCCTGAAGGACATCATCAATCGCGGCGGCGAAAAGATCAGCTGTGAGGAAGTCGAAAACCACATTTTGGGTCATCCCAAGATCAAGAACGTCTGTGTGGTGGCGATGCCGGACGCGACCTTCGGCGAAAAGGCCTGCGCCTTCGTGATCCCGGTCGAAGGCGCGACGATCGACTTGGACGAGATCAAGACCTTCCTGTTGGGCCGCAACATCGCGAAGTTCAAGTTGCCCGAGCGGCTCGCGATCATGAAGGAATTCCCGATCAGCCCCGCCGGCAAGATTCTGCGCCGCGAGCTGCGCCAATTCGCTGCGGGCAAGCCCGCAGATGCCCATGCGTGAGGACACCGCGCCATGAAACTGTTCGAGCCGTTGAACGTCGGCGGCATGCTCATTGCCAATCGCGTCATGGTGCCGGCCATGGTGACGCGGCTGTCGGGCGAAGACGGCCTGGTCAACAAGGACATCACCGATCGTTACGTGCGTTACGCGCAAGGCGGCGCCGGCCTCATCGTGATCGAGGCCATGGCGGTCCATCCCGCCAAATCCGGCCCGCTGCTGCGCATCAGCGACGATCGATACGTGCCGGGCCTTTCCGATCTGGTGCCGGCGCATCCACGACACATCGGATTCCAAGGTGGTCCCGCAGATCATCCACTTCCTCAAAGTCGCCAAATCGGGCTGGCGGCAGACCGTCGACATGCTGTCGCTCGCCGAGATCGACCGCATCGTCGAGGAATTCGGCGACGCGGTCGCGCGCGCGCGCGCGGCCGGATTCGACGGCGCCGAGCTGCATTCGGCGCACGCCTATACGCTGGCGTCGTTTTTGTCGCGCGCCAACCCGCGCATGGACGACTACGGCGGCGATACGCTGGAAGGCCGTCTGCGTTTGATCGAACGGATTTTCGCAAACATCCGGCGCAAGGTCGGCGAAGACTTTCCGGTCGGCGTTCGCTTCCTGGCCGACGAATTCATCAAGGACGGCTACACGGTCAACGACGCAAAGCTCATCGGCCTGCGGCTGGCCCAGCTTGGCGCGGCCTATTTGTCATTGTCGGTCGGCGGCAAGTTCGAGGACGCCATTCATACCCCCGGACAGGTGCCCTATCCCTACACCGGCTATTCCGGCGACCGCTGCATGCCGGGCGACTGGTATCCGGCCGTGCCGCACGCGCATTTTTCGGCGGAGATCAAAGCCTTTGTCAGGGCGCACGGATTTGCCACGCCGGTGGCGACCGCCGGAAAAATCTCCAGCCCCGATGACGCCGAGCGTCTGGTTGCCACCGGCGCCGTCGATATCGTCGGCATCGCGCGCGGGCTTTTGGCCGATCCCGATTGGCCGAACAAGGTCCGCCGCGGCGAGTTCGATCGCATCGTGAAGTGCGACTATTGCAACGTCTGCAAGCATCTCGACGGCACACATAGTCGCGTCATCTGCGCGCTCTGGCCGCAAGGCTCGCTGCAGGCGCCGCCGGACGATCGGACAAGCGAAGCGCCGCGCTGGAGCGCGGACGGCGCCAACCTGACCGCGACCCTCGGCAAGGGCATGGCGGCGCTGAAATGGAACAAGGCGGCCGGCGCCGTGCGCTACGATGTCTGCCGCACCGACCCGCTCGGCCATGTCGAAATCGCGGATGCCGTCAAGGTGACACGCTGGGAGGATCATGGCCTGCTGGCCGGCATGCCGTATCGTTACCACGTGTGCGCCTATGGCGCGGCCGGGCAAGGCGGCGCCACCTCGAACACGGTCACGGTCTCATTGCCGAGGTCCAATTTCGCGGCGCCCGTGTAACTGCTTGCGCGCGCTATAGCGCCTCGACAAAGGCCACCATCTTTCGGCGCTGGTCGGGGTCGGGCAATGGGCCGCGCATCGCGCCGAGATTGTCCGTCATGTGCGCCGCGTTGGCAGTGCCGGGGATGACTGCGGTCACGCGCGGGTCGCTCAGCAAATATTTAAGGAAGAACTGCGCCCAGCTGCCGGCGAAGCCGCGCGCCCAGTCGGGAATTTCCTTGCCATGCACGGCGCGGAACAGCCGGGCGCGGCCGAACGGCAGCGCGGTGAGGACGCGCGGCCTTGACCTCGGCTGCCAGCGGCAAAATGCGTTTTTCGGCCAGGCGGTTGTCGAGCGAATAGTCGATCTGCACGAAATCCGGCTGCTCGCGCTTAAGCACCGCTTCGACCGTGGCAAAGTCGCCGTGATAGGTCGACGTGATGCCGATATAGCGGCACAGGCCTTGCGATTTCCATTCCTTGAACCGGGCAAGCGATTGCCCCGCCTCGCTCACATTGTGCAGCTGGAGCAGATCCACCTTCGCGGTTTTAAGTCGCGCCAGTGAGCGCTTGAACTCGGCGTCGTCGGGCGCCTCGGTTTTGGTGGCGATGAAGAGCTTCTCGCGCAGCTTTTCGGCCGCGATCGCGTCGCCGAGCACAGCCTCGGCATTGCCATAAGTCGACGCCGTGTCGACCAGGCGCCCGCCATTTGCGATCAGCGCTTGCAGCACCGCCGCGGCGTTCTGCCGCGTCGCCGCGTCGTTGCTGTTAAACACCTGGGCGGTGCCGAGGCCGACCGCCGGCAGCCGCTCGCCGCTCGACGGGATGGCACGGGTGAGGAGCGATGCGTCGGTTTGCGCGCGCACGGGCGGCGATAGCAGCACCGCGCCCGCCAGCGCCGCGAATTTGCGTCGTGTCATAGGCATGGCAACCTCATTCTGTTTGCGTCGCCGCGGCCAGCGCCGCGGCGCGGCGTTCCTGCGTCCGTCCGAGCGCCGCCGACAGCACGAGCCAGCCCACCGTGATCGGCAGCACGCACAGCGCGATGGCGCCGAGTTTCAACCCCACCGCCTGCAAACTGTCGAACACCCAGCCGGATAATGCGTCGGAGCCGCGATAGATCACGACGTCGATCAGGTTCTTGGCCTTGTACTTTTCCTCGCGCGAGATGACGGTGAAGAACACCTGGCGTGCCGGATTGGCGATGGCGAAATTCATCCAGCGCTGCAATACCTGCACAACCATCACGACGGCAAGCGTCGGCGCCAAAAACAGCGCGGCAAAGCCGCCGACATAAATCGCCGGCAAGGCGCCTGCGGCGATGCCGGTGCCGAAGCGCTTGAGCAGGTGGCCGGTGGCAAAGACCTGCGTCGCCAGCGTCAGCAAGCCGACCGCCAGATCGATGCTGGCAAAGACGCGCGTCTGCGCGCCGGCGCCCTTCACCGCGGCCGAAACGATATGGGCCTGCTCGAAATAGAGAATGGTCGCCGCGAACGACAGCAGGCTGACCCAGGCGCCGATACCAAGCAGATAAGGCGAGCGGATCAGCTCAGGCAGCGCGGCAAGCGCGCCGCCGCCGATGCGCTCCTGCTGCGGCCGCGCACCCGCTTGCGCGCTCGCCACGCGCTCCAGCCGGTAGACACAAAACACCGCCACCTCGAGAAATGCCGCCGCCGCGATCAGCAGGTTGACCGGGCCGAGCGGCACCGACAGCAGAATCGTGATCACCGGACCGAGCAATGCGCCGGCGGTACCGCCGGCGCCGATGAAGCCGAACAGCCGCTTGCCTTGCTCGGCGTCATAGAGGTCGGCCATGAACGACCAGAACACCGCGACCGCGAACAGATTGAACACGCTGACCCAGACGAAGAAGACGCGCGCGACGATCGCGGTCTCGATGCCGAGCGTCAGCAGCAGCCAGAACACGGCGAGGTTGGCGACAAAGAAGTGATAGACGATGGGAATGAAGCGCGCGCGCGGCAATCTTGCCACCAGCGCGCCGTAGAGCGGCTGCGCCACCAGCAACGTTACGAAGGTTGCGGTGAACAGCCACGGCAGGTTCCTGACGCCGCCGGCGATGCCCATCTGGTCGCGCAACGGCCGCAGCACGTAATAGCCGGCGAGCAGCGTGAAGAAATAAGCGAAGGACCACAGCGCCGCCGCGCGTTCCCGCGGCGTTGCCGGCATCGCCGAGCCCAGCCAGCGCTGGATGACACTCATGGTGCGAGGTTGAGTTTTTGCCTGAGCTCGGCGGCGCTCACCGGTTGCCCGTAGCCCGGATTGCCGCGCTGAAACCGGCGTGCATCCGCCAGCTTGCCGACCACGACCGGATCGAAGCCCGCATCGCGCACCAAAGCGGCCGCGACCCGCACCGCTTCCGCATCGTCACCGGCAATCGGGATCGCCAGCCTGGGAGCGGGACGGTTGGCCTCGCGCGCGAAGGTCATATAGGACATCGTGTTGAAAGCGCGCACCAGCCGCGTGCCCGCCAGGTATTTCTGCGAGGTGACGCCGATGCCGTTTTGCTCGACCTCCGCGGCGATGGCGCCGTCGCGCCCGGCAACGGCGTTGCAGGCATCGAGCACGATCTTGTTCTTGAGCGCCGCGGCGTGGTCTTTGCCGATCTGCGGGATCGCGCCATAGGGCACGGCGACGAAGATCACGTCGCCGAATGCGAGCGCCTGCTCGACCGTGCCGGCTTGCGCCAGCGCGCCCAAGGCCCGTGACCATGTCTTTCAACTCGTCGGGATGGCGCGACGAGAACAGCACCGAATGCCCGGCCTTCACCCACAAGCCCGCCGATCGTGCCGCCGATTTTGCCGGAGCCGATGACGCCGATGCGCGATTTGTTGCCGCCGGCGCCTTGCGCCAGCGAGCGCGTCGGCCACAGCGCCGCGCCGAGGATGAGCGCGCCGCCCGCCCTGAGGACGGCCCGGCGGTCGCGCTCGACGGAGTATTGCTTGGGCATCATAACCCCCTCGCGTTGACGTTCTCTGGTGTTCGGATTGAGGTTATCGCGATCTTGGCGCGCGCGAATGTTCGACACACATCACGGTTGCGTGAGAGGCGGCGGGCATGTCGCATGTTGACCCTCAGCGGACTTCAATCGTTTCAATGATTGAAAATCCGCCTGAGTGATCTCCAGCCATACGCGCGCGTTGACGGCGAGTCACGGCAATAAATAGGGCGATCAGTTTTTTGCCGGCAATGATGTAGATCAATGCGCGCGAAATATTGCGATTTAGCTTGAATCATCGTTCGAGACGTCATCGCAAGGCGTTCGGGCTTTTTAATCCAACCGTTCAAGGAGACGTTTTGAGCGCTCCATTACCCCGCTCCGAAGCATGTCGAGCGGAAGGAAATCCCATGCGCGCCATGACCCAACCTCCGCCATCGTCGCGTTGCAGCAAATGCGGTGGCGAACTGCGGCTCAAGCGGATCGAAGCTGGCGACCGCGGGCTTGATTTGGAGAACGAGATTTTCGTCTGCGTTCAATGCGGTCGTGAGCAATCGCTCACAGTCGGCCACGACCACAAACTGCCGCACGTTAAAGTAGCCTAGCGCGCATGGACGGTCTTCAGCCTTATCCTTGGCATAGGCTGACATTGGCGGCGGTCGCCGGAGTGGGCATCGCACTTTCCGCGATTATTGCGGTTCAATTTTCCAATACGCAGATCGAGGATCGGCGGCATCAGTTGGTGGTCGAGGCTACGGGCTTCGCGGGTGACCTGGAACAATATTTGCACACGCGCGAGATGATCGCCAAAACGGTCGGCACTGTTTTCGAAGCTTCTGATTTATCGGTGCCTCATCCGCTTGGTTCGATTGGCAACGAAGCTTCTCGCTCTCATGCCCGAAATCGGGGTGATCGCTTGGATTCCGCAGGTTGATCCCTCGCGCATCCATGAGGTCCTCAAGGCCCTTTCCGCGGCAGGACGGCCGCCGCAGTTATATAGGCCGAACTTTGAACCGCTGGACGTCACCGCTACTCATCGCGTGCTGTACCCGGTTGTGGACATTGAACCGAAGTCCGACGACCACCAGACCGGGCTCGGGCTGGACGTCGGCCTGTTTCCGTCACGCAAGGCAGCCTTCGAACAAGCCCGTGATGAACGCGGCGTGATTGCAACGGCGCCCGTGGAACTGCTTCGGCCCTTCAACGGGACGGGTTATATCCTTTACAGCCCCGTATTCGGCGAACGCGGCTTCGTCGGCTGCATCTCGTTCGTATTTCGTGTCGATCGGTTGCTGAATGGGTTCGCCCACGCAAGGCGTATCCCTATGAATTTTCGTGTCTACGATGCAACCGATCCCGCTCAATTGAAATATCTTGCTGCGGTTACGCGGCAAGGAAACATTGAAACCGTCAATTCATCCGTCCGCTCCGACGATGCGGGAGCAGTTCGCCAGTCCTTGGACTTTGCAGGGCGGAAGATTGTTGTGCTGTTCGATCCTGGACCCGATCTCGTTCAAGTCGGAATGCGGCAGGAGCTACTTGTCGGTTCCTTGGGACTGATACTTACGGCAATAATGTTTTTGGCGATGTACTATTTGATGCGAACCTCCAGCCGGCTGGCTTCGGAAATCGCAACGTCCAATTCAATGAAAGACAGTTTGGAGCTGCTGAACAGGGAGCTCATTCACCGTGTCGGTAACTTATTGGCTGTCGCTCAGGGCGTCATCCGGTTGAGCTACAACACATCGCTCAGCGTGGTTGAATTTAGAGACTCCATTCTCGCCCGCCTGCACGCGCTCCATCAATCGGTTGGGTTGATCAACCGGAAAGATTGGAAAGGAGTGTGGCTGCATGAGCTGCTGCAAACGGAGCTGGCTCCAGTCGCAGATCGGATCGAAGTCTCCGGTCGTGACGTCTTGCTCAAGCCGAAAGCGGCTCAGAGCCTTTCGCTGCTCTTTTACGAATTGATGACGAATTCCTCAAAGCATGGAGCATTATCGAGACGCGAAGGAACCGTCACGGCGGAATGGGAGATAAAGGACTCCGATTCAGGCCGGCTGTTTTGTTTCCGATGGCAAGAACGCGACCATGGGATTATCAAACCGCCCACACGGCAGGGGTTCGGCACAAAGTTGCTGACGCGCCTTGTCCCTGGCGATCTGTCGGGGCACGCCACCCTGAATTATGAATCGGGGTCGTTTCGGTATGAATTGCAGGCTCCCGTCGAGTGCGCCATCGAACAAGAGACAAACACCGAGGTGAATGTGAAAGCGGTTTTCCCGCTGCGCGTCGTCGGCGGGCATTCAGGTGCCGTTGAATTGGGGGCGTAACCCAGCTGACGATTGCGGCTCAAGTCGAAAGACTCTTGCTCGAGCGCCCTTCGAGATCGCGCTTGTGTCGTGTCCCCGCTTCCGGCGCCTGCGCGCACGCCCGCGCCCTACTCCGCCGGGATCGGCGTTGCCGGCCCGCTCGGCGCGCCGGCCGCCGGCGAATGCGTCGAGGGTCCGCGCAACGGCCGCTCCTCCATCGCGATCAGGAACGCCATGCCGAAGCTGAGCACCAGCGCGCAGGCCAGGAACACGAAGCTGAACGCCACGGCGAGCGTATGCGCGGAGGCCGCGCGCGCCAGCATCTCCACCGACATGCCGGTGCCGCCGCCGAGCCCGCCCAGCACGATCGCGCCCAGCACCGCCACCACCAGCGAGGAAAACAGCGCGCGGAAGAAGTTGGCCGCGCCCGTGGCGACGCCCATCTGGTGCTGCCGCACCGCGTTCTGCATGCAGACGGTGGAGATCGGAAACACCGTGCCGAGGCCGGAGCCGACCACCGCCAAGAGCACCAGCACCAGCGCGGTCGGCATCGAGGCCGTCCAGATCGACAGCCCCGCCAGCGCCAATATGCCGATGGTGAGCCCGATCAGCGGCACGCGCTTGTAGTGGATCGTGTGCGTCATCAGCCGGCCGGCGACGGTCGAGAAGGCCACGGTCGCGCCCATCAGCGGGATCAGCGCCATGCCGGATTGGCTGGCCGAGAGATGCAGCACGGTCTCGAAATAGAGCGGCACGAAAATGGTCATGCCGACCAGCGTCGCCATGGCGCAGGCGCCGGCGAGCGCCGCGCAGCGCACCACCGGATTGGCCAGCACCGCGATCGGCAAAAACGGCTCCTGCGCCGTCATCAGCCTTAAGCCGAACAGGCCCCACAGGATCGTCGAGGTCAAAAACAGCGCGCCGGTCTCGCCCGAGATCCAGTCGAACTTGCGCCCGCCCCAGGACAGCGCCAGCAGCAGCGCCACCGCCGCCGCCATCATGGTGACCGCGCCGATCAGGTCGAGCCGGTGCTTGCGCGGGTGAAACGGCACGCGCCTGAGCACGTTGGAGGTCATCGCCAGCGCGGCAGCGCCGAGCGGCAGGTTGATCCAGAAGATCAGCGACCAGTCGATATGCTGGGTGAGGAAGCCGCCCAGCACCGGCCCGCCCACCGAGGAGGTCGCAAACACCGCCGCGATATAGCCCTGGTAGCGGCCGCGCTCGCGCGGCGAGACGATGTCGGCGATGATGGTCTGCGACAGCGCCATCAGCCCGCCGCCGCCCATGCCCTGCAGCGCGCGCCCGAGGATCAGCGCGGTCATGCTTGGCGCGAGCGCGCAGGCGAGCGAACCGGCGACGAAGAGCCCGATGGCGATCAGCATCATGCCGCGCCGGCCGTGGATGTCGGACAGCTTGCCGTAGAGCGGGGTCACCGCCGTGGCGGTGAGCAGGTAGGCGGTCACCACCCAGGACAAGATCGCCAAGATCGCCAAAGTGCCGGCCGATGGTCGGCAGCGCGGTCGCCACGATGGTCTGGTCGAGCGCGCCCAGAAACATCGCCAGCATGATGCCGAGCACGATGGTGCGGATTTCCGGATGGGTGAGCGCCGCCGGCTTGGCGGCTTGCTGGCGGCTTTGGGCTTGGGACTCATGGCGCGCTAGATGCCGCGTTCGGCGGGCCAAACGCAATGGGGCCCAACGCGGGGGTGGTATGAGCGCTCTTACCGGTCAATCTAGGGCGCATTCGATCGAGTCGAACCGTTCGTTCCCGCGCAAGCGGGAACTCAGGAGAACACGTTCGCGCATGCGGCTCGCTCTGGATTCCGCTACGCGGAATGAACGATCAGTGCTCGCAGCGAGTGCATCGCCCTTCTCCTGCTGGCGCTGCCCGCCGCCGCGCGCGAGAGCTTGCCGGCGGGCTTCGTCTATCTGCGCGACGTGGCGCCGACCATCGCGCAGGACATCCGCTACGCCAGCGTCCGACAACTTCACCGGCGACGTCCTGCCCGGCTACGCGGCCGAGGAATGCATCCTGCGGCGCGAGGCAGCGCTTGCGCTCGCCCAGGTCGCCAAAGATCTCGCGCCGCAACACCTCGGCCTGAAAGTGTACGACTGCTACCGCCCCGAGCGCGCGGTCGCCGCCATGTGGCGCTGGGCGCATGACGGCAAGCGCGACGGCGACAAGCGCTTCTATCCCAATGTCGACAAGCGCGAACTGTTCTCGCTCGGCTACATCGCCGCGCATTCGCGCCATTCGACCGGCACCGCGGTCGATGTCACGCTCGTCCGGCAGCCGGCGCCGCGCCCGGTCATGCGACCGCCCCGCGCCCGGCAGCGACTGCACGGCGCCGCCGGCGCAACGCGCGTTCGATAATTCGCTCGACATGGGCACCGGCTTCGACTGCCTCGACGCCAAGAGCTACACCCGCTCGCGCCGCAATCACGCCCGGAGCAGCGCCGCGCGCGCGAGCAGCTGCGCGCCGCCATGAGCGCGCATGGTTTCCGCAATTATTTCCGCGAATGGTGGCATTACGAATTCACCGGCGGCGGCGCGCCGTTGCGGATTATGATTTTCCGATCGAGCCGCGTAAGTGAAATGCGCTACTTAGAAACACCGTTCGCTTGCCCGCCTCGCCCTCATTTTCCCTTGACGGCGCGCTTGCGCGCCCCCTTTCGGCCACTTCCCCGGCCACGCCACAATAAAATCCTCCAGCCTCTCGTCCGGCACGTCCGTCTCGCTCGCGCTCACCCGCCCGCGCACCGAGATGCCGGCCTCGTGCACGGTCTCGCGCGAGCCGGACACCAGCGGGTGCCACCAGGCCAGATCCTTGCCCTCCGCCACCAGCCGGTAGCCGCAGGTCGGCGGCAGCCAGGAAAGCCTGCGCACGTTGCGCGGGGTCAGCCGCACGCAGTCCTTCACTTTGGCCTGGCGGTGGGCATAGTCGGTGCAGCGGCAGGTCTTGTGTGTCGAGCAGCCGGCAGCCGACATCGGTGAACACGGTCTCGTTGGTGTCCGCGTCGATCAGCTTGTTCAGGCAGCAGCGGCCGCAGCCGTCGCACAGGCTCTCCCATTCGGTCTTGCGTCATCTCGCTGAGCGCCTTGCGGCGCCAGAACGGGGCTTGCGGCTCGGCCATGCGGGGCTCCTCGCGCGCCCTTGTAGCCGCCGGGGCGATGCAGTCATGGGCGCCCTCTTAACCTCCCCTTGCAAAGGGGAGGTCGCCGGGCCGAAAGCGCGTTTCCGCGCTAAGGCCCGGCGAGTGGGGATCAATCTCAAGGGCGCGGCGACGATCCCCACCCCAACCCTCCCCTGTCAAGGGGAGGGAGCAGGCCCAGCATGCGGCAAGTCCGGCGGGAACCTCCCCCATTTCACCGCATTTCCCGTTCACCTTGGCCGGGATTAACCCCCTTCGGACCCTTGCCGCCATTGGCCGCCGGTCGGCCGATCGGGTAAAATCGCGGCGCGGCGCCCGCCCGCGCGCCCATTGGACCGAGACCGAAAAGCCCGACGCGCCGTTGCGCGACCTGTTCCACCCCGACTGGAAGCCCAAGCTCAAGAAGCTGTTGCTTGGGCGCCGACGCCTTTATCGACTTCGGCCTGTTCCGCAGCGCCACCGGCCTGCGCGAGGGCTGGGAGCGCTTCTCCACCTTCATGGACCGCTTCCACGTCGCCGGCTGGCGGCGCGGGTCGAACGAGCTGGTCTCGGAGGCCGCCACCTTGGGCACCGCCGGCGCCATTTTGATGCTGGCGCTCGCCATTCCGGCGTTCCACGAAACCTCGGACGACGATTGGCTCAAGAAGTCGGAACTGGCGGTGATCTTCCTCGACCGCTACGGCATCGAGGTCGGCACGCGCGGCATCAAGCACAACGATTCGGTGCCGCTCGACCAGTTCCCCGATCATCTGGTCAAGGCCGTGCTCGCCACCGAGGATCGCCGCTTCTACGACCATTTCGGCATCGATATCGCCGGCACTTCGCGCGCGCCTTTGTGACCAACGCGCGCGCCGGCGGCGTCGTGCAGGGCGGCTCCTCCATCACCCAGCAGCTCGCCAAGAATCTGTTTCTTGAACAACGAGCGCACGCTCGAGCGCAAGATCAAGGAAGCCTTCCTCGCGCTCTGGCTGGAAGCGCGGCTGACCAAAAACGAGATCCTCAAGCTTTATCTCGACCGCGCCTATATGGGCGGCGGCGCCTTCGGTGTCGACGCTGCCGCGCAATTCTACTTCAACAAGTCGGCGCGCGACGTCGATCTGCCGGAAGCCGCCATGCTCGCCGGCCTGTTCAAGGCGCCGACCAAATATTCGCCCAACGTCAATCTGCCGGCGGCGCGCGCGCGCGCCAACGTCGTGCTCGACAATCTGGTCGAGGCCGGGTTCATGACCGAGGGGCAGGTGTTCGGCGCCCGCCGTCACCCCGCAACTCCCGTCGACCGCCGCGATGCCCGCGCGCCCAACTACTATCTCGACTGGGCCTTCGACCAGATGAAACAACTGGTCGACACTTTCCCCAAGACGATGACCGAGCGCGTGTTCGTGGTGCGCACCGCGCTCGATCCGAATCTGCAACGCGCCGCCGATTCGGCAGTCGAGAATGCGCTGCGCCAATACGGCCAGGAATATCACGCCAATCAGGCCGCCACCGTGCTGATGGATGTCGATGGGTCGGTGCGCGCCATGGTCGGCGGACGCGACTACGGCGCCAGCCAGTTCAACCGCGCCACCGATTCGCTGCGCCAGCCCGGCTCCTCGTTCAAGCCTTACGTCTACGCCACCGCGCTCATGCACGGCCTCAAGCCAAGCTCGATCGTGGTCGACGCGCCGATCTGCATCGGCAACTGGTGCCCGCACAATTACGGCCACTCCTACCACGGCGCGATGACGCTCATTCAGGCGCTCACCCATTCGATCAACACGATCGCGGTGCGCCTTTCGGTCGTGGTCGGCAACGGCAATGCCAAGCTCGGCCGCGCGAAAATCATCAAAACCGCCCACGATATGGGCATCCACACGCCCTTGCCGGATACGCCATCGCTGCCGATCGGCGCCGACGGCGTCGAACTGCTCGATCACACCGGCGCCTATGCCACGTTTCCCAATCTCGGCATGAAGGTGATGCCGCATGCCGTCCTCGAAGTGCGTACCGGCAACGGCAAGCTGATCTGGCGATTCGACCGCGACGGGCCGAAGCCGCACCGCGTGCTGCCGGCGCATGTCGCGCAAGACATGATCACGATGATGAACAGCGTCGTGGAAAACGGCACCGGCCGGCGCGCCCGCCTCGATGGCATCGCGGCCTCCGGAAAAACCGGCACCACCAACGCTTATCGCGACGCCTGGTTCATGGGCTATACCGGCAACTTCGTGTGCGGCGTCTGGTTCGGCAACGACGACTACACATCGACCAACCGCATGACCGGCGGTTCGCTGCCGGCGATGACCTGGCACACCATCATGGCCTATGCTCACCAGGGCATCGAGATCAAACCGTTGCCGGGCATACCGATCCCGCATGAGCGGCAGGAACAGGCCGTCGCGTTCAAGACCAAAGGCGGCGAGCCGCCGCCCCCGCCGCGGCCGGTTATGCTTACCAAGCGCGGCGTCGACATCTTGGGTCAGCTCGAGCGGATGATGGACGAAGCCAATCGCGCCTTGGGACCGCCGCCCTCCACCGTCTCCACCAAAAAGGAAAAACAGGCTCAAGCCGGCAAGAAGGGCGATGCCCTCGCCGCGGACCTGGAGGGACTGGCGTTCGAGCGCAACTGATTGGCCGCGCGGACGCGGCCGGCGTAGTCTTCCTTGTCCGATTCAACATCCCTTCACCACCACCGGATCGATCGTGCGTCTTCTCCTCGGAACGTTGTTTGCCCTTATCGTCGCAGTGGCGGTCGGCCTCGGCGCGACCTATTTCGCGCTCACGCGCGGCGCCGCCTTCGGCGCCTTGCGGATCGGGGCCTGGACCGCCTGGCCCAAGACCGGCACGCAGGATGCCGATCCTTACGCGCGGGCGTCGATCGCGCGCACCGGCCGGCTGCCGATCGCGCTCGGCGACGGCCTGACGTTCATGGCCAAGACCGACGACAGCGGCAGGCCGCTCGACGGACGATGCGACGTGGCCATCGCGGGCGTTACGCCGGCGGCACGCTTCTGGACCCTGACGCTCTATAATCTCGAGGGCGAGTTGGTTCCGAATTCGATCAACCGTTACGCTTTCACCAGCCAGGAGATCGTCCGCCGCGGCGACGGCAGCTTCCAAATCGTGGTTGCGCCGCGCGCCAATCCGGGCAATTGGCTGCCGACCGGCGGCATCGAGCGCTATACGCTCGCGCTGCGGTTCTACGATACGGCGGTTGGGGTTGCGACCAAGGAAGGCCGCGAGGTTCCGATGCCCGCCGTCAAGATCAGGAGTTGCTCATGATCCGATGGCTGCTCTTGCTATTGGGCGGCGCTCTGCTCGGCGGCATTGTGCATCTCGCAACCATCATCATTTTGCCGCGTACCGCCACGCAAGACGCTTATTCGCGCCTGACACCGATCGCGCCGGTCAATACGGTGACCGCGCTGGCCGAGCCCACGCCGGAAAAGGCCGTCATGCCGTTGATGGATCCGGCATTCGCCAGCACGATCTGCCGCTACGATCTTTCGCAGGGGCCGATGAAGCTCACGGTGCCGATCAGCCTCGCCTATACCTCGGTGTCGTTCTACACCGACCGCGACATCGCCTATTACGCCATCAACGACCGCTCGGCGGGCCGCCGCGCTATCGAGCTCGACCTCATGACCGTCGCACAACACGCCGAACTTCCCGAGGATGAAAACATCACGGCCGCCGATCGCTTGATCGTGGAATCGCCGACGCTCTCCGGCCTGATTGCGATCCGCGCGCTGGCGCCGGATCCCGGTTTGATGCCGATGGCGAAACGCGCGGTCGATGCCGCGCGCTGCCAGCACGCCGATGTGGCGAAGCAATCCGACTGATCAGCGCGCTGAGGACAGGCTCTGCTCGCGCGCCCAAGTGGGCGCCGCGTGGGTGCGGTAATACGCGATCTGTGCCTGCAAGCGATTGAGCTCGCGTTCGACGTCGACCGCCTGCTGCGTCGGCGTCATGATCACCAACCGCCCGAGCGCGAAGCGATAACTCGCCACGCGTTGCTCAAGCTTTGTGCGCACCAGCGAAACGAGCGACGCATTCGTATAGATTCGGCGCAGCGCCTCGTTGCGCTCCCGCGAGGACAGCCCGGAAACATAAGCCAGGCTCTTGCGCCGCTTTTGGTCGATGTCGAGGACGCGCGCCGCCGTCTCGAAAAATTGCGGAAGCCGCGTGTTATCGTTGCGAATGTCGTCGATCATCCGCGCATAGCGCGCCGAAGGCGAGCGATAGCGCGAGCCGAACAGATGCGTGGCATAGGCGGTAGGGTCGAACCGCCTCCGGTGATCGGCGCCGATCACGCCATATTCGCCGGCGACCGAATACCATTGCTGCCGGTCGTAGGGCTGCTCGATCAGCGGGTAAGCAAGATCGCGAAGCTGGCGCTCATCGTCGGTCAACGTGAAGCCCGAAGGCGAGGTGTTTTTTCCGGCGACCGCGTCGTAGTCGAGCCAATCATGCACGTCGTCGTGCACCAATATGGGGCGCACTTCCTTAAAATCGCCGTTGGCGCATCCGGTCAATATTGACAGCACGACAAGCGCGAAAATCCGCCGGCACCAATGGGGCGCTCGCGTCAGCGGCGGCGGCGGTATCATCATCGGGTTTAAGTCGGTGCGGCCCGTCTCAGCGCACAACGCGGCGGCGGCGGCGGCGGCCGGATTGGTTGCCGCTGTTCGGCTCGAGGCCGTTCGAGCCATCCGGACCGCGGTCGATGCGGATCACCGGAAGGATGATGACCGTTGCCGGCTCGCTGTTGGCGTCGACATATTTGCCGCCGCGCGCACAGCCTGCCTCATCGGGAAACTGGATGACTTCACCCATTGCGAGACCCCCTTCCGCCCCGGCGCAATAGCCTGCCGGATCGGCGCCTTGATGCAATTAAAGGACGTGCAAGGTTAACGGTCTGCTAACGGGCCCCGACTAATGTGAGCCGTCGCGTAACCCGGTAAAAACGTCGCGTATTATGCGCAAGTCTTTCGCAAGCCCCACCCTCGATGGCCTCGTCGACCTGGCGTGCCGGGACGGCGTCGATATCCGCCCCACATTGCTGCGGGTGCTGACCGACCTTTACGTCCAGAAGCCGATGCCACAGCGCCGACGAAGAGGTCCAATATGTCGAGCTCGCGCTGGGTCTGATCGACGCTGTCGATGCGCCGACGCGGGCGGCGGTGGCGGCGCGGCTCGCAACCTATCCCACCGCGCCGGCAGCCATCCTGGGCCGCCTTGGCGGGCTCCTGCCCGCCGCCGATGCGCCACGGGAAAACGAGGCCAAGCTCGAGCCCGATCTCACCGAATTGTTCTTTGCGGCCAGCACCGACGAACGCCGCCTGATCCTGACCAATCTCGACGCGGTGGTGCCGAGCACGGCGCGGCAGCGCCTGCCTGTTTCCGGCGACGTGATTGGCCGCCTGGAAACCGCGGCCCTGCAACATAACGCGAGCGAGTTCTGCCGCACGCTCGAACGCGCCCTCGGCATCTCCCGCGCGCTGGCCGAACGCATCGCGCGCGACCCGTACGGCGAGCCGATCGTGGTCGCCGCCAAGGCGCTCGGCATGAAGGCCTCTGTGCTCCAGCGCATTCTGTTGGTCCTCAATCCGCAGATCGGGCAATCGGTGGAGCGGGTCTACGATCTTGCCCGCCTCTATGACGACCTCACGCCGGCCGCGGCCGAGCGCATGCTGGCGATCTGGCGGCAGGCGGGCGGCAGTCCGAAGCCTCGCCACGAACCGCTGTATTGGGACGACGAGCGCCCAGGCGCGCGTTCGCATGCCACGCATGCGGGCCATCGCGTCGCGCGCGGCCGCGAGACCCCGCCTTCGCGCATCAAATCCAACGAGCGTTGAAACCTCACGCCACGACGTGATCGAGGAAGTGCCGTCCGGCCCGGTCCTCGATCTCGACGATCCAGATATCGGGGTCGAAGCGCATTTCGCGCGCCAGCCGCGCTTCCACGTCGGCCTCGGGCACGGGCTTGGCGCCGCCCAGCACGGCGGTGAAGATCCGCTCGGCCGGCTGGGCCTCGTCAAAAGCGCTCTGCGGGGCCGGCCCGTACAAGGTCGCGGTGCCGTCGAGACGGTTGATGATGATGAACACGGCGCCGGCCTCCTCGGCGCCGCGCCGCCGCACCGCCGCGAAATCGCCTTCGACTTGGCAACGGCGCAAATAGGCCGCAACCCAGATGCCGGATTTCAACCGCATCGCTTTCAGTAACACGGACGATGCGCGCGCCGCTATTGCTCCAGCGGCCGTCCGGTCATGCCGGCAAGCTCGCGCACGAAGCGGTCGCTGATCTGCCCATCGACCGGCAGATTGCGGGCGCGTTCGAATTTCTCGATCGCCATGCGGGTCTCCGTGTCGTAGATGCCGGTCGGCTTGATCTGGCCGTAACCGAAATCGGCGAGCGCCCGCTGGATCGCCAGCACGCGCTTGGACGGGGCAATAAGCGCGGCGATTGCATCTTTGCGTGCGGGCTCAGGCGCGACGGCTGCGCCCGCTGCCTTGACGGTCGAGGCCGATAGCGCCCGCAGCAAGCTTGCACTCGGTGCCGGATCGATTGTCAGGCCGGCGGCCTGCACGAAGTCGCGGACCGCTGTGTCGGTCTTGGCGCCCCAGATGCCGTCGACCGCGCCCGCATAGAAGCCGCGGCGGTACAGCTCGCGCTGGATGTCGCCGACGATCTGCGCCTGGCTGCGCACGGCGGCATCCTCCACCGGCAGCTGCGGGTGCGGGCGCGGCAGAGCGGGCGCCAGCGCGCGCGCCGCCGGCGGACGCATCGCGAAAATCGGCGCCGGGTGCGGGCCATGCTGCAAGAACAACGCGTTCACCAGGATCGCCAGGGTGGCGGCCGCCGCCATGACAATGCCGACGAATTCGCGCGGATGGCGCGCGATTGCGGCGGCGAGCATGCCGCGCTCAATAATGGTCTCGGCGGCGGCTAGGCACGTTTCTTCACCGGGATAATTGCAAGCGCGGCGAGCTCGCCGGCATGCTCGGTGACCAGCTTGACCGGCTCGGCCGCGCGCCGTCCCTCGCCGCCGATCGGCAGGCGCACGGTCACCCGCGTGCCCTCGCCCAGCCGGCTGCTGATATCCATGTCGCCGTCGTGCAGCTGCACCAGGGCCTTTACGATCGACAGGCCGAGGCCGGTGCCGTCGTGCCGGCGGTCGTAGGATGCGCGCGCCTGGAAGAACGCTTCGCCCAGCCGCGGCAAGTCGTCCTCGCCAATCCCGACACCGGTATCCTCGACGCCGACGACCAGATTGGCGCCCTCGCAACCGGCGCTCACCGTGACCTTGCCGCCGCGCGGCGTGAACTTGACGGCGTTGGACACCAGATTGATCAGGATCTGGTTGAAGGCGCGGCGGTCGGCCACGAGTTCGGGCAAACCGTGGGCAATGCGGGTCTTGAGCTCGACGCCCGTCTCCTGCGCCTTGAGCGCCAGCAGATCGCAGCAGCTTGCAATCGCCGGCGCCGCCGCGAACGGTTCCGGCACGATCTCGAAATTGCCGGTTTCCATCTTGGACATATCGAGAATGCCGTTGACCACCGACAGCAGATGACGCCCGGAATCGTTGATCAGCTTGGTGTATTCGCGCTCGCGCGCCGGATCGAGCGCCAGCGAGTCATTGCCGAGCATTTCCGAGAAGCCGATGATGGCATTGAGCGGCGTGCGCAGCTCATGGCTCATGGTGGCAAGGAAGCGGCTCTTGGCGGCGTTGGCGCGCTCGCCTTCGGCGCGGGCGATTTCGAGCGCGCGTTCCTGCGTCTTGCGTTCGCCGATGTCGCGCAGCACCGCCACCACTTCGCGCTCGGCGGGGGCGCTCGCGGCCGCGCTGTCGAGCGGACGACAGCGCATTTCAACCCAAACGAATTGGCCGCCCTGCCCTTCCGCGTTACCGCCGCGGCGGATACGGAATTCGAGCGAGCGGTCCTCGCCCAGCGCCGCGCTATCTGCGAGCGCGGTGAGATAGGCCGGACGGTCCGCCACATGCACCCGGTCGAACAGGCCGTGGCCGGCAAGCGCGCCCGGTCCGACGCCGAACAGCGGCTCGGCCGCCGGCGAGACGAACAGCACGGCGCCGTGCGCGCCATGGCGGGTAATGACGTCGGTCATGTTGCGCGCCAGCAGGCGGTAGCGGTCCTCCTCGGCATAAAGCAGCCAGTAGCTGGTGCGCGCGAGCTGCTCGGCGCCGAGCGCAAGCCCGATGGCGTAGAGCGCCGCCGAAATGATGCCGAGGGCTGCGAGCGCGCCGTGTTCTGTGACGGCCGCCGCAGCCGGCGGCAGCAGCACGCCCGCGGCGGTCACCGTCAGCAGGAGCCCGGCGGCGGCGAGCGCGAAAATCGAGGCCAGCGCCACAACGCGGCGCGAGGCCGAAAGGGCCGCTTCCAGCGGCACCACCACCAGCCAAATCGCCGCGAACGAGCCGATGCCCCCGGTGCGCCACGCCACCACCGTCACCAGGCCGGTGAGCGCGAGCGAGGAGAGCACATGCGCGCTTTCGTAGCGCCCGGTGCGCGAAAGGAAATAGGCGATCAGGATGGGCGCCACCAGCCAGGCGAAAACGCCGACTTCGAGCGCGCTCGGTACGCCGCGAAAGGCGAGATAGACGGGGAAGCTCGCGAGCGCGATCAGGCTGCCGAGCAGGCGCGGGGCAATGAAGGCGCGATGGCGCGCCGCCGTCAGCGCGTCGTGCCGCGCCGTCGGATGCACCAAAGCATCCACATAGTTCCACACTGGCGTGAGGAAACGCACGATCCCTGTCCCACGTCTTGCCGAAGCAGACGCGCCCCTTTTTCGCGGGAAAACTTATGCCAGCGCCACTTAAGCGAACGCTAAGGCGGGCCGCCCGCAGCGCTCGATCGCCGGCCAGCGCGCCGCAAACCGTCGCCGATTCAGCCGCCATGGTGAAATTTCTCTTGCCGGATACGGCGCGCCCGGACGCGGCGGCTTTAATCGTTACCGCCACGGTAACCATGTCGCATGCGGCGCAAGCGCGCGTTCAATGGGGCGAGCGTTAGCGGCTACAATTTTAGACAAATTCGATTCGCTCCAATTTGACGAAAAATCGCGACGCATTCGCGTCGATTTTGCCCAAAACCGTCGCTTCATCGCCAACGACAGCTTCAATGCTGTCTGCTAGGTTTCATTCAAAGGCGGCGCAAAGGCCGCCGGGGATAATTGGGTGGGTCATGTTCTTTCTGCTGCGCATGGCGTTTTGGTTGGGCCTTGTCTGCGTGCTGCTGCCGAGCGGCGGCGCGAAGTCGCCCGATGCGCAGATCAATGCGACGCAAGCGGTGACGCTTGCCGCCGCCGCCGTCTCCGACGCACGCGGTTTCTGCGAGCGGCAGCCCGACGCCTGCAAGGTCGGCGGCAAGGTCGCGGTCGCGCTCGGCCACAAGGCCGAGGCCGGCGCGCGCACGCTGTATGAATTCGTCAGCGCCAAGATGAGCGAGAAGCCGGCGCCGGCGGAAAAACCGGCGGCCAAGGTCGTGCCGGTGGTCAATCACGGCACGCTGTCGGAGCAGGATCTGACGCCGGCCTGGCACGGACGGGTTCCGCTGCCGCCGGTGCGCCGCGAGGCTCGCGCCGCCCGGCCTTCCGTCTAAACACCTGTCAAATCGGCATTTATCGCGGGGTCCCTCGCCCGCGCCGCGATCTTTTTGGCCTTGCCCGGCCTTGCGTCCTATATATGAGGCGCGAGGCACGGCATGAGCGCAATCGACGAGATCGTTGAGAATTTCGAGCTGCTCGATCAGTGGGACGACCGCTACCGCTATGTCATCGAGCTCGGCCGCACGCTGGCGCCGCTGCCGGAGGCGGCGCACAGCGAAGCCAACAAAGTGCGCGGCTGCGCCAGCCAAGTCTGGCTGCTCACCCATGTGAAGCCGGACGGCGCCGCCGGCCCAATCCTCACCTTCGACGGCGACAGCGACGCCCATATCGTGCGCGGCCTGATCGCCATCCTGCTGGCGCTCTACTCCGGCAAGCGCGCCAAAGAGATCCTCGACACCGATGCGCTCGAATTGTTCGAGCGCATCCGGTTGCGCGACGGCCTCACGCCGCAACGCTCGAACGGCTTGCGCTCCATGGTCGAGCGCATTCGCGCCGAAGCGAAAGCCGCGCTGGCGCCGGCGTAACGCGCCGCCCTCACCTGCCGCCGATTTAATTTTCAAACAGCCCGCCTTCGCCTGCGAGCTCGCGCGGCCTATAGCCGCGTCATCGCCCGTGTTTTTTGAGCGGCGCCGGGTACGCCGTCGTCTGTCTCCTGCCGCCGCCCTCGAAAGAACCGAGGGCGCGCGGGACGCCAAGGGTCCCGGGCGCATCCAAGTTCACGCAAGTAGGCGCAAACAAGAACGCTCGGACCCGCGGGCCTCGACACCTCGCGACATCGAGGCTTGTCGAAGTCCGTATTCTCCGCAAGTCCGCCAAGTCCAAGGCGTCCCGCGCGCGGTGTTTGAGGTTTGCTCCGCAGCGCCCCCGGTGGACTTACCCTTTCAGGCAACCCTCCTCTCCTTTCGGATTGTCAGGCCGCCTATCCACCGCTATGAGCCAAACGAGCCCGTGACGCGCGGCGTGCGCGCCGGGACGGCTGCGGCTTGGACCGCCGGGCCTTCACGCCGCATCTCCAGCGTGAAGTCATTCCCCGGCCACCGCTCCCCGCCCCGCATCTGAAGATGCTGTACAGACACCCCTCGGTATGGGGCGGGATGCGCACATGATAAGTGCGCTGGAGCGAGCGGGGATAAGTTTTCGAATTTTTCTTCGATCGCGTGTGTCGCCGCGGACACAGCGAGTCGCTGGCCCGCCGTTCACTCCACCACAAACGCCGCATCGTCGGCGAGCCAGGTGCGCAACGGGGCGCGCGCGCGGCCGCGCGTCTCGCCGGCATAGCCGAAGTGGCGCGCCAGCCGCTCCAGCCCGAGTTGCAGCACCACTTTGGCGGTGCGTTGCGGCCAGCCGCGCTCGCGCTCGACGTCCTCGAGCCCTTTGAGAAAACAGCAGACGTCGAGCAGCAGCCCTGAGAATTCCGGGCCGGCCGCGTCGAGCGCCTGATGCACGCGCCGGCGCGCCGCGATCATGGTGTCGGTGAACTGCGCTCCGCCCACGCCGCCGGGCTGATCGGACATGACCGGGTTGGCCCAACAGGTGGTCGTGCGCGGCATCATATTGGCTTGCGTGAAATCGATGCGCAGCCGCTCGCCGGCCTGCAATTGATGCGCCTCGATCAAGGCGCGGCCGTCGCGTCCGCGCCGGCGGGCAAGCCAGGCCAGCGGGCTTTCGGCCTCATCGACGGTCACGTTCGAACGCCCGAACTCGGTGGCGATCTGGCGCTGCGCCACGGCGAGATGGCGGCCGCGAAAGCTGCCGACCTCCGGCTGCGCGACGTCGGGCAGGCGCGCGGCTTTGCGAGGCTTTGCGCTCATCTTTGCGTTCATGGCCGCACCGGCGGCGGCACGAGTTCCTCGCAGACGACCGCGATGCACAGGTCTTCCAGCATGTCGAGCCGGTCATCGATGATGGGATCGTCGCGGCGGTCCTCGACCAGCCGGCAGGCATGCGCGGCGGTGGTGCGGTCGCGGTTAAACAGCCCGCCGGCCGCGCGGTAGCTCAAGCCGAACACGACATGCGCCAGATAGATGGCGATCTGGCGCGCAAAGGCGACCGGCGCCGCGCCGCGCGTGGGCGCATGCAGTTCATCGAGCGGCACGTCGAAGACGGCGGCGGTGGCGATTTCCAGCAGGCAGCCGAGATCTTGCGCGTTGCGCAGCACCGCCGGCCGGCGCCGGGACCAGGGATTTTCGAAATCTTCGAGCAGCGTCATGAGGCGATCCTTCTGGTAGGATTATGTGCCTACAGGATCGCCGAAATAAAGGCAGGGGGGATAAGTTTTTTATCCTACGCTATGATATTGAAAATTGATTATTTCTATTTTCGCGTGGTATAGCAAAAATTGTCCACAGCCAATAGGAATTTTTCCACCGGAAATATGAGGCCTAGCGTATTTTTTCCTAGTTTTTGATTGTGCCCTGATTCCCTCTAGGGCAGGCCAGCGCGAAGCCAATTTCGTTTCAGCCAGTTCAGCATCCTTCAGATCGCCGCTCCGAAAATATCGTCGTTGAACCGACTGTTCGTAGCGGAACTTAAATTCCGCGACATCCAGCGGCAAATATTTGCGCGCTGACTTTGTAGGCCGTGCCGGCCACGTCGCCGCTAGCGCGGGCGCCGCCGGCGCTGCTGGCCGAGCCCCATCTGCTTGGCCAATTGCGAGCGGGCGGCGGCGTAATTGGGCGCCACCATCGGATAATCGGCGGCCAGGCCCCATTTTTCCCGGTATTGCTCCGGCGTCATGTTGTACTGCGTGCGCAGGTGACGCTTGAGCGACTTGAATTTCTTGCCGTCCTCCAGACAGACGATGTGTTCGGGCGTAATCGACTTCTTGAGCGACACCGCCGGCTTGAGCGGCTCGGCCGCGCCATCGCCGGATTTGCCGGACACCCGGCTGAGCGCCGCATGCACCTGATGGATCAGGCCGGGAATGTCGCCGGCGGCCACCGTGTTGTTGCTGACATAGGCGGACACGATCTCCGCCGTCAGCTCAATGAAGCGTCCGTTGGCTGGGGTGTCGGTCATCGACGCTCGATCCTGCTGGGGCGCGCGCTGCCCATACGACTGTTGCCGCCGACTGTTGCCGCTTGCGCGGCGAATAATGCCAAATTCTTTATTGTGGATTCTACTAGCGAAATCCAATGACCGCAAGAAGAAGCTCGCCGGATGCCCCGGCTAGACTTCAGGTTTTGCTATTGCAATACGGAAAGTGCCTTGCGAAGAGCGGCGGTCAGTTGCTCTTTTCGAGATGGCTGCGCAGCTCGTCGATCGAGGCAAAGCGCAGCGTGCCCTGCGGCAGCTCCGCTTCGATCGAGCCGTCGACATAGAGCGTGTAGCCCATGCCGTCGACCACGCCCGATTTCAGGATCGCGGCCGTGCGCGGCGGGCTGGCGGGCGCGGGCGCGGGCTCGGGCGCGGCCATGCGCGCAACGGAGTCCCGCGGCGAAGGCTCGGGCCGCGGTTCGCCCATAGGCTCGCCCATGGGCTCGCCGGCGGCGGGGCCCCGGCTCGGCGGCTTGGCGGCCTTGGCGGCCGGCCACATGGTGTCGAAATAGCTGCTTGGCGCCTCGTGCGGCGGCGGCGGCGAGCGCCAGGATTCATCCATCGCCGGCTCGTGACGCGGCGCGAAGACGCCGGATCCATTGGTTGGCGACAGCGACACCTCGTCTTCAACGGTGAGCGGCTGCGCCTCCGGGTTGCGCAGCGACGGCGCGAAGGATTGGTGGGGGCGCTCTTCGCCGGCCATGTCGCCAGCCATGTCGGCGGCCATGTCGCCGGCCATGTCGGCGGGCAGCGGCGGCGGGTACGGCTCGCGCATCGGGGATTTGGCGGATTTGGGCGGGAACGGGATGCGGCCAATGGCCGGGGCCTCCCGCGCGTCGGACGGCTGTTCGGATGTCTCGATCGGCCGGCCGGGCTGAATAAGGCCACGGGCCGCCAGCGCCTCCGCGATGCGCTGCAACTGGCTGACGGCGGCGCTGATGGCAACAACAACCAGTCCACCGGCGGCAAGCGTGGTGCCCGCCGTGATCAGAGTGTTTCCGAAGCTGAATTCGTTGACCGGGATGCCGTAGCCGACCATGGCCGCGCCGACCATGACCGCAAGGCAGCCCACGACGAACATCACCATCGACATGACGCTATCCCTCTGACTGAGCAGGCCCCATCAGGGCGCATGGAGTACCGGGCAACCGCTTATGAAACAAGCAAATTCTGGCGTTTTCCGGCATCCACGGCAACCGGTTATGGCCAAAATAGCCGGAAATCCCTCATGGTTGATTAACGTTAACAGGCTTCGACCGGCCCGCCGCCGCGCTGCAATGCTCGATCCCCGGCACCTGCTCCGACACTTGCGCGCCACGGGAGGCGCGCCCAAGGCGCACCAAGGCGCACCCAAGGCGTTGCCCCCGACCGCGCCAGCGCCTAATTAGACTGATCTTATGGAACTCGCCCGGGACGTGCCGGTTTCATCCAAGGGGACCGGTTTATTCCGCAATCATCGTTTGTGGATCGAGGAGGACGACAATGACATTCAAGCTGCCCGACTTGCCCTATGCCCACGACGCGCTGGCGCCCTACATGTCGCAAGGAGACGCTCGAGTACCATCACGACAAGCATCACAAGGCCTATGTCGACAACGGCAACAAGCTGCTGGAAGGCTCGGGCCTGGAAGGCAAATCGCTCGAGGAGATCGTCAAAGGCTCCTTCGGCAAGAATGCCGGCCTCTTCAACAATGCCGGCCAGCATTACAACCACATGCATTTCTGGAAATGGATGAAGCCGAACGGCGGCGGCGACAAAATCCCCGCCAAGCTCAAGGCCAAGATCGACAGCGACCTCGGCGGCGTCGAAAAGATGAAGGCGGATTTCGCCACGGCCGGCGCCACCCAGTTCGGCTCCGGCTGGTGCTGGATCGCGGTCGCGGGCGGCAAGCTCGCCATCACCAAGACGGCGAACGGCGAAAATCCGCTGGTGCACGGCGGCACGCCGATCCTGGGCTGCGATGTGTGGGAGCACTCCTACTACATCGACTATCGCAACCGCCGGCCCGATTATCTCAAAGCCTTCCTCGATCACCTGGTGAACTGGGACTACGTCGAAGAGCTGCTCGGCGGCGTCAAGTAGATCGCCGATGCGCGAGCCGCGGCCGGCACACGATCTGGCCGACCGCGATTGCCCTTCTGATATTGGCGGCGGTGGCGATCACCGCCGCCTTTACCTTTCGCGACTACGGGCTGGGCTGGGACGACCTCACGCATTCGCAATATGGCGACTTGCTGCTCAAGCTTTACGGCTCGGGCTTTGCCGACACGCGCGCGCTGCATTTCGTCAATCTCTACAAATATGGCGGCGGCTTCGACATGGCGGCGGCGCTCGCCGCCAAGGTGTCGCCGTTCGGCCTGTTCGAGACGCGCCGCCTCATGGGCGCCGTTGTCGGCATCATCGGGCTGGCGGCCACCTGGCGGCTCGGCCGCCGCCTCGGCGGGCCGCTCGCCGGCGTTAGCGCGCTGGCGTTGCTGGCCGCCTGCCCGCTCTATTACGGCCACATGTTCATCAACGCGAAGGACGCGCCCTTCGCCGCCGCCATGATCGTGCTGCTGCTCGCCCTGGTGCGCGCGATCGAGGAGTATCCACGGCCAAGCTGGCGCACCGTGGCGCTGGTCGGCGTCGCGCTCGGTGCGGCGTTCGGATCGCGCATTCTTGCCGTGCTGGCGGCGCCGCCGGCCGCTGCCGCGCTGCGTGCTGATCGCGGCCGAGCAAGCGCGCGGCGACGGCGTGCGCGCGGCGGCCGCGCGGCTCGGCGCAATTCCTGTGGCGCGGGCTTGCGGCGCTGGCGCTCGCTTATCTCATCATGGCGCTGCTGTGGCCGTGGTCGGTGCTGGCGCCGCTCAATCCGCTGCGCGCGGCGCTTTACTTCGACACGTTCTTCGAGAAACCGTGGAAGGAGCTCTACGAGGGCGCGCTGATCGCGGTGCCGGACATGCCGGCCAGTTATCTGCCGCATCTGCTGCTGCTGAAGCTGCCGCTCATCGTGTCGGCGCTCGGCCTGGCGGGCGGCCTCGGCGCGCTGGCCGCGCTCGCGCGCCGCGACGGGCCGCTCACGCGCCGCGCCAATCTGCTGATGGTGACGCTGGCCGCCGCGCTGCCGGTCGCCATTGCCATGGTGAGCCGGCCGGCGCTCTACAACGGCATCCGCCAATTCCTGTTCATCGTGCCGCCGCTGGCCGTGCTGGGCGGGCTTGCCGTGTCCTGGCTCGCCGGGCGCGCGGCCCTGCACGGGCGCGCGGCGCTGGCGGCGGTCGCGGCGGTGTTCTTCGCCGGCTTGAGCCTTCCGCTCATCGGCATGGCGCGGCTGCATCCTTACGAATACGTCTATTTCAACCCGCTCGCCGGCGGCGTGGCGCGGCGCGCAGGGGCGCTACATGCTCGATTACTGGGGCCTCGCCTTCAAACAGGCGGCCGACGCGCTGCGCGCGCATCTGGCCGCCGGCCACGAGCAGCCGCCGCCGGGCAGGCGCTGGGTGGTGGCGATCTGCGGGCCGCAGGCCTCGGCGCAAGTCGAGCTCGGCGCCGACTTCGAAACCACCTTCGAGGACAAGCAGGCCGACTTCGCCATGGCGCTGGGCGCGTTCTATTGCCGGCACCTGCAGGCGCCGATCATCGCCGAGGTGCGCCGCGACGGCGTCGTCTTCGCCACCGTCTACGACTTGCGCGGCGGCCCGACGCCGAAGCTGCTGACGCAGCCGCCGCCGTGAGCGGCGATTGCCGGGCGCGGCAGGCTGCCTAGGTCGTGTTGCCCAGCCATCGAAGTCCGCTTTTGGGGCCAAGCGGACATCCGAGGACTTCGCTCCTTGACTGCCTATGGAGCGAATGACCCAAAGCCGACCTCAAACACCACCCGCTAGAATATGATTTCGGGGTTCGGTAATGGGTTGGGAATATCAAATGGTTTTGCGCGGTTTGGCGGCACTCCTATGCGTGATTGCCGCGGTCTGGCTCCCGCTCTGGTATTTCATCCCGGCACCCCCTTCGAGCATCACAATCGCGGCCGGCGTGAAAGGCAGCGCTACCGAGCACATCGCCGTCCGCTACAAGGAGCGGTTGGCCCGCCATCACGTCAAGGTCAACATCCGCCTGACCAAAGGTTCGTTGGACTCGGTGCGGCAATTGCGCGACCCAAATTCCGGTGTCGATGCCGGACTCGCGCTGGGTGGCGTGAGCAACAGTGCGGAATCGCCCGAGCTGGTTTCGCTAGGCCGCATCGCCAAGCTCGCCCGTATGGATCTTTGTACCGCTCGACCTGAACCGATGAATAGACTGTCGCAGCTCAAGGGCAAGCGTGTCTCGATGAACCCAGGTTCTCGCCGCACGGATGCTGCGATTTTCGGCTGCTTACGGTGTGAACGCTCAAAACACGACATTCCTGACGCTTAACGCTCCAATTGCGACCAAGGCGTTGCTGAACGGCGAGGCGGACGCGATTTTCGTCTCTCAAGAAGTGAGCACACCGAACTTACAAACGCTGCTGCGCGACCCCGCCGTCCGCCTGATGAACGTGGCGCAAGCCGAGGCGCTCACGCAATTGTTTCCGTCCTTGAATCACTTGACGCTGGCACAGGGCGTGATCGATCTTGAGAAGAATATTCCGCCTAACGACGTCAACCTGGTTGCCTTGCCCCTTGTTTTTCTCGCTCGCGCCAATCTTCATCCGGAGATGATCTATCTGCTGGCGCAGACCATGAAGGAGGAGCACGGCCGTGGCGGCATCTTCCAGCGCGTCGGCGAATTTCCCACGCAAACCGATCCGGAATTCCCGATGGCTGAGGAAGCCGTCGATTATTACAAAAACGGCCCTTCGTTCCTGCAACGCTACCTGCCATTCTGGATGATCAACTCTGCTAAGCGCGTGACGGCGATCCTGGTCGCGGCGGTCGCCATCATTATCCCGGTGTTCACTTACACGCCCAGGCTTTACGCATGGCTTTTGAATCTGCGCCTGGGCAGACTGTACCGCCGAATTAGATTGGTAAACTCGCGCCTCAAGAGCGAGCTGACGGCCGATCAGCTCGTCGCGCTACAAAATGATCTCGAAAATATCGACCGAGCGGCCAACATACTGCCGATGCGGCACTCGGAATTGTTTTTGAACCTGCTCATGCATGTCCGCTTCTACGCGCAATCGCGAATTGGCAGATCGGACTTAAGCATTGACGTGGCTAAGGCCTACAGTCCCACTTCTGCTCTTGGCACTTCGCGTCATTTCGCAGCGACCCAGCAATTCGGTCGTTTTCGGAGCAAAGCAGACATCGCGTAAGCCGCGCTTACAGAACCGGAGTCTACGGCCTAGAATGACGCCATGATCAACGCCGCCGTCATCGGCCTTGGCCGCTGGGGACAATCGATCGTCGAGGCCGTGCAGGGCAAGAGCCGCCGCCTGCGCATCATCCGCGGCGTCAGCAAGGAGCCCGCGCTCGTGCGTGACTTCGCCGCGGCGAAAGGCTTCGAGCTTTCGACGGACTTCGGCGAAGCGATTGCCGACCCACGCGTGCAGGCGGTCTTCCTGGCAACGCCGCATTCTTTGCATGTCGAACAGATCACCGCCGTCGCGGCGCTCGGCAAGCCGGTCTGGTCGGAAAAACCGCTGGCGCTGACGCGCAGCGGAGGCCGAGCGCGCCATTGCCGCAACCACGAAAGCCAAAGTCCCGTTCGGCCTCGGCAACAACAAGCGCTGCTTTGCCTCGATGCGCGAACTCAAGCGCGTGGTGGCCGACGGCACGCTCGGCGAGGTTCTTCACATCGAGGGCAATTTCAGCAACGAACATTCCACGCGCGTGCAAGGCGGCTGGCGCGACGATCCGCGCGAGTTGCCGGGCGGCGGCATGACCGGCGCCGGCCTGCACGTGCTCGACGCTTTCGTCAATCTGGCGGGGCCGATCGCCACCGTGGATGCGCGCGTGTTTTCGCACAAGCCGCCGCCCGATCCGCGCGACGCGGCGGCCGCGCTCGTCGCGTTCAAGAGCGGCGCCACCGGCGTGCTGGCGACCATCCGCGCGGCGCCGATGGTCTGGCGCATCCACGTGTTCGGCAGCCAAGGGCTGGGCGGAGGCGCGCGGGGAAACCACGCTGACGGTCGCCAAGATCGGCGAGCAGCCGAAAACGACGACTTATCCGCCGGTCGACTCGCTTGGCGCGCTGATCGAAGCCTTCGCCGAGACGATCGAGACCGGAAAACCTTTCGTGGTTTCCACCGCGGACATGCTCGACGTGGCCGGCGCTTTCGAGGCCATCATCCGCTCGATCGGCGAAGGCCGGCCGGTCACGGTTTCGTCGTGACGGGCTCATCCTTGGGCGGCGCCAGCGGAGCGACTTCGACCTTAGGCGGCGCCAGCGGAGCGACTTCCACCGGTTTTTCCGGCGCGGGGCGCGGCGCCGCATCGATCTTTCGACACCACGAACTCGTTGGCCTGAATGTCCATGGTCCCGATCAGCGTCGGCATCAGCGCGCGCACCGGCGCGATCACCGCAGCGCCGGCGACCGGGGCAAACCACAATTCGAGATCGTCCTTGCCGGCGAGGTAGCGCACCAGCAGGCTGTCGGGCTTGTAGCCGGCGATCGGCCGCAGCACGACGGCGCACACCAGCACGGCGCCGGCATAGCCGCGCGCCAGCTTGAGCTTGTCGATGCGCTTGTAGGAGAGCGCGAGGTTATAGCGGCGGCGTCCGTCGAAGATGCGCAGGGTCTTGTCGCAATTGGCCGGCGCCATGGCGGTGCCTTCGACCGGAATCAACATCGCGCTCAGCGGATCGGCGACGCCGTGCAAAAGGCTCTGGCTGACCCGAATACGGTCCGCCGGCGGCGGCGCGCCGCGGTCCTGCAGGTGTTTGATAGCGCCGTCCTCGAACGTCATTTCGGTCTCATAGATGCCGTCGTCGTCGCTGACGTCGAACCTGGCGGTCGCCGGCGCCAGCCGGCCGCCGACAAAGACGCCGTGGGTGGTGAACAAGCCTTCGCCGCTGACCAGCACGCTGAAGACCCCGCTGGCTTTTCCGTTGGCGGATGTCAGATAGGTCTTGTCGGAAAAACCGACCGCCCAGGTGATCTCGCCGACCCGCACATGCGTCATGGTGATGACGTAGTGCGCCGCCAGATTGATCTGCGCTTCGGCGGCCAGCGCGCTGGTGCCGATCACGGCGCCGACGCAGGCCAGCAAGGCCTTGCAGATCGAATAACGGCCGGATGCGCAGCGGTCAGTCATGAGGGCCTTCAGGAGTGCGCGAACTCCCAATACAGCTCGCGCGCCTTGCGGTAGAGCGGACCGGGTTGCAATGAGCGGTCGTCGACCCGGTTGACCGGCATGACCTTGGAGAAATTGCCGGACGAGAAGATTTCGTCGGCGTTCTGCACGTCGGCAGTAGCGCAGCACGGTCTCGACCACGCTGACGCCCGCCTCGCGCATGAGCTTGATGACGCGCTGGCGGGTGATGCCGTTCAGGAACGTGCCGTTCGGCGCCGGCGTGAACACCACGCCGTCTTTGCCGATGAACAGGTTGGCGGTGGCCAGCTCCGCCACGTTGCCGAGCAGGTCGAGCACCACGCAATTGCCGAAGCCGCGCGAATGCGCCTCGAGCAGCGCGCGCGCATTGTTGGGGTAGAGGCAGCCGGCCTTGGCGTTGACCGGCATGCATTCCAGGCTCGGCTTGCGGTAGGGCGAGAGCGTGACGGAAAAGCCTTCCGGCTTGCGCATCGGCGCCTCGTAGAGCGCCAGGCACCACTTGGTCGATTCCGGATCGGGCGCGCACCAGCAGCGGACCGCTGCGCTCGGCCCAATACATCGGACGGATATAGATCGCGGCGTCCTTGTCGAAGCGCTTGAGGCCGTCGCGCGTCAGCGCGAGCCATTGCTCGGCCGGCACGGCGGGTTTGAGATGCATGGTCTCAGCCGAGGCGTTGACCCGCGCGCAATGCAGGTCGAGGTCGGGCGCCACGCCCTCGAAGGCGCGGGCGCCGTCGAACACCGAGGAGCACAGCCAGACCGCATGGTCGCGCACGCCCATGATCGGGATATTGCCCTCGTGCCAATCGCCCTCGTAGAAGGTCCAGGTCTTCGACCAGCCCGCGCCCGGCGCCATTCAATCGTCTCCATGATCCCGCAGCGGTCATGCGCGGGCTTGACCCGCGCAGCCATACTGCGCTTCCAATTGCCGAGGCGCATCATGGATTGCCGGGTCAAGCCCGGCAATGACGAATTGGAGGTCGCATATGTCCATCTTCGTGTTCGACGCCTATGGCACGTTGTTCGACGTCCATGCCGCCATCTGCGCGCTTCCGCGCCGAGGCCGGGCCCGACGCCGACCGCATGTCGGAAATCTGGCGCGGCAAGCAGCTCGAATATACCTGGACGCTGACGCTGGCCGGCCATTACACGGATTTCTGGACGCTGACCGAGCGGGCGCTCGATTTTTCGCTGGCGCGGGTGCCCTCGGTGCCCAAGGCCCTGAAGCCCAAATTGCTCGAGGCCTATTTCCAGCTCGACGCTTTCCCCGACGCGCGCGCAGCGCTTGCCGCGCTCAAGGCCAAGGGCCACCGCACCGGCATCCTGTCGAACGGCTCGCCCAACATGCTCAAGGGCGCCGTCGACGCCGCCGGCATCGGCGCCGATCTCGACGCCGTGCTCTCGGTCGACGTGCTGAAAATGTTCAAGCCGCGGCCGGAGGTCTACCGCCTGGTCACCGATCACTACAAATGCAAGCCGGGCGAGGTGACCTTCGTGTCGTCCAACCGCTGGGACGTGATGGCGGGCACGTCGGTCGGCTTTACCGGCGTCTGGGTCAACCGCGGCAAGGCGCCGGACGAGTATCTCGATTTTCCGCCCAAGCAGACGCTCGCCGATCTCAACGCGCTGGCGGCCTGGCCTGAGGCCTTATGCAGACGTTCGTCGGGGCCGGGCTGGCGCGGCCGCACGCCTCGCGTCTATATGCGGTTCGCATCGCGGCCAAGCCTCACCCATTCATGCCATCGATCATTTCCATCACCGATCTGTCCAAGACCTACGCCACCGGGTTCCAGGCGCTCGAAGGACATCGATCTCGAGATCAAGCGCGGCGAGATTTTCGCGCTGCTCGGCCCCAACGGCGCCGGCAAGACCACGCTGATCGGCATCGTCTGCGGCATCGTCAATCCGAGCGCAGGGCACGGTCACGGTCGACGGCCACGACATCATCCGCGACTATCGCGCCGCCCGCTCGATGATCGGCCTGGTGCCGCAGGAACTGACCACCGACGCCTTCGAGACGGTGTGGGCGACGGTCAGCTTCAGCCGCGGCCTGTTCGGCAAGCCGCGCAACCCGGCGCACATCGAGAAGGTGCTGCAAGGCGCTGTCGCTGTGGGACAAGAAGGACGCCAAGATCATGACGCTGTCCGGCGGCATGAAGCGGCGCGTGCATGATCGCCAAGGCGCTGTCGCACGAGCCGCAGATCCTGTTCCTCGACGAGCCGACCGCCGGCGTCGACGTCGAACTGCGCAAGGACATGTGGCAGGTGGTGCGCGAGCTGCGCGCCTCCGGCGTCACCATCATCCTGACCACGCACTACATCGAGGAAGCCGAGGAGATGGCCGACCGCATCGGCGTCATCAACAAGGGCGAGATCATCCTGGTCGAGGACAAGGCCGAGCTGATGCGCAAGCTCGGCAAGAAGCAACTGACGCTGCATCTGCACAAGAAGCTCGACGCGGTGCCGGCCGCACTCGCCGCGCACGATCTGACGCTGGCCGACGGCGGCAACGAGCTGGTCTTCACCTACGACACGCAGGCCGAGCGCACCGGCATCACCGCGCTGCTGACCGACCTCAACAAGGCCGGCATCCGCTTCCGCGATCTGCAGACGACGCAAAGCTCGCTGGAGGATATTTTCGTCGGATCTGGTGAGCGAGCGGCGATGAACTGGCGCGCGGTGCTGGGCGATCTACCGCTTCGAGATGGCGCGCACCGGGCGCACCATCTGGCAGAGCATCGTCTCGCCGGTGCTCTCGACCTCGCTCTATTTCGTGGTGTTCGGCGCGGCGATCGGCTCGCGCATCACGCAGATCGAGGGCGTCCCTACGGCGCCTTCATCGTGCCGGGCCTGATCATGCTGATGCTGCTGACGCAGAGCACCATGAACGCCTCGTTCGGCATCTATTTCCCGCGCTTCATCGGCACCATCTACGAAATCCTCTCGGCGCCGGTGTCGGCGCTTCGAGATCGTGCTCGGCTATGTCGGGGCGGCCGCCACCAAGTCGATCATCCTCGGGCTGATCATCCTGGCCACCGTCCTGGCTGTTCGTGCCGCTGCAGATCGCGCATCCGTTCTGGATGCTGGCCTTCCTGGTGCTGACGGCGGTGACCTTCAGCCTGCTCGGCTTCATCATCGGCATCTGGGCCGACAGCTTCGAGAAGCTGCAGATCGTGCCGCTGCTGATCATCACGCCGCTGACGTTTCTCGGCGGCACGCTTCTATTCGATCCACGTGCTGCCGCCGCTCTGGCAGACGATCACGCTGTTCAATCCGGTGGTCTATCTGATCAGCGGCTTCCGCTGGAGCTTCTTCGAGATCGCCGACGTGAGCGTCGGCCGTCAGCCTCGCCATGACGCTGGTGTTCCTGGGCATCTGCCTCGCCATCGTCTGGTGGATCTTCAAGACCGGCTACCGGCTCAAGAACTAAGCCGCGCCGCGATCAATTTGCGGCAATCTCTTCGCGCAGAATCTCGAGCTCCAGCCAGCGCTCCTCCGCCGCGGCGATCTTGTGCTGGACGGCGCCGAGCGCGGCGGTGATTTTCTCAAAACCGGCACGGTCGCGCGCGTAGAAATCGGGATCGCCAAGCTTGGCTTGCAACGCGTCGGCCTCGGCCTGCAGGGCGACGATGGTCTGCGGCAGCGTGTCCAAGCGCGTGCTTGTCCTTGAAGGTCAGGCGTTGCTTCGCCGGCGGCGCGGCGGGCGCAGCCGCCGGTTGGTCCGGCTTGCGAGGCTCCGGCTTATTTTCGGGCTTGCGCGACGCCTGGCCGAGATCGGCGCCGCGCTGCGCCAGCATATCGGTGTAGCCGCCGGCATATTCGGTCCAGCGGCCGTTGCCTTCCGGCGCCACCACGCCGCTCACCAGCCGGTCGAGGAAATCGCGGTCATGGCTGATGAGCAGCACGGTGCCGGGATAGTCGGCGAGCATGTCCTCGAGCACATCGAGCGTCTCCATGTCGAGATCGTTGGTCGGCTCGTCGAGCACCAGCAGGTTCGACGGCTTGGCGAGAACCTGCGCCAGCATCAGGCGGCCGCGTTCGCCGCCCGAGAGCTTGCCGAGCGGCGTGCGCGCCTGTTCGCTCGCGAACAGGAAATCCTTCATGTAGCCGATGACGTGCTTGGGCGTGCCGTTGACCATCACGGTGTCGCCGCCGCCGCCGGTGAGCGCGTCGGCAACCGTGACGTCCGGGTCGAGGCTGTCGCGATGCTGATCGAGCGTCGCGACCGAAAGGTTGGTCCCGAGCCGCACCGCGCCGGTATCGGGCGCCAGCACGCCCGTGAGCATGTTGATCAGCGTGGTCTTGCCGCTGCCGTTGGGGCCGACGATGCCGATGCGGTCGCCGCGCTGGATGCGGATCGAGAAATCGGCAACGATCGCGCGATCGCCGTAGCTCTTGCCGATGCCGTCGGCCTCGATCACCAGCACGCCGGACGGCGCCGCGGACCCGGCCGTGATGGTCGCGCCGCCGGCGGCCGCGCGATAGCTGCGGCGCTGTTCCCGAGCGCCTGCAATTGGCCGACCCGGCGCATGTTGCGCTTGCGCCGGGCGGTGACGCCGTAGCGCATCCAGTGTTCTTCCGCGACGATCTTGCGGTCGAGCTTGTGCTGCTCGCGCTCCTCTTCGGCCAGCAGCGCGTCACGCCATTCCTCGAAATGGGCAAAGCCGCGCTCGATGCGGCGGGTCTGGCCGCGGTCGAGCCAGACCGTTTGACGCGACAGCGTCGAGAGGAAGCGGCGGTCGTGGCTGATGATGACCAACGCCGCGCGCCGGCCGTCGAGCTCGCGCTCCAGCCATTCGATGGTGGTGAGATCGAGATGGTTGGTCGGCTCGTCGAGCAGCAGGATATCGGGCGACGGCGCCAGCACCCGCGCCAGCGACGCGCGGCGGGCTTCGCCGCCGGACAGATGCGTCGGATCTTCGTGGCCGGTCAGCCCGAGTTGATCCAGCAAAGATTGCGCCGCATAGACGTCATCGGTCGGCTTCAAGCCGGCCTCGACATAGGCGAGCGTGCTGGTAAAGCCGGAGAAGTCCGGCTCCTGCGGCAGATAGCGCACCAGCGCGCCCGGCTGCACGAACACGGAGCCGCGGTCCGGCTCGACCAGCCCGGCCGCGATCTTGAGCAAGCGTCGATTTGCCCGAGCCGTTGCGGCCGACCAGCGACACGCGCTCGCCGGCCGAGACCGACAGCTCCGCGCCCGTCAGCAGCGGCGTGCCGCCAAAGGTCAGCGCGATGTCTTTGAGTTGGAGGAGCGGAGGAGCCATGTCGCCTTGTCGCGTCACCTTGCCGCCGCGCCGTAGCAGGTGCGCCGGCAAGACAATAAACAGACAGCGTATGCTCCGAGGCGCTATGCCGCCGCCAGCGCGTCAGGATGCGCGCCCAGCTCGGATGCCCTTGTGGAAGCATTTGAGGTCGAACTTCTCGTTCGGCGAATGCACGCGGTCGTCGTCGAGCGCGAAGCCGACCAGCAGCGAATCCATGCCCAGCACGCACTTGAAATCCGCCACGATCGGGATCGAGCCGCCGGCGCCGACCGCCACCGCCTTGTGGCCCCACTCCTCGGCCAGCACGGCGCGCGCCTTGTTCAGCGCCGGATTGTCGAACGACAATTGCAGCGGCGGCGCCAGGCCGAAATTGGCGAATTCGACCTTGCAGTCGGCCGGCATGCGCGCGCGCACGAAGGCGCGGAAAGCGTCGCGCACCTTCTCCGGGTCCTGCTCGCCGACCAGGCGGAACGACACCTTGGCGGTGGCCTCGCCCGGAATGACGGTCTTGGCGCCCTCGCCGGTATAGCCGCCGACGATGCCGTTGATCTCGGCGGTCGGCCGCGTGGTGATCTGCTCGAGCACCAGGCGGCCTTTCTCGCCGGACGGCAGTTTGAGCCCGACCTGGCCGAGGAATTCGTCCGCCGTCAGATTGAGCGCCTTGAGGTCGGCCTTGATGTCGGCGGGCAATTCCTTCACGCCGTCGTAGAAGCCGGGAATGGTGACCCGGCCGTTGTCGTCCCACAGGGCCGCCGAGGATCTTGGCCAGCAGCCGCAGCGGATTCTGCGCCGCGCCGCCGAACAGGCCGGAATGCAGGTCGCGGTCGGCGCAGGTGATCTTGACCTCCTCATAGACCAGCCCGCGCAGCGAGGTGGTGACCGACGGCGTGTCGGCGTTCCACATGGCGGTATCGCAGACCAGCGCGAGGTCGAGCTTGAACTCGTCGGCATTGTCGCGCACGAATTTGAACAGGTGCTGCGAGCCGCACTCCTCTTCGCCCTCGATCATGGTGGTGATCTTCAGCGGCAGCTTGCCGGTGACCGCCTTGAAGGCGCGGCAGGCCTCGATGAAGGTCATGGCCTGGCCTTTGTCGTCGCAGGCCCCGCGCGCGACGATGATCTTGCGCCCGCCGGGGAGCGTCTCGATGCGCGGCTCGAACGGCGGCGTCTTCCACAGATCGAGCGGATCGACCGGCTGCACGTCGTAATGGCCGTAGAACAGCACGCGCGGGCCGGATGCGCCGTTGGATTTGCCGACGACGACCGGATGACCCTCGGTCGGACGCACGCTGGTCGTAAACCCGATCGATGTGAGGTCGGCTGCGACATGCTCGGCGGCGGCGCGGCATTGCGCCTTGTAGGCCGGGTCGGTCGAGACCGAGGCGATGCGCAGCAGCGCGAACAGCCGCTCGACGCTTTGGTCGATATCCTGGTCGATGCGGCTCAAGACCGCGTCGAGTGTGCTCATGGACGGGCTCCCATCAGGCAGGACAGCCACCGTAGCAACGCGGCCGCGGCCTGAAAAGTCTCGAAAATCGCATTCCGCCGGTAACGCCGATAAAAACGCCGCGGGTTTCCGTTCGTTTGCTTCAGGTTTCGAATGCGTACCGCCGCGCGGCGGCAGCGTGATGCGCTCGTTATGGCACTTGACACGCAACGGCCGCAGTGGGTGCGCGCAGGAAAAGTTTTGCGCGCGCGGTGACGCAACACGCTTGTCATCGTCGCCGACGGCGTTCAATATATGGGTAATCCGCCGCCAGTGCGGGGCGTGAGGGGACCATGGACGAGTTGATCGCGCGTCTCGTCGCCAAAGTCGGTGTCGATCGGAATGCCGCGGAAAAAGCCGTCGGCATTATTTTCGAATTTCTGCGCAAGGAAGGGCCGCCCGACAAGGTGAAGGCCCTCATGGACCGCCTGCCCGGGCGCGGAAGCAGCTCATGGAAGCCCAGGAAGGCATCGACGCCAGCGGCGGCGGCGGCCTTGCCATGGGCGGCCTCATGGGCGCGGGCACCATGATGATGGCGGCCGGCTTGAGCATGGGTCAGGTGCAAGGCGTCACGCGCGAAGTGATCGCCTATGCCCGCGAAAAAGCCGGCGACGACGTGATCGGCGAAGTCGTCGGAGCAATTCCAGGATTGAGTCAGTTCATTTGAACCGTTTGTTTGCGGCAAGCGGCTTACGATGCGGGCGAGGAGGCAACGATGTCCTATCCGATCACCGATATTGACGGGATCGACGGGGAGGCTGCTGCGCTATTGAAGTCGGTCGGCATCAGGTCGACCGAGCGGCTGCTCGAGACGGCGCGCACGCGTGCGCGGCCGCAAGCGACTCGCCGAACAGACCGGCTCGACGAGAAACAGCTCTTGTGCTGGGCCAACGTCGCCGACCGCATGCGCATCAAGGGCATCAGCCGGGAATATGCCGAGCTGCTGCGCGTCGCCGGCGTCGATACGGTCAAGGAGCTCAAATACCGCAACCCGGCCAACCTCGCCAAGGCGATGGCCGACGCCAACAAGAAGCGCAAGCTGGTCCGCCTGCTGCCGTCGGAGAAGGTGGTGGCGCGCTGGATCGACAACGCCAAGAAGCTGCCGCTGAAGATCAGCTACTGAAGCGCCCCGGCGGCTGCTTGACAGCCCCTCGCCCGCGTGCGCAAAGCGAGCCTATGGCGCTCGTCGATACCATCGCCGGCCAGCGGAAACCCGAGCAAAATCAGGGGTCTGCCACACTGTCCGGCGCTGCTGCGCGCTCGGCCGGCCGCTGGTCATGGGCATCCTCAATGTGACGCCGGATTCCTTCTCCGACGGCGGCCAGTTCCTCGATCCGGCCACGGCGCATCGCCCATGCCGCGCGCCATGGCCGACCAGGGCGCCGACATTCTCGACATCGGCGCGGAATCGACGCGGCCCTATGGCGGCGCCAAACCGGTGGCGCCGGAGGATGAGAAGGCGCGGCTCGCGCCGATGCTGCCGGCGGTGATCAAGCTCGGCCTGCCGGTGTCGATCGACACCATCAAGGCCGACGATCGCCGCCTGGGCGCTCGATCAGGGCGCGACAATCGTCAACGACGTCTGGGGCCTGCAACACGATCCCGCACATGGCGACGCTCGTGGCGGCGCGCGACGTGCCGGTGATCGTCATGCACAACCGCGCGACCGCCGATCCGGCGATCGACATCGTCGCCGACGTCAACGCCTTCTTCGCGCGCTCGCTCGAGATCGCGGCGCGCGCCGGCATCGCGCGCGACAAGATCGTGCTCGATCCCGGCATCGGCTTCGGCAAGACGCCGGAGCAAAGCATCGCCTGCATCGCGCGGCTTGCCGACTTCAAGCGCTTCGGACTTCCGCTGCTGGTCGGCGCTTCGCGCAAGCGCTTCATCAGTTCGGTCGCGCCGGCGCCGCCGGACGAGCGCATCGGCGGCTCGATCGCCGCCCATCTGCTCGCGGTCAGGAACGGCGCCGCGATCGTGCGCGTGCATGACGTGGCCGAGACCGTGCAGGCGCTGCGCGTGCGGCGGCCATCGAGGCGGCGACGATGACCGACCGCATCTTCATCAGCGGCCTGTCGCTGCACGCCTATCACGGCGTGATGGCCTACGAGGGCAAGGTCGGGCAGACCTTCACCATCGATCTCGAGCTCGACATCGATCTCGCCGCCGCCGCGCGCTCCGACAAGGTGGTCGGACACGGTGTCCTACGACAAGGTCGTCGATTGCGCGAGCGCAGGCCTTTGCCGCGCAGAAGCTTCCGGCTGATCGAGGCCGCCGCCGGCCGCGTCGCCGACGCGGTGCTCGCGGCCTTCCCGCGCGTGCGCGTGCGTCAAGGTGACGATCCACAAGCCGCACGCGCCGATCGCCGCCACCTTCAGCGACGTCGGCGTCACGCTGGTGCGAAGCCGCAGAACCATGACTGAAGCGCTGCTCGCGCTCGGCGGCAATGTCGGCGACAGCCGCGCCATTCTCGACCGCGCCGTCGGACTGCTGTGCGACGGCAATGAGGTGCGGCTGACCGCGCGCTCGTCCGACTACCGGACGCCGCCCTGGGGCTTCAAATATCAGCCGCCCTTCGTCAATCTGTGCATCGCGGTCGAGACGACGCTCAGCGCCGCGCGACCTTGCTGGCAGCGCGCGCAGGCGGTCGAACTGACGCTCGGCCGCGACCGCGCGCATGAAAAGCGCAACGGGCCGCGCACCGCCGATATCGACATCATCGCCTATGACGACCTGACGCTGGACGAGCCGAACCTGACGCTGCCGCATCCGCGGCTGTTCGAGCGCGCTTTCGTGCTGGTGCCGCTGGCCGAGATCGCGCCCGACCGCGTCATTGCCGGGCGCAAGGTCGGGAGGCGCTGGCCGGCCTCGACATGGCCGGCATCGAGCGGCTGCCGCCGCGGCGCTGGCCCGTAATTGCACCGGAATGGCGGCGGCGCGCCGCTTGTGGCATTTTCCACCGATGACCGACGACCTTCCCCTCGCCGCCGAATTTCCGCCGACCAGCGCGGCCGCATGGCGCAAGCTGGTCGAGGCGGCGCTCAAAGGCGCCCCGTTCGACAAGCGCCTGGTCAGCCAGACCTATGACGGCTTGCGCATCGAGCCGCTCTATCCGCGCGCGGCCGGCGCCAAGCCCGTGCCCGGGCGCAAGCCGGGCGCCGCCTGGAGCGTGATGCAGCGGGTCGATCATCCCGATCCGGCGGCCGCCAACGCCCAAGCGCTGCACGATCTGGAAAACGGCGCGACCGGCCTGACGCTGGTGTTCGCCGGCTCGCGTCAGCGCCAACGGCTACGGCCTCGACGCCTCGCCGCAGACGCTGGCGCGCGTTCTCGACGGCGTCGCGCTCGATGCCATCACCGTCGACTTCAATCTGAGCCCGCCGACGCGCGCGGCCGTGCAGCATTTCGCGGCGCTGGTGACGGCGCGCGGCCTCGCGCCCGAAGTCGATCGACATGCGCGCCAGCATCAATCCGATCGGCGGCTTCGCCGCCACCGGCGCGCAGCCCGCTGCCCTGGAGCGCGCTGTCGCAGCGCTTCGCCGCGATGGTCGGCGCGCTGGCCGAGCAAGGCTTTCGCGGACCCTTCGCGGTCGCCGACGGACGCGTCATCCACAATGCCGGCGGCTCGGAGGCGCAGGAACTGGCCTTCGCGCTTGCCAGCCGCGGTCGCCTATCTGCGCGCGCTGGAAGCCGGCGGCGTCGCGCTCGATGCCGCGCGCGGCATGATCTATTTCCGGCTCGCGGCCGATGCCGACGAGTTCCTCACCATCGCCAAATTCCGCGCGTTGCGGAAACTGTGGGCGCGCGTCGAAGCAGGCCTGCGGGCTGGCGCCGAAGCCGGCCTATGTCGCGGCCGAGACCGCCTGGCGCATGATGACGCAGCGCGATCCTTACGTGAACATGCTGCGCACCACCATCGCGGTCACCGCCGCCGGGCTTGGCGGCGCCGACAGCATCACCGTGCTGCCCTTCACCGCGGCGCTCGGCCTGCCCGACCGCTTCGCGCGCCGCGTCGCGCGCAACACGCAGCTCATTCTGCTGGAGGAATCGCAATCTCGCGAAGGTCGCCGATCCGGCCGCCGGCTCCGGCGCGCATCGAGGATCTGACGGACAAGCTTTGCGCCGCCGCCTGGGCGCTGTTCCAGGAGATCGAAAGGCGGGCGGCGCCTGGGCCGCGCTCGAAGCCGGGCTGATCCAGAACAAGGTCGCGGCCGTCCGCGCCGAGCGCGAAGCGGCCATCGCGCGCCGCAAGGATGCGCTCACCGGCACCAGCGATTATCCCAATCTCGCCGAGACGGTGCCGGCCGTGCTCGATGTCGCCGCGCGTGGCCCCGCCGAAGGAGACGAGCACCGCCGTCACGAGCCCAAGCGCTGCCGCGCATCCGCCTGGCCGAGCCGTTCGAAGCGCTTGCGCGATGCCTCCGACCGCATGTCTCGCCAAGACCGGCGCGCGGCCGAAAGTGTTCCTCGCCAATCTCGGCACGCCGTCCGATTTCACCGCGCGCGCGACCTTCGCCAAGAATTTCTTCGAGGCCGGCGGCATCGAGGCGGTGAGCAATGACGGCTTCAAGGATCAGGCCGACGATGGTCGCCGCGTTCAAGGCGTCGGGCGCCAAGCTCGCCTGCCTGTGCTCGTCCGACAAGGTCTACGACGGCGCAGGCGGCCGACGCCGCCAAGGCGCTGACCGCCGCCGGCGCCGCCGTCCATCTCGCCGGCCGTCCGGGCGAGAATGAGGCCGCATGGCGGCAGGCGGGCGTGAAAACCTTCATATTCGCGGGCTGCGACGCGCTGGCGACGTTGCGGGCGGCGCATGATATTCTGGGCGTGAAATGAGCCAGATTCCCAACTTCGCGAAAGTCGATTTCGCCGACACCGCCGTGCCGGCCGGCAAGGCGGCGCGGCCGCGCCCTGGCTGACGCCGGAAGGCATCGCGGTGAAGCCGGTCTATGGCGAGAGCGATCTCGCCGGGCTCGACTTCCTCGACACCTATCCCGGCAACGCGCCGTTACCTGCGCGGCCCCTACCCCGCGATGTACGCCACGCAGCCCTGGACCATCCGGCAATATGCCGGCTTCTCCACCGCGGAAGATTCCAACGCCTTCTACCGGCGCAATCTCGCCGCCGGGCAGAAGGGCCTCTCGATCGCCTTCGATCTCGCCACCCATCGCGGCTACGACAGCGATCATCCGCGCGTGTCCGGCGATGTCGGCATGGCGGGCGTCGCGATCGATTCGATCTACGACATGCGCACGCTGTTCTCCGGCATCCCGCTCGACCAGATGAGCGTGTCGATGACCATGAACGGCGCGGTGCTGCCGGTGCTCGCGCTCTACATCGTCGCGGCCGAGGAACAGGGCGTGCCGCAGGCGAAGCTGTCGGGCACGATCCAGAACGACATCCTCAAAGAATTCATGGTGCGCAACACCTATATCTATCCGCCCGCGCCGTCGCTTGCGCATCATCTCCGACATCTTCGCCTACACCGCCGAGCACATGCCGAAGTTCAATTCGATTTCGATCTCCGGCTATCACATGCAGGAGGCCGGCGCGACGCAGGATCTCGAGCTCGCCTATACGCTCGCCGACGGCGTCGAATATGTGCGCGCCGGCATCAAGGCCGGGCTCACCGTCGACCAGTTCGCGCCGCGCCTGTCGTTCTTCTGGGCGATCGGCATGAACTTCTTCATGGAGATCGCCAAGCTGCGCGCCGCGCGCCTGCTCTGGGCCAAGCTGATGAAGCCGTTCAAGCCGAAGGACGCGCGCTCGCTGTCGCTGCGCACGCATTGCCAGACCTCGGGCTGGTCGCTGGCGGCGCAGGACGTGTTCAACAACGTCGCGCGCACCATGATCGAGGCGATGGCGGCGACGCAAGGCCACACCCAGTCGCTGCACACCAACGCGCTCGACGAGGCGCTGGCGCTGCCGACCGATTTCTCCGCCCGCATCGCCCGCAACACGCAGATCGTGCTGCAGCAGGAGGCGGCACCACCCGCATCGTCGATCCCTGGGGCGGCTCGTATTATGTCGAGCGGCTCACCTACGAGCTCGCGCAAGAAGGCCTGGGGCCATATCGAGGAGGTCGAGGCGCTCGGCGGCATGGCCAAGGCGATCGAGGCCGGCATCCCCAAGCTGCGCATCGAGGAAGCCGCCGCCAAGACGCAAGGCCGCATCGACGCCGGCCAGCAGTCGGTGATCGGCGTCAACAAATACCCGCCCGACCGACGATGCGCCGATCGACGTGCTCAAGGTCGACAATTCCGCCGTGCGCGCAGATGCAGCTCGACAAGCTCACGCGGCTGCAAGCCGAGCGCGATCCGGCGGCGCTGAAGGAGGCGCTCGCCGCGCTCACCCGCGCCGCCGACCGCGGCAACGGCAATCTGCTGGCGCTGGCGATCGACGCCGCCCGCGCCAAGGCGACCGTCGGCGAGATTTCCTCGGCGCTGGAGAAGGTGTACGGACGCCACGTCGCCGAGATCAAGGCGATCACCGGCGTCTACAAGCGGGAGGTCGGCATGACCGACGCGGTCGAACGGGTGCGCAAGGCGGTCGAGGCGTTTCGAAGCGGCGGAGGGCCGCCGGCCGCGCCTGCTGGTCGCCAAGATCGGCCAGGACGGCCACGACCGCGGGCAGAAGGTGATCGCGTCGGCCTTCGCCGATCTCGGCTTCGACGTCGATATCGGGCCGCTGTTTGCGACGCCGGCGGAAGCCGCGCGCCAGGCGGTGGAAAACGACGTGCATATTCTCGGCGTCTCGTCGCTCGCCGCCGCGCATTTGACGCTGGTGCCGGAACTCAAGGCCGAGCTCGAGAAACAGGGCCGCGACGACATCATGATCGTGGTCGGCGGCGTGGTGCCGCCGCAGGATTACGACGCGCTGAAGAAGGCCGGCTGCGAGGCGATCTTCCCGCCCGGCACGGTGATCGCGGACGCCGCCGAGGCATTGCTCAAGACGCTCAACAAGCGGCTGGGGCACGGCAAAGAGGCGGCGGAGTGAAGCAGCTTCCTCGCTCGCGCCGGCCTCGCCGCGCTTTGCGCCTTGTCGCTCGCCGGCTGCATCGACTCGTCCGGTCCGATCCTCGCGACCTCGCAGGACGTGTTCGGGCCGAAGCTCAAGCTGCAGCTGTTCACCTTGCGCCAGGGCCACGCGAGTGAGCCGACGCAGGCGACATTCCAGTGGAACGGCGCGCTCTATGCCCATGCCGGCGGCGGCATGCGCGAGGTTGCCGCCTTCTCCGTGCATCCGTTCGAGGCCGGCGATTTCATCATCCAGGAAGTGTCGGCCAAGCGCCCGCGCATCACCGAATACGCGCTGCTGCACAAGCTCGCCGACGGCGTCTATCTGGTCTGGGCGATCGACGAGGACGATGCCGACGAGCCGACGCGCGCCGCCTTCTGCGGCAAAGGCGACAAGAAAGACCCGTCGGCCTGCCGCATCGAGACGCGCGAGCAGCTGTTTGCCTTTGCGCGCGCAACCGCCGCGCGGCAGCATCCGGACGGCGGCCTGGCGGTGCGGCTGCCGGACGGCGCCGAGCGCGTGAAGCCCGCGCCGGTGCGCCACCGCGCCCCGCCGCCGCCACAGCCCGGACCCAAGGCCGGCAATGACCGCCCGCGCCAATAAGCCCGCCACCCTCGCCGCCGGCATCCGCGCCGGCGACCGCGCGGTGCTGGCGCGCGCCATCACGCTGATCGAGAGCAAGCGCGCCGACCACCGCGGCGAGGCGCACCATCTGGTGCAGGACTTGCTGCCGGCGACCGGCAAAGCCGTGCGGCTCGGCATCACCGGCGCGCCCGGCGCCGGCAAATCCACCACCATCGACGCGCTCGGCGGCATGCTCACCGGCGGCGGGCCACAAGGTCGCGGTGCTGGCGGTCGATCCGTCGTCCACGCGCACCGGCGGCTCGATCCTCGGCGACAAGACGCGCATGGCGCGGCTGGCGATCGACCCGCATGCGTTTGTCCGCCCGTCGCCCTCCTCCGGCACGCTCGGCGGCGTCGCCGCCAAGACGCGCGAGACCATGCTGGTGTGCGAGGCGGCCGGCTACGACGTGGTGATGGTCGAGACCGTCGGCATCGGCCAGTCGGAAACCACGGTCGCCGACATGACCGACTTCTTCCTGGTGCTGATGCTGCCGGGCGCCGGCGACGAATTGCAGGGCCTGAAGAAAGGCATCGTCGAGCTCGCCGACATGATCGCGGTCAACAAGGCCGACGGCGACAATGTCGAGCGCGCCAGAGCTGGCGGCGGCCGAATATCGCGCCGCGCTCAATATCCTGACGCCGCAATCGGCGACCTGGTCGCCGCCGGTCGCTGACCTATTCGGCGCTCACCGGCAACGGCATCGCCGAATTGTGGGCGACAAGTGCTCGAGCACAAGGAGAAGATGACCGCCTCCGGCGAATTGGCGGCGCGCCGGCGCGAGCAGCAGGTGAAATGGATGTGGAGCATGCTGGAGGAGCGGCTGACCGCGCGGCTGCGCGGCGATCCCGCCGTGCGCGCCAAGCTCAAGGCCGCGGAAGCCGCCGTCGCCGCCGGCAAACTGGCGCCGACGCTGGCGGTGGAGGAGATCGCGAAGCTGTTGGGGGTGTGATGGCGAACACTTGTTTCGTCATTCCGGGACACCGCGAAGCGGTGGACCCGGAATCCATACTCCGCAGCGCTTGGGGCTATGGATTCCGGGTTCGCTCGCTGCGCTCGCGCCCCGGAATGACAATAAAATTATGACCACCATCCTCGTCACCGGCTTCGGGCCGTTTCCGGGCGCGCCGTTCAATCCGACCGCGCCGCTGGTCGCGCGGCTGGCGCGGCTGCGGCGCCCGGCTTTGGCGGACGTGACGATCGTGCCGCACGTGTTCGCCACCAGTTATGCCGCGGTCGACCGCGAGCTGCCGAAGCTGATCGCCAAGCACAGGCCGGACGCGCTGCTGATGTTCGGGCTGGCGCCGCGGACGCCGCATCTGCGCATCGAGACGCGCGCGCGCAATGCGCTGGCGCTGCTGCCCGATGTTGTCGGGGCCAAGCCGCGCGGCCGCGCCATCGAAGCCGGCGAACCGCCGGCGCGCACCCTGCCCGCGCCCGCCCGCCGGTTGCTCGCCGCCGCCCGCGCGGCGCGCGTTCCGGCCGCGCTGTCGCGCGACGCCGGGCGCTATCTCTGCAATTACCTGTGCTGGCGGGCGGCGCAGGCCGCGCGCAAAGGACCGAACTTGGGCCCGAACTTGGGCCCGCGCATTGCCGCTTTCGTGCATGTGCCGACGATCGGCCGCAAGCCGCTGCGCAGGCGCAAAAAGCGCCGCCTCACGCTCGACGACCTGGCGCGGGCCGGCTCGCGCCTGCTCACTGAGGTCGCCGCGGCAGCACGGCGTTAACCTCCTTGCGCGCAAGATGCGCGCCATGCGACCGCCGCCAATTCCTTCTTGGCTCGCTCGCCGGCGCCGCCGGCTTTGCCGCGCCGGCACTGGCCGCGCCGCTCTCGCGCTACGGTCTCGACGCCGCGCAATTCGGCGTGCGGCCGGACGCGCCCGACGACCAGAGCGGCCAAATTGCAACGCGCCATCGTCGAGGCGGCGGGAACGCGGACGCCGCTCGTGCTCGCGCCGGGCATCTACCGCGCCGGCGACCTGAAGCTGTCGCCGGGCACGCAGCTCGTTGGCGTGCGCGGCGCGACCTTCCTCACCTTCACCGGCGGACCTTCGCTGTTCTCCGCCGAGCATTCCGACAACATCTCGCTCATCGGGTCTTACGCTGCAAGGCGCCAATCGTGCGCTGCCGGACAACCGCGGGCTCATCCATCTCAGCGACGCGCACGGCTTGCGGATCACCGACTGCGCCATCAGCGCTGCCGGCGGCAACGGCGTCGTGCTCCTGCGTTGCGAGGGGGCCGTCACCGGCACGACGATCGCGGACGCCGCCGACAATGCGCTGTTCACCACCGACTCGCGCGGCATGATCCTGTCGGGCAACACGATCCGCGGTTCCGGCAATGGCGGCATCCGCGTCTGGCAGAGCGAGAAGCGCGACGACGGCACGATGGTCGTGGACAACCGCATCGAGGACACGCGCGCGCGCGCAGGCGGCGACGGGCAGAACGGCAACGCCATCAACGTCTATCGCGCCGGCAACGTGATCGTGCGCGGCAACCAGATCCGCAAGGCGGCGTTCTCCGCCGTGCGCGGCAACGCCGCCTCCAATATCCAGATCGTCGGCAACACCTGCGTCGGCCTCGACGACGTGGCGCTCTATTCCGAGTTCGGCTTCGAGGGCGCGGTGATCGCCGACAACGTCATCGACGAAGCCGGCAGCGGCATTTCGGTGACCAATTTCGACGTCGGCGGGCGGCTCGCCTCGGTGCGCGGCAATATGCTGCGCAATCTGCGCCAGCGCATTGCGAGCATGCCGCCGCAAGGGCAAGGCGTCGGCATCGCCATCGAGGCCGACACCGCGGTGACCGGCAACGTGATCGAGACCGCGGCGCGCGTGGGCATTCGCGCCGGCTGGGGGCCCTATCTGCGCAACGTCACCATCGTGGGCAATGTGGTGCGCAATGCCGCCATCGGCATCGACGTGTCGGTGGCCAAGGGCGCCGGCGCCGCGGCGATCACCGGCAATCTCATCGCAGGCAGCCAGCGCGGCGCGATCGTCGGCATGGAATGGGACAAGCAGGCCTACCGGCGACCTCACGCAGGACGGCGCCGCGCGCTACCCGCAGCTGACGATCGCCAATAACCGGGTGGGGTGAACCGTGCTCGGATGCGGGTAGCACGCCGGTGCGTCCTGATCCGGGACCTCGAATGGATGAACGATCCCGGGTCTGCAGCGCACCGCTGACGCGCTGCGGCGCGCCCAGGACGACGGAGCGACGCGCCACTTTTCCGTCCGAATGCGCCTATAGCTGCCGCCATGCCCTGCCCCCGCCCCGCACAACCGCCGCAAACTCATGCTCATCGTTTTCGCGCTGTTCCTCGTCCCCATCCTGGCCCGCGCCGCGCTTTACGCCGTCGGCAACGAGCCGCGCTCGTGGCGCGACGCCGACTGGTCGAGCACGCGCCTGCTGCCGCCGGCCGCCGCCGAACCGGGCGCGCGCGTGATCGTGTTTACCGGCAAGGCCGGCGCCTGGAAGGGCATTTTCGCGGTGCATAGCTGGATCGTGCTCAAGGCGGCCGAGCGCGCGACGACTGGACGCGCTACGACGTGGTCGGCTGGGGCAGCCCGGTGCGCACCAACAACTGGCCGCCGGACGGGCGCTGGTATCGGCAACACGCCGGTCGCGCTCGCCGACGTCTCGGGCGCCGCAGGCCGCGCGGCTGATCCCGAAGATCAAGGCCGCGGTCGCCGCTTACGGCTACCGCCACGCCGGCGACTACCGGGTGTGGCCGGGGCCGAACAGCAACAGCTTCACCGCCGCGATGCTGCGCGCGGTGCCGGAGCTGGGCGTGAGCCTGCCGCCCAACGCGGTCGGCCGCGACTATCCGCGACGGCTCTATGCCGGCCTGACCGACAGCGGCACCGGCGTCGAGCTCAATTTGCGCGGTCTTGCCGCGGTCAAGGTCGGCTGGGTCGAGGGCGTCGAGCTCGATCTGCTCGGCCTGGTCGCCGGGCTCGATCTGCGCCATCCCGCGCTGAAGCTGCCGGGCTACGGCCGCATCGGGCTGCCATCGCCGGTCGCCACGGCGCTGGCGCGCTAGTCACACGGGGCTCTCACAGCTTTTTGTCCCGAAGTGATGGCGCGCGGGGTGACGCGGGCGGCCGTGCCGTGGCAATTTGGCTGCACAGAAGGATCCGCCATGCGCGACACGCTGCCGCTGCTCGATGCGATCCCCTTTCCCGCGCTGCGCCGCGGCCGGCTCGACACGCTGCAGATCAATGTCGGCTATCGCTGCAACCAGTCCTGCTTCCACTGCCACGTCAATGCCGGGCCGAACCGCACCGAGGAAATGGCCGGCGACGTCGCCGATACGCGTGCTCGCGTTTCTTGCGCGGCGGCGCATCGCGACGCTCGACATCACCGGCGGCGCGCCCGAGCTCAACGCGCATTTCCGCCGGCTGGTGATCGAGGCGCGCAAGCTCGGCGTCAAGGTGATGGACCGCTGCAATCTGACCATCCTGGAGCAGCCGGGCCAGGAGGATCTGGCGGAGTTCCTCGCGGCCAACCGCGTCGAGGTGGTCGCCTCGATGCCGTGCTATCTGCAGGACAATGTCGAGCGCCAGCGCGGCAAGGGCGTGTTCGACGGCTCGATCCGCGGGCTGCAAGCGGCTCAACGCGCTCGGCTACGGGCGCGACCCGGCGCTGCCGCTCAACCTCGTCTACAATCCGCAAGGGCCGTCGCTGCCGCCGGCGCAAGGCGCGCTCGAAGCCGACTACAAGCGCGTGCTCGGCGAGCGCTACGGCATCGTGTTCAACAAACTGTTACGTGCTCGCCAACATGCCGATCCAGCGCTTCGGCTCCATGCTGCTGAGCAAAGGCGAGTTCGACGACTATCTGCGGCTGCTGCAGGACGCCCATCTCGACGCCAATCTCGACGGCGTCATGTGCCGCAACCTGATCTCGGTCGACTGGCAGGGCTTCGTCTACGACTGCGACTTCAACCAGATGCTCGACCTGCCGCTCGACGCGCGGCCAGCGCGAGCGCGTGCATCTTGCCGATCTGCTCGACGCGGACATCGACGGCAATCCGGTCCGCGTCGCCGGCCATTGCTACGGCTGCACCGCCGGCCAAGGCTCGAGCTGCGGCGGCGCGCTGAAAGAGGCGGCGGAATGAACGCTTTCGCGCACCACTGGGACGAGGCCGCGACGGCGCGGGCGCATCTGCCCGCACGATTATGCGCTATGCGCCGGCTCGTATTCGACGCGCGCGCCCGGATTTGACCGCCGACACGCTTTACGTCGTCGGCGGGCTCTACGGCAATCTCGCAGCGCTCGCCGCGATCGAGCGGCTGGCCGCGGCGGAGCAAACGCCACGCATCGTGTTCAACGGCGATTTCCACTGGTTCGACGCCGAGCCGGACTGGTTCGCCGAGATCGAACGCGGCGTTGCGCGCCACCGCGCGCTGCGCGGCAATGTCGAGACCGAGATCGCGCGCGACGACGACATCGGCGCCGGCTGCGGCTGCGCCTACCCCGAGACGGTCGACGACGGCGTGGTGCGGCGTTCGAACGAAATCCTGGCGCAACTGCGCGACCGCCGCGACCGGCACGGCAGCGGCTCGCGCAACCTGCCGATGCACCTCGTGGCGCAGGTCGGCGATCCTTGCGCATCGGCATCGTGCATGGCGATGCCGCCGCGCTCGCCGGCTGGCGTTTGCGCACGAGCGCGCTCGACGATCCGCGGCAGCAGGCGCTGGCGCAAGCGACATTGCCGGCGCGTCGCGCATCGACGTGTTTGCCTCGACGCACACCTGCCTGGCGGCGTTGCGCGATTTCACGCTGCCGCCGCGGCCGCCTGACCGTCGTCAACAACGGCGCGGCCGGCATGCCGAATTTCGCCGGGACGCGCTTCGGCGTCGTCACGCGCATCGCCACGACGCTGCCGCCGCATCGGCCGCTCTACGGACTTGCGCGCGAGCGGCGTGCACATCGACGCGCTCCCGGTCGCCTACGACCACGCGACCTTCGCCGCGCGGTTCCTGCGCGCTGGCCGCAAGGCTCGCACGGCCTACGAGTCCTATTGGCGGCGCATCGATCGTGGGCCCGACTTCCACGTTCGGCGCAGCGCCAGACCGCGATGAAACTCTCCATCGTCATGCCGGTGCTGGACGAGGCCGCCGGGATCGCGGCGGCGCTGCGGGCGCTGGCGCCTTTGCGCGCGCGCGGCGTCGAGGTGATCGTGGTCGATGGCGGCAGCCGCGACGGCACGGTGGAGCTTGCCCGCCCCCTCGCCGACCGCGTTCTGACAGCGCCGCGCGGGCGCGCCAGCCAGATGAATGCCGGCGCGGCGGCGGCTACAGGCGACGTGCTGCTGTTCCTGCATGCCGACACGCGGCTGCCTCGGACGCCGATCGGCTTATTCTCGATGGACTGAAAGACCGCCAATGGGGCCGCTTCGACGTGCGCTTCGACGGCGGCGGGCTGCTGCGCCTGGTCGCGCTGATGATGAACTCGCGCTCGCGCATCACCGGCATCGCCACCGGCGACCAGGCGATGTTCGTGACGCGCGCGGCATTCGAGGAGGCCGGCGGCTTTCCGCCGATCGCGCTGATGGAGGACGTGGCGCTCTCGGTGAAGCTCAAGCGCTTCGGCCGCCCGCTCTGTCTGTCGGCGCGCGTGACCGTCTCGGCCCGGCGCTGGCGCAAGCACGGCGTCTTGCGCACGATCCTGCTGATGTGGCGGCTGCGGCTTGCTTACTCCTTCGGTTCCGATCCAATTCGGCTGGCGCGCCAATACGGCTATGTCCCGACCGAACACTAATATCGCCGTGCTGGCGAAGGCGCCGATCGCGGGCTTTGCCAAGACGCGGCTGATCCCGGCGATCGGCGCGCATGCCGCGGCGGTGTTGCAGACGCGGCTGACGGAGCAGACGGTGCAGACGGCGCACGCGGCTGATATCGGGCCGGTGACGTTGTGGTGCGCACCCGATGCCTCGCACGGCTCGTTCCGCGAGCTCGCCGCGCGCTTGCCCATCGCGCTGGCGCGGCAAGCCGACGGCGACCTCGGCGCCCGCATGCTGGCCGCCTTCGCCGACGGGCCGACGCTGGTGATCGGCACCGATTGCCCCGGCTTCACGCCGGACCGTCTGCGCGCTGCCGCCGACGCACTGGATGAGGCCGACGTGGTGCTGACCCCGGCGGAGGACGGCGGCTATGTGCTGATCGGCGCGCGCAAAGCGCATCCGGAGCTGTTCGCCGGCATAACCTGGGGCACATCAACTGTCTTGGCCGAGACGCGCAAGCGGATTGCCGCGTCGGGCCTTAAATCGGTCGAGCTCGGCCCGCTGTGGGACGTCGACAGCGAAAGCGATCTCGCCCGGCTCGAGCGCGAGCGTCCAGACCTGGCGCTATTGTAGGCGGATCAGCACCAGTCCGGCGACGATCAGCAGCGCCGCGCCGATGCGCACGGCGCGCAACGGCTCCTTGAGCACGACGACCGCAATGACCGCGCCGAACAGCACGCTGGTCTCGCGCAAGGTGGCGACGATGGCGATCGGCGCCAGCGTCATCGCCCACAGCGCGATGCCGTAGGACGATGACCTGCAAGGCGCCGCCGGCGAGGCCGCGCAGCCAGAAGCGCCGCATCGCCGGCATGCACGTCCTCGCCGTCGCGCCACAGCGCATAGGGCACCAGCACCAGCGCGATGCCGACGAACAGCCAGAGCGCATAGGCATTGCGGATTGAGCGAGGCGCGCGCGCCGATGCCGTCGACCACCGAATAGGTGCAGATGGTGAGCGCGGTGAACAGCGCAAAGCCGACGGCGCGCCGGTCGATGCTGGGCGAGCTCGCGCCCGCCGCGCGCCGACAGCAGCAGCACGCCGGCGGCCAGCGTCGACGATGCCGGTCCAGCCGAGCACGCTCAGCTGTTCGCCGACGAAGACGAGGCTCGCGACCGCCGTCATCAGCGGCGCCGCGCCGCGCGCGATCGGATAGACTTGGCCGAGATCGCCGGTGCGGTAGCTCTCGATCAGCGCCGGCGAAATAGAACAGATGGATGACCACCGAGGCGATCAGCCACGGCCAGGCCGGCGGCGGCCGGCATGCCGACGAACGGCAGGCCGACGAGCGCCACCACGGCCGGAGCCGATGGCGATCAGCGTGGTGGTCGAGAGCGGGTCGAGCCCGACCTTGATCAGCGCGTTCCAGCCGGCATGGCAGGCGGCGGCGAACAGGACGGCGAGGAAGACGAAGTTTTCCAAACGTTCACGCCTTCGCCGCCGCCGGCGCCCACAGCTTCGGGCCGGCGCGCTCGTATTGCACCGGGCGCGGCACTTCGGCGCCGAGCGCCTTGGCCGCGTGCCAGCCCCAATGCGGATCGTCGAGGAAGCCGCGCGCGAGCGACACCATGTCGGCCTGGCCCTTGGCCACGATGTCCTCGGCCTGCTGCGGCGTGAGGATCAAGCCCACCGTGCGGGTCGCAATGCCGACTTCCTTTTTCACGCGCGCGGCGATCGGCACGTTGTAGCCGGGCTCGGTCGGGTTGCGGGTGTCGGCGGTGACGCCGCCCGACGAGATGCAGATGAAGTCGATGCCTTCGGCCTTGAAGCGCCTTGGCGATGGCGACGGCGTCGTCGCCCGTCAGCCCATCGGGACGCCAGTCGCTGCCGGTGATGCGGGCGCCGAGCGGGATGTCCTTCGGCACGATGGCGCGCACCGCGCGCGCAATCGACAGCGGAAAGCGCAGGCGGTTTTCCAGCGCGCCGCCGTACTGGTCGGTGCGCTTGTTGGAGACCGGCGACATGAAGCCGTGCGCCAGATAGCCGTGCGCCATGTGCAGCTCGATCTCGTCGAAGCCGATGCGCAGCGCGCGCTTGGCGGCCGAGACGAAAGCCTGCCGCACGCGCTCCATGTCTTCCTCGGTCACCTCGCGCGGCGTTTGCCAATTCGGCCCGAACGGGATCGGCGAGGCAGCGATGGTCGGCCACGGATCGGCGCCGGCGGGCAGCGGACCGGTGCCTTCCCAGGGCTTCAGCGCCGAGCCCTTGCGGCCGGAATGCGCGATCTGGATGCCGAATTTGGCGGAGCCCGCGCGCCGCGCCGACGGCCATGACGCGGGCCAGCGCCGCCTCGTTGTCGTCGTTGTAGAGGCCGAGGCAGCCATGGGTGATGCGGCCGTGACGCTCGACATGGGTTGCCTCCACCACCACCAGCGAGGCGCCCGAATTGGCCAGCATGCCGAGATGCATCAGGTGCCAGTCATTGGCGCAGCCGTCGTCGGCCGAATATTGGCACATGGGCGAAACCACGAGCCGGTTGGCAAGTTCGAGGCCGGCAAGTCGATAGGGCGAGAACAGGGCACTGCTCATGGCAAACACAACTCGTTTTAAGGAGGGTCAGCGCTGCTGGATGGACTTCAGATAGTCGATGATGGCACCGACATCGTCGGCGTCAAAGGAGAATTCCGGCATGTCGGGATGGCCGGACATGATGCCTTCGCCCAGCGCCTCTTCCAGCGATTCAATCGGATAGCGCTGGCCGAGCGTGCGGAACGGCACCGCCTCCTTGTTCGGACTGTCGCCGGTCTTGGCCGTGGCGTGGCATTGCCCGCAGGCGCGCTGCAGCAGCGCCGCGCCGTGCTTGAGCCGCGCGTCGTCGGCCGGAGCGGCGACGGCCGGCCGCGCCAAGGCCGCCAGCAGGCAGGCGGCCGCCACAACTGCCGATGATTGACTCATGCCGCGAACTGGAAGTCGTCCTTGTCCTTGCCGTCATCGGCCGGCGGCGCTTCGCCGGCGAGCTTCGCCCAGGTCTTGGCCGCCCGGATGACGTCGAGCATATGGCGCGCGAACTGCTGGCGCGAGCCGTAATAGAGCGTCCAGCGGCCGCTGCGATAAAGCTCCTCGTAGTAGTCGAGCCGGCGCTGGGCGAGCGCGTGCCATTTGCGCGCGATGAGGTCGAAGCGGGCTGTGCCCGGCACGTGCGGCATGAAGCGTCCGTTTGCGAAAACGCGTGGCTACGTTGACGCAAGGACTGTGGATAACCCCTGCGGTCTATGCTGATTCGCAAACGATTCAAAGGGGGTAGCGGGGCCAGCTAGGACTTGAATTTCTTCGCCAGCGCGTCGGCGTTCTTGGCCAGCAGGCCGACATCGGCGCCGACGGCGACGAACAGATAGCCCCAGTCGATATAGCGCCGCGCCTCCTCCTCGTTGCCGGTCAGAATGCCGGCCGGCTTGCCGAGCGCTTTGAGCCGCTTGACGGCGTCCTGCATGGCCTTCTGCACGTCGGCGTGTTGCGGGTTGCCCAAATGACCGAGCGAGGCGGCCAAATCGGACGGGCCGATGAAGACGCCGTCGATGCCCTCGACCTTGGCGATTGTCTCGAGCTGGTCGAGCGCCGGCCGCGTCTCGACCTGCACCAGCACGCAGATTTCATCGTTGGCCTTGGTCAGATAGCCGGGCGTGCGGCCGTAGCGGCTGGCGCGCGCGGCCACCGACACGCCGCGGATGCCCTGCGGCGGGTAACGCGTCGAGGCGACCGCGCGGCGCGCTTCCTCCGCGTTCTGCACGTAAGGAAACAGCAGCGTCTGCGCGCCGATGTCGAGGCAGCGCTTGGCCAGCACGGCGTCGTTCCAGGCCGGCCGGATGATCGGCGTCGCAGTGCCGCGCTGGATCGCCTGCAGCTGCGTAACGAGATCGGGGATTTCATTGGGCGAATGCTCGGTATCGAGCAAAATCCAGTCGAAGCCGCTATCCGAAACGATCTCGGCGGCGATGTTGGAGCACAGGCTCGACCACAGGCCGATCTGCAATTTGCCGGCGGCGATGGCGTGCTTGAAGGCGTTGCGTTGGAATTCCGTTGACATGCCATGATCGCTCACACAACTGGATGGCGATGCCGCCGAGCGGGCCGTAATCGGCGTGGATGGTGTCGCCTTTGGCCGCGAACACCACGCGGGTGAAGGAGCCGGCGAGCACGATATGGCCGGGCTCGAGCGCGCTGCCGTGCTGGCCCAGCTTGTTGGCGAGCCAGGCGACGCCCAAGGCCGGGTGCCCGAGCACGCCGGCGGCAAGGCCGGTCTCTTCGATTTCGGAATTCTTGTACATGATGCCGCCGACCCAGCGCAGATCGACGTCCATCGGCCCCACCGGTCTTCCGCCAATTGCAATGCCGGCGGCGGCGCCGTTGTCGGCAACCGTGTCGACGATCTTGCGCGGGTCCTGCAGGCGGGCGTCGACGATCTCCATCGCCGGCACCACGTATTCGGTGGCGCGCAGCACGTCGGTCAAGCCCACGCCCGGGCCGATCAGGCGCTTGCCGAGGATGAAGGCGAGCTCGACCTCCACACGCGGCTTGCAGTAGTCGGCGTGCTTGACCTTGGCGCCGTCGCCGATCATCTGGTCGTCGAGGATGTAGCCGTAGTCCGGCTCGTCGATCATCGAGGAGCGCTGCATGGCCTTCGAGGTGAGGCCGACTTTGTGGCCGATGACCTTGCGGCCGGCCGCCACCTTGCGCTGCATCACCTCGGTCGAGATGGCGTAGCTGTCCTCGATGGTGATCGCCGGAAAGGTGACGTGCAGCTGCGTCGCCTGTTTACGGTCTTTCGCCGCCTGCATCAGGATATCGGCGGCGTTCTTGCGGTCGGCGTCGGAGAGCATCGGCCGTTCCCCCTGGTCGGACCGATTCTGTAGCGGCTTAGCGTGAAGAATCAAAGGGAGGGTGCTCGCGCCACCTCATTGCGCAGGCGCGCGCCGCGACGGTGGACTAGCTCGCTTTTTCGCCCGTCCCCCGCGCTTTTCGCTGCTCGATCTTGCGATTGGTGAAATTCAGGACGCGCGCGAGCGGCCGGCGCATCGGCGGCACGTCGACCGCCAGGAGCGCAAGTCCGACCGGCAGCATCCAGACGCTGAGCACCGGCAGGAAGCCGAGCACGCCGCCGCCGGTGAGCGCGATGCCGGCGGGCACACGCACCCAGACCGCGCGCGGGCTACGCAGGCGATCGAATTTGCGGCCGGCCCAGCCGGGCATGTGGCCCTGCAGGCGGTCCATTTCCTCGTGGAAGTCGGGCTTGGGGCTCATTCCGTATCAAAGGCGAAGGCGCAACTTTTGTTCCCTAGTGCTTCAGCTTCGCGTCGACCTTGAACTTCGCCTCGGTCTTCTTGGTGATCTCGTCCACCGTGACGCCGGGGGCGAGCTCGATCAGCGTCATGCCGCCGGCCTTGCGGTCGATGGTGAAGACGCCCGAGATCGGTGATCACCATGTCGACCACGCCGGCGCCGGTGAGCGGCAAGTTGCACTTGTGCAGCAGCTTGGGCTCGTCCTTGGCGGTGTGCTCCATGATCACCACCACCTTCTTGACGCCGGCGACCAGGTCCATGGCGCCGCCCATGCCCTTGACCATCTTGCCGGGGATCATCCAGTTGGCGAGGTCGCCGTTTTCCGCCACCTGCATGGCGCCGAGCAGCGCGATGTCGATGTGGCCGCCGCGGATCATGGCGAAACTGTCGGCCGAGGAGAAAAAGCTGGTGGTCGGAATCTCGGTGACGGTCTGCTTGCCGGCATTGATCAGGTCGGGATCTTCGTCGCCCTCGTAGGGGAACGGCCCGAAGCCGAGCATGCCGTTCTCGCTTTGCAGCTGCACGGTCATGCCGTCGGGGATGTAGTTCGACACCAGCGTCGGGATGCCGATGCCGAGATTGACGTAGAAGCCGTCGCGCAGCTCTTTGGCCGCGCGTTCGGCCATCTGATCGCGGGTCCAGGCCATCAGACTTCCTCCCCGGTTCCGGCCGGCGCCACGCGCTTGCGCACGGTGCGCTGCTCGATGTGTTTGGGCGCGTCGGGCACGTGGACGATGCGTTGCACGTAGACGCCCGGCGTGACGATGTGATCGGGATTGAGGTCGCCCGGCTGCACCAGATGCTCGACCTCGGCGACCGTGACCTTGGCGGCGGTCGCCATCATCGGATTGAAGTTGCGCGCGGTCTTGCGGTAGACGAGATTGCCTTCGCTGTCGCCCATCCAGGCATGCACGATCGACAGGTCGGCGACGATGCCGCGCTCCATGATGTAGCGGTCGCCGTCGAAGGTCGCGCTCTTCCTTGCCCTTGGCGATGTCGGTGCCGGCGCCGGTGCGCGTGAAGAAGGCCGGGATGCCGGCGCCGCCGGCGCGGATGCGCTCGGCCAGCGTGCCTTGCGGGTTGAACTCGATTTCCAGTTCGCCGGCGAGAAATTGCTGGGCGAACATCTTGTTCTCGCCCACGTAGGACGAGATCATCTTCTTGACCTGCTTGGTCTCGAGCAGCAGGCCGAGGCCGGCGCCGTCGACGCCGGCATTGTTCGAGACGACGGTCAGGTTCTGCACGCCGGAATCGCGGATCGCCTTGATCAGCGTCTCCGGGATGCCGCACAGGCCGAAGCCGCCGGCACAGATCAGCATGCCGTCCTTGAGCAGGCCGGCAAGCGCCGCCTTGGCGTCGGGATAGACTTTCTTCATGGGATTTGACTGCTCCGCTCTGCGGCAAGGCTTGTTATTGAAACATCATTCCGCCGGCCAATTGCAAGCCTATTGCGGCTTCGGCGGCGTCACGTCGGTGATCGGATTTTTCGGCGGCGTGATGTCGGTGACCGGATTGCGCGGCCGCACCGGCGCCGATTGTGCAGGCATCCCGGCCGGTTCGGCCGCCTGCGGCCGCTCGGTTTCGAGCCTGGTCGGCAGCGGCAGGTGGTGCGGATAATAGCTCCAGAACACGAAGATCACCGCGAACAATATCGCCGACAGCAGGGCAGCCATGCCGCGGTGCTGGAACGAGAGGACGTCGCCGACCAGGGTGGCGACGAAGACGAAGATCGCCAGCACGGCGACATAAAACCAGTTCACGTTTGCCCAATCGATCGGGATGTCCGCCATGGTCTTGATCCTCTGAAAAGGCTGCGGCGCCCATATTAGCCCAGGCCCGCGATGCGGGCCACCGGCACGGTTGTTTCCCAAGGTGAGACTTTCCCTTTATACATCCGGCGCCATGCCGCAAGTCCTCATTCTCACCGAAGTCCAGGAAGCCATGCGGGCCCGCTACAAGGCCATGCTGCTGGAGCGCTTCCCGCAACTGACCATCAACGTGGTCGGCCACCACAGCCAGGTCGAGCCTTACATCGCCGACACCGATGTCCTGTTGTGCTTTTCCCCGCCCATGGCCGACCACGTGGTGCGCGACGCCAGACGCCTGAAATGGATCCAGGCGCTCGGCACCGGCGTGGACAATATCGTCGACCTGCCCTCGCTCGGCGCCGAGGTGGTGGTGACCAATATCCGCGGCATCCATGGCGCGCCGGTGACGGAGGCGACCATCGCCTACATGCTGTCGCTCGCGCGCGACCTGCCGCGCGCGACGCATGTGCAGGACAAGGGCGTCTGGGAGCGCTGGCCGGCGCAGCTTTTGTCCGGCAAGACCGTCGGCATTCTCGGCGTCGGGCTGATCGCGGAATATCTGGCGCCGATCTGCAAGCTGTTCGGCATGACCGTGATCGGCATCACCGGCTCCCCGCGCCCGGCACACGGCTTCGACCGCATGGTGGCGCGCGACGATCTTGTGACGATCGCGGGCGAACTGGATTTCCTGGTGGCGCTGGTTCCGATGAGCGCGCAGACCCGCAATATCGTCGGCGAAAAGATCTTCGCCGCCATGAAGCCGTCGGCCTATCTGGTCAATGTGGCGCGCGGCGGCGTGGTCGACGAGCAAGCGTTGATCGCGGCGCTGGAAGCCGGGCAAATCGCCGGCGCCGCGCTCGATGTCTACGCGCAGGAACCGCTGCCGGCAGACAGCCCGCTGTGGAAGGCCAAGAACCTCACGATGTTCTCGCATCTCGGCGGCTATTCGCAGGGCTACGAGGACCGCGCCATGCCGACCATCGCCGGCAACATGGCCAAGTTTCTTGCCGGCGACCTGAAGTCTATGATCAACATCGTGAAACGCCCGCCTCTTGGTGAGATTTTGGGGAGACTGAACTCATGGCCCTGTCCGAACGGCTGAACACGCCGATCTCCACCGCCGAACTCGAGCGCCGCTGGAAGGCGGTGCGCGCGGCGATGGCGCGCGAGAAGATCGACGTGCTGCTGATGCAGAACAACAACGACCACATGGGCGGCTATGTGCGCTGGTTCACCGACATGCCGGCGACCAACGGCTATCCCAACACGGTGGTGTTTCCGCGCGAGGACGAGATGACGGTGGTGTGCCAGGGCCCGTTCGGCGGCGGCGAGACCACGGCGCAAGGCGACGGCAACTGGCGCGGCGTGAAGCAGATTCTCACCACGCCGAGCTATGCCTCGGCGCATTACACCAAGGACTACGACCCCGAGCTGGCGGCCAAGGCGCTGGCGCCCTTCGCCAAGGGCACCATCGGCTATGTCGGCACCTATCAGATGTCGTTTGCGCTGCTCGATTACATCAAGCGCACGTTTCCCAATGCGCGCTACGTCGACGCCACCGACATGGTCGACAAGATCAAGGTCATCAAGAGCGCCGAGGAGATGGAACTGGTCAAGCGCGCGGCGCTGATGCAGGACGGCGCCATGCGCGCGGCCTTCGCGGCGGTGAAGCCCGGCATGCGCGACACCGAGGTGGCGGCGGTGGCGCAAGCTTACAGCCAATGCCACGGCAGCGAGAACGGCATTTATCTGTGCGCCTCGATGCCGCTCGGCAGGCCGTCGAAATTCGCCAACCGGCATTTGCAGAACCGCGTCATCCGGAAAGGCGACCAGATCGCGCTGCTGGTCGAGGATAACGGGCCGGGCGGCATGTACACCGAGCTCGGCCGCTCCTGCGTGGTCGGCACCAAGGTGCCGCAGGCGATGAAGGACGAGCTCGAATTCTGCAAGGCCTCGCGCAAGTTCACGCTCGACCTGTTGAAGCCCGGCACGCCGTGCAAGGACATCTGGGACGCCTTCAACGATTTCATGCGCAAGAACGGCCGCCCGGGCGAGGCGCGGCTTTATTGCCACGGCCAGGGCTACGATCTGGTCGAGCGCCCGCTGATCCGCAACGACGAGCCGATGACCATCGAGAAGGACATGAACATCGTCGTGCACCCGACTTATATTCACGCCGGCTTCTTGAACTGGCTGTGCGACAATTATCTGATCGGCGGCAACGGCCCGGGCGACCGCCTGCATCAGTTTCCGGAAGAGATCGTCGAGGTCGGCTGAGGAGGCTAGCGCCATGGCGGACATCAAGATCGTCAACCCCGACGCGCTCGGCAAGCCGCTCGGGCAGTATTCGCACATGACGCGGGTGAAGGCGTCGGAATTTTTGTTCATCGCCGGCCAGGTCGGCGTTCACAAAGACGGCAAGCTCGCCGGCGAGGATTTCGAGGCGCAGTGCGCGCAGACCTTCGCCAATATCGAGGCGGCGCTGAAATCGCAAGGAGCGGGCTGGGGCAATGTCGTCGAGTTCACGACGTATCTCGTGCACTCGCAGGATATCCCGAAATTCATGAAATTCCGGCTGCGCGAATTTCCCAAGATGTTTGCCAATGGCGCCTACCCGCCCAACACGCTGCTGATGATCGACCGGCTGGTGCAGGAGCCGCTGCTGATCGAGGTGTCGGCGGTGGCGGCGCTATGAGCGCTACTCAACAAACGTCCCGCTCTCGCCGCTCGCCGGCGTATTTGACCAGCGCCAGGAAGCGGTAGAGCCCGTGCACGAACTTGCCGTAGGGCAGGCTCAAAAACAGCGCCAGCACCACGCCGAGATGCACGCGCGAGCAACAGGCCCATGGCGGCGCGTGTCGCGCAGGATCATCAGCAGAAATCCGGTGAGGCTGGTCAGGAACAGCATGGCGATGAAGGCCGTGTCCATGCCGGCGCGGGCCGGATCGGTGAGCTTGGGGTCGCGCCCGCGCGCCAGCAGGAACAGCCCGGCCGGGCCGACAAGCAGACCGAGGCCGCCGAGAATGCCGAGCAGCACCGGCAGACTGTATAAGCGCATAAGGCGCGTGCCAGCCGAAGGCGTAGTGATAGATCGTCGCGACCGAGGTGGCGGCAAAGCAGAGCAAAAAACCGTAGAAGGTCGCATGGTGATAGAGGCGGCGCGCGTTCGAGGGCTGCTCATCTTCGCTCGTGCAGCCGCCGCCCCCGCCGCCGAGATAGCGCAGCGTGAACGTGTCGGCGATGGCCTGCCAGAACGCGGCAAAGCCGCGCGCGGGCGCGCCGGCGTTGATGTCGCGCCAGAAGGCGCGCAGGCTGAAGACGAAGGCCACGATCGCGTAAAGCGCCGCCGCGCCAAACAGCACGACCATGGCCCGGTGCGGCATGACTTTGTAGAAATCGCCGGCGTTGCGCGACCACAGCGCGGCGGGATCGGCGAAGGCGACGAAGCCGACGATGAACGCCATGACGCTCGCCGCGCACGTGAGCGCGATCGCCAGCCCGTTGCGTTCGAAGGCGCCGGCGAGCGCGCGCGGCCAGGCGTAATCGGCGTAGCTGTCGTTGCGCAGCTTGGCGAGCGTTGCCGGCACGTTCACGTTGAATTCATGCGGCGGCGAATATTGGCAGTCGGGATAGCAGGCGCCGCACTGGTGGCAAAGATTGGCAAGATAATTGAGATCGGAGGCCGCGAAGGTGCGGCGCATCTCCATGGCCGGGAACACGGCGCACAGCCCCTCGCAATAGCGGCAGGCGTTGCACACCGTCATCAGCCGGTCGGCTTCGCGTAAGTTTTCAGTTGCGAGCATGCGCCGCCGCCCCCTCGCCCGCGATGCGGCCGAATACCGCGCCGATGGTCATGCCGATGCCGGCGAGATAGCCCTTGCCCAGCACGTTGCCGGCCATGATCTCGCCGGCGGCGAACATGTTGCCGGCGGGCGCGCCGTCCTTGAGCAGCATGCGCGATTGTTCGTTCACGCGCAGGCCGAGATAGGTGAAGGTGATACCGGGGCGCAGCGGATAGCCGTAGAATGGCGGCGTATCCAGCCTGCGCGCCCAGTGGCTTTTCGGGATGGCGAGGCCGGAGGTCGCGCAATCGTCGAGCACGCTGTGGTCGAATGTGCCGGGCCGCACCGCGGCGTTGAAGTCGCCGACGGTTTTTTCGAGCGCGGCCGGATCGAGCGAGAGCTTCGTTGCGAGTTCGCCAATCGTCTGCGCCTCGAGCGCCGGGAAAATCGACGGCATGAACAGGCGGATCGATTTAGCATCGACGATCGAATAGGCGATCTGGCCGGGCTGCTGCGCCACCAGCCGGCCCCAGATGGCGTAGCGCTTGGGCCAGGTCGTCCTCGCCCTCGTCGTAGAAGCGTTGCGCTTGCGCGATTGACCACGATGCCGAAAATGATGCTGTCGAGGCGCGTGGCAATGCCGCCGTCGAATTTGGGCGCGCGGGCGTCGATCGCCACCGCATGGCATTGCGTCGGGTCGCCGACCGCGCCGACGCCGGCGTCGAGCAGCATGCGCAAGACGGAGCCGGTGTTATAGGGCGTGCCGCGGATCAGGAAATTATCGGCCGCCGCGCCCCAATACTGCTTGAGCCACTCGATATTGGCCTCGAAGCCGCCGGCAGCCGCCACCAGCGCGCGGCCGCGCACGCTCTGCACGCGCCCCTCGTACTTGACGGTGGCCGACATGAAATAACCGTTGTCGATGGTGAGCGCGGTCACCGGCGCGTCATAGAGGCAGGTGACGCCGAGCGCCTGCGCGCGCCGGTAGAGCGCGTTGAGCGCGCCGCGCCCGCCGCCGAGGAAGAAGGCATTGGTCTTGCCGAGCGAGAGCGTGCCGCCGAGCGGCGGCTGGAAGCGCACGCCCTGCTCGTCCATCCATGAGAGCAATTCACTCGAGCGCGCGACCGTCAGTTCGGCCAGCACCTTGTCGGTTTCGCCGCCGGTGACGCGGTAGAGATCGTCGAGGAATTCGGCCTCGCCGTAAGGCCCGGTCATGGTCGGCGCGCTGCCGTCATGCGCGAGCCTTAAATTTCGCGTGTGGCGGGTGTTGCCGCCGCGGTAGAATTCGGGCGCGCCCTCCAGCACGATCACGCGGCAGCCAGCGCGCGCCGCCGTGATGGCGGCGCAGAGCGCGGCATTGCCGCCGCCCACCACCACCACGTCGAAGGGTTGCGAGAAATCCATCGTGCGGGATCAATGCCTTGCTTCGCGCGCCGCTGGCAATGGCCGGGCGGCGGGCCGCGGGCCGCGACAGCGGCATAATCCGTGCTAAGGTCGCGCGCGTTTTGGCCGCCGGGAGACGACGCAAAATGAAATTCGCGCATTTCTCCCACATCTGGGGCAAGCCCGGCTAGACGCCGCACCAGCGCTACGAGGAGCTGTGGCGCGAGCTGCAATTATGCGACGCGCTCGGCTACGACTACGCCTTCTGCGTCGAGCACCACTTCCGCCCGGACGAGAGCTGGATCTCCTCGCCCAGCCTGTTCGCGGTCGGCGCCGGCGCCCGCACCAAGAACCTGCGCGTCGGCCCGATGGGCTATATCGTGCCGCTCTATCATCCGCTGCGGCTGGCGGAGGAGATCGCCATCGTCGACCAGATGCTGGGCGGGCGCATGGAATGCGGGCTGGTGCCCGGCATCAACGCCGATTATTTCCGCCCCTTCGGGCTCGACTACGATCTGCGCAAGACGCCGACGCTGGAATTCGTCGCCTATCTGCGCGCGGCCTATGGCGAGACGCAACCATTCGAATTTCGCGGCGATAACTTTCACACCGTCGAACCGACGCGGCTCGCGGTGCAGCCGGTGCAGAAGCCGCATCCGCCGCTGTGGATGATGAGCCGCGATCCGCGCACGCTCGAATTCTGCGCGGCGAACGGCATCAATCCCGGCTATTTCCTCATTTATCCGCGCGCCGACGCCGCGCCGCGCTACCGCGTATTCCTGGACAACTGGAATAAGGCCGGCCATGCGCGCAAGCCGCACATCGCCTATTGCACGCTGGTCTATGTCGACGAGAGCGACGAGAAGGCGCTTGAGGTTGCGCTGGCGCGCGCCGCCCGCGCCTATGAGGGTTTCCTGCCGCAGCCCAAGCCGGGCGAGACGTTCGAGGCAGCGCGTGCGCGAGCACGCCAAGAAATTCATCGGCCGCGGCGAGCCGGGCGCCTCCGAGATCATGGCCAATGTGTTCGACGCCGATTACCTGATGAAGCACGAGCTGGTGTTCATCGGCTCGCCCGACACCGTGACGCGCAAACTCCGCGCGGCCGCGCAAGCCGGCCTGTTCAACGTGTTCCTGGGCGAATTCAATTTCTCCGATCTGCCGGCCGACGACGTGATGCGCTCGATCCGGCTGTTCGGCGAGCGCGTGATCCCGGCGCTGCGCGGCTACGAGCCGTTTTGAAGCAAAGGACCGCCGGCGCGCTACAATATCCGTGGAATTCCGAGGGTCTCGACTTCGCCAAGCACGGCCGCGAGATTCTGCCGGCCGGCGCCGAAATGGCTTTTCGGATCGGGCAGCGGCAGCGCATGCACGCCGGCCAGTTTGTAATACTTGTCGTGCACCAGGCAGCGGCTGCGGATCAGCGGCCATAGCATCAACCCGAGCATGCGCTGGTCGTGGCCGTATTTGGCCGTCGGCCCATGTGCAAAGTAGCGCCGCATCAGCTCGACGATATCGATGCCGCAGTCGGTGCGGCCCGCCCACAGACACCCGATCATGAGCTCGTTGTGCAGCACGTGGTCGCGCACGGCGTGAAAGGGATAGCCGCTGTCGATCCATTGTTGCACGAGATCGGCTTCCGGCGCGGAAAGGCGCGCGTCGCAATCGCGCACCAGAAAGCGCCCGACGGCCGCATCGTTCATCACCAGGAAGCGCTGAAACAGGCCGACGCCGGGATATTCGTCCTCGATCTTTCGCACGTCGGCGCCGTTGTCGCGCAGGAAAGCCACGCACGGGCGCGGCACCGTCGCATCGACGTAGAAACGGCAGGTCCAGCCGGGGTACACCGTGCGGCTGAGCACGAGATTGATCATGGCGCCGTAACTGTAGAACGGCACGGTCCCCCATAGCGAAAACGAAATGACGTTGCGCCCCGACGGCGGACCGCTCGGCTCGGTCATGGGCATGGATGGCGTATTCCGACAGGCTTCGGCGTCACGTATCTCGATCGCGCGCTGTCCATAGCGGATCGCTTCGTCGATTTTACCCGTATAGAAATGCGCGACTTTAAGCACGTCCAGAATGGTGAGCTCTTCACCATGCTGCGCGAGGTATTGCGATGCCTGAGCAATCGCCTCGTCGTAGCGCTTCATATTCGACAGCGTCGCGATCAACGCCTTCTGCAGGCGCGCGACGCCCGGCTGACGGCGGGCCAGCTCCTCGGCGAGAACGACGGCCGGCAGCCATTCGCGTTTCTGAAAAAACGCGTCGAACAGCAATTCCTTGGCGAGCAGATCGTCCGGCCGCGCAACGATGAGCGCGCACAATTTCACGATGGCTTCGTCGTTCTTGCCGGCACGGAGCAGGACGCGAAGCGGCTCGTAGATTTGCGGCGCCGGCTGCGAATTCGGCGCGCTTACAGCCTCAGGCATTGTCGACTCCGGCTGACCGGGGCGTAAGCGCACATCAGTACCCGGCGCGATAGTACAGATTTTCCGGAAGCCCTAGAAGGACGAACTTGCCGGTTTGACGACTTAACTACTTGATATTGTATAGCATTTTTCTTCAATCCGCAGACAGCCGCCGTGGATTCTGCGCGCTCCACGCGTCAGCGAAACATGCCGCGCGCAAATTTGCCGAATTGTCATATTGCGAAATCGACGGCCAAAATGTTTCGGGCAAGCGATCGGCCATTGTGATTGCCGCGGCAGCGACGCATTATCAAGCAAGCACGGATTACCATCATGCAAGCGTCCGACCGAACCACGCTCGACAGGGCCCGCCGACTATTCGCCGAATGCATCCTGTTCCGCGGGCTCAGCCCAAAAGAACGCAGCGAACTGGTTGCGCGCGCCCGCATGCGCAATTTCGCAGCCGGCGAAACGATCTTCCTGATGGGCGCCTCGGGTGACAGCATGATGGCGGTGCTCGACGGCAATGTGCGCATCAGCGTGCCGTCGCCGGAGGGCAAGGAAATCGTGCTGGCGATCATCCAGCCGGGCGACGTCTTCGGCGAGATCGCCGTGCTCGACGGCAAGGAACGCACCGCCGAGGCCGCCGCAATGACCGATTGCACGCTTGCCGTGCTGGAGCGGCGCGACGTGATGGCGTTTCTCGAGAGCAATCCGAGCGGCTGGCCGCGGCTGGTCGACTTGCTGTGCGCGCGGTTACGTCACAGCGACCGGCAGATCGCCGAGATGGCCTTCCTGCAATTGCCGGTGCGGCTCGCCAAGGCGCTGCTGCGCATGGCGGACATGGCCGCGGGACTTGCCGGCGCCCGCGCCGGCGCGCGCATCCGCCTCACCCAGCGCGAACTCGGCAACATCGTCGGCATGACGCGGGAAAGCGTCAACAAATGCCTGCGCGACTGGCAGCGCAGCGGCATCGTGCGCATCGAGAGCAACGAGATCATCATCGTCAAGCGCGAGGCGCTTGAAGACGTCGCGCAAGAGGGCTGAGCGCGCGGATTGCCGCACGACCATCAGTTGCCCACGACACCGCCGCTGATCGCAATATTGCCGCTATTGAGCTGCGCAGCCGCCACGTGAGCGAGGGTGATCGTGCCATAGTGGTCCGTCGTTATGACGGCATTGCCGTAGATGTCGTCGTGGGCGCTGTCGATCACCTCGCAGATCGTGTCGAAAATCGCCGTATTGAAATCGAGGATATCATGGCACGGGTCGAAATTGGCGACCACGTCGTGGCCATTCTGGTTGGCGTCGAACACGAACGAATCGCCGCTTTCGGTCCCGTACATGACGTCGTTTCCGGCCGTCGCGGTCAGCGTAGCGCCGCCCGTTCCCCCGACGTTGAAGATGAGATTGAGCGTCTCGCCGCCGCCATGGCCGTCGGCGATTGTCACGCCAATATTGTCGATGCCGGGCAGCGGATGGTCAGGCCTGTACACAATGCCATCCGCGAGTACGGTGTTGATCTGCGCAAGCGTCGCGGTTCCCGATATCGTGCTGCCCGGCACGTCCGGGTTCAACTCTGTATCGACGAACGACAGCGTGCCGTGGCCGGCGGTCGCCGTGATGGTAAGCGATTCGCACCGCTGAAAATGGCTCCACGACCATGAAATCCTTGACGGTCGTGACGTCGCAGCCATCGGTCTCGACCACCTGATTGAGGACATTGATCGCCGGCGCTTCGGTGATCTGTGTGCCGCAATTTCCGTCGGAGGACAGCGCAAAGTTATCGACCGTGTAGTTGGTGCCGTCGCCAGCGAACGACAGGTAGAAATCGCCGGTCGTGCAGGAATGAAGCTGCAAGAGTGCCCGTGTTGCACGAGTTGGCCGCGTAGCCGACAATCGAGACGTCGGTGAGATGCGCGAGATCGATGCTGTCGTCGGGCCCGAAGCCCGTGATCTGACCGAGCGACGCGGTTGCGTTGTCGAGCACCAGCGTGCCGCCGCAACTGCCCGAGAAGTCGATGGTGTTGCAGGTTCCGCTCGCCAGCTCGATCGCGCCGCCATCGATGGCAAGCGTGCCGTTGCCGCCGACCCAATGGCTGAAGTCGATGTAACCACCGGAGGGAGCCTCGATGGTGTCGCAATTATCGACCGAGTCCGCAGGCGAAGTAGATGCTGCCGTAACTGGCAGCTTCAGGATCGTCCCGCTATTATGGACGCTGGCCGCCGAAGTCGATCTCACCGCCGTGCGAGGCCGTGATCAAGTCGCTGTTCAAGACGCTGTCGTAGAACGACGATGACCGCGCATCATGGCGTCGCATCGATCAGGCCGCAATTATCGACCGAGCCGTAGCCGAAGCAAATCGAGCCGCCAGACGGCGGCTTCGATCGTTCCGAAATTATGGACGTCGGCGTTAAAGTCGATTTCGCCGTCGTGCGAGGCCTTGATCAGGCCAGCGTTGAAGACCGGATCATTGAAGGCGATTCCACCGCAGTCGCTCGCAAGGATGGTGCCGCAATCGGTATTGTGGACGCTGACCATTAAAATCGAGCAGCGCGCCGTCGGTGACCTTGAAGAGGCCGCTATTGTGAAGATCGACGCCGACCGCGCTGACATCGTCGTCGCCGCCGCCACTGCCGCCGCTCACGATGATCTTGCCGTGGTTGTCGAGCGCCCCGTTGTCGTTGGCCGCGATCTCAAGCTCGTATGCGCGCATGACGCCGTCGTTGACGAAGCGTGCCGCCGACGGTACCGATCGACAGCATGCCGTTGTCGGCGTCGATCAGGCCGCCGTTCAGGAAAGTCGCCGCCGATATTGCCGATCACGAGGTCGCCGCATGTCGCGGAAATCTCGGCAAAGGTGGGCGAGCAGCTATCCGCGCCGCCGACGACGGTAAAATCATGGGTCACGTCGCCGATCGTGACATTTTCGGAGGCAATCCTGGCGACGGCATTGCCGCTGTCCGCGATCGTGGCGCTGAGCAGAAAATAACCGTGGATAGTGCCGATCGTGAGGTCCGGCCCGCATGCGATAATTTCGGCATGCGCCGACGCGCAGGGGGCGGCCACGGCCTCAACCGTAAAGCTACCCGCCACACTGCCAATGATCAGATCGTCGATTGAGCGGATTTCGGCGTTGCCGGTCGTCGCATGCAGGAAGAGATTGCCGCCGAGATCGTGAATCGTGAGGCCGCCGGTAATTTCGGTCGTCGTCGGTGCGTTGCCAAAGATGGCGATATCGCCGCCGACCGAGACATCGTCTCGCTTCAAGATGCGCGCCATCGCTCAACGTCAGCGAATGCACGACGACGGGGCTGCCCGCCGCGACGGTCGCATCGGGGACTGGATTGTCGTTCTGATCGCGGCCGATGATGACGTCATTGCTGGACGACGGCGCAGCGGGGCTCCAATTGGCGTTATTAGCCGAATTGCTGTCGCTAGCGCCAGTCCAGTAGACGGTCGTGCCCGAATTCTGCGGTGCCGGATTCGGCTGGGTCACCAACTGATCGGTCGTGGTGGTTGTCGTGCCGTTCTGATCGGTGGTCGTCGTGGTAACGGTTGCAGTGTAGTTTGCATTTGAATTGTTGTCGTTCGCGCCGAACGTGCCCTGGTCCGCTATGGCGGTCTTGGGAATATCAATTTCGATCTGCGTGTGATTCGGCGTGATCGAGTTTGGATTCAGGAATAGCTCCAGAATCTGCTGCCCGACCGCCTGAAGGCTGACGATCTGCTGCAGGGCGGCCAGTTCGGCGGCCAATTCCTGCGGCGACTTGTCGATCTCCTGCGCCAGAACCTGCAGCGGCCCGGTCGGCACGACCTGAATCAACGGGCCGTTCTGCACGACCTGCGCCAGCACATGGCCTTGGTTATCGGTGATGACGGCGCCCAGTTCGCTCTGCACCACGAAGAATGACACCTTGCCGCCGTCCGACTCGGTGATGCCGCCGACCGTGCCGCGAATACCCATGGTCGCGACCGGCGTCGTGATCTTCATCTCGCCGCCGGAGTGCGCAACCCCGCCCGAAATGAAGGTCAGCGAACCTTGCACAAGGTTGAGAATTTCGGAATTCGCCGATCCGTTCGAATTCGTAGACGAAATCGTCGACCATGAGCCGCGAATTCGCCGTCAAATTAAGCGTGCTGCCATCGTTAAACGTGACGCCCAGCGTGCCCGCGCCGGTCTGCAGCACGTCGCCCTTGAGCAGGGCGTCGCCCGCGTTGGCGGTGATGGCGACACCGTTGCGCACGATTGTGGCGCTGCCGGCGACCTCGGCCACGCGCCCAACCGCGACGACCGCGTTGGGCGTTGCTGCGGCCTGCGCGTAAGCGCCATGGCCGGTGAGCGCATCCACGACGTCGGCCGCCAGCCCTGCACCGTCCGGCGACAGCAGCGTCGGGTGATGTTCGCCGCGGAAATAGTCGTGGACGACGAATTGCTGCGTTTCGTCCGACAGGATCAGGTCGGTGCCGGCACGCTTGAAATCGCCGGAGAACAGCAAATGCGCGTCGGGAATCGTGATCGCATCAATTGGTCCGTGCGCCGCAGCGCCCGGTTTAACATGCCCGTCGAGTGTCACAGAGGCGGGTTGCAGCATTTCGTCTCCAGCTCAATGACAAACCGCAGCGGTTGACGCGCGTACGAACGCCACCCGCCTGAGTTCATCGAGTCAGCGACAGCCCTCTCCCCAAAGAGCCCCTAACAGCATTTGGTCGCGCGCAGCTGTGAACTGGTTCACACGTGGTTCACACCTGGTTCACACGTGGCACCGGCTTTCCCCGACCCTAGCGCATTTGCCGCAGGATTCTAGGCGTTTACCGTGCAAATTGGTAGCGACTTACCGCCCGCTGTGCGACTTAATACGCCTCTCACAACTCTACGATGAGGCCCTCGCGCGCGACCAGCGTGCCCGGGCGCGCTTCGTCGGCGGCGGCCGCCATGGCGTCCATGAAAGCGTCGTCGTGGTCCGGATCGTGGTGGAACAGGCACAGCTTGCCGACGCCGGCCTCGTTGGCGAAGCGGACGACCTGCTGCCAACTGGAATGGCCCCAGCCGATATGCGTCGGTATTTCCTGATCGGTATAGGTTGAGTCGATGATGAGGGCGCCGACGTCCTTGGCCAACACCATGGCGCCCTCGTCGAATGGACCCTCGCCCAACTCGATGTCGGTGATATAGGCGGTCGAATGGCCGGCATATTCCACGCGATAGCCGGTCGCCCCGCCGGGATGGCTGAGCGGCATGGTGCGCACCACGATGCCGGGCCGCGGATCGAGGCTGTCGCCGGCGCGGAAATCGTGGAATTCCAAATGCGCCTGGAAGGTCTCGACCTCGATCGGGAATAGCGGAAAGCTCATGACCTTGCGCACCGCCTCCTCGACTCCGGGCGTCTCGTCGAAGTGGCCGGCCCAAAGATTGACACGGTTGCCCGCCGTGAACAGCGGCGGGTAAAACGGCAGCCCGATCACGTGATCGAGGTGGCAATGGCTGAAAAAAATGTCGGTGTCGGCGGCCATACCCGCATTGATCAGCGTGTGGCCGAGCGCGCGAATGCCGGTACCGGCGTCGAAGATCAGGACACGGTCGCCGCAGCGGATTTCCACACAGGGCGTATTGCCGCCGTAGCGAACGGTATCCGGGCCCGGACACGGGATGCTGCCGCGCACGCCCCAAAAGCGAATCCGCATCGCAGTCGACATGCCGCCCCCAGCCTCACGCCACACCCAGAAAAACCAACGCCGGCGATCGACCGTTATTCCAACCCGCTTTGCCCATCATTGCTACTTGGTCAGCAGGGCAAAAACGCCATTCCAGTCGTCCGGCGGTGGGTTTTCCCGGAATGCGCGAACACGCTCGCCATACAGTTCCAGAATCCCGCTCAGGCCAAAATGATCGGCCGCCGCGCGGCTTGATTCTATGATGGCCATCACAGAATCCCATTCGCGCTTGCGGTAGCTTTCCAGCATTTTCACGGTCGACTCGTACAACTTGCCGTATTCGGCGGAGGCGGCAACGTCGCCGCGGCCGAGCAGCGTATAGATGACTTCCGGCTCGGTTTTGCCTTTGACGGTGACGAAATCGACCTCGATCAATGCGAATTTGTCTTTGACGGCCTGCGCGGTGCGCGCCCCGATCAGGATCGGCAAGGCGTAGGATTTGGTCTGGCTTTCCAGCCGTGCAGCCAGATTGACGGTGTCGCCGAGGACGGAATAGTCGAAGCGCTGGTCGGAGCCCATATTGCCGACCACACACGGCCCGCTGTTGAGGCCCAAGCCGACCTTGAGCTCGATGAAGCGCGTGCCCTTGGCCTTGGCCTCCTCCGCGCGCGAGCGGTTGAGCTGCACGACGCGTTCCTGCATGTCGAGGGCTGCCTCGCAAGCGTTGATTTCGTGCGTGGCGTCGTCGAGTGGCGCGTTCCAGAACGCCATGATCGCGTCGCCGATGTATTTATCGATGGTGCCCTTGCGATCGAGGATGGCGTTGGTCAAGGGCGTGAGAAAACTGTTCATCAGCGAGGTCAAACCCTGCGGGTCGTGCTTGAAGAGCTCGGAGATGGTGGTAAAGCCGCGCACGTCCGAAAATAGGATCGTCATATTGCGCTCTTCGCCGCCCAGCACGAGCTTCTCCGGCGACTTCGCAAGCTGCTCGACCAGCGCCGGCGACAGATATTGCCCGAAGGCCGAGCGGATTTGGCGGCGCTGGGCCTGCTCGCTCATGTAATTGGCAAACATCAGCGTGAGATAGACCAGCACGCTCGACAGCAGCGGATAGGTGAAGTCGATCAGCAGCTGGTCGTGGACATAGAAATACCACGATGTGCCGATGCTCAGCGCGATGATGGCCGCGCCGAACACCAGCAGCAGCGCCGCATTGAGGATCGGCGCCAGCCAGACGATGATGACGCCGAGCAGGATCGCCGCCAGCAATTCGGCGCCGACGGCGTAGTTCGGCGCCGACAGCACCGAACGGGCGAGCACGCTTTCCAGCACCTGGGCATGCACTTCCACGCCCGGCATGATCGGATCGAGCGGCGTGGTCTTGGCGTCGAGCAGCCCGACCGCCGAGGTCCCGATCAGCACCAGCCTGCGGCTGACGCGATCGGCCGGCACTTTTCCTTCCAGCACGTCGACGGCGGACACGTAACGGGCCAGGTCGTGCGGGGCGAAATGGATCCAGAGCTGGCCGTTGCTGTCGGTCGGAACCACGAAGCCGGGCACCGCCACACTTTGCAGGCCGGCTTGGTCGGCGCGGATCAGCAGCGTCGAGGAGCCGCTCACCACCCGCAGCATTTCCATGGTCAGCGACGGCATGATCGTGCCCTGCGCCAGCATCGCCACCGGCACGCGCCGCACGATGCCGTCGCGCTCGGCGCGGATGCTGAACAGGCCGCGGCCGCTCGCGGCCAGCTCGAGCACCGGCACGTTGCGCAAGAGGCCGGGGTAATTCAGCATGAAGGGGCGCGGGTTGGCCCCCAAAGTCGCGATGCCGACCGGCGGCCGCATGCCCTGCGGCTCCGCGGCCGCGAACGGCAGGCCCGACTCGCCGACCACGACATGCGAATGGCGCAACGTGTCGGCAAGGACCGCATCGTTGCTCGGCAGCGCGCGCAGCTTCTCGCGCGTGGCGTCGTCGAGATTGCGGAACGTGTCGGCCGCGAGCGCCGGCGACATCCGGTCGGGCTCGGCGAACACGATGTCGAAGCCGATGACGAGCGCGCCCAATTTGGTCAACTGCGTGATCAGGTCGGCGACGCGCGTGCGCGGCCACGGCCACTGCCCGACGGTCTTGAGGCTTTTCTCGTCGATGTCGACGATGACCACCGGCCGCTGCTTGGCGTCGCGTGGACGCAGCACCTGAAACAGGTCGAAAACGCGCAGGCGCAATTCCTCGATCGGCCCCGGGTCGGCAATGCGCAGCGCGGCGAGCGCGATGAGCAACGCCAGCGCCAAGCCGCGCGCGAGGCCGAAGCGCCGCGCCAAGCGCGAGAGCCAGCTCATGGGAAATCGCCGGCCGCGGGGCGACGTGACAGAGGCATCATTTTTCCCGGAACGCCCGCGAGAACTGATCCTGCAAGGGCTTGATTAGATAGGACAAAACCGTGCGATCGCCGGTTTGCACGAAGGCCTCGACCGGCATGCCGGGGATGAGCTTGACGTCGCCGAGCCGGGCAAGCTCTTCTTTCGTCATGGAAATCCGCGTGGTGTAGAAGCTCTGCCCGGTGCGCTGGTCGGTGGTGGTGTCGGCCGAGACGCGCGTGACGGTGCCGTTGATTTCCGGCGTGGTGCGCGAGTTGAACGCGTCGAAGCGCAACACCGCGGCCTGGCCGACCTGCACCTGATCGATGTCGCGCGGGTTCACCTTGGCCTCGACTTGCAGCTTGTCGCTTTCCGGCACGATCAGCATGATCGTATCGCCGGCGGTGATCACGCCGCCGACGGTGTGGACTTTGGATTCGAGCACGATGCCGTCCTGCGGCGCGCGGATATCGATGCGCTTGAGCTGGTCTTCCGCGGTCACCTTGCGCTCGACGAATTCGCCGTATTTGGCGTCGACTTCACGCATGTCCTTGGCGACCTCGCTGCTCAGATCCTGGTCGATCTGGATGATCTGCAGCTCGGTCTCGCTCGTCTTGCCCTTGGCTTGAGCGACCGAGGCCAGCAATTGCCCGCGCTCGCCTTCGATGCGGGTGGCGTCGCGCTCGAGCGCAGTCACTCGGTTTATCGGCACCAGGTTTTTCTGGTAAAGATCGCGCACGCCTTCGAGCTCCTTGTTGATCAGCGTGGTCTCGCGTGCCTTTGCATCCAACTGCGCGGTCAAACCGATGATTTCGTCCTTGAGCTGCCCGATGCGCTGTCGCAGCTGCGCCTTCTGGCCGGAGCGGGCCGAGCGGCGCAACTCGAACAGCTTGCGTTCGTTGTCGATCGCGTTGCCGACGGACGGATCGCCGGTGCGGGCCAAGAGCTCGGGCGGAAACGCGATCGATGGCGCGCCGTCGCGCTCGGCCACGAGCCGCGCCTTGCGGGCGGCCAGTTCGTCGAGACCCTTGGTGACGATCGCGAGATTGGCGCGCGTGACCGTGTCGTCGAGCTGCACGAGTATCTGGCCGGCTTTGACGCGGTCGCCGTCCTGCGCGAAGACCTTGCCGACGACGCCGCCGGTCGGGTGCTGCACCTTCTTGACGTTGGAATCGACGACGATGGACCCTGGCGCGATGAGCGCGCCGGCAATCTGCGTGGTCGAGGCCCAGCCGCCGACGCCGAAAGCAAGCAGGAGCACGATCGCGCCGCCAGCCACCAGGTGTTTTTTGATCGATTGCCGCGCGCTGCCCGACGGGCCGGTGGGCGCGAATTTCTCGACCCAATCGGCTCCGCGCGCAATGAGATTGGATAGTTTTTTCATCATGCGCCGCCACTCCCGCTACTGGGCACGACTTTGAGCGGCTGCGGCGCGGCCTGCGGCCGTTGCAGCACTTTCGACAGGATTTCGTCCTTCGGACCGACGGCCTGCGCCTTCCCCTGGTTCATGACCATGATCTGATCGACACCGGCGATGGCGCTCGGGCGGTGTGCGATGACGATCACGATGCCCTTGCGTTCGCGCACGCCGAGGATCGCGCTGGTGAGCGCTTCGTCGCCTTCCGAATCGAGATGCGAATTCGGCTCATCGAGCACCACCAGGAACGGATCGCGGTAGACCGCGCGCGCCAGCGCGATGCGCTGCGCCTGGCCGGCCGACAGCGCGGTCCCCTGCTCGCCGACCGGGGTATCGTAGCCCGCCGGCAGCCGCACGATCATGTCGTGCACGCCGACCGCCTTGGCCGCGGCGATCACCGCCTCGTTGTCCGGCTCCGGTTCGTAGCGCGCGATGTTCTGCGCCACCGTGCCAGCCAACAGCTCGACGTCCTGCGGCAGATAGCCGATGTGGCGGCCGAGCGCGTCGGACGACCATTGATCGAGCGCGGCGCCGTCGAGGCGCACGCTGCCGCGCAGCGGCTGCCAGACCCCGACCAGAAGCCGCGCCAGCGAGGATTTGCCCGATCCGCTCGGGCCGATAATGCCGAGCCCCTGGCCGGCCTCGAGCTTGAAGGCGATGTCCTGCGACCACGACCTTCTGCACGCCGGGCGGCGCGCCGCTGACGCCCTCGACCGCCAGCCGGTGGCTGGGCGGCTGCAAGGCCATCGGGGTATCGCGCGCGGGCAATACCGCAAGGAGCTTGGTCAGCCGGCTCCAAGCCTGGCGGGCGTTGATGAAGCCCTTCCAATTGGCGATGGCGAGATCGACCGGCGCGAGCGCGCGCGCGCTCAGGATGGAGCCGGCGATGATGATGCCGGCGCTGGCCTCCTGATGGATCACCAGATAGGCGCCGACCGCGAGCACGCCGGATTGCAGCAGCATGCGCAAGACTTTGGAGGCCGAGCCGAGCCCGCCGCCGATGTCGCTGGCGCGGCCCTGGTTGCTCATATATTGCCGGTTGGCGTCGCCCCAGCGTCGCGCCATATGGCCGACCATACCCATGGCGGTGAGCGCCTCGGCGTTGCGGCGGCTGGCTTCGGCGAGGCTGTTGCGCATGATGGCCGCCTCGGTCGCCGCCTTGTTGGGCGCGCGCATGAGGAGCTCGGTCATCACGGTCAATATGATGAGAATGATGGCGCCGGCCAGCGCGGTCAGGCCGATGAGCGGATGGAATATAAAACAGATCGCGAGATAGAGCGGGATCCATGGCAGATCGAACAGCGCAACCGGGCCGAGGCTGGACAGATAAGCACGGATGGCGTCGAGATCGCGCAAGCGGCTGGTTGCCCTCGCTGCGGCCGCCGATGCGCAACGGCAAGCGCACCAGCGTGTCGTAGACTCGGCCGCTGAGCGTCTCGTCGAGCGCGCCGCCGATGCGCGCCAGAATGCGGCCGCGGATGGCGTCGAGCAGGCCGAGCGCCGCGAACAGGCCCGTGACCAGCACCGTCAAGCCGACCAGCGTCGGCATGCTGCGGCTCGGCAGCACGCGGTCATAGATTTCCAGCATGAACATCGCGCCGGTGAGCATGAGGATATTGCTCATGCCGCTGATCGCCGCGGTGCCGATGAAGGCGCCACGGCAGGTGGCGAGCGCGGCGGCGAGCTCGGAGCGCGCGTGCGGCTTTGCCGGGGTCTGCGGGTCGTGCTGTCATGAGGTCGATCAGATTACCGGTCGAGTCGCCAGCGGCAAAGATGGAAATTTATTAATAGTTTCAAATGCCTAACGTCCTCTTTTTGTTATGGTTTTCGTGGCCGCTAGTCCAGCCGCATCGCGTTCATTCGCGCGCGAGGTCCCAAACCTATCAAGCGATTGCTTGGCCGTTCAGTGGACGAGGGTCTGATAATGCTGCTGCAGATAATCCTGCGTCACGCCCGCGACCTGCACGCTGTCCCCGTTTCCGAGATTAATGGATGGCATCGCCGTGTGTGCTGTCGGCACCGGTCGAACTCAGCGCGGCAAGGAGCGAGGCATGATCGGTGATTGAGGCATAGTTATCAAGGTCAATGATGTCGGCGGCTTTGTTGAAATTCATGATGGTGTCAGCACCGAGGTGTGTACTGGAGTCGAACACGAAACTGTCACCGCCCGGCCCGCCGATTGAGACGGATATCGATTGCATGGCGGAAGCGCCATGGTTGTCGGCAACGGTCACATCATAGGATTGTGTTAGCGTTTGATGCGACGCTAGCGCTTGGTTGCCATCCAGGCTGAAATGCCACTCTACAGTGCCAGACCCATTCGTTTCACTGACCGGGTCGAGCGCAAGCGTGCCGACATAGCCGGTTCCGCTATTTTCTGGAACGAAGCTCACCGTGTGAGTGTCGGTCGTCTCCGGATCGCTGAAGGAAAGCGTCCCGTGCAGCGCCTCGACGGACGCCGTAAAGCCGTGCTGGACGCTGCCGGAGGTGATGTAGCGGCCTGCGATCTCGCCGGCATTGTTGATGTCTTGGATCAAGGTGCCATTCGTTCCCAGCGGGTCGTCAATGGTCTCGAAAACGCCGCCACTATAGAGGAATCCATGGGTTTCGCCGGTGCCGGTAATGTACCAGCCCACGATCTGGCCAAAATCGTTGATCCCCGCGGCCGTCGTCGAGGTGCCGTCCGGATCGTCGATCGTGATGAATTGACTGCCCGTATAGAGGAAGCCGTGGCTGCCATAGGTTCCGACCACGTCACCGTAATTGTTGATTCCATTTGCGTGGGTGTCGCTTGAACCAAATGCGTTGAGATAGGTGACAGTCTGGCTGCTCGGGTCATAGACGTAGCCGGAATAAGTATTACCGTCGTGCAGATAAGAGCTTCCGACCACAACGCCGGATTCGTTAATTCCGTCCACCGTCGTGCTGACGTTGGGCGTCAGGTCAACCGTGGTGAAGGAGCCGTTGTGGTCGATGAAGCCGTAGCGCGGCGTCGAGGACCCCGGCTCGTCGTACCCGGTGATGAGCCCAGCATTATTGATCGAATTGGGGTGCTGGTTATTGTTTGTCGCCGGAACAGCGATCGAACTAAAGGTGGCGCCGTCGTATTGCCCAACCGCTGTATTGGCCCGACAGCAGTCCTTGTTGGCCGACGAGGTGGCCGAGGTCGTTGATGCCGGCGATGATCGTATAGGTGGCGTCCGGCACGTCGACGGGCGTGAAAATCGGACACCGACAGGGTAGCTGAGCTCGACGCGTTCGAGGCGACGACAACTGGCGCGTCGTTGACCGCTTCGACGGTAAAAAGCGACGGTCGCGGTCTTGAACACCGCGCCGCTCGCGTCCTTCACCGTATAGGTGAAGCTGTCTTCGCCGTTGAAATTCGCCGCCGAGTGGTACAGCACGTTGCCGTTGGCGAGCAGCGTCACCGTCCCGCCTTGCGCGCTGGTGGTGTCGAACCCAGTTGATCGAGTGGCGTCGCCCTCGGCATCGGTGGCGCTCGCCAGCAGGAACGACTTCGGGGATCAGGGAGTTGACATCCTCGACGATGCTGACCTCGGTCGCATACCACTGGGGGCCATTGCCGTCGTTCCAGGTTCCGCTGTTCCCGTCGGTCCCCCACATGTAGGCAAAGTTGCTGTCCCCGCTGGGCTCCGGCGTATTCCAGTTAGCGTAAGCACCCGAAACGGGGGCGCCGCCCGGCGCGGGCCCACCCAGCCAGAACTGCTGACCGGCCTCTGGTCCGTCGGTCCAAATCCACGTGCCTTCCGCCGCCGCGTCGGACGCGCCGAGCCAGATTATCGGGGTGTGAGCCGCCGTCACGACGTTGAGGAGGAACTGGTTCTCGGCGGCCGACGTGATGGTGGCGAGATAGCCGCCGGCGGCCACGGCGTTCGTCGACGCACCGGACCACGACGTGTAATCGCTGCTGGCCTTGTACCAGTGGCCGTTGGCGCTGTCGTAGCTGAAGCCGGCGATGTGCCGTTGAGCGTCTCGTTGTTCACCACCGGCGCGTCGTTGACGGCGGCGACGTTAATGGTCGCATTCGCTGCGCCGGTGTCGCTGCCGCCGTTGGCGGTGCCGTCGCCGTCGACGACCGTGAAGGCCACCGTGCGCGCCGCGGTCGAGGGGTTGTCGGAATTGTCGCTGTAGGCAATGTGCTGCAGCAGTGTAGTCACAGCCGCCGGCGTCGCATTGGCCGAATTGAAATCGATTTCGAGCGAAGCTCCGTTGACGCCGTTATGCGTGGCGTTGATCGTGCCGATCTCATCGCTGTCCAGGTACACGTACGTACCGCTTGCGACCGTGACGTCGGCGTCGGTCAGGAGGACGAGTTGATCCTCGCTGCCACCGTTTGCCGTGAACGCCGCCGTCAGCGAGCCGCCGTTGAAATTGGTCGAATTGACGTCCGTCACCGTGGCGGCCGGCGCGATCGCCGTGGCCGTGTCGTTTTCCGTGTAGCTGAGCGTGCTGCCCGCGGTCACAACCGGCGCATCGTTGGTGCCGTTAATGGTGATCGTCACCACGCCGTCGCCGGTCGTCGTGGTGCCGTGACCGTCGTCCGGGCGAATGGTGTATTGCAACGTCAGCGTGTCGCTCGGGGTGAGGAAGTCGAACGCGCTGCCCGTGGCGTCGAAGCTCCAGTTGAACTGAGCCGCCGTCGCTGGGCCGCTCAGGACGTTACCGGTCGGGATCGTGAAGTCGCTGAGCAGTTGGATGTCGCTGAGGCCGAGGTCCGCGGCCGCGACAGTGTTGCCATCGAAATTCAGCGCAACTCCAAGCGTCGACAGCGTGACGTTGTCCGTGCCGTCGACATCCTGGACCGTGAGCGTGCCGCTCGCGTGGATGGTCGGATTGGCCTCGTTAACCGTCTGGCCGGCGCTATCGCCGTGGTTGAGCACCCAAGTGTCGGTCACGACATTGGCAAAGCCAAGATAGCCATAATCGTTACCGCTGAAGACCACATGATCGATCTGCGGGCCGTCGAGAACATAATGAGCGGCTGGCGTTGGGCTGCCAAACACGTAATTCACGCCCTCGCTGACCGAACTCAGCACGTTGCCGTTGGCGTCGTAAGCCGTAGCGGTAAATGGCGCGTAGGACGAGCCAGACGGTCCCGAATTCTCCTGCACGCGATCGAATGCGAAGCTCGAAATCGACTGCGCGAACGTCAGGGTATAGCTGACCGGGTTGCCGCCGCCTTCAAGGATGACATTGTGGCCCGACGTCGCCTGGACGATGCCGCCGCCATAGATCGCGCGGTCGTCGGCGATCTGCACAACGGCGCCGGGACCACTCGCGCTAATCGTGATGCCATAACCGGCGAGATAATTGCTCAAGGTCGCGCCATCGATTGCGCCGCCCGAAGCATCGAATGAGTTGAAGTCGACGGTCGCGCTCGGCGCCACCATCACCACCGGCGCGTCGTTGACCGTCATCGTCTTTGGCGACGGGTCCATGATCCATCACGCCGTTGGCCGCCACCATTGTCTTGCACCTGGAAGGTGAAGCTGGCGTAGCCGGCGCCGTTGGCGTTCGCGGCCGGCGTGAACTTCAGTTTGCCGGCCGTGATGTCGGCCACGCTGACGTAATCGTCGGCCCTGACCGCCACGCCTATCGGTGAGCGTGCCCGCTCCGGGAAGGGTGGTGATCTAGACGGCGGTGAGCGAGTTGGGCCGCCCGGGCCGCCGCTCGGGATCGGTGAAGCCGAAGTCGGCGGTCGCGAAGGTGTAGGCCGTGTCGTCTTGGTGGTGACGGTGTTGTTGGTGCCGTGCACTGGCGTATCATTGACCGATTCGACCGTGATTGCGCGGTGTTAGTATCGTCAGCGGCCTCGCCGGTGCCGGTATTGCCGCCGTCGTCTTTCACCAAGGTCAGCGTGTCGCTCCGCACCAATTGGCGGCCGGGGTGAAGATCAAATTGCTGGCATTGAAGATGGCGTCGATCTGGCTCACCGAGCCGGTCAGCGTCACCATGCCGGTGCCGCTGTCTTGGATCGTGGCGCCGCTGCCAACCGAAGTGACAGCTAGCGTGCCGTGGGACACAGACAGCGTTGTCGTGATCGGCGCGCTGTCGGCATCGACGTTGCTCACCTGCAACTTATTGGTGCCGCTGAACGCGATGGCGCTGTCCTCGTTGGTGTCCCTTGCCCAAACCGTGCTCACCGGCGCGTCGTTGACCGCGGTCACGTTCACCGTCACGGTGGCGGTGCCAGGTCCACACCGCCGTTGGCCGTGCCGTCGCCGTCGATGAGGGTGAAGGTCGCGGTGCGCGCACCTGCCGTCGGATCGTCGGAATAATTCGTGTAGTAGATGTCGCGCAGCAGCGCTTGCGCAGCCGCCTGTGTCGCCGAGTCGCGGGTGAATCGATCAGCAGGTCGTTGCCATTGTCGCCACCACGTAGGTGCCGATCACCACATTGCCGTAATAGACGTTGGTTCCGTCGGCGTGGATCTGGCCCGGGTCGGTACCCTGCTCGGCGATGGTGATCTGATCGTCGCTGTGGCCGGTCAGGCCGAGCGAAATGCGCAACGAGCCGCCGTTGAGCTTAGCGGAATTGATATCGCCCAACGTTGCCGAAGCCGCGATCGGCGTCCCGGGATCGTTCTCGGTATAGTTCAGGACGACGGGGTTGCCGCCGTTGAGGTTGAGCGTCGGCGCGTCGTTGACGCCGGTGACGGTGAAGGTCGCGGGCGTCGTCGTCGAGGTGCCCTGGTCGTCGGTGACTTGGACGGTAAACGTGTCATGCGCGATCTCGCCAGCAGCGAGCGCTTTCACCGCGGTGGAATTGTTCTGCGTCTGGTAGGTCCAATTGCCGCTCGGATCGACGGTCAGCGCGCCATAGGTCCCCTGATAATACGTGGGGTCCGTCGTGGACGAGGTGGCGACAAGCTGCGCCCGGGTCCAGGTTTCGTCGCTGAAAATCGTGCCCGCCGCGCTGGAATTGAAGACGGAGGACTGGAGAACCGCCCCATTCGAGTTGAGCAGTTCGTAGGAGGCCGTGACGGCGGTCGAATTCGCTGCGTGAGTGAGGTGGAGCACAATATTCGTAGCGTTCGCCAGGGCGAACGTGTCGAAACCGATACTCTGCAGATTTGTCGAAGTGCCGGCGACGAAGTCGAGATCGCGGAACTGCACAGCGACGACGCCATCCAGTCGCCCTTGCGAACGGACAGTCCCCAGGCACATCGTCGCCGTTGCTGGGTCTCCGATCAGAGTGTTCGATTGCTTGTCCGAAAGGCGGATGCCGTAGCCTTCGCCAATGTCGTTGGGCAGCGTCAGGTCGAACTCCGCCGACACCGTGAAGTTGTCCGCCTGGTGCAAGCCGTTGCCGGACCCGGTGGTATCGGTCTTCAACGTGGCGGAATTGCTGGTTAACAGGCTGCCCATTTCCCAAACTGGTGCCAGGGGTGGCGCCCGCCGCGGTCAACAGCGCGCCGCCGTTGCCGTTCAGCGGGAGATAGGTTGTGGGATCGCCGGCATTGTAAGCCGACCCATTGACACCATAGGTGACAGCCTGGCCGTTGAAGATCGGCGTATCGCTCGGGTTACCAGGATTATTGCTGCCGTCGAAGCTATCGTCGAAAGCATTGCTGTTGCCATTGAGGGTGATGTGGAGGTCGTCGACCACGAACGAATAGTCCGCGGGATGTGACGCGACCCCGGCCACGCTTCCGTCACCATTGAGCACTTGCCGAAGTCTGCGTCGCGCCATGATCCGGGTCGACTACCGTAACGTGGCCGCTCAGCGTCTGCGCCTGGGTGGCCGGGTTTACGGTAATGCCGCCCAGATTCGCGCCGCGACTGGCACATCGTTGGTGCCTGTGACATAGACCGTCACTGGCTGGGTGGTGACCGCGCCCTTGTCGTCGGTCACCTGGACGTTGAACGTTTCGGAGAGGGTTTCACCCTGCGCTAGCGCTTGCACGGCCGGTGTGCCATTGCGGATGCGTGCCGTCCATTCGCCGTTCTGGTCGACGACCAGCGTCGAATATGTTCCCTGCAGGACGGAGTCCGTTTCCGGCAACCCGTTGGCGGTAAATTGCGCCTGCACCCAATTTTCATTGACGAACGCTTGACCCAATACGTCGAAAGTCGTCGTCAGACCCGCGTCGCCGTTGCTATCGATCAGATAGTAAGACGCCGTGATATCCGTCGATCCGGCCGTCAGGTGCGAGAGGTTGAGGACGATCTGGTCGTCGCCCGGCTGTGGATTGAGCGCAAAGCTTTCCAGCACAGTGACGCTTGAATTCGGAGATCAGCTCGCTCAGGTCCACATAAATACCGGTGGCGTCGTGACGCACCGCCAAGCTGAAACGGTGTTGGCGCCGGTATTGGCCTGCGTATTGTCGCTCAGGCGGACAGCATACTGGTCGAGATAATCCGTGGGCAGGGTCAGATCGAACTTGCCCTGAACGGTGAAGGTCATGTCCTTCTCGAAGGCCTGGCCGTTGAGCGTGTTGGAGTTGTC